>NZ_JBBCBL010000020.1:0-512 GCF_037203745.1 Stenotrophomonas sp. CCNWLW162 | reverse complement strand
GGAACGGCGTAGCCGGCCCGTAGGGTGGCGCACATGGATGTGCGCCATCAAGAAAGTAACCAAAGAAACACGCCGCCAGGCCGCGAGCCGTCGCTCCGCGCCGGCACCCTGCGCTTCTCGGCGAATCAGGGGACGGCGCCGAACTCGCTTCGCTCAGACACCGGCGCCTCTGCGCCCCTGATTCCCCTGCGATGCTCGGCTCGCTCAAGGCGGACCCAACATCAAGAGCAACAGCTACACCCGGAAGATCCACGCCATGCATGGATGCTGTTGCCGTTGATCTTGATCTTCCAGTCCGCCTTGAGCGAGCCGAGCACCGCAGGTCCGGCGAGGGCGAAGAGGTGCGGGTGTCTGAGCGAAGCGAGTTCCCGCACCGTCCCTCGACGGACCGAGGAGCACAGGGCACCGGCGTGCGCAGCACGGCGGCTCGCGGCCGGCGGAGCGTTTCTTTGGTTACTTTCTTGATGGCGCACATCCATGTGCGCCACCCTACGGGCCGGCTACGCCGTTCC
>NZ_JBBCBL010000002.1:0-860865 GCF_037203745.1 Stenotrophomonas sp. CCNWLW162 | reverse complement strand
GGAAGTGAAACGTAGCTGCGCCGATGGTAGTGTGGCCTAAGCCATGCGAGAGTAGGTCATCGCCAGGGTTTATACCCAAAAACCCCGCTGCTCACGCAGCGGGGTTTTTCTTTGTGTCCCGGATAATGATTCCGGGATTATCTTCCGATGCGGGATTGCGCCTTCGGCGCAGGGCACGGGGATAAAGTTGCCGACCAGCGGCCGGTACTACCTGCAGATCCAGGCCACGCGCGGATGGATTGTTCCCGGGAAGAGCGGCGCCAACCAAGGTTGGCAGCTACCCACGGCAGGCTGAGCGTCAGTAGATCCACGCCACGCGCGGATGCTCTCCGCACCGGAATTCCGATGCCAACCAAGGTTGGCAGCTACCAGTGGTAGCCGGCGCAGGCGGACCCAGCTACTCCGGCAACCGTCTTTTCCTGATCCGTCACGCAGAACACGCAAAAAAAAGACGGCGCCCTGCGGGCGCCGTCCTCATCAGATCGGGTTGTTGGTCGCGATCAGGCGACCAGGGCAATCCCCTGCGGTGACTGCTGGCGGAACACCGATACCGCTTCGGTCAGTGTCCCGGCCTGCGACTGCAGCTCGCGCGCCGCGGCGGTCGCTTCCTCCACCAGCGCAGCATTCTGCTGGGTTGCCTGATCCATCTGCACCACGGTCTGGTTGATCTGTTCGATACCGATCGACTGCTCCTGGGAGGCGGCCGATATCTCACGCATCAGGTGACTGACGTTCTCCACGCCACCCACGATCGCCTGCATGCGCTGGCCGGCGTCGGCCACCTGCTGTGCCCCGTCGCCAACCTGGCGACCGGCTTCGTCGATCAGCTTCTTGATCTCCTGGGCTGCAGCAGCCGAACGTTGTGCCAGGACACGAACCTCGCTGGCGACTACGGCAAAGCCGCGGCCCTGCTCGCCGGCCCGTGCTGCTTCCACAGCGGCGTTCAATGCCAGGATATTGGTCTGGAAGGCGATACCGTCGATGACGCCGGTGATGTCGCCGATCCGCTTCGACGCACCCTCGATGGCCTGCATGGTATCGACCACCCGTTGCATGGCGGCGTTGCCGTCGCCGGCCGCGCTCTGCGTGGCGGCCGCCAACGTACTGGCCTCCCGTGCGTGGGCGGCGTTCTGGCGCACCGTGGCCGTCAGTTCCTCCATCGATGCCGCGGTTTCCTGCAGGTGCGCGGCCTGACGCTCGCTGCGTTCGGACAGCGCGCCGTTGCCGGCGGCAATCTCGCTGGCTGCCGTGCTGATCGACGCCGCGCACTGCTGGATGTGGCCTACCATCCGCGCCAACTGCCCGGCGGTGGCATTGGCGTCGCGCTGGATCGCAGCAAAGGCTCCGTGGTATTCACCGCGCATGCGGCGGTCGAGATCACCGTTGGCCAGGGCCGAAAGCATCTGCCGCACTTCATCGACAGTGCCGCCCAAGGTATCGAGCAGCTGATTGATGCCACCGGTCAGTCCATCCAGGAAGCTGGCGCCCTCGCTGACCTGCAGGCGCTGATCGAGATCACCCGCGGCAGCTGCAGCGACGATGCCGGCAACTGCGTTCTCCAGGGCCAGCTCATGAGTGCGGTCGTGCCACTCCACGGCGAAGCCCAGCCGCGCGCCCTGCGCGTCGAACACCGGCGTGACTACCTGTGCGAAGTGCACCGGCCCGATCTGCACCTTGCCGTTGTGGGTCACCTGCAGGCCGTTGAGGATGGCGCGGATGCGGTCCGGGTTGGCATGGAAGCGATGGATGCTGCTGCCGACCAGGCGTTCGGCGTCAAAATCGGGAAACGCCTGGCGCAGGGTGGCCTGCTGGTTGCGCAGCAGGGCTACTACCGAGCGGTTCACGTAGCGGATCACGTGATCGTTGTCGGCAATCATCATTGCCGTGCGCGATGCATCCAGTGCCTGGCGGATCTGTGCGTTCTCGGCATTGGCCTCTGCTTCGCGGCCGCGCTGCGCCTGTACATGGGGGGCGGTATCGGCCAGCGCGTGTGCCAGCGAACCCGGTGCATACGCGCTGGTGTCCGCGTGTGCACCGAGATCGGCGCCGGTGGCGATATCACGCGCGAGCGCGGCCAGTCGGCGTGGACCGTGGCCGAGGGCCTCGGTCTGCTGGCGAAGGCGCAGCGCGACCTGGCCAAGGAACAGGGTCAGGCCGGCCAGCAGGGCGGCCTGCAGCAGGGTCGGCAGCACCGCAGCGCCATCCAGCGTCGGCGCCAGCAGTGTGAGCGTGCCGACACCACCGGCCAACCACACCGGCAGGCGATCGCGATGACCCAGCAACGCGCCCAGCAGCAGTGCGATCGGCAGCGCCGGCGACAGACCGGTGATCGCACACAACAGCGTCAGCTGCAGTGACAACAGCAGCGCCAGGCCATTGCGGGCGATGACCTGACCCGCCTGCGGGCCAGCAAGCCACATGGCAGGCAATACCGCGACGGCGGCCAACGAGGCGCTCAGCACCTGCGGGCCGCGCACGGCCAGCAGCAGGCCGGCCACGGCCAGGGCCGCACTGCCAAGCAGCAGGCGACGATCAGCACTGCGCGCGAGCTGCTGCAGATGCGGCAGGCGGGCGGTATCGGGGGGACGGGAGAATGCAGCGGACATCGGCGACTCCTGGATCAACAAACGACAACGGCCACGCCCTGATGCACGCGCAACGGCGTGCTCATGGCATGGACCGGGAATTGGGGGAATGCGGCGCAATCAACGCCGCAGCGACGGCGCGCCGTGACCCCATCCTGTGGGTGACGGTGCAGTAAAGCGGGCATGCGGACTTCCTTGCAGAACCAGACACACGCCGCAGGCCCGACCGGACCCGCGTGCCGCGGGCGCAGGGGCCCGCAACTGGTGTATCGGCCGCAAGCGCGCAGAGTGAAGTGCGCGTCGGTCCGGACTCAGCCGGCGTTGTCGTTGTTGCAGAAGCGCAGGATCACTTCGGCGATCCGTGCCGGGTCTTCCATGTGCAGGTGGTGGTTGCCGGGAAACACCGCCAGCCGTCCATCACGCAGGTGCCGCAGGCGATCACTACGCATCGGCTCCGGATAGTAGGACTGCGCCGGCGTGGCATAGATCACCTGTGTCGGGCAGGCGATGGCCTGCAGCAGGTTGTCGATCTGGCCTTCACTGAGGCGGATCGCGGTGGGCAGCATCAGGCGTGGATCACTGCACCAGCGGTAGCCACCTTCCACGGGTTCGACGCCGCGTTCGACCAGCAGCCGTGCGCAGCCTTCGCTGAGCTGGTTGGTCATCATCCGCGCGCGGATCGGTGCGGCCAGGTCGGGAAATACACGCAGCTGCTTGCGGGCCAGGCCACGTGTGGCATTCACATGCTCGCGCAGGCGGTTGGCGGTTTCTTCTTCGGGCCCGCGCAGGCCACCGAGTGCTTCGATCGCCACCAGCCGTTCGATGCGGTCGCTGACCGACGCGGTGAGGCTGGCGATGCCGGCGCCCATCGAATGGCCGAGCAGGGTGAAGCGGTCCCAACCCAGTGCATCGGCGACATCGAGCACGTGGCAGATCGCGGCTGCGGTGGTGTAACTGGCACCGGCCGGCAGATGCGCGCTGTGGCCATGGCCGGGCAGGTCGATCGCCACCAGCTGCAACGATGACAGGTGGGGTGCCAGCGGCATGAAGCTGGCCGCGTTGTCGAGCCAGCCATGCAGGGCCAGCACACGCGGGCCGTCGCCGTGGTTGCGCAGGCCGGCGACGCGGCTGCCACCCACCTCGAGTTCAAACGGCTGCAGGCTCATGCCAGTGACGCCACGGCCAGCCGTGCCAGCGCACGCGCGTGATCTGGTTCGGCGTTGAGGCACGGGATGTAGCGCATCTTCGCGCCACGTTCGGCCAGCGTTTCGGTGAAGCCCATCGCCACTTCTTCCAATGTTTCCAGGCAGTCGGTGGCGAAACCCGGGCAGACCACGTCGATCTGCTTCACGCCGGATTCGGCCAGCGCCCACAGGCTGGGCTCTGCGTACGGCTGCAGCCAGCGTTCGCGGCCGAAGCGCGACTGGTAGCCGAGTTGCCACTCGTCGCTGGCAAGGCCCAGTGCATTGGCGATGGCACGTGCACTGGCCTCGCAGCGCTGCGGATACGGGTCACCGCCATCGGCCAGGCGCTGTGGGATGCCATGGAAGGAGAACATCAGCTTCTGGCCGCGGCCATGCTGCTCCCAGTAGCGCCGGATGGAGCCGGCAACCGCCTCGACCCAGCCCGGATCGACTGAATAGTCGCGGACCAGGCTGACGGTCACGCCCGGGTTGCGGCGCTGCCAGGCATCGACACGGTCTTCGACCGAGGCGGTGGTGGTCGTCGAGTACTGCGGATACAGCGGCAGCACCACGATGCGGCGCGCGCCTTCGGCGGCCAGGCGGTCGAGCTCGCTGCCCAGTGCCGGTTCACCGTAGCGCATCGCATGGCGTACCGTCAGCGACGGCAGCAGCGCCTGCATGGCCTGCGCCAGCTGACGGGTATACACCATCAGCGGTGAGCCATCGGGCAGCCAGACCTGGGCATACTTGGCCGCCGAACGGCTGCTGCGCAGCGGCAGGATCAGGCCGCGCAGCAGCGGCTGCCACAGCAGCGCCGGGATCGAGACCACGCGGGGGTCGGACAGGAATTCAGCCAGGTAACGGCGTACGGCAGGAGCCGTCGGCGTCTCGGGCGTGCCTAGGTTGACCGCCAACACGGCGGTATCGGGTGCGTCGAGCATGGTGGCTATTGTCGCCGATCCGATGCCGCGCCGGGATGCAGGGTTCGGATTGCAGGCATAGCCCACGTCAATGTGGGTGGGCAACGCTCATTGGCGATTCATGGCAACACTATTAATTTCAGTCACTTGCTATATCTTCCTATGGACTGACTTCTGGAGCCTGCCATGCGTCGCCCGATCCAAGCCCTGCTGATCGCCGCCACTCTGCTGTCCAGCCAGGCCATGGCCGGACCGCAGGAAGACCAGCGCGCCCGCAATGCGGTACGTGTGCTGGCTGAAATCCAGGGAATCCCTGAACAGGGTATTCCTGACAAGTTGCTGGACGAAGGCCGCGCCGTCATCGTCATTCCCGACACGATCAAGGCCGGTCTGGTCATTGGTGGTCGCCGTGGACATGGCCTGATGTCGGTGCGCATGCCCAACGGCGCCTGGTCCAACCCGGTGTTCATCAAGCTCACTGGTGGCAGCATCGGCTTCCAGGCCGGTGTGCAGTCCTCCGACGTGGTGCTGGTGTTCCGCAACGACCGCAGCCTGGACAATCTGGTCAACGGCAAGTTCACCCTTGGCGCCGATGCCGGTGTCGCGGCGGGCCCGGTTGGCCGCAATGCCGCTGCTGCGACCGACGGCCAGCTGAAGGCCGAGATCTGGTCGTGGTCCCGCGCTCGTGGCCTGTTCGCCGGTGTTGCCCTTGATGGTGCGGTGCTGCAGATCGACGATGCCGCCAACCTCGACGCCTACGGCAGCAACACCACGCCGCGGATGATCTTCGAAGGCCGTGCGTCGGGTTCGCCGTCGATGGATGTGGTCGCCTTCCGCGACCGCCTGGAAGAGGCCACCTACGCCGCTCGCAACAACCGCAACGGCAACGGCGGCAACGCCCCGCGGCCGGCAGCAGTCCCGGCCGCTGCGCCGGCGCCTGTTCAGGCAGCGCCCGCCGCGCCGGCCGAAGCCACCACCGCGCCGCTGCAGAACGTGCCGCAGGCCCCGCCGCCGCAGCAGCAGGGCTTCCAGCCGGTCACCGACGGTGAAATCCGCACGGAAACGCTGGGCGGAAACTGACTTTCGTCACGCGCGCCGGCTAACACCCGGTGCGCTATGCTCGACAGCCTGATCACTAACGTAACGAGCGTCTTTATGGGCAGTTTCAGCATCTGGCATTGGTTGGTCGTGCTGGCCATCGTCCTGCTGGTGTTCGGCACCAAGCGCCTGACCAGCGGCGCCAAGGATCTCGGTTCGGCGGTCAAGGAATTCAAGAAGGGCATGCGCGACGAGGACAAGCCGAACGCGCAGCTGGGCGATGAATCGCGTAGCCAGGATGCCTCGCGCACCGCGCAGGACGAGCACGACCGCACCCCACGCTGATCCGGAGCGGTTGCGGTGTTTGATATCGGCTTCAGCGAACTGCTGGTGATTGCGGTGGTTGCCTTGGTGGTGCTCGGTCCCGAGCGCCTGCCCAAGGCGGCCCGCTTTGCCGGCCTGTGGGTACGTCGTGCCCGCAATCAGTGGGATTCGGTGAAACAGGAACTGGAGCGCGAACTGCAGGCCGAGGACATCAAGCGGCAGATGCAGGACGTGCGCCAGGGCATGCAGGACACCGAGAACCAGTTGCGTGCCAGCGGTGAAGCAATCCGCCGCGAAGCGCAGCAGGCGCAGCAGCAGGGCGATGACCTGGTGCAGGACGTGCGTACACCCGCACAGGCGGATCTGCCGCCACACCTGGGCCAGCCGGCCGAGACCGATGCGCCGGCACAGGACAACGGCCTGGTTTCGACAAAGGCTGCTACGGAAGGCGCTGTTTCTTCAGGGGCCGTTCCTGCCACGTCCCCTGAAGCCGGCCCGACGCCGCCGACGCAGAGCACGGAGCGTCATCCATGAGTGAACAGGACTTCGGCGAAAGCTCGCTGGTTGAACATCTGGTGGAACTGCGCGGACGCCTGGTACGCGCGCTGCTGGGTCTGGGGGTAGTGCTGCTGGGCCTGCTGCCGTTCACCCAGAAGCTGTACAACGCCTTGGCCGAACCGCTGGTCTCGCAGCTGCCGAACGGGCAGACGATGATCGCCACCAACCCGGCCGGCGCCTTCTTCGCCCCGCTGAAGCTGACCTTCTTCGTCGCCCTGTTCGTGGCGGTGCCGTGGCTGCTGTACCAGCTGTGGGCGTTCGTGGCCCCGGGCCTGTATGCGCGCGAGAAGCGCCTGGCGGTGCCGTTGCTGGTGTCGTCGGTGCTGCTGTTCTACGCCGGCTGCGCCTTCGCCTACTTCCTGGTGCTGCCGGCGGTGTTCCACTTCCTCACCACCTTCAGCCCGGACGTGATCGCGATCACCCCGGATGCGAACGCCTACCTGGACTTCGTGCTGGCGATCTTCTTCGCTTTCGGCGGCAGTTTCGAACTGCCAGTGGCGATGGTGATCCTGGTGCTGCTGGGCTGGGTGACGCCGCAGCAGTTCAAGGAAGGCCGCGGTTACGCGATCGTCGGCATCTTCGTGGTGGCGGCGGTGCTGACCCCGCCGGATGTAGTCTCGCAGCTGATGCTGGCGATCCCGATGTGCCTGCTGTACGAGCTGGGCATCCACGCCGCACGCTGGCTGGTGCCGTCGTCGGTGGTGAAGAAACCCGCCGCATGATGCGGTAGCGCCGGGCCATGCCCGGCGTGTCTTGGTTCTCGATGCGATGTCGGCCGCCGGGCATGGCCCGGCGCTACCGTTGAGCGCCGGTCAGGCGTGGAACACGTCGCTCGAGGTCGGCGTGCTCGGAATCGGCGGGGCCGCGCGGCTGCCGCGGTGCACGAACATCTGCTTCCACGCGGCATAGACCGCGCCGACATACAGCGGCATCAGTACCGTGGTCAGTACCAGCTGGGCGATGAAGGCCGCCGCCAGCGGGCCACCGATCAGCATCGCGATCTGGATCACGATCACGAACAGGATGTACATGCAGAACGCGGCGATCAGCCCGAGTACGGCGAACACGATCATCGCGCCGATGTTCTCGATGCAGCCCTGCAGACTCAGGCGCAGCGCATGCATGCCGCTCTGCTTGTCGAACACCACCAGCGCCGGCTGGGTGAACATCGCCAGCGACAGCGCCACCGCGCTCAGGAACACCAGCAGCATCCACAGCGCGATGCGCTTGGCCGGCAGGTTGGCGACCAGTGCGGCTGCGTCATCCGGCTTGATCTGCTGGCCGCTACGGCTGATCTCTTCCATCTTGGTCATGACCTCGCTGAAGGCGGTGAAGCCCTCGCGGCCGATCATCATGAACAGCAGCGCGCCCAGCAGCAGCACCGCCAGCACCTGGATCGCCAGCGGCACCAGCAGGTGGCTGACGCGGTGGTCGCGGATCGGCTGCAGCAGGTGCGAAGCCAGGCCCGGGCGGCCTTCGTCGATCTCGCCCACGGCATACAGCATGCCGCCGAACATGATCGGCGAAATGGCCAGGGTCATCAGCTGCACGGCCATGCCGGCGGCACCGGGAATCAGCGTCGACAGCAGGGTCACCACCCAGCTCACCAGCAGCCAGGTCAGGCCGATCCGGGCCAGCTGCAGCGGCGCACGCCGGTACAGGGAGAACGTATCCAGCAACCATTGAGCACCCGCCGAGGCCGGCAGCTTGCGAATCTCTTTCATGGACATCCGGGAGGGACAGAAAGGGGGCCGGGCAGTCACCCGTGCCGCCGATTATCCCTGTTTTGTCGCCGGCTGGGCTGAAGACAGCCGCGCCTGGCGGACGAAGCGGCGCAACAGCTGGCGGGCCAGCGGCGCGGCACTGACAGCACGCTCGATGCTGCGGGCGCAGCCGCCGTGGCGGCCGATGCAGTCGGCGCGGGCACGTACGTAGCCGCGCATGTGGTGGGTGGCGAACTCGGGATGGAACTGCACGCCCCAGGCCTGGCGCCCCCAGCGGAAGGCGTGGCAGCCGTCCAGCGGAGAGCGCGCCAGCACCTCGGCACCGTCCGGCGCGCGCAGCACCGTCTGCAGGTGAGTGGCATGGGCGGCGAAATGCTGCGGCAGGCCCTGGAACAACGGGTCCTGCGCGGCCTGCGGCTGCAGTTCCAGCTCGATCGTGCCGGACTCACGGCCGGCCGGGTTGTAGCCCACCTCGCCACCCAGCGCGTGCGCCAGCAGCTGGTGGCCGTAGCAGATGCCGAACACCGGCAGGTCGTCGTGGGCGGTCTGGCGCAGCCACGCCGCACTGCGTTCGCTCCATTCGGCATGGTCGGTGACGAAGGCAGCCGAGCCGGTCACCAGCACGCCGGCGAAGGCATGCGGGTCGGGCAGGGCGCCACCGTGTTCGACATCGACCACCACCGTCTCGTGATCTTCCAGCCCGGCGGCAACGCGGATCCAGTGCGGGAAGCGCCCGTAGCGGCGCAGCGACGGAACCGGGCGGCCGGTTTCAAGGATCAGGAATGGGGCTGGGTTCATCCGGGGGCGGCAGGACTGACAGGACTTCCTCGATTGTAGTCAGCCCCTGCGCCACCTTTTCAAGCCCGGCCTGGCGCAGGGTTCGCAGCCCTTCAGCCCGCGCGGCGCGGGTGAAACCGGCCAGATCCATGTCGGCGCGGATCTGCCCGCGCAGCCGCGAGCCCAATGGCAGCAACTCATACAGGCCGATGCGGCCCAGGAATCCGGTGCGCCGGCACTCCAGGCAACCGACCGGCCGACAGGGCGTGGCGGCATCTGGATATGCAGCATGGCTATCAGCCAGAACCGCCCAATCGGCCGCGCCGAGACTGTGTGGCTGCTTGCAGTGCGGGCACAGCGTGCGTACCAGGCGCTGGGCAAGGATGCCGTTGAGGGTGCTGGCCAGCAGGTAGTGCGGCACGCCCAGGTCGAGCAGGCGGGTGACCGCCGAGGGCGCGTCGTTGGTGTGCAGGGTGGACAGCACCAGGTGGCCGGTCAACGAAGCCTGCACCGCCATCTGCGCGGTTTCCAGGTCGCGGATCTCACCGATCATGATGATGTCCGGGTCCTGCCGCAGCAGGGTGCGCACGCCGCTGGCGAAGTCCAGGTCGATGTTGGTCTGCACCTGCATCTGGTTGAACTCGGGCGCGATCATCTCGATCGGGTCCTCCACCGTGCACACGTTCACGTCCGGCGTGGCCAGGCGCTTCAGCGTCGAATACAGGGTGGTGGTCTTGCCCGAGCCGGTCGGGCCGGTGACCAGCACGATGCCGTGCGGACGCTCCACCAGCGCATTCCAGCCAGCGGCCTCCTGCGGGCTGAAACCGAGCTGGTCGATGCTCTTGAAGGCGGCATCGGGGTCGAAGATGCGCATCACGCACTTCTCGCCGAAGGCGGTGGGCATGGTCGACAGGCGCATCTCGACCTCGCGGCCGCCGGGCGAACGGGTCTTGATGCGACCATCCTGCGGGCGCCGGCGTTCGGCCAGATCCATGCGGCCAAGCACCTTGATGCGGCTGACCACGGCGGTCATCACCGCCGGCGGCACCTCGAACACCTTGTGCAGCACGCCGTCGATGCGGAAGCGCATGCGCCCCATCTCGCGGCGCGGCTCCAGGTGGATGTCCGACGCGCGCTGCTCGTAGGCGTACTGCAGCAGCCAGTCGACGATATGCACGATGTGCTGGTCGTCGGCGTTGACGTCGCCGGTGCGGCCCAACTCGACCAGCTGCTCGAAGCTGGGCAGGGTGGTGTTGGCCTCGCCGCGCACGTCGCCACGGGCCCCGCGCACCGAGCGGGTCACCCCGTAGAACTCCATGGTGTAGCGGTGCAGGTCCAGCGGATTGACTACCGCCAGCTCGATCCGGCGCCGGGTCAGGTGCTGCAGGTCACGGCGCCATTCCTGCACCAGCGGCTCGCTGGTGGCCACCAGTACGCGCTCGGCATCCACCGCCAGCGGCAGGAAGCGGTGGCGGCGGGCGTAGGCGTGGGAGACCAGTGCGGTGACGGCGGCAACGTCGACCCGGGTCGGATCGATACGCAGGTAGCGGCTGCTGGTGCGCCGCGCCAGCCACTCGGTGAGGCGCTCCAGGGTCAGCTCGCCGCCGCCACTGGCCGCCAGCTTGAGGTTGGACAGCAGCACCAGCGGGTGCACTTCGCTGGCATTGCGCGCGCCCTGTGCGGAAAACCGCATGCGTTCCCGGTCCTGCTCGGCCACCAGGCCATCGGCGATCAGGGCCGCGCCCACCTGTTCGAACTGCAGGCGACCCCACGGCAGCGGTACGCCGCCAGCCTCGCCGGGCGTGCCCACCGGCAGCCGATGTTCCATCTGCCTGCTCCTCCCGGGTACGGAATGCCCCGCAGGTCGGCCGTTATACTAGCGCACCCCCTTGCCGGCCAAGACTCGTCCGCATGTCCGCGACCCCGACCGTTCCGATCACTTTCCAGGGCCTGATCCAGACCCTGAACCAGTTCTGGGCCCAGCAGGGCTGCGTGCTCATCCAGCCGCTCGACCTGGAGGTGGGCGCCGGTACCTTCCACCCGGCCACCTTCCTGCGTGCGATCGGTCCGGAAAGCTGGAACGCGGCCTACGTGCAGCCCTCGCGCCGCCCGACCGACGGCCGCTACGGCGAGAACCCGAACCGCCTGCAGCGCTATTACCAGTACCAGGTGGCGATGAAGCCGGCGCCGGACAACATCCAGCAGCTGTACCTGGATTCGCTGAAGGCGCTGGGCATCGATCCGCTGGTGCACGACCTGCGCTTCGTCGAGGACAACTGGGAATCGCCGACGCTGGGCGCCTGGGGTCTGGGCTGGGAAGTCTGGCTCAACGGCATGGAAGTGACCCAGTTCACCTACTTCCAGCAGGCCGGTGGCCTGGAGTGCCGCCCGGTGCTGGGCGAGATCACCTATGGTCTCGAACGCCTGTGCATGTACCTGCAGAACTGCGACAACGTCTACGACCTGGTGTGGACCTACGGTCCGGACGGCCAGCCGGTGACCTACGGCGATGTGTACCACCAGAACGAGGTAGAGCAGAGTACCTACAACTTCGAATACGCCGACGTGGAAGAAATGTTCCACCGCTTCGATGCCTGCGAGCGTGAAGCGCAGAAGCTGGTGGAAGTGAACCTGCCGCTGCCGGCCTACGAACAGGTGATGAAGGCCAGCCATACCTTCAACCTGCTCGATGCACGCCGCGCGATCAGCGTGACCGAGCGCCAGCGCTACATCCTGCGCGTGCGCGCGCTGGCCCAGGCGGTGGCCAAGGCGTACTACGAGCAGCGCGAGAAGCTGGGCTTCCCGGGCGCGAAGAAGGCCTGACGGCCGCTCTCCCCCTTACTCCGGGGCGCCGGACGCGTCGCGCGCTGCGCCCCCACCACAGGATTGAAACGATGAGCCAATTGTCCCCCCTGCTGATCGAACTGGGCACCGAAGAGCTACCGGTCAAGGCGCTGCCGGGCCTGGCCCAGGCCTTCTTCGATGGCGTTGTCGACGGCCTGCGCAAGCGCGGCGTCGCGCTGGAACTGGGCGATGCACGCCCGCTGTCGACCCCGCGCCGCCTGGCCGTGCTGCTGCCGGGCGTCGGCCTGGAGCAGCCGGAACAGCACAGCGAAGTGCTGGGCCCGTACCTGAACATCGCGCTGGACGCCGAAGGCCAGCCGACCAAGGCCCTGCAGGGCTTCGCCGCCAAGGCCGGGATCGACTGGACTGCGCTGGAGAAGACCACCGACAACAAGGGTGAGCGTTTCGTGCACCGCGCGGTGACGCCGGGCGCGAGCACCGCCAGCCTGCTGCCGGAGATCCTGCGCGAGGCAATTGCGGCGATGCCGATTCCCAAGCCGATGCGCTGGGGCGATCACGCCTGGGGCTTCGCGCGCCCGGCCCACTGGCTGGTGCTGCTGCACGGTGCCAACGTGGTTGAAGCCGAGCTGTTCGGCCTGCAGGCCGGCCGCGTCAGCCGTGGCCATCGCTTCCACCACGACCAGGCGGTGTCGCTGGCACAGCCGCAGGACTATGTTGAAGCCCTGCGCGCCGCCTTCGTGCTGGTCGACCCGAGTGAGCGCCGCGCGCGCATCGTCGCCGAGGTCGAGGCCGCCGCGGCCAAGGCCGGTGGCAGTGCGCGCATCACCGAAGACAACCTGGAGCAGGTGGTGAACCTGGTCGAGTGGCCGTCGGCGGTGCTGTGCAGCTTCGAGCGCGCGTTCCTGGCGGTACCGCAGGAAGCGCTGATCGAAACGATGGAGATCAACCAGAAGTTCTTCCCGGTGCTGGATGACAGTGGCACGCTGACCGAGAAGTTCATCGGCATCGCCAACATCGAATCGAAGGACGTGGCTGAAGTGGCCAAGGGCTACGAGCGCGTGATCCGCCCGCGCTTCGCCGATGCCAAGTTCTTCTTCGACGAGGACCTGAAGCAGGGCCTGGTGTCGATGGGTGACGGCCTGAAGACAGTGACCTACCAGGCCAAGCTGGGCAGCGTGGCCGACAAGGTGGCGCGCGTGGCGGCCCTGGCCGAGGTGATCGCACCGCAGGTCGGCGCCGACGCCGCACAGGCCCGGCGTGCCGCCGAGCTGGCCAAGAACGACCTGCAGTCGCGCATGGTCAACGAGTTCCCGGAACTGCAGGGCATCGCCGGCCGCCACTACGCCGTGGCCGGTGGCGAAGCGGAGGATGTGGCGCTGGCCATCGACGAGGCCTACCAGCCGCGCTTCGGTGGCGATGACATCGCACTGTCGCCGCTGGGCAAGGTGCTGGCCATTGCTGAACGCGTGGACACGCTGGCCGGTGGTTTCGCCGCGGGTCTGAAGCCGACCGGCAACAAGGACCCGTTCGCCCTGCGCCGCAACGCGCTGGGCCTGGCCCGTACCATCATCGAAAGCGGTTTCGAGCTGGACCTGCGCGCGCTGCTGGCCAGTGCCAACGCCGGCCTGGCTGCGCGCAACGTGCAGGCCGACGTTGGCGAACTGTACGACTTCATCCTCGACCGCCTGAAGGGCTACTACGCTGACAAGGGCGTGCCGGCCACGCACTTCAACGCCGTAGCCGAGCTGAAGCCGGCCTCGCTGTACGACTTCGACCGCCGACTGGATGCGATCGGCACCTTCGCCGCGCTGCCGGAAGCCGAGGCGCTGGCTGCGGCCAACAAGCGCATCCGCAACATCCTGCGCAAGGCAGAAGGCGCCATCCCGGGCCAGATCGACCCGGCGCTGCTGCAGGAAGACGCCGAGCGCGCGCTGGCCGAAGCGGTCACCGCGGCCATCGACGACACCAGCACCAGCCTGCAGCAGAAGGACTACGTGGCCGTGCTGGCGCGCCTGGCGCGCCTGCGCCCGCAGGTCGATGCCTTCTTCGATGGCGTGATGGTCAATGCGGAAGATCCGGCCCTGCGTGGCAACCGCCTGGCGCTGCTGACGATGCTGGGCGAGCGCCTGGGCAAGGTCGCGGCGATCGAGCATCTGTCGAGCTGACGCCCGTATCGGTAGTGCCGGCCGCTGGCCGGCGTTGCCACCGCGTTTCGAATCGATGTGTGGGTTGCCGGCCAGCGGCCGGCACTACTGGAACATCGCCGGCGGATGTCCATCGGGGTCATTGCCGGCATCGCGCACGATGCCGGCATCCTCGCCTTCAATTGCGATGATCGCCACAAAGGCGCGTATTTTGACCGCCACTTAACAACCGATCCCCAATGACGTGATGCATTTCGCATCGTCACCTCCGGTCGGTATGCTGTGCCGCATGCAGCCAAAGAAATACGCCCTGCCGCTGATGGTCCTGACGCTGGCCGCCACCTCCGTGGCCCATGCGCGCGGCACCATCGACAAGGTGGACATCAAGGGATTGGACAAGGGCGACGACGCCGCAATCATCGAGAACATCCAGGAATCGCTGTCGCTGTACGACACGATCGGCAAGGAACAGGGCGAATCGCGCCTGGAGTACCTGCTGTCCCAGGCCGAGCGGCAGACCCGCCAGGCGCTGGAGCCGTTCGGGTACTACAACCCGGTGATCAAGGTCGAGGCGCCGCGCGAGGACGAGCACGTGCGCGTGCTGATCCACGTCGACAAGGGCACCCCGGTGACCGTGCGCCGCGAGCACATCGACATCACCGGCCCGGCGATGTACGACCAGTACCTGCAGGACGACCTGGCCAAGTTCAAGCCGCGCAAGGGCCAGCGCTTCGTGCATACCCAGTACGAGGCCAGCAAGATCACCGTCACCCGCCGCCTGGCCGAGCGCGGTTACTTCGACGCCGACTACACCCAGCGCCAGGTGCAGATCACCCGCGCCGACAACGCTGCCGACATCGACCTGACCTGGGACAGCGGCCGCCGCTACAACATGGGCCCGGTGCGTTTCGAGCAGGACTACTTCGTCGACAAGCTGTTCGACCCGCTGGTGTACTGGGACCAGGGCAGCTACTTCCACGAGGGCAAGCTGGACCGGCTGCGCGAGTCGCTGACCAAGCTGGATTACTTCAGCGTGATCGACATCCAGCCGCGGCCGGACCAGGCCGATGAGAACGGCGAAGTGCCGGTGGACGTGAAGCTCACCCGCGCCAAGCGCACCATTTACACCGCCGGCCTGAGCTACGGCAGCGAGAGTGGCCCGGGTGTGCGCGGTGGCATTGAGCGGCGGTGGCTGAACAACCGCGGCCACAAGATGAACACGCAGCTGGACTATGCACAGAGGCGCAAGAGCCTGGTCACCAGCTACCGTATTCCCGCCTTCAAGTGGCTTGATGGCTGGTACACCTTCGCCGCCAGTGCCTACGACGAGCAGACCGATTACATCGACCTGCGCAACTTCAAGCTGATCGCCAGCCGCAGCGGCGAGATCAACGAGCACTGGACCGCGATCGCCTCGATCAACGCGCTGCGTGAGCGCTGGCGCTATGCCTCGGGTACCGAGTTCACCGACGCGGTCTACAACACCTCGACGCTGGTCTACCCGCAGCTGGTGGCCGACTACGTCAACGTCGACGACGAGATGTTCCCGCGCAAGGGCATCAGCGGCACCGCGACGATGCGTACCGGCATTGAAGGCGTGGGTTCGGACACCAGCTTCGTGCAGGCCAACGCCGTGCTGCGCTGGTACATCCCGGTGGGTGAAAGCAACCGCCTGATCCTGCGCGGCGAAGGCGGCACCACCTGGACCAGCGATCTGGTGGCGATGCCGCCCAGCCTGCGCTACTTCGCCGGTGGCGACCGCAGCATCCGCGGCTACGCCTATCGCGAGGTCGGCCCGCGGACCCCGGCGCCGGACAAGTACGCGCTGGGTGCCAAGAACCTGGTGATCGGTTCGGCCGAGTACGAGCACTACTTCAATGGCGGTCCGTGGGGCGCGGCGGTGTTCGTTGACACCGGCAGCGCGTTCGACAACACCATTGACCTGCATACCGGCGTTGGCTTCGGCGTGCGCTGGAAGTCGCCGGTGGGGCCGGTGCGCGTGGATATCGCGCATGGCCTGAACAACCCGGATTCGCAGTTCCAGCTGTACCTGAACATCGGAGCGGACCTGTGAGCACGCCCGCACCGACCCCGAACACGCCGCCGCGGCGCGTGCGCTTCTATCGCCGCCGCCGCTTCTGGGCGTGGTCCGGCGCCGGCGTGGTCGGCCTGGTGCTGCTGGCCCTGCTGGCGGTGTACTGGCTGCTGCAGACCGTGGCCGGACGCGATGTGCTGCTGGCACAGGTGGTGGCACGGCTGCCGGTGGGCGCCAGCTTCACCTGGGACAAGGTGGACGGTCCGGTGGCCGGCCCGCTGACCCTGTACAACGTCGACTTCCGCTACGACGACATCCATTTCCATGCCGAGCGTGCACACCTGGAGCCGGACCTGCGCCCGCTGCTGGGCCGCAAGCTGCTGCTGGACAAGCTGGAACTGACCAACGCGACGTTGAACCTGGCCAAGAGCGACGAGCCGTTCAAGCTGCCGTCGTGGCCCGATTCGCTGCCGCAGATCGAAATGCCGCTGGCGATCCAGGCCGATGCCATCGCCATCGACGGTTTCCGCATCAGCCAGGCCAACGAGCCGGTGATCGACATCAGCCGCGTGCGCGGCGGCATCGAGATCGCCAATGGCGAGTTCCAGGCACACAAGCTGGTAGTGGACAGCGACATGGGCAATTTCACTGCCCAGGGCCGCTACATCCCGGCCAAGGACTACGACACCGATGTGACCGTCACTGCGGTGCTGCCGGCGCCACGTGGCCGCACCGCCGCTACCCTGGGCCTGGTCGCGCGCGGTGACCTGTCGCACATGGAGGTGGCGGTGGCCGGGCGTGCGCCGAAGCCGCTGCACGCGATGCTGGTGTTCGATGGCCGCACCGATCCGAGCTGGAGCGCCAGCGTGCGCAGCGACGAGCTGGATCTGGCGCTGTTGTCACCGGCACTGGCGAGCTCGGCAATCGCCCCGCTGGCGCTGGATTTCACCGCCGCCGGCAAGGGTGGCAATGCCAACCTGCGCGGCAAGGTGAAGCAGGGCGACCAGGAACTGGAGCTGGCGCCGTCGGTGGTATCGCTGCAGGACCAGGTGCTGAAGGTCTCGCCGCTGCTGGTGAAGGGCTTCGGCGGCGAAGCGCGCCTGGAAGGCACCGCCGATTTCAGCCAGGAAGACCAGCAGAAGCTCAACTTCTCGGTGGTCGCGCATGACCTGACCTACGTGCCGGCAGCGGATCCGAACACGGCCGGCAGTGCGCCGGTACCGGTGACCCTGAAGGAAGCACGCTTCGGCCTGGCCGGTACCCTGAAGGCCTGGGCGGCGATCGGCCGTGCCGATGTCGAGCGCGAAAAGCAGAAAGCGCAGCTGCGCTTCGACGTGCGTGGCAATGACCAGGCCGCTGAGATCCGCGAACTGCAGGCGCAGACCCCGGGCGGGCAGCTGCAGGTGGAAGGCAAGGTGGCCTGGGCACCGCAGCTGGACTGGGACGCGAAGGCCACGTTGAAGGATTTCGATCCCGGCTACTTCGCGCCAGGCTGGGACGGGCGCCTGTCGGGCAATCTGGCTTCCAAGGGCCGCCAGCTGCCGGCGCCGGCCAATGCGCCGCCGGGCACCGCCGGCACGCTGGAAGCCACGGTGGATCTGCCGTCGCTGAAAGGCATCCTGCGCCAGCGCAATCTCGATGCGCAGGGCAAGTTCGCGCTGCAGGGTGAGCAGGGCCAGGGCGACCTGAAACTGTCGCTGGGCAGCAGCCGGGTGACCGCTTCGGGCAAGGTTGGCGATCGCCTCGACATCGACGCGCGCTTCGAACCGCTGCAGCTGAGTGACCTGCTGCCGGGCGCCGATGGTGGCCTGCGTGGCCAGGTACAGGTGAAGGGCCCGCGCGATGCGCCGGACATCACCGCCGACCTGGTCGGCAACAACCTCAACTGGGATGGCTACGGCGCCGAGAGCGTGAGCATCAAGGGCCGCCTGCCGTGGCGCGGCGACAGCGGCACGCTGGCGATCCAGGGCCAGCAGGTCAATGCCGGCATGCTGCTGGAGCGGCTGAACATCGACGCGCAGGGCAGTGTCTCCAACCTGCGCCTGGCCGCGCAGACCCGCAACGAGCTGGGCGCGGTCGAACTGCAGGGCAGCGTCCGCCAGCAGGGCGCGCAGTGGCGTGGCGAGCTGGCATCGCTGCGCATCGCACCGGTGAAGGGCGATGCCTGGTCGTTGCGTGCACCGGCGGCGTTTGCGATCAACGGCAGCACCTACACGCTGGGCGAAGCCTGCCTGGCTGCTGCCAGCAGCGGCGCACTGTGCGCACAGGCCAACTGGCCGCGCGAGGGCCTGGTGGTGCGCAGTGATGCGCTGCCGCTGGCGCTGGTGCAGCCGTGGCTGCCGCCGCAGTCCGGCCGTCGCATCTACCTGCGCGGCGATGTCAGCCTGGACGCGCAGATCCGACCGCGCGGCAACGCCTGGGAAGGCCATGTGGAAGTGCGCTCGAAGGAAGGCGGCGTGCGCCTGGGCGAGAACCGCAACACGGCGGGGGACACCACGCGTGGCGAACTGGTGCGCTACGACCAGTTCTCGCTCAAGCTGGACATGACCCCGGCCAGCATCAAGGGCTACCTGGGCATGGGCTTCCAGGGCAACGGCTTCGTCGATGCGAAGATGCAGACCGGCTGGGAAGCCAGCGCGCCATTGAATGGCGAGCTCTACCTCAACATGTCGCGGCTGTACTGGCTGGAGCTGTTCTCGCCGGACATCGTGCGCCCGACCGGCCTGATCGAAGGCCACGTCAGCCTGCGCGGCACCCGTGGCCAGCCGTCGTTGGGCGGCGACGCACAGCTGAGCAATTTCAAGGGCGAATTCCCGGCGCTGGGCCTGACCTTCGACCAGGGCAAGGGCAGCTTCGTCGCCCAGCCCGATGGGTCGGCCAAGATCACCGCACAGGCTAATTCGGGCAAGGGCACGCTGTATGTCGACGGCGGCCTGTCCTGGTTCGGCGATGCGCAGCCGCTGCAGCTGAAGATCCACGGCGACAACGTGCTGCTGTCCAACACCAGCGAGCTGCGCATCGTCGCCAATCCCAATCTCGACTTCACCCTGGCCAAGGCCGCGATGGAACTGCGCGGAACGGTGCATGTACCCGAGGCCGACATCGATCTGGAGCGCCTGGACCGCGGCACCTCGGTGTCTGAAGACGTGGTGGTGCTGGATCCGGCCGATCCGGAAGAGTCGCGCACCTCGCCGCTGGACATGGACCTGACCGTCAGCCTCGGCGACAAGGTGAAGATGACGGGCTTCGGCCTGAAGGGCGCGCTGACTGGCAAGATGCAGGTCTGGGCCAAGCCCGGCCGCGAGATGACCGCCAATGGCGGGCTGGAAGTGAGCGGTCGCTACAAGGCCTATGGCCAGGATCTGACCATCACCCGCGGCAACCTCACCTGGAACTACAACGCGGTGTCCGACCCGCGCATCAACATCCGCGCCGAGCGCCGGATCGGTGATGTCACCGCGGGCATCGACGTGACCGGGCGGGCGCAGCAGCCGCGTGCGGATGTGTGGTCCGAGCCGGCGATGTCGCAGTCCGAGGCACTGGGTTACCTGGTGCTGGGGCGCAGCCTGACCGGCGCCAGCAGTGACCAGACGCAGCAGGTCAACGCCGCCTCGGCGGCGCTGTCGGCAGGCAGTGGCCTGTTGGCGTCGCAGCTCGGTGCCAAACTGGGCCTGGACGATGCCGGCGTGAGCCAGTCGCGCGCGCTGGGTGGCTCGGTGATCGGTGTGGGCAAGTACATTTCGCCCAAGTTGTACGTGGGCTACGGCGTGTCGCTGGTGGGTGCCGGCTCGGTGATCACGCTGAAGTACCTGCTGCGTCGTGGCTTCGACGTGGAAGTGGAATCGAGCACGGTGGAAAACCGTGGATCGATCAACTGGCGGCGGGAGAAGTAACGATGCAGTAGTGCCGGTCGCTGGCCGGCAACTGCACCGTATCTCCGGAGTTGCGTGGGTTGCCGGCCAGCGGCCGGCACTACCGTGCACGTCGACCCAACCATCGGCCGTTGCCCCATCCGCCCCCAGCGGCTATGGTCCCGGGCTGTTCTGTCGTACCGGATTGCCACATGTCACCACGCAAAGCCCTTCCCACCGCCCTGGCCCTGGGCCTGACCCTCGCCGCCGGCGCCCACGCCGATGAAGGCATGTGGATGCCGACGCAGCTGCCGGAACTGGCCAAGCCGCTGCAGGCAGCAGGTTTCAAGGGCAATCCGGCCGATCTGGCCAACGTCACCGCGCCGCCGCTGAGCGCCGTGGTGCGTGCCGGTGGCGGCACCGGTTCGTTCGTGTCTGCTGACGGCCTGCTGCTGACCAACCACCACGTGGCGATGGGCGTGATCCAGTACAACAGCTCGCCCGAGCACGACCTGATCAACGGCGGCTTCATCGCCAAGGGCCGCGCCGACGAGCGCCCGGCCAACCCGGACTTCCGCGTACTGGTCACCGTCGGCTTCGACAAGGTGACCGACCAGGTGCTGGCACAGGCCAAGGGCAAGACCGGTCGTGCCTACTTCGATGCCGTGGATGCGGCCAGCAAGCAGATCGTGGCCGAGTGCGAGAAGGACGGCAGCGTGCGCTGCTCGGTGGCCAACATGTACTACGGCACCGACTTCTACCGCATCGCCCAGCTTGAGCTGAGCGACGTGCGCCTGGTCTATGCGCCACCGCGTGCGATCGGCAACTACGGCGACGAGATCGACAACTTCATGTGGCCGCGCCACACCGGCGACTTCACCCTGCTGCGTGCCTACGTGGGCAAGGACGGCAAGCCGGCCGCCTACAGCAAGGACAACGTGCCCTACCAGGCCCCGGCGCACCTGCAGATGTCGGTGGAAGGCCCGAAGGAGGGCGACTACGCGATGCTGGCCGGTTACCCGGGCATCACCTATCGCCATCGCACCGCCGCCGAATTCGCCGGCCAGATCGATACCGTGCTGCCGCGCCGCGTGTCGGTGTTCCAGCAGATGATCGACACCATCGAGGCCGCCAGCGCCAAGGACGCGCAGGCGCGCACCCGCTACGCCTCGCAGCTGCAGTCGCTGAAGAACAACCGCAAGCGCGCCGCGGGTGAGCTGGAAGGCCTGCTGCGCAGCGACGCCAAGGCCCAGCGTGCCGCCGACGAGACGGCGATGCTGGCGGCCACCGACCGCAAGTACCAGGGCGACATCAAGGCGCTGCTGACCAACCTGTCGCAGGGCGCGGCGGTGGGCGAGCGTGACCTGCTGCTGGAGCAGATGGCCGCACAGAGCCAGCTGCTGCGCTCGGCGCTGCTGCTGGAACGCCTGCGCATCGAATCGGCCAAGCCGGACGCGCAGCGCGAGAGCGGTTTCCAGCAGCGCGACCAGGCGATGATCGAAGGCGTGCTCAAGCAGGTCCAGCGACGTTACGCGCCCGAGGTCGAGAAGGCGCTGCTGACCACCCTGCTGACCCGCTACCAGCAGCTGCCGGACGCGCAGCGCGTGGCAGAGTTCGACACCGCTTTCGGCCGTACCCCGGAGCAGCTGGCCAAGGCACTGGACACCCTGTACGCCGGCACCCAGCTGGGTGACGAGGCGCAGCGCCTGTCGCGCTTCGCTGCTGCGCGCGAAGGCAAGGCATTGGCCGCCGATCCGCTGATCGCCGTGGCCGGCCCGTTGGTGGCCGCGCAGCTGCGCATCGAGAACGAGAGCAAGACCCGCGAAGGCGAGCAGCTGCGCCTGCGCCCGGCCTACATGCAGGCCTTGTTCGCCTGGCGTGCCAAGCAGGGCCGCGCGGTGTACCCGGATGCAAACCGCACCCTGCGCATCAGCTACGGCAAGGTCGAGGCGCTGCACCCGCGCGATGGCGTGACCTACTCGCCGGTGACCACCGTGGCCGGCATCGTCGAGAAGAACACCAACGCCTATCCGTTCGACGCACCCAAGCCGCTGCTGGCGGCCATCGCCAAGGGTGACTTCGGCAGCACCGCCGATCCGGCACTGAAGACCCAGACCGTCAATTTCCTGACCAACCTGGATACCACCGGTGGCAACTCCGGCTCGCCGGTGCTCAACGCCAAGGGCGAACTGATCGGCCTGAACTTCGACAGCAACTGGGAGTCGGTCAGCGCCAGCTGGTGGTTCGACCCGCGCTACAAGCGCGCCGTGCACGTGGACATGCGCTACCTGCGCTGGCTGCTGGCCAAGGTCTACCCGGCGCCGGAACTGCTGAAGGAAATGGGCGTTCCGGCCCAATAAGAAGCCGGCCACGACCAACGGTTGTGGCCCGCACCGCGTAAGCCCCCACCTTGGTGGGGGTGGTTGCCCCCAACGAGCCCGTACACCCGGCCACGCCTGGCCTACACTGCGGGTTCTTCCGACGGAAACGCGCGCGTGGTCTCCAGCTGGATCCTGCTGCTGGTCTCGGTTGCCTATGCTGCGCTGCTGTTCGGCGTGGCGTGGTGGGGCGACCGTCGGCCGATGTATCCGGATAGACCCTGGCTGCGGCCAGTGGTCTACAGCCTTGCGCTGGCCGTGTACTGCTCGTCGTGGACCTTCTACGGCGCAGTCGGCACCGCCGTGCGCAACGGCGTGGGTTATCTGCCGATCTATATCGGCCCGTTGCTGTTGTTGTTGTTCGGCTGGCGCATCATCGAACGCCTGGCGCTGATCGCGCGCAGCCAGAACGTGGTCTCGATCGCCGACTTCATCTCCTCGCGTTTCGGCCGCTCACGGCGGCTGGCGGCGCTGGTGGCGATCATTGCGCTGATCGGCATCATTCCGTACCTGGCCCTGCAGTACAAAGCGGTGGCAATGAGCCTGCAGGTACTGACCGGCAACACCGGCCCGACCGGGTTCTTCAGCGATCCGGCGCTGTACGTGGCGCTGTTGATGGCGCTGTTCGCCACCCTGTTCGGCACCCGCCAGGTCGATGCCACCGAGCACCACCACGGCATGATGCTGGCCATCGCGCTGGAATCGGTGATCAAGCTGGTGGCGATGGTGGCGGTGGGCGTGTTCGCCTATGTGTGGCTCAGCGACCGCAACGAGGCGGTGGTGGAGTCGGTGCATACGCTGTTCACCGGGCTGCCGCCGGTAGGCTTCATCTCGCAGACCCTGCTCAGTTTCCTCGCCATCATCTGCCTGCCGCGCCAGTTCCACGTGGCCGTGGTTGAATGCGGTGACGTGCGCGATGTGCGCCGCGCGCGCTGGATGTTTGGTGGTTACCTGGTGCTGATTTCGGCAATGGTGCTGCCGATCGCTACCGCGGGTGTCAGCCTGTTCGGCACCGGCAGCAGCGTCGCCGATGATTCGATGGTGCTGGCGTTGCCGCTGGCCGAGGGGCGCAACGCCCTGGCGCTGATCGCCTACGTCGGCGGATTCTCCGCCGCTACCGGCATGGTCATCGTGTCTTCGATCGCGCTGGCCACCATGGTCAGCAACGACCTGGTGATGCCGGTGCTGCTGCGCCGCAGTGGTGATCACCAGGAAGCGGCCGACGTCGCTTCACGGGTGTTGTGGATCCGCCGCCTGGCGATCCTGCTGCTGGCGTTGATGGCTTACAGCTACTACCGCAGCAGCAGCAACGACAGCACGCTGGCCTCGTACGGCCTGATGGCCTTCGCCGCGGTGGCCCAGTTCGCGCCGGGCCTGATCGGTGGCCTGTACTGGCGCGGTGCCAGCCGTCGCGGTGTCGAGACCGGCATGCTGCTGGGCTTCGCCACCTGGCTCTACACCCTGCTGCTGCCGGCGATGACCATCGCCGGCTGGATGGACGACGGCTGGGTGCAGAACGGCCCGTTCGGTATTGCCTGGCTGCGCCCGCAGCAGTTGTTCGGCATGACCGGCTGGGATCCGCTGACCCACGGCACGTTCTGGTCGCTGCTGGTCAACGCGGCGACGATGATGCTGGTGTCCGCGCGCTGGCGTCCCGGCGTGGACGAGCGCCTGCGCGCTGCACCGTTCCTCGACCCGTATGCCGAACGCCCGTCGGTGGCCGGTGGCTGGCCCGGTCACGTGCATGTGGGCGACCTGCTGGCGCTGGCCTCGCGCGTCGTGGGTGAACGCCATGCACGGCGCTCGTTCTTCGAACAGGCGCAGTCACTGGGCCGTGAGCTGCAATCCTCGGCACCGGCCGACCGGCCGTGGGTGCAGTTCACCGAGCGCCTGCTGGCTGCCTCGATCGGCGCGGCATCGGCACGCCTGTTGCTGACCAGCCTGCTGCGTGGTTCGGGCATGGACCTGGGCGAAGTGGTGGCGGTGCTGGATGAAGCCGGGCAGGAGCTGCGCTTCAACCGCGAGATCCTCTCGACCACACTGGAGAACATCAGCGCCGGGGTCAGCGTGGTCGACCCGGACATGCGCCTGACTGCATGGAACCGCCGTTACCAGGACATGTTCGGCTACCCCGACGGCATGCTCTACGTCGGCCGGCCGGTGGCTGACCTGATCCGCTACAACGCCGAACGTGGTGAGCTGGGCGAGGGCGATATCGAAATCCAGATCAACCGCCGTATCGGCTACATGCGGGCCGGTTCACCGCACGTGTTCGAACGCACCCGCAGCGACGGCAAGGTGATCGAGATGCGTGGCCAGGCGCTGCCCGGCGGCGGTTACGTGACCAGCTACAACGACATCACCGACTACAAGCATGCCGAGCGCGCGCTGCTGGAAGCCAATGAAACGCTGGAACAGCGCGTGGCCGAGCGTTCGCATGAAGCCGAGGTCGCGCAGCAGTCGAAGACCCGTTTCCTGGCCGCGATCAGCCATGACGTGCTGCAGCCGCTGAATGCCGCGCGGCTGTTTGCGTCGGCGCTACGCGACAGCGACCATGTGAGTGACGAGCAGAAGCATCTGGCCGAGCGCGTGGATGCTTCGCTGCGTGCGGCCGAGGAACTGCTTGATGGCCTGCTGGACGTGTCACGTCTGGATGCCGGTGGCCTGCACCCGGTGATCGGCGAGTTCGATGTGAGCGCGCTGATGCGCGAGCTGGCCGCGCAGTACACCCCGGTCGCCGCTGGCCGTGGCCTGCGCCTGGACCTGTTCGCACGCCCGGCGTGGGTTCGTAGTGACCGGCGCCTGCTGCGCCGCGTGCTGCAGAACTTCCTCGCCAATGCGCTGCGCTACACGCGCCAGGGACGCATCGTGCTGGCGGTGCGTCACCGCGGCGACGAAGTGGAACTGCAGGTGTGGGACACCGGCCCGGGTATTCCCGAGCACCACATGCGGCAGATCTTCGACGAGTTCCATCGCTACCAGCAACCGTTCGACTGGGGTGAGCAGGGGCTGGGGTTGGGCCTGTCGATCTGCCAGCGCATCTCGCGCCTGCTTGATCATCGGTTGAACGCACGCAGCCGCGTGGGTAGTGGTTCGATGTTCTCGATCATCCTGCCGCGGGTGGCACCGCTGCCGGGCTATACCGAGCTGGCCACACCTGCACAGACCGTAGCCGCGCCAGTGCGCAGCGATTCGCTGGCGGGCCTGCGCGTGCTGTGCGTGGACAACGACGAAGAGATCCTCGACGGCATGCGCGCGTTGCTGGGCCGTTGGCAGGTGCAGGTGATCACCGCCGCCACCGTCGACCAGGCACTGGAGAAGATCGCCGAGCGCCCGCAGGTGATGCTGGTCGATTACCACCTGCACGACCGCATGGATGGCTTGGATGCGCTGGTGGCGCTGCGCGAGGCGGCCGGCTACCCACTGCCCGGCGCGCTGCTGACTGCCGATGGTCGCGACGAGCTGAAGCGGATGGCACGCGAACGGGGATACCGCGTGCTGACCAAGCCGATCAAGCCGGCCTCGCTGCGCGCCTTCCTGGGCGCGCTGCGTGATGCGCAGTAATGCCGGCCGCTGGCCGGCAACCGTAACGTGAAACCATGCCAGCCAAGCCTGGCATCTACCAAAGCTTCATCGGCCTGGCAGTAGATCCACGCCATGCGTGGATGTGATGCCTGGTAGTGCCGGCCGCTGGCCGGCAACCACGTAATCGCGGGTGCGTTACCCCACGCCATGCAGGTGTTCGTACAGGATCGTCGCGCCGATGATCACCAGGATCACGCCGCCGATGATCTCGGCGCGCTTGCCGACCATGCTGCCCAGCACGCGGCCGAGCATGATGCCGACGGTGACCATGGTCAGCGTGCACAGGCCGATGACCGCAGCCATCACGCCGATATGCACATCCATGAAGGCCAGGCCGATACCCACCGCCATTGCGTCGATGCTGGTGGCGAAACCGGTCAGCGCCAGCTTCCAGAAGCCGTGCTGCTGCGAGGGGTCTTCGTCATCCTCGGCATTGTCCGGGCGAAGGCCGTTGTAGATCATGTGGATGCCCAGCGCGCCGAGCAGGCCGAAGGCGATCCAGTGGTCGAAGGCTTCGACGTACTGCAGCGCGGCGCGGCCGAGCAGCCAGCCGATGATGGGCGTGATCGCCTCGATGACGCCGAAGATGATGCCGGCACGCAGTGCGTCGCGGAACACCGGCTTGCGCATGGCCGCACCCTTGCCGATCGCCGCGGCGAAGGCATCGGTGGACATGGCAAAGCCGATCAGGAGGATCGAAATGGGGGACATGGGCGGCGGCTGAGGTCGGGCTAGGGCGGACGCACGGCCTGCGCTCGCGCCCAACCTGACGTTGCGCGCGCGGGCCGCTGGTCTCGCCAACCATCATGGTTGTCCACGCCACGGCGCACTGGCCGAGTATGTTGACGTGGACGATTCCTGCGAAGGAATCCGGCTACTCCCCAAGGGGACGCGAAGCTTAGCATCGCGATTCGCGCGTGGCACATTTCCAGCGAAACGCGCAGGCAGGGCTGGTTTGTATAGCGATGGCTATATCGAGAGCGCAGCGGTGCCTGGTAGTGCCGGCCGCTGGCCGGCATGCGCAACGCCGAGAGCGCGCCAAGCAAGCTTGGCACCTACCAGAGCGATTTCACGCGTTTCAGGCGATTGCCGGCCAGCGGCCGGCACTACCTTCAGTCTTCTTCCGGCGGCAGCACGATAGCGTCGTCGTCGATGGCCAGCTTGCCGGCCATCAGCACGGCCTGGGTGCGGTTGGTCACGCCCAGTTTGCGCAGGATCGCGGTGACATGTGCCTTGATCGTCGCCTCGGAGACGTTGAGGTCGTAGGCAATCTGCTTGTTCAAGCGACCGGCGCCGAGCATCTGCAGCACGCGGAACTGCTGAGGGGTCAGTTCGCGCAGGCGGTGGCCGACTTCGCGTTCCTCGCTGCCGGTGGGCGGCACGTTGTGCGCTTCCGGCGGTGCCCAGGTCTCACCATCGAGGATGGTGCCGAGCGCATGGCCGATGGTGTCCGAATCGGCGGATTTCGGAATGAAGCCCAGCGCACCGTGGTCGAGCGCGCGGCGCATCACCGTCGCTTCTTCGCGCGCGGACACCACCACCACCGGCAGGTGGGGATGCAACGAGCGCATGTGCACCAGTGCGTTGAAACCCTGTGCACCGGGCATGTTGAGGTCCATCAGGACCAGGTCGGCATCGTTGTGCTGGTCGGCCAGCGCGTACAGCGCTTCCACGCTGTCGGCTTCGAACAGCTGCACGCCGGGGATGACCCGCTGTACAGCCCCTCGCAGGGCTTCGCGGAACAGCGGGTGGTCATCGGCAATCAGGAGGGTGGTCATGGTCGGGGGGAACCGTGGGGGAAGCTACATGGGGCCAGAGCCCTTTCCCGGCGGAAAGGGCTCTGACCCCGGGTGATGCATCATCGCACCTTGCGCTCGTCCACCAGCGACGCCACCACCGACGGATCGGCCAGGGTCGAGGTGTCGCCGAGCTGGTCCGGTGCGTTCTCGGCGATCTTGCGCAGGATGCGGCGCATGATCTTGCCCGAGCGGGTCTTGGGCAGGCCCGGCGCCCACTGCAGGTGGTCCGGCGTGGCGATCGGGCCGATTTCCTTGCGCACCCACGCAATCAGCTCCTTGTGCAGCTCATCGGTTGGCGCCTCTTCGGCCACCAGCGTCACGTACGCATAGATGCCCTGGCCCTTCACGTCGTGGGGGAACCCGACCACGGCGGCTTCGGCCACCTTCGGGTGCGAGACCAGCGCGCTTTCCACTTCGGCAGTACCGATGCGGTGGCCGGAGACGTTGATCACATCGTCCACGCGGCCAGTGATCCAGTAGTAGCCGTCTTCATCGCGGCGGCAACCGTCACCGGTGAAGTAGCTGCCCGGGTAGGTGCGGAAATACGTATCGATGAAACGCTGGTGGTCGCCGTACACCGTGCGCATCTGGCCCGGCCAGGAATCACGGATGATCAGGTTGCCCTCGGTCGGGCCGTCCTTGATCTCGCCATCGGCATTGACCAGCGCCGGTTGCACGCCGAAGAAGGGCAGGGTGGCCGAACCCGGCTTGAGGTCCATCGCGCCGGCCAGCGGCGAAATCAGGATGCCGCCGGTCTCGGTCTGCCACCAGGTATCGACGATCGGGCAGCGGCTGTCGCCGACCACTTCGTAGTACCAGCGCCAGGCTTCCGGGTTGATCGGCTCGCCGACGCTGCCCAGCAGGCGCAGCGAGGCACGCGAAGTCTTCTTCACCGGCTCCTCGCCTTCGCGCATCAGTGCACGGATGGCGGTCGGCGCGGTGTAGAAGATCGACACCTTGTGCTTGTCGATCACGTTCCAGAAGCGCGAGGTATCCGGATAGTTCGGCACGCCTTCGAACATCAGCGAGGTCGCGCCGTTGGCCAGCGGGCCGTACACGATGTAGCTGTGGCCGGTGACCCAGCCGACGTCGGCGGTGCACCAGTAGATGTCGTCCTCGCGCAGGTCGAACACCGCTTCATGGGTGTAGGCCGCATACAGCAGGTAGCCACCGGTCGTGTGCAGAACGCCTTTCGGCTTGCCGGTGGAACCGGAGGTGTAGAGGATGAACAGCGGGTCTTCCGCGTTCATGCGTTCCGGCTCGCAGCTGGCCGGCTGGCTGTCCACCACGTCGTGGAACCAGCGGTCGCGCGGTGCCTGCATGTCCACCGCGCCGCCGGTGTGACGCACCACCAGCACGGTTTCGACGGTATTGGTGCCGGGCAGCTTCAGCGCGGCATCAACATTGGCCTTCAGCGGAATCCTGCGACCACCGCGCAGGCCCTCGTCGGCGGTGATGATCAGCTTGCTCTGGCAGTCGCTGACGCGGTCGGCGATCGAGTTCGGTGCGAAGCCACCGAACACCACTGAGTGGATTGCACCGATGCGCGCGCAGGCCAGCATGGCCACGGCGGCGTCGACGATCATCGGCAGGTAGATGGTGACCCTGTCGCCCTTCTTGACGCCGAGGTTGCGCAGCGCGTTGCCGAGGCGGCAGGTGCGCTCGTACAGCTCGCGATAGGTCACGTGCTGTGCCGGTGCGTCCGGACCGTCCGGCTCGAACAGCAGGGCGGTCTTGTCGCCACGCTTCTCCAGCTGGCGGTCCAGGCAGTTCACGCTGGCATTGAGCTCGCCATCCTCGAACCACTTGATGTGGAAGTCGGACAGGTCGTAGTTGACGTTCTTGATCTTCGTCGGCTTGCGCATCCACTCCAGGCGCTCGGCGGCCTTGCCCCAGAAACCATCCGGGTCGGTCACCGAAGCCTGGTACTGCTGTTCATAGGACGTCTTGTCGATGCGTGCCTTGGCGGCGAACTGCGGATCGACGGGGTAGATATCAGCCATGGCACCCTCACTTGCACGTTGACTTTGTATGTGCGGTCGCAGCATCGCAGCGACCGATCCCCCTCAGTTTGCCCCATCCACCCCCGCCCGCGTCACCACCTTGCTTAGACCATGGTCGAAAGTGAGCGTCCTGCAGGGCCGGGTTCGACCAATGGCGAATAGCCGGTGTGCGTGAACGCCCCGCAGTCTCGGCTCGACCGTGCCCCACGCGCGGCATCACCTTGCCACTTGGGAGAGAGGGCAACATGAGCCACCGTACGTTGAAAGCCGTGCGCAAACCTTTGGCGGCCTGCCTGTTGGTCGCCCTGGTCGCACCGGGCATGGCGTTCGCAGAGACCGCCAAAGAGAAAGCGCTGGAAGCACGCGTTGCCGAACTGGAACGCCAGGTCCAGGCGCTGCTGTCTTCGCAACAGCAACAGCAGACCCAGATCAGCCAGACCCAGCAGGCCGTAACCGAAGTCCGCACCGTGCAGGCCGAGCAGAAGCCGGTCGCCTCGGTGCCGACCGGCAAGCAGCCGATCCAGGTCACCACCATCACCCCAGGCGCCGCGCCGGGCACCACGGTCAAGATCGGCGGCTTCATCAAGGCCGACTTCCTCGCCACCCAGACCAGCGATGGCCAGCTGGCCGACGACGCCACCGGCCGCTCGCTGTATCTGCCGGGCCAGACGCCGGTGGAAGGCGCCGGCGGCAGCGGCAAGCGTTCGGGCACTGACTTCAACGCCCATGCCAAGTTCTCGCGCTTCAACCTGGGCATCGACAACGTGAGCGAATCGGGCAACAAGGCCGGTGCGTTCTTCGAGATGGACTTCTTCGGCAATTCGCTGGGCAACCAGACCGCGACCAATACCTACGGTGTGACCCTGCGCCACGCCTACATGTACTGGAACAACTGGATGGCGGGCCAGACCTGGTCCAACTTCATGGACGCGGCCGCACTGCCGGAAGCGGTCGACTTCGTCGGCCCCACCGACGGCGTGATCTTCGTGCGTCAGGCGCAGGTGCGCTACACCCAGGGCGGCTTCAGCGTCGCGCTGGAAAACCCGGAAACCACCACCCTCACCGGTACCCGCAACCCGGTTACCGGTGCGTGGACCAATGCCAGCGCCAACTCCGATCGTGGCAGCCTGCCTGATCTGACGATGCGTTACGGCTGGAAGGGCAACTGGGGCACCTTCGGCGTCGGCGGCATCGTCCGTCAGCTGAAGGTCGACAACCAGGCCACCGGCGCCAAGGCCGACAAGGTGGCCGGCGGCCTGACCCTGGGCGGCAAGTGGGTGATGGGTGACAGCGATTCGCTGCACTACCAGCTGACCGGCGGCGAAGGCATCGCCCGCTACATCGGCCTGGGCATCACCGCCGACAGTGCCTACGACGTGGCCCGCGACGAGCTCAACCCGACCGGCGTGCTTGCCGGCTACGTGGGCTGGCGGCACGCGTTCTCGCCGAAGCTGCGCACCAACCTGATCTACGCGCGCAGCGACTACGACAACGACAGCATCCTCGGCCCGCTGGTGACCAAGAGCGTGCAGAGCATCCGCGGCAACATCTTCTACTCGCCGCTGCCCAAGGTCGATATCGGTGCAGAGCTGATGTATGGCCGTCGCGAAGTGGAGAACGGCAACAAGGGTGACATCACCCGGTTGCAGTTCACCACGAAGTACAGCTTCTAAGAGCGTGCCGGCCAACGGCCGGCACCTACCGAATTGCGTGTCGACCAACGGTCGGCATCTACAGAGGGAAAGCGTCCCATGTCCAGCACACCCAGCACCGCACACAAAGCGGGCACCCTGACCCAGGGCCACAAGAAGGTCATTTTCGCGTCGAGCCTCGGCACGGTGTTCGAGTGGTATGACTTCTTCCTGTACGGCTCGCTTGCGGCGATCATCGCCAAGCAGTTCTTCAGTGGTGTCAATGAAACCACGGGCATGATCTTTGCCCTGCTGGCCTTCGCGGCCGGCTTCTTCGTGCGCCCGTTCGGCGCGGCCTTCTTCGGCAGCCTCGGCGATCGCATCGGCCGCAAGTACACCTTCCTGGTCACCATCCTGATCATGGGCATCTCGACCTTCCTGGTCGGTGTGCTGCCCAACTACGCTTCGATCGGTTTCGCCGCACCGGTGATCCTGATCATCCTGCGCCTGGCCCAGGGCCTGGCGATGGGCGGCGAGTACGGCGGTGCCGCCACCTACGTGGCCGAGCATGCGCCGGACGACAAGCGTGGCCTGTACACCAGCTTCATCCAGTGCACGGCCACGCTCGGTCTGTTCATGTCGCTGCTGATCATCCTGGCCTGCCGCTACTTCCTCGGCAACGAAGCCTTCGAAGCCTGGGGCTGGCGCATTCCGTTCCTGGTCTCGATCGTGCTGCTGGGCGTGTCGGTGTGGATCCGCCTGCAGCTGAGCGAGTCGCCGCTGTTCCAGCAGATGAAGTCGGAGGGCAAGGGTTCCAAGACGCCGTTCCGTGACAGCCTGAAGGGCGGCAACCTGAAGCTGATGCTGCTGGTTCTGCTGGGTGCTGCGGCCGGTCAGGCGGTGGTGTGGTACGGCGGTCAGTTCTACGCGCTGTTCTTCCTCAGCAGCATGCTGAAGGTCGACGCCACCACTTCCTACCTGCTGATCGCCGCCGCGCTGGCGCTGGGCGTGCCGTTCTTCATCTTCTTCGGCTGGCTGTCCGACCGTATCGGCCGCAAGAAGATCATCCTGGCCGGCTGCCTGCTGGCCGCCGTCACCTACATCCCGATCTTCAAGGGCCTGACCCACTTCGCCAACCCGGCCATCGAAGAAGCCCGCACCAATTCGCCGGCGCTGGTGGTTGCCGATCCGAACACCTGTTCGTTCCAGTTCGATCCGGTCGGCCTGCGCAAGTTCACCAGCTCCTGCGACGTGGCCACCGCCGCGCTGACCAAGGCCGGTGTGCCGTACGACGTGCAGCCCGCCGCCGCTGGTTCGCTGGCGATGGTGAACGTGGGCAGCGCCAGCGTGACCTCGTACGAAGCCGCCGGCCTGACCAAGGAAGACGGCAAAGCCAAGGCCGATGCGTTCGGTGCGGAGCTGAAGACCGCCCTGGCCACTGCTGGTTACCCGGCCAAGGCCGACGGCGCACGCATCAACATCGCCGGCACCATCTTCATGCTGTGGCTGCTGGTGCTGTACGTGACCATGGTCTACGGCCCGATCGCCGCCTACCTGGTCGAACTGTTCCCGACCCGCATCCGCTACACCTCGATGTCGCTGCCGTACCACATCGGCAACGGCTGGTTCGGTGGCTTCCTGCCGGCGATCTCGTTCGCGCTGGTGGCCGGCACCGGCAACCTGTACTACGGCCTGTGGTACCCCATCATCATCGCGCTGATGTCGGTGGTGATCGGCGGCCTGTTCCTGCGCGAAACCAAGGACGTGGATATCACCAAATAACCGGTGTGCCGACCAACGGTCGGCACCCACCGGGTTTCAGGGGCCGCGGTGCAGACCGCGGCCTTTTTGTTTCCCTGTTTTTGGGGTCAGATCCTTTTCGCTTGCGAAAGGGATCTGACCCCATCGAGACGTGTCGCACCCGTATAGTCGGCCCATGACCACCACCGTCCCAGCCGACCTTCCCGCCATCCTGCACACCCTGCGCAGCGCCTGGCAGTCGCAGCGGCCCACGCTCGATCAGCGCGAAGCTGACCTGCGCCGCCTGCGCGATGCGTTGAAGCCGCGTCTGGACGAAATGGCCCAGGCCATCGCCGAGGACTTCGGCCATCGCGCCCACGTCGAATCCAAGCTGGCCGATGGCATGAGCGTGCTGTCGGCCATCGACCACCTGCGCCGTCACCTGCGGCGCTGGTCGAAGTCGCAGCGGGTGGGCGCCGGTTGGCGGCTGTGGCCGGCGCGCGCGCAGCTGCGGCCGACGCCGCTGGGCGTGGTCGGGGTGATCTCGCCCTGGAACTACCCGGTCACGTTGGCACTGGTACCGCTGGCCACCGCGATTGCCGCCGGCAACCACGTGCTGCTCAAACCCTCCGAACACACGCCGCGCACCAGTGCATTCCTGGCCGATCTGCTGGCCAGCGTGTTCCCGCCCAATCGGGTGGCGGTGGTGCAGGGTGGGGCGGACGTGGCCGCGGCGGTGTCATCGCTGCCGCTGGACCATCTGCTGTTCACCGGCTCCACCGCGGTGGGCCGCAAGGTAATGGCGGCCGCCGCCGAGCATCTGGTGCCGGTCACGCTGGAACTGGGCGGCAAGTCGCCGGCCATCGTCTGCCGCGATTTCCCACTGGACAAAGCCGCAGCGCGGCTGGCCACCGGCAAGTGGTTCAACGCTGGCCAGACCTGCATCGCGCCTGATTACGTGCTGATCGATACCGCGCGCCAGCGCGAGTTCGTGCAGACGCTGCAGCAGCAGGTGCGCGAACGCTACGGCGATTTCAGCGATGCCGACGATTACACGCGCATCATCAATGAGGCCCAGTACCGGCGCCTGCAGGGCTATCTGGCGCAGGCGCGCGAACGCGGCGTGCCGGTGATTCCTTTGGCTCAGGTGGACGATGCGCGCGCCGACCGCGAGCGTCTGCTGGTGCCCACCGTGGTGCTGGACCCGCCGGACGACCTGGACCTGATGCGCGAGGAGATCTTCGGGCCGATCCTCCCGGTGCGGGCGTACCCGGATCTGGATGCTGCGCTGGCCGACGTGCTGTCCCGCGACCGGCCGCTGGCGCTGTATCCCTTCAGCCACGACAGGGCGACGGTGGAGCGCATCCTCGGCCAGGTGGTGGCCGGCGGGGTGACAGTCAATGACACCCTGCTGCACTTCGCGGCCGATGGCCTGCCGTTTGGCGGGGTAGGGGCCAGCGGCATGGGCGCGTACCACGGCAGGGCCGGGTTCGATGCGATGAGCAAGCGGCTGCCGGTGCTGTGGCAGTCGCGCTGGGCGGCCAGTGACCGGCTGCGGCCGCCGTATTCGAAGATTGCGGGGTTGTTGAAACTGCTGCTGCGATGAATCCAGGCAGGGCGTGCATCCAGTGGTAGTGCCGGCCGCTGGCCGGCAGGTGCAGGGTCTTGCCGGAAGGGTTATCGGGTTGCCGGCCAGCGGCCGGCACTACCGGTAGGGGCCAACCCGCGCGGCCGGTTCCGGTAGGTGCCAACCTTGGTTGGCACGCGTGAACCCCAAGCGCCGACCAAGGTCGGCCTCTACCAAGGCAACAGCGGGAAGCATGGTGCCGACCAAGGTCGGCCTCTACCAAAGCCCACCCGGGTAGAATGCCCGCATGAAGATCGCCTCGTGGAACGTCAATTCGCTCAACGTCCGCCTGCCGCACCTGGAGCAGTGGCTCAAGGACTTCGGCCCGGACATCGTCGGTATCCAGGAAACCAAGCTGGAGGACCACAAGTTCCCCGATTCGGCGCTGATCGCCGCGGGCTACCGCAGCGTGTTCGCCGGGCAGAAGACCTACAACGGCGTCGCGCTGGTGTCGCGTGAGCCGGCGCAGGACGTGCAGATCGGCATTCCCGGCTTCGAGGACGAGCAGAAGCGGGTCATCGCCGGTACCTTCGGCGACCTGCGGGTGATCAACCTGTACGTGGTCAACGGCCAGGACATCGGCACCGACAAGTACGACTACAAGCTGCGCTGGCTGGAAGCGGTGCATGCGTGGATCGCCGAAGAACTGCAGCGGCACCCGAAACTGATCGTGATGGGCGACTTCAACATCGCCCCGGATGCGCGCGATGTGCACGACCCGGAGGTGTGGAACGAAAACCACATCCTCACCTCCACCGCCGAGCGCGGTGCATTGAACAAGCTGCTGCAGCTGGGCCTGCACGATGGCTTCCGCCTGCACAACGACGAGGCCGGTGTGTTCAGCTGGTGGGATTACCGTGCCGCCGGTTTCCGCCGCGACCTGGGCCTGCGCATCGACCTGACCCTGGTCTCCGACGCGCTGAAGGGCAGTGCGGTGGCTTCGGGCATCGACCGCGAGCCGCGTACCTGGGAACGCCCCAGCGATCATGCGCCAGCGTGGGTGCAGATCGGTTGAACGAACGGGGCCCGACAAATGCCGGGCCCGTTGTGGTGCGTCTGCCGGCCAGCGGCCGGCACGACCGCCGCGTCAGCGTATGCTCTTGCGGGTGAACAGGTTGACGATCGCCAGCAGGATCACCGCACCGATCAGCGAGAACAGGAAGGTGCGGATGGTGATCGCTTCGTTGATGCCGCCGCCGAACAGCCAGCCGGAAATCAGCGCGCCGACGATGCCGACCACGATGTTGAGGATGATGCCCTGCTGGGCATCGCGCTTCATGATGATGCTGGCCAGCCAGCCTACGATGCCGCCGACGATCAGCCAAACGATGATGCCCATGATCGAACCTCCGGTGGGGAACTGTGACCAGTTGACGCGCATGGCTGTGAACCCGTCGTGCAATTGCGTGATGGGCGCGTGCGGATGAGCCTGCCAGCCACCCTTGACGGCCCGTGGCGCTTCGGCCCGGTAACGGTCTGGCGGCGCCCGCACGTGCCGGGCCACCGCGGCGAACCGCAGGCGCGACAGGTACTGGCGCAGGCGCTGGGCACCGACCCGGAGACGCTGCCACTGGTTCGCGATGACAAGGGCCGGCCGGAGCTGAGCGGCGCGCTGGCCCACTACGGCACTGGCTGGAGCCACAGTGGCGAGGTGCTGCTGGTGGCACTGGGCGAGGGCGTGCGGTTGGGCGTCGACCTGGAGCTGCTGCGGCCGCGGGCCCGCCTGCTGGAGATCGTGCAGCGCTTCTTCCACCCCGAGGAAGTGGCCTGGCTGGAAAGCCTGGACGAGGCCGGGCGCGAGCACTGGTTCTTCCGCGTGTGGTGCGCCAAGGAAGCCATGCTGAAGGCACACGGGCAGGGCATCTCGTTCGGCCTGCACCGCCTGCAGCTGGCCCCGGGGGCCGATGGCGCCCTGCACCTGCGCTGGTGCGACCCGGAACTGGGCGTGGCCGCGCGCTGGCATCTGCACGAATGGCAGGCCACCGGGCAATTCCGCGCTGCTCTGGCCTGGTATCCGCACTGAAGCGGGGAATCAGCGCGCAAAACCGGCGATAATGTCGGCATGAGCGAACACCCACTTCCCGCCAGCGTGGCTGCCACGCTGGAACAGGGCCTGGCCAGCATGGGCCTGGACGCCGCGCTGGCGCCGCCGCTGCTGCGATACCTGGCCCTGCTGCACCGCTGGAACGGCACCTACAACCTCACCGCCATCCGCGACCCGCAGGAGATGGTCACCCGCCACCTGCTCGACTCGCTGGCGATGCAGCCGTTCGTGGCTGATGGCAGCCTGGCCGACCTCGGTACCGGTCCCGGCTTGCCCGGCATCCCGCTGGCGATCGCCTGCCCGGGCCTGCAGGTCACCCTGGTGGAGAGCAACGGCAAGAAGGCGCGCTTCATGCGCGAGGCCGTGCGCCAGCTCGGTCTGGGCAATGCCCGCGTGGCCGAATCGCGCGCCGAGGCGCTGGACGAAGCTGGCCACTACGACCAGCTGACCGCGCGCGCGATGGACACCCTGGCCGGCATCGTCCGCGTTGGTGGCCACCTGCTGCGCCCCGGTGGCGTGCTGCTGGCCATGAAGGGCGTCTACCCGCATGAGGAGATCGCGGACCTGCCGGCTGGCTGGCAGGTGCGTGAGGTGACCCCGTTGAGCGTGCCCGGCCTGGCCGGCGAACGCCACCTGGTCACCGTTACAGGTCCCTGATTCCCGTCGCCAGCCCCTTGTGGAACAACGGGTTGGCGATTCACGATTTCCGCAAGGGGCCGGTTGTACGCATAATGACCGGTCCCAGCACACGTCGACGAGGCACACCCGCATGGCCCGCATCATCGCCATCGCCAACCAGAAGGGTGGCGTCGGCAAGACCACGACCGCCGTCAACCTGGCCGCTTCCCTGGCCAACGCACCCAAGCGCGTGCTATTGGTCGACCTGGATTCGCAGGGCAACGCGACCATGGGCAGTGGCGTGGACAAGCGCGAGCTGGTCTCCTCCACCTACGACCTGCTGCTGGGCGAGTCCAGCGCCGCCGACGTGCGCGTGCAGACCGCCGAAGGCTACGACCTGCTGCCGGGCAACATCGACCTGACCGCGGCCGAGATCCAGCTGATGGCGCAGAGCGAGCGCGAGCAGCGCCTGAAGCGTGCGCTGGCGCCGATCCGCGACGAGTACGACTACATCCTGATCGACTGCCCGCCGGCGCTGTCGCTGCTGACGCTCAACGCGCTGGCCGCCGCCGACTCGGTGATCGTGCCGATGCAGTGCGAGTACTACGCACTGGAAGGCCTGAGCGCGCTGGTGGAAACCATCGAGGCGCTGCGTGCCAACCTCAACCCGGCGCTGGAGATCGAAGGCGTGCTGCGCACCATGTTCGATGTGCGCAACAACCTGGCCAACGCGGTCTCGGCCGAGCTGACCGAGCACTTCGGCGACCGCGTGTTCCGCACCATCGTGCCGCGCAACGTGCGCCTGGCCGAGGCGCCCAGCCATGGCCAGAGCATCGTCGGCTACGACCGCGCCTCGCGCGGTGGCGTCGCCTACCTGGGCCTGGCCGGCGAGATCATCCGCCGCAACAACGAACGCAACAAGGCCGGCAAGGCCGTGGAGATCGTCTGATGACCAGCAGCAAGCCGGCAGCCAAGAAGCGAGGCCTCGGCCGTGGCCTGGATGCCCTGCTGGGTCCCAAGGGTGCGGTCAGCCAGGTGCAGGCCAGCACCGCGGTGATCGAACCGTTGCCGGGTGAAGTGCTGCGCAAGCTGGCCGTGGGCCAGTTGCAGCCGGGCAAGTACCAGCCGCGCCGCGAGATGGACGAGGGCAAGCTGTCCGAGCTGGCCGACTCGATCAAGTCGCAGGGCGTGATCCAGCCGATCCTGGTGCGCCAGCTGCCGGCAGGCAACTACGAAATCGTCGCCGGTGAACGCCGCTGGCGTGCATCGCAGCTGGCCGGCCTGGACGAAGTGCCGGTGGTGGTGCGCGAGCTGGAAGACCGCACCGTCATCGCGATGGCGCTGATCGAGAACATCCAGCGCGAAGACCTCAACCCGCTGGAAGAAGCCGAGGCGCTGCAGCGCCTGATCAGCGAATTCACCCTGACCCATGCCGAGGCCGCCGAGGCCGTCGGCCGCTCGCGCGCGGCGGTGTCCAACCTGCTGCGCCTGCTGGAGCTGCCGGTGGCGATCCGCCTGCTGCTGGAAACCCGCCGCCTGGAAATGGGCCACGCCCGTGCACTGCTGACCCTGGCCCCCGAACTGGCCGGCAAGCTGGCGCAGGAAGCGGCCGATGAAGGCTGGTCGGTGCGTGAGGTCGAGCGCCGTGCGCAGGCCTTCGCCGCCGGCAAGGTGCCGAGCAACCGTCCGGTGGCCACGCCGAAGGTGCAGCAGGCCGATATCGCTTCGCTGGAAACCGAGCTGTCCGAATCGCTGGGTGCCAAGGTGGCGATCAGCCACGGCCGCGGTGGCAAGGGCAAGCTGATCATCCATTACACCGACCTGGATACCCTGGACGGCGTGCTGGAAAAGCTGCGCGCCCGCCAGGCCTGAGTCCGGCGTCGCGACGGGGGGGCGCGGCCTGTTCCTGCCGCGTCCTGCAATTGACAGGGAACGCACCGCCGCGCGCGCCGTGGGATGCACTGCTCTCCGGCCCGTGGTCTCATCCAGGGAGCAGGACATGAGCAACGCCTTCGACGACGTCAGCCCGGGCGGCAGCCCGATCATGGTGCACAGCCGCGAGAAGGACTTCACTCCGCCGCAGGGCGAAGAGCACATCGAGGCGATCGGCGCGCACATCGAGCGCCATCTCGGCCCGGTGTCCGGTGTCTTCCACGAAATCATCTCCGACCTGGTGCACATCGACGTGCACGTGGTGCCGGCCACTGAGCAGTTTCCGTATCTGCGGCTGGTGACCTCGGGCATGAGCGACCTGCCGATGACCGTGCCCGACGAGGTGGACGCGGACGTGCCGCGCTACATGGAACTGATGGTGACCCTGCCGGCCGACTGGCCGATCTCGCAGGACGCCTTCGAGGATGAGCGCAACTACTGGCCGGTGCGCCTGTTGAAGGGACTGGCACGGCTGCCGCACGAGTACGACACCTGGCTGGGTTTCGGCCACACCATTCCCAATGGCCATCCCAGCGAGCCCTACGCACCGGGCGTGGGTTTCGATGGCGCCATCGTGCTGCCGCCGGTAACCCCCCCGGAAGACTTCGCCGAGCTGGCGCTGGAGGACGGCAAGGTCATCAGTTTCATGACCATCATCCCGCTGTATCCGGAAGAAATGGACCTGAAGCTGAAGAAGGGCGCCGAAGCGCTGCTTGACCGCTTCGATGCGAAGAACATCCAGGACGTGATCGAGCCCGGGCGCGTCAACGTGGCCAGGAAGCGTTTCGGTTTGTTCTGAGACCGGTAACATCAGGGGTCTGAATTTCTGCTTCCGGGCTCCTGCCATGACCATCCTGCTTACCGGCGCTGCCGGCTTCATCGGTGCCTACACCGCCCGCGCGCTGCTGGAGGCGGGTCGGCCCGTGGTCGGCCTGGACAACTTCAACGACTACTACGACCCGCAGATCAAGCGCGACCGCGTGGCCGCACTGTGCCCGACGCTGGACCTGCGCACCCTCGACCTGACCGACCAGCAGGGCCTGGCCGCGCTGTTCGACGAGGTGAAGCCGACGGCGGTGATCCATCTGGCTGCACAGGCGGGCGTGCGCTATTCGCTGGAAAACCCGCAGGCCTACGTCGACAGCAACCTGGTCGGCTTCGTCAACATCCTCGAGCTGTGCCGCCATCGTGGCGTGCAGCACCTGGTGTATGCGTCGAGCAGCTCGGTCTACGGTGATTCGGCCACGCCGCCGTTTTCCGAAGACCAGCGCGTGGACCAGCCGCGCTCGCTGTACGCGGCGACCAAGGCGGCCAACGAGCTGATGGCCTACACCTACGCCCAGCTTTACGGTCTGCATGCCACCGGCCTGCGCTTCTTCACCGTGTACGGGCCGTGGGGCCGGCCGGACATGGCACCGCTGCTGTTCTCGCGCGCGGTGTTGGCCGGACGGCCGATCGATGTGTTCAACGAAGGCCGCATGCAGCGCGATTTCACACATGTCTCCGACATCGTGGCCGGTATCCTCGGCGCGCTCGCGCATCCGGCCGATGGTCCGGTGCCGCACCGGGTGTTCAACCTCGGCAACCATACGCCGGTCGAGCTGGAGCGCTTCATCAGCGTGATCGAACAGGCTGCCGGCCGCCCTGCGCAGAAGGTCTACAAGCCGATGCAGCCGGGCGACATGGTGCGCACGATGGCGGATACCCGGCGTGCACATGACGCATTCGGCTTCGATGCGGTGACCCCGATCGAAGCGGGGCTGCCGCCCGTCGTGCAGTGGTGCCGCGAGTATTTTGGCGACCGCGCCTGAGAGTGGATCCTCACACAACCGGATTCATCTTCGGATAACCTTGGTTTCGGAGAATGCGCGGTCTTTGTTCCCTCTTGGCCGAGTCCCCCATGAGCCAACCCGAGCTTTCCGTCGTCGTCCCGGTATTCAACGAGCGCGACAACGTCGCACCGCTGGTGGCCGAGATCACCGCTGCCCTGCGTGGCCGGTTGCCGTTCGAGATCGTCTACATCGATGACCACTCGCGCGATGACACTCTGGCGGTGCTGCAGGGCCTGAAGGCCACCACCCCGGAACTGCGGGTGCTGCACCACGTGAACCAGAGTGGGCAGAGCACGGCTGTGCGCACCGGCGTCAAGCACGCTCGTGCGCCGTGGATCGCCACCCTCGATGGCGATGGCCAGAATGATCCGGCCGACATTCCCAAGCTGCTGGCTGCCCGTGACGCCGCAGCGGCGCAGGTAAAGCTGTTCGCCGGCTGGCGCGTCAACCGCCAGGACAGCGGCAGCAAGCGCTGGGCCAGCAAGTGGGCCAACGCCATCCGCGCACGCATGCTGCGCGATGACACTCCCGATACCGGCTGCGGTATCAAGCTGTTCGAGCGCAACGCCTTCCTCGATCTGCCGTACTTCGACCACATGCATCGCTACCTGCCGGCGCTGATGCAGCGTGCCGGCTGGAAGACCACCAGCGTGCCGGTCAACCATCGCCACCGTACGGCCGGCGTGTCCAAGTACAACAACCTGGGCCGCGCGCTGGTCGGCATCCGTGACCTGCGTGGCGTGGCCTGGCTGATCACCCGCAGCAAGCGCACCGCGGTGGAAGAGCGATGATGGCACTGGCACTGCACTGGCTCGACCAGCCGCTGACCTGGCTGTACTGGACCGGCCTGCATGTGACCGGCTGGAAGCTGATCGGCTACACCGGTGCGCTGATGTTCGGCGGCCGCTGGCTGGTCCAGTTCGTTGCCTCCAAGCGCGCCGGCAAGCCGGTCATCCCGCGCCTGTTCTGGTACATGAGCGTGGTCGGCAGCCTGATGACGCTGAGCTACTTCCTGTTCTCGGCCAAGCAGGACTCGGTGGGCGTGCTGCAGAACCTGTTCCCGGCGTTCACCGCGCTGTACAGCCTGCAGCTGGACATCAAGCACCGCGGCTGGAAGCGGGACAAGGCCAGCCACTAGGTCTTCGGTAGATGCCAACCTTGGTTGGCGCTGGGATTCTACGGGTGCCAACCAAGGTTGGCAGCTACCAGAGCGGCCGTGCATCGGTAGCGCCGGGCCATGCCCGGCGGCTGTATCCGTCGGCCGCGCTGCGCGCTCGCGGGGCATGGCCCCGCGCTACCACGCGCCTTCGGCGCTGGGTCTCCCCGTCTGCCAACCAAGGTTGGCAGCTACCAGGACACGGCTCAGGCAGGACCTTCGTCCCATGCCACGGGCGATGGGCGGTGCGATGATCGGGGTCTGCCTTCCCGGGAACCTGTGCTCGTGAAAACCCGTCTTGCCGTCGCCCTGCTGCTCGCTCTGTCCGCCCCCGCCGTGGCCTTGGCCGCACCTCCCGCCACTATGGCTCCGGCCAGCGTGGCCACCGAATCGCCCGCTGACGCCGCCTTCCGCGCGTTGTACGAAAAGGAATGGAAGTGGCGCCAGCAGGGCGGCGGCGAGGCCAGTGAGGACGAGGACGCTCCGGCCAATGCCACGCGCATGCCCGACGTCGGCCCGGCCGCGCAGCAGGCGCGCCTGAAGGTGTGGGACGAGACCCTCGCCGCGCTGAGGAAGATCGACCCGAAGACCCTGTCGGCCGACAACCAGGTCAACTACGCGATCTACCGTGACCAGGTGTTCAACCTGGCCGAAGAGACGCGTCTGCGTGGCTACGAGATGCCGTTCAACGCCGACTCGTCGTTCTGGTCCAACCTGTCCTTCATGGCCCGGCGCGAGATGAAGACCGTGCAGGACTACCAGAACTACATCGCCCGCCTGAATGATGTGCCGCGCTACTTCGGCCAGCAGACCGAGAACATGCGCGCCGGCCTGAAGCGCGGTTTCAGCGTGCCGCGCGCGGTGCTCGATGGCCGCGAAGTGTCCATCGCCACCGTCGCCGAGCTGAAAGACCCGACCGAATCGCCGCTGTACGCGCCGTTCAAGAAGCTGCCCAACAGCATCCCGGCCACCGAGCAGGCCAAGCTGCAGGCGCAGGCGCGTGAAGCGATCAGTGGCAAGGTGGTGCCGGCCTTCCAGCAGCTGCGCACCTTCTTCGTCAACGAGTACGTGCCGCAGGCGCGCACCACGCTGGCCGCCGAAGCGATGCCGGGCGGCAAGGCGTACTACAAGCAGCAGATCCACGAATACACCACGCTGGACCTGTCGCCGGACGAGATCCACCGCATCGGCCTGGATGAAGTGGCACGCATCCAGAAGGAAATGAACGACATCATCAAACAGGTGAAGTTCAAGGGCAGCTTTGCCGAGTTCCTGACCTTCCTGCGTACCGACCCGCAGTTCTATGCCAAGACGCCGGAAGAACTGCTGTCGCGCGCCGCATGGATCTCCAAGCGGGCAGACGGTCAGCTGGGCAAGTACATGACCCTACCGCGCGCGCGCTTCACCATCGTGCCGGTGCCGCCGGACATCGCACCGTTCTGGACCGCCGGCCGCGGTGGCATGGGCACCTATTGGCTCAACACCTACAACCTGCCGTCGCGCCCGCTGTACAACCTGCCGGCGCTGACCCTTCATGAATCCGATCCGGGCCACGCGCTGCAAGGTGCCATCGCCGCCGAGCAGAAGAACCTGCCCGAGTTCCGCCGCAACGCCTACATCTCCGCCTACGGCGAAGGCTGGGCGCTGTACTGCGAGAAGCTGGGCGTGGAGATGGGTATCTACGAAACCCCGTACGAGGATTTCGGCCGCTTGACCTACGAAATGTGGCGCGCCACGCGTCTGGTGATCGACACCGGCGTGCACAGCAAGGGCTGGACCCGCGAGCAGGCGCTGGCCTACCTGCGCGACCACACCGCGCTGAGCGAGCATGAAGTGACCACCGAAGTGGACCGCTACATCTCCTGGCCGGGCCAGGCGCTGAGCTACAAGCTGGGTGAGATCGCCATCGTGCGCCTACGCGCGCAGGCCGAGAAGGAACTGGGCGACAAGTTCGACATCAAGGGCTTCCACGACACCCTGCTCAAGCAGGGCTCGGTGCCGCTGCCGGTGCTGGAACAGCAGATCCAGGCCTACATCGCCGAACGCAAGAAGGCCTGACCGTTCCAAGGTAGTGCCGGCCGCTGGCCGGCAACCTGCACGCACTGCAATCGTTCGACATTGCCGGCCAGCGGCCGGCACTACCGGGGATCGGAAAACGGGGTCGGATCGCAGGATCCGACCCCGTCATGTTTCACCCCACCGCCCTTGGCTTGGCCACCCGCGCAGCGAAGGTCGGCAGCACCAGCAGAGTCAGCACGGTGGCGGTGATCAACCCGCCGATCACCACCGTGGCCAGCGGCTTCTGCACCTCCGCGCCGGAACCGCTGGCAATCGCCATCGGAATGAAGCCGACGATCGCCACCAGTGCGGTGGTCAGCACCGCGCGGATGCGGCTGGACGCACCGTTGATCGCCGCCATCATCGGTAGGTCACCGGCATCCAGGCGCTCGCGGATCGCCTGCATCAGCACCAGGCCGTTCAACGTGGCCACGCCGGAGACGGCGATGAAGCCGACCGCCGCCGACACCGAGAACGGCATGCCCCGCAGCAGCAGCGCGAGAATGCCGCCGACCAGCGCCAACGGTACGCAGCTGAACACCAGCACGGCTTCCTTGCCGCTGCGCAGGGCCATGAACAGCAGGCTGCCGATCAGCAGGAACACCACCGGCACCACCGTTGCCAGCCGCTTCTCCGCGCGCTGCAGGTTCTCGAACTGGCCACCCCAGGTCAGGTAGGCACCCGGTGGCAGCGCCACGTCGGCCACTGCTGCCTGCGCCTCGCCGACGAAGCCGCCGAGGTCACGCCCACGCACGTTGGCCTGCACCACCACGCGGCGGCTACCGTTGTTGCGGCTGATCTGGTTGGGTCCTTCGCTGACTGTGATGCGCGCGACCGACGACAGCGGAATCACCAGCCCCGCGGGCGTGGCGATCGGCAGCGAGGCCAGCTGGTCTGGATCGTTGCGCGAGGCATCGTCCAGGCGCACCACCACGTTGAAACGACGATCGCCTTCGAAGATCTTGCCGGCGGCGGTACCACCGATGCCGGTGGCCAGCGCGTCACTTACATCGGCCGCGGTCAGGCCGTACTGCGCCGCCGCCACGTGGTCGATGGCCACGTTGAGCGTGGGCAGGCCGGAGATCTGTTCCACCCGCACGTCGGCCGCGCCGTTCACCGCACGCAGCTTCAGCGCCACCTGGTCGGCCACCTTCTGCAGCTGGCTGAAATCATCGCCGAAGATCATCACCGCCAGGTCGGTACGCACGCCGGAGATCAGCTCGTTGAAGCGCAGCTCGATCGGCTGGCTGAACTCGAAGCTGTTGCCCAGTTGCTGCCCGGCCAGCTTTTCGAAGCGTGCCACCAGTGCATCCTTGCCCAGCTTCGGATCCGGCCAGTCCTTGCGTGGCTTGAGCACGATCACGCTGTCGGAGATGTTGGTCGGCATCGGATCGATCGCCGCCTCGGCGGTACCGGTGCGCGAGAACACGGTCTCCACTTCCGGTTGCTTGGCAATCGCCTTTTCCAGCGCCAGTTGCATCGCCAGCGACTGCTCCAGCGACGTCGACGGTACGCGCAGGGCCTGCATCGCCACGTTGCCTTCGTCCAGCGTCGGCATGAACTCGCGGCCCAGCAGCGAGAACGAACCGATGCCCACCACCACCATCATCACCGCGCCTACCACCACCGTGCGCGGATGGTCCACGGCCTTGCGGATCACCGGTTCGATGCGCGCGCGCAGCACGCGGATCAGCTTGGTCTCGTGCTCGCCATCATCGGCATGCGCATCGCCGTCCTTCAGCTTCGGTTCCCGCACAAGCAGCGCGGCCATCGCCGGCACGAAGGTGAAGGAGAAGATGAAAGCACCGATCAGGGCCAGCATGAAAGTGGCCGCCATCGGGTGGAACGTCTTGCCCTCCACGCCTTCCAGGGTAAGGATCGGCGCGAACACCAGCAGGATGATCAGCTGGCCGAATGCGGCCGGGCGTGCCATCTTGCGCGCCGAATCGGCGGCCACGCGCAGGCGTTCCATCGCGGTCAATGCACGGCCCAGTTCGGCGCGGCGCTGGCCCAGCATCAGCAGCGTCGATTCGATCACGATCACCGCACCATCCACCAGGATGCCGAAGTCCAGCGCACCCAGGCTCATCAGGTTGCCACTGATGCCGAAGCGGTTCATGCCGATCACTGCAAACAGGAACGACAGCGGAATCACCAGCGCGGTGATCGTCGCTGCACGCAGGTTGCCCAGCAGCAGGAACAGCACCACCACCACCAGCAGCGCACCCTCGGTGAGGTTCTTGGCCACGGTCTTGATGGTGGAATTGACCAGCACGCTGCGGTCCAGCACCGGTGCTGCCACGATGTCCGCCGGCAGCGACTTGTTGACCTGTTCCAGGCGCGCCGCAGCTGCCTGCGCCACGGTGCGGCTGTTGCCGCCGGCGATCATCAGCGCGGTGCCGAGCACGGCTTCGTGGCCGTTGCGGCTGGCCGCACCCAGGCGCGGTGCGCGGCTCAGGTCAACGTCGGCCACATCGGCCACGCGCACCACCACGCCATTGCGGGTGGCCACCGGGGCCTGCGCCAGATCGTCGGTGGTCAGCGCCAGGCCATCGGCACGTACCACCAGGCCTTCGCCGGCACGCTGTACGAAACCGGCACCGGCCTGCACGTTGGAACGTTGCAGGGCAGTGACCAGGTCGGCCAGGCCGAGCCCGTGCGCGGCCAGCCTTGCACTGTCCGGATGTACGCCGTATTCCTTGACGTAGCCGCCGACTGTATCGACGCCGGCCAGACCGGGGCTGGAGCGCATCTGCGGCGCGATGATCCAGTCCTGCACGGTGCGCAGGTAGGTCGCACGTTCTTCCGGCGTGCGCAGCAGGTTGCCTTCGGGCGTGCGGTAGACCTCACCGGCCTGCCAGCCGGCTTCACCTGGCTTGGCCAGCTTGGCCGGATCGAACGCGGTGAAGTCCACCGTCCACATCAGCACTTCGCCGAGGCCTGTGGTGACCGGCGACAGCATCGGCGACGCACCGTCGGGCAGGTCTTCCGATGCTTCGCGCATGCGTTCGGCCACCTGCTGGCGGGCGAAGTAGATGTCGGTGGCATCGGTGAAGATCGCGGTGACCTGCGAGAAGCCATTGCGCGACAGCGAACGGGTGGTGGTCAGGCCGGGAATGCCGGCCAGCGCGGTCTCCAGCGGGTAGGTCACCTGCCGCTCGATCTGCTCCGGCGTCAGCGCCGGTGCCACCGTGTTGATCTGCACCTGGCGGTTGGTGATGTCCGGCACCGCGTCGATCGGCAGCTTGCCCAGCTGGAACAGGCCCACCGCGGCGATCAGTGCCGCCATGAACACCACCAGCCAGCGGTGCCGAACCGCTGTTTCAATGATCAGCTTGAACATGGTCGCCTCCTCAGTGGCCGTGCTCGGCTTCGCCCTTGGCCAGTTCGGCCTTGAGCAGGAAGGCGTTGCTGCCAACGATGCGCTCGCTGCCGGTCAGCCCACCGAGGATCTCGATGCGGTCACCGGCACGGCGTCCGGCCAGGACCGGCTGCGCCTTGAAGCCGCCTTCGACGGCGATGAACACCGCACTGCTGCCATCGACGTTCTGCACCGCATCGGCCGGCACGCTGAGCGAACCATCCTGGCCTTCGGTGACCACCACGGCGGATACCGGTGAACCGGCCGGCGGCAAGGAGGCGTCCACCGGCGTGGCACGGATCACCGCGACGCCGCCCTGCTGGCGGACATCGGCGGCCGAACCGGTAACGGTGGCGGTGAAGCTGCCACCCGGCACGCTCACTTCCAGCTTCATGCCGGGCGTGACCTGCGCGGCCAGCGCTGGCGGTGCGGTGAACACCAGTTCGTTCATGCTCGGATCGGCGACGTCGGCCACGGCACTACCGGCGGCGACCACGCCGCCCGGGGTGACCTGCACGTTGCCGACGATGCCGGCCACCGGGCTGGTGATGCGCACGCGGCCACTGGCATCGGGCGCACCGTTGGCGGCGGCCTGGGCCTGCGCGGCGGCCGCCTGGGCCTGTGCCGCCAGCGAACGCGCGCGTGAGGCTTCCAGCTCCTGGCGCGCAACCACACCCTGGTCGACCAGCGCCTTGTCGCGGCCGTAGGCCAGGCGTGCGGCCTCGGCTTCGGCCGATGCGGCCAGCGCATTGGCGCGGAACACTGCCGCCTCGCCACTGACCACGATGGCCAGCGCCTGGTTCTGCTTCACCGCCGTGCCCGGTGCCACCAGCACGCGTTCGACGCGGCCGGTCACGGTCGAGGCCACCGAGGCGCGTGCGCCCACCGATGGTTCAACGCGGCCGGACAGGCGCGTGGAGCCACCGCCACCACGGCCGATGGCGACCACCTCGATACCGGACGCCTTGATCTGTTCCGGGGTCAGCTGCACCACGCCTTCATCGGCGTCGGCGGGAGCCTTGGCGGTTTCCGCCTTGGCTTCCTTGCTGTCGGCAGCATGGCCGTGGCCATCGTCGGTGCCGGCCTTGGCGGTGGTCGCATCGGCCGTTTCCGGCGTCTGCGCGTTGCCGGCGCAGCCGGCCAGGAACACGGCCAACAGGACACCGCCGATCAGCGGAAAAGTACGAGAGAGAGTCATGGGGCCTCCACAAAGGGGGCGCGTCCTTCAAGGCGCGCAAGATCGATTTCGGCGCCGACGCGCGAGAGGCGCGCGTCTACGGCGGTGCCGCGGGCGGCGATGAGGGCGCTGCGGGTGCTGCGCAGTTCCAGCTGCGAGATGCGTCCTGCGTCGAAGCCGACCCGGGCAAGCCGATAGGCCTCCTCGGCGGCGACCACGCTTTCGTCGGAGGCACGGGTGCGGCTGCCGGCCGCCTTCAATCCGGCCACGGCGGAGAGGCGCGCGGCCTCGCTGTCGCGGCGTTGCTGGTCCAGACGGGCTTCGGCCGCGCGCTGGTCGGCATTGGCGGCGCGGATGCCACCGCGGTTGCGGTCGAACAGCGGGATGCTGAGGCTGACGCCGAGGTTGTAGGCGCGCTCGCCGCCTTCGCGGAAGCGTGTCTGTGCGGCAGTGACGCTGAGGTCGGGCAGGGCGCGCTTGCGCTCAACGTCGACAAGCTTGCCTGCTGCATCGGCTTCGGCCTCGGCGATGCGCACCGCCAGCGCAGCATCGGTGGTGCCACGCGGCAGCGGCGGAGCACGGTCGAGCAGGCTGTCGTTGATCGACTGCACCGGTGCATCCAGCAGCGCGGCACCTGCCAGGCGGGCCAACGCGGCGTCGCGGAACGCCTGCGCCTCATCCAGCGCGGCGCTGGCGTTGGCCACTTCGCTCTGCGCCTGCACCGCGCGCAACTGCGGTTCGCGGCCCTGCTTGACCATCGCATTGACCGCGTTGGCGTCGTCGCGGGTGAGCGTCAGCGCTTCTTCGGCCAGGCTGTAGCGGCGCAGTGCACTTTCCGCCTGTGCATAGACCACCGCCAACTGGCTGGCCACATCGCTGCGGCTTTGGGCGCCACGCAGGTTGGCCGCCTGTGCCTCGGCGCGGGCGGCACGGACGCGCGCGCCACGCTGGCCCCATACCTCCAGGGGCTGGGACAGGGTGAGCACGGTGTCGGCCTTGCCCATGCCGCCATAGGAGCCGGTGCCCCACGCGTTCTCGGCGGAGTAGGAGAGGGAAGGATTGGGCAACGCACGGGCCTGGTCGGCACGGGCGTCGGCGGCTTCGGCCAGCGCCGCGCCGACACGGGTGCCGGGCAGCTGGTCGAGGCGTTCAAGCAGGGTGTCGTAGGAAGGGGCGGCTTGCGCCATCACCGATGCCGCCGGGGCCAGGCCCAGCAACACAGCGACGACCAGCCCGGCCGCGCGCGGCGACCGAGGTGTCAGGATCGACATAGGGGGATTCCGGTTGTGAGTGAAACGGGAGCCCGCGATTGCGGGACGCGCTCAACTCACGCCCGGGGGGGGCGCGTCAATTCATCCTGGGCGACCGCATAGGTCGCCACGTCGCCGGCATTCATCCAGCGCGCCGGCAGCGGCGTACCGAAGGCGGCGAAATCGTTCGCCGGCAGGCTCAGCGTGGAGTGGTGGCAGTGGTTATGCGTGCAGGCACCGGTGTGCTTGCTGTCGCTGTCACCGCCTGCGTCGTCCGCGAGGGATTCGACATGGGCGCTGCTGGCATGCGGTTCCACCGCACACACCAGTGCGTCGGCCACCGGCACGACCACGAATGCCGCCATCAGCAGCATCATCAGGTACGTACGCAGTTGGCGGGTGATCCGGCGCATGGAGGGGAGGCTAGCAAGCGGTTTTCGCCGGATACAATATCAATGGCTACCTCGGGAATTCGTCGGAACCTCCCGTTCAGGTGGGCCGGGCGTGGGGTCGGATCCCGTTCCTCTGGAACGGGCTCTGACCCCGGCACATTGCTGCCGGCCAGCGGCCGGCACTACCGGTCTGCAGGCAGCTTCGCGATCACCTTGATCTCGAACTGGAACCCATACAGCCAGGTCACGCCGATGCCGGTCAGGGTCGGGTGCGGCGCCTCGCCCCAATACTCAGGCACGATCGCCCAGGCCTTCTCGAAGTTGGTTTCCGGATCGACCAGGAACACGGTCACGTCGACCACGTCATCGAACGTGCAGCCGGCGGTAGCCAACACCGCGTTGAGGTTGTCGAAGGCGCGGCGCACCTGCGCTTCGAAGTCCGGCTCGGGCGAGCCGTCCTCGCGGCTACCCACTTGGCCGGAGACGAACAGGAAGCCGTTGGATCGGATCGCCGGCGAGTAGCGGTTGCGCTCGTACAGGGCCTGGCGGCCGGCGGGGAAAACGACATCACGCTGTGACATGGAGAAGATCCCGTGGGAGAGGATGCCATCCTCCGCGCCAACGCTGTCTGGATAAACGGCGATGATCGGCCTAGATTGATTGTAAATTCCAAACAATCATGGCCCACCATGGACCGCTTCGAGGCGATGCGGGCGTTTGCCCGGGTAGTGGAAACCGGCAGCTTCACCCATGCCGCGCACACCCTGCAGGTCAGCCGCACCACGGTCACCCAGCTGGTGCAGCAGCTGGAGGCGCATCTGCGGCTGCGCCTGCTCAACCGCACCACGCGCCGGGTCAGCGTCACCGCCGATGGCGCGGCCTACTACCCGCGCATCGCTCGCCTGCTGGCCGAGCTGGAAGAGGTGGAGGGCGGGCTGGGCGATGCCGCCACGCGGCCGCGTGGGCGCCTGCGCGTGGACGTGCCTGGACCCTACGCGCGGCTGCGGCTGGTGCCGGCGCTGCCGGACTTCCAGGCACGCTACCCGGAGATCCAGCTGGACATCGGCGTGAGTGACCGCGAGGTGGATGTCATCGCCGACAACGTCGATTGCGTGATTCGTGGTGGCACGCCGGCCGATCCGGCGCTGGTGGCGCGGCCGTTGGCTGTACTGCCGATCGGTTTTCATGCCAGCCCCGGCTACGTGCAGTGCTTCGGCATGCCGACCGACCCGCGCGCGCTGGAAGGCCCGGATCACCACATGGTCGGCTTCCTCAGCCCGCGCAGTGGCCGCGCCCGGGTGTTCAACGCCCAGCGTGGCGATGAGCGCATCGAGGTGCAGGGCCGCTACACGGTCGGTTTCGACGACGGCAATGCGTATCTGGCGGCTGCATTGGCAGGGCTGGGCGTGGTCGCGCTGCCCAGCTACATGGCCGATCCGCACGTGGCGCGTGGCGAGTTGATGCCGGTGTTGCAGGACTGGCAGCTGCCGCCGATGCCGATGCACGTGATGTTCCCGCCGAACCGGCACATGAGCCAGCGGATGCGGGTGTTCATCGATTGGGTGGTGGAGGTATTGGGGTGAAATCCGCTTATCTGTAGAACCGAGCCCACGCTCGGCTGCTTCTGGCTGCAACGTTCAGGGCCCGCGCTTCGCGCGTGAGCCGAGCGCGGGCTCGGCTCTTTAGGGGGCTTCCTGCGGCAGGCATGCGAAAATCATCACGGCACGCAACAGGAAACATCGCTACTCATGAGTCGCATCGTCGCACTGGATACCGAAACCACCGGCATCTCCCACCGCCTGGGGCACCGGGTCATCGAAATCGGTGCCGTCGAACTGATCGATGGCCAGCTGACCGGTCGCCAGTTCCACACCTATCTGCAGCCGCAGCGCAAGGTGGACTGGGGCGCGCAGCGCGTTCACGGCATCAGCGACGCAATGCTGGTGGGCAAGCCGCTGTTCTCCAGCAAGGCCGCCGAACTGCTGGATTTCCTGCGCGGCAGCGAGATGGTCGCGCACAACGCCACCTTCGATGTGGGCTTCCTGGACAACGAGCTGCGCCTGGCCGGTATCTCCGCCAGTCTGGCCCAGCATTGCCGCATTACCTGCAGCCTGAAGCTGGCGCGTAGTCGTTGGCCCGGCATGCCCAACAAGCTGGACGACCTGCTTGTGCGCCTGCGCATCCCAAGCAACCGGGGCCTGCATGGCGCGTTGAAGGACGCGCACCTGCTTGCCCAGGTGGTTCCGCACCTGCGCTGAGCCGGCCCGGCCCGGCTTTACAGGGGGAGCGGCCGTCGCGTCCAGCCCCAGCCTGTGGGTAACTTGCGCAAGTGCTTGAACCCGTGCATAATGCGCGGCTCGCTGTGTCCGGTTTTCTACCGGGCGGCGCCCCCGGGAGCACGTCCCCGGCCGCCCAACGCCAGCGTAACCCTTTGATTCTCTTGACGTGTGGTGGGCAACCATCGAGGCCGCCGTCTCCCGGGCTACGGGCTGACACAACTTACTATCGAGGTGCGCAATGTCCCGCGTATGCCAGGTTTCCGGCAAGCGAGTGCAGACGGGTAACAACGTCTCGCACGCCAACAACAAGACCCGTCGTCGTTTCCTGCCGAATCTGCACGAGCGCCGCTTCTGGGTTGCCAGCGAAAACCGCTGGGTGAAGCTTCGTGTTTCCGCGCATGCACTGCGCACCATCGACAAGAACGGTATCGATTCCGTTCTGGCTGAGCTGCGTGCGCGCGGCGAAAAGGTCTGAGGAGTAGACGATCATGGCAGGCAAGCGCGATAAGGTCCGTATGATTTCGACCGCTGGTACCGGTCACTTCTACACGACCGACAAGAACAAGAAGAACACCCCGGGGAAGATGGAATTCTCCAAGTACGATCCGGTTGTGCGCAAGCACGTCCCGTACAAGGAAGGCAAGATCAAGTAATCCGCAAGGATTGCTGATCGCCTCCGAAGAAACCCGCCCTTGTGGCGGGTTTTTTCATGCCCGGTGTTCATGCCCGGTGTTCCCGTGGTGGGTGCCGACCGTTGGTCGGCACGCTCTTCCAACACACGGTAGGTGCCAACCTTGGTTGGCACGTTGGCGGAAGGCTGGGCAGAATGACCCATCACCTCCCGACGGGCGACGCGATGCTGTTCGAGTGGCTGCTGGGTTCCTACCTGCTGTTGATCGACTGGCTCATCCGGCTGGTCGCGCTGTGCTGGATCCCCACCCGCACCACGCCGGGTGCGGCGCGCAGCTGGCTGCTGCTGGTCGGCTTCGTGCCGCTGCTGGGCCTGCCGCTGTACCTGCTGTTCGGCCACCCGTGGCTGTCGCGCGAGCGCATCCGCCGCCAGGCCGAGGCCTCGCAGGTCATCCGCGAGGAACAGGCGCTGCAGCATCGCCTGCGCTGGACGCCGCGGCCGGATACCGCCTGTGCCGAGATCGTACCGCTGGTGCAGCGCCAGGGCGACTTCATGCCGGTGCACGGCAACGCGGTGGACCTGCTGACCGACTACGACGAATCACTGCACACGCTGATCGCAGACATCGACCAGGCTGAAGACCGCGTGCACCTGCTGTACTACCTGATGTTTGACGACGCGGTGGGCGAGGCGGTGGTCGAGGCACTGCAGCGTGCCGCAGCACGTGGCGTGCAATGCCGCGTGCTGCTCGACGCGGTGGGTGCCAAGCGCGGTCTGCGCGCCTATCGCAAGCGCCTGGAAGCGCGTGACATCGAGGTGCGCGCGATGCTGCCCGGCGGCCTGCGCTGGCGGCGCAGCGGGCGCATGGACCTGCGCAACCACCGCAAGATCGCGGTGATCGACAACGAAGTGGCCTACGTCGGTTCGCAGAACCTGGCCGGCCCCGGGTTCGTACCCGGCCACCCGAACCGCGAGCTGGTGGCGCGCGTGCGCGGCCCGGCGGTGGCGCATCTGGAAGCCGTGTTCGCCAGCGACTGGTACATGGAAACCGGCCAGCGCCTGGACGTGATCGCCGATGTGCCCGAATGCAGCGACGACATCGCCACCCAGCTGCTGCCCAGCGGCCCGGCATATCCCTATAGCAACGCGCGTGATGCGGTAGCGGCACTGATCCACCTGGCGCGGCGGCGGCTGGTGATGGTCACGCCGTACTTCGTGCCGGACGAAGCCACGCTGAGCGCACTGCGCATTGCGGCCTTGTCCGGCGTGCAGGTGCAGCTGATCCTGTCGGCCAGCAACAACCAGCGGCTGACCTCGTGGGCGCAGGAGGCGTACTACGACGAGCTGCTGCGCTGTGGCGTGCGCATCGCCCTGTACGAACCGCAGTTCCTGCACGCCAAGCACATGAGCGTGGACGAGGACATCGCCGTGCTCGGCTCGATCAACATGGATATCCGCTCGTTCGCGCTGAACGCCGAAATCGGCCTGATCTGCTACGACCGCGCGCTGGTGAAGCAGTTGTGCGAGATCGAGGATGGCTATCTGCGTGAGTCGCGGCAGCTGGATCTGCAGCAGTGGCGCAGCCGCCCCACGTGGCGGCGCAGCCGCGAGGGCATCGCACGGCTGGCCGATGCGTTGATGTAAGGCAATGCCGGCCGCCCATTTCGGCAATCCGGCCTGTCATCGCCGATGGCCTACAATCGGCACATGACTGATTCACCGCGTAATGGCGAACTGGACCTGGCAATCATCGGTGGTGGTGCGGCCGGGGTGCTGGTGGCGATCCAGGTATTGCGCCAGGCCCACGCGCCGCTGGCGCTGGCCATTATCGAACCGGCCTCGCAGCTGGCCCAGGGCATCGCCTATGCCACGCCATGGCCGGAGCATCTGCTGAACGTGCCGGCGGCGAAGATGAGTGCATTTGCCGACCAGCCCGGTGATTTCCTCGATTACCTGATGGCTGCCAACGCCTACCCGGGCGAGGCGCGCGAGGTGCTGGGCGAGCGCTATGTGTGCCGCCACTTCTTTGCCGCCTACCTGCAGCAGCGGCTGCAGGAAGCTGCCGCAGCCAGCCCCGCGCAGCTGCAGGTGATCGCGCAGCCGGTGCTGGGCCTGCAGCCGGATGACCATGGTTACCGGCTGCAGCTGGGTGATGGCGCTGCGCTGCACGCCGCGCAGGCGGTACTGGCCCTCGGCAACAGCATGCGCCCGCTGCCGGTGGCCGGTGCCGAGGCGTTGCCCGCCGATGACGTGATCGAGGCCTGGGACTACGACGGCGTACGCACCCTGGCCGGCGAGCAGACTGTCGCCATTGTCGGGTCCGGCCTGAGCATGGCCGACACCGTGCTGGCGCTGGTCGCTGCCGGCCACACTGGCCCGCTGCATGTGATCTCGCGCCATGGCCTGCTGCCGTTGCCGCATGCGCACGGGGGTCTGCCCACGTTTGATCCGGCTACGTTGCTGCCGATGAACCTGCGCCAGCGCCTGCGCGCATTGCGCGGGTTCGCACGCCAAGCCCAAGCCGACGGCCTGCCGTGGCAGGGTGTGATGGACCGCATCCGCCCAAACGGCCAGGCGCTGTGGTGCAGCCTTGATGAGGCCGACCAGCGTCGCTTCCTGCGCCATGTGGTGCGCTATTGGGACGTGCATCGCCACCGCATCGCCGAAGAGGTCGATGAACAGCTGCAGTCCCTGCAGGACAGCGGCCAGCTGCGTATCCACCGGTCCCGCCTGCAACGTGTCTGGCGCGAAGGCGATGCACTGCAGCTGTCCGGCCGCGATGCCACTGGCAACGAGCAGCAGTGGACGATTGGCGGAGTGATCAACGCCACCGGCGTGGAAACCCGCGCCAGCGCACTGCGTAATCCGTTGCTGCAGCAGCTGCAGGCCGACGGCATGGCACGCCCCGGCCCACATGGGCTCGGCCTGGACAGCACGGTGCCGGGCGACCGCCTGCGTGCCGCTGGTGGACAGCCGCAGGCACGGCTGGGCGTGCTCGGCAGCCTGCGCATTGGCAGCCTGTGGGAAAGCCTGGCGGTGCCTGAACTGCGTCAGCAGGCACACGCACTTGCAACCCAGGTGGTCGCAGGAGCCGCGACGGCGATGCCGTAAAATGGGGGCATGGATGTCTCCCACCTGCTTGATGGCCTGAACCCGGCCCAGCGCGAAGCCGTCTCCGCTCCCCCCGGCCACCACCTGGTGCTGGCCGGTGCCGGTTCCGGCAAGACCCGCGTACTTACCCACCGCATCGCCTGGCTGCATGAAGTCGATGGCGTGCCGACCCACGGCATTTTCGCGGTGACCTTCACCAACAAGGCGGCCGGCGAAATGCGCCACCGCATCGACGCACAGTTGCCCAACGGCAGCCGCGGCATGTGGATCGGCACCTTCCACGGCCTGGCCAACCGCCTGCTGCGCCTGCACTGGCAGGACGCGAAGCTGCCGGAAGGCTTCCAGGTGATGGATTCGGACGACCAGCTGCGGCTGGTCAAGCGCGTGGTGCAGGCGCTGGAACTGGATGACGGCAAGTACCCGGCCAAGCAGATCGCGTGGTGGATCAACGCGCAGAAGGACGAAGGCCGCCGCCCACAGCACATCCAGCCGGAACCGCACGATGCGTGGCTGGAAACCATGCGTCAGGCCTACATCGAGTACCAGGCGCGTTGCGACCGCGCCGGCCTGGTCGACTTCGCCGAACTACTGCTGCGCGCGCACGAACTGCTGCGTGACAACCCGGCGTTGCTGTCGCACTACCGCGCGCGCTTCCGCGAGATCCTGGTGGACGAGTTCCAGGACACCAACGCCATCCAGTACGCCTTCGTGCGCGTGCTGGCCGGCGATTCCGGCCACGTGTTCGTGGTCGGCGACGATGACCAGGCCATCTACGGCTGGCGCGGTGCCAAGGTCGAGAACGTGCAGGGCTTCCTGCGCGATTTCCCAGGCGCGCAGACCATCCGCCTGGAACAGAACTACCGCTCCACCGCCAACATCCTAGGCGCCGCCAACGCGGTGATCGCGCACAACCCGGACCGCATCGGCAAGGAACTGTGGACCGACAGCGGCGACGGCGAGCCGATCGACCTGTACGCGGCGTACAACGAGATGGACGAAGCGCGCTACATCGTCGAGCGTGCCCGCCAGTGGGTGCGCGATGGTGGCAGCTACACCGAAGTGGCCGTGCTCTACCGCAGCAACGCGCAGTCGCGCGCGCTGGAAGAAGCACTGCTGAGCGAGCAGGTGCCGTACCGCGTGTATGGCGGCATGCGCTTCTTCGAGCGTGCCGAAATCAAGGACGCGCTGGCCTACCTGCGCCTGCTGTCCAACCGCAACGATGACGCCGCCTTCGAACGCGCGGTCAACACGCCCACCCGTGGCATCGGCGACCGTACGCTGGACGAAGTGCGCCGCGAGGCGCGCGCGCAGGGTATCTCGCTGTGGGAAGCGACCATGCTGGTCACCCAGGGCAGCGCGCTGGCCGCACGCGCGCGCAACGCGCTGGCCGGCTTCCTGGTGCTGGTCAACGAGCTGCAGGCGCAGACCCTGCACATGACCTTGGCCGAGCGCGTGGACCACGTGCTGGCCCGCTCGCAGCTGCGCGAGCACTGGAGCAAGGAAAGCCGCAACGCGCTGGATTCGGAATCGCGCACCGACAACCTCGACGAACTGGTTTCGGTGGCCTCGCGCTTCGTGCGCCGCGCCGACGATATCGAGGAAGTGGGCGAGGACATGGACGAGCTGGTCGCGTTCCTGGCCTATGCCGCGCTGGAGGCCGGTGAGGGCCAGGCGCAGGCCGGCGAGGAAGGCGTGCAGCTGATGACCCTGCACTCGGCCAAGGGCCTGGAATTCCCGCTGGTGTTCCTGGCCGGCCTGGAAGAAGGCCTGTTCCCCAGCGCACGTTCGCTGGAGGAAAGCGGGCGGCTGGAAGAAGAGCGCCGCCTGGCCTACGTGGGCATCACCCGCGCGCGCCAGAAGCTGGTGCTGAGCTACGCCGAGTCGCGCCGCATCCACGGCCAGGACAACTACAGTCTGCCGTCGCGCTTCCTGCGCGAGATTCCGCGCGAGCTGCTGCACGAAGTGCGCCCGAAGGTGCAGGTCTCGCGGCCGGCCTCGATGGGCGCGAGCCGGGTAATGGGCCATGCCTCGATCGAGGCGCCGCCGCTGAAGCTCGGCGCGTTGGTCACCCATCCCAAGTTCGGCGAAGGCATGGTGACCGACTACGAAGGCAACGGCGCCCACGCCCGCGTGCAGGTCGAGTTCGCCGACGCCGGCAGCAAGTGGCTGGTGATGGCCTACGCCAACCTGACGGTGATCTGATCACTGCCGGGGTCGGATCCCTCCCGCGGGGAGGGCTCTGACGCCATTGCGGGAAAACCCAGCCGAGCATGGGCTCGGCTCTACAGCAATCGCGGCCTCCGTTGGAAAAGGGATCCGACCCCGATACGCTGCGCTCATGACCCGCAACGTGCTCTTCCTCTGCAGTCAGAACCGCCTGCGCAGCCCGACGGCCGAGCAGGTGTTTGCCGATTGGCCGGGCATCGAAACAGCCTCGGCCGGGCTGCTGGCCGACGCCGAGGAAGTGCTCAGCCCCGAGCTGCTGCAGTGGGCCGACCTGGTGTTCGTGATGGAGAAGACCCACCGCAATCGGCTGTCCAGCCGCTATAAGGCAGGGCTGAAGGGCAAGCGGGTGATCTGCCTGGATATCCCGGATGACTACGACTACATGGACCCGGTGCTGGTGGAGTTGCTCAAGCGCAAGGTGGCGCCGTTCCTGCGTTGACGGGCTGTTGTGGAGCCGAGCCCATGCTCGGCTGCTTCTGGTGGGAAAGAGCAGCCGGGCATGGGCTCGGCTCTACAATAGGCGGCACTTCTTCCAGGAACGCCCCGATGACCGAACCCACGCTGCACGTCACCGTGAAGTTGAACGCCAAGCTGCAGCCCGAGCATCGCCATGAGCTGTTCGAGGATCCGCTCGATGCGCTGCTGCAGGCGGCCGAGGTCGGCGGGATCACCGGCGGTGGCACCGCGATGTCCGACGAGGGCGAAGTCGAGTACGGCGATATCGAAGTGGCGCTGGTGGACGCTGCGGGCGTGCCGAAGCTGATCGACCTGCTGGAGCAGCTGGGCGCGCCGAAGGGCTCGCAGCTGCAGGGTGCGGGTGAGGCTGATCGCAGCTTCGGCGTGACCGAGGGCCTGGGCATCTACCTGGATGGCCTGACCCTGCCGGACGAGGTCTACGAGCAGTGCGATTCCAACCACGTGTTTGAGCAGCTGTCCGAGCGCATCGATGGCCTGGGCGAGATCTGCAGCTGGTGGCAGGGCCCGACGGAGACCGCGCTGTACATGTACGGCGAATCGTTCGAGGCGATGCGTGATGCGGTCGCTGAATTCGTCGGCAGTTATCCGTTGTGCCAGAACGCGCGCGTGGTGCAGATCGCCTGAGGGCAGGCTTGATGTAGAGCCGAAGGTAGCGGCAGGAGCCGCTGCCGACGTCTCCTGCGACAGCCCGTGGGGGTAACGGTCAGGACGACCGGCATAACCCATGCTCGGCTCTACAGAAACAGAAGAGGGGCGTGTTATTTGCCCGCTGCTTGGCGGGCATTGTCACGCAAGGCCATATCCTTGCCGACCTGGTAGCCGCCGAAAAGCACCGCCAAGGCGACGATCACGGCGACCAGGATGGATTTCTGTGAACTCCAGACGGGCGGCTTGTTGTCCTGCATATCGGTCGTCCTTGGGCGCGGCGGTGCGCCGCCCACCCAGCTTGCGCTGCAGTGTCCGGGTACGCAAGCCGGCGGTGCGCACACGCCGCTGCGCGGCGCCGGATTGATCCTGCTCAAGGCGCGCCCTGCACATCCGGTGTGCAATGGTGTTGTTCCCATCTGGCAGACCGCCACGGAGCCCCACCATGTACAAGCGCATCCTGATTGCCACCGACGGATCCGAGCTGGCCGACAAGGGCCTGGCCAAGGGTCTGGAGCTGGCCAAGGACCTCAATGCCGAGGTCGATATCGTGACCGTTTCCGAGCCGTGGGCCGTCGGTATGTACGACGCCATGGGCTGGAGCGTGGGCTACATGAACAGCCCCGAGTACAAGGCCGACCGCGAGGAAGGCGCACAGAAGGTGCTGCAGCCGGCGCTGGCCAAGGCGGCCGAGCAGGGCATCACCGCCAACCCGGTGCACGTATTGGACCGCTACGCGGCTGACGGCATCATCGAGACGGCGGGTGAGCGCAACAGCGACCTGATCGTGATGACCTCGCATGGCCGCCGTGGCGTGACCCGTGTGCTGCTGGGCAGCCAGACCGCCGAAGTGCTGGCACGCAGCACGCTGCCGGTGCTGGTCATCCGCTGATACAAGCGTTCCCGGGGAGGGGACCCGACGCCGGCCGCAGGATGCGCGCCGGCGTCATCTTTTGTGGGCCGTGGCGATTGCCTTGTTGGGGTCGGATCCCTTTCCGCAGGAAAGGGCTCTGCCCCCCCGGCCACATCACCAGCTGTACAGCTTCCAGTACACCGGCGACACGCCGTCCTTGTCGTTGTCGAAACGGCCATCGCCGTTCTTGTCGTACATGTAGAACGGTGCGCCGCGCGACGGGGTCACCTTGACCATGCGCAGCTGGCCGGACACGCGGTATTCCTCGATGGTGTCGCCGTTGTCCATGGTGCGCTTGGAAATGTCCGCGCCCTTGACGTCCACCGGGGGAGCGCCGGCACCACCCATGCTGGCGCAGCCAGCAAGCAGGAGCACGGAAGCCAGCATCAGGGTCTTCATCGGCGGGGGCCTTTGCCTGGAAAGAGCCTTGATTATGCCCCATCGCCGGGGCTGTGCCGTGTCGTCGCAGTGCAGGCACGGGCGCGTAGAATCGACCCATGAGCAGATTAGTCCTGATCGACGGGTCCAGTTACCTGTACCGCGCGTTCCACGCGCTGCCGCCCCTGTCCAATGCACAGGGCGAACCCACCGGCGCGCTGTTCGGCGTGGTCAACATGCTGCGCTCGACGCTGAAGGAGCGCCCGGCCTACGTGGCATTCGTGGTCGATGCGCCCGGCAAGACCTTCCGCGATGACCTGTACGAGCAGTACAAGGCCAACCGCCCGCCGATGCCCGACGAGCTGCGCAGCCAGGTTGAACCGATGTGCCGCATCGTTGAAGCGCTGGGCATCAGCATCCTGCGCATCCCCGGCGTGGAAGCCGACGATGTGATCGGCACGCTGGCACTGCAGGGCGTGGCGCAGGACCTGAAGGTGACCATTTCCACCGGCGACAAGGACTTCGCCCAGCTGGTGCGGCCAGGCATCGAACTGGTCAACACCATGACCGGCAGCCGCATGGATTCCGATGCCGCGGTGATGGAGAAGTTCGGCGTGCGCGCCGACCAGATCGTCGACCTGCTGGCGTTGATGGGCGACACCGTCGACAACGTGCCGGGCGTGGAGAAGTGCGGGCCGAAGACCGCCGCCAAGTGGCTGGCCGAGTACCAGCACCTGGATGGGGTGATGGCGGCCGCGCCGACCATGAAGGGCAAGATCGGCGAGAACCTGCGCGCGGCGCTGGAGCGCCTGCCGCTGAACCGCGAACTGGTGACCATCCGCACCGACGTCGAGCTGGACGCCCGCCCGACCACGCTTGCCCTGCGCGAGCAGGACGTGCCGGAGCTGACCGAGCTGTATGCGCGCTATGGCTTCACCCAGGCGCTGAAGGAGCTGGGTGCGCCGCTGCCGGCGCCGACGGCCGCCAGCGAAGCAACGCCGAGCCTGCGTGGCACCGCCGCCGGGTTCGCCCGTGGCAGCGCCGAGGCACCGGCCGCCGGCACGCTGGATCCGGCCCTGGCCGCGCCGGGTGAATACGAGACCGTGCTGACCGCCGAGCAGCTGCAGGCCTGGGTCGAGCGCCTGCAGCAGGCGGACCTGATCAGTTTCGATACCGAAACCGATGCGCTGGACGCGATGCGTGCGCGCCTGGTGGGTATCAGCCTGGCGGTCGAGCCGGGCAAGGCCGCCTACATTCCGGTCGGCCACGATTACCCGGGTGCGCCGGCCCAGCTGCCGATGCAGCAGGTGCTGGATGCGCTGCGCCCGGTGCTGCAGGACCCGGCGAAGAAGAAGCTGGGCCAGCACGGCAAGTACGACCTGCATGTGCTGCGCCGCCACGGCGTGCACGTGCAGGGCTACCACGACGACACCATGCTCGAGAGCTTCGTGCTCAATTCCACCGCCACCCGCCACGACATGGATTCGCTGGCCCTGCGTTATCTGGGCTACAACACCATCAAGTTCGAGGACGTGGCCGGCAAGGGCGCCAAGCAGATTCCGTTCTCGCAGGTAGGCATCGACGAAGCCAGCCGCTATGCGGCCGAGGACGCCGACATCACCCTGCGCCTGCACCGCGCGCTGCAACCGCAGTTGCTGGCCGAGCCGGCGCTGGACAGCGTGTACCGCGACATCGAGATGCCGCTGGTGCCGGTGCTGACGAGCATCGAAGCCAATGGCGTGCGGATCGATACCGTCGAGCTGCGCCGGCAGAGCCAGGACCTGTCCTCGCGCATGCTGGCCGCGCAGCAGAAGGCCACCGAACTGGCCGGGCGCAGCTTCAACCTGGATTCGCCCAAGCAGTTGCAGGCGGTGCTGTTCGATGAGCTGAAGCTGCCGGCGGTGGTGAAGACCCCGAAGGGCCAGCCCAGCACCAACGAAGAGGCACTGGAGGCGATTGCCGACCAGCACGAGCTGCCGCGGGTGATCCTGGAGTATCGCGGGCTGGCCAAGCTGCGCAGCACCTACACCGACAAGCTGCCGGAGATGGTCAACCCGGATACCGGCCGCGTGCATACCAGCTACCACCAGTCCGGTGCCGCTACCGGCCGCCTGTCCTCATCGGACCCGAACCTGCAGAACATCCCGATCCGCACCGAGGATGGCCGCCGCATCCGACGCGCATTCATCGCTCCGGAGGGCTTCCAGCTGCTGGCGGCCGACTACTCGCAGATCGAGCTGCGGATCATGGCTCACCTGTCCGAGGACCCGGGCCTGGTGCGTGCCTTCGAGCAGGGCGCCGACGTGCACCGTGCCACCGCTGCCGAGGTGTTCGGGCGTACGCTGGAGGAAGTGACCCCGAACGAGCGCCGCGCTGCCAAGGCGATCAACTTCGGCCTGATGTACGGCATGAGCGCCTTCGGCCTGGCCCGCAACCTGGGCATCGACCGTGGCCAGGCGCAGGATTACGTGGCGCTGTACTTCAGCCGCTACCCGGGCGTGCGAGACTTCATGGAGCGGATGCGGCAGCAGGCCCGGGACCAGGGCTATGTGGAGACCCTGTTTGGCCGCCGCCTGTACCTGAACGACATTCATGCACGTAACCAGGGCCTGCGCGCCGGTGCCGAGCGTGCCGCGATCAACGCACCGATGCAGGGCACCGCCGCCGACATCATCAAGCGCGCGATGGTGGACGTGGACCAGTGGCTGCGTGACAGCGGCGCGCCGGCAAGGATGATCCTGCAGGTGCACGATGAACTGGTGTTCGAAACCGAAAGCAGTTTCGTTGAAGAGTTGCGTTTGCAGGTGGTCGAGCGCATGTCGCAAGCGGCCAAACTGCGGGTGCCGCTGGTGGTCGACACCGGCATCGGCAACAACTGGGACGAAGCGCACTGAGGGTGTTTCAGGCCGAAAACGACGTGAATTCGTTCATTCGTCAGAGGTTTCTGACTCGATCATGAATGTTGCCCTGATGGAGGTTCATTAAATTGGGCCCCTTCACGAACCGTTAGTGTTCGGAGTGCTTCTATAACTCTCGACAGGCGCAACGCCTGTTGTGGATCTCTCCCATCCCCTGGAGCAGATCTCGGAACGGGGACTCCTCCCCAAGTGCCCGTTCCCCGGCCCCGTTGACCTCCCCCTGGTCAGCGGGGCTTTTTATTTGTGCCGTTGCCAGATGCCGTGGCCTGCGCCACGCTGGGCCACCGCTCCGCAGGGGAAGACAATGCCCGACCTGTTCGCACTGGCCATGCCGTGGTGGGAGTTCATCCTGCGCGCGGTGGTGGTCTATGTCGTGGTGCTGGGCATGGTCCGGCTCAGCGGCAAGCGCCCGCTGGGGCAGATCACCCCGTTCGACGTACTGCTGGTGGTGCTGCTGGGCAACGCGGTGCAGAACGCGCTGCTGGGTACCGATACCTCGCTGGGCGGCGGCCTGCTGCTGGCGGCGACCCTGATCCTGCTCAACTACGGCGTAGGCTGGGTGAGTACCCGCAGCCGGCGGATCGAGCGCCTGGTTGAAGGAGAACCGGTGGTGATCGCACGCGATGGGCATCTGTTCGAAGCCGTTCTGCGCCGTGAGCAGGTCACCCGTGCCGATTTCGAGGCCGCCATGCGCCAGCAGGGCTGCCTGGGCGTGGAGGATGTGGAGCTGGCCCTGCTGGAGATCAACGGGCACATCACCATCATCCCCAGGAAGAGCACCTGACCCTGTAGAACCGAGCCTGTGCTCGGCTCCGCTTGCTCATCAGCCGAGCATCGGCCCGGCTCTACCTCTGGTCAGGGGGCGCAGTGGGCGTTGCCCGCGGTCGCCTCGCGCTGGTAGTACGCGAAGCGATTGCCGCTGTCGATGCCCACCAGGTTGCCGTTCTGCAGCAGCTGCAGCACGAAGTCGCTGCCGACATCGCGGTGCAGGACGATCCGGCCGTCGCGCAGGCTCGCGCGCAGGCGCACGTCGTCACCACCGACTTTCACGACGCCGCCGTCGAGGAAACGCAGCTGCGACAGTACGCTGCGTTCGGCGACAAAGCTGCCGCAGGGCAGGGTGATGGCGGCAATCGGCGTGAGTGCCGATGCGGTCGCACCGGCAAGCGCAGCGAGGCCCTTGGCCGGTGCGCAGGACGGGGCATCGGTGCGCTGTGCACAGGCCAGTTGCAATGCATCGCGCGCCTGCTGCAGGCGCCCACTGCTCCACAGGGACTCGGCCGCCTCCTCACAGAACGTCTCGCCGTGCTGCTCGCGGCAAAGGCCAGCCAGCTCATCCAGCTGCGCCGGCGGCAAGGGTGCATCGACCGAATGCCGCAGGCCCAGCAGTGTCTCTCCCATCATCTGCGAGGCGACCTTCCTGGCCGTCGCCATGCAACCTTCGGCATCGAAGGACGGTGATTCTTCCTTGCATATCTCAGGCATCGGCGGGTCCGCCACCTTCGGCGCCGCTGCATTGGCCTGTTCCTGGTAAGTCTCCAGCAGCTGCGTGCAGGCGGCGCCTACGCCTTCGGCACACCAGGCGTGCAGCTTCACCGGTGCGGCCTCCGGCAGCGCCTCCAGGCACTCGGAGGTGTTCATCACGCAACCATCTTCGATGGGCTCGGGCATCGTCCTGCAGGCGGCGGCGTGCTCACGGGTGAACTCACGATAGGGCGTGTTGATCGTGCGGTCGCTGTCCGAAAAGAACCAGTTTTCCAGGCGTCCCGTGGACAGGTTGCCGGTGCCGAGCACGTCTTCCTGGCGGGCGATGCGCAGTTCCTCGGTGGCCTGGTAGGGGCCGGACAGGAAGGCGTGGCCTTCGCTCTCGATGGTCAGCGTGATATTGCCGCCGCTGTCCTTGTAGGTGCCGCAGGCCATCGATTGCGCGGCCGCCGGCAGGCTGGCCGAGGCCAGCGCGAGCAACAGCAGGGAGCGCCAGCCCGCAGCGCGGGGACGAAGGGGAACAGCAGCAGGCATGACGTCATCCTTGAAGAAGAAAAAACACGATCCGCCGATACAGGACGGACCAGGCAGGGGAAAGCACCACGCCTCAGGCGTGGCGCCGGAAGATCAGAGCCAGTCGCGCGGCACCAGGTAATCGGCCAGGCGTGCCTCGGCGCTGCCCGCTTCGGGGGCAAAGCCGTACTCCCAGCGCACCCGCGGCGGCAGGCTCATGAGGATGCTTTCGCTGCGGCCACCGCTCTGCAGCCCGAACAGGGTGCCACGGTCGTAGACCAGGTTGAACTCCACGTAGCGGCCGCGACGGTACAGCTGGAACTCGCGTTCGCGCTCGCCGTAGGCGGTGTCCTTGCGCTGCTGCACGATCGGCAGGTAGGCATCAAGGAAGCCATCGCCGACCGCGCGCAGGTAGTCGAAATCGCGCTCGAAATCGCCGTGCAGGTCGTCGAAGAACAGGCCGCCGACGCCGCGCGTTTCATTGCGGTGGCGCAGGAAGAAGTACTCGTCGCACCAGCGCTTGTGCGCGGCGTAGCGCTCGTCACCAAATGGCGCACACAGATCGCGCGCGACCCGGTGCCAGTGCTGCACGTCCTCGTCGAACGGATAGAACGGGGTCAGGTCGAAACCGCCGCCGAACCAGCTGGCCACCACCTCGCCGTCGCGCTGCGCCTGGAAGAAGCGCACGTTGGCATGGGTGGTCGGCACGTAAGGATTGAGCGGGTGGAACACCAGCGACACGCCGGTGGCGCGCCAGGAGGCACCTGCCAGTTCCGGACGGTTGGCCGAGGCCGACGGCGGCAGGCGGCTGCCAGCCACGTCGGAGAAACCGATGCCGGCCTGTTCGAACACCGCACCGTCGCGCAGCACGCGGGTGCGCCCACCACCGCCCTCGGCACGCTGCCACAGGTCTTCCTGGAAGCGGGCCTGGCCATCGGCGGCCTCGATCGCCGCACAGATGCGGTCCTGCAGGTCGGTGAGGTAGGCGCGCACGCGCTCGAATTCGTTCATGGCGCGTACTTTACCGCAGGGCCCGCCCGAAGCTGCGGACAGGCCCTGGCGGGCTCAGCGCTTGCGGTTGGAGTTGCGCGGCGTCGGAGCGTTGTCCACAGCCGCCTCGTCAACCGCCTTCTGCAAGGCACCGCCCAGCGTGATCAGCTCCCAGTTCTGGGTGCCGAGCACGTCGCAGGCCACGTGCAGGCCGCTGCGGTCGGCCTTGCACAGTTGCTCCAGGGTTGCCCGTGCATCCACCTCCGCACCGTTGCCTTGCGCGGTGACCAGGTTCTCGCACCCTTCGCGGACGCCAGCCCGGCAGACCGTGGTGTAGTGCCCGGCGGCCTGCAGCCAGTTCCCGGACAGCGCAAGGCGGTTGCCGAGAATGTTGCAGCCCTGCAGCTTGCCCTGCGTGCAGCAGGCTTCGGCCCCGTCCTCGTTGGCCAGCGCCAGCGGGCAATCCTGTGGCAGTGGCAGCACCTTGAACTGCTTCGGCGCACTGCACCTGGTCGGGCCTTCACCGGTGGGGGTGAACACCTGGAAGCGGGTCCAGGTATCCAGGCCCAGCAGCTGGCCGCCCGGCAGCGGGCGCAGCACGAAGTCGCCGCCCCGGTCGTGGTGGATGCGGATGTCACCCTCTTCGACACGCGCACGAAGATGGCTGCCCCAGCCAACACCAACCAGGCCGGCATCACCGAAATCGAGCGTGTCCATCAGGCCGCCGTCGGCCCGGTAGTTGCCGCAGGGCAGGGCCGTTGCCGGTTGCGGCTGCAACGATGCACCCACCGCCTGCAATGCCGGCAGGCGCTCGCAGGTGGCGGTGTCATTGCCGGGGGGGCAGGCCGCAGCCAGGGCCTGCACTGCCTGCAGGGGATCTCCTGCCTCCCAGGACAGCTCAGCTACGCGGGTGCAGAAGCCGCCATGCGGTACCTCGCGGCATAGCCGCAACAACTGTTGCCGCCGCTCAGCCGGAATGATCACCGGCACGGTCGGCGCCGTCATCGTCACCATGGCTTCGGTCATGGCGGCCGTCATCGCGGCCTTGACCAGCTGCTCCTGCACTGCAGGGTCGGCCTCGAGTGCGGCGGCACACGCCGGGGTTTCCTGTTCGAAGCCACCATCGTCACAGGCGGCGGGGAGTTTGATGCCAGACAGAGCGGCGTCGAGCGCTGCCTTTGCCAGGTCGGGATCGGCCTCGACCGTGGGTTTGGCCTCCTCCTGCCAACGATCAGCCAGTTGCAGGCACATGCCGGGCACACCTTCCCGGCACCCTGCTTCCAGCGCGGTCGGGGTCGCTTCGCGACGGTTGTCCAGGCACGCCGCCGCATCAGCCAGGCAGCTGCCTTCAGCCGGCATCGCTGCTGCGGCGCACTGTGCGGGGGCCTGCAGGGTGTAGACCGTGCCATCCACCTCGACCGTGCGGCCACGATCGCGCACCTGCAGCGTGCTGGGCAGGCCGTACTCCAGGTTCACCAGTTGCAGCTTTCCGTCGATCTGCTGGAACACGACCGGAGACGGCGCACTGCCGAAGTGCTTCTGCTCGCCACGGTTGGGTGCGCTGATGCGCAGCGTGCTGCTGCCTTCATCGGCCTTGAACAGGCCGCATTGCGGTGACTGTGCGGCGGCCATCGGCGCGGCCAGCAGCAACGCCCAGGCCAGCCAGCGGCGGCGCGGTGCGGGTGAATGCATGTCGTCTCCTTGACGATCTAACGGGAAACTCCCGGCGCTACGGCGAACCACGGCCCTCGCGCGGGGGCGTGCATTGTGCCGTGCCGGGCACGGGCTGGTAACGCTGGTAGGCCGTCTGGTTGTCCATGCCGAGCAGGTCGCCGTTGCCGAGCTGGCGCAGTACGAACGTTTCGCCGTTCTGTTGCAGCTGGACGGCGCCTTCGTGCAGGCGGGCCTGCGTGCCATCGCCGAAATCGAGCATGTCGATCACGCCACCGTCGGCCTGGTAGCGGCCACACGGCACATGTTGGAGCGTTACCAGGCGCAGGTCGGTGCCGAGTTCACGCAGCGGTGCGGTACGTTCGCAGGCACTGATGCGTCCAACATCGCAGACCACCTGCAGGGCCTGCACCGCCAATGCAGGTTGCAGCGCGTCCAACTGTTGCGCGGCCACTTCCACGCAGAAGCGCCCACCACGGTGTTGCAGGCACAACTGCTGCAGGCGATCGCGTGCAGCAACGGGAAGAGGCGAAGCCAGTGTGTCCTCGTCTTCCTGTTGAAGGCGCTGGTCCACCCGCCACATCGCGGCGGCCAGTGCATCGTCGGTCATGACTTCACAGGCCTGCGGATCGTGCCCGGCCGTGTGTTCGTGGCACGGCGGCGGGCGCTCGAAGACCGTCGGGCCGGCGTCACCGGCTGCATCCGATGCGCTGCCATCACGCATCAACCGCAGCAACGTTGAGCAGCCGGAGCCTACGCCCTCGTCGCAGGCGCGCCGGGCCTGGCCGGGCGAGGCCGTTGGCAGTTGCGCCATGCAGTAGCTGCCAGCAGCGCGGCAGCTGCCAGCCACCGCGGTGGGCTCGCTGGCGCAGGCGCGGGACCGGCGCAGGGTGTAGGTCACCACCACGTCGTCTTCGATGCGCTGCCCATCGACACTGATCCGGATCGGCTCGGCCACGCCATCGTCGAGCATGACCAGGCGCGTCTGCGCCGCACTGCGATCGACCCACAGCGGCTCCGGCTCACCGATGCCGTTGTGGCGGTAGCCGCTGCTGGGGGTGGTGAACACCAGTGCCATGCCGTCATCGATGCTGCGGTACTCGCCGCAGCGCAGGGCATCGGCGCTGGCAGGCAGCGCGGCGAGCAACAGCAGCGCGGGGAGAAGGTTCAACAGGCGCATGCGACGGTCCTTGTCGTGCGGGGAAGGGGATGGGCTCAGTGGAAGCGCGAGCGGATATCCGGCCGCAACAGGCGCCAGGCCAGCCAGCCCTGTGCAACGAGTATGGCCACGGCACCTCCGAACAAGGTCAGTGACATCAGGATTCGTTGGACCTGGGCTTCGCGCAGCGTATGTGGATCGACGATATGCGTCATGAGGTCAGCGAAGATGCTGTCCAGCCACCAGACGACTGCGAAATTCGCAACGGCGGACAACCACAGCAATGCCACATAGCTCCAGAGGCCCCAGCGACGCTGCCGGTAGAAACCCCAGCTTGAAAGCACGGCAGGTATGCCGGGCAGCGCCAGCCATAATGTGGCGGCGACCGGGCCCTTCAGTATCCACTGCACGCTGCGTGGAAACCCCTGCTCAGTGGCCGTCATGATCATTCTCTGCCAGAGCGGACTGTCAGCCAGCTGCGAAAGCAGCACTGCTTGAAGTGCAATGATTACGACGAACCCTGCGCAGACCAGCAGGGAAGCCAAGCCCAGCGGTCGGATGAAATCCTGGGCGGCGACTGCGCTGGTAGGACGGCCTTGGGGAGATTGAAGCGACATCCGATGTCCTGGGCAGCAGTGGAGTAGTCAGCGGGCCGTCACCCGGGTGGCGACGGCCGGCAGGATATGGTGTTCGCTCAACGGTGCCAAGGGCAGGCCATGCGGCGGCTGCAACGGTACCCAGGCCAGTTCGGCGATCTCGGCGCGTGCCCGTGGCGTGCCGTCCACCTGCACCCACCATGCCTGGGCCTGCACGCGGTGACCGGGTTCGTTCACTGCCCAGTCCTCGAAGTGGCCCAGCGCGACGGCGGTCTCGGCGCATACCTGCACACCGAGTTCCTCGTCCAGTTCGCGGGCCAGCGCCTGCAGCGGCGCTTCGCCGGATTCGGGCTTGCCGCCCGGCTGGATGAAGCGGCTGGCGCCGTGCTTGCGCACCACCAGCGCCCGGCCGCGATCATCCAGGATGACCGCAGCCACGATATGGATCGTGGCCGCGGCGTTGCTCACTTCAGGTTCTGCTCGAACAGCTTGAGGATGCGCTTGTACTGGTCCAGCCAGGAATCGGCGCGCACGTAGCCGTGGCGCTCCAGCGGGTACGGTGCGATCGACCAGTTGTCCTTGTGCAGTTCGATCAGGCGCTGGGTGAGGTTCACCGAGTCCTGGAAGAACACGTTGTCATCCATCATGCCGTGGGCGATCAGCAGGTTGTCCTGCAGGTTCTGCGCGTACTCGATCGGCGACGACACGCGGTACGCCTCCGGATCGATGTCCGGGGTGTTGAGGATGTTGCTGGTATAGCCGTGGTTGTACTGGTGCCAGTCGACCACCGGGCGCAGCGCGGCGCCGGCCTTGAACGTGCCCGGCGAACGGAACAGGGCCATGAAGGTCATGAAACCGCCGTAGGAACCACCGTAGATGCCGGCATGGTCACGGTCACCCTGCTGGGTGTCGACCAGCCAGTCCAGGCCGTCCTTGTAATCTTCCAGTTCCGGGTGGCCCATGTTGCGGTAGATCGCCGTACGCCAGTCGCGGCCGTAGCCCTCGCTGCCGCGGTAATCCATGTCCAGCACGATGTAGCCCTTCTGCACCAGCAGGTTGTGGAACATCTGCTCGCGGAAGTAGGCCGGGTAGCGCTGGTGCACGTTCTGCAGGTAGCCGGCGCCGTGCACGAACATGACGATCGGATACTTCCTGCCGGGTTCCTTGTTCTCGGGCTCGTAGTACTTGGCCCAGACCACGCCGGCACCGTGCTTGGACGGCACCGCCACCAGCTTCGGCTGGATCCACTGGCGTGCCTTGTAGTCGGCAGTGCGGGTGTCGGTCAGCACGCGGGCTTGGCCACCGGTGCTCGGCAGCACGGCCAGCTGCGGCGGCAGGTAGGCGCCGGAGTAGCGCACCAGCAGCTGCTGGCCGTCCGGCGACAGCGAGAAGTCTTCCACGCCGTTGAGGCTGGTCAGCTCGCGCACCTGGCGGCTGCCGGTGTCGACCGCGCAGACTTCGTAGTCATGCGGTGCCTGCTGGTTGCACAGGAAATAGAAGCCCTTGCCATCGGCCGACGGCACCGGAGCCGAGGTTTCCCACTTGCCGCTGGTCAGCGCCTGCGGCTTGCCGCCACCGGCCTGGGTGTACAGGTGCGAGAAGCCGGATTCCTCGGATAACAGCCACAGCGTGCGGCCATCGGCCATCCAGCCGAAATCGTTGAATCCCCAGTTGATCCAGCCGTTGTCGGTCAGGCGATGACGGTTCTGCACGCGGCCATCGGCGGCGTTGATGCTGACGATCCAGCGGTCCTTGTTGTCGTTGGCGCGCAGCATCACCGCGGCCTGTTGGCCATCGGGGCTCCAGCGGATGCCACCGCCCATGAAGTCGCTCATCACCTGCACGCTGCGGTCGCCCTTCAGCGCATCCTTGCCGGCCTTGCGGCGCAGCTCGGCCAGCGGGTCGGTGGCGATGCCGGGCAGGCTGGACAGCGAGACCTTCTCGGCCTTGCCGGTGCGCACGTCCACATACCACAGGGTGTGCGGTTCGAAGCCGTTGCGACCGACGCGGGTGCGGGTGTCCTCGGTTTCCTCGTAGCCTGATTCGGTCACGTACAGCGGCATCTTGCCGCCACGGCCGTCGTCGAAGTCCTTCGGCTTGGTCACCACGATCAGGTGGGTCAGGTCCGGCGACAGCACGCTGTCACCGATCTCCACGTCGGCACCCAGGTACACCGGACCCGGCGCGCGGGTCGGGTCGGCCTGGCGCCAGCGCTGGTCCTGGTCCTTCAGCGCTTCGCGCTGGTCACGGTCGCGGCGCAGGGTTTCCAGCGTGCGCAGCTGCTGGTCGCGCAGCACATCGGCCTTCGGCGCCGTACGCGGATCCTTCTCGGCCTTCAGGCTGGCCACCTGCTGCACGCCGCTGGCGGCGGTCCAGTGGAACCAGTTCTGGCCCACCCGCCAGATCACGCCATTGTCGGCGGCGAAGTTCACGTTGCCCGCGCGCTCGTTGCTGCGGGTCAGCTGGGTCAGCGCGCCGCTGCGCAGGTCGCGCACGAACACGTCGCCATTGCGCACGAAGGCGCTGCGGCTGCGGCTGCGGTCGTAGACCGGCTCGGCCACGTCGAGGGTGCCGCGCTGGTCATCGGCCACCTGCGCGGCCACGCCACCGGCCACCGGCTGGCGGAAGGTGTCGCGCACCGGGCTGCCGTTGCGCTTGAGCTGGTATTCCACCTGCTGGCTGTTCCACGACCACCAGGCCTTCTCGACCGGCGGACCGATCCAGTCCGGGTCGGCCATGGCCTGTTCGATGGTGATCGGCGTCGGCGCGGCATGCGCAGCCGGTGCGGCCAGCACGGCCGACAGCAGGAGGGACAGGGGCAGCACTCGGGACATGGGCGGACGGCACCAGTAGAGGAAACCGGGCAAGGGTAGCAGCCGCCCGGGCCGGGGGAGGGGGCCACAGGTCATGGCAGCGGGATTGGCAAAGTGGTGCAACCGGTTGCCAGGGTTGCGCATCCATCCTTCTGAACCCGCATCATCCACCGAACAGGAGCCCGACCATGCAGGAACTGATCCCGATCACCCTCTTCATCTGCATCGCCTATGCGATCCACGCCATTGCCGATGCCCGCGCCCGCAGCAAGCTGGTCGCTCCCCATGTGCCCGAGGAAGTGATCCGCTCGCTGGCCATGCTGGAGGAAGAGCGCCGCCGCCAGGGCGCGTTGCGCTGGGGCATCAGCCTGGTCTGCCTGGCGCTGGCCATGGCCCTGCTGGAAGTCATCGGTGCCCGTGACCTGACCTTCGGTGCCGCTGCCGCGCTGGTCGGCAGCGCCGGCCTCGGCCAGCTGCTGGCCTGGCACTTCACCCGTCCTGCCGCACGCAAGGGCTGAGCCGGCCCATGCCACGGGCACAGGGGGCGCCCCGCAGATGAGCCTGCTCGGCGAAGCATTGTCGGCACTGCGGGGCCGTCGTCGCCACGAAGCAGCGGCGATGGCGGCACCCGCCGCACCGCTGGATGCGGACCAGGCCCTGGTGCGGGCCATCATCGACGGCTCGCAGGCGGCGTTTTCGCAACTGGTCGAGACCCATCAGCGCACCTGCGCACATGTGATCGGGCGCATGGTGGGCGACCGCGATCAGGTGGCCGACCTGCTGCAGGAGACCTTCCTGGCCGTGTTCCGACAGCTGCACCGGTTTCGTTTTGAATCTTCATTGCGCACCTGGGTCTCGCGGATCGCCTACACCACCGCGTTGCAGCACCTGCGCCGGCGCCGGCTGGAGGCGCAATGGATGGTGGCAGTGGAAGTACCCGAGGAGCTGGGCATTGGCGATGAAGGGCCGGGGCCGGGTGATTTGAGCGAGGCGCTGCAGGCCGGTCGTCATCTTGGCGTGGCGCTGGAGCGGCTGAGTGCACCGCAACGATTGATTGTCGGCCTGCACTACCTGGAGGACTTCGACCTGGCCGAAATCGAGCAGGTGACCGGGCTGGCACGCGGTACCATCAAGAGCCACCTGCACCGCGCGCGCCAGGTCCTGAAGCAGGAACTGACGCGGCACGCCTCCGCCGGAGAACTGCTGTGACCCAATCGACCGACCCTCGTGACGCGGAAGAACGCGCACTGGCACAGGCGTTGCGTGAGCAGGCGCGGCAGGAAGAAACGCCGGATGTGAGCGAAGCGCTGCAGAAGCGCATTGCCGTTGAGTCGCGCGACAGTGGCGTGGGTTATGTGGTGGTGCAGGTGCTGTTGCTGGGGGCGTTGGTGGCGGCGGCTGTCTGGTATTTCTGGCATTAAGCGATTGATAGGCCGACGTCAGTCGCATACGGCGTGAATCTTCCTACGCCATTCCCGAGGTCGCTGACTCGGACAATCCCCCGCACCCGACGGATTGCGTCAGCTCCAGACGCTACGTGACGGTCCTCGCACTGAGGATAGTTGCAAAGAGATCTGCTGCTATTGATGTCGATGACCCTGCTGGAAAAATCTAAATCGTCAGCAACCGCTGACGCTGGCCAGCAGCCGCGCAAGCTCACGGCCATATCCCGCAGTATCAACTTCAAAGGAGCTGAACAATGTCGAAGATCTGCAAATCCGTGCTTCTCCCTCCGGCACTCATTGCAATGCTTGGTCTATCCGGAATCGCATCCGCTGCGCAGGAAAGTGCGACCAATGGTCTCACGCAGATCCAGAACGTCTCTGTGCTGGACATCAACTTCGTCAGCGGGACGGAGCTGCAAGAGGTAATCAGCGATAGCGAGATCGCTGGTGTGCAATGTACCAACTACTCAAGCGGTGGAACCCACTGCGGTCACTACTCATCGGGTGACGCAGAAGAGCTCCAGTTCGCGCATGTTGTTCCTGAAGCACAGAAGTTCAACGTCTAAGAACGCGGACGGCCGCCCTTGGGGCGGCCGTCCGCCACCAAGGAGAGGTTGATGAGAACTTCCATAGAGGAAATCAGGAGAGCGATTGAAGATCCGCGTAGAACGGTTGACGTTTGCTCGGTGCTTCTGGATGCATGGTTTGAAGTTACTCCGCGTCGTTTGGGTGAAGCTCTTTCGAAATTCAGAGCGGAGAAGCTCGAGAACCACGAATGTGTGGAGAAATTTGAAAGAACGTTCAAGAGCTTGGATCCCGCGGCAAGAAGAAGATTGCTTGGCTCCCCGTGGGTTTCTGGATTCATGGATGATCCAGATGGAGTTTCTCATGAAGATCCAGATGGAAGGCCCGTCTCGACCATCGAAGCACTTCATCTCGCTGCAAGGGCGGAGTGTCCAATTTCTCCAAACCATGAAGAAACGGGAGGGTTGCACCATAGGAAGGGAGTCGAAAGCCCACTAGGGGAGTGGGTAGTCAGGCAGCGTGATTTCGGATTTGAAAAGGTTGAGCGCGCAAAAGTGGGGGGCGTGATCGCTCTGGACGTGGATAGTGGACTGGCACGCCGGAACGAACCTGAGAGCGGAACGTTCTGCAATCCATTCATGAGTATTTCACCAGAAGAGCATTTGGTAATCCAGGAGAAGCTGGAAGCCGCCATGGAGCTCGTGGATAAAGCCACTCCACATCTGGGTCTGCTGATTCGAATATTCACAAGGCGTGTGTTTGTGAGGAAGTCGATCCAGCTGGGTGATCAGGTTTCACCACTCAATCTTGGATCCGAGTATCGGCCGATTCATGTTGGTTGCATCCGAATTCTCAATGTTCACAGGCCAGAAATGACCGTAGATCTTTGCGCAGAGGCAATTCTGCATGAGTCCGTCCACTCGTATCTCTCCGCCTATGAAGAGGTGCACGGGAAGTTCATGTCAGGTGCAATCAGGGTGCGCCCGGTTTCACCATGGTCAGGAAATTTCATTCCCAACCATTCGCTGGCACACGCGGTTTTTGTTTACTACGCCATCCATCAGCTTCTCGGGAGATTGGCTGGTTTCGGCGGTGAGATTGGAGAAGAAGCCGGGAGGAGAATGAAGCGACGACTGATGCACGTAGCGGGCGGATTCTTCATCGAACGGAAGATCTCGACGCTATTTGTTCTGGAGTCACCCGCCTCATTGCAGCTGATGGCGGTCGTGGATGAAATTCAGGAGGAGATCAGGGCCCAGTACACCCCAAAAGTGCCAAGGGAAATGCTGGAGAGCGTGGCATGAAGATTCCAACCATTGTCATCCACTCCGATCCGGAAGACGTTGTCGCAACCGAGCTGAGAGATGTCGAGGGTGTGAGTGTGATCCATCTGGACGAGCTGACTCAAAGCTGGTGTGTTCAGGAGGCTGAGATCATTGAACCCGTAGTGGAAACGTCGATTCCTAACATGTGGTCCGCCTACATCATCAACAGAGTCTTCGATCTCTCTTGCACCGAGATTGGCAAGCGTCTTCGCGCATTCGGATTGCATGAGAACTGGGCACACACAGCTTTGGGTTCGGTTCTATCGCGAGCGCACGCACTGGCGCACGGAATTGGTCCTCGCGGAGTGAGTAGATCGCTTCTACCCTTGAATGTGCAGTGGAAGCTTCTTTCTGAGCGTGTTCCAGGCATTAAAACGCCACGTTTTGCTTTTGGGTTCGGTCATCGAATGCCTGATATGTCGCATCTGGACAAATTCGTACAGAAGTCTGTCTGGTCCTACTTCCGGTGGGATGGTGATTCTGATGTCGCAGAAGGGGAGCAGCAGTGGCATCCATTCTTCGTCGAACAGCCGCAAGGCATCCCAATCATTTGTAGCTACCATGGAGACGTGTTTGCACTGAGTTTCCCAAGGGGGCGACCCAAGGCAGATCTTGGGACCTTTCCCGCTCTCATACACGCATGCCGGGAACTTTTCGACAGCAGGATGGGCGAGATTCTGGTGTACCAAGAGGACGAAATCCTAACCTTCTGCGCTTGCAGCCCATACATGGCTGGAATAGGTGAGCTGGGGGAAAGGGAGCAACTTCTTCTACAGGGAATTCCTTCGAGTTGAAGTTGAGGGCTCTGCAAAGGCCAAGGAGGGTACGTGCACGGTTACTACATCAAGATGTCGTTGATTCGATTCAAGCAGAGAGTCGGCACTCATCTGGCAATCGCTCTTATGTTGGGTGCAGGGGTAGGGATCACCACCGTGATGCTTTCCATTGTTCTCCAGGCATCGTCCGATCCCGCACCAGGCCGGAGCTCGGCATTGTTCCGCCCGTACCTTGACGCGCGTCCAGATGCACTGCGCAGTGGCTCTCCGGATCCTGGTCAGGCACTGACCTGGCCGGACGCGAAGGCGCTTCTGAATCAAGGCCGGACGTGGAAACAGGCAGCAATGGCAGGGGGGGCGGTGACGCTCTCCCGGCCGGGAGAGTCCAGCGCAAGACTGCGCGCCAGGTTCGCCACGTCCGAAGTCTTCAGTGTCCTTGGCATTGCCGTTGTTCAAGGGCGGGCATGGACTACCGAGGAGGGACATGCTGCGAGTCGAATGGTGGTCCTGTCGCGTGCGCTCGCCCAGCGCGAATGTGCACAGGATTGCATTGGTCATCCGTTGGAACTGGGCAGACGCACCTATACCGTTGTGGGTGTCGCAGAGGATTGGCATCCGGTGCCGATGTTTCAGGGAGATCTCACGCGCCGGCCGTTTGTGGAGCCTGACGAGATCTACCTGCCAGTTGAAACCGCAATCGCGGACAAGTTGACTGTTGTGGACGGGACGGCGATCTGGGGGGGTGACCAGGACACGGATCTTGCAGGGGGCAACGTTTCATGGCTTCAACTGTGGGCGTGGCTGCCTACCGCAGATGATGTCGCCGCCTACCGCGCGAGTCTGAACGCCTATGCGCAGGCAAAGGGCCTTCGGATCGAACCAGACACGCAGCAGGTGGCACTCTGGCCGTTGATGGATTGGCTGGACAGGCTGGGATTGGTTCCGGAGCGGGCCAGGATGCAGCTTCGGCTGTCACTGATCCTTCTCGGTGTGTGCGTCGTCAACGCGGCGGCACTGCTGAGCTTCAGTCTGGGGCGCCGTAGGCGGGAGCTTGCGATACGACGTGCGCTGGGAGCGCGACGCCGAGACGTGTTCGTCCAGCTCATGTGGGAATCCATCGCGGCGGGAGTCGCAAGCAGTGCACTCGCTGTCGTCGCCTATGCGCTGGGAATCCGGGTGGTTGCTGCGGGAGACGTTCTGCCCAGCGCGATAACAGCGATGCATGCTGGGGCAATGCTGATGGCGGCTGCCCTGGGAGTCGTCACGACGTTGCTCTGCTCATTGGTCCCATCGTTTGAAATCTGCAGGGTCAGCTCACTGTCGAGTGCCTTCGCGAAGGGGGCTGCCTGAAATGTTCGAATCAATGAGGGAGACCCGACGACATCTGGGAAGCGCCGCATTGCTTGCAGTGCAGGCTGCGCTTGCAAGCCTGGCATGTGCGTTCGCACTGCAATCGGCGCTGGACAGCTTCGCCAGATTGAACACCGGGAGCATCCAGGAGGCAGTATCGATTGGTGTGGTCAGGGTCTCGGATGTCGAAGAAGGCGCGGATGCTGCAGTGCTGCGTGCAGACCTGTCCGCGATCCGGCTGCCCGGTGTTCAGGACACGGTTGTGAGCGACTCCGTTCCGTTCGGGGGAAGAGCCCATCGATACGGCGTGTGCACCAGCGAGTCGGCCATGGCGTACTCGATGAACGCGGGTACGACAGACGTTGCTGGATGTGATCGCATTCCCGTGGCAACTGCCAGCTCTGGCTTGCTGGCGATGCTGGGAGCGGGAATCGTCCTGGGACGGGATGCCACAGAGGACGACATGGCTGAAGGTGCTCCGGTAGTGCTGATCAGTGAAGCGCTGGCTGCCCGTCTGTTCGGAACGGAGAGTGCTGTTGGTCGCCACCTGTATTTCGGCCCCGGCAGCAGCCGGGTCATCGTGGGCGTATTTGCGTCTGTTGCAGGACCGGCACCAGGAGGCAATGAGCGGGACTCGCAGTGGGCGCTGCTTCCGGGCCTTCCCATGGGCGCCAGTCGCTATTATCTGGCGAAGTGGAAGTCGGAGGTTGATCGTTCATCGCTTGATCGCAGTGTCGATGCGCTGCAGCGGCCTTATCGGATCGTGAATCCGACCGGTGTCGAGACGCTGGCGGGATATCGCGACGCCTACGTCAAAGCTGATCGCTTCGCTACGACCGTGCTCGCGGTCATGACGGCCGTTGTTCTCGGTGTGCTGATGGCCGGAGTTTCCGGTGTCGTAGGCGCCTGGCTTGATCGGCGCCGGCACTCCATTGGGGTTCGACGGACACTGGGTGCTCGCGGCTCCGTGATCTTTGCCGAAATCATGTTCGAAGTTTCACTGTTCACCACACTGGGCGCCCTGCTCGGCGCGTCGTCGTTGCAGTGGATAGGGCCGCCACAGGATGGCATCACAGGTTCACTGTGGTTCTCGATATCGATCGCTGTCGTGCTGGTGATGGCGGCCTGCTTGACTGCACTGGTACCCCGTGCCCTGCGAATCGCCAAGGAGCCGCCCTTGACCTTGCTCAAGCCCCTGTAGCCCATTCATCCTGTCATCCAGCTTCCCTGCGACAAAGTGAAGCAGCGCGTCACCCGGTCGCATCCCGTTTTAACAATATCCACCTAAAGTGGTGCGGTATCCCACCGGCAGCTGGCAGGAGGCGTCCCTTGGACGCGTTGTTGTTGTCCCGGATCCAGTTCGGATTCGTCATCAGTTTCCACGTGCTGTTCCCCGCCTTCACCATCGGTACGGCCAGCTGGCTGGCCTTCATCGAATGGCGCTGGCTGCGCACGAAGCTGCCGGTCTGGCGCGAACTGTATTTCTTCTGGCAGAAGATCTTCGCGGTGTCGTTCGGCATGGGCGTGGTCAGCGGCATCGTCATGGCCTTCCAGTTCGGCACCAACTGGCCGAGGCTGAGCGAGGTCGCCGGCACGGTCATCGGCCCGCTGCTGACCTATGAAGTGCTGACCGCCTTCTTCCTGGAAGCCAGCTTCCTCGGCGTGATGATGTTCGGCTGGGGCCGGGTCTCGCCGCGCCTGCATTTCCTGTCCACCTGCATGGTGGCGCTGGGCACGCTGTTCTCTACCTTCTGGATCCTCTCGTCCAACAGCTGGCTGCATACGCCAGCCGGTTACGAGATGGTCAACGGCATCGTGCATCCCGTCGATTGGTGGCAGGTGGTGTTCAATCCGTCCTTCCCGTACCGGCTGGCGCACATGGCGCTGGGTTCGTTCATCACCACCTGTTTCGTGATCGGTGGTGTGGGCGCGTGGTACCTGCGCAAGGGCACGCACGTGGAAGCGGGTCGGCGCATGCTGATCGCGGCGGTGGCGTTCGCGGCGCTGACCGTACCGGTGCAGATTTTCGTCGGCGACATGCATGGCCTGAACACGCTCAAGCATCAGCCGATGAAGATCGCGGCGATGGAGGCGCACTGGCATGAAACCAAGGAAGGCGAGGGCGTGCCGCTGGTGGTGTTCGCGCTGCCGAACGAGAAGGAAGAGCGCAACGACTTCGAAGTGGCCATTCCGAAGCTGGGCAGCGTGATCCTCACCCACAGCCTGGACGGCACCTTCGATCCGCTCACCTCGGTGCCGGCCAGCGAGCGCCCGCCGGTGACGCCGGTGTTCTTCGCCTTCCGCATCATGGTCGGGATGGGTACGTTGATGCTGTTGCTGGCCTGGGTCTCGGCCTTCCAGCTCTGGCGGAAGAAGCTGCTGGACTCGCCGTGGCTGCTGCGCGGCTGGAACTGGATGCTGCCGAGCGGCTTCATCGCGCTGCTGTCGGGCTGGTTCGTCACCGAAATGGGGCGCCAGCCGTGGGTGGTCTATGGCGTTCTGCGCACCGCTGATGCGGTCGGCCCACAGAGCGCGTGGATGACCGCGCTGTCGCTGGGTGTCTACGTGGTCGGCTACGCATTCGTATTTGGCTGGGGCATCTGGTACCTGGTGAAGATCCTGCGCCATGGGCCGCAGCCGTATGCCGAGGGGCCGTCGCTGGACCATGGCAGCCATACCCCGGCACGTCCGTTGTCGGCCGCCGACGAACCGTTGGAGGAGCACTGACATGGACCTGATGACCTGGCTGCCGGTGGCATGGTTCGCGGTGATCGGCTTCGGCGTGCTGATGTACGTGGTGCTGGACGGCTTCGTGCTCGGCATCGGCATCCTCGCCCCGTTCGCCGAGGACGAGGAACAGCTGGACCTGATGATGAACACTGCCGCGCCGATCTGGGACGGCAACGAGACCTGGCTGGTGCTGGGCGGTGCCGGCCTGCTGGCGGCCTTCCCCAAGGCGTATGCGGTGCTGCTGTCGGCGCTGTACCTGCCGGTGCTGCTGCTGGTGGTGGCGCTGGTGTTCCGCGGCGTGGCGTTCGAATTCCGTTTCAAGGCGCATCGTTCGCGCCGACTGTGGAGTGTGGCGTTCGGCCTCGGTTCGCTGCTGGCGACCTTCGCCCAAGGCGTGATCCTGGGCACCCTGGTGCAGGGCATTCCGCTGGTGGATGGTGTCTACCAGGGCGGCGCGTTTGCCTGGTTCAGCCCCTTCGCGATGCTGACCGGTGCTGCACTGGTGGCTGGTTACGCGCTGCTCGGCAGCACGTGGCTGATCCTGAAGACCGAAGGGCGCGTGCAGGCGCTGGCGCGGCAGATGACCCGGCCACTGGTGGTGGCGGTGATCGCGGCGATGGGCCTGGTCAGCAGCTGGTTGCCGTTCCTCGATTCGCGCCTGATGGAACGCTGGTTCAGCGATGGCAACTTCTGGTGGCTGTCGCCGGTGCCGCTGCTGACCCTGGCGGTGGCTGCCGCGCTGTGGCGCAGTGCCACTCACCCGCGCCGCGACCTGCCGCCGTTCCTGCTCAGCCTGGCCCTGTTCGTGCTCGGCTTCCTTGGCCTGGTGCTGGGCATGTGGCCGTACCTGCTGCCGCCGTCGATGACGCTGTGGCAGGCCGCCGCGCCGGCGTCTTCGCTGGGCTTCACGCTGGTTGGGCTGGTCATATTGCTGCCAGTCATCCTCGGCTATACAGCGTGGTCCTACCGGGTATTCCGCGGCAAAGTGCACGCTGACGCGGGCTACCACTGAGAATCCTGCGCGGGAACTGCGGCTGGCAGTTCCCGCGTTGTTGTTTGTGAAGACTGCATTCCCTGCGTTGGACGTGATAGCGTGCGCTCCTTTCCGGCAGCCAAGGGGGTAGCCGGCAACGTCCTGGACGGACGCACGGCTGCAGGAAGGGGGAGCCGCGCGTCGCCTTGAGTGGCCCGTGCCTATCGTTCCCCCAGTGAAACACCACCGCTAGATGATTGAATTCTCCGTCGTCGACTGGGCCGCCTGGGCGCCTGGCCTGACCGAGCGCAGCCAATGGCTGCGCTGGGCCGATGTGCCGTTCCTGCCCGTGGGCGAGGGCGCGCCAGCGCTCACCGAAGTCCCGGCGATGCAGCGTCGGCGTATCGAACGGCTGGGCCGGATGGCGATCCAGGCCGCATGCTGGTGCGAGGACGCGCAGGGTGCCGACAGCCAGGTGCCGCTGGTTTTCGCCAGCCGCCATGGCGACGTGGCGCGCTCGATGGATCTGCTGGCATCGCTGGCAAGCGGAGAACCCATGTCGCCCACGACCTTCGGGCTGTCTGTGCACAACGCCATTGCAGCGCTGTACTCGATTGCCCGCGGTCACCGAGGCAACTACCTGGCGTTGGCCGCGGGCCAGGCCACGGCAGAAGCCGCCTGCCTGGAAGCGGTCGGGCTGCTGGCCGACGGCGCCCGTGAGGTGCGTGTGGTGGTGTACGAATCGCCCCTGCCGGGCATATACGCGCCGTTCGCCGACGAACCCGACGTGTTCTTCGCATGGTGCTGGCGTCTCACCCAGCCTCGCGAAGGCTGCCCGACCCTGTCATTGCGCTGGGAGCCGGCGAGTGCCGCCGAGGGCGTGCCGGGCCATCTGCCGCACGCACTGGACCTGCACCGCTTCCTGTTGTCGGGAATGCCGGCGCTTGAGCATGTAACGCAGGGACAACGCTGGTCCTGGGGCCGCCGTGGCTGAGAGGCTGCGCCGCCTCGATCATGCGTGGCGTGTGTTCGGCACGGCGCTGTGCTTTCTTGCTTTTGGCCTGGGCGGGCTGGTGCTGGGAACGGTGGTAATGCCGCTGCTGCTGTTGATGCGCGACCCACTCGCGCGCCGCCGCCGTGCCCGCCGTCTGGTCCAGCTCGCCTTTGCCGGCCAGCTGCGGCTGATGCGCAGCCTGGGTGTGATGACCTGCGAGATCGAAGGGCGCGAACGCCTGCAGCGCGACGGTCTGTTGGTGCTGGCCAACCATCCAACGCTCATCGATGTGGTCTGCCTTGTGTCACTGATGCCCAACGCGGAGTGCGTGGTCAAGCGCGCGGTGGCCAGCAACCCGTTCATGCGCGGTGCGGTGCGGGCCGCCGGCTACATTGCCAACGACGATGGGCCCGGCCTGGTCGATGACTGCGTGAAGGCGGTCCGTGCGGGTGGCAGCCTGGTCATCTTTCCGGAGGGCACCCGCAGCGTGCCCGGGCAGCCACTGCGGCTGCAGCGCGGCGCCGCCAACATCGCCGTCCGCGGCCGTCTGGACATCACGCCGGTGCGGATCACCTGTACGCCGCCAGCCCTGGCCAAAGGGCAGAAGTGGTATCGTATCCCCTCACGTTGCTTTCACGTTCGGCTGCAGATCGGCGAAGATATCCCGATCTCGCCATTTCTGGTCGAAGACGACTCGCCAGGAGGGAATGCCCTGGCGGCACGTCGCGTCACCGAGCACCTTTCCCGTTACTTCGACCTGTCTGGAGACCCCACCCGTGCAAGCACTTGAGCACGAGATCAAGGTATTGATCATTTCCTCGCTTTCATTGGAGGACATCACGCCGGAGGATATCGATCCGGTTGCGCCGCTGTTCGTCGAGGGCCTTGGCCTGGATTCGATCGATGCGCTGGAACTGGGCCTGGCGCTGCAGAAGAAGTACGGTGTGAGCCTGTCATCCGACTCGGAAGAGACCCGCCGCCATTTTTCCAGCGTGCGCGCGCTTGGCGAGTTCGTCGCCGCCCATCGGTCGTAACCGGTGCCAGGAACTGCCATGACCAAGAATGAACTGTTCGATCGCATCGTTTCCATCCTCACCGACAGCTTCGAGATCGAACCGGCCCGGGTCACGCCCCAGGCCCGCCTGTACGACGATCTGGACATCGACAGCATCGATGCGGTCGATCTGATCGTCCAGCTCAAGCCGCTGCTGGGTCGCAACCTGCAGCCGGAAGCATTCAAGGCCGTGCGTACGGTGCAGGACATCGTCGATGTGACGCATGGCCTGCTGCCGGACCAGGCGGCCGCCTGACCGCAGCGCGGGCGTCGTTCCCATGGCACGCGCACGCACGGTGGCGGTGGCTGCGATCTCGTTGGCCTATCCGCTGCTGGTCTATCTGGCGATGGGCCGTTTCGAGCCGCGCTGGTCGTCGCTGCTGCTGTTCGCACTGGCCCTGCTGCGGGCACTCGGCACGCGCCAACCGGTGTGGTGGGGCGCGGCAGCGGGTGCCGGCCTGCTCGCGGTGCTGGCGACGGTACTCAATCAGGCGCTGCCATTGAAGCTGTACCCGGCGCTGGTCAATGCCGTAATGCTGGTCGTGTTTGCCGGCAGCCTTCGATTCGGTCCTCCCGTGGTCGAGCGCCTGGCCCGGTTGCAGGAGCCGGACCTGCCGGCGTCGGCGGTGCCCTATACCCGTCGCGTCACCCAGGTGTGGTGCGGCTTCTTCGTCTTCAACGGCAGCCTGGCCCTGCTTACCGCGCTGTGTGCGTCGGACCGGGTCTGGATGCTCTACAACGGATTGCTGGCGTACGTGTTGATGGGAATCCTGTTTGCGGGTGAGTGGCTGGTGCGGCAACGGGTCAGGGCGGTGCACACGCATGGCTGAGTGGATTGCCCTGGACCGGCTGCTGCTGGATGCGCGGCCGCAACGCCCGGTCGGCGTCTGCGACGGTGTGCTGCTCGATCACGCCGGGTTCCGCCGGCGCGTGTTGGCGTGGCGCTCGGCCTTTGCCGCTGCCGAGGGGCGCGACTGGGCCCTCTACTTCGACGATGCCGTGGCCTTCGCCGCAGCGCTGTACGGTGCCTGGCATGCCGGCAAGCGGGTGTTCCTGGCTGCCGACAACCTGCCGGCCACGCTGCAGGCCCTGCAGTCACAGGTGAGTGGTTTTGCCGGCGATGTCTCCGCCGACTGCCGCCCGCTGGCGGCGGTGGATGCAGCTGCGGACGGCGCGTTGCGGATGCTGGACGAGCGCGCCTGCGAACTGTGCGTGTTCACCTCCGGCAGCACCGGCCAACCCAGCGCGATCAGCAAGCGCCTGGACCAGCTGGCGCGCGAAGTCGACGCGCTGCAGGCTGCCTTCGGCGCGCAGCTGGAGGGGGTGGAGGTGCATGGTACGGTTTCGCACCAGCACATCTACGGCCTGCTGTTCCGCGTGCTGTGGCCGCTGGCGGCCGGTCGCCTGATCCATCCACGCCGGTTCTTCCATGAAGATCTGGTGGCGGCGCTGTCCGGTACCGATACGGTGCTGGTGGCGACTCCGGCCCACCTCAAACGCCTGCCCGAACAGTTGGATTGGGCCAGCCTGCGCGGCCGCCTGCGTGCGGTGTTCTCCTCTGGCGGGCCGTTGCCGGAAGAGGCGGCCCGGCAGGTACGGCAGTGGCTGGGTGTGGCCCCGACCGAGGTCTATGGCAGCAGCGAGACCGGCGGCATTGCCTGGCGGCGCTGGGATACCGATCTGCCGCCGTGGCAACCGCTGCCGGGCGTGTAGTGGCGGATCGAGGACGATTGCCTGGCCGTGGCATCGCCGCATCTGGAAAACGCCGATTGGTGGCGCACCCAGGACCGCGTCGAAGCGCTGGCCGACGGACGCTTCCGCCTGCTGGGCCGAACCGATCGCATCGTCAAGATCGAAGAGCGGCGCGTCTCGCTGGATGCGCTGGAACGTGCGCTGCGCGAAGACACCGAAGTGGAGGATGCACGCGTGCTGGTGCTGCCGGGCCAACGCGAACAGCTTGCAGCGGTGGTGGTGCCGGCAGATCCCGCGCTGCTGGACGGCGGTGATGCGGCGCGTCGTGCTTTCGGTCAGCGCCTGGGCGCGCGGCTGGCCAACGGCCACGACGCAGTGAGCCGTCCACGTCGCTGGCGACTGGTCCCGTCGCTGCCGTTCAATGCGCAGGGCAAGGTCACCCAGGCAGCGCTGGCGGCACTGTTCCAGCCGCTGATGCCGGTACCGCAGTGGGATCACCGCGATACATCCAGCGCGACATTGCGCATGACCCTCGACCCGGCGCTGCGGCCGTTCCAGGGCCACTTCCCGCAGGCAGCTATCCTGCCTGGTGTGGCCCAGTTGGACTGGGCGGTGCGTTTCGGCCGCCAGGCGTTCGCGATGCCGGCGGGTTTCCTGCGCATGGACGCGGTGAAGTTCCAGCACGTGGCCCGCCCGGGTGACGTGCTGACCCTGCAGCTGGACTGGGATGCCGCGCGCAGTGTGCTGGCCTTCCGCTATACCTCCAGCCACGGGATGCACTCGAGCGGAAAAGTGGTGTTTGCCGATGCGGATTGATCCCTCCATTGCCAAAGCCGCGTTCGCGCCATTGGTGGTTATTCCTGTCTACGACCACGAACATGCGATCGCGGCGGTGGTCGACGGCGTGCTGGCATCCGGCCTTCCGTGCCTGCTGGTGGACGACGGCTCACATGACGCATGTGCGGCAGTGCTGCGCTCGCTGGCGCAGCGTCAGGGGGTCGACCTGCTGCGCCTGGACATCAACCAGGGCAAGGGCGGGGCGATGCTGGCCGGTTTCGCCGAGGCCCACGCGCGTGGCTACAGCCACGTGCTGCAGATCGATGCCGATGGCCAGCACGACACCGGAGACATGCCGCGCTTCATCGAGGCGGCGCGTGCGCATCCGGATGCGGTGATCTGCGGTATCCCGGCCTACGACGCCAGCGTGCCGAAGGCGCGCCTGTACGGCCGCTACGCCACCCACATCTGGGTCTGGATCAATACGCTGTCGCTGCACCTGCGCGACACCATGTGCGGCTTCCGCGTGTACCCGTTGCCACCGGTTCTGCGCCTGATCGGCGAAGAGACCATCGGCCGGCGCATGGATTTCGATACCGAGGTGATCGTTCGCCTGTACTGGCGGCAGGTGCCGGTCGAGCACCTGGCCACGCGCGTGACCTATCCTTCCGATGGCGTGTCGCACTTTGACATGTGGCGCGACAACGTGCGCATCACCCGCATGCACACCCGCCTTTTCTTCGGCATGCTCTGGCGCGCACCGCGCCTGCTGCGCCGCCGCCTGCGAGGGCAGCGCTGAAATGGCGACCCCGCAGGGTGCCCCGCACTGGGCCGATATCGGTGAATCCACCTCGGTGGCCGGCGTGCTGGTCCTGTACTGGGTGCACCGCTGGTTCGGGCGCTGGCCGTTCCGCATGTGCGTGTGGCCGGTGGTGGCCTGCCACTGGCTGGGCAACCGCGTTGGCCGCGAGGCTTCGATGCAGTATCTGCAGCGGCTGCAGGCCTACAGCGGCGTGCTGGGACGGGTGCCGACCCGGCGCGACAGCCTGCGCCACTTCTTTGCGTTTGCCGACACGATGCTGGACAAGATCCTCGGCATCGGCGGGCGCTATCCGCCCGAACGCATCCACCTGCATCGCACCCCGGTGCTGGAAAGGATCGCGCAGCGCGAAGGCGGGCTGATCCTCACCGCGCACATCGGCTGCCTGGAACTGTGCCAGGTGCTGGCCGAGCGGGTTCCCGGCCTGCGCATCACCGTGCTGGTGCACACCGCGCATGCGCAGCGCTTCAACCGCCTGCTGCGCCGGCTGGATCCGCTGGCAGCGGTGGAGCTTGTGCAGGTCACCGAAATGGGGCCTGCCACGGCAATGATGCTGGCCGACAAGGTCGCCGCCGGCGGTTTCGTGGCCATTGTCGGCGACCGCACGCCGGTCGGCGGCGGGCGCAGCATCAGCGTCGATTTCCTCGGGCAGCGTGCGCCGTTCCCGATTGGTGGTTATGTGCTGGCCGCTGCACTGGGCTGCCCGGTCTACACCATGGCCTGCCTGCATGAGGGCGAAGGTTACCGGGTCGTGTTCGAGCCGTTCGCCGATCGCATCGTGCTGCCACGCGGGTCGCGTGATGCCGCGCTGTCCGGGCAGGTGCAGCGCTACGCGGGTTGGCTCGAACGCCAGGTCATCCAGTCGCCGCTGGACTGGTTCAATTTCTTTCCCTTCTGGGATCAGGCTCCGCATGACGACTGACGCCGTACCCGTGTGCCGCTTTGGCGATGCACCCTTGACCATCGAAGACGTGGTTGCCCTGGCTCAGCGCCGTTGCGAAGCCGCACTGAGCGAGGCGCCGGCGTTCCGCGCGCACATCCAGCGCGGTGCCGACTTCCTCGATCGCCTGCTGCGCGATGACGGCGTGATCTACGGCGTGACCACCGGCTACGGCGACTCGTGCACGGTCAACATCCCGCCGGCGCTGGTAGCCGAGCTGCCGCACCATCTGTACACCTACCATGGCTGCGGCCTGGGCCGTTACCTGGACCCGGCCGAGACCCGCGCGGCGCTGGCCGCGCGCCTGGCGTCGCTGGTGCGTGGCATGTCCGGTGTCAGCGTACCGCTGCTGGAAGGGCTGGCTACGCTGCTGCAGCACGATGTACTGCCGCTGATTCCGGCCGAAGGTTCGGTCGGCGCCAGCGGTGACCTGACCCCACTGTCCTACGTGGCGGCGGTGCTGTGTGGCGAGCGCGAGGTGCTGCACGACGGCCGCGTGCAGCCGGCGGCCGACGTGCTGGCGAAGATCGGCATGGCGCCACTGAAGCTGCGGCCGAAGGAAGGCCTGGCGATCATGAACGGCACCGCGGTGATGACCGGCCTGGCCTGCCTGGCCTGGCAGCGCGCCGACTATCTGGCACGCATGGCCACGCGCCTGACCGCCTTCAATGTGCTGGCCAGCGACGGCAACGCGCACCACTTCGACGAAGACCTGTTCGCAGCCAAACCACACCCGGGCCAGATGCGCATTGCTGCGCGCCTGCGCAGCGACCTGCACAGCGAGTGCCCGCCGCGCAATGAACAGCGCCTGCAGGACCGTTATTCGCTGCGCTGCGCGCCGCATGTGATCGGCGTGCTGGAAGACAGCCTGCCGTTCCTGCGCCAGCTGATCGAAACCGAACTGAACAGCGCCAACGACAATCCGCTGATCGATGCCGACGGCGAACGCATCCTGCACGGTGGCCACTTCTACGGAGGCCACATCGCGCTGGCGATGGATACCCTGAAGAACACGGTAGCCAACGTTGCCGACCTGCTCGACCGCCAGCTGGCGCTGGTGGTCGATGCGCGCTACAGCCATGGACTGCCGGCCAACCTGTCGGCCGCCACCGGCCCGCGTGCGGCCATCAACCATGGCCTGAAGGCACTGCAGATCAGCGTTTCGGCGTGGACTGCCGAAGCACTGAAGCAGACAATGCCGGCCAGCGTGTTCTCCCGTTCCACCGAATGCCACAACCAGGACAAGGTCAGCATGGGCACGATCGCTGCGCGCGACTGCCTGCGGGTGATCGAGCTGACCGAACAGGTGGTGGCGGCCATGCTGATCGCCGCCCGTCAGGGCCTGGCGCTGCGCGCACGGGTTGGCATGAACGCGCAGCTGCATGGCAGTCTGGCCAACATGTACGCCGACCTGGGGCAGCGCATCGCCCTGGTCGAAGAAGACCGCGCGCTGGATCGCGAACTGCGGGACCTGCTGGTGGAGATCCGCGCGCAACGTTGGGAGCTGTATGCCGGTGAATGAAGCAATCGAACGGATGGCCGAAGTAGCGTTGGCCCCGCCCTTCCATGACTGCGACCCGATGAACGTGGTCTGGCATGGCCATTACTTCAAGTACTTCGAGATCGCGCGTTGTGCACTGCTGGGTCGTTACAACTACGACTACCCGCAGATGCTCGAATCGGGTTACCTCTGGCCGGTGGTCGACGCACGGGTGAAGTATGTGCGCCCGCTGCTGTTCAACCAGCCCCTGCGCGTGGTCGCACGCCTCGTGGAATGGGAGAACCGGCTGAAGATCGACTATGAAATCCTCGATGCGCAGAGCGGCCAGGTGCTGACCCGCGCAATGACCATCCAGGTGGCGGTGGACGCGGCCAGCAGGGAAATGCTGTACCAGTGCCCGCCTGTACTGTGGGAGCGCCTGGGAGTGCCTGCGCCATGAACCGAGCCAACCGTTTTGCGCGTGCGCTGCTGGGCGCGGTGTTGCTGCTGGCCGCACCGCTGGTGCAGGCCGCCGATCCGGCCATCGACGCGATCACCCAGGCGGTGGCGCGGCCGGACGTACTGCGTGGCCAGTTCACGCAGGAAAAGCAGGTCAGCGGCTTCAAGAATCCGTTGCGCTCGCAGGGCCGGTTCGTGGTCGCGCGCCAGCATGGCGTGATCTGGACCACGCTGAAGCCGTTTCCCTCCGAGGTGGTGGTTACTGCCGACCGCATCCTGAGCCGCCAGCGTGACGGCAGCACCCGCGTCGAGCTCGATGCGCGGCAGCAGCCGGCGATGCGCTCGGTGAACGCGATCATGTTCGCGCTGATGAGTGGCGACGTGCAGGCACTGTCCGGCCCGTTCAACGTGACAGTCAGCCGCGAAGGGCAGGGCTGGCGGCTGCAGCTGAGGCCGAAGTCAGCGATGCTGGCCAAGGCGTTCCAGTCGCTGACCCTGCAGGGCGACCGTTACGTGCGCCAGGTCGAGATCGTCGAGGCCAGCAAAGACCGCACGCTGATCCATTTCGACGCGCTCAGCGAGGCTCCGGCCGCGCTCAGCGCAGACGAGGCGCGCCGCTTTGAGTGAGGACGTTGCGTTGAATGCACCGGACCGGTTGCGGCGCTGGTGGCATTGGCTGGGCATCGCCTGGCTGGTGCTGCTGCTGGCGCTGGGCGTGCAGCAGTGGCACCTGTGGAGCCAGCAATCGCGGATCGACACCGACATCCTCGCACTGTTGCCGCAGGACGCGCACGACCGTCTGTTGAGCGACGTCACCCGGCGCATCGCCGATGGCAGTTCGCGGCAGGTGGTGGTGCTGCTGGGCAGCAAGGACGGCGCTGCCGCCAAGCGTGCGCAGGCCGCGTTTGCCGCGGCCATGGCCAAGGACGCCGATCACGCGTTGCTGGTGCCCAGCGGCTCGATCGAAGGCTGGTTCGATGAGGCGCGCGCGTTCTACGCGCCGTACCGCGACCGCCTGCTGACCCCGGCCCAGCGCAAGCAGCTGCAGGGCGGCGAGCCGGGCGCGCTGGCCGAGCAGGCGCTGGCTGCGCTGTATGGCCCGATGGGGGCCCCACGCCTGACCGAGTGGCGACAGGACCCGTTGTCGCTGTGGCCGCAGTGGTGGCAGCAGCAGGCGCAGGGCTCGGGCCTGCGGCTGGGCGATGATGGCCTGCTCGACGCCGAAGGCAGGCACTGGGCTGCACTGCAGTTCGATACGCCGGGTTCGGCGTTCAAGCTCGATGGCGAGCGCCATCTGGATGGATTGCTGGAACGTGCCGGGCAGGCGGCGAAGGCGGCCGCTCCGGATCTGGAGATCCTGCATGCGGGCGTGCCGCTGCATGCCGAAGCTGCGGCGGTGCAGGCCAACCGGGAGATCAATACCATCGGCTGGGGTTCGCTGGCGGCTGTGCTGCTGCTGGTGTGGCTCGCGTTCCGATCGCTGCGGCCGATCCTGCTGGTGGCCGCCTCGCTGCTGATCGGCTGTGGCGTGGCGCTGGCGGTGACCGTGCTGGTGTTCGGCAACGTGCACGTGTTGACCCTGGTGTTCGGTGCATCGCTGGTGGGCGTGGCCGAGGACTATGGCATCCACTGGTTTGCGTCGCGGCAGGCCGAACCGGCTGATCGCCGCTGGAAGCTGCTGCGGCACCTGCTGCCTGGCCTGTGGCTGGCGCTGCTGACCAGTGCGCTGGCCTATCTGGCACTGGGCCTGGCTCCGTTCCCCGGGCTGCGCCAGATGGCGCTGTTCTCGGTGGTCGGCCTGGCGGCCGCGTTCCTGACGGTGATCTTCTGGTTCCCGTGGCTGGATGGTGGTGAGATCCGCCAGACCCGTTTCTCGCAGTGGCTGGGCAGCACGCTGGAGCGCTTCCCGCGTCTGCATGGCCGCCGTCCGGTGACGATGTTCGTGGTGATCACGCTGGCGCTGTCTGCGATCGGCATCGCCCGCCTGCAGAGCAACGATGACCTGCGCAGCCTGCAGTCCTCGCCGCCGGCATTGATGGCACAGCAGATCCGCCTCAGCCAGTTGCTGGGCATGCCCAGCCCGGCGCAGTTCTACCTGGTGCAGGGTGCGGATGCCGCGCAGCTGTTGCAGCGTGAGGAAGCACTGACCGAGCGCCTGCGTGTATTGGCCAACGACAAGCGCATTGGTGGCTACCGCGCGATCAGCGATTGGCTGCCGTCGCCATCGCGCCAGCAGGCCGATGCCGGGCTGACCGCGAAGGTGGAACCGGGTGTGCTGTCGGCCGTGTCCGAGGCCGTGGGCGAGCGGCTGCAGCGACCGCAGTTCGCGAGCGCGCCGCTCACCGCCGAAGCCTTCCTGGCCTCGCCGGCCTCGCAGCCGTTCCGCCACCTGTGGGTGGGCGACGTGGGCGGGCAGATGATCAGCGTGGTGATGGTCGATGACCTGTCGCGTGCCGATGCGCTGGCCACCCTGCAGGGCGCGGCCGAAGGCCTGCCGGGCGTGCGCTGGGTGGACCGCACCGCCGATTTCTCGCAGCTGCTGGGTCACTACCGCAAGCTGATGGGTGGGCTGCTGCTGGTCGGTATCGTGCTGGTGTTCGGCGCGCTGTGGCTGCGCTACCGCCGCCAGGCCTGGCGAGTATTCGCGCCGACGCTCATTGCCGGTGCGCTGACCCTGGGTTTGCTGGGCCTGTTCGGCCAGCCGCTGCAGCTGTTCAACGTACTGGCGCTGATGCTGCTGCTCGGCATGGGCATCGACTACGGCATCTTCCTGATCGAGCACCGTGGCGATGCCAGCGCATGGCTGGCGGTGTGCGTGGGCGCGGCCAGCACCTGGCTGTCGTTCGGCCTGCTGGGGCTGTCGCAGACCCCGGCGCTGCGCGCCTTCGGCCTCACGCTGTTGTTCGGCATCGGCCTGGTCTGGCTGATCTCGCCATTGTTCCGACCGTCACCCCATGCATTGCCGCCGTCCTGAATCGGAGTGCGTACGCCACAGCCCGACGCTGGCGTGGCGACCACTTCGGGAACATCATCTACCCCCCTCGACCCGTATCCGGAAGGGCGTTACATGAACAATTCCATCTACAGCGGCTGCCCTACACGTGTGCTGGAGGCCGCGTGCCGCAGCTGATCGTGCGCGGCATTGCAGCGCTGCTGCTGTGTGCGCTGCTGTCCGCCTGCGCCGGGCGCATGCCGAGGCCGCAGGTCGAGCTGCCGCCGCTGCGGTTGGCACCGTCCAGCCTGCCGACGCCACTGGCGCTGCAGCAGCAGCTGCATTTCCGCTTCGGGCGCCACGAACGTGATCTCGACGCTCTGCTGGAAGCCGATGCGCAGCAGGTGCAGCTGGCGGTGCAGGCCATGGGCCAGACCGGCGTTCGTCTGCGCTGGGATGGCCGGCAGTTGACCGAGCAACGTACATCGTGGCTGCCGCCGCAGGTTCGCGCGGAGCGTGTGCTGGACGATCTGCAGTTCGCGCTGTGGCCGACGGCCGCGATCGCCGCCGTGCTGCCGGCTGGCTGGCAGGTCGGTGATGACGGCCACCAGCGCAGTCTGTCGCGCGACGGTACGGTGTGGCTGCAGCTGCAGCGCCTGCAGGACGGCAGCCTGCAGCTGGACAACCGCGCAGAGGGCTACGCGCTGCGCATCGAATCGATCGAAATGGCTGGACAGGATTGATGGATACCGCCGTTTTCCTCAACGATCTGGGCATTGTCTGCGCGCTGGGTGATGGCCGCGCGGCGGTGGCGGAGGCGATGTTCGCCGAGGTGCCGGGTGGGTTGAGCAACAACGACAGCCTGTTGCCGGGGCGGACCCTGGCGCTGGGGGAGGTGTGCACGCCGCTGCCGTCGCTGGACGAACTCCCGCTGGCCCTGCGCGGGCGCAACAACGCGCTGCTGGCGGTTGCGCTGGCGCAGATCGCGCCTGCGGTGGCCGCGGCCATCGCCCGCTATGGCGCCGAGCGCGTGGCTGTGGTGATGGGGACCAGCACTTCGGGAATTGGTGAAGGTGAGCGGGCCATGTGCTCCCACGCCAGCAACGGTCATTGGCCGGCGGACTACGACTACGCGCAGCAGGAAATGGGAGCCGCCGCGCAGTTCGTGCGGCTGCGCAGTGGTGCGCAGGGCCCGGCATGGACGCTGTCCACGGCATGTTCATCCAGTGCCAAGGCCCTGGCGTCGGCTGCGCGCCTGTTGCGCGCCGGCGTTGTCGATGCGGTCATCGCTGGCGGCTCCGATTCCCTGTGCCGCTTTACCGTGGCGGGTTTCAGCGCGCTTGAGTCGGTGTCCGCGCTACGCTGCAATCCGTTCTCGCAGCATCGATCCGGCATCAACATCGGGGAAGGAGCCGCGCTGTTCCTGCTCACCCGCGAGATCGGTCCGGTGGTTCTTGCGGGCTGGGGTGAATCGTCCGACGCCCACCACATGTCCGCACCCGACCCGCAAGGCCAGGGCGCCATCGATGCGCTGCAACAGGCACTGAAGCGCGCTGGCTGGTCGCCCACTGATGTCGATTACGTGAACCTGCATGGCACCGCCACCGACCACAACGATGCCATGGAAAGCCTGGCGGTTTCGGAGGTGCTCGGTACCGGTGTACCGGCCAGCTCGACCAAGCCGCTCACCGGGCATACGCTCGGCGCCTCCGGCGCGATCGAGGCGGCATTGTGCTGGATGATGCTGGCCGAGAACCCGCTGCAGCGGCTGCCACCGCACTGGTGGGATGGCGCCGTGGATGAGGCGCTGCCGGAACTGTCACTGGTGGCGCCGGGCACCCGCCTGGCACGGCCGCTGCGACGGATACTGAGCAACTCGTTTGCCTTCGGCGGCAGCAATGCGGTGTTGGCACTGGAACGCCGATGAATCCTCTCTACGCGATCGAGGAGGTGGTGCCGCATCGCCAGGACATGTGCCTGCTGCAGCGGATACTGCGATGGGACCAGGACAGCATCGAGGCCGAACTGGTGGTACCCGCGAGGGGCTTGTTCATCCAAGACGGCGAAATGCCGGCCTGGATCGGCATTGAGTACATGGCACAGGCAATTGCCGCCTGGGCAGGTTGCCGCGCGCGCGCGGCCGGCATTGCGCCGCAGTTGGGGTTCCTGCTGGGCAGCCGGCGCTACAGCAGCCAGCGTAGTGGTTTCCCCAGTGGCTCCCGGCTGCGCGTGCAGGCGCGTCGTGAACTGCTGGGCGACAATGGGCTGGGGTTGTTCGCCTGCCGGATCCTGGCGGGCGAGGAAGAATGGGCGGTTGCCAACGTGTCGGTGTACGAACCGGCCGACGCGAAGGCCTATCTGGAGAGTGGACAGGCATGACCGGGAATCGATGCGTGTTGGTGACGGGCGCCAGCCGGGGGATCGGCCGCGCCATTGCGCTACGTGTTGCCCACGATGGATTCGACGTGGCGGTGCATTGCCGCAGCCGTGTGGAGGAGGCACAGGCCGTTGTGGCCGAGATCCAGGCGCTGGGCGTGCAGGCGCGCGTGCTCACCTTCGACGTGTCCAATCGTGATGCCGCGCGCGCGGCGCTGGAGGCCGACGTGGACGCGCATGGCGCGTATTACGGCGTGGTCTGCAATGCGGGCATCGCCCGTGACGGCGCTTTCCCGGCGTTGTCGTCGGAGGATTGGGACCAGGTCATCCACACCAACCTGGATGGCTTCTACAACGTGCTGCATCCGTTGATCATGCCGATGGTGCGGCGGCGCAAACCAGGCCGCATCGTCACCCTGTCGTCGGTGTCCGGCATTGCCGGCAACCGTGGCCAGGTCAACTACAGTGCGGCCAAGGCCGGCATCATCGGCGCCAGCAAGGCCCTCGCACTGGAGCTGGCCAGCCGCCAGATCACGGTCAACTGCGTGGCTCCGGGCCTGATCGAGACGGAGATGCTCAGCGAGGACGTGGTGGCGCATGCCCTGAAACTGATTCCTGCCGGCCGCATCGGCCGTCCCGATGAAGTGGCGGCGACGGTGGCCTTCCTGCTGTCCGAGCCGGCCGGCTACATCACCCGGCAGGTGATTTCGGTCAACGGAGGCATGCTCTGATGGCCACCGATCATCGCGTGGTGGTGACCGGTGCCGCGGCCATCAGTCCGCTTGGCCACGACTGGCCGACCATTCACGCGCAGCTGCGCAGCGGCCGCAACGCTGTGCGCGCAATGCCCGAGTGGGATGTCTATGCCGGGCTGAACACCAAACTGGCCGCACCGGCGCAGCCATTCGAGTTGCCGCCGACCTACAACCGTAAAAGCACCCGTTCGATGGGCAAGGTGGCGATCATGTCGGTGCGTGCCACCGAAATCGCGCTGTGCGAAGCTGGACTGATTGATCATCCGGTGCTGCGTAGCGGGCGCACCGGGGTGGCCTATGGCTCCTCCTCCGGCAGTCATGAGGCCATCGGCGAACTCGGCCGCATGCTCAACGAGTTCACCACCGAAGGCATCAGCGCCACCACCTACCTGAAGATGATGAGCCACACCGCGCCGGTCAACATCGGTGTGTTCTTCGGCCTGTCCGGGCGCGTCTACACCACGTCCAGTGCCTGTACGTCCGGCAGCCAGGGCGTCGGCGCGGCCTATGAGGCGATCCGCAGCGGAAAGCAGACGGTGATGGTGGCCGGCGGCGCCGAGCAGCTGGACGCCGCCGCGGCTGCCGTGTTCGATACCCTGTTCGCGACCAGCGTGCAGAACGATGCCCCGCAGTCGACGCCACGTCCCTTCGATGCCGGCCGCGACGGCCTGGTGCTGGGCGAGGGCGCCTGCACCCTGATCCTGGAGGAACTGGGCCACGCGCAGGCTCGCGGCGCGACCATCCTCGCCGAAGTGGTGGGCTACGGCACCAACAGCGACGGCCAGCACGTCACCCAGCCCAGTGCCGACACCATGGCCCAGGCCATGCGACTGGCGCTGGAGGATGCCGGACTGGATGCGGCGCAGATCGACTACGTCAACGCCCACGGCACCGCGACCGATCACGGCGACATCGCCGAAACCCAGGCCACCGCGCAGGTGTTCGGTCCACGGATGCCGATCAGTTCGCTGAAGAGCTACGTCGGCCACATGCTGGGCGCCTGCGGTGCATTCGAGGCCTGGGTGAGCATTGAGATGATGCGTGCCGGCTGGTTTGCCCCGACCCTGAACCTGGTGGAGGTCGATCCGCGCTGCGGCCAGCTGGACTTCATCACCGGTCAGGGCCGCGAACTCCAGGCCGAGTATGTGATGAGCAACAATTTCGCTTTCGGCGGCATCAACACCTCCCTGGTGTTCCGCCGCTGGAGCGAGTGATCCTGCAGCCGGCAACGGTGCGTGTGGCTGAACGCCGCCGCCACATTGCTGAATCCCGTCGGGGAAACGCCGTCGATCACGCCGCCATCGTCGGCTGACGGCTTTCCCCGGTGTCGGCTTTCCGACACAATCATGGCTCTTCCCGGGTTATCGTCCCGCGGACATGCACGCCTACGTCTATAAAAGCCAACTCAAGCCAGACACCTACGTCTACGTCCCCCGACGCGATGATTTCAGCGCGCTGCCCGCGCCGCTGCTCACCTCGCTGGGGGCGCTCACCTTCGTCCTGGACGTGGCCCTGGAGGCCCGGCGCCGCCTGGCCCAGGCTGATCCGGACAAGGTCCGCAGCGAAATGAACGAACGTGGTTTCTACCTGCAGGTGCCGCCGTCGGTGTCCAGCCTGATGCCGCGACACTATGACTGACGCCTCCCGTCCACGCGTCCTGTCGATCGCCTTTGCCGTGGGTGCCGTGCTGGCGCTGGGTGCCGCTGTGGGCGGCATTCCGGGGGCCATCCTTGCCGCACTGGCGCAACCGGCGTTCGCGCTGGGCGTGTCCTGGTGGCGGCGCAGCCGCGCGCTGCTGCCACTGAAGGTGGTCGCGCGGCAGGACCTGCCCGCGCTGTTGGCGCTGTGGGCCGCCGCACCGCTGCTGCTGGCGCTGCTGCTGGCCTGGCCGCTGGCGGCGCTGCGCGACAGTGGCAGCCTGGCCGCAGTGCTGGGCCTGAGCGTGCTGGTCAGTGCAGGCCTGCTGGCGGCCTGGCGTACCTGGCCGTTGTGGAACGACATTGAACGGCTTGATGGCAGCCTGGCCCAGCATTGGCAGGCACTGGCCGGGCGCGACCTGACCGCCTGGCGCGGCCTCGGTGTGGCCGCGCTGGTGATTGCCCTGGCGGCACTGGTGGTACTGCCGGCCTGGCCGGACCTGCTGCCGGAAAGCGCGCGTTGGCCCGCCACACTGGCAGTGCTGGTGCTGTCGCCGCTGCTGCACCTGTTGTTGCAACGGGTGGCCCCGGCGCCGTTGGTGTCACTGCGTGCGAGCCCGTTGGCCACGGCCAGCAGCGAGCACGAACCGATGTTCTCCGCCGCGGTCGAAACCGTGCCGCTTGAGGCGATGGCGCCGCAGGAGCTGACTCCGGCGCTGTATGAAGCCGCGCGCCACGGCCGCATCGACCGTGGCCTGCAGCTGCTGCAGGCCGGCGCCGATCCCTATGCGCTGCCGGACCCGAACTGGCGCGACCAGCGCAGCCTGGCGGTGCTGGCCGCTGTGCTGCCGGACCTGCGCCTGCTGCGCGAACTGATCGCCCGAGGCGTCGACGTGAACGCGCCGCACCGGGGCATGACCCCGCTGCTGGCCGCCACCCGTGACAGCTGGCACGGCCGCCCGGAAGCGGTGATGACCCTGCTCGCCAACGGCGCCGATTCGCGTGCCATCGACAGCGATGGCAACACCCCGCTGCATCATGCCGCGCGCAGTTCCGACCCGGGCGTGGCCGCGCTGCTGCGCGATGCCGCCGCCGAAGTGGATGCGCTGAACAGTGACGGATGGTCGCCGCTTGCGGTGGCCTGCCAGGTCGGCAACTGGCGCCTGGCCCGCTTCCTGCTGGAGCGCGGTGCGCGCAGCGAACCGGCCGAGGGTACGCCGGTGCTGCTGGCCGCCGCCGCCACCGAAGACGATGATCCGGCCGGCGTGCAGCTGCTGCTGAAGCACAAGGCCCGGGCCGATGCCCGTGACCGCCAGCGCCGCAGTGCGCTGCATGAGGCGGCACTGGCCGGCCACGTCGAGATCATCGGCGTGCTGCTGGGCGCTGGCGCCAACCTGGAAGCGCGCGACGCGCTCGGCCGCACGCCGTGGCTGGAAGCGGCCCGCGCCGGCCGCGCCGGTGTGATGGAACATCTGCTGCCGCACAAGCCCGACCTGGTCGCGGTGGACGGCGAAGGCCGCAATGCGGTGCAGCTGGCCGTCATGGCCGAGGATGTCTCGCCGCTGCTGATCAAGCGCCTGGTCGATCTGGGCATTGCCGCCGATGCCACCGATCCGGTCGGCCGCCGTGCGGTGGACTACGCCGCCGAAGCCGGCCGCTGGGCGATCGTGGCGCTGCTGGATCCGTCCTATCCGTTGCCGGCGGCGGTCAGCGATGGTCTGGCCGAGCGCGGCGAAGCGGCCACGGCCAGCGGCCTGCTGCCGGACCGTCCGCCGTTGACCCTGCTGCGCGAGGCGCTGGGCTTCGGCAACACCGACGGCATGGCCGCGCTGGCCAAGCTGTGCCAGCCGGAAGAGCTGGGCGGGCTGCTGCTCGACCCCGAACTGGCGCTGGAGCCGGCCGCGGTCGATTGGCTGCTGGCCCACGGTGCGGATCCCTATGTGCGCGACGCCTGCTCCGATACGCCGATGTTCGCGCTGCTGTCGCGCGGCATCGATGCAGTGCCTGCGCTGCAGGTGATGCTGCAGCGTGGCCTGTCACCGGCCGGCCGCGGTGGCCTGGCGCGCTTCCTTGCCGCCTGCGCGCAGCACGACCAGGCCGCCCGTGGCTTGGAACAGCTGGCGCTGGAACTGCTGGAACGTGGCGCCGATCCGTTCGCGGCTTCGCCGGCGGGCGATCCGCCGTTGTCGCTGGCGGTGCGTCTGGGCTGGCTGCGCCTGCAGCAGGCCCTGCTCAAAGCCGGGGTCGACCGCGAAGCGCGCGACAGCCACGGCATGACCGCTTTGCACCTGGCCACCGCACTGGCCCGCGAAGGCGCACTGAAGCTGCTGGTGCAGCACGGTGCCTCGCCGGAAGCACGGGCGGCCGACGGACAGACGCCGCTGGGCGTGGCGCTGTCGATCGGTCGTCGTGATCTGGCCGACTGGCTGGACTGGCGGGTGTGGCCGTTGCCGCGCCGCACCCTGCGCGAGGCCGACCTTCCGGCCGCTGCGATGGCCGGTGACGTCGATGCGGTGCGCCGCCTGATCGATCTTGGGTTCGCCGTCGACGCGGTCGATGCACAGGGCTGCACCGCGCTGCTGCGTGCGGCCGGTGGTGGCCATCTGGCGGTGACCGACCTGCTGCTGGCACGTGGTGCCGATCCGCAGCACGCCGCTGCCAGTGGCGCGACGCCGCTGTCGGCTGCGGTCAGCATGCGCCAGGTGGACATCGTTTCGGCCCTGCTCGACGCCGGCGCCAAGCTGGAACACCGCCTGCCGGGCGGGGTGACCGTGCTGATGCTGGCCTCGGCGCTGGGCCTGCCGGACATCGTCGCGCGCCTGCTCACCGCTGGTGCCGACGTGCATGCCGGTGACGCGCAGCAGCTGGGCCCGCTGCATTGCGCGGCGCTGTACGGCTTCAGTGCCCGCGACCGCTCGCGCCTGCTGGCCCTGCTCGACACCCTGCTGCTGGCCGGTGCCGAACCGGACCAGGCTGCGGCGGGCTCGGTCACGCCGCTGCTGCTGCTGCTGGGCGCACGCGCCGAACCGGGTACCGCGTGCGACGAGCAGGTCGTGATGGCCGCGGTGGAGCGCCTGCTGGACGAGGAAGTGAGCCTGGAGGTGCGTGATCCGCGTGGCTTCGGCCCGCTGCACCTGGCCGCTCTGCATGGACTGCCGCTGCTGGTGCAGCGCCTGTTGCGTGCCGGTGCCGATCCGGAAGTACGCGACAGCCTCAACCGCAGCCCGCGCGAGATCGCGGTGATGCGTGGCTTCATCGACGTGGCCGGCGAATTCGAACCGCGCGTGCCGGGCGTCTCGTCGATGGCGCGGTTCCTGCGCGACAACGGCTGATCAGGCCGGGGTCGGATCCCTTTCCAGCGGAAAGAGCTCTGACCCCAACACCGTGCTGCCGGAATCTGCAGTGGGTAGTGCCGGCCGCTGGCCAGCAACCCCATGAAACCTTCCGGGATCCAGAGGCTGCCGGCCAGCGGCCAGCACTACCGGGCCCGCGTCCATCGGGTGGGTGCCGACCGTTGGTCGGCACACCGGCTGGCTGTCACCGCTCCTTGTCGCCGTCGCTTTCCGCGTCGGCTTCAAACAGGTGCATCAGGTCGTTGCGCGCATCGCGCGAGGTCTGGATCACCGCGGCCTCGTCGTCGTACACCAGGTACTGGTCGCGCAGCAGCTGTTCGTCGTGCTCGCGGAAGCGCTGCACGTGGCGTTCAGCCACGTCCGCCGCCACGCCCAGCGCGGTCAGCACGCGGCCGCTCATTTCCAGGCTGGTGCCGAACACTTCGCGGAACGGCTCGGCCGACATGTCCATCAGGCGCCACGCGTGCTGGCGGTTACGTGCGCGCGCCAGCACCTTTGCGTCCGGATACAGCCGGCGCACCATGCGCACCGCACGCAGGTTGGTCTCCGGGTCATCCACGGTGATCACGAACACATCGATGTGTTCGCCGCCGGCTGCGCGCAGCATCTCCGGCCGGGTCGGGTCGCCGTAATACAGCTGGTTGCCGAAGCGGCGCAGGTCGGCCACGGTATCCGGGTTCGCTTCCAGTGCCACGAACGGCACCTTCTGCGCGGTCAACAGGCGCGCGATGACCTGGCCGAAGCGGCCCATGCCGGCAATCAGCACCTTCGGCCGGTTGTCCGGCGCCACCTTGTCGGCCTCGGCCGCCTCGCGCGGCGCCGCCTTCTCCTGGCCGAGCAGCTTGAGGAGCGCGATCATCAGCAGTGGCGTGATCGCCATCGACAGGCCGACGATCGCCACCAGACGGTCATGGTTGGCGTTGCCCAGCAGGTGCGCGCGCTGCGCTTCGTTGAACACCACGAAGGCGAACTCGCCGCCCAGCCACAGCACGCTGCCCAGCAGCAGCGAGTGCCGTGAACTGAGCTTTGCGATGCGCCCGATCACGTACAGCAGGCTGAACTTGACCACCAGCAGGATCGCCACGCCGGCGGCGATCAGCCACGGCTCGGCAACGATGCGGTCCAGGTCGATGCCCATGCCAACTGCAATGAAGAACAGGCCCAGCAGCAGGCCCTTGAACGGCTCGATCTGCGCTTCCAGCTCATGCCGGAACTCCGAATCGGACAGCAGTACGCCAGCCAGGAACGCGCCCAGGCTGGGGCTGAGACCGGCCTCCTGCATGAACCAGGCGGTACCCAGCACCACCAGCAGGGCAGTGGCAGTGAATACTTCCGGGCTGCGGGTGCGCGCGATGATGCCGAACACCCTGCGCAGCACCGGCCGCCCGCACAGGATCACCACCGCCAGCGCACCCAGCGCCACGGCCGCATCTTCCCAGCGCAGCGTCTCGTTCTTCACCCCGCCCAGCAGCGGGATGGCCGCCAGCAGCGGAATCGCGATCAGGTCCTGGAACAGCAGGATGGCAAAGCCCAGGCGGCCGTGGTCGCTGTTGATCGCCTTGTGCTCTGACAGCAGCTGCAGGCCCACCGCAGTGGATGACAGTGCCAGCGCCACGCCCACCACCAGCGCGCTTTTCCACTGGAAGTGGTCGAGCAGCAGCAGGCCGCCCAGCACCAGCCCGGACAGCGCCACCTGCGCCGCACCGGCACCGAATACCGAGCGCCGCATCACCTTCAGGCGTGCGGGCGATAGCTCCAGCCCGATGACGAACAGCAGCATCACTACGCCGATCTCGGCGGCGCCGAGAATGCGATCGGCGTCCTGCACGAAGCCCAACCCGTCCGGGCCCAGCACCACGCCGGCCGCCAGGTAACCCAGCACCGCGCCGAAGCCGAATTTCTTGAACACCGGCACGGCGATGACCGCCGCCAGCAGCAGCACCAGGGCCAGTTCCAGACCACCGCTATGCATGGGAATACCTGGTCATCGGGAAGCCGCTGCGCGTCCGTTCGGGTAGGAAAAGCGTGGCGAGCGCCACCCCTCCATTATGCGCGCCGCTCCGTACAGGCACGAGAACGACCTGCGGGGCCGGGCCACGCCGCGCGGCACGGGTTGACCTGCAATGCCACCGGGTCCAGACTGCCCGCCGCTGGCGGCGCGTCTGCCAGCACACGCATCCCGGAGTCCCCAACCCATGTCCAGCGACAGTAGAAGTCGACCTCGTTCGACGCCAGTGATGGCCACCGCCTGACATCGGGACGGTTTGCCTGCGTTGGCGTTGCGCGAGGTCGCACCCCCACAAGGCAATCCGATGAACCAGAAGCAATTGCTGCGCCCGGTGGCCGATGCCGCCGCACTGGCCGCACCCCTGGCGAACTACAACACCGCCGACGCGGTGGAATTCCTCAATACGCTGGAACTGACGCGCGCCGCGGAAACGCTGGCGGCGCTGTCATTGCCGCGTGCGGTGAAGATGCTCGAAGCACCGGAGCTGCACCGCAGTGGCGAGCTGGTGGCGGCACTGCCGCCGGCCCGTGCCGCGGCGCTGCTGGGGCTGATGGCCGACGACCGTGCCACCGACATCGTCCACGAGCTGGACGAAGAAGAACGCGCGCGGCTGATCCCGCTGCTCGGCACCGATGCCCGCCAGGCCATCCAGAAGCTGCTCAGCTACCCACCGAACACCGCCGGCGCGCTGATGACCACCGAGTACGTGGCGGTACCCGCCAGCTGGACCGTGGCGCAGACACTGCAGCACATCCGCCAAGTCGAGCGCACCCGCGAGACGGTGTACGCGATATACGTGCTGGACCCGGCCAGCCAGCAGCTGCAACAGGTGGTGACCATGCGCCGGCTGATCACCGGCCTGCCCGAGGAGTCGATCCTGGACGTGGCCCAGGTCAATCCGCCGGTGACGGTGGATGCGCTGATGGACCAGGAGGAAGTGGCGCGGCTGATCCGCCGCCACGATCTGCTGGCGATTCCGGTGGTCGACGCGCAGCAGCAGATGCTTGGCATCGTCACCGTAGACGACGTGCTCGATGCGCTGATCGAAGAGTCCACCGAAGACGCGCACAAGTTCGGCGGCATGGAAGCACTGGACAAGCCGTACATGCAGATCGGCTTCTTCGAGATGCTGCGCAAGCGCGCCGGCTGGCTGAGCGTGCTGTTCCTGGGTGAGATGCTGACCGCCAGCGCGATGCAGCACTACGAGGATGAACTGGCGCGCGCGGTGGTGCTGACCCTGTTCATTCCGCTGATCATGAGTTCGGGCGGCAACTCCGGCTCGCAGGCCACCTCGCTGCTGATCCGCAGCCTGGCGCTGCGCGAACTGCGCCTGCGCGACTGGTGGAAGGTGGCCCTGCGCGAAGTGCCCACCGGCATGGTGCTCGGCGCCATCCTCGGTTGCCTGGCCATCGTACGCATCGTCATCTGGCAGCTGGGTGGCCTGCACGACTACGGCGAGCACTGGATCCTGCTGGCGATCACCATCGGTGCCGCGCTGGTCGGCATCGTTACCTTCGGTTCGCTGTCCGGCTCGATGCTGCCCTTCATCCTCAAGCGGCTGGGCTTCGATCCCGCAAGCGCCTCGGCCCCGTTCGTGGCCACCCTGGTGGACGTGACCGGGCTGGTGATCTATTTCAGCATCGCCGCGATGATCCTGCACGGCACGCTGCTGTAACAAAAAGGGGACGGAGGGGATTAAGTCGTTTGTGGCACAAACGACTTAATCCCCTCCGTCCCCTTTTTTGGTTACCGTAGGCGCATGAGTACCTACCACCTGCAGTCTGTGTTCCGTCCGCAGTCGGTCGCGGTGATCGGCGGCAGCCCGCGTGAGCGCTCTGCCGGCCGCGCGGTGATGCGCAACCTGCGCGGCACCGGCTTCCCCGGCAAGGTGGCGTGGATCAACCCGCGGCACGCCGAGATCGATGGCATCCGCACGGTCAAGCGGTTGAAGGACCTGGACTGGGTGCCCGAGCTGGTGGTGATCACCGCCCCGGCGGCGATCGTGCCGCAGGTGATACGCACCGCCGCCGAGCGCGGCGTGCAGTCGGCGATCATCCTGACCGCGCACCTCGGCGAAGGCCCGGGCTCGTTGTCGGCGCAGGTTGAAGCGGTCGCGCGCAAGCATGGCCTGCGCATCCTTGGCCCGCACTGCCTGGGCGTGATCGCACCGCATGCACGGCTCAATGCCAGCATCGCCGCGCATTTCCCGCAGGCCGGCGACCTCGCCCTGATCTCCGAGTCCTCGGCCATTGCCGCCGCGCTGGTGGAATGGGGCGTGGCGCGTTCGGTCGGCTTCTCCGCCGTTGTTTCGCTGGGCGACACACTGGATGTGGATTTCGGCGACCTGCTCGATTACTTCGCCACCGACTACCGTACCCGCGCCATCCTGCTCTACGTGGAGCAGATCAAGGACGCGCGCAAGTTCATGTCGGCTGCGCGTGCCGCCGCTCGTGCCAAGCCGGTGGTGGTGGTGAAGTCCGGCCGCGCCGAGCGTGTGCAGCCGGGCAGCCGCGATACCCATGTGCAGGCGCTGGCCCGTGCCGACGATGTCTACGGAGCGGCGTTCAACCGTGCCGGCCTGCTGCGCGTGAGCGCGCTGGATGAGCTGTTCACCGCCGCCGAGTCGCTGGGACGGCTGGGGACGTTCCCGGGCCGCCGCTTGGCCATCCTCAGCAACGGTGGCGGCGTTGGGCGCCTTGCCGTGGACCAGCTGATCGCATTGCGTGGCACGCTGGCCAACCTGTCTGACAGCACGGTGGAGAAACTCGACGCGGTGCTGCCGCAGGGCTGGTCGCGCAGCAATCCGGTCGACATCGTGGTTGACGCGGATGGTGATCGCTATGCCGCGGCCATCGAAGCGCTGCTGGCCGACAACGAGAACGACGCGGTGATGGTGGTCAATGTGCCGACCGCATTCACCTCGTCGGCCGACGCCGCACAAGCACTGACCCGCACGCTGGGCCTGCGCCCGCGCCAACACCGCGACAAGCCGGTGTTCGCTGTGTGGCTGGGCAACGATGACCAGGCAACCGCCACGCTCAACGCGGCGCGGGTGCCGACCTATCCGACCGAGGCGGAGGCAGTACGTGGCTTCCAGCATCTGGTGCGTTACCGCGAAGCGCAGAACGCGCTGATGGAAACACCGCCCAGCCTGCCGCAGGACTTCAGCGTGGATGCGGCGGCCGCACGCGCGCTGGTTGATGCCGCGCTGGCCAACGGCCAGCAGTGGCTGGACCCGCTGGCCACGCATGAACTGCTGAAGGCCTACGGCATTCCTTCCGCGCCGGTGATACATGCACGCGATGCGCACGAGGCGATGGACCTGGCGCAGCCGCTGCTGGAACGCGGTGCCACGGTCGCACTGAAGATTCTGTCGCCGGATATTCCGCACAAGTCCGAAGTGGATGGTGTGCGCCTGAACCTGGCGACGCTGCCGGCGGTGCAGAGTGCCGCCCATACGATCCTGTCGCGCGCGCGCCAACTGCGTCCCGACGCCCGCATCGACGGCCTGCTGGTGCAGCCGACCATCGTTCGCCCGAAGGCACGCGAGATCATCGTCGGTATCGCTGATGACGCGACGTTCGGCCCGGTGATCGTGGTCGGCCGTGGTGGTACCGCGGTCGAAGTGATCAACGACAAGGCACTGGCGCTGCCGCCATTGGACCTGCGCCTGGCCCATGAACTGATCGGCCAGACCCGCGCCTCGCGCATCCTCAAGGCCTATGGTGATGTGCCCGCCGCCGACGAGCGCGCACTGGCGCTGGCGCTGGTGAAGCTGGCGCAGCTGGCCGCCGACATCCCCGAAGTGCGTACGCTGGACATCAACCCGCTGCTGGTCGACAGCAAGGGCATCCTCGCCCTCGACGCACGCGTGGCGGTGGCGCCGTCGCGCATCCTGCACAAGGGCCGTGGCCATCCGCGCTTCTCGGTGTTCCCGTACCCGAAGGAGTGGGAGCGCACCATCGAGCTGTCAGACGGTGGCCGTGCCTTCGTGCGCCCAGTGCGGCCGGAAGACGATGCGCTGTTCCGTGCGTTCTTCGCCCGCGTCAGCGACGAGGACCTGCGCCTGCGTTTCTTCCAGTCGGTGAAGCACTTCAGCCACGAGTTCATCGCGCGCCTGACCCAGCTCGACTACGCACGCTCGATCGCGCTGGTGGCGATCGAACCGCGCAGCGGCGAAATGCTGGGCGCGGTGCGGCTGCATGCCGACGCCGACTACCACCGCGGCGAGTACGGCATCCTGATCCGCTCGGACCTGAAAGGCCACGGCATCGGCTGGCGCCTGATGGCGATCATGATCGAGTACGCCAAGTGGCTGGGCCTGGACGTGGTCGAAGGCCAGGTGCTGCGCGAGAACAGCACCATGCTGGCGATGTGCCAGAGCCTGGGCTTCAAGACCAAACTCGATCCGGACGACCCGACGGTGATGATGGTGACCCTGCCGGTGCAGCAGGTTGAGGTGCCCGAAGTGCCGCCGGCGGCGTGATCCGCGCTGGGCGATGCACCGGTCTCACCGCATCGGTTCCACCACCACCCCCGTGCCATAGCACAGCACCTCGGTCAGCCCGATCATCACGTCGGTGGCGTCGTAAAGCAAGCTCATGCTGATGATTGCGCTGCTGTCAGTCGTTCTGACGATTGAATACAGACTACAACGATGGCTTGTACCCTGCGCCAGTGATGTCCGAGTGGTCCACGCATGTCGGCGTACCGGGTGCCTGCTGTGTCTCTTGCGTAGGAGTGACTGAATCACCAGAAGGAAAGAAGCGGCTACTGACGCATTTCGCTCTTCAACTCAGCGAAGAAGCAACGCTACCATTGCGCCACTGTGTGGCGGCGGCCCTCCGTGACCTTATTGAAAGAAGATGTTTCCCGATGTTGCAGGCACGAGGAAATTTGTGAGGATCCAAGGTATCAACGAAAAGACCTTCACCAGCTGCATGTGCTGCCTAGCTATGGTGGCGGCAACTGCAGGCGGTCGGATCTTGCCGTTCTTGTTCATAGGAGCGGTTGTCATTGTGATAGCGAGGCGTGCCGAAGTCAGGCGCGAGCGGATTCGGGAAGAGCACGCGTCGAAATGATCACTTTGCAAGGATGCCGCTTGAGCTGCTCCTGCGGCTGATTCCTGAAAGGACGCCAAGTCCGTACTGGTTTCAATGCGGCAGTTGATGGACCAGAGCAATCGTCATGACTCTTCTCGACGCTTGGCATGGAGTCCGCGCGAGTCATGCAGGGTATCTTGACCTGAGAAAGACTGGTGAGCCGTTCGAACAGCCGCATCGAATCAATCTCGTGCAGCGCTTGCTACACGCCCGGATCGCTCAAACGCATATCACTGCAGCAGCAGGTGGGTCCATCTCGTAAAGGAGAATCTCGAGCCGGGTCTGCTTGCGCTTGCCCAGGCCCTGCGCATCCCCAAATGTCAGTCGTATGATGTATTCCACTATGCGACTTAGTAGTGTCCCCCAAAGCGGAAATCTGTGGCGGGCACTGCTGCAAAGTTCGCAGGGAGCTGTTCAGAACATCCTTAGCTCTGGTAAATCATTAGCTGGATCGCGGCGCTTTCGCCCTGCGATCCTTTGAGGGTCGATATGAAGATTACTGATGGATTTGATGGGCGGCATGGCAGGTTCTATTTCATTTCCCTGGTAGCAATGGCGTCTGCCTCAGCGCTGATGCTGGTGGCGGCGCTTCGAGGTGCTGAGCCTTTGCAGGTTCCTCAGGAGGTCGGAGTTTTTGTTGCCGCATTTTCGCTGCTGTGTTCGACGGCAAGTTACCTGTCAATAGGGAAAATTAAGTGCTCGTTCCTGCTGCTTGGGATTTCGGCTGCCGTATTTTCTGCCGCTCTATGGTCGTTCGGTGCGCCTTTGTCGTTCGTGCTGCTTTTGGGGCTCCCAGCTCTGCTATTGTCTTTAATTTCAGTTATTCTTCGGGATAAGGTCGATGTGCAGGTCGAGAGGGATGACTGACGTTTCTTATCTATAGAATGATCTATTCCTAGTCCATTGGTCGCTGATGGCTGAGCGATATTTGCCGTCCTCATGACCTGCATCTACGGATGCTCTGAACAACTACTTCGGTAGTGCTGTCCGCTGGCCGGCGGCCTGAGAGACAATAGAGGCACACGTTGAGAAGCCATCCATGCAGCTGACATTTGGCGATACGCAGGGTCTGGGCAAGCGCAAGCAGACCCGGCTCGAGATTCTCCTTTACGAGATGGACCCACCTGCTGCAGCAGTGATGTGCATTGAGCGATCCGCGCATGTAGTAAGCGCTGAACGAGATTGATTCGATGCGGCTGTTCGCCCGGGTCAGCGAGCTTAATGCGATCCCGGATGACCAGTTGTTTGCCGGAAGCATTGCCGACAACATCAGCGGCTTCGATAGCGCCTTCGATGAACAGCGCATCGAGGAAGCTGCTCGGATGGCAGCCGTGCACGACGATATCACGGGGCTGCCGATGGGTTATCACGGTCTTATCGGAGACATGGGCAACTCGCTTTCAGGCGGTCAGAAACAGCGAGTGATTCTGGCCCGTGCCCTCTACCGCCGGCCTCGGATTCTGTTTCTGCATGAGGCCGCCAGCCATCTTGATGTCATGCGCGGTCGCTGGCATGGCTCCGTCACCGTGATGGCGCGACAATACCCCCATGACCGACCGTATCCCCCTGTTGCTGCTACCCGGCCTGCTCAACGATGCCGAGCTGTGGCGCGCGCAGTTGGCCGACTTGGCCGACATCGCCGAATGCACGGTGGGCGACCAGACCCGTGGTGAAACCCTGCAGGCAGTGGCCGAGGACGTGTTGGCGCAAGCGCCCGAGCGCTTTGCGCTGGCCGGTTTCTCGCTGGGCGGTTTCGTCGCCCAGCAGGTCCTGCGCATCGCTCCGGAACGTGTGCTGCAGCTGGCGCTGATCGACACCTCGATCCACGCCGATTCACCGGAACGTGCCGAGCAGCGCCGCAGCCAACGTGCCAGCGTGCGCCTGCCGGGGAAGTTCCACGGCTTCGGTGACGCGCTGATGCGCAGCTACATCGACGCCTCGCGGCTGGACGACTACGTGCTGGTGCAGCGTGTGCGTGATATGACCGCCCGCATGGGCGCGGAAGTCTTCCTGCGCCAGAGTGCGCTGGAACGCCGTGATGGCCACGATGTGCTGGCCGGGTACCGCGATCCGCTGCTGATCCTCTGCGGTGCGAATGACCGCATCACGCCGCTGGTAGTGAGCGAAGAGATGCATGCGATGGTGCCGCACTCGCAGCTGGTGGTGGTGCCCGATTGCGGGCACCTGGCACCGATGGAGAAACCAGATGAAGTGAGTGCATCGATGCGCGAGTGGTTGCTACAGGAGTAGACCAAAGCCGCTTCTGGTGGGTGCGGACCTTGGTCCGCACGGTGTTTCAATGATCGATCAGAGGTCAGTGCCGACCAAGGTCGGCACCTACCGATTCCAATCCGTAACCGCGGTTGGCCTCAATCCCAGGCCGGGGCAATCCCTTCCGGATTCGCCAGGCGATGGCCACGATCCAGCTTGGCGATCTGTGCCATGTCTTCGTCGGTCAGTCGCACGGCCGCTGCTTCCAGGTTGGCTGCCAGGTTTTCGCGCTTGGTCGACGACGGGATCACCGAGAAGCCCTGCTGCAGCGCCCAGGCCAGCGCAACCTGCGCCGGGGTGGCCTGGTGACGGCCGGCAATGGCCTGGATCACCGGGTCCTTCAGCACTTCGCCATAAGCCAGGCTCATGTAGGCGGTGATGTGGATGCCGTTGTCCTGCAGGAACTTCACCAGCAGGCGGTTCTGCAGGTACGGGTGGATCTCGATCTGGTTGGTGGCGATGGCTTCGGCACCGAGGATCTCGATCGCCTTGCGGGTCTGCGCGATGGTGAAATTGGAGATGCCGATCGCCTTGGTCAGCCCCTGCGCCTTGGCCTCGGCCAGTGCTGGCAGGTATTCCTCCATCGGCACATCGACCTTGTCATTCGGTGACGGCCAGTGGATCAGCGCCAGGTCGACGCGGTCAGTGCGCAGCTTCTCCAGGCTGATGCGCAGGCTGGCCAGCAGCGCATCGCGCTTGAACTCGGTGATCCACACCTTGGTGGTCAGGTACAGATCATCACGCGGCACGCCGGACTCGGCGATGGCCTGGCCGACTTCGGCTTCGTTGCCGTAGATCTGCGCGGTATCAATGGCGCGGTAACCGACCTCCAGCGCATTGCGCACCGAGTCGATCACGGTCTGGTCTTTGAGGCGGAAGGTGCCGAGACCGAAAGCGGGGACAGTCATGGGAAGCTCCAACGGGGGGAAGGGAGTAGCAGAGGGAAGAGGGTAGGACAGGCACCGTATGCATGCCGGCAACGGTGCATTGCATGGATCAATGCGCGGTGGCGGCAATACCGTCGGCGCGGTGGTTGACGCCATCGCGGCGGTCGAGGCGGCCACTGAGCACGGTCAGCGCGTAGGCCAGTACGACCACCAGCGCGCCCAGCCAGGGCGTATGCATCAGGCCGATGTGCTCCACCACCAGGCCGCCCAGCGAGGCGCCCATCGCGATGCCGACGTTGAACGCGGCGATGTTCAGGCCCGAGGCCACGTCGGCCGCCTGCGGCGCATAGCGCTGCGCCTGCTTGACCACGTAGACCTGCAGGCCGGGCACGTTGCCGAACGCTACCGCGCCCAGCGCCAGCACCGTCAGCAGCATCAACCAGGTGTTGTAGGCAGTGAACGTGAGGACGAACAACACCAATGCCAGCAGTCCGAAGATGCGCTTCAGCGCGGGCACTGGACCCAAGCGGTCGGCCATGCGCCCGCCCCACAGGTTGCCGATCGCCACCGACACGCCGTACACCAGCAGCACCAGGCTCACGGCGTTGGCCGGAAGGCCGGTGACGTCCTGCAGGATCGGCGCCAGATAGGTGAAGGCCAGGAAGGTGCCACCGTAGCCCAGCGCGGTCATCGCATAGACCAGCAGCAGGCGTGGCTGGCCGAGCACGGCCAGCTGTTGGCGAAGGCTGGCCGGCGCACTCTGCGGCAGGTTGCGCGGAACGAACAACAGCGCGCCGATAAGGGCGACCACGCCGAGGCCGGCCACCGCCAGGAAGGTCGCGCGCCAGCCCAGATGCTGGCCGATGAAGGTGCCCAGCGGCACGCCGGTCACCAGTGCCACGGTCAGGCCGGTGAACATGATGGCGATCGCGCTGGCTGCCTTCTCCTTCGGTACCACGGCGGTGGCGATGATCGCGCCGATCGAGAAGAACACGCCGTGCGCCAGGCCGGTCAGGATGCGGGCGATGATCAGCGAGGTATAGCCGGGTGCCATCCAGGCGACGACATTGCCGAGCGTGAACAACACCATCAGTGCCACCAGCAGTTGCTTGCGCGGTACGCGTCCGGTCAGCGCAGTCAGCACCGGCGCACCGATGGCCACACCCAGCGCGTACAGCGAGACCAGCAGGCCGGCCGAGGGCAGGCTGACCTGCAGGTCGCCGGCGATGGTCGGGATCAGGCCGACGATGACGAATTCGGTGGTGCCGATGGCGAAGGCACCGAGGGTCAACGCCAGCAGGGCGAGGGGAATGCCACGGGTCATGACAGGGTCCAGCAGGAGGAAGAGGCTGCGCAGTCTGCGCCGCCGACCTTTGCCGAAAAACCGGTCTTCACGCCAATCACTATTGCCGTGCAGTCAATAATAGGGACATGAAGACCACTCTCGATGAAATGCAGGCGTTCCTTTCGGTGATCGACAGCGGCTCGATCAGTGCCGCCGCCGAGCAGCTGGGGCAGACGCCCTCGGGCGTGAGCCGCGCCCTGGGGCGGCTGGAGGACAAGTTGGGGATCACCCTGCTGACCCGTACCACCCGCCGCCTGCACCTGACCGCCGAGGGCGAGGCGTTCCTGCGCCATGCGCGCGCGATCGTCGATGCGGTGGAATCGGCCGAGGAACAGATGGCGGCGCGCCGCGAGCGCCCGGCGGGGCGCCTGCGCGTGGATGCGGCGATGCCGTTCGTGCTGCACGTGATCGCGCCGCTGGTGGCCGGCTATCGCGCGCGTTACCCGGAAGTGCAGCTGGAGTTGAACAGTTCCGACCGCTACATCGACCTGCTCGAACGGCGCACCGATCTGGCGATCCGGATCGGCCCGCTGGCCGACTCCACCCTGCATGCGCGGCTGCTGGGCCGCTGCCAGCTGCGGCTGGTGGCCAGCCCGGCCTACCTGGCCAGGCACGGCGAACCGGCCAGCGTCGCCGCGCTGGGCCAGCACACGCTGCTCAGCTTCAACGAGCCGGAATCACTCAACCGTTGGCCGCTGCCCGGAGAATCGGATGGGCTGCTGCTGGTGCGGCCGGATATCGCCGTGTCCAGTGGCGAGACGTTGCGCCGGCTGGCGGTGGAAGGTGTGGGCATCACCTGCCTGTCCGACTTCGTCACCGATCGTGACCGCAGCGCCGGCACCCTGGTGCAGGTGCTGGCGGCGCAGACGCTGGATGTGTACCAGCCGATCCATGCGGTGTACTACCGCAACACCGCCGTGTCGTCGCGGATCAGCTCGTTCGTGGATTACCTGGCCGACGCGATGGCGCAGAGTGATTACGTGCGCTGAAGTCGTGGTGGGTTGCCGGCCAGCGGCCGGCACTACCGCTCATCGCACGGGTAGTGCCGGCCGCTGGCCGGCAACCGGATCCCTCAGGCCGCGCGCGCCAACGCGTCCTTCGCTGCCGCCGTAGTCGACAGATCGAACACATCCACCGCGTCGATCAACCGGTTCGCCTGTTGTTCCAGGCTGCGTGCCGCAGCGCTGGCTTCCTCCACCAGCGCGGCGTTCTGCTGGGTGGTGCCATCCATCTGGATCACCGTCTGGCTGACCTGTTCAATGCCCGCGCTCTGCTCCTGCGAGGCAGCGGAAATCTCGGCCATGATGTCGGTCACACGCTGCACCGACGCCACGATCTCGGCCATGGTGTCACCGGCCTCGCGCACGCGCTGTGCACCGTGCCCGACCTGTTCCACCGACGCTTCGATCAACGCCTTGATCTCCTTCGCGGCAGCGGCCGAGCGCTGCGCCAGCGTGCGTACTTCACTGGCGACCACCGCGAAGCCGCGACCCTGTTCGCCGGCACGCGCCGCTTCCACCGCAGCGTTCAATGCCAGGATGTTGGTCTGGAACGCTATGCCATCGATCACGCTGATGATCTCGGCGATCTGCCGCGACGAGGTTTCGATCGCGCCCATCGTCGTCACCACCTGGCCGACCACGCTGCCGCCGTGAGAGGCAACGGTATGCGCGCCGATCGCCAGCTGGTTGGCCTGGCGTGCATGCTCGGCGTTCTGGCGCACGGTGGAGGTCAGTTCCTCCATCGACGCGGCGGTCTCTTCCAGATTGGCCGCCTGCTGCTCGGTACGACGCGACAGATCGTTGTTGCCGGCGGCGATCTCTGCAGCCGCAGTGTGGATGTTGCCCGAGGCGTGCTTGATGTCGGTGACGATGGTGGCCAGCTGCGCGGCAGTGGTGTTGGCATCGCCGGCGATGCGTGCGAACACGCCCTGGAAATCGCCGTGCATGCGCGCGCCGAGGCGACCATCGGCGATCGCACGCAGCATGCTGGAGACCTCGCCGAGGTTCTGCTCGGTGGTCTGCATCAACCGGTTCAGGCCATCGACCATCGCGCGGAAATCGTGCTCGAAGCCTGCGCTGTCGCCGCGCTGGCTAAAGTCACCGGCGGCAGCGGCTTCGGCCAGGCGGCGGATCTCGCCATTGATCATGCCGAGATTAACCTTGGCGGTATCCAGTGCGTCGGTGATCACTGCCTTCTCGCCGGGCAGGCGTTCCATGTCCTGGCTGAGGTCACCGATCGCGTAACGGCCCATGATCGCAATCGCGCGCAGCTTTACCTGGATGTGCGCATCGACCAGCGCGTTGCTGTCGGCCACCATCGTGCCGAATGCGCCGGGGAAGGCACTGGCATCCATGCGGTGGCTGATGGTGCCGGCTTCATGCGCCTGTGCCATCGTGGCCTGTGCATCGAGCACACCGCGCAGCGTGGACTGCACGGCCTGCATGGCCTGCGCGAGCCGACCGATCTCATCGCGGCTGCGCACCTGCACAACATGCTGCAGATCGCCGGCAGCCACTGCGCGCGCGGCGGCTTCCACCGCCAGCACCGGCTGCACCACCGCACGCCGCAGCCACCAGCCCAGGCCGATCAGCAGCAGCACGGCGGCCAGCACGGTCAGCGCCGCGCACAGCAGCAGCGTCTGCCGCGCTTGCTGCGAACGGGCTGCTACCGCCGCTTCGGCCACCTGCGTGGCGTGCGTACTCAACGCATCCAGCGCGGTTGCCACCGGGCGGTCCTTGCCGCGCACGAGGTTGTCGCCGGCGGCGGGATCGTAGCTGGCCTCGGCGAACGCCTGCAGCGCCGCGTGATAGTCCTGCTGCAGCCGCGCGTGCAGGCCGATGAACGCCTGAGCCAGTTCGCGCGTGCGTGCATCCGGGCTGCTGACCAGGCCCTTGGCCAGCTGCTCCACCAGACGGCCCTCGCTGTCGAACGCCTCCAGGTGGCGCTGGCGCAGTGCGTCGTCGTGACCGCGCAGCAGTACGTTCTTCCATTCCTGCACCTGCCCGCGGAACTCGCGCTGCAGGCGCTCGGCGTCGCGGCTGTGGGCGACTTCGGGCGGAACCTCGGTGGACAGTTTCAACCAGGCGGAGGCGAGGCCGGCCAGAGCACACAGCAGGACCACGGCCAGACCAACGGAAACCGCGCCGAGCAGCTTGGACTGCAGGCGCGGAGCACGGACAGACGCATTCATGGGGAAGCACTCTCGGGAAGGGGCACTGCGGTATCGACCCGCTGCGCACGCCCTGAAGTGGGATGTTCATCACATTCGCGTTTCGTTTAGTGATGTGAAGAAACTATTTCATAGGACAGATATGTCCATATGGAACGAAAGCAGACCCTCGACAGAGGAATTAAATGTAACTATTGTCGTTACATGAAATCCGCGAACCCGCTTTCCGACGCTCTGCATGTGATGGCGCACCTGGTCGGCCATGCCGCACCGCGTACGTCCGAACAGCTGGCGTCGTGCCTGCCGACCCATCCGGTAGTGATCCGCCGCCTGCTGGCGCAGCTGCACAGGGCCGGCCTGGTGCGCAGCACGCGCGGCCATGGTGGCGGCAGCGTGCTGGCCCGCGACGCCGCAGCGATCACCCTGCATGACATCTACCTGGCCGTGGGTGCACCGCCGCTGGTGCAGGTCGGTGCCCGCGATTCCGGTGGTGGCTGCCCGATCCAGCAGCTGGTCAACAGCGCCCTGCTCGAAGGCGCGCGCGAGGCGCAGCGGTTGCTTGAGCAGCGCCTGCAGGCGACCACGCTGGACCAGCTCGGCGCCGACTTCGCCCGCCATCTCGCCCATCACCGTTCCCTGGAAGGTCACCATGAATCCTGATGTGCTCATCGTCGGCGGCAGCTATGCCGGCATTGCCGCCGGCCTGATCCTGGCCCGTGCCCGTCGCCCGGTCACCGTCATCGACGCCGGTTCACCGCGCAATCGTTTCGCCAGTCATTCGCACGGGGTGATGGGGCTGGATGGCATCAGTGGCGCCGAGCTGCTGAAGACCGCGCGTCAGCAATTGCTGGACTACCCCACGGTGCGTTGGGTGCATGCCGAAGTAGAGCACGCCCGCACCACCGCCGAAGGCGTGGAAGTGCGTACCGCCGATGGCCAGGTGCTGGCCGCGCGCAAGCTGCTGCTGGCAAGCGGCATCGCCGACCAGCTGCCGGAACTGCCCGGACTGGCCGAGCGCTGGGGCAGCACTGTGCTGCACTGCCCCTACTGCCACGGCTATGAAGTCGGTGGTGGTGCCATCGGCCTGCTCGGCGGCCATCCGATGTCCGCCAGCAAGGCGCCGCTGTTCGCCGACTGGGGCAACGTCACGTTCTTCAGCATGGGTCTGGAGATCACCGATGAGGAACGCGCCGCCATGCAGCAGCGTGGCGTGCACATCGAGACCTCGCCGGTGCTGGGCGTACACGGCGACCAACCGACCTGGCTGGAAGTGGAGCTGGCCGACGGCCGCCGCATCGCACAGCGTGCGCTGTTCGTGCCGGCCACCCAGGCGATGGCCACGCCGCTGGTGCAGCAGCTGGGGTGCACATTGGTCGAGAGCCCGCTGGGCGTGCTGATCGAGGTCGACATGATGAAGCAGACCTCGGTGCCGAACGTGTATGCCGCAGGCGATGCGACCACGGTAGGCAACATCACCCTGGCCGCCGCCGAAGGCGTGCGGGCGGGGATCGGCGTGCATCATGCGCTGGTGGCCGAGGACAGCGTGCCGCGCTGATCGCAGCACCGGTAGCCGCCGACCTCGGTCGGCGCCGCTCCATCCACGCATGGCGTGGAAGAGCAGTCGAGCAAGCTCGACGCTACGGATCCCGGGCATCCATTCGCCCGTGCCCGTCGAGCAGGTGCCGGCCGAGGCCGGCACCGCTCCATCATCCCTTCACGCACAGCACCTGGCGCAGGGTGTGCAGCACGTCGACCAGGTCCAGCTGTGCGGCCATTACATCGTCGATCGACTTGTACGCGGCCGGCGACTCATCCAGCACGCCGCTGTCCTTGCGGCATTCCACATGCGCGGTGGCCTCGCGGTGCTGGGCCAGCGTGATCTGCTGGCGCGCAGCGCCACGGCTCATTACCCGGCCGGCACCGTGGCTGCAGCTGTGGAAGCTGTCCGCGTTGCCCTTGCCACGCACGATGTAGCTGCGCGTGCCCATGCTGCCGGGAATGATGCCCAGCTCGCCCTCGCGGGCGCTGACCGCACCCTTGCGCGTCACCAGCAGCTCCTGGCCGTTGTGCGTCTCCTTCTGCACGTAGTTGTGGTGGCAGTTCACCGCCATCGTTGCCAGCTGGAACTTCGGCAGTCGATGCCGCATCTCGGCCAGCACGCGCGACATCATTGCCTCGCGGTTGTGCCGGGCGTAGTCCTGCGCCCACGACACCGCCTCGACGTAGTCATCGAACAGCGCCTCGCCTTCCATGAAGAACGCCAGGTCCTTGTCCGGCAGGTGGAAGCCGAGCACACGGCGTGCAAGCTCTTCGCGCGCCTTCTCGATGAAGTAGGTGCCGATCAGGTTGCCGGTGCCGCGCGAACCGCTGTGCAGCATCACCCACACTGTGTCTGTTTCATCCAGGCACAGTTCGATGAAGTGATTGCCACCGCCCAGCGTACCCAGCTGGCGGTCGAGCTTGTCGGTGCGGATCCTGCGGTGCTTGTCCTTGATCTTCTCCAGGCCGGCGGCCAGCCCGGACTGCACCAGCCGGGTGTGGATGCTGTCGGGCATGCGGTGGTGCTCGCCGCCACGGCCGTTGCCGACCGGAATGCTGCGCTCGATGCTGTTGCGCAGCTGCCGCAGGTCATCAGGCAGATCGTTGGCGCGCAACGTAGTGCGCACCGCGGCCATGCCGCAGCCGATGTCGACGCCGACCGCGGCCGGGATGATCGCGCCCTGGGTCGGGATCACCGAGCCCACGGTCGCGCCCTTGCCCAGGTGCACGTCCGGCATCACCGCCACCCACGGCCCGACGAACGGAATCGCGGCGATATTGCGCAGCTGCTCATGGGCCTGCGCTTCCAGCGGCACACCGTTGACCCAGCCCTTGATCGGCGTGGTGCCCTCGGCATGCAGCCATTGATAGTTCTGTTGAGTGTCCATGTCTTCGTGTATGTCCTTGATGGGCCGGTGGCGCGTCCCTGCGCCACCGCAACCCCCTACTTCATCGTCACCAGCTGCTTCAGCACGCCATCCAGGCCGCCGAACACGGTGAGCTTGTCGATCTTCTCGGTGACCTTCTCCAGTGCCTCCAGCTCCTTCAAGCGCATCAGCACCGGGTTGTCCTCGATCAGCTTTGCGGTGTTGAGCTGCGAACGCGTGGCGTTGGCCTCCTCGCGGCGGCGGATCACGCTGGCCTGGGCCTGCTTCTCGGCCAGCACCACACCGTTGAGGATCTCCTTCATCTCGCCCGGCAGGATCACGTCCTTGATGCCCACGCCGAGCAGCCGCACGCCGTGGCCCTCGATCGCCGCCTGCACATGGGCGGCGATCTCGCCGTCCAGTGCCGCCTTGTCGCCCAGCAGCTCGTCCAGGCTGCGCGCGGCAATCGCCTGGCGCAGGCCGAACTGCAGCTGCCGATAGATGAACTCATCGGCATTGCTGAGCGTGCGGTGTGCACGCACCGGGTCGACCACCTGCACGGTCGCGGCCAGGTTCACCCGTAGGGTCACCTTGTCGCGGCTGAGCAGTTCCTGGCCGGACACGTCCAGCGAACGCGCACGCAGCTCCACACGCTCCACCGACACGTTGCCGTTGAAGTTCCAGAACGCGTGCAGGCCGGCGTCCAGCGTCTGCCGCAGCGTGCCATCGATGAACAGCAGGCCGACCGATTCGCTCGGCACGGTACTGATCACCGCTACACGCGGCAGCACGCCCAGCTGGCCCAGGCGCTGCTGCACGTCCACCGGCACGTACGGCTCGTCACCCAGCGCCAGCACGCGCACCCGGGTGTCGACCGAACCGCGCCAGTACAGACGGCGGCTGCCCGGCGGCAGCACCTCGTCGATGCGGCCGTTGCGCAGCAACAGGCCGACCTCGTCGGCGCCGACGTTGGCCAGCACGAAGTGCGTGTCCAGCCGTGCGCCCAGCGCCTCGATCAGGCTGTCCTGGTCGCTGCCGGTGTAGGCCGCGCCCTTCGATGCAGTGAGGATGTCCACGTGCGGGCGGCCGCCGAACGGCGACAGGCGGTGCACGCCCGGCAGCAGGATCTGCTGGAAACGACGGTTGCGATACACCAGGCCGCGCTCGCCGTCGCCGATCACGACCTTGATGGTCCAGAACATGGGAGTCTCTCCTTGTATGGCTCTGGTGGTTCGACCCGATGGAATGAATGCCATGACCCGGGTCGATCAGGTCGTGGCAGGGCTGGCTGCACACCTTGTGCAGCTGGCGGAAGAGGGCGGCCATCGGCGGACGGTCCGCACGCGGAGCCTTCGGTGCACCGGCACTGCTGCCACCGTCATTCCCGGCAGGCAGCACCGGTGCGGAACGTGGCTGGCAGTGGCGGCGGGCCGGGGCCCGGCGTGCGGTCCGTTGCCTTCCACGTTCCTGCCCGAAGGCGATGTCCGTGGACGGCGACGATGGCCGCTGGGGCTTGCGCCCCGGGTGTTGCTTCAAGTCATGACGCGAGAGGTCATGTGGTTGGAGTGGGAATCGAACCCACGACAGACGGAATCAGGATCCGTTGCTCTACCCTACTGAGCTATCCAGTTGGGGACCGCGCGGAATCGAACCACGTACCGGCGAACCGGTGCCTGCCTCCAGCAGGCGATCCAGGCGATGGCATGTCCGCGACCTCCGGCATACGCCACGGCAACGCCGCGCGCACCAGCCCGTGGTGGAAACGGGACCGTTGGAGAATCGAGGGTGCAGACCACCGACATTATCGCGAGCGATAATGTTTGGGAGCGATGCAGATAATGTCCAGGCGTCGCCACTCGCGCGAAGTAAATACTTCGGCGGGGCGGGAAAATCTGGGTCAGTGAGCGGCGGGTTGCCGCGCGGGGTGCAGTTCTGGCATCGCGGGTCCTTGTGCCGACGCAAACGAAAACGCCCCCGGGACTTGCGTTCCGAGGGCGTCGTCAGGCCTCGGAGATCGGGGTGGCCGATCTCCGCAGGGCGGGTATCAGGCCGTTGTCAGCTGGACTTCCTTGCCGAACGCGCGCGCCAGCACGTCCATGCGCAGGCATGGCAGCAGTTTGGCGATGGCGACGGAATGCGCGTTCAAGGGAAGTTTCCAGTGGTTGTTGAAACGAGGTGCGCACGATAAACCACGATTTAGTCGTGCGCAACCATTTTGTTCAATTATTTTCTTCGGTGCGCGTGTCATGTCGGCCAGCGGCCGGCACTACCGTGTCTCAAGCTTCCGTGCTGGCGGCATCCAGCTGCGCGACATCCTGCACGCTCAGCGACACGTTGGCCGCCGCCAGCAGATCGTGCAACTGCTCGACGCTGGTGGCGCTGACGATCGGCGCAGTGATCGACGGTCGTGCGATCTGCCATGCCAATGCGATCTGCGCGGTACTGGCGCTGTGCTTGCTGGCCACGTCATCCAGTGCCTGCAGGATGCGCAGGCCACGCGGGTTCAGATAGCGCTTCACCACGGTCTCGCCACGCGCCGGGCTCTTGGCCGCATCGGCCGGCGTGCGGTATTTGCCGCTGAGGAAGCCACTGGCCAGCGCGTAGTAGCCGATCACGCCGATCTGCTCGCGCTGCACCAGCGGTTCCAGTTCGGTCTCGTAGCCGGCGCGGTCGTACAGGTTGTATTCGGGCTGCAGGGTTTCGTAACGCGGCAGCTTGTAGTCGGTGGACACCTTCAGCGCATCGGCCAGGCGCGTGGCGCTGTAGTTGGAGGCACCGATCGCACGTACCTTGCCGGCTTCGATCAGGCGGCCGAACGCGGCCAGGGTCGCTTCCAGCGGCGTCGACTCGTCATCCTCGTGGGCCTGGTACAGATCGATCACGTCGGTCTGCAGGCGGCGCAGCGAATCCTCGACCGCCGCATTGATGTTGTCCGGGGTCAGGCCGGGGCGCTCGGCCCACTTGGCCACCTTGGTCGCCAGCACCACCTTGTCGCGCTTGCCGCTGCGGGCAAACCACTTGCCGATCAGCGTTTCCGATTCGCCGCCGGCATTGCCCGGGACCCAGGCCGAATACACATCGGCGGTGTCGACCAGGTTGAAGCCGGCGTCGACGAAGGCATCGAGCAGGGCGAAGCTGGCCTTTTCATCGGCGCTCCAGCCGAACACATTGCCACCGAAGGCGAGCGGACGTACATGCAGGCCGGAACGGCCCAGTTCGCGGGTTGCCGTCATGGGCACGGACTCCTTGGGGGAAGTGCTCCAGAATAGAACGCGTTGTGTGACCGTGCTGCGGCGGCAACCACAAAACAGTGTTCCGCGATGCGTACGCAGCTAACGTTTTGTGAACACCTGGGACGCCGCGGCTGCTAGTCTCGCCGCATCTTCCGCTGGAGTCGCCCTGATGATTGCTGCCTCTTCCCTGCGTGGTTGCCGCCTGCTGCTTGCTTCGGCCCTGCTTGCCGCTGTTCCCACGTTCGCCGCACCGGCCACGGTGGCGCCGGCGAAGATCCAGGTGTCACCGGCCATCGATGCGGCGGTGAAGGCGTCGACCCGTGATGCCAACAACGTCAAGCGCGATGGCTATCGTCATCCGGCGCAGACGCTGTCGTTCTTCAAGGTGGCGCCGGAAAAGACCGTCATCGAGATCACCCCGGGCAACGGCTGGTACTCGGAGATCCTGGCGCCGTTGCTGCGTGACAAGGGCCATTACGTCGCTGCCGTGGTCGACCCGATGGCTGTTGCCGAAGGCCGCGGCCGTGACTACCAGCAGCGCAGCCGCGACAGCCTGGAAAAGAAGTACGCCGGTGCACCGGCACAGTTCGGCAAGACCGCCGTGGTCGCCTACGATCCGGCCAAGCCGGTGTTCGGCCCGGCCGGTTCAGCTGACGTGGTGCTGACCTTCCGCAACGTGCACAACTGGCGCAAGGCCGGCCAGGCGCAGGGCATGTTCCAGGGCTTCTTCAACGTGCTCAAGCCGGGTGGCGTGCTCGGAGTGGTCGAGCATCGCGCCAGGGCCGATGTGGCCGACGACGATGACACCGGCTATGTCGGCCAGCAGCAGGTGATCGCGATGGCCGAGGCTGCCGGCTTCAAGCTGGACGCGCGCAGCGAGGTCAACGCCAACCCGCGTGACACCAAGGACCACCCGAACGGCGTGTGGACGCTGCCGCCGACCAACCAGCACGACAAGGCCGATGATGCGAAGTACCAGGCAATCGGCGAAAGCGACCGCATGACCCTGCGCTTCATCAAGCCGTAAGGGCTGGTGCCGGGCTGGCGCATGTTGACTCTGTGGAGCCGAGCCCATGCTCGGCTCATCGCGCGTAGTGCGGCGCATGGCTGGTCCCAAGGCCGGCCATGCGTCGGAATTCAATCGTATGCAAGGACATGGACTGTTGAAGAAGGTTCTATACATCGCCGTTGCGGTGCTGGTGCTGACGCGGCTGATCGATTTCATGTTCTACGGCGGTCACACCCATGACCTGGTCGGGGCTGTTGGTTTTGCAGTGCTGTTCGCCGGCATCCTGCTGGATGAACGTGCACGCAGCGCAAGTCAGCCACCAGCTCGCCTGCGGCGCCGGGCCAATGTCATAGCGGCGTGCGGTATCGCACTGGTGCTGGGCTCGTTCCTGCTGGAGTGGAAGGTCCTCGGCTGAGCCTGCCGTAATCGCGGCGGCAGGAAAGAGCAGCCGAGCATGGGCTATGCCGGCCGTCCTGACTGGCACCCTTCGTGCCCTCGCGCGCGACGTTGGCAGCGGCTCCTGCTGCTGCCTTCGGCTCTACAGCTGAGTGGCGCGTGGCGCGGCGTGGGACAATGCCCCACCCGCCACCCGCCGTGCCCGCAATGCTGATTGCCTTCAACAAGCCGTTCAACGTGCTCTGCCAGTTCACCGACCGCAGCGTGCCGCCGCGACCGACGCTGGCCGGGTTCGGCCTGCCGCCGCGCGTGTATGCCGCCGGGCGCCTGGACCATGACAGCGAAGGGCTGCTGCTGTTGACCGACAACGGCACGCTGGCGCACAAACTGACCGACCCGAAGCACAAGGCCGACAAGACCTACTGGGTGCAGGTGGAAGGCATGCCCAGCGACGAACAGCTGCAGCAGCTGCGTACGGGCGTGGTGCTCAATGACGGGCCGACCCTACCGGCGAAGATCGAGCGCCTCGATCCGGCGCCATCGCTGTGGACGCGTGATCCGCCGGTTCGCTTCCGCAAGACCGTACCCGACAGCTGGCTGGCGATCACGATCCGCGAGGGCCGCAACCGGCAGGTGCGGCGGATGACCGCGGCGGTGAACCTGCCGACGCTGCGGCTGGTACGCGCGTCGATGGGGCCGTACCGGCTGGACGACCTGCAGCCGGGGCAGTGGCGGCAGATCGGCTGATGCAGAAAGGGCCGGGTACTTTCCGGTACCCGGCCCTCTCGTAGCTGGTGGGGTCAGATCCCTTCCGCAGGAAGAGCTCTGACCCCCGCAGACTCAGGCATCGCTGCCGATGTCGCTGTGCTCGTCGACCACGGTGTCATTGCGGCGGTCGCGCGCATTGATGCGCTGGGCCTGGCCGTTCACCACATGGCCCTGCGCGGCCTTCTTCTTCTGCTGCTTGCGGTATAGCGCATAGCCAAGCAGGCCGACGCCAACGGCTGCGGCAGCCACGGCGACTGCCGGGTTGCGGCGCGCGAACCTGGTCGCGGCCTTGCCGCCAGTCTTCACCGCGCCAATGGCGGCACCGGTCTTGATCCAGTCGGCACTGCGCAGGCTGCCACCGGCGCTCTTGAGGCCGTCGCCGGCGGTGTGGGCCAGCTCCAGGGCGCGCTCCAAAGCGCGGTCGGTGATTACGGTCAGCTTGCTCATGCGGGGGGTCCTTTGCCTCGGGTCGAAGTCCAGTGTCGCGCGTTGCCCGTAAACGGTATGTCAGTCGGGGTCGCACGTGGTGTGACTCTACCGCAGCCATTCAGGATCAGGCAGGGTGGGGTTGGAGCGCTTTCCCTGGAGACGGGGTCAGAGCCCTTTGCGCTGCAAAGGGATCCGACCCCAGCAATCAGGTGCCGCGCGGCTTGGCCCGATGGGTGGCCGTCGCCGTCCACGGATCATCCGGCCACGGATGGCGCGGGTAGCGGCCCTTCATTTCCTTCTTCACCTCGGCGTAGGTGTTTTCCCAGAAGTTGCGCAGATCCTGGGTGACCTGCAACGGCCGCCCGCCGGGCGACAGCAGGTGCAGGGTGAGCGGCACGCGGCCATCGGCAATGCGCGGGGTGTCGGCCAGGCCGAACAGTTCCTGCAGTTTCACCGCCAGCACCGGCTGCAGCGGTTCGCCGCTCTCGCTGTCCAGCGCATAGGTGATTGGCCGCTCCAGTCCGGACGGCACGGTGATGCGGGTGGGCGCATGACGTTCGACCAGCTGCCGCTGCGACCATTCCAGCGGCGACTTCAGCGCCTCGCCGAAGCTGGCTTCGTCCAGCGCATCCAACCGTGTCTTGCCGGCGAACGCAGGCTGCAGCCACTGCGCACGGTTGGCCAGCAGGGCCACATCGCTGCAGTCAGGCAGATCCAGTTCCGGCATCCAGCGCCGCAGCGACTCCACCCGCGCCTGCCATTGGCGCAGGCCTTCGGTCCACGGCAACGCCTGCAGGCCGAGTTCGGCCACCGCGTCGGTCAGCGCCTGCGCGGCGTGCTGTGGATCAACCCGGCCGGCCGAGCGGCTGTCCAGCACGATGCGGTCGAAACGGGTTTCACGCAGCGCGACGAGCGCGCGACGCTCGCTGTCCCAGCGCACCACATCCTCGCTGACGAAGCGTTCCGGCCACGACTTGCGCAGCTGGCCTTCGTCCACCGGTGCTGCACGCAGCAGCAGGGCGTCGCGTGCCTCGAAGCGCAGTTCACTGGCCACAAGCCACGGCTCGCCGCGCAGGTCACTCAATTCGTGCAGGCGCGTGCTGCGGCCATTGGCCAGCAGGTAGCGCAGTGGGTCGCTGGGGTGCTGGAAACCGATGCGGTCGGGGAAGGCGTGTGCGAGCAGGTCACCGAGTTCATGGGCTTCGATGCTGGCCGGCGGTGCGGCATCGCAGCGCAGGCGACGTCGCCACTGTTTGGCGGCGGCATCAATCGCGGCCAGACCGCTGCGGTTGGCGTCGCCCGGTGCGCGGCCATTGCGGAACGCCGCCAGCGCACGCCAGCGCGCCGCCAGCGCGTCACCGCTCTGGCGCAGCGGGTCGCGCGCCTCCAGCAAGGCGGCCAGGTCGGCGGCCAGGGCTTGCGCACGTGCATCGGGCGCCGCCAGCAGCATCGCCGCCATCCGCGGATGCGTACCCAGCGCCAGCACGCGCCGGCCGAGTGCGGTGATCGCGCCGCTGCTGGACAGCGCGCCGAGCCGCTGCAGCAGTTCGCGTGCCGCGCCCATCGGGCCCGCCGGTGGCGGATCGAGGAATCGCAGGTCGCTGCTGCCCCAGGCCGCCAGTTCCAGCGCCAGCCCGGCCAGTTCCACCTGATCGATCTCGGCGCGACGCTGTGGTTCCAGCCGCTGCGACTGCGGCCACAGCCGCCACGCCACGCCCTCGGCGACACGGCCGGCGCGGCCCGCGCGCTGGTCGGCCGATGCCTGCGCGATGGCCACCACGTCCAGCCGGGTGAAGCCGCTGTTGGGGTCGTAGCGCGGCTCGCGTGCCTGGCCGCTGTCGATCACCACGCGCACGCCGGGCAGCGTTACCGAGGACTCGGCGACGTTGGTGGCCAGCACCACGCGGCGGCGGCCATCACTGGACGCCTGCAACACCCGCGCCTGCTGTTCCACTGGCAGCTCACCGTGCAGAGCCAGCACTTCCACGCCGGCATCCAGCGATTCCTGCAGCCCGGCCTGCACCCGCGCGATCTCGCGCTGGCCGGGCAGGAATACCAGCAGCTCACCCGGGTGCTCGGCCAATGCCTGTTGCACCGCGCGGCGCACCTGCAGTTCCAGCGCTTCATCGCGGCGCGCCGGGAAGTGACTGACCGCCACCGGGTAGCTGCGGCCTTCGCTGCTCAGGCGCGGCGCATCAAGGAAGCGGGCAAGGCGCTCGCCATCCAGCGTGGCCGACATCACCACCAGGCGCAGGTCCTCGCGCAGCTGCGCCTGCACGTCCAGCGCCAGGGCCAGGCCGAGGTCGCCACTGAGGTGGCGTTCGTGGAATTCATCGAACAGGATCGCGCCGACCGTTTCCAGCATCGGGTCGTCCTGCAGCATGCGGGTCAGGATGCCCTCGGTGACGACTTCAATCCGCGTACGCGCGGAGACCTTGTTCTCGAAGCGGATGCGGTAACCGACGGTGCCGCCCACCTCTTCGCCCAGCTGCCGCGCCATGAACAGTGCGGCGCTGCGCGCGGCCACCCGGCGCGGTTCCAGCATGATGATCTTCCGGTCCTGCAGCCACGGCGCATCGAGCAGGGCCAGTGGCACCTGGGTGGTCTTGCCGGCGCCGGGCGGGGCCTCCAGCACCAGCCGCGGGTGTGTGGCCAGGTGCTGCTGGATCTGCGGCAACAGCGGGGAAATCGGGAAGAGCGGGGCATTCATGTGCAAAGGATAAAGGGCCACGGCAGCCGCAGGTACAATGCGCGGGCACTTTTCCCCCGCGATGACCATGCACCTGATCGATATCGGCGCCAACCTGACCCACGACTCCTTCGACCGTGACCGCGATGCCGTGCTGGACCGCGCACGGCAGGCCGGCGTGGTGCAGATGGTCATCACCGGCGCCAGCCGCGAGCACTCGCCGTTGGCCGTGCAACTGGCGCAGCAGCACCCCGGCTTCCTGTACGCCACCGCGGGCGTGCACCCGCATCACGCGGTGGAATACACCGAGGAATGCGAAGCCGAGATGCGCGCGCTGCATGCTCACCCGGAGGTGGTAGCAGTGGGCGAGTGCGGGCTGGACTACTTCCGTGACTTCTCGCCGCGCCCGGCCCAGCACCGTGCATTCGAGCGCCAGCTGCAGCTGGCCGCGGACAATGGCAAGCCGCTGTTCCTGCACCAGCGCGACGCGCATGCTGACTTCATGGCACAGATGAAGAACTTCGAGGGTCGCATCGGCCCTGCGGTGGTGCACTGCTTCACCGGCGAACGCGACGAGCTGTTCGACTACCTGGACCAGGATTGGTACATCGGCATTACCGGCTGGTTGTGCGACGAACGCCGTGGCGCGCACCTGCGCGAACTGGTGAAGAACATCCCGGCCAACAGGTTGATGATCGAGACCGACGCACCGTACCTGCTGCCGCGCACGTTGAAGCCGATGCCGAAGGACCGTCGCAACGAACCGATGTTCCTCTCGCACATCGTGGAAGAGCTGGCGCGCGACCGGGGCGAAGACGTGGCGGTGACGGCGGCCAATGCGACTGCAGCGACGCGTGCGTTCTTCCGCCTGCCCGACGCGGGTTGATTCCCTTCGTCGCGGCGACCCTGCGTCGTAGAGTCGAGCAAGCTCGACTCTACAGAAGCGGTGGTAGCGCTGGGCCATGCCCAGCGAGCGCAGCGGCCAGATCTTCCAATCCTTCCCGATACGTCGGGAACCTCGGCTCCCACCCCAGCGCTTCACGCGTGCCGCGACTGTCGATGCGCTTGTTGCTCTCGTAGAAGCGTCGCAGCGTCGGGCTCAGTGCAGGGTCGTCCCATGCCACTGCAGGTGGCATCGCAAAGCCGCCCAGCTGCGCGGCGAAGGCCAGTACCTCCTGCGAGGGTGCCGGCTCGTCATCGGCCGGCAGATACAGCCCATCCACGCACGGCCGCCGCATCGATGCGATAACGACCGTTGCCAGGTCATCCACGTGCAGCCGGTTGAATACCAGCCCAGGACGCACTACGTGGCGCGCACGTCCCTGTGCCAGCTGCAGCAGCGCATTGCGCCCCGGCCCGTACAGGCCGGGCAGGCGGAACACTGCCGATGCGATGCCGCGTTCTTCAGCAAGCGCACGCCATTGCGCTTCGGCCCGCAGGCGCTTCACGCCGGCTGCTTCAGTGGCATCGGCTGCACTGCGCTCGTCGACCCAGCCGCCGGCCCGATCGGCATATACCGACGTGGACGACAGATAGCCCACCCAGCGCAATGCCGGGCTGGCCTGCAGCGCGGGCAGCAACAGACGCAGTGCCGGGTCACCCTCGGCATCGGGCGGCACGCTGCACAGCACGGCCTCGGCCTGCGCGATCTCATCGAGCAGGGCCGTCGATGGCGTGGCGTCGGCGCGTAGCTGATGGCGCAGCAGGCCATCGTGCGGTGCCGACGCCGGGTCGCGCACCGTGCCGACCACGTGTACGCCCAGCACCCGCAGATGCGTGGCCAGCACGCACCCGCTCCAGCCCATGCCGAGGATCAACACCCGCGCGGGCAGGGCGTTGGCCTGCGTCGTATCGCTCACGCGCCGCGCAGTGCCTGGTAGGCCTGCAGGCTGCTGTAGGCGACCTGCAGCAGCAGGCCTTCCTGGTCGGCCTTGCGCGCACGCGCCAGCATGTCGCCGACAATCTGCGCGGCCTCCACCTGCTGGCCGGCCTCCAGATCGCGCAGCATCGAGGCCTTCAACGCTGAACCGGCCTGGGTCAGGGTCCCGCGCGCGGTGTCCTGCGCGGCATCGGGAATCGGCTCACCGGCAGCTTCGGCCACGGCCAGGCATTCGTCGTACAGGCCGCGCACGATCGCTTCGCCATCATCGGTGGCGACGATGGTTCCGATATCCGCACGCAGCAGGCAGGTAGCGGCGGCCAGCGCAGTCAGGAAGGTGTACTTGATCCACTGCTCCTGCCCAATGTGTTCGCTGGCCAGGTGGTCCAGGTTGGCCTGCGCACAGGCGGCGGCGAAGGCGCGCACGCGCGTGGAGATCACACCGCCGTCGCGCTCGCCGAAGGTGAGCTTGGCCGGCTTGCCGAGGTGCAGCACGGCGCCGTCGGGTGCCTTGGTGGCGCTGATGAAGCACAGGCCACCGAGCACTGCTTCGCGGCCGAAGCGCGCATCCAGTGCGTTGTAGTGATGCAGGCCATTGAGGATCGGTAGCACCGTAGTGTCGGTGCCCACAGCCGGTGCAATGGCATCGATCGAGCTGTCCAGGTCGTAGGCCTTGCAGCTGAGGATGACCAGGTCGAACGGCTTCTGTGCGGCAAGCGCGGGCAGGGCGTCGGCGGTGACGTGCTGTACCGGGAAGCTGGCATCGCCGAGCGGACTGCGGATGACCAGGCCGTCACGGTCCAGCTGGGCGGCGCGTGCGGGGCGCACGAGGAAGGTCACGTCCACGCCGGCCTGGGCCAGGCGACCACCGAAGTAACCGCCGGTACCGCCGGCGCCAAGGATCAGGATGCGCATTGCACGTTCACCGTTTTCTGGGCAATCAGGAGTGCGATTGTGCCGGAGATTGCGGCCAGCTGCGGTGCCCCTCGTGGTGGTTCGCAGAAAGCACTGTTCATTGGGGTTGGTTGGGCGCGGCCACCACGGGAAGCAGATCAAGAGCGGAAGCGGGTCGCTCGCTGCGCTCGCTCGAGCAGAGCGGTGCTCAGCGCAGCTGTTCGCTGAAGTCTTCGGTGTAACCCAATAGAAGCGTGGTGCGGTTGGCCAGCGTTGCAGCCAGCTCTGACCACGTGCCGTGCGTTCCGGCCGCGTAGACGCGCTGCAGGTCCGCGACCAACGCGCTCGCCTCTGCAGGCGACGGTGCGCTGTCGCGCTGGAAGCCGAGCCACGATGCGCCGAGTCCGAACAGGCGGTAGTCGTAGTGCTCCTGCAGATGCCGTATGAGGGCGTGGTTCTGGAAGATGTCCCAGTCCGCGCTGAAGTAGCCGTTGGGCAGGGCGGCGATCAGCAGGTCATCACGGGTCACGGGCACCTGCTGCACGCAGACCACGTCATCGATGATGAGATCCGGTGTCGCATTGGCAGCGACCAGCGCCTCGATATCCTCATCGCTGCACATCAAGGTGCCCGCCAGCGCGCTCCACTCCAGCCGATGCATGGAGTGCTCGAGCTGCGCGACCACATGCGCCAGCAACCGCCTGCGCGCGGCCCAGGCATCTCCGGGTGTTGCCGGCTCCTCGTCCTCGTACAACGCGATACGCTCGTCGTCGGATGCATGCATGCTGGTGTAACGGCACTGGCCGACATCATCGAGCGTGCACAGGTAACGATGAAGGGGATCAGCCGTCAGCAGTGAGGCCAGGCAACCCAACACCTCATCCAGCGTGGGCGAACCGCTCAGCAACGCACGGCTGAACGCATCGATCGGACCATCCGACACGGCCTTGTCCAACGGAATGGAAGTGATCTTCATGGCCACAGCCTATCCGTAATCCGAGACGGAAAGAGCCGAGCATCGGCCTTACCGGGAACGCTCCATCCACGCATGGCGTGGATCTACCGTGTCGACCAAGGTCGACACCTACCAGCAGCAGCGGAGAACGACGTCCCGGCAGATCGCAGGAATCTGTCGAAGGCGGGGTGGGTCCGGTTGCGGGGGTGTCCGCGGCATGGATGCCGCGGCTAAGCCCCCATGGATGGGTTTACGGCGTCCCCCGCAGCCGGACCCACCCCGCCATCCCACGGATAGTCAGCTGTTGAAGTTGCCGTTGACGTTGATTCGGCGGGTGCAGGGCCGCAGGCCCTGCAGGTACCCCTCAGCTACGCATGCCCACGCCACGGCGCAGCAACCACAGCGCCAGCGCCGTCAGCACCACCACGAAGCCGATCATCAGCGCATACGCCACCAGCACCGGCACATCGCTGCTGCCCAGCAGGCCATAGCGGAACGCATTGACCATGTAGAAGATCGGATTCGCATGCGTCGCCGCCTCGGCCCAGCCCGGCAGCAGCTTCACCGAATAGAACACGCCACCCAGGTAGGTCAGCGGGGTCAGGATGAAGGTCGGCACGATCGCCACGTCATCGAATTTCTTCGCATACACCGCATTGATGAAGCCGGCCAGCGAGAAGATCGTCGCACCCAGGATCACCGTGGTCAGTGTCACCAGCGGATGCGGAATGCGCACCGGGGTGAAGAACATCGCGATGATCAGCACGATCACGCCCACCATCAGGCCGCGCAGCACCGCACCGGCCACATAGCCCCACAGGATCACCCAGTTCGGCATCGGGCTGACCAGCAGCTCTTCAACGTGGCGGCCGAACTTGGCGCCGAAGAACGAGGAGCTGATGTTGCCGTAGCTGTTCTGGATCACGCTCATCATCACCAGGCCAGGCACGATGAACTGCATGTAGCTGTAACCACCCATGTCGCCAACGCGCGAGCCGATCAGGCCGCCGAAGATCAGGAAGTACAGGGTCATGGTGATCGCAGGCGGTACCAGGGTCTGGCCCCAGATGCGCATGATGCGTGCGACTTCGCGGCGCACGATTGTCATCAGTGCGACGCGGTTGCGCTGGCCGTCGGTCAGCTCGGTGGTGCTCATGCGGGTTTCTCCAGGTTGCCGGTGAGGCGCACGAACAGCTCCTCCAGGCGGTTGCTCTTGGTACGCATCGAACGCACGCGGATACCGGCCTCGTTGAGCGTGGCGAATACGCGGTTGAGGTCCATCGCGCGCGGCATGTCGATATCCAGCGTGTGCGGGTCGGGCGCGGTCAGCGTCGCACCCTCGATCACCGGCAGCTGCGCCGGCAGGTCACCGTCGATGTCCAGCAGGAAGCCTTCCACGTCCAGCTTGGCCAGCAGGGTACGCATCGGCCCCTGCTCGACGATCTGGCCGTGGTTGATGATCGCCAGATGGCGACACAGGTACTCGGCTTCTTCCAGATAGTGCGTGGTGAGGATGATCGTGGTGCCGGCGGCGTTGATCTCTTTCAGTACGCGCCACATGTCGCGGCGGATCTCGATGTCCACGCCGGCGGTCGGCTCGTCCAGGATCAGCAGGCGCGGGCGGGTCATCATCGCGCGGGCGATCATCAGCCGGCGCTTCATGCCACCGGACAGCGTCCGGCTCATCACCTGTGCCTTTTCCCACAGGTGGGCCCGCTTCAGTTCCTCTTCGGCGCGCTGCTCGGCTTCCTCGCGCGGCACGCCGTAGAAGCCGGCGTAGTTCACCAGGATGTCGAAGGGCTTTTCGAACAGGTTGAAGTTGATTTCCTGCGGCACCAGCCCGATCAGGCGCATGGTGGCGCTGCGGTTGCGCACCAGGTCGCTGCCGAACACTTCCACCTGGCCCTCGCTGAGGTTGACCAGGGAGCTGATGATGCCGATCAGGGTCGACTTGCCGGCACCGTTGGGGCCGAGCAGGGCGAAGAAGTCGCCCGGGGCCACTTCCAGGGAAACGCCCTTCAGGGCCTGGGTGCCGTTGTCGTAGGTCTTGCGCAGGTCGCGCACGCGCAGGGCGGGCGCCGTATCGTTCAGGGAAGCCAAGCTCGAAGCCTTCGCGCCCATGGGCTGGCGCTGGAGAGGGGCGGGGAGGGGCTATTATAGAAGACCCCGAGGGCTTGCCCCGGCTACACACTGTCCCGAAAAGTCGTGCCTGTTCAATTCCCCCTCAAGCTGGTCGGCTGCCGCATGCTGGCCCCGACCGTCGGCCACTACCAGTTCGTGCGTGACGATGGACAGCCGCTGGATTTCCAGCCCGGCCAGTTCATCCAGGTCCATTTCAGCTACGCCGACGGTACCGAAACCAAGCGCAGCTATTCGCTGGCGACCATCCACGACCACGCGCTGGGCCCGGGCGAGGCGGTGGATATCGCGGTCAGTTTCGTACCCGGTGGCGCCGCCACGGCCCTGTTCGAGGCGCTGGAGCAGGGCGGCCAGATCAGCGCGTCCGGCCCCTACGGCCGCTTCTGCCTGAATCCAGGTGACCACAACGCCCGTTACCTGCTGATCGCCACCGGTACCGGCGTTACCCCGTACCGCTCCATGCTGCCGCTGCTGGAGAAGGCCATGGCCGAGCGCGGTGTGCAGATCGTGCTGCTGCAGGGCGCGCGCAGCCCGGGTGAACTGCTGTACAGCGAAGACTTCTACAGCTTCGCCGAAAAGCATCCGAACTTCCGCTATGTACCGTGCCTGTCGCGCGAATTGCCCGCCGATCCTCATCCGGACGTACAGCACGGCTACGTCCAGCAGGCGCTGTCCGGCTTCACCCCGGACCCGGCCACCGACATCGCCTACCTGTGCGGCAACCCGGACATGGTCGATGCCTGTGCCGAACTCCTCAAGGCCGCCGGCCTGGGCAATCCGCAGATCCGCCGCGAGAAGTACGTCAGCAGTAAGTAATCCCGGGTAGTGCCGGCCGCTGGCCGGCAGTCCCACGAACCGAAGGCGGCGTCACGCCGCCCCCGGTGCCGTGCCTCAGTACGCGATCCAGGCGTCACGCCAGGCATAGCCGGTGCCCGGGCGGTAGGCATCGGCGTTGATGTTGCACCAGGCGCCTTCCGGGAACGGGCGGCAGGCGTACAGCTTGCCGTCGGTGCCCTTGACCACGGTCTCGCCCGGCTTGTAGCTGCCGATACCGGCCGGATACACGAAGTCGTAGTCGTCACCCGGCGGCGGATCGACCGGACCCGGCAAGCGGGTATCGAGCTGGAACAGGTTGCCCGGCCTCAGACAGACACGGTTCTCGGTGGCCGAGGCGACGGGCGTGATCACGCCATCCTTCATCACGCCCACGCGTGCCTGTTGGGCGCTGCCATTGACCTTGCGGGCCAGCGCCAGCGGCCACTGGTTCGCAGCGGTCTGTCCGGCTGCCAGGGTGATCTCTGGGCGTTCCAGGTCGTTGCCCTGGGCATTGAACACGCGCAGGGTCACGGTGGTGCCAACGTCCAGCGCACCGCGGGCGGTCACCGGACCAGCATCCTGCCACTGCGGCGGCGGGGTCACGCCACCGCCCCCCTCGAAGCGCACGTCCGCGCAGGTGTAGAACGCTTCGCCCGAATCCGAGCGCTGCCAGGTGTTGTAGATGATGTGCTGGCCGCTGCGCTCGGGCAGCGGGCAGTCCAGCTTGTAGACGCCGCCGGAAAGCGGCACGTTGCCCAGCGTGCAGAACTCCTGCAGGTCCGCCCAGCGCAGCGGGCTGCCCGGCTGCCAGCCGTCGCGGGTGACGTAGAACTTCCACTCGCGTGTGGCATGCGGCGCCGGTGCCTTGAACTCGAAGGTGTAACGCCCGCGCGAATCGGCGCGGATCGGCGAGGTCGGCCAGTCACTGCGGTTCAGATCGAGGCCGCGGTACTTGGGGATGCTGGCGCTGCACAGCTCGCCATCGCGCACCAGGTCGCGGTGGTTGCCATTGGCGTTGCCATGCGCGATCGCGCTCCAGTCGTAGAACGGCTGCGCGCCGCCGATGGCCTTGGCCGCGGCACAGGCCGGGTTGGTCGGGTTTTCCGGATTGCCCTCGTGGCACTGCTTCACGCGGCTGAGCGGCTTGGACATGGTGCCGTGGGCGAGGGCGCTGCCGGACAGGGCCAGGCCGGCGACGACGGACAGTGCGAGGACCGCCCGATGGGACAGATGCATGCAGGAATTCCTTTGCGAAGTGTGGGAAACCTCGCGCAGTCTTCATATGCAGGCGGGCCGGCAACATCGGACAAGTTTGAAATCGATGACTGCTGTGTTCGATCTGCAACACGATGCTCACTGTGCAGCCTTCCGTGCGGAAGGCGGTGCACTGTGCACCGCCTCCCGCATCACCTCAGTACGCGATCCACGCATCACGCCAGGCCGCGCCTGCACCCGGCCGATAGGCTTCGGCGTTGACGTTGCACCATGCACCTTCCGGGAACGGGCGGCAGGCATACAGCTTGCCATCGCTGCCCTTCACCACGGTCTGGCCCGGCACGTAACTGCCGATGCCGGCGGGGTATACGTGGTCGAAATCGCCGCCCGGTGACGGCGTCCCCGGGTCCGGCACCTTGGTGTCGAGCTGGAAGCGGTTGCCGTTCTTCAGGTACACGCGGTTGTCGGTGGCCGAGGCGGAGGGCGTGATCACGCCGTTGTTCAGCACGCCCACGCGCGCATGCTGGGCACTGGCATTGACCTTGCGGGCCAGCGCAAACGGCCATTGCGCGGCCGCGGTCTGGCCGCTGGCCAGGATCGCTTCCACGCGTTCGACATCATTGCCGTTGGCATTGAACACGCGCAGCGCCAGGATGGTGCCGACCGGCAGCTCGCCGCGCGCGGTGACCGGACCGGCGTCCTGCCACTGCGCTGCCGGCGGGGCGCTGCCGCCGCTTCCTTCAAAGCGCACGTCCATGCAGGTGTAGAACGCTTCGGTCGAATCCGAGCGCTGCCAGGTGTTGTAGATCACATGCTGGCCGCTGCGCTGCGGCAGCGTGCACTGCAGCTTGTAGGTGCCATCGGCCGACAGCGGCGTGTTGCCCAGCGTGCAGAACTCCTGCAGGTCGGCCCAGCGCAGCGGGCTGCCCGGCTGCCAGCCGTCGCGGGTGACGAAGAAGCGCCAGTCGCGCGTGGCATGTGGTGCGGTTGCCTTGAACACGAAGGTGAACTTGCCGTTGGCGTCTGCCTGGATCGGAGTGGTCTGCCAGTCGCTGCGGTTCACATCCAGCCCGCGGAAGGTCGGGTTGTTGCCGCTGCACAGCTTGCCGTCGGGCACTACGGCCTGGTGGTTGCCGTTGGCGTTGGCCTGATTGATGCCGTTCCAGTCGTAGAACGCCTGCGAACCACCGACGGCCTTGGCGGCGGCACAGGCCGGGTTGGTCGGGTTCTCCGGATTGCCCTGGAAACAGGCATAGACGCGGCTGATCGGCGTGGTCATCGTGCCATGGGCAAATGCATCGCTGGCTACCAGCAGGCCAGCGGCGGCCAATGAAGTGGCCAGCAACAGCGGTGTGGATCGGAATGACATGGCGCTTCCTTGTGGTCGTCGAAAGAGAGCGGTGACCGCAGGAGCTGCGCTGCACGGCGGACTTTCGGCGGCACCACGGCGAGTATCGAGTCGCGGTGCGGGCTGAGGAACCACGGAAGCGCCGATCCGTGACTGTGGGTGTGAAGCCCTTCCCGCCAGCTTCACGTGGGGCTGAACGGATGCGTTGGCGGTCACGCGACAGGCGTGGCATCGATCACGTCGTGGAGATCGTGCTGGCCAATCTCGCGGTCGATCCGATCGGCCTGGCACGAAAAGCAGCCATGTGCCGCGTTGTGCAACTGGACGAAGGCCACCGCTGGGTCGGCGAACAGGGTGTCCAGCTGCGTGGCGACGTCGGTGCCGGCGCAGACCTGCGCAGCCAGCATCAGCGCAGCGTGGTCATAGGCGCGCAGCGAGATCATCCGCCGTTGCACATAGGGAGGCACCTCGCCCGCTGGCAGCACGCAACGGGTCACCCCGCGCTGCACGAAGATCGGGCCGGAGGCGTGATAGGGAGAGTGCAGGGGCAGATGGACATGCGACAACAGCAGCAGTTCGCTGCCACTGGGTGGATCGCTCAGGCTGATCCGGCAGGGATGGCCGCCGCTCTCGCCGGCCCAGCGACGCTGGATGCCCAGCGCGGCGAGTTCGCGCTCACTTTTCTCGAACAGGTGCTGGAAGGGGCGGTGGTCGAGGCCACCGAGGTACCAGGTGTGCACGGACGTCTCCTTGGATTTCCTGCGGAGTCTGCCCATGCGTCGCCGGTCCTGCTCGCCGTTTTCCGACCCCGCATCACCCTCGGACCGGACAACGCCATGGGGACTGCACCACAAGGCGCTAAGATGCGCGCGCCGCCCCGGTCGACGAGCGCCGCATGTCCCTGGATTTCCCCACCATCACCGTGCTTGGCTTCCTGCTCTGCATCGGCATTGCGGTGGGGTTCTCGTTGCTGCTGGTCGTGCTGCGCGGGCAACCGGTGCTGCGCCAGTGGACCATCAGCCTGTGGCTGCTGACCGTGGGCGTGACCCTGCTGGCCTTGCGGCCGTACCTGCCGCTGGCCCCGGCCGTGCTGGCCGGCAATGCGGCGATGGCCGGTTGTGGCCTGATGATGCTGCGCGGCGTGGCACTGCACCTGGAGCAGCTGTTGCCGTTGTGGCGGCCGCTGCTGATCGCGGCCGCGTTCATGGCAGGCATCTTCGCCTTCCTGGTGCTCTGGCCGAACCTGCACCTGCGCCTGCAGGTGTTCAGTGTATTCGCGCTGATCGTCGATGGCTGGATCGCATGGCTGCTGCTGCGACATGCACCGGCGCAGCAGCGCACCAGCTGCCGGCTCGCGGCGGCGGTGTTCCTGGCCGAGGCTGCGCTGTACGCCGTGCGCTTGTTCCTGCCGGCGGCACCCGATGCCGGCGAGGACATCATGCGTACCGGCTCGCCGATGTTCGTTACCTACATCGCCGGCGTGATGCTGGAACTGGCGCGCTGTTTCGCGATGGTGCTGCTGCTGGTCGAGCGCATGCTGGTCGATCTGCGGCATGCGGCACGCACTGATGGCCTGACCGGCCTGCTCAACCGTAGCGCGCTGCTGGCCGACGGCCAGGCACAGCTGCAGCTGATGCGCCGGCAGCAACGGCCGCTGGCCCTGCTGCTGGTCGACGTCGACCACTTCAAACGGATCAATGATCGCTGGGGCCACCTGGCCGGTGACCAGGTACTACGTCACTTTGCTTCGGTGCTGCAGCACAGCACGCAGGGACGGACACACCTGTTGGGCCGCTATGGGGGCGAGGAATTCGTGCTGGTCCTGGCCGACGGTACGTCGAGCGACGCAGTGGCGTTGGCAGCGCTGATCCGCACCCACCTGCAGCAGTACCCTGCATTGCTGGCCGGTGGGCCGGTGACGGTCACCGCCAGCATCGGCCTGGCCATGGACGAGGGCCAAGGTGATCTGTCGACGCTGCTGGCAGCGGCTGACGCCGCGTTGTACCGGGCCAAAGCCGAGGGCCGCGATCGCCTGGTCTGCGCCGTTCCGGCGACGATTTCGGCCTTGCCCATCGCCGACGACGCCGTGCCCGTGTAAGTTGAGTCACATCTTCCGCGGCAGCCCGTCGTGGTTGCCAGGAACGTCCTCCAGGGGAAACGAGCACGATGCAAAGACACCACCTCGCGTTGGCCGCAGCGTTGGCCAGCCTGATGCTTGCCGGTTGCAGCCAGTTACCGTCACCCGGCGCCGAAGGCGCCAGCGATGCACCAAGCCGCCGCTTCGGCACGATCGATTTCCAGCCCTGTACGCTGTCCACCGAAGGTGCCAGCGCCAACGTCGAGGCGCAGTGCGCCACCCTGCAGGTGCCGGAGAACCGTGCACAGCCCGATGGCCGACGCATCGGCCTGCGCATCGCCTGGCTGGAATCGGGCAGCAGCGGCTCCAGCCAGCCCGACCCGGTGTTCTTCCTGGCCGGTGGCCCCGGCCAGGCGGCCAGCGAAGTGGCCGTCATCGTCGATACCGCGCTGCGCCAGGTGCGCAAACAGCGTGACGTGTTCCTGATCGACCAGCGCGGCACCGGCGGCTCCAATCCGCTCAGCTGCCACGGCACGGACGGCAAGGAACTGCAGATGGACGAGGACGCCGCCCCCACAGAGGCGTCGCTGCGCGACTACGCACAGCGCTGCGCGGCCTCGCTGCAGGGGCGTGCCGATGCACGCTTCTACACCACCACCGAGGCCATCGCCGACCTGGACGCCGTGCGCCAGGCCTTGGGCGTGGACCGGATCAACCTGGTTGGCGGCTCCTACGGGACCCGCGTGGCCCAGCGCTATGCCGGCGCTTACCCGCAGCACACCCGCAGCATCGTCATCGATGGCGTAGTGCCCAATGAACTGGTGGTGGGTGGCGACTTCGCCACAACGTTCGAGGATGCGATCGCCCTGCAGTCGGCGCAGTGCCGCAAGGATGCCGCCTGCAGCAAGCGCTTCCCGACCGACACCCGCGCGCAGCTGCGCAGCGTGGTCGAGACACTGCGCCGTGCCCCGGTTTCGGTCGAGTACCGCGATCCTGGCACCTATCAGACCCGCAAGGATGTGCTGAATCCGGACAGCGTGGTGGGTCTGGCCTTCGCTTTCTCCTACGTTCCGCAGTACGCCTCGCTGTTGCCGCTGGTGCTCGATGAGGCCGCGCAGGGACGCTACGCGCCCCTGGCCTCGCTCGCGCGTGGTGCGAACCGCAGCATGGATTTCCAGATCAACCGCGGCATGCAGTGGTCGGTGATCTGCAGCGAGGATGCGCCGCGCTACAGGGCGCCTGCCGAGGACCCGGAGCGACTGTTCGGCAACGAGGTGGCCAGCGCGTTCTTCGCCGCGTGCCCGGTATGGCCGCACCAGCCGGCACCAGCCGCCAATGCCGTGCCGCTGCGCAGCGAGGTACCCGCGCTGCTGCTGTCCGGTGAACTGGATCCGGTGACACCCCCGCGCTACGCCGAGCAGGTACTCAAGGGCCTGCCGAATGGCCGTGCACTGGTTGCCCGTGGCCAGGGCCACGGCACGCTGAGTGCCGGCTGCATGCCGCGCCTGCTCGGCCAGTTCATCGACAGGACCGATGCCAAGGCGCTGGATGCCGGCTGCCTGGACACGCTGAGCTACGTGCCGGCGTTCACCTCGTTCAACGGATGGGAACCATGATCGTCGCCGACAACCTGCACAAGGCTTTCGACACCCGTACCGGGCGCATCCAGGCGGTCGCCAACGTCGGCTTCCGTGCCGAGGATGGCCGCATCACCGGCCTGCTCGGCCCCAATGGTGCCGGCAAGACCACCACCATGCGCATGCTGTACACACTGATGACTCCGGATCAGGGCAGCATCAGCGTCGATGGCATCGACGCGGCGCGCAATCCGGTGGAAGTACGCCGCCACCTTGGCGTCCTGCCCGATGCGCGCGGTGTCTACAAGCGCCTGACCGCGCGCGAGAACATCGCCTACTTCGGCGAGCTGCATGGCCTGTCGGCCGAGCGCATCCGCGAACGCATCGAAGTGCTGTCGCATGCCTTGGACATGGGTGACATCCTCGATCGCCAGACCGATGGCTTCTCGCAGGGCCAGCGCACCAAGACCGCGATCGCCCGCGCGCTGGTGCACGACCCGCGCAACGTCATTCTTGATGAACCCACCAACGGCCTGGACGTGATGACCACGCGCGCGCTGCGCCGTTTCCTGCTGGGCCTGCGCGAAGAGGGCCGTTGCGTGATCCTGTCCAGCCACATCATGCAGGAGGTGGGCGCACTGTGTGACCACATCGTGATCATCGCCAAGGGCACGGTGATGGCGGACGGCAGCGCCGATGAACTGCGCGCGCAGGCCGGCGAACCCAACCTGGAAGACGCGTTCGTGAAACTGATCGGCAGCGAAGAGGGCCTGCACGCATGAGCATGATGTCGACCCTGATGACGGTAATGCGCAAGGAACTGCGCGATCTTTCCCGTGATCGCCGCACGCTGCTGCTGACCCTGCTGTTCGGGCCGCTGCTGTACCCGGTGCTGCTGCTGGGCATGGGCAAGCTGGCCGAGAGCCGGGTACGCACCCAGATCGAACAGCCGCTGCAGATTCCAACCATCGGTGCGGAGAATGCACCGAACCTGGTGCGCTTCCTCGCCGCACAGGGGCTCAATACCGCACCGGCGCCGAAGGACCTGGCCGAGGCCATCCGCAGCCAGGACATCGACGTGGCGCTGCGCATCAGCGATGACTTCGGCAAGGACTGGGCCGACGGCAAGCCGGCGCTGGTGGAAGTGATCAAGGACAGTACCCGCCGTGCTGCTGAGGTACCCAGTGCGCGGCTGGAAGCGGCGCTGGCCACCTACAACGGCCAGGTCGGTGCGCTGCGGTTGATGGCGCGTGGCGTTGACGCGCAGGTGGCGCGGCCGCTGGATGTGGCACGCCAGGACCTGGCCAGTGCCGAGGCCAAGCGCGGCATGATCCTCTCGATGCTGCTGCCGGTGCTGCTCACGCTGACCTCGTTCATCGGCGGCGCCTATCTGGTGATGGATGCCACCGCCGGCGAGCGCGAGCGGCAGTCACTGGAACCGCTGCTGGCCACGCCCGGCTCGCGCAGCGCGATCGTCAGCGGCAAGATCGCGGCTGCCTGCGTGGTCGGCTTTGTGTCACTGCTGCTGACCCTGGTGGCGTTCAAGGTGAGCGCACAGATCGCGCCCGGCAACATCGGCCGCCAGTTCAACATGAACGTCGCTTCGATGCTGCAGATGCTGCTGGTGATGCTGCCGATGCTGATGATCGGTACCTCGCTGCTGACCTTCCTGTCGGCGGCGGCCAAGAGCATGAAGGAAGCGCAGAGCCACATGACCTGGCTGATGCTGCTGCCGATGATGCCCGGTTACGCACTGGTGGCGTACCCGCTGAAGAGCGAGCTGTGGCAGTACGCCGTGCCGTTCCTGTCGCAGAACCAGATGCTGCTGAAGGTGATCCGCCACGAGACGATCACGCCGGCGGTGTGGGCGATCTACCTGGGCGCCAGCCTTGGCCTGGCCGCGGTGCTGTGGTTCGCTGCCGTGCGTCGCTACCACAACGAGCGTCTGGCCATCTCGGGCTGACCGCCACTGGTAGCGCCGGGCCATGCCCGGCGGATTTGGAACGAGGCCCGGTCATTCCGGGCCTCGTTGTTTTCAGGATTGCGTTGCCTGCCAAGCGGCGAAGCGTTGGGCGATCACCGGTGCCAATCGATCAAAGTTCTCCCAGGTATCAGCGACGTGGTACAGCGAAAGGACGTCGGCCCCCAGCTGTTCCTCATAGTCTTCGAGATACTGGCCATTCTCGAGGTCGTAATACACAGCAGTGAACGTGTTGGCTTCATCACTGATCAGGTCATCGACGAATTTGCCGTCGCTGCATCGAAGCAGGAACAGGCCGGGCGTCGTACTACGTTCCCGCAGCGCCTGCAGGTCTTCTTCTGCGTCCTCGGCGAGCTCTTCGCTTGCCATGCCCTGTGACAGCAGCCATGCCAGGTACATGCCGATGTGGGTGGCGCTGGCTTCGGCCGGAAGATCCGAAGGGAAGTCACCCCCGGAATGCCAGCTGGCGTCGTCGTACTTCATCTGTTCTCCTCCTGAATTTGGAAAACAGCTTAGGTCGCGAGTACAGACAGCGGGAGCGTTGAATGCGTCATCCGCCGGCATACCGCGAAGGCGTCACCCCCATCTCGCGCTTGAACACGGTGATGAAGGCACTGGGTGTGTCGTAGCCCATCGACAGCGCGACGCTGATCACCGGTTCTCCCGCCAGCAGGCGTGGCAGTGCCAGCAGCACCCGCAGGCGTTGCCGCCATTGGCTCAGCGTCATGTGGGTCTCGGCCAGCCAATGGCGCGCCAGGCTGCGGCTGGACAGTCCAATCGCGGCCGCCCAGTCCTCGACGCTGCGAAGGTCGTTCGGTGAACGTGCAAGTGCGGCAGCGATCCGGCGCAGGCGACGGTCGCGCGGTTGCGGCAGGGCCAGCGGCAATGGCGAGCTGGCGGCGATCTCATCGGCGATCACCCCGGCCAGTCGCACCTGTGTGGCATCCAGCGGAACATGCGGCCACTGCAACGCCCGGATCACCGCGGTCTGCAGCAGCGGCACGGGCTGGAAGATGCGAGGGGCTGCAGGCAGGTCGGTGCAGGCCTGCGCGCTGAAGTACAGGCTCCAGCCGTCGAACGCACTGGTGCTGGCCAGTGCGTGGGGCAGTGAAGGTGGTATCCAGGCGACATGACCCGCCGGCAGCAGCCAGTGCAGGTCGCCGACCTCGATCCGCAGCAGGCCCTGATGTGCACCCAGCAGCTGCCCGCGGGCGTGCTGGTGGCGTGCCGTGCGGCGCGGACCCGGAAGGCGCAGCTGCGCCGCCAGCAACACCGGGCCGTCGGCGGCATCGGCCAGCGCCGGGTCAATCAATGCGGAGGATGTCTGTTCTGCCATATCGTGTGGCAGTTATACGGCAGAACAGTCGAACGGCAAGCCTGACACTGGGCTCCCCTCAATGGAGCACCGACACCATGCAGCCACAGGACATCCTCCCCGATCACCAGAACGACGTGCAGGTGAACGGCCTCACTGTGCGCAAGGGCAGTGTTGGCGCCTTTCTTGCCAGCGTCCGCGACTGGCAGGACCCGGCCAGTGATCCTACCCTCCGCACCACTGCCGAGGCCGACCTGCGCGCACTGTTGCCGGGCCTGCACGCACTGGGCCTGTTCCAGGTGCTGGCTGCGCGTGATCCGGCGCTGCAACGCCTGATCGACAGCGTCTGCTGAAACGGACAAGGCCCGGAACGCTCCGGGCCCTGTGGGCAACAACTGCCGCCGGGCGTGGCCCGGCGTTACCCGCTCAGCCGCCCGGTGCGAACACCAGCGTGCGGCGGGTGGTGACCGGTGCGCTGACCGGTTCGAAACGCCAACGCTTCACTGCGTTCATCGCTTCCCGGTCGAAGACGCGCGACGGCGTTGCGCGCAGCACGCGGGCATTGATCACTGATCCGTCGGTGCCGACGGTGATTTCCACCAGCACTTCGCCGGAGGTACCGGCGCGCAGTGCCTCGGCCGGATAGCGCGGTGCCGGCGTACTGACCGGGCGCAGGCTCGGTGCCGCCGCTGCCGTGGCCTGGCGTGCGGCACTGGCCTGCTGGGCGGCCGCCTGCTGCTGCTTCTGCTCGGCCTCGCGGCGGGCGGTGGCCTGGCGCTCGGCTTCCTGACGCTCGCTGTCGCGGCGCGCGGCGTCCTGTTGCGCGGCGATCTGCTTGGCCGCATCGGCCTCCTTGGCGCGCTGCTCGGTCAGGCGCTGCTGTTCGGCCTGCTGCTTGGTCCGGTCTTCGGCGTCCTTCTTCGCCTTTTCAGCTTCGGTCTCGGTGCGCTTGGCCGCGTTCTCCACGCCCTTGGCCAGGCCTTCCTTCAGGCGCGGCAGGGCGGGGGCGGAGGCGTCCACCTTTTCGATCAGCGCTACCAGGCGCTGCGCCTCGGGGTAGTCCTCACGGCCCAGGTGCTGCTCGGCGGCGATCAGGGTGTAGGGCAGCAGATCGGTCAGCGCGCTCTTCACCGAAGCGTCGTCCGGCGTCTTGTCGCGCAGCGCCAGGTAGTACTCGATGGCGTTGTCGCCGGCCGGCGCATACATGCGGTTCTCACGCAGCGCCTGGCTGGCCGATTCGCGCAGCTGTTCGGTGCCCATCGACTGCACCTTGGCGGCGACCACCGGTGCTGTTGATGCAGCCGCGGCGGGCGTAGTGGCGGGTGCGGGTGCCGGGGTTTCTTCCTTGCCCGAGCAGGCGGCCAGCGCCAGTGCCAGGGCAACCGGCAGCCACCGGCGCGCGGCGGTGATCGTTGAGACGTGCGACATCCTGCTCCCCTCTAGAAGACGACGTGACGTAAATCATTGATATGCATGGCCGGGACCAGCGGTCCGGGCGCGGCAGGGTGACGTTTCCCGACGCCACCGCCGGCAACGGCGAGGGAGCAATCTAGCATCCCGGCCACCGCCGCGTACAAGGGCGATGGCCGGAACAGGGCAGCGGCAATGCGCCGCTGGTGGTCGCTACATCAGTGGTCGTGCGCCTTGTCGTGCGCCTTGCTGTGGCTGTTGGACATCAGCTTGTCGGTCCAGGCGATGCCGATCGCCGACAGGATGAACACGCAGTGGATGATGGTCTGCCACAGCACGCCTTCCTGGGTCAGCATCGAGCAGCGGGCGACACCGATGTTGGCCGCGGCCACGCTCATCTGCTCCGGGGTGCACAGCGGAATGCCACCCAGTGCACCACTGGCGATGAAGGTCTTCAACAGGTGGATCGAGGAGATGCCGATGATCGCCATCGCCAGCTTCACCTTCAGCACGCTGGCATTGACGTGGCTCAGCCATTCCGGCTGGTCCGGATGGCCTTCCAGGCGCAGGCGCGAGACGAAGGTCTCGTAGCCGCCGACGATCACCATCACCAGCAGGTTGGAGATCATCACCACGTCGATCAGGCCCAGCACGATCAGCATGATCTGCTGTTCACCCATCGAGGCCGAATGCGAGATCAGGTGCCACAGTTCCTTGCCGAACAGGAACACATAGACGCACTGCGCCACGATCAGGCCCAGGTACAGCGGCAGCTGCAGCCAGCGCGAGGCGAAGATCAGCGTGGACAGCGGGGAGAGCGGCGGGCGGTTTGCACTCATGCGGAGGATGCTGCGTTGCGGGGGAGTGGCGAGGTTACCGGGCCGCCATGACGGTGCCAACCCAACTCACGCACTAGACTTCAGGTTCCTTTCCGCACCCCGAGCCGCCGCCATGATCGACCTGTATTACTGGCCCACCCCGAACGGCCATAAAGTGACCCTGCTGCTGGAAGAAGCCGGCCTGGAGTACCGCATCCACCCGGTCAACATCGGCTCGGGCGACCAGTTCAAGCCGGAATTCCTCGCCATCTCGCCCAACAACAAGATGCCGGCCATCGTCGACCACGCCCCGGCCGATGGCGGCGCCCCGCAGAGCGTGTTCGAGTCCGGCGCGATCCTGCTGTATCTGGCCGAGAAGACCGGTCAGTTCCTGCCCAGCGACCCGCGCGGCCGCGTCACCACCCTGGAGTGGCTGTTCTGGCAGATGGCCGGCCTGGGCCCGATGAGCGGCCAGATGGGCCACTTCAATGTGTACGCGCCGGAAAAGATCCCCTACGCGATTGAGCGCTACGACAACGAAGTACGCCGCCTGCACGGGGTGATGGACAAGCGCCTGGCCCAGCACGCCTTCCTGGCCGGCGATGACTACACCATTGCCGACATGGCCAGCTACCCGTGGATCGGCGCCTACGACAAGCTGCCGGTGGATTTCGCCGCGTTCCCGAACCTGAAGCGCTGGCATGAAGCGATTGCCGCACGCCCGGCGACCCAGCGCGCCTATGCCCTGCGTCAGCAGGTGAACCCGAACGCGGGCAAGCCGCTCAGCGACGAAGAGCGCAAGCACCTGTTCGGCCAGCGTTGACCCAGGACGGTGGTCCAGGGGTCGGATCCCTTTGCAGCGCAAAGGGCTCTGACCCCAGCACCGCAGCATGGGCAGAAGGTCATGCTGCCTTCCCGCACGGGCTTGGTTAGGATGGGGGACGACCGCCCCGCACCCACCGGGGGCGGACCTGCCGTTTGCCGGGATCCTCCATGCGCCACCTGTTCGCTTCGCTCGCCCTCATGCTCGCCACCAGTACTGCCGCCCACGCTGAAAAGCTGACCCTGGAAGCCATCACCGGCCCGCTGCCGTTGTCCGGCCCAACCCTGATGAAGCCGAAGGTCGCTCCCGACGGTTCGCAGGTCAGCTTCCTGCGCGGCAAGGACAGCGACCGCAACCAGCTGGACCTGTGGACCTACGACATCGGCAGCGGCCAGACCCGCCTGCTGGTGGATTCGAAGGTGGTGCTGCCCGGCACCGAGACCCTCAGCGATGAGGAAAAGGCCCGCCGCGAGCGCCAGCGCATCGCCGCGATGACCGGCATCGTCGATTACCAGTGGTCGCCCGACGCGCAGCGCCTGCTGTTCCCGCTCGGCGGCGAGCTGTACCTGTATGACCTCAAGCAGCAGGGCCAGGCGGCGGTGCGTCAGCTGACCCATGGTGAAGGTTTCGCCACCGACGCCAAGCTGTCGCCCAAGGGCGGTTTCGTCAGCTTCATTCGTGGCCGCAACCTGTGGGTGATCGATCTGGCCAGCGGCAAGCAGCTGCAGCTGACCCGCGACGGCAGTACCACCATCGGCAACGGCGTGGCCGAGTTCGTCGCCGACGAGGAGATGGACCGCCATACCGGTTACTGGTGGGCGCCGGATGATTCGGCGATTGCCTTTGCCCGCATCGATGAATCGCCGGTGCCGGTGCAGAAGCGCTACGAGGTCTATGCCGACCGCACCGATGTGATCGAGCAGCGCTACCCGGCCGCCGGCGACGCCAACGTGCGCGTGCAGCTGGGCGTGATCGCGCCGGCCGCCGATGCGCAGCCGCGCTGGGTCGACCTGGGCAAGGAACAGGACATCTACCTGGCCCGCGTCGATTGGCGCGATGCGCAGCACCTGAGCTTCCAACGCCAGTCGCGCGACCAGAGGCAGCTGGACCTGGTGGAAGTGGCACTCGAGTCCAACCACCAGCGCGTGCTTGCCCACGAAACCAGCCCGACCTGGGTGCCGCTGCACAACAGCCTGCGTTTCCTCGACGACGGGAGCGTGCTGTGGTCGTCCGAGCGCACCGGTTTCCAGCACCTGTACCGCATCGACAGCAAGGGCAAGGCCACCGCGCTGACCCACGGCAACTGGCCGGTAGACGAACTGCTGGCGGTTGATGAGAATGCCGGCAAGGCCTACTTCCGTGCCGGCATCGAGACCTCGCGCGAAAGCCAGATCTACGCGGTGTCGCTGCAGGGCGGCGAGCCGCAGCGCCTGTCCAGGGCACCAGGCATGCACAGCGCCAGCTTCGCCCGCAACGCCAGCGTCTATGTCGACAGCTGGTCCAACAGCACCACGCCGCCGCAGATCGAGCTGTTCCGCGCCAACGGCGAGAAGATCGCCACCCTGCTCGAGAACGACCTGGCCGATCCCAAGCATCCGTATGCGCGTTACCGCGATGCGCAGCGCCCGATCGAGTTCGGCACGATGATGGCTGCCGACGGCAAGACCCCGCTCAACTACAGCCTGATCAAGCCAGCCGGCTTCGATCCATCCAAGCGCTACCCGGTGGCGGTATACGTGTATGGCGGCCCGGCCAGCCAGACCGTGACCGACAGCTGGCCCGGCCGTGGTGATCACCTGTTCAACCAGTACCTGGCCCAGCAGGGCTACGTGGTGTTCTCGCTGGACAACCGTGGCACCCCGCGCCGTGGTCGCGACTTCGGTGGCGCGCTGTACGGCAAGCAGGGTACGGTGGAAGTGACCGACCAGCTGCGTGGCGTGGCCTGGCTGAAGCAGCAGCCATGGGTGGACCCGGCGCGCATCGGCGTGCAGGGCTGGTCCAACGGCGGTTACATGACCCTGATGCTGCTGGCCAAGGCCTCGAACCAGTACGCCTGTGGCGTGGCCGGTGCGCCGGTGACCGACTGGGGCCTGTACGACAGCCACTACACCGAACGCTACATGGACCTGCCGGCGCGCAACGAAGCGGGTTACCGCGAAGCGCGCGTGCTGACCCATATCGACGGCCTGCGCTCGCCGCTGCTGCTGATCCACGGCATGGCAGATGACAACGTGCTGTTCACCAACTCGACCAGCCTGATGAGTGCGCTGCAGAAGCGTGCACAGCCGTTCGAACTGATGACCTATCCGGGTGCCAAGCATGGCCTGTCCGGTGCCGATGCGCTGCATCGCTACCGCGTCGCCGAAGCCTTCCTGGGACGTTGCCTGAAACCCTGATCACCAGCCGGGAAGGAGCCCGTCATGACCCTGCCACCGCCGATTCCCACCCCTGGACAGACCTCCACCGGTTGGTGGTGCCGTCACTGGCGCTGGGCGATGCCGTTGATGGTCGTGCTGGTGCTGGGCGGCGTAGGCGGTGTGGTGGCCTGGAGCGTGCTGCGCTGGAGCGAGGCGGCACGCGAGAGCCCACCGATGCGCGAAGCACTGCGCCGCGCCGGTTGCAGCATCGAACTGGTGGAAGCCTTCGGCGAGCCGCTGCGCACCGAATCGATGCCGCTGGGCAGCATGCAGACCGCGATGAACGGCCAGCGCGATGTCGGCCTGACCGTGGCCCTGGAAGGCCCGCACGCGCATGGTCGCCTGTTCGTGAAGGGCACCCGCAGTGATGACGTGTGGGATTACCCGGTGATGTACGTGCTGGGCGAGGACAAGCAGACCTTCGACCTGACCGCGCTGGATGATGACGAGGCCGCACAGGAGTGCGAACTGCAGGCCTGCCGCGAGCGTGGCGACTGCCCACTCACTGCCGCGTTGTGACCTTCGGTCACGCGACCGGGTAAGGGCGACCATGTAGAGTCGGCTGTTGGTCGACTGCTCTCCACAAGACGCCTGAAAACCCCGCGCTGCGCGCGATAGTCGACTGACAGTCGACTCTACCCATAAGCCGCGCCGTGACCTCCAGCCGATTGTCGCCGCCGCCCTGAGCGCGTAACTTGCGGGCAACCCTTTGCTGGAGTGTCCCATGAAGCCGATTGCGCTGGCCGTTGCCCTGGCCCTGACTGCCGCCCCGCTGCTGTCCGCGCCACCGGCGCTGGCGGCACCCGCCGCCAAGGCCGCCACTCCGGCCAGCCCGGCCTGGGTCGCCCGCAGCAATGCGCTGGCGCAGATCCTGCTCGATGCGCAGGGCCCGTTCCAGCCAGAGGAAACCGGCTTCTTCGGCGTTCCCGGTTATGACGACAAGGTGGCCGACCTAGGCCCGGACAATGATGCGCGCTACCGCGCCGCCATGGCCAAGGCACGCGACGAACTGAAGGCGAAGCTGGCCACCGAGAAGGATCCCAATGTCCGCCAGGACCTGGAGATCATGATCCACGCCGCCAACCAGAACATCGAAGGCAGCGAGCTCAACGAGAAGTACCTGCTGCCGTGGAGCGATGCGCCGCAGACGGTGTTCAGCGGCCTCAACCTGCTGCTGTCCGATCAGGTGCCGGCCGAGCGCCGGGCCAAGGCGATCGAGCGCCTCAAGGCCTATGCCGGCCTGCAGCCGGGTGGCACCGCGTTCACCACGCTGGCGCGCCAGCGCTATGAAGAGCGATTGAAGGACAGCAGCCTGCTGCAGCCGACGAAGATCGAAGTGCAGCAGTCGCTGGACAACGTCGAGACCTACATCACCGGCATCGAGTCGCTGCTGAAGAAGTACCAGATCGCCGGTGCCGATGAAGCGATGAAGGCCCTGGCCGGGCAGATGAAGGACTACGCCAGCTGGACGCGCTCGACCGTGCTGCCGAAGGCGCGCACCGATGCACGCCTGCCGGCACCGTTGTACGCGTACCAGCTCAAGCAGGTCGGCATCGACATCGACCCGAAGCTGCTGATGCAGCGCGCGCAGTTGGAATTCATGGAAACCCGCTCGGCGATGCAGCAGCTGGCGCCGCTGGTGGTGAAGGACAAGGGCCTGAAGGTAGCCGACCCGAGCGACCCGGTGGCGGTGATCCGTGCGCTGAAGGCTGACAAGATCGCCGACGATCATCTGGAAGGCCACTACCGCAAGGTGATCGACGCGATCGATCCGCTGATCCGCGAGCACGCCATCGTCGACGTGCCCAAGCGTGCCATGCAGATGCGCCTGGGTTCGGCCGCCGAGAGCGCCGCCAGCCCGGCGCCGCACTTCCTGCCGGCGCCACTGGTCAACAACACCGGGCAGCAGGGCACCTTCGTGCTGCCGCTGGGCAATCCGGCCGCCGGTCCGGGTGCGCAGTACGACGACTTCAACTTCGGCGCGGCGGCGTGGACGCTGAGCGCGCATGAAGGGCGTCCCGGCCACGAACTGCAGTTCACCGCGATGGTCGAGCGCGGCATTTCGCTGGCGCGCACCATGTTCGCGTTCAATTCGGTGAACGTGGAAGGCTGGGCGTTGTACGCCGAAGCCGAGATGGTGCCGTACGAGCCGCTGGACGGTCAGATGATCGCCCTGCAGTTCCGCCTGCTGCGTGCCGCGCGCGCGATGCTCGACCCGATGCTCAACCTTGGCCTGACCGATCGTGCCAATGGCGAGCGCGTGCTGATGGAGCAGGTTGGCCTGTCCAAGGCGATGGCCACCCAGGAACTGGACCGCTACATGGTGCGCATGCCGGGCCAGGCCGGAAGCTACTTCTACGGCTACACCCGCATCCTGGAACTGCGCATGCAGACCGAGCTGGCACTGGGCGCGAAGTTCGACCGCCTGGCGTTCAACAACTTCCTGCTCGACCAGGGCCTGCTGCCGCCGGACCAGCTGGCCGATGCGGTGAACAAGGTGTTCGTGCCGAAGTACAAGCGCTGAACGTTGCCCGGTAGTGCCGGCCGCTGGCTGGCATTACCCCATCCCATCAGGTAGTGCCGGCCGCTGGCCGGCATTCCCTTGGCGCAGGAAGCATTCCTGAGGTTGCCGGCCAGCGGCCGGCACTACCGGCGGTGACCCGAGAGGGTCACCGCTGCGGTTGCGGTGTGATCACCTGCGTCGGCAACCGCGCGGGCGGTGCCGGATTCGGCACCCAGATCGCGACGCCGGCGGCGCGCTTCTGCGTGGTCGGAATACCAATGCCTACCCCGCCACCGACATGCGAGCCAAACGAACCGGCGCCGACGGACATGCCCACCGGCGAGCCACTGCTGCCCACGCCCACCAGCACCACGCCATTGGCGCCCAGCGCCGCGGCCTCGCGCTTCAGGCGGGCCACGGCGGCATCGGTCTGGCCCTGGGTGCCGAAGCCCACCGCAGACGCTGATTCCAGCTGGGCGATTTCCTGCGAGCCGGCTGGCGGCGTCGAATAGATCTGCACCAGTGCCGGATCGATCGGTGCGCGGGCGCGGCCCAGCATCACCTTGGAGGTGCTGGCACAGCCCGCGGCGACCAGCAGGATGGCCGCCAACGCGGCCCAACGGATGTTCATGGCACGACCCCTGTAGGACTGGTTGCGATCATCGGCGGGCCACTCTGAATCGGCGCCAACACCCGGGCCAGGGCACGCACGGCAGTACGCTAGCACGGCGCGGGTGACAGCCCCGCCAATGGCAGTAGGCGGCGGCAGCGGGAACGTCTATGGTTGGGGCAGGAACCAACTGCGGGAGAGCGGAATGGGTGTAATCAGTCTGTTGTGGGGCGTACTGGCGCTGTTGTGGATGATCCTGGCGCTGATTCCGCTGCTGGGCTGGGGCAACTGGTTCCTGATCCCGTTCGCCGCCGTCGGTGCGGTGATCGCCGCGCTGGGCATCCTGTTCACCCATCCGACCAAGCGTGGGCGGGCCTGGGCCGGGCTGGTGCTGAACGGCATCGTGGTGGTGGTTGGCATCCTGCGCCTGGGCCTGGGCGGCGGCGTGATCTGATCCCGGGCCGGGGTGCGACAGGGCGTCGCAGGCGCACGGCCCGTGGCCGGGCAGGGGCGTACAATGAATGGCTGCGCGAGCCCCCCGCGTGCCTGTGAATCCGCGCCCGGCGCGGCTGCCCCATGATCATCCGACCCCGTCCCCACGGCTGGCAACTGCTGTACATCCTGCGCGGCTCGATCGTAAAAGCGATCGCGCCGAAGGTGCTGGCCATCCTGATCCTGTCCATCGCCGTGGCCGCAGTGGTGGAACTGGCACCGCCGACCGGCATCGAGCGCGTCTCGGTCACGCCGTTCACCCTGCTCGGCCTGGTGCTGTCGATCTTCCTCAGCTTCCGCAACAGCGCCTGCTACGAGCGCTGGTGGGAAGGCCGCAAGCTGTGGGGCCAGCTGGTCTACGAATCGCGATCGCTGGCCCGCCAGGTAAACCTGCTGCTGGCCGATGACACCGGCCGTCGTCGCCGCATCGCCTACCTCACCACCGCCTTCGCCCATGCCCTGGCCGGTCGCCTGCGCGGGCGTATCGTCGCCCTGGTGGCCTTGCCATGGCTGGACAAGCGCCAGCGCGAACAGCTGGGCCAGCGCGAGAACGTGCCCGACGCGCTGTTGTCAATGATCGCCGCCGAACTGGCGCAGGCACTGCGCAGCGGTGAGCTGGACCCGATCCTCTACACCCAGCTGGAAGAACGCCTGCACGCGATGTCGTCGATCCAGGCCGGCTGCGAGCGCATTCTCACCACACCGCTGCCGTTTGCCTACACCCTGCTGCTGCACCGCTGTGCATGGATGTTCTGCGTGCTGCTGCCGTTCGGCCTGGCAAGTTCGCTGGGCTGGGGCACGCCGGTGCTGTCGGCGGTGCTGGCCTATGCCTTCTTCGGCCTGGACCAGCTGGGCGAAGAAATGGAAGACCCGTTCGGCCTGGAGCCGAACGACCTGCCGCTGGACGCGCTGGTGCGCACGATCGAGATCGACCAGCTCGACGCGCTCGGCGAACGCCCCTTGCCTGAACCCCTGCTGCCGCAGGGTTACCTGTTGCAATAGCCACTCCTCGGAGCCTGCCATGTCCCACCCGCTTTACCGCCCGCGCCGCATGCGTCACGACGAGTTCTCGCGCCGCCTGATGCGCGAGAACACGCTGACCACCGACGACCTGATCTACCCGGTGTTCGTGCACGAACTGGCCGGCCGCACCGCAGTACCGTCGATGCCGGGCGTGGAGCGGCTGTCGATCGAAGAGCTGCTGAAGGTGGCCGAAGAGGCGCTGGAGCTGGGCATCCCGGTGATCGACCTGTTCCCGGTGATCGACCCGTCGCTGAAGTCGCTGGACGCGTCGGCGGCGTGGGCCGAGGACGGCCTGGCGCAGCGTGCGATCCGCGCGCTGAAGTCACGCTTCCCGGAGCTGGGGGTGATGACCGACGTGGCGCTGGACCCGTACACCACGCACGGCCAGGACGGCATCATCGACGACAAGGGCTATGTGCTGAACGACATCACCGTCGAGGCGCTGGTCAAGCAGTCGGTATCGCACGCCGAAGCCGGTGTCGACATCGTCTCGCCGTCGGACATGATGGACGGCCGCATCGGCGCGATCCGTCGTGCGCTGGATGCCGACAACCACATCAACGTGCGCATCATGGCCTACTCGGCCAAGTACGCCTCGGCGTTCTACGGTCCGTTCCGCGATGCGGTGGGCAGCGCGGCCAGCCTCGGCAAGGCCGACAAGAAGACCTACCAGATGGACCCGGCCAACGGCGACGAGGCGCTGCGCGAGATTGCGCTGGACCTGGAAGAGGGCGCCGACATGGTGATGGTCAAGCCGGGCATGCCGTACCTGGACCTGGTGCGCCGGGTGAAGGAGACGTTCGGCGTACCGACCTTCGCCTACCAGGTGAGCGGCGAGTACGCGATGATGAAGGCCGCCTTCGCCAATGGCTGGTTGGACGAGCGCGCCTGCGTGCTGGAGTCGCTGCTGGGCTTCAAGCGGGCCGGTGCCGACGGCGTGCTGACCTATTTCGCGCCGCAGGTGGCGCGATGGCTGCGCGAGCGCTGACAATAGCGCCACGATAGACGGAGGACTACGCGATGGGACCCGAACTGGGATGGATGCAATGGCTGATCTGGGGCATCGGTACGCTGGTGTTCGGCGCCATCATCGTCGGTGTCTTCATCGCCGCCTGGCGGGCCGGCAAGCGCCCGCCGGAGCAGCTCTCCGCCGCCCGTCACGTGGCCCGTGAGCAGGCTCTGCCGGACAGCGTGCAGGCCGAGCTGGCCGCGCTGAACCAGCGCAAGGACAACGGCCAGCTGAGCGAGTTGGAATACGAGCAGCAGCGCGCCAAGGTGCTGTCGCGCTGACCCTCACGTTCTGGTAGCCGCCAACCTTGGTTGGCGCTTTCCCGCATGCCAACCAAGGTTGGCATCTACCAAACGATCATCCATCCGTGGCGTGGATCTACGGCATGCACCCGGCCACCGCCGCCACCTTCGGCACGGCCAACCGGTACACATCCACGCCACCGGCACGCGGTGCCTTCGCCGCACTGCTGGCGACCACCATCTCGCCGGGCTTGGCGTTGTCGATCACCGGCGCGCCGGTCCAGCCATCGGCCTGGTTGAACGACAGCCCCAATGGCTGCAGCGCCGCACCGGTCCACGCACAGCCGCTGCTCCACACCTTTGCGGTCGTGCCGCTGCCGCGGCTGAACACCACGGCGCCGCCATGACCCAGCCAATCGCCATCGGTCTCGTCATCGGCGCTGTTCAACGCGGTCAACGCCGTTGCAGGGCCACGCCTGCCCTGGGCATCCAATGTGGTCACGAACAGGTCCCAGCCCGCGCCACCGCCCTGCTGCCGAGCAAACAACAGCCGCTGGCCATCCGCGCTCAGGGCCGGCCCGCGTTCTTCCCGGCGCCCGCCATCACCGGCCAGGGCCTGCGCGCTGCCCAGCCGGCCATCGGCAGCCAGCGCGGCCCGGTACAGCGCCAGCTTGCCCTCGCGGCCGGCCGCGAACAGCAGCCAGCGGCCGTCACGGCTGAAGTAGGGATCACGGGCCTCACCGGCCACGCCTACCGGCAAGGCCTGCGCCTGCTGCCAGCGGCCGTCGACCACGCGCGCCTCCCACAGGCCCCAACCGGCCTCGCCACGGCGGGCGAAGACGATGCGCTGGCCATCGGCGCTGATCGTGGCGCGGCCCTCGTCGGCGCGGGTCGAGACCACGCCCATGCCTTCGATGCCGTACTCGTTCAACGCCATCGCCACGGGGGCAGAGAGTAGACTGGCGGCAAGCACCAGCAGGGGCGGGGTGATGCGCATCATCCGGGTCCGTGCACGAAAGAGCACCAGTCTAGCCAGCTTGAGGATTCCATGACCGACCGTTACGCCGTCTTCGGACACCCCGTTGCCCACTCGAAGTCGCCGCAGATCCATGCCACGTTCGGTCGCCAGGAAGGCATCGCGGTGGATTACCGCGCGATCGACCTGGCCCCGGATGCGTTTCTGGCCGGCCTGGAAGCCTTCGCCGCCGACGGTGGTGTCGGCGCCAACGTCACCTCGCCGCACAAGGAAGCCGCGTTCTCGGTGTGCACCACGTTGACCGCGCGCGCGCGCCGCGCCGGCTCGGTCAACACGCTGCTGCGCAAGGGCGACCGCTGGCATGGTGACACCACCGATGGCATCGGCCTGGTGCGCGACCTGACCGACCGCCACGGCCTGGACCTGCGTGGCCGCCGCATGCTGCTGATCGGTGCCGGTGGCTCCGCGCGCAGCGTCGCTCCGGCCTTCCTCGATGCTGGAATCACCGAACTGGTGGTGGTCAACCGCACGCCGGAACGCGCCGATGAACTGATCGACGCCATGGGCGAGCCGGGCCGCGCGATCAGCCGCTACTGGGAAGACCTGCGCGAGCTGGGCGACTTCGAGCTGATCGTCAACGCCACCTCGGCCGGCCGCGACCGCGACGTTGAGTTCAAGCTGCCACTGTCGCTGGTCAACTCGATGACCACCGCCGTCGACCTGAACTACGGCGAGGCCGCCATCGCCTTCCTGGCCTGGGCGCGTGCAGCGAACTGCCGCAATACCGTGGACGGCCTGGGCATGCTGGTCGAGCAGGCCGCCGAGAGCTTCCTGCAGTGGCACGGTGTGCGCCCGCAGACCGACGAGGTCTACCAGACGTTGCGGCAGGGTGCCGCCGTGCTTGCCGGCGAGGACTGATCGATGGACAACACGACCCTGATGGTGACGGTGCTGAGCATCGTGGGCGTGCGCCTGCCGGTGCTGATCGCACTGTGCGTGGGCCTGGTCTGGGTGGTCGGCGCACCACGCGATGCCACCCGCACAGGTGCCCTGGTCGGTCTGGTGCTGTTGCTGCTGTCCAGCCTCGGCGGCATGGCCGCCGGCATCCTGCCGATGTGGTTGATCAAGAGCGGCAACTTCGACGCCATCTCGGGCATGAGTGCCATCCTTGGCGTGCTGCACTTCGCGCTGGCGATGGTCGAGGCCATCGGCGTGGTGCTGCTGGTATGGGCGCTGGTGCGCCTGCTGCGTACCCGCCCGATCCCGGCGGCCTGACCGGTCGCGCCGGGCCATGCCCGGCGTATCTGGCCCTTGAGCGGTCCGGCCATCGGACCGTGACCGCCGCCTGGCGTCGTCGCTGGCCCGTTCAGGGTGCCAGCGGCGGTGAACGTGGCCGGCCATGCGACAATGACCGGCCCGATCCAGCCACGGTACTTCCCGGCGTGACCGAAACCGTCGCCGCTCCGCGCACGCTCGATGACCCCTTGAAGGACGCGATCCGCAAGGCGTACACGACGCTGCAGGCCAATACGCCCGGCTTCTCCACCCGCCGCTCGCAGAGCCAGATGATCGGCGTGGTGTCGCGTGCGCTGTCGAAAAGCGGTGGCGTCGGCGTGGTCGAAGCGCCCACCGGCGTCGGCAAGAGCCTGGGCTACCTCACCGCAGGCGTACCGATCGCGCTGGCCAGCAAGAAGAAGCTGGTGATCAGCACCGGCACCGTGGCGCTGCAGTCGCAGCTGGTCGAGCGCGATATCCCGAATTTCCTCAAGGCCACCGGCCTGGAAGCGACTGTCGCGCTGGCCAAGGGCCGTACCCGCTACCTGTGCACGCGCAATGCTGCCGAAGCGCAGGGCGAGGGCTCGCAGGGCGGCATGTTCGAGGATGACGCACCCTTGTTCGACCGGCCACTGGCGCCGATCGAGATGGATATCGCCAAGCGCCTGACCGATGCCTTCACCGGTGGCAGCTGGGATGGCGACATCGACAACGCGCCGGAGACCATCAGCCCCGGCCTGCGCAGTCGCATCACCACGCCGGCTTCGGGTTGCGCCGGGCGCCGCTGCGCCTATTCGGCGCAATGCGCGGTGCTGCGTTCGCGCAACACGGTGCGCGACGCGCAGATCGTGGTCACCAACCACGCGCTGCTGCTGTCAGCGCTGTCGATCGGCGACAGCGACAACGGCCAGCCGTTGATCGCACCGCCGTCGGACATGCTGCTGGTGCTGGACGAAGGTCATCACATCGGCAACGTGGCGATCGACCAGGGCGCGGCCAGCCTGGCGCTGGACGAGATGGCCAAGCGCACAGGCCGCCTGCAGATCCTGATTGCCGGTGCCTACCGCGCGGTCGACAAGGACCGCCTGGGCAACCTGCTGCCCAACGAAGCGATCGACGTCGCCAGCAACGTGGCCAAGCAGCTGCGTGCGTTCCGCGACCACATCGAACGGGTATGGATGCCGGCACCGGCCGACGAGGAACCGATGTGGCGCGCCGCCAACGGCCGCCTGCCCGAGGCCTGGCGCGAGCCGATCGAAGCGCTGGCCGACGACACCCGCAGCCTCTACAACTGGGCGCATGCCGCCACCGCGCAGGTGGCCAAGGGCAAGCAGGACGATGCCGCGCGCGAGCGCCTGCAGCGCAACCTGGGCATGGCGCTGGAAATGATCGAGCAGCAGTACAACCTGTGGCAGGCGTGGCGCCGCGAGGACAAGGATGGCGCGCCGCCGATGGCGCGCTGGGTGACTGCCACCCGCGATGGCGACCTGGTGCTGCACGGCTCGCCGGTGTCGGCCGCGCACGTGCTGCGCAAACTGCTGTGGGATGAAGTGGACTCGGTGGTGATGACCTCGGCGACGTTGACCGGCGGTGGCGATTTCCAGTCGCTGGCGATCGACAACGGCATTCCCGAAGAGGCGGAGATGGTCTCGCTGTCGTCGCCGTTCGACCTGCCCAACCAGGCCGAGCTGATCGTGCCGAAGTTCCCGGTCACGCCGGACGACCGCGAAGGCCACCCGCGCGAAGTGGCGCGTTACCTCGACACCGAACTGGACTGGGCCAAGGGCTCGATGGTGCTGTTCACCTCGCGCTGGAAGATGGAGAAGGTGGCCGGGCTGATGTCGGCCGCGCGCCGCAAGCGGGTGCTGGTGCAGGGCGAGATGTCCAAGACCCGGCTGATCGACGAGCACCTGCGTCGCGTGGCGGCGGGCGAAGGCTCGGTGCTGTTCGGGCTGAATTCGTTCGGCGAAGGCCTCGACCTGCCCGGCGAAGCCTGCACCACGGTGGTGATCACCCAGGTGCCATTCGCGGTGCCGACCGATCCGCAGACCGCCACGCTCAGCGAGTGGTTCGAGGGGCGCGGGCTTAACGCGTTCAACCTGATCGCCATTCCGCATGCGCTGCGCACGTTGACCCAGTTCGCCGGCCGACTGATCCGCACCTCCACCGACACCGGCCGCGTGGTCATTCTCGATTCGCGGCTGCTGACCCGCCGCTACGGCAAGCGCATCATCGACGCGCTGCCGCCGTTCAAGCGCGTGATCGGCTGACACAGGGTCGGATCCCTTCCGCAGGAAGGGCTCTGATCCCACCACGCACTCTGTCGCTCAACCGCCCTCCGGATTCCGGCAGGACTGGTTGCCCATCGCATTGTGGTAATCGCGATCAAAGCAGCGCAGGAAGCCATCGAGCACGTCCAGGTTCGGCGGCCACGGCGCATCCACCTTCTGCCCGCCGGCGGTCGTGAAGTGATAGCGCCCATCCTTCAGCGCCCTGGCAATCTGCGCCGGGGCAGGAATCGCGATCAACCTTGCACGCGCTTTCTCCAGCGCCGCACGATCGCGCTGCAGGAACGCGATCGTGCCGTCCACGTAGGCGTTCCAGTAACCGGGATCGGTGTCGGTGGGCTTGTAGGTGCGCTGCATCAGCGCCACCGCCTGCGGGTACTGGCCCGCCTCCGCACGCATCTGGCCTTCATGCCACAGAATCATGGAGTTGCCTGCAGCCTTCGGCAACGCAGCATAGGCGGCGAGAAGGTCAGCGGCTTCGCGGTGGCAGCCACGGTCGGCCAGCGTGCGCCAGCCGCCTTCCATGTCCTGATCGAACGCATCCGGTTCCATCGCCAGCATCGCATCGCGGTCGTAGCTGCAGTCCGGGGCTTTGGGCGGTTCGGCTGACGTGCCCATGGCAGCGGCCAGCGCAAAGGAAAGCAACATCATCGCAACCTCCGTGTTGGTGACTTCCTGGAACACCATAACGGATCAGGATGGGTAGTGCCGGCCGCTGGCCGGCAACCTCATTGGTACGCGGATGCATCGTGCAGATGCCGGCCAGCGGCCGGCATTACCGCACACAGATCAGTCGCCGAGCAGGGCGGTGTTGCGTACGGCGCCCTTGTCGGCGCTGGTCGCGAGCAGGGCGTAGGCCTTCAACGCGCTGGTGACCTTGCGCGGGCGCGGCGCACGCGGTTTCCAGCCGCGTGCATCGGCGTCGGCGCGGCGCTGGGCCAGCGTGGCTTCGTCCAGCAGCAGATCGATGCGGCGGGCGGGGATGTCGATGCGGATGCGGTCGCCATCTTCCACCAGGCCGATCGTGCCGCCGCTGGCGGCTTCCGGCGACACGTGGCCGATCGACAGGCCCGAGGTACCGCCGGAGAAACGCCCATCGGTGAGCAGTGCGCACTGCTTGCCCAGGCCCTTCGATTTCAGGTAGCTGGTCGGGTACAGCATTTCCTGCATGCCGGGGCCACCCTTCGGGCCTTCGTAGCGGATGACCACCACGTCGCCGGCCTTCACCTCGTCGGCGAGGATGCCGGCCACGGCCGCGTCCTGGCTTTCGTAGACGCGCGCGTTGCCTTCGAACACGTGGATCGATTCGTCCACGCCGGCGGTCTTCACCACGCAGCCGTCCACCGCCAGATTGCCACGCAGCACGGCCAGGCCGCCTTCGGCCGAATAGGCGTGCTCGACGCTGCGGATGCAGCCCTCGGCACGGTCCACGTCCAGCGTCGGCCAGCGTGTGGCCTGGCTGAAGGCCACCTGGGTGGGGATGCCGGCCGGGCCGGCACGGAAGAAGTCCTGCACGTTCGAGTCGCTGCTGACCGCCACGTCCCAGCGTGCGATGGCGTCGGCCAGGCTGCGGCTATGTACGGTCGGTACGCTGGTATCCAGCAGTCCACCGCGCGCCAGTTCACCAAGGATGCCGTACACGCCCCCGGCGCGGTGCACGTCTTCCATGTGGTACCTGGGCGTGTTCGGCGCCACCTTGCACAGCTGCGGCACGCGCCGCGACAGTGCATCGATGTGGGTCAGGTCAAAGTCCACTTCCGCTTCCTGCGCGGCGGCCAGCAGGTGCAGGATGGTATTGGTGGACCCGCCCATGGCAATGTCCAGGGTCATCGCATTGGCGAACGCGGCCTGGGTGGCGATGCCACGCGGCAGCGCAGTCGGGTCTTCGCCGCCATACCAGCGGTGGCACAGCTCGACGATCAGGCGGCCGGCGCGCAGGAACAGTTGTTCGCGGTCGGCGTGGGTGGCCAGCGTGGAGCCGTTGCCGGGCAGCGACAGGCCCAGCGCTTCGGTCAGGCAGTTCATCGAGTTGGCGGTGAACATGCCCGAGCACGACCCGCAGGTCGGGCAGGCACTGCGCTCGAACTCGGCCACTTTTTCGTCGCTGGCGGTTTCGTCCGCGGCGATCACCATCGCATCGACCAGGTCCAGCTTGTGCTCGGACAGTTTGGTCTTGCCCGCTTCCATTGGTCCGCCGGAGACGAACACCACCGGGATGTTGAGGCGCAGTGCGGCCATCAGCATGCCGGGGGTGATCTTGTCGCAGTTGGAAATGCACACCAGCGCATCGGCGCAGTGCGCGTTGGCCATGTACTCCACCGAGTCGGCGATGATTTCGCGGCTGGGCAGCGAATACAGCATGCCGTCGTGACCCATGGCGATGCCATCGTCCACGGCGATCGTGTTGAATTCCTTGGCGACGCCGCCGACTTTTTCGATCTCGCGCGCGACCAGCTGGCCGAGGTCCTTCAGGTGTACGTGGCCGGGCACGAACTGGGTGAAGGAGTTGGCGATGGCGATGATCGGCTTGTGGAAGTCGCCGTCCTTCATGCCGGTGGCGCGCCACAGGGCGCGGGCGCCGGCCATGTTGCGGCCGGCGGTGGAGGTACGGGAACGGTATTCGGGCATGGCTGGCGGAACGGGCGGGCCGTACGACGTGGGGGTCGCCCGATCATGGACAATTTTTTCGGTTGCTGCTGCAACCACCGGAGGTGGTCGGGCCGGGCTGCGCCCGGCACCCGCGGTAGTGCCGGCCGCTGGCCGGCAACCTCAACAGCAACAGCTGGGCTATCCGTGGGATGGCGGGGTGGGTCCGGTGGCAGGGGACGGCGCAAGTACGTCCATGTAGCCTCGGTCGCGCCTTGCTCGTGTGCGCTTCCCTGCGCACACGGCAAGACCGGGGTTGAGCGTCCTGCCCAATCCGCCCGAGGCATGCCTCGCGCCCATGGCGCTCACGCCCCTGCCACCGGACCCACCCCGCCTTTGACAGTTGGCCGCGATCTGACCGGATCCGACCCCGATTCCTGATTGGAACGACGAAAATGAAAGTCCGTTCATCTTTCGGACTTTGCCGATTCCGGTTGCTGGTCCGGATTTGGCATCATTGGGGCATTGATCCGTCGACAGGGCATGAGGCCATGAAACGTTCCCGCACCACCGCGCTGCTGCTGATGAGCGCTGCGCCGCTGCTGTTCACCGCCTGCCAGAAGGAGCCGGAGGTGAAGGTGCAGGAAGGCCTGTACACCTCGGTCGAGGCCTGCACCGAGGCCACCGGCGATCCGTCGTCGTGCCGCAATGCCTTCGCGGAAGCGCAGAAGCAGGCCGCCGATGCCGCGCCGAAGTACGCCAGCAAGGAAGCCTGCGAGAAGGACTACAAGCCGGAACAGTGCGTGCAGCAGCACACCTCGGCCGGCACCTCGTTCATCGGCCCGATGATGATGGGCTTCTTCATGTCGCAGATGCTGAGCAACCGCGGTGGCCTCGCTCCGCAGGCGCCGGCGGCGTCGCCGGCCTACCAGGACAAGAGCGCCGGCTGGGCGCGTCCGGCACCGGGCGGCAGCGGTGGCCTGAACACCGCCAGCGGCATCGGCGCGGGCAAGGCTGGCCTCGCCCCGGTCACCAGCGAGCCGAACCGTGCGGTCACTGCCAGCCGTGGTGGCTTCGGCAACACCAGCGCGCGCCGCAGCACCAGCGGCAGCTACGGCGGCTGATCGACCCATGCAGCGTATCCGGATTGCCGAGCGTGCCCAGTGGCGGGCACGCGCGGAAGAGGCGGGTTTCCGCTTCCACACCATCGACGGCCAGCCGTACTGGGATGAGAGCGCGTACTACGCCTTCACCCTGCGCCAGATCGAACAGGACATCGAAGACCCCAGCGCCGAGCTGCACCAGATGGCGCTGGACCTGGTCGGTGATGTCATCGGCAGCGAACGCCTGATGGACCAGCTGTCGATTCCGTCGCATTACCGCGACTGGATCGCCGACAGCTGGCGCCAGCGCCAGCCACACCTGTACGGGCGCCTGGACCTGGCCTATGACGGCACCGGCCCGGCCAAGCTGTACGAACTGAACTACGACACGCCGACCTCGCTGTTCGAGGCCAGCTTCTTCCAGTGGCAGTGGCTGGAGGACCAGCGCAACGCCGGTCGCCTGCCGCAGCATGCTGACCAGTTCAATGCGATCCATGAGGCGCTGGTCGAACGCTTCGGCGAACTGGCCACGCAGCTGCCGCCGCCGCTGTATTTCAGCGCCGTGGGCAGTTCGGAAGAAGACCGCGGCACCGTCGATTATCTGCGCGACTGTGCGTCGCAGGCCGGCCTGCATGGCCAGGCGATCGCTGTCGAGGATATCGGTCTGTCCGAGGACGGTCGCTTCACCGCGCTGGACGATTCGGTGATCGGCACGCTGTTCAAGCTGTATCCACTGGAAGACCTGATGGCCGAGGAATTCGGTCGTGCGCTGCCCGGCTCGGGCGTGCAGCTGCTGGAGCCGGCGTGGAAAGCGGTGCTGAGCAACAAGGGCATCCTGCCGTTGCTGTGGCAGCGCAACGTGGGCCATCCGAACCTGCTGGAAGCGCATTTCGATGACGGCAGCACGCTGGCCTCGGGCTGGGTACGCAAGCCGCTGTTCTCGCGCGAAGGTGCCAACATCGAGATGCACCTGGCCGATGGCAGCACCCAGCGCAGTGACGGTCCCTACGACGGCCCGGCGATCATCCAGCGTGCGCATCCGCTGACCCGCTTCGAAGGCGGTTACCCGCTGATCGGCAGCTGGGTGATCGGCGACCACGCCTGCGGTATCGGCATCCGCGAGGACGACAGCGCGATCACCCGCGACAGTGCGCGCTTCGTGCCGCACGCAATCGTCGATGAGGCGCCAACGCGGATCTACGTCTGATGGCGGTGCGGCGCCCCCCGGGCCGGCGTGGGCAACCGACGCCTGTCGTAGAACAACCGCTGTAGGTAGTGGCCGACCTTGGTCGGCGCTGTTGATTCCGTGCCAACCAAGGTTGGCACCCACCAGAGCGATGCGTCGGCCGTTGCAGGGGTAGTGCCGGCCGCTGGCCGGCAACCGCAAGGGGTAGAGGCCGACCTTGGTCGGCGGTTTGGGTTTCGTGCCAACCAAGGTTGGCACCTACCAGAGCGGCCGCGAACCAGCGCAATGCGTCGGTAGCGCCGGGCCATGCCCGGCGCCATCGATCAGAGCAACCCCTCGCGCTTCACTGCCAGGTAGCGCTCGACCAGTGCGGCAGGCAGGGCATCGGCGGTCACGTCCAGCACCATCACCTTCTCGCTGCGCAGTGCCTCATGCGCCTTCGCGCGCTGCTGCAGGTACAGTGCAGCGGCACCGGCCTGGGTCGCGTCCTCCAGGGTCTGCACGTCACCTTCCAGCGCAGCGTCCAGTTCGCGTTCGCGCAGGCTGGCCACGCACACCAGATGGCGGCGCTGCAGCAGGCGCACCGCCGCCAGCAGGTCCTCGATATCCTCGTCGCGCACGTTGCTGACCAGCATCACCAGCGCCCGCCGGCGCTGGCGCAGCGACACCTCGGTGGCGGCGGCCAGGTAGTCGGTGGCGACTGCGCGCGGCTGCAGGTCGTAGCTGGCGCGCAGCAGGTGCTCGACCGTGCCCATGCCACGCTGCGGCGCCACCCAGCGGCGTTCGCCACCGGCAGCGAACAGGCCGGCGGCATCGCCCTGGCGCAGCGCCAGGTAGGCCACCACCAGCGAGGCGTTCAACGCGTGGTCGAAGTGCGAGAGCCCGCCTTCGCTGGCCAGCATGCGCCGGCCACTGTCGAGCATCAGCAACAGCTGCTGGTTCTTCTCGTCCTGGTACTCGCGCGAGATCAGCTTGCGCGCACGTGCGGTGGCCTTCCAGTCGAGCTGGCGCAGGCTGTCGCCGATGCGGTACTCCCGCATCTGGTGGAAGTCGGTGCCTTCACCCCGGCGGCGCTTCACGTGCGCACCGACCAGCCGCGAGGCCTGGTCGGCACTGAACAACGCAAACCGGGTGAGCGGCACGAAGTTCGGATAGACCCGCACGTCCAGCGATGGTGGCAGGGTGCGTTGCTGCCACCACAGCCGCCACGGCGAGCGCATGCGCAGGTGCACGCCTTCGAAGCGGAAATGCCCACGCTGCAGCGGCTGCAGGTGGTAGTGCAGGGTGGAGGCACTGCCGCCCTGCAGGCGTACGCGCTGCGGCAGTGATTCCAGCGGCCAGCCGCCGGGCACCAGGTCGAACACCTGCACCGTCATCGATTGTCCGGCCTGCAGGCGCAGCGCGGCTTCGCGACGCACGCCCAGTGCCAGCGCCTCGGGCAGCTCGCGTTGCACCTGCGGCGACGGTCGCCGCGACTGCCGCCACAGATCCATCAACGCCGGCACGGCAATCGCCAGCGCCACCAGCGCCCAGCTCCAGCGCGGCAGCACGCCGCCGAGCACCAGGCCGCCCAGCGCGGCCCAGGCCAGCAGCAGCAACAGCAGCAGCGGTGCCGGTCTCATCGACGCGGCGCTTCCACCTTGGCCAGCAGTGCGCCCAGCACGTCGTCGGTGTCCTGGCCTTCAATCTGCAGTTCCGGTGCCAGCGCGATGCGGTGGCGCAGCGCCGGGCGCGCGATGTCGCGCACATCATCCGGGGTGACGAAATCACGACCGGCCAGCACCGCCTGCGCGCGCGAGGCACGCACCAGCGCGATGCTGCCACGAGGGCCGGCGCCGACCGCGATACCCGGCCACTGCCTCGTCGCCGCCACGATCCGAACCGCGTAGTCGATCACTTCGTCGTCAACCGTGATCGCTGCGGTGGCACGCTGCAGTTCCAGCAGCTCACCAGCACCGAGCACGCGCGGCACCTTGCTCAGGTCGAAATCGCTGGCGGCGCGGCCGCTGGTGATCGCGGTCACCATGCGCTTCTCGTCCTCCAGCTGCGGATAGTCGATCAGGACCTTCAGCAGGAAGCGGTCCAGCTGTGCTTCCGGCAGCGGGTAGGTGCCTTCCTGCTCCAGCGGGTTCTGCGTGGCCAGTGCCATGAACGGCGGCGCCAGGGTGAAGGCCTTGCCTTCGATGGTCACCTGGCCTTCCTGCATCACTTCCAGCAGCGCCGACTGGGTCTTGGCCGGTGCGCGGTTGATCTCGTCGGCCAGCAGCAGGTTGGTGAACACCGGACCGCGACGGATCTTGAAGCTCTCGCTCTTCGGGTCGTACACGGCGTGGCCGCTGACGTCGCTGGGCATCAGGTCGGGGGTGAACTGCACGCGGCCATAGTCCAGTTCCAGGGCCTGTGCCAGTGCGCGCACCAGCAGGGTCTTGCCCAGCCCGGGTACGCCCTCGATCAACACGTGACCGCCGGCGAGCAGGGCCACCAGGATCTGGTCAAGCACCTCGGCCTGGCCGATGAAGGCGTGGCCGATAGCGTCGCGGATGGCATCGACGCGTTCGATCAGGCGGGCGTTCGCGGCCGCCGGCAGCTCGGGGACTTCGGTCATAGCAGGGATCTCATCTGGAGCAGCAAGCGGATGCGCTCGCGCAGGGCGGAGGAATCGTGCGGCGGAGGGGGGGAGAGCGCGCTGGCGACGCGGCTTTGCGGCCACTTCAGCAGCTCGGCGATGGCCTGATCGCGCGGCGCGCCGTCGAGTGCGGCGGCAACCGGCGCGCGCAGGCGCAGGCGGTGCAGGAACAGCGCGAGCACGGCCTCGTACAGGCGCGTGCCGTGACCGAAGCGCAGCAGCAGTTCGCCACTGGCACGCACGTGCTCCAGCAGCGAGCGGCGTTCCAGCACGGGCGACGGCAGCAGGCTGCCGAAGCGCTGCGAGCGGCCCCACAACCAGCCCAGCAAAGCCAGCAGCAGAGGCACCCACAACGGCCAGCCCTGGTAGAACAGGCGCGCCCACAGCGATGGCGGTTGACTGGCATAGACCAGCCAGACCGCCCCCTTGCCGTAGTTCGGATCGAGCAGGTAGCGGGTCAGGTCGCGGTGGGCGGGATCATGCAGGCCGTCGCTGGCCTTGCCGGCAGTAGCCGCCAGGCGCGCTGCAGGCGAGTCGACATCGCCGCGCATGAACTCCATGTCGGCCAGTACGCTGACCCTGCCCTGTCCGTGGCGCAGGCGCGCGAACACCAGATCGCGATCACCACCCCAGCGTCGCTCAGCCTGCGCTTTGGCGGCAAAGCCAAGCGTGAAGCGGCGGCCACCGCAGAATTCGCTGTGACCGGTGTCGTCGTCGATGTGGAATGGCTGGCAGTCGCTGCGCTGGAACAGGCTGTCCACGCCCAGCTGGTCCAGCAGCGGCCCCTGCGTGCTGCTGGCATCGTCTTCGGCCGGCGGCGGCGTGCGCACCAGCAGATGGCCGCCACGGTCGACCCAGTCCAGCAGCTGCTTCACGGTGGGTGCCGGCAGCTCGCTGCTGTCCTGCAACAGCACCACGGTGTCGTGCGGCGCCAGCGCCATCTGCTGCAGCTCAAGCCGCGGCCGCGCGTGCACGTCGATACCGTCGGCGCGCAGCGCCTGGCCCAGCACGTACAGCGGGTTGTAGGCGGCTTCGCCCTGCGGCGGCAGCGGAAGCGTTTCGGTGACCCGCTCGTGCGTGCGCAGGTAGAGGATGGTCAGCGGCACGCCGAACAGCACCAGCACGCCCAGCAGCAATGACCAGAACAGGCGCGGGCTCATGCCTGCCACCGGTACTGCTGGCGCAGGGTCTCGGCCAGCGCGTCGAAATCGCTGCGGCTGGGCAGGCGTCCACCATAGGCGGCGTACTGCCACATGCGCACGATGCGCGCGAAAAGATCACGGTCGGCTGCTTCGGGCATGCGCCGCGATGCGCGCAGGCATTGTGCTTCGGTAGCGCCGGGTGGCAACGCGATGCCGCTGCGCTCGCCGACGGTACGCACGCTGGCACGGTACAGCAGCGCCAGCGCCTGGCGTGGCCGGCCCTGGTCCCACAACAGGCCGGCCTGGGTGGCGACGTCCGGCGGCAGCACCACCGGCAACGTCACCTGTTCCTCCACCACCTGCGGTGCCGCCTCGGCCTTGCGCCGCCCGCTGCCGCGCAGCCACGGCAGCCACAGACGTGCGGTCAGCAGCAGCACCAGCAGCAGGACGCCGAGCAGGCCCCACAGGCCCCATTCGGCCAACCGTGCCAGCCAGGCGATGCCGTCCTTGCGCGGCTTGCGCTCGCCCTTGTTGCTGCTGTCGCTCTGCAGCGATTTGTCTTCCTTCTTCTTTTCCTCGGCCTTTTCGATCGGCTTCCAGTGCGTGACCTGACGGGTCGGGCGCTGCAGCGGATCCTCATAGGCACGGTTCACCGCCTGGCGGAAACCGGCGGTGTCCACCGGCGAGGTGCCGAAGATCGTTGCCGGGGTGTTGGCCGGGTCGATCGTGGCTTCGTCGTCGTCCGTATCGGCGCCGACGTCGCTGGGTTTGCCCAGCACACGCTCCGGCCCGGCATCTGCGTCCTGCGCATGCACCGATGCGGAGACCAGTGGCAGCGCCAGGCACAGCAGCAGGGCCAGCGTCGATGCGGCCGGCAGCAGACGATCGCGCAGGCGGCGCAGGGCAATTTCCACGTCCCAGGCTTCCATCTGCGTGCGCCGGTTCAGATACAGGCCGAAGCCGCCACCGACGAAGAACGGGCCGATCATCACCGAGGCCAGCCAGCACGCCAGGTTGAAACCCAGCCGCGCCCACGCCGGTGTATCCCGGCCGATCATGTCCCACGCTGCGCGCCAGGATTCGGACATCAGCTCCAGCGGCATGAACATGAACACTGCGCCGATCGCTCCCGATACCAGCGCCGCTTCGAAGGCCATGCAGGCCACGGTCAGTACCAGTGCTGCGCCAGCGGCACCGGCCGCCACTGCGCGCCGACGTGGACCACGCTGGTCGGGGGCGTTGCCCTCCAGCAGGTTCACCGGCAGGCACAGGCTGCGCAGCACGCTGAAGCGGCGCCATCCCAGATAGCCCCAGAAACCGCTGTTGCCCCAGTGACGCTGGACGCGCAGCGCTGACAGCGCACCGACCGGCTCGCCGAAGATGCCGCGCGACAGCACGTACAGCGGTGCGCGTTCGAACAGCGGTTTGCACCACCACATCGCCAGCCAGGCCCAGCCGAACGCATCCAGCCACCAGCCCAGCGCGTTGAAGATCACGAACAGCGGTGCGCTGGCCAGCAGCCAGCTGCCCCACACCGCACGCGCGTGCCGGCGGGCGAGGGCGTTGCCCAGCTCCATGGCTTCCCAGCCGCTGCGCGCCCGCAGCACCACGTCCAGGTGGTCAATGCGCATCGCTGCCTCCGCGTCCGCCGCGCCACAGCCACAGCAGCACGCCGGCCCACAGCACGCCGGCCACGCTGAACTTGCCCCACGCCGGCACTTCGGCGATCGATGACCAGAACGCTTCAATGAAGGCCGCGACCAGCAGCATGAAGGCGACGCCGAGGCACAGCCGGGCGCCGATGCGGCCGCCGTCGACCAGTGCATCCAGGCGGCTGCGCCGGCCCGGTGCCAGCAGCTTCATGCCCAGCTGCAGGCCGGCGCCGCCGGCAATCACGATCGCGGTCAGCTCGAACGCGCCATGGCCGACCACGAAGCGCCAGAACGGGCCACCATGGCCGATGTGCTGCAGGTGGCCGGCCACCGCACCAATGGTCACGCCGTTGAACAGCAGCACCAGCAGCGTGCCCAGCCCAGCCAGCAGGCCGCTGGCAAAGGTGCGCAGGGCGATGCTGATGTTGTTCATGATGTAGTGGCCGAACATCATCCAGTCGGTGCCGCTGTCGCGGCCCAGGCGTTCGGCGGCCGGGTCGTACATGCGCTCCATCGCGGCGATCTGGCGGTTGTCCATCAGCATGTGGATCAGGTCCGGGTGGACCTGCGCCAGCACGAAGCAGGCCAGCGCTGGCAGCGCGAACATCGCCAGCGCCACCCACATGCTGCGTGCCTGGCTGCGCACCAGCAGCGGGAAGTCGGCCACCAGGAATTCCAGCGCCGCGCGCCAGCGCGTCGGCGGTGTGCGGTACAGCACGCTGTGGCCCTGCTGCATCAACTGCTGCAGGCGCTGCACCAGCTGGGGGCTGTAGCCGCGCTCACGGGCCAGCGCCAGCTGCTGGCACAGGCGCCGGTAGCGCTGCGGGAAGGCGGTGTCGTGCAGCGACAGACCACTGGCCTTCCGGCGCGTGCGGCGCGACACGCCAGCGCGCAGCAGCAACCATTGCTCCAGGTCCTGCCATTCCTGCTGGTAGCGGGCGACGAACTGTTCCTGCTTCATCGCCGGCCCAGCAGCCAGTTGGCCATCGCGTACAGGCGCAGCACACCGATCTGGCCGTGGGTACCGGTCAGAGGTTCGACGATGCCGGCCAGCTCCTGCTGGCGCGCCGGTGACAGTCGAGGTGCGCGCTCGGCGAAGGCCATCAGTGCCGCCTGCTCTTCCGGCCGCAACGGTTGTGGCGGAGCCAGCACGCTGTCGATGGTCGGCGGTGGCGGCAGGTACAGCGCCGGTGCGTGCACCACCACGGTGCCTGCCACCAGGTCACCGAGGCGACGGCCATGCGGATCGAACAGGCTGCTGATCAGGCCCAGTGCATAGCCGAACGGCAGCATGTCCACGGTGCGCAGCAGGTTGCGGGTGACCGCGGCCATCCAGCCCACCGGCGCGCCATCGCGGGCGAGCACGCGCAGGCCCAGCGCACGCTTGCCCAGGGTACGGCCCCACAGCGCTTCGCAGATGATCGGGTAGGCCCAGTAGACCAGGAACATCAGCGCCAGGTAGAGCCCGGTGCCGAACTTGTCCAGCAGCGCCAGCGGGAACGACATCAGCACCAGTACCGCGATGCGCACGCCGAGATCGACCAGCCAGGCCATCGCCCGAGGCACCGGGCCGGCCGCCGGCAACTGCAGCGGCACACCCTCCGGCGTCACCACCTCGCGGTAGGTATCGAGCATCGGTGCGGCCATCAGCGCGATGGCCTTCGTTGTGGGCGCCGGAGTCCTCTCCAGCAGGCAGCCACAGGCATGGGGTTCTCGACAGGTCCTGGTCGGGCCCAGACTTTAACAGAGCCGCATGGCGGCGTTGGCCGCTCAGCCCAGGTATTCATCCTTCAGCCGCACGTAGTGGTCGGCTGAGTAATGCAGCGCTTCGATCTCCTTGTCGCTCAGCGTGCGTGCCGGACGGGCCGGATTGCCCACCCACAGCTCACCTTCACCCACCACCTTGCCCGGGCCGATCACCGCACCGGCACCGACGAAGCCATGGCGCTCCACGCGGGCGCCATCGAGGATGCAGGCACCCATGCCGATCAGGCTGTAATCGCCGATCGTGCAGGCGTGGATGATGCAGCCGTGGCCGACCGTCACGCCTTCGCCGATCAGGGTCGGGTAGCCGGCCTTGTTGTACGGGCTGTGGTGGCTGACGTGGATGATGGTGCCGTCCTGCACGTTGGTGCGTGCACCGATGCGCACATGGTTGACGTCGCCGCGGATGACCGTGCCCGGCCACACCGACACGTCGTCGGCCAGTTCCACGTCACCGATGAGGGTGCAGGCCGGATCGATGTACACGCGCTCGCCGAGGACGGGCATCTTGTCGCGGAAGGGGCGCAGCGGGTTCATCGGTGTCTCCGGAAATCAGGGCGTTCACGACGATGATACCTGCGTGGTGCGCACGGGTAGTGCCGGCCGCTGGCCGGCAACCACGGAAATCCAGGCGTGCCGCGCGGTTGCCGGCCAGCGGCCGGCACTACCCGCTACGGTTCGTAGCTGTAGCCCATGCCATACACCGAACGGATTGGCTCGCCTTCCATGCCGGCATCGGCCAGCTTGCGGCGCAGGTTGCGCACGTGGCTGTCGACGGTACGGTCGACCACCACGCGGTGGTCCAGGTACAGCCGGTCGAGCAGTTCGTCGCGGGCCCAGATCCGGCCCGGCGTGGCCAGCAGGGTACGCAGCAGGCGGTACTCCACCGGCGTCAGGTCCAGGCCCTTGCCGTTCCAGGTGGCGCGTGCCGCCGGTTCGTCGATATGCAGGCCGCCGTTGGCGCGTGCACCCGGGTCCGGGCGGTAGCGGCGCAGCACCGCTACCACCCGCGCGACGACTTCGCGCGGACTGAACGGCTTGCAGATGTAGTCGTCGGCACCGATCTCCAGGCCCAGCAGGCGGTCGATCTCTTCCACCCGTGCAGTGACCATGATCACCGGCACGTCGCTGCTGGCGCGCAGTTCGCGGCACAGGTCCACGCCATCGCGCTGCGGCAGCATCAGGTCCAGCAGCACCAGGTCGGGCTGGTAGCGCGCAAACGCCTCGATCACCTGGCCGCCGTCATCCACCCATTCGCTGTCCATGCCGGCAGCGGCCAGGTAGTCGCGCAGTACCGAGGCCAACCGCGGCTCGTCCTCGACGATCAGTATCTTCGCGGGCGCGACGGGGGACGTGCTCATGCAGGCTCCGGCAGGGTGATGACCACGCGCAGGCCGCCCAGTGGCGAGGGCTCGGCGTGGATGTGGCCGTGGTGGGCGAGGATGATGTTGTGGCTGATGGCCAGGCCCAACCCGCTGCCACCGCTGGCACGGTTGCGCGAGCTTTCCACCCGGTAGAAGCGCTCGAACAGCAGCGCGCACTTGTCAGCCGGTACGCCCGGAGCGGTGTCTTCCACGATCAGCTGCACGCCTGCAGGCACGCGCGCGGCCTGCACATGCACGCGGCCGCCGGTATGGGTGTAGCGCAGCGCGTTCTCCAGCAGGTTGGCCAGTACCTGCTGCAGGCGTCGCTCGTCGCCGGACACCTGCAGCGGTGTGGCGGGTAGATCTTCTTCCAGCGACAGGCCTGCGTTGGCGAAGCGCACGCGCATGCCATTGAGTTCGCTGCGCAGCAGCGCCACCAGGTCCAGCGGCGCGAAGCGGTAGGCGAGGCCGCCAGACTGGGTCATCGACAGATCGTGCAGGTCGTCGACCAGCTTGCCCAGCTGGCGGATCTCGCTCTGCAGGCCACCGAGGTTGGCGCGGTCCAGCGGGCGGATGCCGTCCTCGATCGCCTCCAGCTCGGCGCGCACCACCGCCAGTGGTGTGCGCAGCTCGTGCGAGATGTCGGCGATGAACGCGCGGCGGTTGCGCTCGGTATCGTCCAGCGCCTGTGCCATCCGGTTGAAGTCGTTGACCAGTGCGTCCAGCTCGTCATCGCTGGTGCGCTCGATGCGGGTGGCATAGTCGCCTGCAGCGAGCCGATGGGTGGCCGCAGCCAGCTTGGCCAGGCGCTGGCGCAGCGCACGCGACACCAACCAGGCCAGCAGCACCGTCACCAGCAGCAGGGCGACGCCGATCACCCACCAGGCGCGCACCTGGGTGTTGTAGAAGTTCAGATCGTTGGTGGCGATGACCGTCTGGAATGGCACCATGCCCAGCCAGCCGACGGTGTGCCCGTCCAGCTGCACCGGATGCGGCTCGTCATCACTGGTGGCATCGGGGTTGCCGGCCACGAACCGGTGCTGCGCATCGAACAGGCCCAGCCGCGACGGTACGCCGGTCTGGTCGGACAGCGGCGGCACCGGGCCCTCATGCCCATGGGCCAGATCCGGACGCAGCAGCCGCGCCCAGCGATCACTGTCACCGCGCAGATGCTCCCAGCCACTGTGCGCGCTGTACTCGCGCTGCAGGTGTGGCATCAGGCGCTGCATGCGCAGGTCGCCCTGGTCGTTGAGGTAGTCCAGGAAGCCGGTCTGGAATGCCACGCGGCTGGCAATGCCGTTCACTGCCAGCACCAGCAGGCAGGCGGTGAAGATCGCGAGGAAGGTCTTCGCGGTCAGGCCGAATTTGAGTCGAATCTTCACCATCGCGGGGCCATTAGCGGCGCATGTGGCGCTGAAAGCAAGCGCCAGCTGAGCTGGTCGCAGATTCTCCATATTCTCTGCACAGTTCCACGGCAGCGTGCACGGGTCAACGCAAGGCCCCCACGCCCCCCATGTCACTCCCGCGCCTGCTGTCCCGCTCTCCCCATCCATTGTTGTTGCCCCTGCTGATGTCCCTGGCGGCCTGTACGGCGGGCAGGACCGACGCCCCGGCCACGCCTGAAGTGGGCGTCATTACCGCCAGCGCGCAGCCGCTGGCGCTGCAGCAGACCCTGCCCGGTCGCGCGGTGCCGTTCGAGGTGTCCGAGGTGCGGCCACAGATCGGCGGGTTGATCCGCCAGCGTTTGTTCACCGAAGGCCAGCAGGTCAAGGCCGGCCAGCTGCTGTACCAGGTCGATCCGGCGCCGTACCAGGCCGCCTTCGATACCGCGCGTGGCCAGCTGGCGCAGGCCGAGGCCACCGTGCTGTCGGCGCAGCCGAAGGCCGAGCGCACCCGCACGCTGCTGGGCCTGGATGCGGCCAGCAAGCAGGACGCCGACGATGCCACCTCGGCGCTGAAGCAGGCACAGGCCAATGTGATCGCCGCGCGCGCTGCGCTGCAGGCCGCCCGCATCAACCTCGACTACACCCGGGTGACCGCACCGATCGCGGGCCGCATCGGCACCTCCAGCGTCACTGCCGGCGCGCTGGTCGCTGCAGGACAGGAAGCGGCGCTGGCGACCATCCAGCGGTTGGACCCGGTGTACCTGGATGTCACTCAGTCCAGCACGCAGATGCTGGCACTGCGCAAGCAGCTTGATGCCGGCCTGGTGAAGGCCATCGACGGCAAGGCGCAGGTGAAGGTGCTGCTGGAGGACGGCAGCACCTATGCCCATGAAGGCACGCTGGAGTTTGTCGGTAGCGCGGTCGATCCGGGTACCGGCAATGTGGTGTTGCGCGCGGTCATTCCGAACCCGGACGGTCTGCTGCTGCCGGGCATGTACCTGAAGGCGGTGCTGCCGATGGCCACCGATGCGCGTGCCCTGCTGGTGCCGCAGAAGGCGGTGCTGCGCAATGAACGCGGCGAGCCGCTGCTGCGCCTGCTCGATGCCAAGGACCACGTGGTCGAGCGCCGGGTCAGTACCGGCCAGGTGGTGGGCAACCAGTGGCAGATCATGCAGGGCCTGAAAGCCGGTGAGCGGGTAATCGTCAGCAACGGCAGTGCGGTAGCGCTCGGCCAGCAGGTGAAGGCGGTCGCAGCCACCACCGCGCAGCTGGCCGCCATGCCGGCGATCGACCCGAACGGCAACACCGACGAAAAGTCGCACTGAGGCCCGCCGCGCATGGTTCGCTTCTTCATCGACCGGCCGATCTTTGCCTGGGTGATCGCCATCGCGGTCAGCCTGCTCGGCCTGCTCGCGATCCTGATCCTGCCGGTGGACCGCTACCCGCAGATCGCCCCGCCCACCATCACCATCCGCGCCACCTACACCGGCGCCTCGTCACAGACCGTGGAAAACGCGGTCACCCAGGTCATCGAGCAGTCCCAGCAGAGCCTGGACCACCTGATGTACATGACCTCCACCAGCGCCTCGGACGGCTCGGCGCAGGTCAACCTGGTGTTCGCTACCGGTACCAATCCGGACACTGCACAGGTGCAGGTGCAGAACCAGCTGCAGGCGGCTATGGCGACGCTGCCGCAGGCGGTGCAGCAGAACGGCCTGACCATCACCAAGTCCAGTGGTTCGATCTTCGAGGTGCTGTCGTTCACCAGCGAAGACGGCAGCATGGACAACTTTGATGTCGCCAACTTCATGGAAGCGCGCATCGACGACCAGATCAGCCGTGTCAGCGGCGTCGGCAACATCCAGCCGATCGGCCAGGAATACGCGATGCGTATCTGGCTGGACCCGGAGAAGATGCGCCAGTACGCGCTGATGCCGTCGGACATCGAAACCGCACTGCAGGCGCAGAATACCGACGTGTCGGCCGGTGAACTGGGTGGCCAGCCGGCGCTGAAGGGCCAGCAGCTGGACGCCACGGTGACCGCGCGCAGCCGCCTGCACACGCCCGAGCAGTTCGCGCAGGTGGTACTCAAGGCCGATGCCAATGGCAGCGTGGTGCATCTGGGCGACGTGGCGACGATTGGCCTGGGCCCGGAGAGCTACGACAGCATCAGCACCTTCAACGGCAAGCCGTCGGCCTCGCTGGGCATTGAACTCAATGCCGGTGCGAACGCGATCGCCGTCTCCAAGGCCATCGATGCACGGCTTCAGCAGCTGCAGAAGTACTGGCCGCATGGCTACACCGCCCACGTGGCATTCACCACCACGCCGTTCGTGACCATCTCGCTGAAGGAAGTGGTGATCACCCTGATCGAGGCAATCGCACTGGTCGTGCTGGTGATGTACCTGTTCCTGCAGAACTGGCGGGCCACGCTGATCCCGACCATCGCGGTGCCGGTGGTGCTGCTGGGCACGTTCGGCGTGCTGGCCGCATTCGGCTATTCGATCAACACACTGACCATGTTCGCGCTGGTGCTGGCCATCGGCCTGCTGGTGGACGATGCCATCGTGGTGGTGGAGAACGTGGAGCGGGTGATGACCTTCGAAGGGCTGGCACCGAAGCCGGCCACGCTGAAGGCAATGGGCCAGATCACCGGTGCGCTGGTCGGCATCGTGCTGGTGCTCACCGCGGTGTTCCTGCCGATGGCGTTCTTCAGCGGTGTCACCGGCGTGATCTATCGCCAGTTCTCGGTCACGATCGCTGCTGCGATGATCCTGTCGGTGCTGGTGGCGATGACCATCACGCCGGCGCTGTGCGGCAGCATCCTGCATCAGATTCCCAAGGGCGGCCACCCACATGGTGACCACGGCGGCGAGCCGAGCCTGCTGGGCAAGTTCTTCATCTGGTTCAACCACCGCTTCGAGCGCACCTCCAATGGCCTGCGCCATCGCGTCGATGGTTTCCTCGGCCGGCGCGCGCTGGGCGTGCTGTTCTACCTGGTGCTGAGCGTGGCCACCGGCCTGCTGCTGTGGCACCTGCCGGGCGCGTTCCTGCCCGATGAGGACCAGGGCATGCTCAACGCGCTGGTGAAGCTGCCGGCCGGTTCCACCCTGGAGCAGACCCGCGCGGTGATGGATCGCCTTAGTGCCGCCGCAGTGAAGGACAACAGTGTGCTGTCGATCCAGGCAACTGCCGGTTTCAGTGTTACCGGCAGCGGCCAGAACGTCGGCCAGGCCTTCATCCGGCTCAAGGATTGGGATGACCGCAAGGACGATGCCGATACCATCGCCGCGCGGCTGACCGCAGCCATGGCCAGCGTGCCCGATGCGCAGGTGTTCATCACCTCGCCACCGGCCATCCTCGGCCTGGGCGATGCCGGTGGTTTCACCCTGGAACTGCAGGACGAAGGCGGTGCCGGCCATGCCGCCGCCGTGGCCGCGCGCAACACGCTGCTGAAGGAGGCCGCCAAGGATCCGAAGCTGGTCAACGTGCGTTATGCCAGCCTGGAGGACGCGCCGGTGTACGCCGTGAAGGTGGACGACGCCAAGGCGCAGGCCATGGGCGTGAATCCGCAGGACATCAATGACACCTTGAACGCGGCGCTGGGCGGCGACTTCGTCAACAACTTCATCTACAAGGGCCGCATCAAGAAGGTGTTCATCCAGGGCACCGCTGAAGCACGCATGCAGCCGCAGGACATCGAGCGCTGGAGCGTGCGCAACCAGGCCGGCCAGATGGTGCCGCTGTCGTCGCTGGTCAGCAGCCACTGGACCAGCGCGCCGGCCGCGCTGCAGCGCTACAACGGCGTATCGGCGATGGAAATCACCGGCCAGCCGGCGCCCGGCGTCAGCTCTGGCGAGGCGATGGCCGAGATCGCGCGCCTGGCCGACACACTGCCGGAAGGCTTCAGCCATGCCTGGTCGGACATGGCCTACCAGGAGCAGCTGTCAGGCAACCAGGCGCCCATGCTGTACGCCATCTCGCTGCTGTTCGTGTTCCTGTGCCTGGCCGCGCTGTATGAAAGCTGGGCGGTGCCGTTCGCGGTGATGCTGGCGGTGCCGGTGGGCGTGTTCGGTGCCGTGCTGATGATGAACCTGCGTGGCCTCAACAACGACGTGTACTTCCAGGTCGGCCTGCTGACCACGATTGGTCTGGCAGCGAAGAACGGCATCCTGATCGTCGAGTTCGCGCGCATCCTCGAACAGCAGGGCAAGAGCACCCGCGAAGCGATCCTGCAGGCGGTCTATCTGCGGTTGCGGCCGATCGTGATGACCTCGCTGGCGTTCCTGATGGGCGTGTTGCCGCTGGTATTCGCCACTGGCGCCGGTTCGGCCGCGCGCCGTTCGCTGGGTACCGGCGTGGCCGGCGGTACGGTCGCCTCGATGGTGCTGGGCATGTTCTTCGTGCCGTTGTTCTATCTGCTGGTGCGCCGCATGTTCCCGGGCCGTGCGCCGGCCGAAGCCACTGCCACGGAGGCAAGCCCATGAAGCTGATGCTGCTGCGCGCCCTGGCGGCCGCAACGATGACCACCGTGCTGGGCGGCTGCGTGAGCATGGCCCCGCACTACCAGCTGCCCGAAGCACCGGTGCCGGCACAGTTCGACAATGCCGCAACGGGCGAGGCCGGGCCGGCATTGGCGATGCCGGCCTGGCGCGAAGTGTTCCTGGAGCCGCGCCTGCAGCAGGTCATCGCGCTGGCACTGCAGAACAACCGCGACCTGCGCGTGGCGGTGCTGCAGGTGGAGAAGGAACGCGCGCAATACCGCATCCAGCGCGCGGCGCTGCTGCCATCGGTGGATGCCAGCGGCAGCGTCACCCGCTCGCGGGTGAGTGATGCCAACAGCGAGACCGGTACCACTCAGGTGACCGAATCCGATGCGGTGCAGGTGGGTATCAGCAGCTGGGAACTGGACTTGTTCGGGCGCATCCGCAGTCTGAAGAACGAGGCGCTGCAGAACTGGCTGGCCAGCGCCGAGAACCAGCGCGCCGCGCGCACCAGCCTGGTGGCCGAAGTGGCGACGGCGTGGCTGGCGCTGGCGGCGGACGAGCAGTCTCTGGCGTTCACCCGGCAGACCCTGGACAGCCAGCAGCAGACCCTGCAGCGCACCGAGGCCCGCCACGCACAGGGGTTGGCCTCGGGCCTGGACCTGTCGCAGGTGCAGACCAGCGTGGAAGCCGCGCGCGCTGCGCTGGCCAGGCTGCAGACCCAGCAGGCGCAGGATCGTGATGCGCTGCAGTTGCTGGTGGGCGCTCCGCTTGACGCGGCGTTGCTGCCCAGCGCGCAGGCGCTGGATGGCACCGTGGCGCTGGCACCGCTGCCGGCCAACCTTCCCTCAAGCGTGCTGCTGCAGCGCCCGGACGTGCTGTCCGCCGAGCACGCACTGCAGGCGGCCAATGCCGATATCGGCGCTGCGCGCGCCGCGTTCTTCCCGACGCTGACGCTGACCGCCAACTACGGCCACAGTTCCACCGTGTTGTCGACGCTGTTCTCGGCCGGTACCCGCGGTTGGTCGTTCGCACCCAGCATCACTGCGCCGATCTTCCACGCCGGCGCGTTGAAGGCCTCTCTGGATGCCTCGAAGATCGGCAAGGACATTGGCATCGCCCAGTACGAGAAGGCAATCCAGCAGGCCTTCAGCGAAGTGGCCGATGCGCTGGCCACGCGTGATCACCTGGTTGCGCAAATGGAAGCGCAGCGTGCACTGGTCGCCGCCAGCCAGCGCAGCTACACGCTGGCCGATGTGCGTTACCGCACCGGGCTGGACGGCTATCTGCAGGCGCTGGATGCACAGCGCAGCCTGTATGCCGCGCAGCAGGACCTGATTGCGTTGCAGCAGCAGGAGGCGGGCAACCGGGTGACGTTGTTCAAGGTGCTGGGAGGTGGCGCCGACGCACGGTAACGCGCCTGCGCGGGTGTGTGCGTCTTCCGCTCCGGTGGGTGCCGACCTTGGTCGGCACGGAAGCATGCGATCAGATGATTCGTGCCGACCAAGGTCGGCAGCCACCAGAAGCAGGTGCGACCGCTTACGCCACGCGGCCGCGGCGTGCGCGCTCCAGGTGCACCAGCAGCAGCGAGATCGCCGCGGGGGTCATGCCCGGGATGCGCTGCGCCTGACCGATGGTCTGCGGCCGCACGCGCTCCAGCTTCTGCAGTGCTTCGGCCGACAGCCCGCGCACGGTCGCGTAATCGAAGGCCTCAGCGATCGGCGTGGCCTCATGCCGCTGCTGGCGCTCGATCTCCTCGCGCTGGCGATCCAGGTAACCGGCGTACTTCACGCCGATCTCCACCTGCTCGGCCACCTTGCCGTCGGTCACCGCCGGGCCCAGCGAGGGCACCTGCATCAGCTTGGCGTAATCCAGCTCGGGGCGCTTGATCAGGTCCAGTACGTTGGTTTCGCGGCTGACCGCCACGCCCAGCGTTTCGTTCACTTCGCGGCCCAGCGCATTGGCCGGGGTCGCCCAAAGCGCGCCCAGTCGCGCGCGCTCGGCGTCCACCGCCGCCTGCTTGGTCTCGAATGCGCTCCAGCGACGATCATCGACCAGGCCCATCCCGCGGCCGACCGGGGTCAGGCGCTGGTCGGCGTTGTCTTCGCGCAGCTGCAGCCGGTACTCGGCGCGGCTGGTGAACATGCGGTACGGCTCGTTGGTGCCGTGGGTGATCAGGTCATCCACCAGCACGCCCAGGTACGCCTCGTCGCGGCGCGGGCACCAGCCCTCCAGCCCGCGCACCTGGCGCGCGGCGTTGAGGCCGGCCAGCAGGCCCTGCGCGGCCGCTTCTTCATAGCCGGTAGTACCGTTGATCTGGCCGGCGAAGAACAGGCCGTTGACCAGCTTGGTTTCCAGCGACGCCTTCAGGCCGCGCGGATCGAAGAAGTCGTACTCGATCGCATAGCCGGGGCGGGTGATGTGCGCGTTCTCGAACCCGCGGATGCTGCGCACCATCTCCAGCTGCACGTCGAACGGCAGCGAGGTGGAGATGCCGTTGGGGTAGATCTCGACGATGCCCAGGCCTTCGGGTTCGACGAAGATCTGGTGGCTGGCCTTCTCGGCGAAGCGCACCACCTTGTCCTCGATGGACGGGCAGTAGCGCGGGCCGATACCTTCGATCTGGCCGCTGTACAGCGGCGAGCGATGCAGCGCGTCGCGGATGATCTGGTGGGTCTGTTCGGTGGTGTGGGTGATCCAGCAGCTGACCTGCTGCGGATGCTCGTCCACCGAGCCGAGGAAGGACATCACCGGCCGCGGCGTATCGCCGGGCTGCTCGTCCATCACGCTGTAGTCCAGCGAGCGGCCATCGATGCGCGGCGGCGTACCGGTCTTCAGGCGGTCGACCTGGAACGGGCGCTCGCGCAGGCGCGCGGCCAGCGTGGTGGCCGGCGGGTCGCCCATGCGGCCGGCGGCGTACTGGGTCGGCCCGACATGGATCTTGCCGGCCAGGAAGGTGCCGGCGGTCAGCACCACCGCTTCGGCGTCGAAGCGCAGGCCGGTCTGGGTGATGACCCCGCGCACGGCGTCACCCTCGATCACCAGATCGTCTACTGCGGCCTGGAACACGGTCAGGTTGGCCTGGCCTTCGACAATGGCGCGGATCGCCATGCGGTACAGGTTGCGGTCGGCCTGGCAGCGGGTGGCACGCACGGCCGGACCCTTGGAGGCGTTGAGCGTGCGCCACTGGATGCCGGCGCGGTCGGCGGCATGCGCCATCGCACCGCCAAGGGCGTCGATTTCCTTGACCAGGTGGCCCTTGCCGATGCCGCCGATGGCCGGGTTGCAGCTCATCGCGCCCACCGTCTCGATGTTGTGGGTCAGCAGCAGGGTGCGCACGCCGGTGCGGGCCGCGGCCAGCGCGGCTTCGGTGCCAGCGTGGCCACCGCCGATGACGATGACGTCGTAACGATGGAAGGACGGGTTCATGGGTGCTGTTCAGCTGGATGCGGGCGCGGCCGGGGGCGGCGCCGGGGTGGCGATTTTAGCGCCATTCCGGGCCGGGACGTCGTCGCCAGGTGCCTGGCGTCGAAATCAGCCCTAAAGTTGGCAGGATTTTTGCAGATAACCCAATAGCACCCACCGTGGCTGGCGCCGTAGGCGCCCGTGACCGGAATTGGAACAGGGGCCGGTACAGGCGCACGGTGGGGGAGCAGGGGGCCGGCAGTCGGGGGACTGTCCGGCCCTGTTTTTTTGGGGTTACCGGGAAAGCTCCATCCACGCATGGCATGGATCTACTGAAGCCGGGGCTGTCGCCGGTTGGCGACCCGTCAAAACAAACGGCCCCGCATTGCGGGGCCGTCTGCTTTCAGAGGTGCCGACATCCGACAGGGCCGGAACAGGGGGGATCCAGATGTTCCTGTCGGATATCGACGTAGAGCTTTTTGCGGCGGCCCGTGTCGTTTTTGTCACTTTGTGACGCGGGCCGTCACCATCCCCGTAGATTGCGGCTTAGACCGTGTGAAATGCAAGACGGTTCAGCGCTCAACTGTGCGCTGCGTCCCACGATCCATGTTGCGCCAGGGGGAACCGTTCATCCTCGGTGCGCTTGGCGCCGGCGCCGGACGGGACTGCGGCGGGGGCGCCGACGGCTGCACGTTGGACTGCGGCGGGCGTCGCATCGAATCCATGTTCCGCCACGGCGAACCCCCGTTGTAGGACGGGCGCGACGGCGGCGGACGGTTCTCGCCGCCATTGCCCGGACGCGGCGGCGGGCGGTGATTGTGCGGCGGGCGGTAGATCGGGCGCGAGTAGTACGGATTGCCGTAGCCACCGTAGTAACCGCCATAGCCGCCGTAGTACGGGTAGCCGGAGTTGTAGGGATAGCCGGCCGGGTAGCGGTATTCCACCGACGGCGCACCGTGGTAGTAGCCGCCACCGCGGCCACCGCCGACGTAGTCGTAGGTGGTGCAGCCGGTCAGGGCCAGCATCAGGCCACCGGCAAGCATCAAGCGCGTTTTCATGGTGGGTCCCCCCAGAGGACGGGTGTGCAGTCAGCTTCGTGCGCGGGCATTGAATCGACCCTTAATTCCACCGGCCAGGATGAATGGAGGTGAAGGTCCGCATGCTGGCATGACCTGTGCCCCGGTCGCCAGCGCGGGGGCATACGTTAATCTTGCGTCATGAGCGATTCACTGTTGCCCCGCGCCGACGACGTCCTGCTTGCTGCCGCGAGGATCGCCCCGCATGCCAGCGTGACCCCGGTGCTGCGCTCGCACACGCTCGATGCGCTGGCCGGGGCACAGCTGGCCTTCAAGGCCGAGCACCTGCAGCGCGGTGGTGCGTTCAAGTTCCGCGGTGCCTGCAATGCGGTGTGGTCGCTGGATGCCGGTCGCGCCGGTGCCGGCGTGGTGACCCATTCCTCGGGAAACCATGGCGCCGCGCTGGCGCTGGCCGCGCGCACCCGGGGCATTCCCTGCCATGTGGTGGTGCCGGAAGGCGCGGTGGCGGCCAAGCTGGCCAATATTGCCCGGCATGGCGCCACGCTCTGGCACTGCCCGCCGACCATCGCCGACCGTGAAGCCACCTGCGCCAAGGTACAGGCTGATACCGGCGCAACCCTGGTCCATCCCTATACCGACCCGGCGGTGATGGCCGGACAAGGCACCGCTGCCCTGGAACTGCTGCACAGCGACGGCCCGTTCGACGTGCTGGTGGTGCCGGTGGGCGGCGGCGGCCTGGCCACCGGCACTGCGCTGGCCCTGCAGCACGCCAGCCCGCAGACCCGGCTGGTGCTGGCCGAACCGGCCGGCGCCGATGACACCGCGCGCTCGCTGGCTGCAGGCGAGCGTCTGGGCGCGTTCACCCCGGACACCATCTGCGATGGCCTGCGCACGCTGATCGGCGCGCCCAACTTCGCGCTGCTGCGCGCGGCCGGCGCCGAGGTGATCGTGGTCGACGACGCGTCGACAATGGCCGCGATGCGCCTGTTGTGGGAGGTCCTCAAGCAGGTGGTCGAACCGTCCTCGGCCACCGTGCTGGCCGCAGTGCTGGCGCAACCTGAGCGCTTTGCAGGGCTGCGCGTCGGGCTGGTGCTGTCCGGTGGCAACGTCGACCTGCCAGCGCTGCGCTGGGGGGCGCCGTGAGCCGCGACCGGCAGCGGCATCGCACCGGCCTGCTGGGCTGGCTGTGGCGGCTGTTTGTCCTGCTGGTGATCTGGCTGCTGGGCGTGACCGCGTGGATCGTGTGGGTTGGTGAACGCGACCAGGCCGCCAAGGCCGACGCCATCATCGTGCTTGGTGCGGCGGCCTATGACGCCAAGCCATCACCGGTGTTCGAAGAGCGCATCCGCCACGGCCTGGACTTGTACGAGGCCCGCTACGCGCCGCTGCTGATCTTCACCGGTGGCTATGGCGGCACCGGTGCACGCTTTTCCGAATCACAGGTGGCGCGGCGCTATGCGCTCAAGCACGGCATCCCGGACGATGCGATCCTGATCGAGACCGCCTCGCGCAACACCGTCCAGAACTTGGTCGAAGCCAAGCGGTTGATGGAGCAGCGTGACCTGCACCGGGTGATCATTGTCAGTGACCCGCTGCACATGGCGCGCGCGCTGCGACTGAGCAAGGCACTGGGGATCGACGCGCTGGCCTCGTCCACGCCCAGCACGCGCTTCCGCAGCTTCCACACCAGCTGGCGCTTCCTGGTGCAGGAGATCTACTTCTTCCACCGCGATCTGGTGCGCCCGCCGCTGAGTTCGCCGGCCAATACCTGAGGCGGAAGCCTGTTTTGGGTGGGTGCCAACCTTGGTTGGCACAATGCCGGCCGCAACGCGATCTGGCGTGCTGTGCCAACCAAGGTTGGCACCTACCAGTGCGATTCGCGTACGGCGTGGAATGCGGTAGTGCCGGCCGCTGGCCGGCAGATGTCCAGCATGGAATCATGAGATTGCCGGCCAGCGGCCGGCACTACCGGACGATCAGGTCTGCCTGCGCCGGATCGGAATCGCCGACACCGGTACCGATGCCACGTCATGCCCACCTTCGCGGATCGGCGCGCCCGGGTCCGGCGCCCAGGCGTGGGCATAGATCACTTCCCAGCTGCTCGGCAGCTTGCCGTCGGCGCGGCGCATCGGCTCGTAGGCGGCCGCAGCAGCAGCGAAGCGGCCACGCCCGGTCAGCGTGTGGCGGCGGTCGACGCGGGCATTCGTTGCGCCCATCGCACGCAGTTCGCGCATCAGCGAGGGCAGGTCGTCGTAGGTCAGGGTGAACAGGTCGCGGTCCAGCACCGGGTCGCGGAAGCCGGCCATCATCAGCGCATCGCCGAACTGGGCGATCTGCGCGAAGCGGCTCACGTGCGGGCGGTCATCGGCAGCGGCGAATGCCTCGTTGAGTTCGATCAGGGTTTCCGGGCCGAAGGTCGAGCACACCAGCAGGCCGCCTGGTTTGAGTACGCGGCGGAACCCGGCGAACACCGCCGGCAGGTCGTCCACCCACTGCAGGCACAGGTTGCTGAAGATCACGTCCACGCTGTTGTCGGCCAGCGGCAGCGCGGCGGCGTCGCCGCACAGGCGCTGGAACGGCTTCCACCAGCCAGCCTGGCGCTTGGCCTGGTCCAGCATCGGCAGCGCCACGTCCAGCGCGATCACCTGCGCCTTCGGCCAGCGCTTCTTCATCAGCGAGCTGGCATGACCGGTACCGGCGCCGATATCCAGCACTACCTCGGGCTTGCGCGCCTCCAGGTAGTCCAGCGATTCGATCAGCCGCGACTGCACCTCGCGCTGCAGGGCGGCGGCGGCATCGTAGCTGTTGGCGGCGCGGGCGAACGCGCGGCGGACATGGCGGGCATCGAAGTGGGACGGCATTGCAGGAGTCTCTTAGAACGTACCGGGGTAGGCGCCGCCATCGATCAGCAGGTTCTGCCCGGTGAGGTAACCGGCCTGTGCGCTGCACAGGAAGGCGCAGGCGGCGCCGAACTCATCCGGCGTGCCGAAGCGGCCGGCGGGGATCTGCTGGCGGCGGCGTTCGGCCACTTCGCCAGCATCGCCGTCCTTGCCGGCACTGTGGGCGAAGTTGGCACGCAGGCGGTCGGTGTCGAACTGGCCGGGCAGCAGGTTGTTGATGGTGACGTTGTGGGCCACGGTGCGGCGCGACAGGCCGGCGACGAAGCCGGTCAGGCCACTGCGCGCGCCATTGGACAGCGCCAGGATGTCGATCGGGGCTTTCACCGCCGATGAGGTGATGTTGACGATGCGGCCGAAGCTGCGCTCGATCATCGCGTCGACGGTGGCGCGGATCAGCGCGATCGGCGCCAGCATGTTGGCGTCCAGCGCAGCGATCCAGTCGTCGCGTTCGAAATTGCGGAAGTCACCGGGCGGCGGGCCACCGGCGTTGTTGACCAGAATGTCCACCTGCGGGCACGCGGCCAGCGCCGCGGTACGACCGGCCTCGGTGGTGACGTCGGCGGAGACCGCGCGTACTTCAGCGGCGCCGGACAGCGCGCGCAGCTCCTCGGCAGCCTGCTGCAGCGCCGTTTCGCCACGAGCCACGATCACCACGTTGACGCCCTCGCGCACCAGCGCACGCGCGCAGCCCAGCCCCAGCCCCTTGCTTGCGCCGCAGACCAGTGCCCAGCGGCCATTGATACCCAGATCCATGCGTCAGTCCTGCGGAATTCGGAAGGCGCTCATTGTCCGCCATCGGCCGGTGACAGGCCGGCAACGAAGTGTTGCAACGCGGTGGCCACCTCATCGGCATGGCCGAGGAAGGGCGCGTGGCCGCCATGGGCGATGGTCAGCGCCTGTCCGCCCGGGGCCAGCGCTGCAGCGGCCTGCATCGCTGCTGGCGAAACCAGCCGGTCACGCTGGCCGGCGATCCACAGGCTGGGCTTGCCCAGCGTCGGCAGCGCGCCACGCAGGTCGGTGCTTTCCAGCAGCCGCAGGCCCTCCAGCAGCGCGCGTTCGGTGGGCGCACCGCGCTCGACCAGGCGCTGTCGCAATGTGCGCAGCTCCTCGCGGGCATGCGCCGAGCCCATCACGTCCAGCGCCAGGAAGCGTTCCAGGGTGCCGGCAAAATCGGTGGCCAGTTCGCGCCCGAACTGCTCGAACACTGCCGGTTCCACCGCGTGCGGCCAATCTTCGCCACGTACGAAGCGCGGTGTGGCGGCGATCATCGCCAGCCCACGCACCTTCGGCAGCGTCGCCGCCGCGTGCAGCGCGAACAATCCGCCCAGCGACCAGCCGCACCACACTGCCGGTGGCGTGGCCGCAGCAATCGCGTTGACCACGAACGGCAGGCGCAGCGGCGTGGTGTCGTCGCGGCTGTGGCCATGGCCGGGAAGGTCGACCAGGTGCAGGGTGAACCGGTCCGCCAGGCGCTGCACCAGCGGTGCGAACACGCCGCCCTGCAGGGCCCAGCCGTGGATCAGAACCAGGTCCGGCCCGCGGCCGGTGACTTCAATATGCATGGGGAACTACACGGAACTCAGGCAAAAGCGGGCAGCGGCGGTGGCGCGGCTTCACGCGCGGCCAGGGTCACGCGGTCGCGCGCGCTGGCGATGGCCTCGACCAGGCCGCGCACCTGTTCCGGCGTATGCAGTGCGGACAGCGTGACGCGCAGCCGCGCCTTGCCTTCCGGCACCGTCGGCGGGCGGATCGCACCGACCAGCCAGCCGGCCTGTTCCAGCGTCGTGGACATCGCCACGGCCGCGTGGTCATCACCGCACAGCAGCGGTTGGATCGGTGTATCCGAGGCCATCAGGTCCAGCCCATGGCGACGGGCTTCGCTGCGGAACAGCGCGATCAGGTCGGCCAGCTTGGAACGGCGCCAGTGGTCACGGCGCGCCAGGCGTACCGCTTCCAGTGCGGCAGCGGCCATCGCCGGTGGCACTGCGGTGGTGTAGATGTAGGGGCGTGCGGTTTCGGCCAGGTGCTCGATCAGGTCGTCGCGGCCCAGTACCAGTGCGCCGGAACCGCCCAGCGCCTTGCCCAGCGTGACCAGCTGCAGCGGCACATCGTCCACGCCCAGACCAGCGGCCGCGACGGCGCCGCGGCCATCACCGACCACGCCTACACCGTGTGCGTCATCGACGTAGAACAGCGCCTGCTGCAGGCGTGCCACAAGCGACAACGCGCGCAGCGGTGCGATGTCGCCATCCATGCTGAAGACACCGTCGGTGGCCAGCATCGCCGCGCCATCCGGCGCGTGCTTGAGCTGACGCATTGCGCCCTCCGCATCCAGATGCGGATAGCGGCGCAGGCGTGCACCGGCCAGCCGCGTGGCATCGAGCAGGCTGGCGTGGTTGAGCTTGTCCTGCACGCAGACGTCGTTCTCTTCGCTCAGCAGCGCCTGCTGCACCGCCAGGTTGGCGGCGAAGCCACTGCCGAACAGCAGCGCACGCGGATAGCCCAGCCACTCGGCCACTTCGCGTTCAAGCGCTTCGTGCATGGCGTGATGGCCGCAAACCAGGTGCGAGGCACCGGCACCGGCACCCTCACGCGCCGCGGCGTCCTGCAACGCGTTGACCACGCTGAACTGCTGGGCCAGGCCCAGGTAGTCGTTGCTGCAGAAGCCCGTCAGCCACTGGCCGTCCACCTCCAGGCGCACGCCATCACGACGGGTGACCGTGCGTCGCGGGCGGCGACGGCCTTGGGCATCGCGCAGGGCGCGTTGGGCGTGGAGGCGGGCGGTCAGGTCGGGGCGGGCCATGGTGGCTGAATGCGACGACGGGGCGGCTAGGGTAGCGCGTTGCCGCGACGCCTGCCTGCATCCCGTCTCAGGCCGCGTGAGCGCAGCCACAGCCGGGCGTATCGGCGCTGATATCGGCGTGCACGGTGCCGCCGTGGTCGTGGCCCTCGGCATCCACCTGCACCGCCATCGGCTGCAGTCCCAGCCGCGCGAACAGCGCCAGGTCGCGCTCGCTCTCCGGGTTGCCGGTGGTCAGCAGTTTGTCGCCGTAGAAGATGGAGTTGGCGCCAGCGACGAAGCACAGCGCCTGCAGTTCATCGCTCATCGCCTCGCGACCGGCCGACAGCCGCACCATCGAGCGCGGCATGACGATGCGTGCCACCGCGATCATGCGCACGAACTCGAACGGATCCAGTTCGGCGCTGCCATGCAGCGGCGTGCCCGCCACCTGCACCAGCTTGTTGATCGGCACCGAATCGGGGTGTGCCGGCAACGTGGCCAGCGCCAGCAGCAGGCCGACGCGCTGCGCGCGCGTCTCGCCCATGCCGACGATGCCGCCGCAGCAGGTCTTCAGGCCGGCATCGCGCACGTGCTCCAGCGTATCCAGGCGGTCCTGGTACTGGCGCGTGTGGATGATTGAATCGTAGTAGTCCGGCGCGGTATCGAGGTTGTGGTTGTAGTAGTCCAGTCCGGCGTCCTTCAGCGCACGTGCCTGCTCGCCACTGAGCATGCCCAGCGTGGCGCAGGTCTCCAGGCCCAGTGCCTTCACCCCGGCGATCATCGCCGCCACCTTCGGGATGTCGCGGTCCTTTGGTGAACGCCACGCGGCGCCCATGCAGAAGCGCGACGCACCGGCGGCCTTGGCTTGGCGTGCCTTGGCCAGCACCGCATCGGTCTCCATCAGCTTCTGCGCGTTCACCCCGGTGTTGTAGCGCTGCGCCTGCGGGCAGTACGCGCAGTCTTCCGGGCAACCACCGGTTTTCACCGACAGCAGCGTGGAGACCTGCACCTGCGAGGGGTCGAAGTGCTCGCGGTGGACCGTCGCGGCGCGGAACAGCAGCTCGGGGAACGGCAGATCGAACAGCCCCTGCAGTTCGTCGTGTTGCCAGTCGTGGCGGATGGCAGCAGCCATGGCGGGACCTTGGGTACGAGTGGAGCGAGGGCGGCAGTGTGGGTGGGTGCGTCCGGACTGTCAACCATCTATTAATCAAAATGGTTTACAGTCGGGCCATTCAATCAAGTCCGAAGGATGCGCCGCATTTCACCGCATCCTGCAAGGCCTCCGGCCACAGTGGCCGCTGCCCCACGCAAGCGCTGGCGCGCAGACTCTTTCCCATGATCGATCTTTACCGCCTCCGCGGCCGTATCACCGCGCTGGTTCTCAGCGAGGCCTGGCGCCGCCGCGCCGCGCTCTGGGGCGGCGCCGTGGCCGTGGCACTGGTGGCGATCCTGTTCGCCAAGGCCAGCGACGCCGCGTTCCACCTGTTCCAGCGCATCACCTCGCACTCGCCGTGGTGGGCCCTGCTGCTCACGCCGGGCATCTTCGCGCTGTTGGCCTGGCTGACCGCGGGCGTGCTGAAACCCACCCGCGGCAGCGGCATTCCGCAGGTCATCGCTGCGTTGGACAAGCCAGATGAGTCGTTCCGGAAAACCAACCTTTCGCCTGCGGTGTCGGCCGGCAAGTTGCTGCTGACCTCGTTGTCGCTGCTCGGCGGCGCCTCGGTCGGGCGCGAGGGGCCCACCGTGCATGTGGGCGCGAGCCTGATGTATCTGTTCGGCCGCTGGTTCGGCTTCAAGGATCCACGCGAGCTCTCGCACTTCCTGCTGGCGGGCGGCGCGGCAGGCATCGCGGCGGCGTTCAACACGCCGCTGGCCGGTATCGTTTTCGCCATCGAGGAGCTCAGCGGCCGCTTCGAACATCGCTTCTCAGGCACCTTGCTGACCGCGGTGATCGTCGGCGGCGTGGTATCGCTCGGACTGCTGGGCAACTACACCTACTTCGGCCATGTAAGCGCGCGGCTGCCGCTGGGCCAGGGGTGGCTCGCGATCCTGCTGTGCGGCGTGGTGGCCGGGTTGCTGGGAGGCCTGTTCGCGCGTGCGGTGCTGGCGAGTGCGGCGGGCCGCCCGCGTTGGCTCGGGCAACTGCGGCAGCGGCATCCGGTTCTGTTGGCCGCAGGCTGCGGTCTGGTGGTGGTGCTGCTCGCCCTGGTCTTCGGTGAAGGCGCGTTCGGCACCGGCTACGAGCAAGCGCGCAGCCTGGTACAGGGGCAGGCGATGGTCGGCCACGAGTTCGGGTTGATGAAGCTGCTGGCGAACCTGGCGTCCTATGTGGCGGGCATTCCCGGTGGCCTGTTCTCGCCGGCGCTGGCGGTCGGTGCCGGACTGGGCCACAACCTGGCGGTCCTGATGCCCGGCGTGGACCCGCGCGCGTTCGTGCTGCTGGGCATGTGTGCCTATCTCACCGGCGTCACCCAGGCACCGCTGACCTCGGCGGTGATCTCGCTGGAGCTGACCGACAGCGGCGATCTGCTGCTGCCGATCCTGGCCACGGTGCTGATCGCGCGTGGCGTGTCCGGGTTGGTGTGCCGCGTGCCGATCTACCGTGGGTTGGCGGAGTTGTTGATGGTGCCTGCGCCTGCGCATGAAGATGCCGAGGAACGCGGCCGGGACACCACCGCGGGGCGTTGAGCCTCTTCCGATCCGCTGCTGTGCTTCATCGCGCCGGAGCGATGCACGGTCAGGGCGCGCGGGCCAATAGCGTCAGCCGTCGCGAGCGTTGTCGATAGGTATCGCCCATTGCTGTGATCAGCGCGATCAATCCGCCTTCCATCTTCACTTTTGCAGTGAAGCTGATTTCCCGTTGCACCGTCTAGCCGATGCCAGATGCGCCGCTGAAGATGCATCCACGCCGGGGCTGCACCCGGACCTGCATCGAGAGCAACCATGATCAACTGCCGTATCCGCCGCCTGGCGGCTGCCGTGCTGGCCCTGGCCAGTTCCCCCGCGCTGGCGCTGGCGGGCACTCCTGTGCTGCCCAGCGAACGCAGCATCGGTGTCATTGAGCCGGTGGCGCGTTTCGAAGGTGCTATGCCTACCAGCGTGGCGGTGTCTGAAAGCGGACGCATCTTCGTCAACTTCCCGCGCTGGGGCGATGAGGTGCCCTACAGCGTGGCCGAGTGGCGTGATGGTCACGCCGTGCCCTATCCGGATGCGCGCATCAACCGCAAGGACGGTCCCGATCCGACGGCCCACTTCATCAGCGTGCAGAGTGTGGTGGCCGATGGCCAGGGCCGGTTGTGGGTGCTGGATACCGCCGCGCCCGGGTTCTCTGCGCCGCAGGCCGGTGGCGTCAAGCTGGTGGCGATCGATCTGGCCACCAATACGGTGGCCAGAACGCTGGTGTTCCCGGCCAACGTCATCGACGCGCGCACCTACGTCAACGATGTGCGCTTCGATTTCCGTGTCGGCCACGAGGGCGTGGCCTACGTGACCGACTCGTCGCTGAGCGGAATCGGCGGCATCATCGTGATCGACCTTGCCACCGGCGCCGCGTCCAAGCGCCTGGTCGGTCATGTGTCCACATCGGCGGATCCGGCATTCGTACCGATCGTGGAAGGGCAGCAGATGCGACTGCGCAATCCGGATGGTTCGACGCAGCCGTTCACCGTGGCCGCCGATGGCATTGCCTTGTCGCCCGATGGCGGGACGCTGTTCTATACCCCGTTGTCCAGCCGTCATCTGTACAGCGTGCCCACCGTCTTGCTGCGCGACCCCAAGGTAAGCGAAGCGGCGTTGGCTGCGGCCGTGGTCGACCTGGGCGACAAGGGCGCCTCCGATGGGATGGAAATGGATGCCAACGGCCGGCTGTATGCGAGCGACTACGAGCACAACGCCATTCATGCCCGCGATGCGGATGGACGATGGACGACCGTGGTGCACGATCCGCGCATCCTGTGGCCGGATACCTTGTCGATGGGACCGGACGGCTACCTGTACTTCACCGCCAACCAGCTGCATCGGCAGGCCGGATTCAATGGTGGCGTTGATCGCCGGCAGACGCCGTACATGGTGTATCGCACCCGGGTGGATGCGAAGCCTGCGCCAACGCGGTGAGGTGATCGGGGCAGCGGGTGGGCGGCAAAACCCCTACGGATCGTTGAGGACACACCCGATGGCGACGCGCTGACGGCTGCGTCACGCTGAAGCGCATGTCTGTTTTCTTCGACGCGGGCCGCCATGTGCAGGCAGCACTTCGCGTGCTGCTACCACTCCGTTGCCTGGTCTGCGGTGACCCGGGCCACGATGGGCTCGATCTCTGCGGTGCCTGCCTGGCCGGACTGCCCTGGGCTGGCCGCGCCTGCCTGCGGTGTGCACTGCCGTTGCCGGACAACGCGTTGATCGTCTGCGGTACCTGCCGTGAGGAAGCACCGCCGCAGGCCGCCACGCATGCCAGCCTGCTGTACCTGCCGCCGGTCGACCAGCTGCTGGTGCGCTACAAGTTCCATCAGGACCTCGCCGCCGGTCGCCTGCTGTCACAGTTGATGCAGCGGGCACCGCCGCCCTGGTCATGCCCACCGCTGGTGCCGGTGCCGTTGCACGGGCGCCGCCTGCGCCAGCGCGGTTACAACCAGGCGGCAGAACTGTGCCGCCTGCTGCCGATGCCGGTCTGGCAGGGGCTGTACAGGCGGCGCCACACCGCGCCCCAGTCCGAACGCACGGCCGAACAGCGCCGGGAGAACCTGTTCGATGCCTTCGATGTACGCCGTCCGGTGCCACCGCGACTGACGGTGGTCGATGACGTGATGACCACCGGCAGTACGGTGATGGAGATTACCGAAACGCTGCGCTGCGTGGGAGTTGGAGAGGTGCGCGTATGGGTGTGCGCGCGGGCGCCGTGATCGTCCTCTTCATCCACAGGGGCTAGGATGAGGCCGGTTCCGGATCGAAGGAGTGGCCATGAATTCCCCCTTGTCTCCCTTGCTGTCGGCGGTTGGGCGCAGCTGGTGGATCCTGCTGCTGTACGGGCTCGTCGCACTGGGTTTCGGCATCGTTGCCATTGGCTGGCCGCTGTCCGCGGCGATGGCACTGGCGTGGACACTGGGCGTGATGGCCATCGTTGAAGGTGTCATCAGCCTGTTCGCACTGATCAGCGGCGGCAGCGGTGCCTCGCGTGGGTGGTTGGCGCTGTATGCCATCGCCTCGCTGGGCTTCGGCATCCTGGCGGTGATCAATCCGCTGGCCACCGCCAGCGTGCTGGTGCTGTTCCTGGCAGCGTGGCTGCTGGTGGCAGGTATCTATCGCATCGTGTTCGCGATACGCGTGCGCAAGCAGATCCAGGGCGAGTGGCTGCTGATCCTCAGTGGCGTGCTGGCGGTGGTGCTGGGCCTGCTGTTTGCGGCCAATCCGTATGCAGGCGTTGCGGTGACCACGCTGTGGATCGGCATCGGCAGCCTGCTGTATGGGCTGCTGCAGGTGCTGGTGGCATTCAAGCTGCGGAAGCTGAAGTGAGGGCTGCGCTTCCGCTGTTGCTGGGCATGGCGTTGATCCTGACCGGATGCATGCCGGGCGCCACACCCGGTGCCTGGGCAGGCAAGGATCATGCGCCACGACCCGGAGTGGATGTGCGCCTGAGCGCGGTCGATGCAGCCGGCAAGGGCACGCCGGTGCAGTGGCAGGGCGAAACCCTGGCCCTGCGCGAGCCGCCGATTGCCGGCAGCGCGGACATCGCCGATGTGCGCTACGTGCTGGACGAACGCAAGCAGCCGGGCCTGCAGATCCGCTACCGGCCGGAGGCACATCAGCGCATCCACGATGGCACCGCTGCCTTGGTGGGCCAGCGTGCGGCGCTCAGCGTGGATGGCCGCGTGCTGATGGTGGCGACCGTGCAGGGGCCATTCGGTGAATCGATGATGCTGAGCGGGTTGTCCAGCGTTGCCGAAGCGCGGGAGCTGGCCAGGCACATCACCGGCGAATGACGGGCGCGCCAACACCCCCGCGCTGCGCGCGGAGGTCGACCAAGGTCGACCGCTACCGGGCGAACCGCGCTTCGATCTCTTCCAGCGACTTGCCCTTGGTCTCCGGCAGCCAGAGTGCAGCCACCAGGAAGAACACGAAGGTGCACGCCGCCCAGAACACGAACATGCTGGCGTAGCCGTAGTGGCCCACCGTGGGCAGGAAGATGGCGGCGATGGTGGTGGATACGAACTGGTTGATCAGCAGCGCGATGCTCATGCCATTGGAGCGGATACGGTTCGGCATCAGCTCCGACAGTGCCAGCCACACGCATACGCCCGGACCGACCGCGAAGAACGCGACGAACACCAGGATGCAGGCGGCCACCGCCCAGCCATGTGCAGGCGGCGGCACCGGGCCGATGCGGGCCTGTTCGATGCGCAGCGGTGCCTGCGCAGCAGCGGCCGGGTCGGCGAACGGGTTCAGGCGCAGTTTGCGGAAGAACGCGCCGATCACGCTGTCCGGCTGCACGGTGCCGGCGCGCTCGATGCGCAGCTCGCGATCAATCAGGTTGTCGCTGCGCAGGGTGCGCACGTTGGTGAAGTCACCGTAGGCGTAGGAGACGGTCAGCTGCATCGGCCGGCCTTCGCTGTCGATGCCAGCGCCCAAGCGCTGCCACTGCGTATCGTCCAGTACCAGCTGCAGGCCATCGCCGCTGACCGCCGCCTGCAGCTGCGGCTGCACGTCGGTGCGACCGCGTTCGGCCTGGAAGAACAGCGTCGCCGCTGCCAGCAGGGCCACGCAGATGCCGCCACTGCCAAGCATCAGCAGGAACTTGCGGCCCTTGCGGTCGACCAGCAGCAGTGCGACCACGGTCATCACCGCGTTGAGCAGCTTGATCGCCACGTCGGCGCCGTTGGCCACCGAGCCGGACAGACCGGCCTGGTTGAGGATGTTCACCGCGTAGGCCAGCACCGAGTTGATGCCGGTGGCCTGGGTGCAGGCCAGCACTACGCACGCGAGCAGGAACGGCACCACGTAGCGGCGGCTGAGCAGCGGGTCGCGCTTGCCGCTGCTGCTGCTCGATTCCGGTGCCTGGATCTGTGCGAGCGTCGGCTCGACCTCCGAAGCCGGCAGCACGCGCTGCAGGCTGCGGCGCGCGTCATCGATGCGGCCGCGGCGCACCAGCCAGCGCGGTGACTCGGACAGCCAGAAGATGCCGGCGCAGAACAGCAGGCCCGGCGCCAGGCAGGTCCAGAAGATGGTGCGCCAGGCGTGGTCCTTCACCGCAAACAGCTCCTGCGCCTGCTGTGCCACCGGCAGCGAACGCACGGCTTCAGCGGCGGCATCCACCGCATGCGCGTGATAGAGGCCGATCAGGGCCGCCAACACCAGGCCGATGGTCAGCAGCAGCTGGAACATCGCCGCGCCGCGCCCGCGTCGTTCCGGGCTGAGCACTTCGGCCAGGTACAGCGGAATCACCACGCCGATCAGGCCGCCACTGATGCCCTGCAGCAGCCGGCCGAGCAGCAACGGCGTGTAGCCCGAGGCCAGCGCCATGATCGGAATCGAGGCGGTGAACAGCAGGCCGGCCAGCAGCATCGCGCCGCGGCGGCCGATCAGGTCGGCGACCATGCCGGCGAACAGCGAGGACAACACGCTGCCGAGCAACACCGCCGCCACGACGAAGCCGAGCTGCTGGCTGCTGAGCTGCCAGGCGTGGCTGGCGGTGGCTTCAAGATAGGGCAGGGCACCGGCGATGATGCCGATGTCGATGCCGTACAGCAGGCCACCGAGGCCGCCGATGAAGAGCAGGTAACGTACGGGCCAGCGCGGGGCGGTGGAAGCGGGTACGGCAGGTGCAGTGGCTGCGGTCATCGACTCGTTCCTGGACTAACGGGATGGTGCGTGGCTGATGCAATGCGCTTGCGCGCCTTGTGTGCGGCATCCGGGCCGCATGGCGTGTGTCAGTCCAGATCGATCAATTGACCGCCCACCACGACCTGCTGCAGGCGCAGTTCGGCATCCAGCACCACCAGGTCGGCGCGGGCGTCGGGCGCAATGCGGCCGCGATCGTCCAGGCCGAGATACGCGGCGGGGAACGTGGAAACACGCTGCGAGGCGTCGGCCAGGTCCAGGCCCACTTGCACCAGATTGCGCAGCGCCTGGTCCATGGTCAGTGCGCTGCCGGCCAGCGAACCGGTGGCCAGGCGCACGCAGCCGCCGCACTTGTGCACGCGCTGTTCGCCCAAGGCGTACTCGCCATCGGGCATGCCGGTGGCGGCGGTGGCGTCGGTCACCGCGTACAGGCGCGGGATCGCGCGCGCGGCCAACCGGATCACGCCGGGATGGATGTGCTGCAGGTCGGGAATGATCTCGGCGTACTGCGCATGTGCCAGCGCCGCCGCCGCAATGCCGGGGCGATAGTGATCGACGCCGGTCATGCCGTTGAACAGATGGGTGAAGCCGGAGGCACCGGCCTGCAGCGCGGCCACGCCTTCCTCGTAGGTGCCAGCACTGTGACCAAGCTGCACGCGGATGCCCATTGCCGAAAGCGCGGGAATCAACGCGGTGTGCTCGCCGATCTCCGGAGCCAGCGTCATCACCCGGATCGGTGCCAGCGCATGCAGCTGCTGCACCAGTGCCAGCGTCGCCTCGATCGTGCGGTTCGGCTGCGCGCCAAGACGCTGCGGGCTGATGAACGGTCCTTCCAGATGCACGCCGGCAATGCAGGCTGCTTCGGCATCGGGTGCCGCCATGGTGGCGGCCACACCCTGCAGCGCGTGCTCGATCTCGTCCAGCCCGGCGGTCATGGTGGTTGCCAGCAACGTGGTGGTGCCGAAGCGCAGATGGGTGCGGGCGATGGTGCGGGCCACGTCGCCACCCTGCATCAGGTCCACGCCGGCCGCGCCATGCACATGCAGGTCGATGAAGCCGGGCAGGATCACCGGCAGCTGCAGATCATCGGCACCGCTGTGGTCGTCCACCTGCAGCTGGCGCACCTGCGAATCGAAGTGGACGTAGCCGCGTCGCCAGCCCAGCGGGGTGAGGATGCGGCCATGCAGGGTGCGGGTGTCGGTCATGCGGTGGGCTCGGCGATGATCACTTCGATGCCCAGCCGCTGCAGCCCCTCACGGGTCGCATCGTCGATGCCGGCGTCGGTGATGATGGCGTGGATCTGATCCAGCAGTGCGATGCGGTGCAGGCTGACGCGGCCGAATTTGGAGGCGTCGGTCAGCACCACGATACGGCGCGCGCGCTCGACCATGCGGTGGTTGAGGCGGGCTTCTGCCTCGTCGTGGGTGGTCAGACCGAACTGCAGGTCCAGGCCATCCACGCCCAGGAACAGGGTGTCGAAGCTGTACGAGTTGAGGCTGGCTTCGGCCTGGCTGCCCTGCAGCGACAGCGACTGCTGGCGCAGCAGACCACCGGTCAGCAGTACGGTAATGCCCGCCGCATTGGCCAGTTCCCAAGCGATGTTCAGGCCGTTGGTCATCACCGTTACATCGCGATGCGCGCGCAGGTGGCGGGCCAGGGTCATCGTTGTCGAGCCGGAGTCGATGATGATGTTGTCGCCGGGCTGCACCAGGCGCGCGGCGCGCGCACCGATCGATTCCTTCAGCGGCAGGTTCAGCGCGTCCTTCTCGTGGATGTCCTGTTCCTGCGGCGGCGTGCGCACCAGGGTGGCACCGCCGTGGGTGCGGTTGGCCAGGCCCTGCGACTCGAAGTGGGTCAGGTCGGCACGGATGGTCACCGCCGACACGCCAAAGCGCTCGACCAGATCGGCCACCTGCACCGAGCCGTGCTCGATCAGCAGTTGCAGGATCTGTTGCCGGCGGGAGCGGGTGTTGCGCATGGCCATTCTCGGTCTCGCGGGAAAAGGTAGAGATTAGCCGTTCGCAAGAACGGCGGCAGCCGAACCTGCGTTCTGCGCGCGGGTTCCGGCCTGGTTGGCGCTGCAGGCGCGGGCGTATTCGCCCAGGCACAGGCCGACGCGATGCTGCGCCAGCGCGGTGGGCGTATTGGCCAGGGTGCCCTCGCGCACGGCGCGGTACTGCTCCGGCAGATACTGGCTGAGCAGTACCAGCGGCGGCGCATGCTGTTCCAGGTTGGCGAACAGGGTCTGCACCGCCCGTACCAGCGCCGGCTCGCCCCAGTAGTAGCGGCAGCGGTCGCTGAAGGAATAGCTGCGCAGCAGGCGCAGCGCGGCGTCATCGCCCTGGTAGTAGGACTGCCAGTATTTCGGCTGCGCCAGCATCACCTCGTCCAGTACCTGCGGCAGGCGCGAGCACTGCGCGGCCGGCAGCAGCTCGGCTTCGATCGCGGCCAGCGCGAACAGCGCTTCGCGGTAGGCGAAGGTCGCCGCCGGGCCGACCTTGAGGATGGCGAAGTGGTCGCGCACCAGCGCGTGCAGGCCACTCTCGCGCTGGTAATCGGTGGAGTGCGCCTCGAACACGATGCGCGGTTGCTGTTCCAGGAAATCAGCCAGCGTGCTGGCGGCGGCCGCGTCGTACTCGTGCACGCTGCTGTGGTCGAAGTCCACGCCCGGCTGCACCACCATCGCGATCACGCGCTGCCACGCATCGCGCAGCTGCGGCGTGTCGAACGCCTGCTGGTGGATGGCCAGGGTCTGCGCGGCGGCGGCCGGCGTGGTGACCTGCAGGCCTTCGGCCAGCGAGGCTTCGCCACCGGGAATCGGCACTTCGGTACCGATCACGTAGACCGGCGGCGGCAGGCTGTGTTCGGCGGCGGTGCGTTCGGCGATCTCGGCCAGCTCGGCCGAACGCGCGGCGACGATGGCATCGGGCAGCGGCACCGGGTCATCGGCGCAGGACATGCTGCAGTCCAGGTGGATCTTGTGGAAACCGGCGGCGACGTAGGCTTCGATCAGCGCGCGCGCTTGGGTCATCGCTTCGGCGGCCGGGCGCTTCTGCCAGGCGTTCGGGCCAAGGTGGTCACCGCCGAGGATCAAGCGCTCGCGCGGGAAGCCTTCCTCATCGGCCAGCGTGCCGACGTAATCGCGGTACTGCGGCGGGGTCATGCCGGTGTAGCCGCCGAACTGGTCGACCTGGTTGGAGGTGGCCTCGATCAGCAGCACGGTGCCATGCGCCAGCGCCACGTGCATGGCCGCGCGCAGCACCTGCTCGTTGCTGCAGCAGACGCTGTACAGGCCGACGTTATGGCCGGCGCGGTGGGAAGCAAGCAGGGTCTGCAACGGGGACATGGTCAAGCTCCGGACATCAGGAAAACGAGGGTTGGCAGGCGAGCAGGGCAGCACCACGTGCGCCACCGGCATCGCCGAAGCGTGGCGGCACGATGGGCGGTACCTGTACGCCGTTGAACAGATGCGCGGCGATGGCCGCAGGCAACTGCTGGTACAGCGGTGCGTACTGCGAAAGACCACCGCCGAGCACGATCACGTGCGGGTCCAGCGCCAGCACCAGCGCGGCCAGGCTGTGGCCGAGCAGGTCGCGATGGATGTCCAGCGCCTTGCGTGCGCGGGCATCGCCGGCTTCGGCCAGTGCGATCACTGCGCTGGCCTCGGCGGCGCTGCCACCGAGGTGGCGTTCGATCATTGCCACGCCACTACCGGACACGTAGCGCTCCACGCAGCCCTGCAGGCCGCAGGCGCAGTCGATCAGCGGCAGGCCGTGGCGCTGCAGCAGGTGGCCCGGCACGCTCCAGTGGCCCCATTCGCCGGCCAGGCCGTTGAAGCCGGACAACAGGCGGCCCTGCAGGCAGAAGCCGCCACCGGCACCGGTGCCGAGGATGGCGCCGAACATGCTGGGGTAGCCATCGGCGGCGCCACCATGCGCCTCTGAGAGCGCAAAACACTGCAGGTCGTTGCCGAAATGCAGCGGGCGCTGCAGGCGTGCCTGCAGATCAGCCGCCACGCATTGACCGGTCAGCGCAGGCACATTGGCGCTGAGCTGGCGGCCGCTGCGACGATCACGCACGCCGGGCAGGGCGATGCCGATGGCCGCATCGCTGCGACCCAGCGCAGCATCGGCTTCAGCAACCAAACTCACCACCGCCTGCAGGAAGCCGTCGTAGTCACCCTGCGGGGTGGCCACGCGGCGGCGCCAGCTGACCTGCATCGCCGCATCGCACACCACCAGCTCGATCTTGGTGCCGCCGATGTCGATGCCGTAGCAGGCGTGGGCGATCAGCTCAGCCATGGTGGATGGTGACGCCCTTGACGACGCGGTTGACGGTGCCGTCCGGGAACGGATTGTCGGGGGTCAGCCCGAGCGCAGCCGAGCGCTGCAGCGCGAACAGCTGCGCAAAGCCCAGCCACACCGGCGCCAGCCACGGATCATCCAGTGCCGGTACGGTAAGGGTGTATTCGTCATCGGCGCCGATATCCGAATGCGGGCCGATTGCCAGTACCTGGCCGGCCACGCCATCGCGGCGCAGTTCTTCCAGCAGGTCCTGTTCGTAGCGGCGCGCCAGCGGCTGCACGCTGCGCAGCACCACCACCAGGGTGTTGCCATCCAGCGTCGACTTCGGGCCATGACGGAAGCCCAGCGGCGTGTTGGCCAGCGCCAGCACGCGGCCGGCGGTCAGTTCCAGCACCTTCAGCGCGCACTCGCGTGCCAGCGCTTCCAGCGGGCCGCTGCCGAGGTAGATGATGCGGTTGAACGGGCGCTGCGCCAGCGCCGCCACCGGTGCATCCCACTGTGCCTGGCCTTCGCGGGCCAGCACGGCAATCTGTTTCAGACGCGCGATACGCGCATCCCACGGCGAACGATCAAACACGGTCAGCGCGGCCAGCAGCATGCAGGTCAGGCTGCTGGTCATGGCGAAGGCACGGTCGCAGCTGGCCGACGGCATCAGCAGGGTGCAGGTATCGGCACGGCCGGCGCCACGACGGGCCAGTTCGCCATCGGCGTTGCAGGTGATGTCGAGGAAGCGCGCGTCATCCACGTCGCTACGCACGCGGTCCACCGCCGCCACGCTCTCCGGGCTGGAGCCGCTGCGGCCGAACGAGACCAGCAGGGTCGGGCGGTCGCGCTGCAGGTACAGCGCCGGGTGGGTCAGCAGGCTGGTGGTGTGCACCACGCGCACCTCGGCCGGCCATTGCGCATTTATCGCATCGGCCACCATTTCGGCGATGAAGCCTGAGCTGCCGGCGCCGGTGAACAGCACGCGCTGGTTGGGATCGTTGAGGCTGTCGCCAAGGAAGGCCTGCAGGCGGTCGCGGGCACGCGACAGGTCCTGTGCGAGGGCTTCCCACAGCGCAGGCTGCTGGGCGATTTCGGTAGCGGTATCGGCTCCGCCGCGGCGCTGCCAGGCGGACACATCGGAAAGCAGGGTGACGTCCATTCGGAGGTTCCAGTTGGGCCAGCGCACCATCTGCGTTTTCTTTCGAAATGTCAAACATCGAAAGTAAAAAGAAAGAAAATGGCGGAGTGACTTTTGCCACCGCGAGGTGCCCAGAAAAACGAAAGGAAGGACCGAATGCCGTATCGCACAATGCTTAACAGGCAGCTGCAAGCGCTTACACAAAGTATTGCAACGCAACAACTTTCGTTTCAATGGAATATATCTTCCTTTTTTCTTTCAATTTGTTGACATCTTTCGAATCGCTGCCCTAGAGTCGGCCCAACCGCTTTCGAAACGCCCGGTGAACGGGTTGGGAGTCCGTGTGGAAATCTGCGTTCGTCGTTCGCCACTGCTGCTGGCCCTGTTGCCGGCACTGCTGTCGGCGTCCCTGTCGGCCCAGGCCGCACCGGTCGGCAACCTGCGCTCGGTCAGCGCCAGTGCCAGCACCGACGGTGTAAATGGCTGGGACCTGCAGACCGACAACGGCACGCGCATCCGCATTGAACTGCCGGCCACCGACATCATCCGCGTGCAGGCCGGCCGCAACGGCAAGCTGACCGGTGCCGGCGACAAGGCCGCGCCGATCGTGCTGCCACAGCCCAAGGCCAACGTGCAGGCACAGCTGGAAGAAGACGCGCAGGAGATCCGCGTGCGCACCGATGCACTGGTGCTGCATGTGCAGCGGCAGCCGTTGCGCCTGCGCCTGGAGCGCCTGGACAACGGCCAGCCCACCGCGCTCTGGCAGGAACTGCAACCGCTGGATCTGGATGCGGCGCAGAGCGTGCAGGTGCTGTCCTCGCAGGCCGATGAAGGCTATTACGGTGGCGGCCAGCAGAACGGCCGTTACCAGTTCAAGGGCCGCGAGCTGGAAGTGTCCTATTCCGGCGGTTGGGAAGAGGGCGACCGCCCCAGCCCGGCACCGATGCTGCTGAGCAGCCGTGGCTGGGGCATGCTGCGCAATACGTGGAGCGATGGCAGCTACGACCTGCGGCAGAGCGACCAGGCCACCCTGCTGCATCGCGAAGACCGCTTCGATGCGTACTACTTCGTTGGCGCCGATCTGCCGAAGCTGATCGAGCGCTACACCCAGCTGACCGGCCGCCCGAACATGGTCGCGCGCTGGGCGCTGTCCTACGGCGATGCCGATTGCTACAACGACGGCGACAACAGCAAGAAGCCCGGCACCGTGCCCGAGGGCTGGAGCGACGGCCCGACCGGCACCACCCCCGATGTGATCGACAGCGTAGCCAAGCAGTATCGCGCCAATGACATGCCCGGCGGCTGGATCCTGCCCAACGATGGCTATGGCTGCGGCTACAAGCAGTTGCCGGAGACGGTGAAGGGGCTGGCCGGGTACGGTTTCCGCACCGGCCTGTGGACCGAAAACGGCGTCGACAAGATCGCCTGGGAAGTAGGCAAGGCAGGCAGCCGCGTGCAGAAACTGGACGTGGCCTGGACCGGCAAGGGCTACCAGTTCGCGATGGATGCCAACCGCCAGGCCTTCAACGGCATCCTCGACAATTCCGATTCGCGCCCGTTCCTGTGGACGGTAATGGGCTGGGCCGGCATCCAGCGCTATGCCGTGGCGTGGACCGGCGACCAGAGCAGCAGCTGGGACTACATCCGCTGGCATGTGCCGACCCTGGTGGGTTCGGGCCTGTCCGGCATGGCCTACGCCAGTGGCGATGTGGACGCGATCTTCGGCGGCAGCGCCGAGACCTTCACCCGCGACCTGCAGTGGAAGGCGTTCACCCCGGTGCTGATGGGCATGAGTGGCTGGTCGTCGAATGCGCGCAAGCACCCGTGGTGGTACGACGAGCCCTACCGCAGCATCAACCGCGATTACCTGAAGTTGAAGATGCGCCTGACCCCGTACATGTATGGGCTGGTGCATGAGGCTGCGCAGACCGGTGCACCGCCGGTGCGTGGCCTGATGTGGGACAACCCGCGCGATCCGCACGCGCAGGATGAAACCTACAAGTACCAGTTCCTGCTCGGCCGCGACCTGCTGGTTGCACCGGTGTACCGCAGCCAGGCCGCCAGCCGTGGCTGGCGCCGCGACATCCACCTGCCCGCCGGCGGCTGGATCGACTACTGGGACGGCCGCCGCGTGCAGGCCGCCGCCGATGGCCGCCAGCTGGACCGCCAGGTGGACCTGGCCACCCTGCCGGTGTTCGTGCGTGCCGGTGCGATCCTGCCGATGTACCCGTCGATGCTGTTCGACGGCGAGAAACCGCTCGATGAAGTGACCTTCGACCTGTACCCGCAGGGTGATTCGCAGTACACGCTGTACGAAGATGACGGCAACACCCGCCGCTACCAGCAGGGCGAATCGAGCACGCAGCGGATCCGTGTGCAGGCGCCGGCACAGGGCAGTGGCCCGGTGCAGGTGCAGATCGATGCGGTACAGGGCCAGTACAACGGCCAGCTGGCACAGCGCCGCTATGGCCTGCGCGTGCTCAGCCGACAGGCGCCGCGTGCGGTGCAGGCCGCTGGCCGCGCGCTGCCGGCGCTGGCCGACGCGACCGCATTCAACAGCGCCAGCGAGGGTTGGTACTTCGATGCCAAGGAGCGTCGCGGCACCCTGCATGTACGCACCGCGGCGCAGGACATCCGCCAGCCGCTGCAGCTGCAGCTGGACTTCGCCGTCACCGCAGCGGCCGCCGACGATGCCTATCCGGCCGCACCGGTGCTGGGCCGCGAACTGCCGGCCGACAGCCTGTTGGTGGTCAACCGCCCGGCCGAAGAACCCGGCCATGCGCTGGAAAATGCCTTCGATGATGATCCGGCCACCTGGTTCCGCAGCGTGCGCAACCAGGCCGTGCGCACCGGTGCCCATGAGTGGGTGATCGGTTTCGGCGAACGGAAGATGATCGATGGCATCGACATCGCGCCGCGCAACGACAAGAACTGGAAGCACGGCCAGGTGCGCGACTACGAGGTGTACCTGGGCGACAGCAACGGCGAGTGGGGTGAACCGATTGCCCGCGGCCACCTGCAGCTGAAGGAAGGCATGCAGCGCATCGACTTCCCGGCCCACGCCGGCCGCCTGCTGCGTTTCCGTGTGCTGAGCGTGCAGAACCCTGAAGGTGACGGTGCCTCCAGCACCGATCCGATGGTGACCGCTGCACAGGGCAGTGCGCGTACCTTCGACGCGCTGCAACCGCGCGACGTCGGCCCGATTGCGCTGTCCACCTTCCACATCCTCGAACACCAGGAACCGGAGCGACCGGCCCGGCAGCGCTATCTCTCCGAGCTGCCGGTGCCGGCCGCGCTGGCCAGCCAGCTGCGCACCGACCAATCGTTCCGTGGCGACGCCGGCATGCGCATGAACGGCCTGCAGTTCCGCCGTGGCCTGGGTGTCGGCGCCAACAGCCGCATCGACCTGCGCCTGCAGGGCGGCTGGCACCTGCTGCGAGCCGACCTCGGCATCGACGACGCCTGCCGCACTGCCGGTGGCCTGCAGTTCCAGGTCTGGGGTGACAACCGCCTGCTGTACGACAGTGGCCTGGTGAAGGCTCCCGGCGTGGTCAAACCGGAGCTGGATATCCGAGGCCTTTCCACCCTGAGCCTGCGCACGCTGGGTGCGCAGGGCAGCCAACCCGCCCAGGTCTGTGCCAACTGGGCCAACGCCGTACTGATCGGCCAGGAGGGCGACTCCGCCAGCCTCGTCGCCCCATGACCCCCTCGTAACACCGCTCCTCCCCCCGCCCATTCCGACTGCGGCCCTCATGGCCGTGGCCCGGGAGCGTTTTGCCCGCCGATTCACCATTCGCGCCGCACCCTTGCCAGGAGAGAACCCCGATGTTGCCCGCACGCCACCACCGCCCCCCATGTCGTTCCATCGCCCCGCTGACGCTGGCCATTGCCGGCGCACTGCTCTCGGTCGCCGTTCCTGCCGTTGCTCAGGAGAGCAAGGACAAGGCTACCGACCTGGCCCGCATCGAGGTCACCGGTTCCAACATCCGCCGTACCGACGTTGAAACCGCCTCGCCGGTGCAGGTGATCAGCAAGCAGGACATCCAGAACATGGGTGCGCGCACGCTGCTGCAGGTGCTCGACAACCTGCCGGCCGCGCGGCCAGCGCAGCAGGATGCGCGCTCACTGTTCACTGGTTCCGACGGTGCTTCGCAAGCCAATCTGCGCGGCCTGGGTGCACAGGGCACGCTGGTGCTGCTGAATGGTCGCCGCCTGTCGTACTACGGTGCGCCGGCGGGCTTCCAGACCCAGTTCGTCAACATCGATGCGATCCCGGCTGCGGCCATCGAGCGCATGGAAGTGCTGACCGACGGCGCTTCGGCCGTGTACGGCACCGACGCGGTGGCCGGCGTGATCAACGTGATCACCAAGCGCAACTTCCAGGGTGCCGAGGTCAGCTTCACCAACGATACCTCCTCGCGCATCGACTCCTACGGCGAGCGCCAGGCCAGCATCACCGCTGGCTTCGGCGACCTGACCGAGAACCGCTTCAACATCTACGGCGCGGTGAACATGTACCGCCGCGATGCGATTCCGCTCAGCGATTTCTACGACAAGCGGCCCGACCAGTACTACGTCAACAACCCGAACTACCTCAACAACCTGCGCCTGGGCGTGGGCAGCAGGCCGGGTGAGTTCAACCCGGGCAGCTACTTCGCATTCGATCCGGTCACCGGCCGCCGCGTGCAGGAAGCCGCACCGGGCTGCAAGAACGTGCTGACCAGTGAAGCGGCCGGTCCGCGTTGCGTCTGGGAAACCTGGATGAACAACGAGATCGATGCCGGCGCCAAGTCCGAGCGCAACACCGCCTACCTCAACGGCACCTTCTTGGTGGGTGAGAGCACCGAGATCTTCGCCGAGGCGACCTACACCGACATCGACCTGCGCGCCAATGGCGGCACGCCGCGCACCTACGGCACTACCACCGGCAACCCGACCAGCTGGTTCTCGCGCAACACCGGCAACAACGTCAACCAGTTCCTGTACCCGTTCCTGGGCCCGAACAACGAGTACAACCACGCAAGCCCTGAAATGAAGGCGATGATGGGCGGAGTGGTCGGCCTGAACTACCTGCTGCAGGATGCCGGCGCCAACTACTTCGGCCAGCGCAACACCGACAAGAGCTACCGCGTGCTGGCCGGTGCGCGCGGCAGCAGGGGTGACTGGAACTGGGAGACTGCCTTCGCCAGTGCCGGTACCCACTCCACCACGTACCAGACGATCAACGTCAACATCAAGGGCTTCGAGAAGGCGTTCGGCCCGTACTCGGTCGATCCGACCACCGGCCGCGTGATCATCTCCGACCACCCGGCGTACAAGTTCGGCGAGATCAGCGAAGCCAACGCCGCACTGATCCGTGAAGCGTTCCCGACCTTCGACATCCAGTCGTGGACCCGCCTGCACACCCTCGACGGCAAGATCGAAGGCCCGCTGTTCCAGCTGCCGGCCGGTGAAATGCGCGCTGCGTTCGGCTTCAATGCCAGCCGCGAAACCTTCTACACCCCGGGCAACGCCGATGCGGCCAACGGCCTGATTTCCCAGCAGGGCGGCTCGTGGTTCGACGGCAAGCGCAATACCTACGCGCTGTTTGCCGAGACCGTGGCACCGATCACCGACAAGCTGGAACTGGATGCGGCGGTGCGCGTGGACAAATACCCGAACTTCAGCGCCAACGTCGCGCCGAAGATCGGCTTCAAGTACCAGGCGTTCGATCAGCTGATGCTGCGCGGCACCTACTCCACCGGCTTCCGTGCACCGAGCCTGGCCGAATCCGGCAACGGCGGCGTGTTCGCGCAGCTGGGCGGCTACCGTGACGAGCTGCGCTGCAACGAGACCAACGCCATTGCCAACCTGCTGCTGAAGTCGCAGCGGCCGGGTGATGTCGACCTGGGCAAGACCCTGCTGAACGTCGACTGCAGCCGCACCGTGGCCCGCATGACCCAGCCGAACAAGGACCTGAAGCCGGAGAAAGCGAAGATCGCCACCCTCGGCTTCGTCTACGAGCCGGCAACCTGGCTGTCGGTGTCGGCCGACTACTGGTTCATCTATCGCGACAATGAAATCGTCGCGCCGGACTACCGCCGCATGGAAGACATCATCTCCTCGTCGCGCTCGCCAATCACCGACAGCGACCGGGCCAACCTGGCGCAGCTGGCGGCGATGTGTGCCGACCCGGCCAGCGGCGTGAGCTGCCCGGCGAACCTGCCGGGCTACTCCGCCGGCAACGTGGCCAGCGTGGTGGGTCAGTACAAGAACCGCGGCAAGACCCTGATCGACGGCTTCGACATCGATGCGCGCAGCCGCTTCTCGCTGGGTGACTGGGGCAACCTGAACATCGGCCTGGCCGCCACCATCGCCAACCGCAACCGCTTCTACATGGACGCCGAGAACGGCTGGTACTACGGCGACGTGGTGGGCTACTACAACAACCCGCGCCTGCGTGCCACGCTCAACGCCGACTGGACCTACAAGCAGGTGACCACCAGCATGTTCGTCAACTACGTCGGCGGCACCAAGTGGGCCACCGATCAGGTTGATGAGGTGAGCAACAACAAGGAAACCTGCACCGGCGGCTACCTGGCCCTGCAGAAGAGCAAGTGTGATGGTGCACCGTCGTGGTGGACCGCCAACATGAGCGTCACCTGGCGCCCGGATGATGCGTGGAACCTGAGCTTCACGGTCAAGAACCTGTTCAATCGCCTGCCGTTCTACGACCCGAACAGCTTCCTGGGTGACTCCAGTGACTACGCGACCATCTTCGGTCGTGGTTACAGTGTGACTGTCGGTTACCGGTTCAAGTAATTCCGTTTGCGTGATCTGGCGTGCCGGCTTCGGCCGGCACGCTGCCAAGAGGAGAGATGTTTGCCATGAAGCGTAGGGAATTCATTGCGGCCAGTGCCGCTGTCGCCGCCAGCAGCCTGTTGCCGCAGACCCCGGCATGGGCACGCGGGCGCAAGGTGCGCCTGGCCATGATCGGTACCGGCATGCGTGGCCTGGTGCTGCTGAAGGAACTGGTGCGCCGCGAAGACGTCGAGGTTGTCGCCGTCTGCGATATCGAGCCGATCATGCTCGGCCGCGCCGTGGAGATGGTCAGCAAGGCCGGCAAACCGGCCCCGAAGACCTACGGCCAGGACCGCGACACCAACGCCTGGAAGCGCCTGCTGGAACAGAAGGGCATCGATGGCGTGATCATCGCCACGCCGTGGGAGTACCACGCGCCGATGGCGATTGCCGCGATGCAGGCTGGCGTGGCAGTGGGCTGTGAAGTGGTGGCCGGCATCACCCTGCAGGATCACTGGGACGTGTTGAAGACCCAGCTGAGTACCGGCACCCCGTACATGCTGCTGGAGAACGTCTGCTACCGCCGCGATGTGATGGCCGCACTGCAGATGGTGCGCCAGGGGCTGTTCGGCGAGCTGGTGCACCTGCAGGCCGGCTACCAGCACGACCTGCGCGGCGTGAAGTTCAATTCCGGTGACCCGAACCAGCCCTACGACAGCGGCGTGGAGTTCGGCCCCAAGGGCTGGAGCGAAGCACGCTGGCGTACCGAGCATTCGGTGGAGCGCAATGGTGAGCTCTACCCCAGCCACGGCATCGGCCCGTGCGCGATGTACACCGGCATCAATCGCGGCAACCGCTTCACCCACATCAACGCCTTCGCGACCAAGGCGCGCGGCCTGCACGAATACACCGTGGCCAAGAGTGGCGGCACCACGCATCCCAGTACCAAGGTGAAGTTCAAGCTGGGCGACATCGTGACCACCACGCTGGCCTGCGAGAACGGCGAGACCATCCTGCTGCAGCACGATACCTCGCTGCCGCGCCCGTACTCGATGGGCTTCCGCGTGCAGGGCACCAAGGGCCTGTGGATGGATGTGAACCATTCAATCCACATCGAAGGCCGCAGCCCGCCGCACCAGTGGGAAGAGTTCAAGAAGTACCAGGACGAATACGAGCACCCGCTGTGGAAGCAGAACGCCGACACCGCCGCCAGCGCCGGCCACGGTGGCATGGACTGGTTCGTCATCCACGCCTTCGTGGAAGCGCTGAAGGCCAAGGCACCGATGCCGATCGACATCTACGACGCAGTGACCTGGAGTGCGATTACCCCGCTGAGCGAGCAGTCGATCGCCAATAGTTTCCAGACGCTGGAGTTCCCGGACTTTACTGCCGGCGCGTGGAAGCAGCGCAAGCCGATTTTTGCGTTCGACGGGAAGTACTGATCTGCACATCAACGGCAACGCCGCACATGCCTGGCGTTGCCGTCTGCATCGGTGCATTGACACCTGTAGAGCCGAGCCAACGCTCGGCTGCTTTTCCCGCCGACCGCATTGAACTAGCGGCCCCACCACTGGCGGAGCCCCAGACCATGCCATGGCAGAAGATCAGCGAACTTCCTGACCAGCGATTCGTCGGCCCCTACGGCACCGAATTCTGGCGAATCCACGAAGGCCAGGTCTTCCACCAGGGCCGGTTGCTGCGCAAGGCCGACGCGGCCAGTTTCGAGTTCATCCCCGAACACTATTTCATCGCGCGCGATGCGCCCGCCGTCTACCACGCCGGGACCCGCCTGCCTGCGATTGACCGCGACAGCTTCCGCCAGTGCGGTGATTACTGGCTGGACAAGTGCAATGTCTACTTCGAATACGAGATTTCGCTGAAAGCCTTGGCCGAAGCCGATTGCGCCACCTTCCGCAAACGATGGTAAGCCGCTGCCCGGGGGGGGGGGCGCGCGCTGGCAGCTGCTGGATGGACACTTCTCGGGCGATGGCAGCCGTACCTACTACCTGGAGCGGAAGCTGCCTCAGGTGGACGTGGCGCTGGCTGGAGGGAAGCTGGTCGCGAGATGCGACGCAGTTGTTCAACATGTATCTGGTCGAGAGGGACCCTGAGGCGCGGGCGCTGCATGGGCTTGAGTGACTGGCGCGCGCGGAGGCTCGCTGTCGATCGGCCATGGCGCTGTGCCGCCGGCTGAAGCGCTTGGCGGTCAGGCTCTGGGAGCCTGGGTGTTGCTGGGGACATCCTGCTGGGAGGCGGGTCTGCAAGGGCAGACGGGAGCAGGGGAAGATGGCGCGCCCGGAGGGATTCGAACCCCCGACCAATGGCTTCGGAAGCCACTACTCTATCCGGCTGAGCTACGGGCGCGTTGTATACAGCCTCGCCCTCGGAACCTGCCGGGACGAGCATCAAGACACCCGGAAGGGGCCGTGAGGAGAGCATTCTATCTGGTTTCCCCGCATAAATCTCAACCCACCCGTCATCAAGGCCGGGCTGCCCGGATGGGGTTGAGGCCGTCTGCTAAAATTTGACCCATGACTCAGCAGTTGAACGGAAAGGGCATGGACAAGCACGATAAGATTTTTGTCGCAGGACACCGGGGGCTGGTGGGTGGTGCTGTGGTGCGCCGTTTGCAGGCGTTGGGATATGACAACCTCTTGCTGGCAGGGCGCGAGCGCGTCGATCTCAGGGATCGCGCGTCGGTCGAAGCGCTCTTCGAGGCCGAGAAGCCGGCCATCGTCATCCTGGCTGCGGCCAAGGTAGGCGGCATCCATGCAAACGATGCGTACCCTGCCGAATTCTTGTTTGAGAACCTGCAGATCCAGAACAATGTGATCGACGCGGCATACCGCCATGGCGCCAAGAAGCTGACTTTCCTGGGTTCGTCGTGCATCTACCCCAAGTTCGCCGAGCAGCCCATCCGCGAGGATTCGCTGCTGACCGGAGGCCTGGAGCCTACGAACGAGTGGTATGCGATCGCAAAGATTGCGGGCATCAAGATGTGCCAGGCTTATCGCAAGCAGTATGGATTCAACGCGATCAGCCTGATGCCGACCAATCTTTATGGGCCGGGCGACAACTTCGATCTGCAGAACTCGCATGTGCTTCCGGCGCTTCTGCGGAAGTTCCATGAAGCCGCTGAGCGTGGTGACAGCGAGGTCGTCATGTGGGGTACGGGGACGCCACGCCGTGAGTTCCTCCATGTAGACGACATGGCAGCCGCAACGGTCTATCTGACTGAGACCTACGAAGGCTCGGACATCGTCAATGTTGGTGTCGGTGATGACATCAGCATTCGCGAGCTTGCGGAGCTGGTGAAGGACGTCACAGGTTTCAAGGGCGAGATCCGCAATGACACCAGCAAGCCCGATGGCACCCCGCGCAAGCTGCTGGACGTCTCACGGTTGAATGAATTGGGCTGGAAGGCTTCGATTGAGCTTCGGGAAGGCGTCGAACAGACGTATCGCTGGTTCCTCGACAATCAAGGGCGCCTGCGCGCCGCCTAAGGTTCTGGATGGAAGGGCCAGCGTTCGCTGGCCCTTTCTATTTGCGGGCGTATGCTTGGGTATTGGGGTGGATCGAGGCATCGGACAAAGCATCTTCTGCTGTTACCCAACGGTACTCAGCATGCTGTTCCTCCGGCAGAGCCATTCCCGCGGGATCCACGCTGATGGAGTACGCCAACACCACGTAGTGCGTGCCTGCATCCGATGCGCCGGTAAAGTCTTCGGCGTAGAAGTGCTCATACGCTCCAACGAAGTTGGCTTCGCTGATATCCAGCGATTGTCCGAGCTCAGCCAAAGTCAGCCTGCGGAATGCCTGGCTGAAGTTCTCGCCTTTGCGGATGCGCCCACCCGGGGCAAACCAGAATCCGCGTGCAGGTTCATTGGTACGCAACCCCACAAGCATGCGCTGCCGTGGATCCATGACCAGAAGATCGATCGACACAAGGGGTGTGTCCCGAACGACGGCTTTGAAGTCAGCTGCACTCAAGTGCCGTGGTGGAAGCTCGGTCAAGTGGGTCATTTCGACTGCGCCGTCATGAGCTGGCGCGCAGCGTGCCAAATGAAGAGGGTGTTGGTGACGAAGTAGCGCTTCCAGAGCCGACGAGGCTCGCTCGCAAGCCTGTGCAGCCATTCGAGGCCATTGTTCTGCATCCAGAGGGGGGCCCGGGAGATAACACCCGCATGGTAGTCGAATGCCGCGCCGACACCGATCATCACGCCATTGATGCGGCCACGGTGCGCCGCCATCCACTTCTCCTGCTTCGGACAGCCGAGGCTGACCCAGATCGTCCCGGCACCAGAGTCATTGATGTCGCGCACGATGGCAGCATCCTCTTCTTCGCTGAGTGCGCGGAAGGGCGGTGAGTGCGAGCCGGCAATGACCAAGCCAGGGAATCGTTTGGGCAGCTCGTCGCGGAGAATGCTCAAGGTCGTCTCAGCGCCACCATAGAGGTAGATGGACTCGCCGCGCTTGGCGGCTGCCTCGCAGTACTTGAGCATCAGGTCGGGACCATTGATGCGTTGCTGTCCGGAAGCCCCAAGACGTCTCATGAGCCAGGCCACCGGCGCACCATCGGGCGTTGCCATGTCGGCAGAGTTCACGGCTGCTGCGAACTCCTTGTCCTGACGTGCGGTTACGACGGAGTGGGCGTTGCAGATGCAGACTACCCTGCTGTCTCGACGCATGCTCCAAGCGTGAATACGGTGTAGGGACTGATCCCAGCTGACGCGAGTGATCGGTGCGCCGATAACGTCGATAGTAGTAGATGGGTTATTCACTATGGATGCTGTCCATGCAATTTAGAGGGGCTGCTCGGAGTTGTAGGCGGACAAAAGGGTTCGAAGACTTACTTCCGGAGAGTAGGAGTTCAGATAACGGCTGCGCGCGCCGGAACTCATCCGCGCTATTCGATGCTCAGAGTTTTTATAGCTTGTCAACAGAGCGGCGAGCTCATCAGGGCTCCCCGGACTAAATAGCTCGCCCGTTATTTCTGGTTCTATCAACTCGCTAAGAGCACCGATATCACTAGCAAAGACGGGAAGGCCCTGTGAATACGCTTCGGCGATGACCATCGGAAAGCCTTCGTACCACAGGCTGGGAACGATAAGCGCTTTGGCTTTCCTCATCTCAGACCTGATTATCGAAGAATCTCGCTTGCCCAAGAAATTAATATGCTTGTTGCCTGAAGCGATGTCCGATAGCGGGCCATCACCAATGACTGTCACAGCTACGTCAGCGGAACGTGCCGCTTCGAGCAACACGTGTATTCCCTTGTCTTCAGTAAGTCGACCCACGAAAAGATAACCATCACGAACTCCCTGTTCGGGGAACTCTTCAATTTCAAGATGAGAGAAGTTGGACTTCACTCTAATCTTGGAGCTTGGTATCCCTGCTCTCGAAAAGAGGCTCTTTGCAAACTCGGTGAGCGCAATGAACTGATCAACCCTGTCCCACGTACCCAGTCGCCGATGCAGTGAGACGCTGGCGGCAATTGAAAAAGTTCCGATGAGCGAGTTCCGATACACGCGACGAGCCACGGTCCACCAAGGGCCCTCGTCTATGCTCCTCTCGGTCACTTTCCCATCAAAGTACAATGTCGCAGTCGGACATACAATTCGGTAATTGTGAAGAGTGAAAACCGATCGTACCTTCTTCGCTCGGCAGGCATAAAATACGGATGGCGAAATAAGTGGGAAGAAGTTGTGGACGTGAACTACATCAGGACGAAACTCAGATATCTCTCTACGTATCCTGAGGTATGAGGGAATGGAGAAGATTGCATTCAACGTTGCAACAATCTTCGATGCGAACCCTCGGATTGAGTGGTTGGAGACAGCGTAAAGCTTCACTTCATGGCCGTTCGCCCGAAGCAGCTCCGCTTCGTTCCTGACCACGGAATCTTCGCCGCCGGCCTGCTGATAATAGTTGTGGACAATGAGAACTCTCATCTTCAGCTTGTCCGGCGATTGATTATCCGGGCGGGATTTCCAACGGCGATGCAGTCGTCAGGAACGTCTGTAATAACGACGCTCCCAGCGCCTATCGATACATTGTTCCCTATCTTAATTGGCCCAATAATTGTTGCATTTGATCCGATGTCTACATTGTCCCCAATAACTGGGGCGATGCCATCGAAGCTCGAGCTTGTAACGCGAACGCCAATTGTAGTGCAGTGCCTCAGTACCACATTGCGACCAATAATCGCTCGATCGTTGATGACCAAGCCAACCCCGTGGTAGAGCGACGCGCCAGGACCAATCCTTGTTTTCCATGGAATTTCAACGCCCAGCATCCATTCGACAGCAACTCTGTAGGCAGCAACGACTGGAAGTAAAGGGAGCCTGATGGCCTTGGGCATACGACTGATCAGATTGACAGCTCGAAAGCTGAGCAATATCAAGCGGCCCTTGGGATTTCCTCGGTTTGCAGCCCAATCACAAATAATGTATCTCATTGATAGCGTTTCCTCCCGAGCACTTTGCGAGCCACGGACAGCGCATGCTTGCCCACGAGGACTTTCAGTGCCGGGCGAATCATATGGATCATACTTGAAACAGGGTATCGCTGAGACTGGATCAGGCTCCATCTCAATTTCAATCCAGCTTTTGCCTGGAAAATCTCATGCTTTGCGGACACGCTTCCGTCGTGGACGCGAAGGAAAGAAACTCCATCGCCAACTCTGGCCATTCTGCCAAGAAGAGAAAGTCTGAACCAAAGCTCCCAATCTTCAATGTGTTTCCACTCAGGTCGATAACCGCCTGCCTGGATGAAGTCCTTTCGTCGGAACATGACGCTGCTGTGCATTACGAAGTTGCCTTTAAATAGCGAGGTCATCGCATCGTCATGGTTGTCAGGAGTTGTGGATGGCGTGAGTGTTCCGTCGGGATATACCTTGAAAAAGTCTGTATAGACCAGGGAAACGCGAGGGTCGGCGTCAAGCACCGAGCGCTGGAGGCTCAGTCGACTGGGGCTGTAATAGTCGTCAGCATCCGCGCGAGCAATGAATGTTCCATCTGCAACGGCAATTCCGGCATTGAGGGCAGCGACCACGCCCGCGTTCTTCTGCGTTAATACTCTAAGTCTGCTGTCAGCCTGCAAACGAGCAAGGACGAGTCCCGTCTGGTCCGTAGATCCATCATCCACCACGATCAGCTCAATTTCGCGCAGGTCTTGATTGAGGATGGAGACAACGGCCTCCTCAATTGTTTTCTCTGCATTGTACGCAGGCATGACAACTGAGACTACTGGCTGCATGGCGCGTGGCTCCCTTGTTTCGGCTCTCTGTCGTCCTGGTCAAGCATTTGCATTGAAAGCAGGAAGAATAGATAGAATGAATAGATAATTGTGTTGTCAAAGTAGAATATCAAGTTGCTGTATAGAAACAGCATTTTTGCTTCTAGTGACTTTGCACGGTACCCGAGCCATATGAAGGTAAGGAAAAATACAAGCCCGAGCTCATAAATCATCTTGAGAGCATCGGAGTGCATGTTTGCGTCTCCCTGCCCGAACTTTCCAAGAAAAGTGGCGTAGGCTGTCCCAACGCCGTTTCCGTAGAAAATGTAGTGGCTACTTCCAACGATGCTGTGTGCCGCTTCCGACTGAAGGAGCTGCCTGCCTAGGCCAACCTCGTTGGCAGACTTTCCCGTTAATGCGGTGATTGCGGCATCGAGATCGCCGACAGCGTATTTTACTGCAAACGCAACAGCTACAAGGTTCACGAGTACCATGATCGGGCTGGACAGTAGCTTCTTTGCCTTCCGCTCAGGTAACAGGGCGAATGGAACGCATACCGCAATACCAAGGAGGGCCGCGCGCTTCAGAAGAAGGACCGATGCAATTGTTGCGACGATGAAGATCATCCATCGAGAGCGTGCCAGTGCTACGACGGCAAATAGTCCGCAAACAAAAGAGCCAGTGCTCTCGAGAGAAGAAGAAGAGTCGAGTAGGTCGAATTCAAGGCCGTGCCACCCGCGAAGGGTGATAGCCCCGATGATACTAGAGGTAAATACAACCGGTAGGAGAACTTTGATCCAGCTGAACTCAATGGGGTTCGCGAAGGCAAGAGAAATCGCGATTCCGGAAAATACGAAATAAAAGTCCTTGAATCCTAGCTCCCCGCCAAATGGTATTGTGAGGGCAGCGGCAGAAGCGTATGCAAGAAAGGGTAATACAGGGGCGGGAACTCTGATTTTTTGGGTAGAGATGACTGCAAGCAGGGCTGCGAACGGGATGAGGTACATCGCGTAACGCAGCTGATGGATGGCCATGGAAGTCAACACTAGCAGGAGACAGAAGGTCCATAACAGCGATCTTCCGTCCATCTGTGAATTAGTCTTTGCCATGCTCTGTATGCTCAGCCAAGGTTACACAATTGCTAGAGCGAGTCCAGCAACAGATATATCCGCCATTCTTGCCATAGGAGTTGTCGCCGACGACATTCTCAATTCCCAATAGTGAGCTCAGGATATGGCCGTGGAGTCTGTCGGTTTCAACTTTCTTGTATCGACTGAAGTGCGACGCAGAGAGAGACTCTAGATATTTGGCGTATCGGCACCAAATCTCGCTGTGAATATTCGCGGCGAACTTGGATTTGCGTAGAAGCGATAGCTTTCCAATCTTTGCATAAATCCTGACAGCTGTGCCATGCCATCCAATAAGAGCTGGCCAGTCGATAGAGTGCGATTCATCGACCCTCGCGGAGTTGCTACGCTCGTCGTCAGTTCGTTTAAAGGCAAGCTGGTCAAATTGCGGACGCTTCTCAGTCTTCATTGGCCAAAGCTGATGTGCCATATCAGGTGAAAGATAGACGTTGGGCGTCATTCTCCTCGCCAGATTCGCAGATTTAGTGTCTCGAACGAATATGTGAAGATCAGGGTGTTTGGAGAATAGAGCGCAGCAAGCCTCATACTTTTCAGGGCTTGAGAAGTGAATTGTCTGGGGAAGGATCACAATTCTGTTTGTCAGACATCGAGAAATGATTCTCTCGCGTATTTCTTGGGGGCCGTCGTAAAGGTCTCCCAGGTTGCCTCCTCCCTGAAACACGATGGGCACGTCAACCTCGGCCCAAGCCGGGGAATAATTAAAGTACGCGGACGTCTGAACTCTTCGAATATTATAGTCACTCAGAAACTTCAATGTTCCAGACATGATTAGGATGTCGCCGACATTACCGTGAACTGGTATGTCCACAAAGTGAATCGCCTTGCTGTTAATGACGCTGGCGACTCTCGACAGTCTTTCCTTGAGTTCTGCCATTACCTGGTCGTGCGGAATCAACCCTCTGCCCTGCTTCACTCGGAACTCCCTTTCCTGCCAAACATACCAAGCACAAAGTGCGCGTCACTGATGGTCGGGACCAATTGACGTAGTAGAATTTTTTCCATCTTAATCATGAAGAACGCGGTTAAAAATAGTCTGATTGCACCGGATAGTGTCATCACAAATGATAGCCAAATTATCAAGTTCTGCTGCGGCAGGAGTGGTAAAGCTGCCAGCATCGGTATGACTGACGCAACTTGCCTTACGGCAACCAGTCCGGGTTTTCCGTCAATATTGAATTTTTGGGCGAGCATCCAACTAGATCCTGACAGTGTCGCTTCAATTAGCAGGATTGAAAAGGGTAGCGTAGCTCCAACGAAGCGCTGACCGAAAATAATTGGTATGAAAATATGGCCTGCCAGTCCAGCTGCGATGGCGGCGATCAACATCGGGGCGAATGTTATACGGAAAACTTGTAGGACCACATCCGTTGATCCGGTTTCGCGTTGTCCGCCGTAGCGGGAATATAGCGATGTCGCTATCGATTCGTACAGTGAGCTCAGTATTCGAGATGTAGAAAATGCGATCGAGTAGATTCCAAGATCTGCAGTGCTTGCTCTTGCCATAAGGTAGATCTTGTCAGCATTCGTTGCGATGATTCCAGTCATGGTCGTCACGTGGAACTTCAATCCAAGTCCCATGAGTGATTGCCTGTTGGCGTTACTCGGCCCCTGATGCAGGCTCGGATCGGACGACTTGCTGCGAAATTTCCTCCGGAGGTATAGCCATGTCCCGCATGCAATAACTAGCGTCGCGGCTGCTTGTATGTCGATGGCGACTCTCAGGCTAAGCGTTTCAGCTAGTGATGCAGCGCAAAGGCCCAGGAGGACCAAGACTGGCAATCCGATTCTTGCAAAATTATATGCTTTAAGTGAACTGTCCAGCTGGGCGCAGAAGCCGCAAAAGATGGTAATAGAAACCGCTGCCGCGTAGCAGAGTGCGGTCCATTTACTGACATCTCCCTCTGAAAGAAAAACCTGGAATGTGGCGGCAGCGAGGCACACGGAAAGTATAGTGGTCAACGCACTGGAGCGGTCATAGGCAGCGCCGAACTGAATAATTTTCGCGCGCACTGCATAGACCATTGCCTGTCCGAGTCCCAGCTGCGCAGCGGAGGCTACAAAAAGTGCAAAGACCTGCACTGAGTAGAATGCGCCTCGACCTTCGGGGCCCAGGCTTCGAGCAGTGACAACGCTCACTAGAAAATTGACCGCCATCACTAGGATGGCGGTAACTGCTGAAATTAGCGATGCTCTAAACATCGCCCTGTCAGCTATCGCGGATGCCGGATGCAATCAGATAGCGCTTCTCTTTGGCTTCCAGCAAATCCGACTGAATCATCTCAGAAACCATTTCCTGCAGAGTTGTGGTCGGCTTCCATCCCAATTCGCGCTCAGCCTTTGCGTAGTCGCCCAGCAGCGTTTCAACCTCTGCCGGACGGTAATATCGGGGATCAACGCACACGATAGTGTCTCCAGGACGCACGTTTGGTGCTTGGTCGCCCTCTACCCGGACAACCACGGCTTTTTCCGAATCGCCCTCGCCGACGAACTGGAGCGTGATACCCAGTTCGAGCGCAGCAAGTTCAATGAAATGGCGAACGCTGTATTGAACGCCCGTTGAGATTACATAGTCGACTGCCTTCTGCTGTTGCAGCATCAACCACTGCATTTCCACGTAATCCTTGGCATGGCCCCAGTCTCGCAGAGAGTCGAGGTTTCCCATATAGAGACACTCCTCAAGGCCTTGTGCGATATTTGCCAAGCCGCGTGTAATCTTGCGTGTTACGAACGTCTCGCCGCGACGTGGACTTTCATGATTGAACAGGATCCCATTACACGCGTACATGCCGTAACTCTCACGGTAATTGACGGTGATCCAGTAAGCGTAGAGTTTTGCTACGCCATAAGGGCTTCTAGGGTAAAATGGAGTCGATTCCCGTTGGGGGGATTCTTGGACAAGCCCGAAAAGTTCAGAGGTTGAGGCTTGATAGAACCTGGTCTTCTCAGATAGTTTCAGGAATCGAATGGCTTCCAGCAGCCGGAGGGTGCCGAGGGCGTCTACATCCGCGGTATACTCCGGTGATTCAAAGCTCACCGCTACATGGCTTTGCGCGCCTAGGTTGTAGACCTCGTCGGGCTGAACTTCCGCGACGATACGGGTCAGGTTGCTGGAGTCTGTGAGGTCGCCGTAGTGAAGGTGCAACTTGCTTGTTGCATCGTGGGGATCACGATAAATGTGATCGACGCGCTGAGTGTTGAAGGACGAGGATCGGCGTTTGATTCCGTGAACTTCATAGCCTTTCTGCAGCAATAGTTCCGCAAGGTAAGATCCATCTTGTCCGGTGATTCCTGTAATTAGCGCGCGCTTGCTCATTGAAATTCCATTTGATGACGTTAACTTGTATCGTCGGCTGCTTATTGTCATTTTTAGACTGGCAGTCGGCGCTTAGGTGCTGTCCGCGAGGATGCCCGTGTGTTCTTGGGCGGCTTGCCCGATTCGAAACTCCATATCCATTGGTCCTTGAGTGCCCAAGACGGCTCTAACTTGCGACCGCCTTGTGACTAGCGGCGTCGCGAGTTGGGTGTCTTCCGCGGGGCGTCCAGTCGTGTAGCTTGTCTACGTATCAGTGGGTGCCCAGGCTGTTCTCGGGCGCCGCGCGCTTTTTCGCTGATTAGGCCCATCGCTTCCCTTCTACGACCCCCAAGCATAGCAGCCCGTGTTCCTGTTGCAACGCGTGCGTCTTCAAGGCGCATGGTGTCGATGGCGTTGGCCTTCATCTCTGAGTCGAATTCAAGGTATGCTATGTGGCCCGATGACCGGGCTCCTGCTTCCTGTCCGCGTAAAAGATCTAGGATCTTCGGTTCTTTGATGGCGCCTCAGCAAGTGACGGCGCCTGAACAAGTGCGGCCTCGTCGGGGATCGCCCCTGGGTTGCTGCGCGAGATTTTTCGATGATGAAGTGGAATCAATGACCAAACAAATGGAAGGCCGGGCCGCAAGGAACGATGAGATCGATCTGCGCGAAGTACTTGGCATATTGTTGGATCGCCGTTGGTTGATAATCTCGGTTGCGGTAATTTTCTTCGCGGTTGGCTGTGCCTACGCATTGCTTTCAAAGCCTGTTTATCAGGCGGAAGCTATGATTCAGGTGGAGTCAAAGGTTCCCGCCATCCCGGGTCTTGCCGACCTTGCTTCGTTGGGAGGTGGAGGCAGTACCGCCGCGACTACAGAGGTCGCGCTCCTCACTTCTCGCACGGTTGTGGGGGCCGCTGTTGATGCCCTTCAGCTTGATACGCAAGTTGAGCCGCATCTTTTTCCATTGATCGGCGGGTTCATTTCACGCCGTTTCAAGCCAACTGAGCAGGCCCCTGTTGCCGATCCTTGGCTTGGGCTTGCTAGTTACGCATGGGGTGGTGAAACGCTCCAGGTCCATCGATTCGACGTCCCCAGATCGCAGATCGACCAGAAATACATTCTTCAGATCGAAGGTGGAGCTGGTGAATTTTCTCTGTATGGGCCTGAAGGCGAAAGCGTGCTGCACGGCAAGGTGGGCGTTCCACTTAGTCGCGGTGGAGTAGTGCTTGAGGTTTCAGGGCTCCAAGGCAATCCTGGTGTCCGATTTGAGCTGGTGAAGACGCGACGTCTAGATGTCGTAGCAAGCATTCAGGATGAGTTGCAGGTTGTCGAGCAAGGCAAAGACTCTGGGATCTTGGCAATTCGCTATCAAAACTCTGATGCTGTTCGTGCCGAGGCTCTGGTGCAAAAAGTTGCCGATGCCTACGTTCGCCAGAACGTGGACCGGAGCTCTGCGGAGGCAGCGTCTCAGCTTCAATTTGTAAAGGATCAGCTGCCAACTATTCGCCGTCAGGTCGAGCAGGCTCAGTCCGCCATGAGCGCCTACCAGTCGCAGTCTAGGTCGGTGGATATCACCATGCAGACCAAAGGGCTGCTGGAGCAGGAAGTCGCTGTGGAGGCGAGTATCCAGCAGTTGCGCTTGAAACAAGCTGAGATGGATCGGAGCTTTACTCGCGAACATCCGGCCTATCGCGCACTGCTCCGGCAGATCAGTGATCTGGAGGGTCGCAAGGGTGGATTCCAGAAGCAGGTGGGTGATCTGCCGGAAACCCAGCAGGAGTTGCTGCGCCTGACGCGTGATCTGCAAGTAAGTAACGAGCTGTATACGGCGCTGTTGAATCAAGCTCAGCAGCTGGATGTAGCCCGCGCAGGTGCGGTTGGCAACGTGCGTATTGTCGACTCCGCGGTAGTTGATCTGGCAAATCCAGTTAAGCCGCGTAAGGCTTTGATTGTTATCGTCAGCACCCTACTCGGGGCATTGCTCGCCGTCGCCTTTGTTTTCCTCCAGCGGATGCTCAACCCGGGCATCGAAGACCCGGCAGACATTGAAGCCTTGGGCTTGCCCGTCTACGCAGCCATCCCGCTCAGCGTGTCCAATACGCTGCCCAAGCTGCGCAAGGGCAAGCACGGTACGCGCGTGGTGGCCGACGGTCGCCAGCACCTGCTGGCGGTATCCGCACCAGCCGACCCGACTGTGGAGGCACTGCGCAGCCTGCGTACCAGCCTGCACTTCGCCATGCTGGAAGCGAAGAACAACATCCTGACCATCTCGGGCCCGCGCCCGGGCGTGGGCAAGACCTTCGTCTCCACCAACCTGGCCGCGGTCATTGCGCAGGCGGGCCAGCGCGTGCTGGTCATCGACGCCGACATGCGCAAGGGCACGCTGCACAAGATCCTGGGTGTGTCGCACCAGAGGGGCCTGTCGGATGTGCTGGGCGGCAAGCTGAGCACCGACGAAGTGATCCATCCGGTGTCCGGTCTGGAAAACATGCATTACATGGTGCGTGGCGATATTCCGCCGAACCCGGCCGAGCTGCTGATGCACCCGCGCTTCGCGCAGCTGCTGCAGGACATGTCCGGCAAGTACGACCTGGTGATCGTCGATACGCCGCCGATCCTGGCCGTGACCGATCCGGCGCTGGTCGCCACCCACGCGGGCTCGAGTCTGCTGGTCACGCGTTTCGGCGTGAACCAGGCCAAGGAAATCGAGCTGACGCTGCAGCGCTTCGAGCAGAACGGCGTGCAGATCAAGGGTGCGATCTTCAATGCGGTCGAGAAGCGTGCCACGGGCTATTACAGCTACGGCTATTACGAGTACAAGTCTGACGGCAAGGAATAAACTCCTGCTGTCGATGGCGTTAGAGGGTCGGCATGAAGATGCCGACCCTCCGTCCATTCCAAGGGAAGGAAGCTCTAGGCATTCTTCCCATCAGATCAGGGAAGATCCCCATGCATGACGTTCTCATATGCGGCGGTGCGGGCTACATCGGCAGCCACATGGCCCAGTACTTGTCCGAGCAGGGGCATCGGGTAACCGTATTCGACAATCTGTCCACTGGGCACCGTGGCGCCGTGGCGTGGGGAGAGCTGGTAGAGGGCGACTTGCTGGACGCGGCAGCCCTTCAACGGCTGTTTGCTGGTCGGCACTTCGATGCGGTCATGCACTTCGCTGCCCGGTCGCTGGTGGGTGAGTCGGTACGTGATCCGTACGCGTACTACGCCAACAATGTCACCGGCACGATGAATCTGCTGCAGGCAATGCGAAGTCATGAGGTGGAGCGCATTGTGTTTTCCTCTACGGCGGCGATCTTTGGCGAGCCGTGCTCTGCGCTGATTGACGAAGACCATCCGAAGCAGCCCATCAACCCCTACGGGTCGAGCAAGCTGATGGCCGAGCGCATCTTGGCAGACGCTGCTGCAGCTTACGGTCTGCGCTCGGTATGCCTGCGCTACTTCAATGCCGCCGGGGCGCTGCCTCAGCACGGCATCGGAGAGGCGCATGCCTGCGAGACTCACCTGATTCCCAATGTATTGCGCTCGGCGCTGGGGCAGGGTGGGCGGCTCAAGGTGTTTGGCAGCGACTACGAAACACCCGATGGAACCTGTGTGCGGGACTACGTGCACGTCCAAGACCTGGCCCAAGCCCATGCGCTGGCGATGGATTACATGAATGCACAACCAGGTGCCCATGCGTTCAATCTTGGCAACGGACAAGGCTTTTCCGTACTGGACGTGATCCAGACGGCTGAGGCTGTGTCTGGCTTGCGCGTACCCTACGACGCTGCTGAGCGACGAGCCGGTGATCCCGCTCGGCTGGTGGCTTCGAGTGAGCGCGCGCGCAGGGTGCTGGGGTGGCAGCCCGTATGGACAGAATTGGCTCCGATCATTGAGAGCGCTTGGCGCTGGCACAACGCGCCAGCAGCGTGGGGCAAGCTCTGAGTCCACCGTCACGCTGGGGCAGGACACCGGGGCCCGGTGCGCGCAGGCGCATTGGGCCCTGTATTTTCCAGGCCCGCGCCGCAGTCCTTCCAGCGCAGGAGTATCCTATCGCCATGGCTGATACCCCCCTCGCTTCGCCGCAGTCGCCGGCGACGCCGCGTTGGCGGCATTACTGGAGTCTGATGCGCGCTGATCGCCCGATCGGCACGCTGCTGCTGCTGTGGCCCACCTGGTGGGCATTGTGGTTGGCTGCAGGCGGCCTGCCGCCGCTGTGGACGCTGTTCGTGTTCACCGCCGGCGTGTGGCTGACCCGCTCGGCCGGTTGCGTCATCAACGACTACGCCGACCGCTGGCTCGACCCGCATGTGGAGCGCACCAAGGCGCGCCCGCTGGCCACCGGTGCGATCAGTGGCCGCGCTGCGCTGGCGTTGTTCGCCGTGCTGATGCTGGTGGCGTTCGGCCTGGTGCTGACCCTGAACGGGCTGACCATCGGCCTGAGCTTCATCGGCGTGTTCCTGGCCGCCAGCTACCCGTACCTGAAGCGCTACACCCATCTGCCGCAGGTCTACCTGGGCATGTCGTTCGGCTGGGGCATCCCGATGGCGTTCGCCGCCGTGCAGGGCGAGGTGCCGCTGCTGGGCTGGCTGCTGTATGCCGGCAACATCCTGTGGTCCACCGCCTACGACACCTGGTACGCCATGGTCGACCGCGAGGACGACCTGAAGATGGGCTCTCACTCCACCGCGATCCTGTTCGGTGACCTCGATCTGGTCATCCAGGGCGTGCTGTACGCGTTGTTCCTGGCCACCATGGCGCTGGTCGGCGTGCGTGGTGGGCTGGGTGGCTATTACCTGGTGGGCGTGGCGGTGGCCACTGCGCTGGTGGTGTACGAGTTCTGGATCTGCCGCAACCGCGAGCGCGGCCCGTGCTTCAAGGCATTCCTGCACAACAACTGGGTGGGTGCGGCGCTGTTTGCCGGTATCGCCGTGGATTTGGCGCTGCGTTGAGCGCAAGGTGAGGTAGAGCCGGCCGCTGGCCGGCTGCACCCGTGCGTAATCTCGAGGTTGCCGGCCAGCGGCCGGCACCACCGCCACCGGCCACCTACGACCAATAGGTGGCTGACAGCCCGCACCCCACCGCCCAGAATCGGTCCATCGAACCTGGGAGGGTAGGCGATGGCCTCGACGGCAGCAGTACAGGATGGCTGGATGGCGCGCGCAGCATTACGCTCGGCCGCCTGGGCGGAAAAGTGGTTCCCCGACGCGTATGTGTTCGCGGTGCTGGGCGTGGTCATCGTCGCACTGGCCGCGATGGGCTTCGGCTCGACCCCGCAGGCCACCGCGAGGGCCTTCGGTGACGGCTTCTGGAGCCTGATTCCCTTCACCATGCAGATGGCCTTCGTGGTCATCGGTGGCTACGCCGTGGCGACGGCGCCGGTGGTCGCACGCTTCATCGATTTCCTCGCCCGTGTGCCGCGCACCGGCCGTGGTGCGGTGGTATACGTGGGCCTGATCAGCATGCTGGCCTCGCTGCTCAGCTGGGGCTTCTCGCTGGTGTTCGGCGGCCTGCTGGTGCGCGCGCTGGCGCGCCGTACCGAACTGCGCATGGACTACCGCGCGGCCGGTGCGTCGGCGTACCTCGGTCTGGGTGCGGTGTGGGCGATGGGGCTGAGTTCCTCGGCCGCGCAGCTGCAGGCCAACCCGGCCAGCATGCCGCCGGGGCTGGTCGAGATCACCGGCGTCCTGCCGTTCACCGAAACCATTTTCCTGTGGCAGTCGATCGCACTGACCGCGGTGCTGATCCTGGTTTCGTTGCTGATCGCCTGGCTGACCGCACCCGCCGCCAGCAGTGCCCGCACCGCTGAAGACTTCCCGGGCGCCGCGCAGGCCGAGCCGGAACCGCTGCAGCGGCGCACGCGCCCGGGCGAGTGGCTGGAATACAGCCCGCTGCTGACCGTGCTGCTCTCGTTGCTGGCGTTCGGCTGGCTGTTCAACGAGTTCGCCAACAAACCGGTGGTCACCGCCATCGCCAACCTCAACACCTACAACTTCCTGTTCATTTCGCTGGGCCTGCTGCTGCACTGGCGGCCGCGCAGCTTCCTCAACGCCGTGGCCAAGGCGGTGCCCAGCACCACCGGCGTGCTGATCCAGTTCCCGCTTTACGGTGGCATCGCGATGATTCTCACCCACGCTGCCGGTGGTGATGGGCAGACGCTGGCACACCGGCTGTCGAGCCTGTTCGTGCACTTGGCCAGCACCGATTCGTTCGCGCTGGTGATGGGCGTGTACTCGGCGGTGCTGGGCTTCTTCGTGCCCTCCGGTGGCGGCAAGTGGATCATCGAAGCGCCGTACGTGATGCAGGCCGCCAACGAACTGAAGGCACATCTGGGCTGGGCGGTGCAGGTCTACAACGCGGCCGAAGCGCTGCCGAACCTGATCAACCCGTTCTGGATGCTCCCATTGCTGGGCGTGCTGGGCCTGAAGGCGCGCGACATCGTCGGCTTCACCTTCATCCAGCTGCTGGTGCACATTCCGCTGGTGCTGGGCCTGCTGTGGCTGCTGGGCATGACCCTGGCGTATGTGCCGCCGGTGATGCCCTGAATGGAGGGTAGGCTTCCCTGCGTGCGTTGGGAAGCCAACCTCGTTCAGCGCGTGTTTCCGGGTGCGAACGCCATGAATGCGTGCACCGTTGACGACGGCATGAACACATGCCGAACCCGCATGAATCCTTCAGCCGCTTGTGCCACAAGGACCTCTGCGTGTTCATTCACAGGCGTACACACAGATGTAGCCGCCCCCCCACGCGTGATTAACCATTCGCTGCAGACGATGGCCACGTCCACCGCATTCCGCGAGTGGCTTTGGAGATCGGACATGGCACAGCAGAACCAGAACCCGAACCAGAAACAACAGGGCCAGCAGAACCAGCAGGATCAGCAGCAGGGTCGTGGCCGTGACCAGCAGCAGCAACAGCAGCAGGAACAGCAGAAGCGCAACCAGAACCAGCAGCAGGGCGGCAACGACGAAGAAGAATGACCGCGCCGTGCATGCGGAGTGACCGGTGAAGCCCCGCCACGTGCGGGGCTTCGCTTATTCCAGCACGCCAATGCGCTGCAACACCGGTGCCGCCGACATGTCGTTGGGATTGCTGCCGGGCTGATCCTGCGGCACCTCCATGCCCATGCCGCGATACAGGTCAATCCAGTGCTGGGAAATCTCCCCGGTCTGCGGGTTGCGGAAGTTCATCGGCTGCAGCGCAAACACGTGGTGCGCACGGAACGCACGTTCGATGAAGTCCGAGCAGTAGTAGCTGTCATCGTTCAACACATACGACGTGTTGTACGGCTTGCCGAGCATCGTGCGCGCGGTGGCGATTGCATCCTTGATTGCCGCCTGCTGCGGTGCGCGCAGGCGATAGACCACGATCTGCCGCTGCTTTGCTCTCGCGTCCTGGCGGAACTCGGACAGCGATTGCCGCCGCGATCCCTTCTCGTCGGCATGCAATACCTCCCAGCCCTTCGGCGCGGAAGCGACCAGCGCGACATGATCGAAGCTGGGCGCGCCCTGCTTGCCGGTGGCATCGTCGATGGCGGCGCTGAGGCCGCTGCGGCCGGCGGTGACGAACAGCAGGTCACCCTCGTGGACATCGACGGCCATCGCCACGGCCGGCCACAGGGCGGGCAACAGCAGGCCGATCAGGAGCAGGAGGCGGTGCATGGAATTCTCGGACAGGCGGAATGCCGGAATTGTAGGGTGCGCGGTAGCATGGAGCGACCGGACCGGATTCAGGATAAGCCCATGCGTCGATATCGTTTCCAGGCACTGCTGATGCTCGCCGTTGGCGTAGCGTTGGTCGCCTGCAGACCTGCGCCGCAGTCGACGTCCACGGAAACCGCACCTGCACGTCCCGCGCCGTCGTCCACGGCGGCAGCGATCCAGCCCGCACCGGTGCCTGCCAGCAGTGAATGCCCGTACCCGGACTTCGATGCGTTCCTGAAGCACTTCGGCAACGAGATCACCCTGCAGGAAAAGGCCACCGCCGATCCGCTGCTGGACAGCTACATCGATGCCGAGGCCGAGCCGGAACCGCGCAAGGTGGAAAGCCGGTTGGCGCGGGCCGATGTCGAGTGGCCGGTGATGCCCGATCCCGCCGCCTTGGCCGGGCAGGGCCGCGAAATGCAGGTCAGCACGCTGGCTGACGGGCAACGCCAGGTGCAGATCCGCACGCCGGACAGCAGCGACCAGCAGACCTATACCTTCGCGCAGTCGCCCTGCTGGCTGCTGGTCAAGCGTGAGGATGAGTCGATCTGAGGCCTGATCCGGCACAGGCACGGCGGGGCAGCGGCTGCTAGGCTCGAGGCCTGGTCCAGGCAGGGAGACGCCGATGCAGGCTTTCAGGAAGCACGCCACCACCACCGTCATCGCCGCTGTATTGGCGATGGCCCCCTTCAGCGGCACCCAGGCACAGTCGGTGCATGCCGACGATCGCGTCTACTTCGCCAACGCCGCGGCTGAACAGACCGCGCGTGATGCGCTGGGCAAGCGCGTCGAGGCCCTGCAGCACGCTTCCACCCTCGCGCCGGTGGAACGCTTCCAGCAGGCCGAGGTATTGGAAGCGCAGTGCCTGCGTCATCTCGCCTACCTGCATCTGCAGTCCGCCCGCAACGCACGTGATCATCGTCCGGCACAGGCGATGGAGCAGGCAATGGGGCTGTGCAGCCGCATCGCCCGCACTGGTCGCGCCGCCCTGCGCGAGGCGCCTGCAGATGCGGCGTGGGCAGCGCCGTATGGCTTCCTGCGCACTCGGGCGCTGAAGGAGGCAGCCACCCCGGCCAACGCCGCGCTGGACGAGGCCGTGGATGCGCTGGCCGATCCGGCGCTGGACAGCTTTGCGCGCCTGCGTGGGCAGATCCTGCGCAGTGCCGAGTACCCGCAGATCGAGCGTGATGGTCGGCACTGGGATGCTGGGCGCGACAAGCGGGCACTGTCGCTGCAACCGGATCGCGCATTGCGCGAAGCGGGCTGGAAGGGCTACTGGCAGGGGCTGCAGTCGCGCCGCGAGCCAATGGCCTCGGTGCTGTTGGGGCTGGTACAGGTGAACGACGCCGCCGCACGCCTGCAGGGCGATGGTTCGGCGCCGGCACGTGGCTACCAGCGCATGGGCCTGGACACCGCCGCAGTGGATGCAACGCTGGTAGCGATCGAACATCACGCCGGCGACCGCCGCGCCTATCAGGACATGCTGCTGCACCACGCTGCGCGATCCGGCATCGACGCGCCGCAGATCTGGGACACCACGCTGCCCGATGCCGGCTATACGCCACCGGTGCTGACGCTGGCGCAGCTGCGCGACAACGCCGCCGATGCCATGCAGCATCTGGGGCCTGCGTACGTCGCCGAACTGCGCGCGCTGCTCGATCCGGCCAACCAGCGTATGGATCTGGCCACCGAACGCGGTGACCGCAGCCAGGACGCGTTCTCGGTGAGCGCTCCCGGTGTGCCGGCGATGTTGTTCGTTGGCGTGCGTAGCGGTGATCTGGAAAGCGATGTCGAGATCGCACATGAAGCCGGTCATGCCGTGCATGGTGAATGGATGCAGCGCGGTCATGCGTCGCCGCTGCAGCGCAATGGCAGCCAGTGGCTGACCGAGGCGTTCGCGATCTACAACGAGCTGCGCTTCCGCGATCAGCTTTACCAGCAGGCACAGGATCCGCGTGCCAAAGCTTATTATCTGAAGTCACTGCTGGACGACATGGTGCTGCAGCTGTTCACCTCTTCCGAGGAAGCGCAGCTGGAGCAGTCGATCTATCGCGGCGTTGCCGCAGGCACGTTGGGTACCGCCGACGATCTGGATGCGCTGACCGGCCAGGTGCTGGCGCACTTCGGCCAGCAACCGGAGCGCTATCCGCAGCTGCGCAACAGCTGGATCGCCAAGCGCCTGATGTATGAAGACCCGAACTATCTGGTGAACTATCTGTATGCGGGGCTGCTGGCGGTGCAGCTGTACGTGCAGGACCAGCGCGACCCCGATGGGTTCCGCCAGCGCTATCTCGGCGTGCTGGGCGAAGGCTTCGACCGCGCGCCGCAGGAACAGGTGGCACAGCTGCTGGGCCACGCACCGGATTGGCAGGTCTTGGTGGACGCGGATCTGCAGGTGTTCAACCAGACCGCCGCGCAGCTGCAGGTGCTGCATGCGCAGATCGAGGCGGGGCAGGGTACGCGCATGCAGTAGCGCGTCACGCTTGGCGCGTCGCCTCAGGTCGAAGCGACGCGCCAGCCCAGTGCGTCGTCGCAGAGTTCGCCGATGCCGGCGACATCCCCCACCCGCAGCTGCAGGCCCTGCGCATTTGGCAGGTCTTTCTGCTCGGGGAACCAGCGGCGATCGGCAGCGACCACGATCAGCAGGCCCTCGTCGTCGCCCATCGGCGCGAACTGCGGCGAGGCCGTACTGATCGGTTCCAGACCGAAACGCTGTTGTGATTGTGCCCGCACGGCATCGACATCGTGGCTGGGCAGGCCGACTTCGCTCAGGCAGGTCAGCTCGCTGCCATGGAACGCGCCTTCGCGCGCGCTGGCCGGCAAACGGCGTCGGCCGATCAGTTCCAGGATCAGGCCGTCAGGGCCGGTGAAGTACACCGACTGCGACTGCCAGCTGCTCTCCAGCGCGAAGTAGTCCAGTCCCGCCGGATTGCGTTGCAGCGGCGTGCGCTCACGCAACCAGGTCATCGCCTCGCAGAAGCGGTTGTCCGGTACGTTGAAGGCCAGGTGCACGCCACCGACAGGGTGGTCACCCGCCGGCTGCAGTTCGATCGTGCTCCAGCCGATGTGCACATGATTGCCGACCACGCGCTGCTGCAGTACATCGTGGAAATACGCGGCGACGGTGGCGACGTCGGATACCGGCAGGGTGAGGTACAGCAGGCGCATGATCGATCCTCCGTGGACGCACCCACTGTAGCGCCGGGCCATGCCCGGCGGCCACTAGCGCAGGGACAGGCCAAAGAGCCGCAGCGCCGCGTCCACTGCCTGCGCGTGCGCCCGTGCGGCATCAAGCTGTCGTACTGACGTCATGGCTCCTTCACACATCGCGCCGAGACTGCGCGCCTTGTCCAGGCCTGTTGTGTCCGCACAGGTGCTGGCCCCGTCGCGTCCTCCCGGAGCCCTGCCGTGCATCGTTCGAAGCTTTCGCGTTCCATCCTCCTTGCCCTTTCCATGGCCAGCGCAGGAGGCGCGATCGCAGCGGAGGCCGATGCGGTTGATGCCGCGGGCAGCAGCCGTGCGGTGCCCACCCAGCTCGACGCAATGCTGGTCACCGGCACCCGCGCCTCCAACCGCACCCAGTTCGAAACGCTGGCGCCGGTGGACGTGTTCACCAAGGAAGACATCAAGTCCGTCGAGTCGACCGATCTGAAGGACGTGCTGGCGCAGCTGGTGCCGTCGTTCGTGGTGCAGCGCCTGCCGATGGCGGATGGCCAGGTGTTCGTGCGCCCGGCCACGCTGCGTGGCCTGTCGCCGGATCAGACGTTGGTGCTGGTCAACGGTCGTCGCTTCCACCGTAGCGCGCTGCTCGGCAACCGTGGCGCGCAGGCGGCCGACCTGGCACAGATTCCGACCAGTGCGATCAAGCGCATCGAAGTGCTGCGCGATGGTGCGTCGGCGCAGTACGGCTCGGATGCCATCGCCGGCGTCATCAACATCATTCTCGAGGATGGCCCCGGTACCGAGATCACCGCCGGCTATTCGCAGTATGCGCAGGGCGATGGCGCCTCGCGCGATTTCAGCGCACGCACCGGCTGGTCGCTGGGTGACTATGGCAGCCTGGTGCTGTTCGCCGAATCGTCCAACTCCGACGCCACCTCGCGCACCCGCCAGCGCCCGGATGCGATCGCCTTCCAGGCTGCACATCCGGAGCTGGACGTGCCCAACCCGGTACAGCGCTGGGGCCAACCGGAACTGGAAAGCCGCCGCGTGGGCTTCAACCTGAAGGCCAACGCCAACGACACGCTGGAGCTGTACGCGTTCGGCCTGTACAGCCACAGCGATGGTGTCAGCGATTTCAACTGGCGCAATCCGGACACGACCACCGGCGCGTATCGTACTACCGCCATCTTCCCGGGCTGGAACCTGCGCTCGATCTATCCGGTGGGCTTCAGCCCGCAGTACGGCAACGTCCAGAACGACCTGCAGCTGGTCGGTGGCCTGCGTGGCGAGATCACACCGAGGCTGCGCTGGGATGTCAGCGCCTCGTATGGCCGCAACGCCATCGACTACAGCCTGAAGAACTCGATCAACGCCTCGCTCGGCCCGGCCAGCCCCACCGCATTCGATCTCGGCCGCCTGACCCAGACCGAGAAGAACGCCAACGCCGACTTCAACTACGAGTGGGACGTGGGTGGGCTGTCCAAGCCGATCAACGTCGCCTTCGGTGGTGAGTTCCGCCAGGAGACCTACCAGGTGCGTGCCGGTGATCCGGCCTCGTACGCGGTGGGCCCGGGCGCAGCGGCAGGCCTGGAGGCCAATTCCAACGGCGCGCCGGGCTTCTCGGCCAGCCAGGCCGGGCAGTGGAGCCAGCGCAGCAAGGCCGCCTACGTGGATATGGAAGTGCCGCTGGGCGAGCGCTGGAGTATCGGTGCGGCCAGCCGCTATGAAGACTTCTCCAGTTTCGGCAGCACGCTGGACGGCAAGCTCTCGGCACGTTTCGCGATCACCCCGGACCTGGCCCTGCGTGGCACGGTGTCCACCGGCTTCCGTGCACCGACCCCGGCGCAGCTCAATACCACCAGCACCACCCAGGGCCTGGATACGCGCACCCTGCAGATCTTCACCAGTGGCCGCCTGTCGCCGAACGACCCGCTGGCGCAGCTGCTCGGTGCCAGGCCACTGAAGCCGGAAGAATCGCGTACCGCGTCGCTGGGCCTGACCTGGCGCACCGACCTGGGCCTGTCCGGTTCGGTGGACGTCTACCAGATCAAGCTCACCGACCGCTTCAGCCAGTCGGCCAGCTTCGCCATTCCGGCCGGTACTCCCAATCCGCTGGGCTATACCTCGGTGAACTACTTCACCAATGACTTCGATACCACCACCACCGGCGTGGACGTGGTCGGCAACTACCTGCGCGATCTCGGTGCCGGCCGTATGACGCTGACCCTGGCCTACAACTACAACCGTACGCGAGTGGACAACGGCAGCACCTCGGTGGCCACCAATGAGACCCAGCGCGTGTTGTTCGAAGATCGCCTGCCCGAGCACAAGGGCAGCCTCACCGGCAGCTGGGACATCGGTGCCTGGTCGTTGATGGCGCGCATGCGCTACTACGGTGCCTGGACCGACGCCAGCGGCAATGCGGTGGGCGATATCTACCAGCGCTTCGGCGCGATGAACTTCCTCGACCTTGCCGTGGGCTATCGCATCAATGAACACCACAGCCTGCGCGTCGGAGCAGACAACGTGCTGGACCGCTATCCGGATGAGGCGGTCTTCCAGGCCAGCCGCGGCCTGGTCTACTCGCGCAATGCGCCGTACGACACCGACGGTGCCAACCTGTACGCGCAGTACCGGCTGAGCTTCTGATGGACCGTACCCGCCGCTCCCTGCTGCGTGCCGGCACCTTGCTGCCCGCCGCAGCCGCACTGTCTTCACTGCCCGCCACGGCTGCCGCGCGTTACGCTGCACCCATGCAGATTCCCGCAACGACCGTGGCGCCGGACATGCTGGCCCGCGATGAAGGCTACTGGGCCGCCGTGGCCAGTCACTTCGACATCACCGACGAAGTGAACCACCTGGAGAACGGCTACTGGGGCGCGATGGGCAAGCAGACCCTGGCCAGCTACCAGCGGCATACCGCCGAAGTGAACCGGGGCAATGCTTGGTACGGTCGCCACGCGTTCCCGGCGCAGTACATGGCCGTGCATCGGCAGGTGGCCGACATGCTTGGCGTCGGCGCCGACGAGATCGCGCTGACCCGTGGCGCCACCGAAGCCATGCTCGCGCTGATCGGCGGCTACAACCGGCTGGCTGCAGGCGACCAGGTGCTGTACGCCGACGTCGACTACGACAGCATGATCAACGCGATGCGCTGGCTGCAGCAGCGTCGTGGCGTGCAGGTCGAGCGCATCGCACTGCCGGTGGTGCCCACCCATGAGCAGATCCTGCAGGCCTACGATGAGGCGTTCGCGCGCCTGCCGCGCCTGAAACTGGTACTGCTGACCCAGGTCAGCCACCGCCATGGGCTGGTGCTGCCGGTGGCCGAGCTCGCCGAGCGTGCGCGGGCGCGCGGCATCGATGTGATTGTCGATGCTGCACATGGCTTTGGCCAGATCGACTACGCGGTGCCGGACCTGAAGGCCGATTTCGTTGGCATCAACCTGCACAAGTGGATCGGTGCGCCGGTCGGTGTCGGCGCGATGTACGTTCGCAGGGGCCGCGTTGCAGACCTCGACCCGTACATGGGCGAGGCCGACGACGGCCGCGTGGGGAGCCGCGTGCACACCGGCACGGTCAACTTCGCCGCCTACCTGGCGCTGCCGGAAGCGATCGACCTGCACCAGCGTATCGGCGTGGCCAACAAGCAGGCGCGGCTGCGCTACCTGCGTGAGCGTTGGACGGTGGCGGCGCGGCAGATGGCGCATATCGAGGTGCTGTCGTCACCGGATCCGGCGTTGGCCAGTGCATTGGCCAGCTTCCGCCTGCGGGGGCGCACCAGCGTGGCCGACAACATCGCGCTGCAGAAGCGCCTGCTGGATGAGCATCGCGTGTTCACCACCCATCGCGACGGGTTGGAGTCCGGCGCGTGCGTGCGGGTGACACCGTCGGTGTTCACCCGTCCGGAGCAGATGGATGCGCTCGTGCAGGCCCTCTCCGCTCTGGCCTGACCCTGCTCTGGTAGGTGCCAACCTTGGTTGGCACTTCCTTGCGCCTACCGCTCGATCGCCGGCAACGCATCCGACAACAACAACCGGTCGATTCTCCGCAGCGCACTTTCCAGCTGCCGGCGGTCCGCCGCCAGTCCCAGCGACAGCCGCACACCGCTCTGATGCAATACCCCCGGCGGACAGAACGCCGATGACGGCGCGATCGCCAGCCCCTGCAGCTGTGCGGTACGCACCAGGGTGGCATCGGTCCACGGTGCCGGTATCCGGCACCAGGCATGCAGCCCTTCCGCGCGCTGCAGCAGCGAAGGCGCAAGCAGATATCGCGCCAGGCGCACGCGTTCGCGCGCCTCGGTGCGCACCTGCGCCAGCAGTGACTGCGCCGAACCATCCAGCAGCAGCTGGCTGGCCAACGCCGAGACCAGCGGATGGCCCATCAACCGCGTCGCTCGCAGTGCGGCCGTCATCGCCTCGGCATGCGCGGCGCTCGGGCAACGCACGAAGGCGGTGCGCAGGCCGGGGCTGATCACCTTCGACAGCGTCGCCACGTAGAACACGTGACGCGGTGCCAGGGTTGCCAGCGGTGTCGGCGCATCTTCGGCGAGATGCCAGTAAGGATCGTCCTCGATCGCCAGCAGGCCTTCGCTTTCCAGCGCGCGCGCCAGCGCTTCGCGCCGATGCAGCGGCAGGGTCAGTGCGGTCGGGTTCTGGCAGGTGGGATTGAGATAGACCAGCCGCGCACCGCTTTCGCGTGCCAACCGCACCAGCGCTTCGGGACACATGCCGTGCTCGTCGCTGTCCACCGGCAGCAAGCGCCGACCGAGTGCGGCGGCCGCCTGCAGCAGGCCCGGATAGACCAGCGCATCGCACAGGATCGCGTCGTCGTCGCGTCCCTGGCTGACCAGGATCGACGCCAGCGCCACCTGTGCGCCCTCGGTCAGCAACAGGCAGGCATCGTCCACCTTTCCCAGCATCGGCTGCAGCCAGCGCGCCGCCGCGTGGCGGTCGGTCGGGTTGCCACCTCCCAGGTGATAGGTCATCAGGTTCGGTGCATTGCTGCGCGCGAGCACGGCGGCGGCACCGCGGCGCAGCGTCTCCGCCAGCGCATCGGCGTCGGGCACGGGCGGCACGTTCATGCTCAGGTCCACCACCTGGTCGAAGCCAGCCTTGGGCGGTGCGATGAAACTGCCCTGCGGACCGCGTGCCTCGATCAGGCCGCGCTTGCGCGCTTCATCAAAGGCCCGCGTCACCGTGGTCAGGTCGATGCCGAGCTGCTGCGCCAACGCGCGCTGCGAAGGCAGGCGCTGGCCCGGTGCGAGACCACCGCGGCGCACTGTGCGTTCCAGCGAATTGACGATGCGCAGGTAGATCGGCCCGTTGTGCGCGAGCACGTCCTGCACCCATTCGCGTGCTGCGACATCCGGTCGCGGCATGTACGGAGCATGTCGGGGCGTATCGTTGTTTCCAACGGCGGGAGCCTGTCCATAACCATCGGTCGGTTCGGACAGGTGACCGCCGTTGTTGTTTGCGGCGGCCACGCCGGCCAGTGTCAGTGATGTCATTGCGCGTCCTCAGCGCTTGGCCTGCCACGGGCAGTAGCAGCCCACGGCAAGCAGTCCTTTCGGGCGCACGGTCTCGCCGCGTACCAGTCTGTCCAGCAATGGTTCGACGAAGCTGTTGGCCGAGTTGCAGACCATGCCGATGCTGTAAGGGCCGGCGTAGGCGAGGTGGCCCTGGCGATCCCAGATCGCGACAGCGGGGCTGGCCGGGATGTGTTCGATGCCGTCGATGGTCGGCAGGTTGATCACCTTGTTGCGCAGCGGCTCGGGCAGCTCGCCCTGGGTACCCGGGCGGCGGATCGCATAGAAGTCGATGCCGGCGCGGCGGTACATGCTGATCAGGTAGCTCAGGTGCGCACCGGTCTCGCGGTTGCACACGCCGCAGGCCGGGTCCCAGAAATGCACCACGCGGATGCGGCCGGTATCACCGGCCAGGTCGGCCGGCAGGCGCAGCTGAGAATCGTCGAAGACGATGGCCTGTTCGGTGAAGGTGGACTGCGCGCTGTAGCCGAAGTACTGCCACAGCGCAGCCGCGACGCCGGCCATGAACAGGCAGGCGAGGGCGATCATCGTCGGCAGCAGCCAGCGGCGACGCGGCGCGGCTGCGCCCATCAGGAATCTTCCCGGCCGAACTTGTGCAGGTACTGCTTGCGCATCTCGCGGCAGGAATCGGCCTGGGCGCGGCGCTGGATCTCGCTACGCGACGGATCCTCGCTGCGCTGCACGCATTGCTCGATGGCGTGGCGTTCGGCGGCCTGTACGTCCACGGTCTGTGGCTGCAGGCAGACCCAGGCCAGCGCGGCCAGCATCAGCACCACAAAGCCACCGCACCCCGCCATCACCAGGTGGAACTTCAGTTTCTCGGCGCGCATCGATGCACGTCCCTTCATCCATACATTGCATACAAAATATCATCTTGTATGGATAAAGCGCCATGCGCCCCGCTCAGACGATGGCGTTGTGCCGGGCCTCGGGGGCTTCAGACAGGATCTCGTTCAGCTTGGCCAGCGCCCCGGCCAGCGCGCCCTGGTCAACCGCGCCACCCAGCGACAGGCGGATCGCATTGCCCGGTGGCGGTTCTTCCACACTGAAGGCATCGGAGCTGGCGATGCCGAGCCCCTGCTCCTGTGCGGCCTGGATCAGCCGGTACTGGTCCAGCCGCGGTGGCAACGGCAGCCACACATGCAGGCCGGCCGGATGCGCCTGGGCACGGGCCGGCAGGTACCGGGCGGCAATGGACTGGCGCTCGCGCAGCTCCTGCTGGAAGCGCTGCACCATGTCCTGGGCCTGGCCGCTGCGGATCCACTGCGAGGCCACTGCCACCATCGACTGGGTCGGCATCAGCGCGATCGCGCGCAGGGCGTCCAGCACTGGCTCCATCGGCTCGCCGGCCGGCACCACCAGATAGGCGGTGCGCAGGCCCGGGGCCAGGCACTTGGACAGGGTGGAGATGTAATAGACCGGGCAGCCGGCATCGCGGTGGGCGGCCAGCGGCGGTGCAGCGTCACCGGCCAGCAACCAGTAGGGATCGTCTTCGATCACGGTCAGATCGTGGCGCTTCGCGATCGTCAGCAGGGCCTGCCGGCGCTGTGCCGACATCGTCGCCGTCGTCGGGTTCTGGATGGTCGGCACCAGGTACAGCAGGCGCGGGCGACGCAGCTGGCAGGCCTCTTCCAGCGCTTCAGGCAGCATGCCTTCGGCGTCCATCGCCACTGGCACCACGCCCCGCTGCAGCACGCGCGCGGCAGCCAGCAGGCCCGGGTAGGTCAGTTGCTCGGCGGCGATCAGCTCGCCCGGCTGGGTGCGGGCCAGGATCAGCGCGCACAGCGCGGTCTGCGCGCCAGGGCAGATCACCACCTGGTCGGCACCCACCGTGCCCAGCATCGGCGCCAGCCACTGCACTGCGGCGGCGCGGTCCTCGCGGGTGCCGGCGCCGACGTGGTAGCTCATCAATTCGCCCTGGCCCAGCTGCTGGCCGACGTGCTGGAAGCCGGTCTCCATGCCCTGCGCGAACGGCGCGCTGCCCAGCAGCGGCGGGATGTTCATACTCAGGTCGACCGAGGTGCTGCGGTTGCCGGCCGACAGCGCGATGAAGGTGCCACCGGCGCCCTGGGCGTCGAGCAGGCCGGCCTGGCGCAGCTCGGCGAAGGCACGGGTGACCGTGGTCAGGTCCACGCCGACCTGCTGGGCCAGGTCACGCTGCGGCGGCAGGCGGTCGCCCGGGCGCAGCACCCCGTCATCCACCGCCTCGCGCACCTGCTGGGCAATCTGCAGGTACAGCGGGCCGGCGCCTTCGCGGAAGGGGCGAACCCAGGTGCGATTGGGGTGTTTCAGGCGGCGGCCGGCGGCAGGTGGCGTCATCGGTCAGTTTTTTCCATACGTGCAGATGCACAAGTCCATACAATGCTGTATCTTGTATGGGCTTGATTGGAGTGGTTCGCCTGCTTGTAGGCGACCTCGTACCCACAGTGTAGCCGCTCCACGCCCGGGCGCTGCGCGCAGGCGAGCCGGTCAAGCGCGCTTCTTCAACAGGGTTGACCTCCAATGAATATCTGCTGGAACCGCATCCGCCTGGCGCTGGTCGCCCTGGCCTGCGTCGGCCTGTCGGGCTGTGACTGGGTGCTGCTGGATTCGAAGGGCATGGTCGGGCTCGCCCAGCGCGACCTGATCCTGATCTGCATCGGCCTGATGCTGATCGTGGTGATACCGGCCATCGTGCTGACCTTCGTGTTCGCCTGGCGCTACCGCGCCGGCAATACCAAAGCGAAATACATGCCTGACTGGTCACACTCCACCAAGGTGGAGATCGTGGTCTGGGGCGTGCCGCTGATCATCATCGCGGTGCTGGCGGTGATCGTGTGGAAGTCGACCCACGAGCTGGACCCGTACAAGCCGCTGGACGTGGCCGGTGAACCGCTGCACGTGGACGTGATCGCCACCGACTGGAAGTGGGTGTTCGTGTACCCGGACCTGGGCATCGCCACGGTCAACCAGCTCAACTTCCCGGCCAACCGCCCGCTGGCGTTCAACATCACCTCCAACTCGACGATGAATACCTTTTTCATCCCGCAGCTGGGTGGGCAGATCTATGCGATGGCCGGCATGCGCACGCAGCTGCACCTGATCGCCAACGAGCCCGGCCAGTTCCGCGGCATGTCGGGCAACTACAGCGGGCATGGCTTCTCGAACATGAAGTTCATCGCCACCGCCAGCAGCAACGAAGACTTCGAGCGCTGGGTGGCCGAGGTGCGCAGTGCGCCGCAGGCGCTGGATTTCAACCAGTTCAAGGCGCTGGCCGCGCCGTCGAAGAACGCACCGGTACAGCACTTCTCCAGTGTTGAACCACTGCTGTTCAAGAAGGTCATCGACCAGTTCATCGGCGTTGGTGAGAACACCGCTGCTGCGACCCCGGCGGGCGCTGCCGGCGGTGCCCAGGTTTCCCAGGAGTAACGAACATGTTGGGTAAATTGACGTGGGAGGCCGTGCCGCTGCACGAGCCGATCGTCGTGGTCACATTGGCGGCCATGGTGCTGGGTGGCCTCGCGCTGCTTGGCGCGGTGACGTACTTCAAGCTGTGGGGCCCGCTGTGGCGTGACTGGTTCACCACCGTGGACCACAAGAAGATCGGCATCATGTACGTGGTGGTGGCGCTGGTCATGCTGGTGCGTGGCTTTGCCGATGCGCTGATGATGCGCGCGCAGCTGGCGGCGGCTGGCCCGGGCAGTGATGGCTTCCTGCCACCGGAGCACTACGACCAGATCTTCACCGCGCACGGCGTGATCATGATCTTCTTCGTGGCCACCCCGTTCGTGGTCGGCCTGATGAACATCATCGTGCCGCTGCAGATCGGCGCGCGCGACATGGCGTTCCCGTTCCTCAACGCCTTCAGCTTCTGGATCTTCGTGGTCGGCGCTGCGCTGATGATGATCTCGCTGGGTGTTGGCGAATTCGCCATGACCGGCTGGGTCGCCTATCCGCCGCTGTCGGGCATCGAGTTCAGTCCAGGAGTGGGTGTCGATTACTACATTTGGGCGTTGCAGGCGTCCGGCATCGGTACGTTGCTGACTGGCGTCAACCTGTTCATCACCATCCTGCGCATGCGTGCGCCGGGCATGACCCTGATGAAGATGCCGGTGTTCACCTGGACCGTGCTGGTCACCAGCGTGATCATCATCGCCGCCTTCCCGATCCTGACCGTAGCCCTGGGTGCGCTCACCCTGGACCGCTACCTGGACTTCAACTTCTACACCAACACGTTGGGTGGCAACCCGATGATGTACGTGAACCTGGTGTGGGCCTGGGGCCACCCGGAGGTGTACATCCTGGTGCTGCCGGCGTTCGGCATCTTCTCTGAAGTGACCGCCACGTTCGCGCGCAAGAAACTGTTCGGCTACAAGTCGATGGTCGGCGCCACGCTGGCAATCGGCATCCTGTCGTTCATCGTCTGGCTGCACCACTTCTTCACCATGGGCTCCGGTGCCAGCGTCAATGCCTTCTTCGGCATCATGACGATGATCATCGCCATCCCCACCGGCGTGAAGATCTTCACCTGGCTGTTCACCATGTATGGCGGCCGCGTTGAGTTCAGCGTGCCGATGCTGTGGACGATCGCCTTCCTGGTCACCTTCACCATCGGTGGCATGACCGGCGTGCTGCTGGCCATCCCGGGCGCGGACTTCCTGCTGCACAACAGCCTGTTCCTGGTCGCGCACTTCCATAACACCATCATCGGCGGCGCGCTGTTCGGCTACCTGGCCGGCTTCGCCTACTGGTTCCCGAAGGTGTTCGGCTTCACCCTCAACGAGCGCCTGGGCAAGTGGTCGTTCGCCTGCTGGGTGATCGGCTTCTACCTGGCCTTCATGCCGCTGTACATGCTCGGCTTCATGGGCATGACCCGCCGCATGAACCAGTACGACAACCCGGCGTGGACGCCGTACCTGATCGCCGCCTTCATCGGTGCACTGTTCGTGTTCGCGGGCATCATCCTGATGCTGGTGCAGATCTACGTGAGCGTGCGCGACCGCAAGCGCAACCTGGACCTGACCGGCGACCCGTGGAATGCACGCACGCTGGAGTGGGCCACGCCGTCGCCGCCGCCGTTCTACAACTTCGCCGTGGTGCCCAAGGCCGACGAGCTGGATGCCTTCCACGAAGCGAAGAAGCGCGGCATGCCACCGCCGCCGAAGAAGTACGCATCGATCCACATGCCGAAGAACACCGGCGTGCCACTGATCCTCAACATCTGGATCCTGGTGCTGTGCTTCGCCCTGGTCTGGCACATCTGGTGGATGGCCGCGGCCAGCTTCATCGCAATGATCGTGACCCTGATCGTGCGGTCCTACGACGAGGACGTGGACTACTACGTCAGTTCCGAAGAGGTGGCGCGCACCGAAGCGGCCAGCCTTGCCAAGCTGAAGGAGGTACGCGCATGAACCTGTTGACCCGCCCGGAGCTGGCCAGCGACACGCAGGCGCACGAGGACCACCACGAACACGACCACGGCCACGAACAGGGCGGCATGAAGGTGTTCGGCATGTGGGTCTACCTCATGTCCGATCTGGTGCTGTTCGGTTCGCTGTTCGCCTCGTACGCGGTGCTCAGCACCGCCTACGCAGGCGGCCCCACCGGCAAGGACCTGTTCTCGCTGCCGTTCGTGATGGCCGAGACCTTCCTGCTGCTGGTCTCCAGCATCACCTATGGCCAGGCCGTGCTGGCGATGCATCGCCACGACACCTCGGCAGTGCTGCGCTGGCTGGGCGTGACCTTCGTGCTCGGTGCCTCGTTCATCGGCATGGAGATCTACGAGTTCTCGCACCTGATCCATGAAGGCGCGGGCCCCAGCACAAGCGCCTACCTGTCGGCGTTCTTCGCACTGGTCGCCACCCACGGCCTGCACGTGGCCAGCGGCCTGATCTGGATGGCGGTGGTCATGCACCAGGTCTACAGCCGCGGCCTGACCCCGACCAACATCACCCGCGTGTCGTGCCTGAGCCTGTTCTGGCACTTCCTGGACCTGGTGTGGATCTGCGTCTTCACCTTCGTCTACCTGATCGGAGCCTTCTGACATGGCCCACGTCGAAACCTCGCGCGCCGGCAATGCGCACGGTTCCACCAAGTCCTACCTGATCGGCTTCGTGCTGTGCGCGCTGCTGACCGTGGTGCCGTTCGCACTGGTGATGAATCCGGTGCTGTCGCGGCCGCTCACGCTGTTCCTGCTGGTCGGCTTCGCGGTGGCGCAGATCCTGGTGCAGCTGGTCTATTTCCTGCACATGGACCGCAAGTCCGAAGGCGGCTGGAACCTGGCGAGCTTCGTGTTCACCCTGGTGATCCTGTTCATCATCGTCGCGCTGTCGGTGTGGATCATCTGGAGCATGCACTACCACATGATGATCAACTGACCGTGGCCGGGGTGATCGGCATGGACCGCGCGATCACCCCGGCACCTCCGTCCTCTTTCCCCCCAAGGGCAGGCCTGACCGAGACCCCGCCCGCGTCTGCGTTGGTGGTACCCCGTGAAGCGTCCTGCTGCTGTTGTCCGTTCGTTGTTCTCTCCCTGTTTCCGCCTGCCGCTGCTGGCAGCCCTGGCCATCGGCCTGCTGGCCGGCTGCAGTGCGCAGTCGCGCATGGACTTCTATTCCAAGGACATCGCCTGCGAAGAGCTCGGCCAGCAGTGGTCGATGCCCGACAGCCACGGCACCCTGCACGGCCCGAAGGACCTGCAGGGGCAGGTGACCTATCTGTTCTTCGGTTTCACCAGTTGCCCGGATGTCTGCCCGACCACCATGGTCGAGCTCAGCCAGGTCAAGCACCTGATGGGCAAGGATGCCGATCAGCTGCAGGTGGTGTTCGTCAGCGTCGATCCCGCACGTGACACGCCCGAAGTCGCCCGCACCTATGTGGAAGCGTTCGACCCCAAGGCGATCGCACTGGTCGGCAACGAAGCACAACTGGCCGCGATGGCCAGCGACTTCAAGGCGTTCTATGAAAAGGAACCTGGCCAGGTGCCGGATACCTACACCATGAGCCACATCGCGGGCGGTTACGTATTCGACCGCCAAGGCCGCCTGCGCCTGTTCGCGCCTTATGGCATGCCGGTGGACAAGCTGTTCTCCGACGTGCAGCGCCTGCTGCTGGAGCCAGCCCATCCAGCCGCCGGCAACGACGCACTGGCCAGCTGCCACCTCAAGCACAGCGACACACTCGCCGCCCGGTAACGCCGGGCCATGCCCGCCTGATGCCGACCGTTCGTTGCGCCCGCTGCCACGGTAGCTGTCGACCTTGGTCGACACGCGGTGAATGAATCTGGTGGGTGCCGACCGTTGGTCGGCACACCCCCACACACCAATCCCCCGGCCGGCCAGGAGAGCCAACCGACCGGGGGCACCACTCAACGCCTTACTTGGTTTCTTCCCACTGCACCACGTCCGGCTCGGCCGCCTTGATGCCGGCGGTCGACAGCAGCTTGGTGGTCGCATCCAGCGCCGCGTTCACCGACGGGTACTCCACAATCGCGCGGCCCGAGGCCTTGGACACCTTCACCACGGTGCCGCCGGTGGCGGTGGCCGCACGCTGGGCCGAGGCCGCATCGGTGAAGAACACCTTGACCCGCGAGGTCGCCACCACCGGCGCGCCATCGTTGGAGACAGCGGCCGCAAACTTGCTGGCACCGGCATCCGCACGTGCGGCCACACCGGTAGACGCATCGGTGGACCGCTTGCTGCGGGTGCCGACGGCCGCAGCGCTGGCATCAGCCCCGGTGGTGATCCGGAACTGACCGCCGCTGGCCTGCTGCACGGTTGCTGACGGCGCCAGCTGGAAGCGCGAGCCGCCCACATTGAACGAACGGCCAGTGGCCTCCGCCTTCAACTGCTGCGTGTCTACGGTCGACAAGGTCTTCGCCGGAGGTGTCTGGCCCGAGCTCTGTGCCCAGGCGGTGGTGGTCATCGCCGCCAGGGCGAGGGTGCTCAACAGAATGGTCGTCTTCATCATCAGTGCCCCAGAACGCGGATCTTGAAGAATTCGAGGTTGCCACGCGATGCAGCGTTCGCGGCCTGCCCCAGGTCGGTTACTTCCAGTGTCCAGGTGCCCGTGGCGTTCTCATCCAGGAAGGCATTGCTGGACAGCAGGTCCCAGTTGGTGAAGTTGCGCTGGACACCATTGAGGCCAGAGCCGATCGCGGTGAATGCCGGCTGCACCACGCTGCGCGTGCCACTGGGCGAAACCAGCACGAACTGCAACTGGCGGGTGTTGCTGTGATTGACCCGGAAGCCCAGCTGCACGCTTTCGATGTTGCGCGCGCCATTGGCCAGCTGGAAGGTCAGGCGTGCAGCGGCGGCCGAGGTATTGCCGATGGCCACGGTGCGCGTCGTACTGCGCCAGCCGCTGTCCACCAATGCACCCAGCGACTGGAAGTTCTCCGCTACCTGCACCGCGCGCGCGGCGTTGACTACGCCGAAGCCGTACCAGTTGCTGTAGGCGCGGCCGGCGGCATTCACCGTCCAACCCGGCACCAGCACGCGGCCATCGGAGTGCGTTACCGCAGCCTGGTTCGGATCGGTCCGGTTGGCGGTGGTGGCCAGGATGTACTTCACATCGCGGTAGGACAGGTTCGGATTTGTCTCCAGCAGCAGTGCCGCCACGCCCGACACCATCGGCGTGGCCGCCGAGGTACCGTTCATCTTGCCGGTGTAGTTGCAGGTGCTGTCGATGGCGGACTGGTCGCCGTCCAAGGTGTTGCGCAGGCTCGTGTTCTTGTTGCTGCCCTGCGCGCAGCCGGTGACGTCGGTGGTGAGAATGGCCGGATCGTAGCGGATCGCCAGCTGCCCCGGCACGACCTGCCGCTGCCAACCGTTCTCGCCGCCGAAGCCGGACACCCACAGCGCCGAGCCGGTGGACGAGTAGGACGAGCGCACGCCATCGGCGCGCACGGCGGCAACGGTGATCACGTTGAACAGGTTGTTGCGCGGGTCGCGGCCGGCCGGAATGCAACCCGTGTTGCGGTTCTTGGTGTCTGCCGAGCAGATGTCGGTGCCATCCGAGCGTGCGCCGTTGTTGTGATTGTTGCCGGCGGCTTTCACGTAGATGCCACCGCGCCCGCCACGGGTGCCGGACATGGCCTGCTCATAGGCGGTGATGTCGTTCTGGCTGTAGGCCAACGGCAGGTTGGGGTTGCCCGGGCTTGAGCCCCAACTGTTGTTGAAGACGCCCACGTCGGCCACTTCGGCGCCGTCCCACCACGAGTACTCGATGTTGGAATTCGAATTGCCCTGGGCATTGGACGCCAGGAAATTGAAGCCCTTCAGGGTGGCCGCCGAGGCCACGCCGCGCACGCCCAGGTTGTTGGCGCCCACCGCACCGGCGATGCCGCCGACCATGGTGCCGTGATTGTCGCGGTCCGGATTGGACGGTGAAGGGTTGTTGCTCTGGTTGGCGAAGTTCTTGCCTGCGACCGCCGCGACGTTGGCGGCCAGGTCCGGGTGCGCGATCTGCAGGCCGTCATCGACGATGGCGATGGTGACGCCCTGGCCACGGATGCCATTGCGGAACAGGCCATCCACGTTGAGATCGTTGCCGGCCACCGGCAGGGTATCGCCCAGTACGGCCTGTCCGGTGTTGAGCAGATGCCACTGACGCCCGGCCAGCGGATCGGCCTGCTGGGCCTGGGCGGTGACGGCCAGGCTGCCCAGGACCAGGGCAGTGGCCAAGGCCAGGCGCGCGGAGCGCGGTGGCGCGGAGCGTTGCGTGTGTCGCTTCATACACGAATCCTTCTGTTGTGAATCGGCATGGCAGGACGGCAGGGCGGAACTGCCCCATCGCAACGAGCCAAACGCGACACAACGAACAACCCCCTACCTCTTCACACCCGCAATCTGCAGATGTGCCAATTGCGTCACAAACACTTATGCCGTGGGGTAATGACGACTGCAGCGGCCCGCATCTGGTAGGTGCCCACCTTGGTTGGCACGCGTATCGACGCATGGCGTGGATCTACCCGGCATCGTCGCGCGCCCTCACATCCGGCTGTGCTACTACAGCCCGTGCACCCTTCCGCATCGGAGCACGATGATGGTCAACCCTCTGGCCCAGGCCCATCGCGGCCTCGGCACCACGCTGTTCAGCCTGTTGAACCCGATACCCTTCGGCTTCTTCGTCGGCGCGCTGATCTTCGACGCGATCTATCTCAACAGCGCCGAGGTGATGTGGGGCAAGGCCGCCGCCTGGCTGATCACCTTCGGCCTGCTGATCGCCATCGTGCCGCGGCTGATCAACCTGTTCACGGTCTGGCGCCGCAACGGCACCGCCACGCGCATCGACCGCATCGACTTCTTCCTCAACCTGGTCGCAGTGGTGCTGGCCATCTGGAATGCCTTCGTGCACAGCCGCGATGCGTATGCCGTGGCGGTGCCAGGCACGATCCTGTCGGCGCTGACCGTGGCCCTGATCGCACTGGGCCTGATCCTGCTGTCGTTGCAGCCGCCGGTGCTGCAGGGAGGTCGTCATGGCTAAGTACATCCTGCCCACCGTGGGCGCCCTGGCGTTGGCCGTGATGCTGTCGGCCTGCGCCGGCAAGGCCGAATACCACCCCACCGACCAGTCCGGTGCGAAGCCGCCGTTGCCAGCACCGAAGAACTTCCTGATGCCGCCGATGCAGGTGCCGCGCGGCGTGGGTTGGGCCGACGGCCAGTCACCCAAAGTGGCCGAAGGCCTGAAGATCGAACGCATCGCCGCCAACCTGCTGCATCCGCGGCGCCTGCTGACCCTGCCCAATGGTGATGTGCTGGTGGTGGAAGGCAACGGGCCTGGCGAAGAACCGGTCACCACGCCCAAACAGTGGATCGCCGGCAAGGTGAAGGCGCGCTCGGGCAAGGCCGGCAAGGGCGGTAACCGGGTCACCCTGCTGCGGCGCACGCCGGGCACGAACACCTGGACCCAGCATGTCTATATCGAAGGGCTGCACTCGCCGTTCGGCATCCAGCTGATCGGTGACACGCTGTACGTGGCCAACACCGGCAACATCATGCAGTACCACTATGTGCCGGGCGAAACCCGCATGTCCGACAAGGGCCGCGAGTTCACCGACCTGCCCAGCACCATCAACCACCACTGGACCAAGGAACTGCTGGCCAGCCGCGATGGCAGCAAGCTGTACGTGGGCGTGGGCTCCAACAGCAACATCACCGAGAACGGCCTGGCCGTCGAATACCGTCGCGCGGTGGTGCTGGAAGTGGACGTAGCCACCCGTGGCAGCCGTATCTTTGCGTCGGGCATCCGCAACCCGACCGGGCTGGATTGGGAGCCGAGCACCGGCCAGCTGTGGGCCGTGGCCAACGAGCGCGACGAGATCGGTGCCGACCTGGTGCCGGACTACCTCACCTCGGTGAAGGAGGATGGCTTCTACGGTTGGCCCTACAGCTACTACGGCCAGCATGTGGACGAGCGCGTGCAGCCGCAGCGGCCGGACCTGGTGGCCAAGGCGATCGTGCCGGACTATGCCATCGGCTCGCACGTGGCACCGCTGGGCCTGTTGTTCTACACCGGCCAGGCACTGCCGGCGCAGTACCACGGTGGCGCCTTCATCGGCGAGCACGGCAGCTGGGATCGCTCGCCGCTGAGCGGCTACGAAGTGGTCTACGTGCCGTTCAAGGACGGCAAGCCGACCGGGCGGCCGCAGACCGTGGTCAGTGGCTTCGCCTCGAAGGACGAGAAGACCCTGATGGGCGCGCCGGTGGGCATGGCCATCGATGCGGAGGGTGCCTTGCTGGTCGCCGACGACGTGGGCGACGTGGTGTGGCGGGTGTCTGCCAAGTAGCTGTGCAGAGCCGAGCCATGCTCGGCTTACGCGCGCAGCGCGGGGTTTCGGGAAACCGGCCGAACAGCAGCCGGGCATGGGCTCGGCTCTACACCTCCGACGGCGCCGCGCGCAGCCCGCTGAACACCGACTCGGCGGCAAACCCCACGCCACCCAGCAGCACGCCGAAATACACCACCGTAGCCACCACGAAACCATAACCAGCCGCCACCGCCGCACCATCGCGCTGGATGAAGCCAATCGCAAACGACATCAGCGCCAGTGCCGGCAACGTATTGCTGAAGGGAATCGGCCCGGCCGGGGCCATCAGCAGCAGGGTCGCGAACACCAGCATCAGGTTGTTCAGGCGCATCATCTTCTTCGAGCGCACCATCACCGCCAGCCGCATCGGCTGTGACAGGCGCTCCATGCGGTGCACCCATTTCAGCGCACGGCCGAGGTTGGCCTTCAGCTTGTCGGTGGCGATCTCGCGGCGCGCCAGCTTCTGCGGCACCCACAGCGGGCGGTTGCGCACGCGGCTCAGGCCGATCAGCAGGATCGAGGCACCAAACACGGTACTCAGCCCGGGAATCGACACCGGGATGATGAAGATGGCCGAGAGCAGGATCACGATCAGCAATAGGCCCTCATCGCCCAGCGCGCTGAGCAGGGTGCCGACGCTCACCTGGTCGCCGGGCAGCTCGTCGATCATCTGCTCGATCTGCTGGGCCAGGGGCGCGCTGTCATTGGTTTCGGGGGCACGGTAGGTCATGCGTCGCAAGGTTCTCCAGGGAAGGGCGGTCAGCGGGCCGTCCTGCGGTGGGGGACGCACAGGCTCCCGCAGTATCCCGGCCAACGTGGGCAAAGAGGTGAACCGGGCATGAGGGGTAAACTGGCGTGCCCCGCACGAGCTGAACGCAATGGACATGGGCCGCAGGCAATCGACCATCGAACTGGTCGCCATCGACATGGATGGCACCCTGCTGGACCCCACCCACACGCTCACCGCCCGGGCCAAGCAGGCCATCGCGCAGGCGCGCGCGCTGGGCGTGCATATCGTGCTGACCAGTGGCCGCCCGGTTCCCGGCTTGGCGCCGTTCCTGCACGAGCTGGGCATCACCGGCGACGACGACTACTGCATCGCCTGCAATGGCGGCCTGGTGCAGCGCATCGGCACGCGCGAAACCGTGGTCGAGTATCCGCTCAGCTTCGACGACTTCCTGTTCTGCGAGCAGGTGGCCCGCGAACTGGGCGTGCATTTCCAGGCGTTGGACAGCCAGCGCATGTATACGCCCAACCAGGACATCAGCTACTACACCGTGGCCGACTCGCATCTCTCGCGGATGCCGCTTTCCTACCGTCGCGTGGAAGACATGGACCCATCGATGTCCTTCATCAAGCTGATGATGATCGACGCGCCGGACGTGCTGGATGCCGCCATCGCGCGCCTGCCCAGCGAACTGACCGAGCGCTTCGCGGTACTGAAGAGCGCGCCGTTCTTCCTGGAAGTGTTTGACCATCGCGCCGGCAAGGGCCCGAGCCTGCAGAAGCTGGCCGAGAACCTGGGTATCGACCGCGGCAACGTGATGGCGATCGGCGACCAGGAAAACGACCTGACCATGCTGCAGTACGCCGGTACCAGCGTGGCGATGGGCAATGCCATCGACGCAGTGAAGGCGGTGGCGCGTTTTGAAACCACGAGCAATGCCGATGAAGGCGTGGCGCGCGCCATTGAGCGTTTCGTCCTGCAGTAACCGCGCGTCCAGCTGCCCCGGTAGTTGCCAACCTTGGTTGGCACACGCAAACGGCACGCGCCGACCAAGGTCGGCCCCCACCACGCCCCATCCGCCCAAGGTGGTTGCCAACCTAGGTTGGCACACGCAGACGGCAAGCGCCGACCAAGGTCGGCCTCCACCACGCCGGGGCTATACCCACGTATAGCCCACCCATCCCCACCGCCATCGGCGCTGTACCACGGTGCAATGGCGGATGCGGCACTGCGATGCAAGAATTTCGCACGTCGAAATCACGCCATCGAATCCTGAGGCAGAGGATCGTCTTCCTCTGCCACTGACTGGCGCGCACTGCGCTGTCACTCCCTCAACGCAATCGCACCGCCAGCCAGGGCGCCGACACCGGTGCTGCAACGCGCTGGGCGTGCGCCTGCGCCGCTCTCTCCCTGCACCCTGGATCTGCCCATGAACACCCCACCCACGACGCACCTCGCCCTGGCCATCATCACGGCCATCGCCGCACCTGCGTATGCCGCTGAGACTCACGGCGCGGCACATGACACCCCCACCACCTTGAACGCCCTGCAGGTGATCGCCACACCGCGCGGCGCGGCCGTAGCCCCGACCCAGGTGGTCGGCCCCAACCGCTACATCATCAAGGCCGAAGACCTCGACGCGATGGTCACCGGCAACAACGGCCTGGCCATGCTCAAGCAGGTGCCGGGTGCCAGCTACACCGCCACCGACGGGCTGGGTCTGGATATCTCCGCCACCAGCCTGTTCGTGCGCGGCTTCCGCATGAACGAAATGGGCATCACCTTCGAAGGCGTGCCGCTGAACGACAACGGTTTCCTCTCGCTCACCGGCACCAGCGTGGTGAACGTGGGCGTACCCGATGGCATCGGCGCGATCACGGTCAGCCCCGGCGGCGCACCGGTCAGCGTGTTCTCCAGCAGCGTCAACGGCGGCAGCCTGGAGTACCGCCTGCGCGAGCTGCAGGACACGCCCAACCTGCGCGTGAAGCAGGGCGTGGGCAGCAACAACACGTTGGTCACCACCGTATCCGGGCAGAGCGGCCAGCTCGGTGAGCACGGCCCGAAGGTGCTGGTCGACCTGCAGCGTGTATCGGCCGACAAGTACCAGGGTGAGGGCACCCAGAACTTCCTGCGCGGCGACCTGAAGCTGCAGCAGGATGTCGCCTGGGGTGACTTCACCGTCTTCCTGTCCGACAGCAAGGCCAAGGTCTGGGGTTACAACAACATCTCCTTCGACATGATCCGCAAGCTGGGCTGGAAGGCCGACATCTTCTATCCGGATTATGCGTGGGCCTGGTACGTGGCCTCGCCGGAGAACGCCGACAAATCCTGCGGTGCCTACACCTGCGGTGAGCTGTCCGAACTGATCCCGTACGACACCGGCCAGATCACCCGCGACCGCGTGTCCTCGATCAACCATCGCTTCCAGATCACCCCGGCCCTGAGCGGCAACGTGCAGCTGTACAACGCCAACAGCCACACCCAGGCCACGCTGACCGACCCGACCGTGCCGTCGCCCAACGGCGCACCGTTCTCCGAACAGGTGCAGACGCCGCGTGTGAATCGCCTGGGCGGCATGGTCAACCTGCAGTTCGAGACCGGCGCGCACACCTTCACTGCTGGCTTCTGGCAGGAGAAGAGCAAGGCCGCGGCCAAGACCGAGTGGTACCAGCAGCCGCTGCTGGGCGAGGGCCCGCCGCTGAAGACCACCGGTCCGTTCGATGTGTATGGCCCCGCGTTCAAGACCGACAACGCATCGAGCTGGGTGACCCGCTCGCGCCAGTTCTACCTGCAGGACGACATCGTGTTGAACGACACGCTGAAGCTGGGTGTCGGCTTCAAGGCCGTGGACTTCCGCACCAGCGGTGGCGGCCTGGGTGATGCCAAGGACCGGCCGGTGAACGGAACGCTGCGCGCGAAAAGCAACTTCCTGCCGCACGTCTCGCTGTTCTGGAGCCCGACCGAATCCACCGATGCCTTCATCGACCTGGCCAACACCATGAACGGCTATCGCGTGGCCCAGCGCGGCAACATCGGCTACACCGCCTCGGCGTGGACCATCACCGACCAGGAAGAGTTCGACCGCGTGGCCGGCACGCTGCGCCCGGAAAAGAACTGGAACCTGACCGTGGGCGCGTCGCATCGCTTCGACCGGCTGACGATCACCGGCGACGTGTTCTACAACGACATCCGCAACCGCCTGCTGTCGGCGGCCATCGGCACCCAGTTCGCGCAGATCAACACCGTGCGGCTGATGCCGAAGATGCACGTGATCGGTGCTGACCTCGGCATCACCGCCGACCTGACCGACCACCTGCAGTTCTACCAAGGTGTGGCCGTGGCCCGTTCGTACTACGACAGTGATTTCGTGGTGGGCGATACGGTGTACCCGATCAAGGGCAACGCCCAGCCGGGCTACCCGCAGATCTCGCTGGTCAGCGACCTGTCGGCGCATTTCGGCGACTGGCGCTTCGGTGCCACCAGCACCTCCTACCTGCGCCAGCCCTTCACCTACGAGAACGACATCCGCGTGTCGACCTTCTGGCAGGTCAACACCTATGCCGCCTACCGCTTCGGTGTGGACAGTGCGGTGCCGGGCCTGGAGCTGCGGCTGGACGTGAGCAACCTGTTCAACCGCCACAACATCGGCACCGCCACCATCGCCGGCTCGTCGTTCTCGGGGGATTACCAGACCCTGCAGCGCAGCGCGCCCCGGCAGCTGATGTTCAGCACCTCGATGGCGTTCTGAGGCAACAGGGAACGGGGTCAGATCCCTTTGCACCACAAAGGGCTCTGGCCCAAAACCCATCCAGAAACCCGCCTTGCGCAATCGGCAGCGATTTTCTGGCAGCGACGCAAGGTTCCCACAATGTTGCTGGGTCATCCTGTTGGCATGGCACAGAACAACCCGCGATCACCGTTGTTCGGCATCCGGGGCCCAGGACGGCCCCGGCAGGCGCTGTCCGTGGCGCCTGTGATCGACCTGCAGGCCGAGTATCAGTTCTGGCAGGTCTACGAACGCGTGGTCCGCCCGCTGCCCGGTGGGGGGCTGCGGCTGGCCTGGATGGTGTGCCAGAAAGTGTACCGGGACCGGTGGCAGCAGCCGCACGACAGCGACGAGGCGGCGTTGTCGCGGGTGCTGTTCGGCGACAACATGACGGCTGACCGGGCGTCGGAGCTGGCGGAGCTGCACGCGCTGGTCAGCCGTCGGGTGGCGTTGCTGGCCAGGCGCGGGCGGATTGATTCCGCAGCGTGATGTGCGGGGAGACGCCCTTGGCGTCGCCGGGCGACCATGACCCGCTTTGGTTGCCCGCTGCCGTGACCCGCTCTGGCATTGACCCATCCGCTGCCATGACCTGCTCTTGGTAGAGTCGACTGTCAGTCGACTGCTCTACTCATCGGCTCCGCAGAAATCCGCGCTTCGCGCGCGAGTCGACTAACAGTCGACTCTACCAACGTCCTCTCCAACTGGTGCTTCTAAGGCTTTCCCCTGTCCAACTGCCGGTAACCGATCGCCTCAGCCAGATGCGCCGTCTGGATCGTTTCACAACCCGCCAGGTCCGCAATCGTGCGCGCCACCCGCAGAATCCGGTGCATCGCCCGCGCGGAGAGCTGCAGCCGCTCAATCGCCTGCTCCAGCAGATCCTGATCGGCCTCACTCAATTTCGTGCACGCACGCAGCGCAGCCGGCGGTAGATGTGCATTGAGCCCACCACGCGCATGCTGCCGGGCATGGGCGGCTTCCACCCGCTCACGCACCGATGCACTGGGCTCACCCAGCGGTGTGCTCTCCCGCAGCTCCACCGCGTCCATACGCGTCACGCCGATATGCAGGTCGATACGGTCCAGCAACGGACCGGACACCCGCGCGCGGTAGCGGTTGATACGTTCGTCGCTGCACAGGCAGCGGTTGCTTCGGTCGCCGGCCCAGCCACACGGGCAGGGGTTCATCGCTGCCACCAGCTGGAACCGCGCGGGATACTGCACGCTGCGCGCCGCGCGGGCGATGCGGATGTGGCCGGATTCCAGTGGCTCGCGCAGGGTCTCCAGCGCACTGCGGTTCCACTCTGGAAGCTCATCGAGGAAAAGGACACCGTGATGGGCCAGCGAGATTTCGCCGGGGCAGGGCGGGTTGCCGCCACCCACCAGCGCCGCCGCACTGGCACTGTGGTGCGGCGCCCGAAAGGGCCGCTGCCGCCATCGTCTTGGGTCCAACCCTTCGCCACTGACTGAGGCAATCGCAGCCAGCTGCAACGCCTCGGCTTCCTCGGTGTCCGGCAACAGGCTGGGCAGGCGTGAGGCCAGCAGCGTCTTGCCGCAGCCTGGACTGCCGATCAACAAGCACATTGGGTAGGATTACACCCATGACCTTGGCGTACACATACATCCGCTTCTCTACCCCTGACCAGGCAAGTGGCAACAGTCTGGACCGCCAGCAGCTCGCCATAGATGAGTTCGTTCGAACGCACAATCTCACTCTGGCGCCTAGTAGCGCGTTCAAGGACCTTGGGATATCTGGCTTCCGGGGAGCGAACTTGCGTCACGGCCTGGGCGAGTTCATCGCTGAGGTTGATGCCGGAAAGGTGCCTCGCGGCTCGTATCTGCTCATGGAGTCCCTCGACAGGATGTCGAGGCAGCGAGTGATGGAGTCACTAACGCTGCTTCTCTCTTTGATTGATAAGGGCATCAAAGTGGTTACGCTTGGCGACGCTGGTGCGCGAGTGCTCGATAAGCAGACCGACCTGCCCACACTGTTCATGACCCTCAGCACAATGCATCGTGCGAACGACGAGTCAGAGATGAAGTCCATGCGAGTCAGGGCCGCATGGCAAGCTAAGCGACGCCATGCGGCAATCAAGCCCGTAAGCCGCCGTGCTCCTGAATGGCTCTATTTCGACGACAGAGAATCCGTGTTCAAGCCGGTTCCAGAGCGAGTCAATACCATTCTGAAGATGTTCGAGCTTGCTGATGCGGGTCTCGGCCGTGGTCGCATAGTCAAGTTCCTCAATACGAATGGGTTCCCCAGCTTCAGAAGCCCAACCCAAGGCTGGCAGGCATCTTCTGTATCTAAGTTGCTGAAGAATCGGTCGCTCTTGGGCTACTACCAACCGCACTGCATTTCTTACGATGAGAACACGGGAGTCAAGAAGAGAACTCCGGATGGGGAAGAGATTGCTAACTACTACCCGAAGGTAATAGATGAAGGCTTGTTTCTTCGCGTTAGTGCAAAGAAGTACAGCCCTGTGGCCCCGCTGGTGGGCCGGCAGGGGAAATCACTGTCCAATCTTTTCACCGGTTTCATCTATTGCCATCGATGTGGTGCGCCGATGTCTCTGGCAAACAAGGGGCAAGGGACGAAAGGCGGACGCTATCTGGTCTGCTCCAAAGCAAGGCGTGGGATGAATTGTAAGTACCGGGCCTGGAACTACGATGATGTAGAGATGTATGTGCTCTATGCGCTGCGCCAACTGGACCTGGCCGCTGTCATAGCCGGGGTGGACACGGACGAGCGTCGGCAGAGGATTCGTACCGATGTGGCCAGAGCCGCGGTCGAGCTTGCGAAGATAGAGGCGAGACTCTCTGAACTATCAGTTGCCCTCGTAGAAGGACAGGGTGCAAGCATTAGAACGCTCGTCAACGTAGTTACGAAGCTTGAGCTATCGCACGAAGAGAAGAAGAATGAGCTGGAAGCACTTAAGGCTCAAGAGCTAGCACTAGGTGCGCCAATCAAGGACCCGGCAACCTATGCTCAGGGGCTTCTGCAGCTCTATGACCAGATGTATAGCGTCAACGACGAGGACAGATACGTCCTCCGAGTCAGACTCAGACAGCAAATTTCCAGGCTTCTTGAAAAAATTGAGGTGATGGCTGTAGGCAAGGACGAGCCGATTGTCACATCGAAGGGCAACAACTCTGCAAAGCTCTTTCTTCTCTTCAAAGACGGTTGCCGTAAGCTCGTCCTACCCATCGGAAAGAACGCCATCCACATGGAAGACCTCCCTGCGCATTCGCAACCAGACTGAGGGTGCGGGCAGAGCGCGCTGTCTCTGCCCTAAAGCCCGACCTCTCAACTGGTACCTTCAGCGCAAGTCGTGTTCTTGCCAAACTTGTTATGACAGCCGCTATTACTTTGAGAACTCAACGGCGTCCGTGACTACAATGCCGTTCAAGCGACCCTCAACAACGGCGACGCCGAAGCCGCAGACGTAAGCTCCCTCAGGCCCGAGCATGGGTGAGCTGGCTCCTCCGCGCATGAGATAGCCTTCTTTGACTCGCCTATCTGTTATCGGGCTGGAACCTCGAAAGATTAGGCCATAGTTGGCACCGGCGGCCTCCAGCTCGCCAGTGATGAGCGTCTCCGAATGAGCAGCGACGGGTGTGATGACGTTTCGCGCCCGTCCCTCGAAGTACACAACTTCTCCGTTCCGAAGCGAGCTACCGTCGATAGAACGGTCTTTGAACCCATCTGTCGCAACGATTTGGCCTCTCATTACGGAGCGGACTAAGTCCACCTTCAGTTCTATGCAGCTACTTGTCTCGCCACGCTCAACTCCTGGATAGGTCTCGAGGTAGCGAGACAGATTTGCGCCAATTTCATCGAACGTCGGCGCTCGGGCGTGCTCGCTGCCGCATGCCGCTAGCGAAGTGAGGAGCAGTGCAGCCAAGCAAGCTCTAGGCTTGGCTAGTCGCATCGTTGTTGTCGAAGTACTGGCTAAAGCATGATTCATCGTGTGGCTGCTCCCATTCGGTCGGCGAGTTGAGTGGTGGGTTTGCTGGGCAAGATTCGTCAGAAGCAGGGATGAGCGATTGGCGGGTTCTCGGAAGCTCGAAGGTACCTCTCTGCGATAAAAACACTTGCACCTTGAGGGCAGAGATATCCCCTCGGAAGGCTTGTCGCACAAGGATTTCCGCTGAAATCGGCCCGCACCCTGTCCTAAGCGCAAGTAATTCCTACACGCGACGATGCTACAAATAATGTAGCATACGAATTGGGCTGGGGTAGCCATCCTGTAGCGTGCTACAGGACTTTTGAACCCGGCTTATGGCGCTCTACAGCACCTCTGAAATGTTCACCAGGCGTCTCAAGGAGGCGCGCTTAGCGGCTGGCATTTCTCAGCGTGAGCTTGGACGTAGGATTGGACTGTCGGAGGACGTGGTGTCCAGTAGGGTGACCAGATACGAACTTGGGACATCCGAGCCTGACTTCGGTACCGCTAGCCGAATGGCAAAAGAGCTTGGTGTGCCACTGGCCTATTTGTTGGCAGACACTGATGCGTTGGCGGAAATCATCCTTGCTGTGGCACGCATGGCTCCTGCCGAGCAGCGCAAATTAGCCCATGAGTTGAAGTCTGAGCGGTTGAACTCAGCTTCTAGCCCTTGAATTTCGCATATGCAAATTCAGATTCGCTGTGTCGACCAAGAGGGCAACCTCATCCGGACATTCGTTGCGGAGGCACTTCCGCTGTATCCGAGGCTGCCCGCTCCAGATGATTGTCGCGTGGTTCTGGTGGCGTCTGACTTTGAGCGCTTAAAGAAGGCCTTCCTGCGCTTCTCTCGAGCCGTCGAAGCCCGACGGGAAGTGGGGGATATTGGTCTTTCCTTTCAAAATGGCCAGCCATTCGCTACGAAAAGGCCGCATCTCTCGAGCGTGAAGCTTCTTGCTCTTGAGATGCGCCCATTCTTCTTAGAGAAGGATTCCCTCAGCTTCATGAAGCTGCTGGCACTTCGCTCCTTGGGCGGAGTAGAGGGCCTGCGCCCATGCCTCAAGCGGCATAGGTTGCGCTGGGAAAACAGTGCTTTCGAGGGACGGATGACTCTCGCTATCGACGAAAAGACGCTGAACACGACCTCGGTTGTCAGGGCTTGGTTCAATGATGACTTCTTCCACTCTGAATCAGAGCGCGGCGACGAGCTGTCTCTTGGCGAGCTAAAGTCAAGCATGGGTGGGGAGGACCAAGCTGTCTGCCTTCTGACTCACCACATGATTGAATCGCTTCGGGTGATTGGAGAATTCTTCCAAGACGTCTATCAGGCGTCCGAAGTGTTCGCTGAGTGGGCCGCGACCGTCCCAGGATGGGAAAAGCCTGAGGCTTAGTCTGCGGCTGGACCTTGCAGTGCGCGATAGACGCTGCTCCTGCTCACTGCGAAGCGCTCGCACAGTTGCTCGATGCTGAAGCTCTCCTCATTGCGCAGCGTGCGGACGCGTTCCTCCTGAGCCTGCGTGAGAGCCTTCTTGCGCCCAAATTTCGTTCCTTTCTGTCGCGCGAGCGCGATGCCGTCTCTTTGGCGTTCTGAACGGATATCCGCTTCAAACTCGGCAAAGGCACCCAGTAGATTGAACATCAGCTTCCCTTCAGAGGTAGTCGTGTCCAAACCCTGGTCGAGCACCCGTAAGCTGACCTTCTTGCGCTGAAGCGTGTCGGAGATGGTAGCCAAATCGAACATAGAGCGGGCAATTCGGTCGAGCCTGGAAACGACAAGCACGTCCCCTTCCCTCAAGTATCCAATGGCCGCCTGAAGCTCGGGGCGGCTCTCAGCCTGTCGGCCGGAGCGCTTCTCACGAAAGACCTTGATGCATCCCGCGTTAGCAAGCTTTTCAAGTTGAACATCCAGCGACTGACCAGCTGAACTGACACGTGCATAGCCAACCAGTTCCATGATGTGTCCCAAAATGTCTAGAGCTTTAGATTCTATCATTTTGAGATTAGTTTTGGGACATTGCTTCGCCCGTCTCAGTAGGTATACAAATTGAGAGTCTCTCCTGTGCGTCAAGGCGATAGCCCATGACGTATCCTCTACCATCAGCTCCAGTAGCAGCGAAGAAGCATTCATGACCGACAGAACACCTATGGCGGAACGACAGTTGATGGCGTGGTTCCTCCGCAGGTCCCCGGCGAGCGGTGCGCGGCGTGTTCTCCCATTCTCAGCAGCAATCGGCAGCGAAACTGGCTTGGTGCGGAAACAGAACGAGGACCGAGCTGCGATTGCACGTGGACGAGACGCTGATGGCAGAGTATTCGTCGTTGCGGCTGTGGCCGACGGAATCGGAGGGATGCAGGATGGGCACGTCTGCGCCTCGACCGGTTTGGCGTCGCTTTTCACAAGTTTGCTCTATCAAGCCCAACGTGGAGTACCAGCGGAGCTGTGGCTTGAAATCGCACTCTACGCAGCGAACGAATCAGTCTTCCGTGACTACAGGTCCAATGGCGGTACGACCCTCTCCGTTCTCTTGCTGTTGGAAGGAGGGGGAGGGTACTGGGCGAGTGTCGGCGATAGTCGTATCTATGCAATGGACGATGTCCTGGTGCAGCTCTCGAAGGACGACACCATCGCCGGTCAGCTTGGAAAGGCTAGAGCAGGGTCTGAGCAGTCAAAGCTGCTCCAGTACATAGGAATAGGTGGCTCGCTCGAAGTCTCCATTCATGCTGTTGAGGAGGCGCAGCAGGGCATGGCCTTGCTGACAACGGACGGCGTGCATTTTTTGGAGAGCGCTAACGGTCTTCTTGAGCTTGTGGTCCGTCATGCCGGTGACTTTGGTAGCTGTGTACGTAGACTCATCGAGCTTTCGCGGTGGTGCGGAGGGCCAGACAATGCTTCGGCTGTTGCCATTCCTTTCAGTAGCGAAGGCCTAGTTGATGACGCGCCATTAAGCAGCTCTTGTCTCGATGTTTGGGACGCGTTCGGCGAGATACGTATTCTCGATTTGGTGGAAGTCCCGAGTGCCAGGAGAGAGCCTTTCCATTCGGAAGACCGTAGTAGCAATCCCTTGGGGGCGTCCGAGGGGCCTCCCCCCGAAATTGCGGTGAGTGAGGCTTCAAATGCGTCGACCTCTGGCGCGGTGAAGGCGAAGAAGAAGTCAAGGGCGAAGGCAAAGGCTAAGACCAAAACAGAGGGCAAGGTCCCCCAGGTACAAATCCAGTTCTCAGACAAGGAAGGCTGAAATGGAATTCGGAGAGCGGTACACCGTCTTGGGAAATGCTCTTAAGGGTGGAATGGGCGATGTGTTCCCATGCCAAGACGAAATACTCAGCCGACCAGTTGCAGTAAAAGTTATACAGAGTGGCGTCGAGCAGCGCCGCATGCTGGACGAAGTGCGGGCATTGTTGAAGCTTCGGTCCAAGCATGTTGTACAGGTCTATGACCTTCTTCAGCTCGATGGTGGCGCGGTCGCCATCGTGCAAGAGTTCCTGAGTGGCAATGACCTTCTGCATGAAGCTACGTTGGCGGCCGATTCACATATGTTGATGAGGCAGCTCTGGCAGATTGCGGCGGGCATCAGGGATATCCACGCTGAGAACATCATTCATCGGGATATCAAGCCGAACAACATGAAGTTGGACGGCGAGGGCGTCATCAAAATTTTTGACTTCGGCCTCGCTAGGAGCGAGGGCGGCGAGGCTTCTACTATGGGCTTCGTTGGAACGAGGGGATTCGCCGCTCCTGAGCTTTACCGCGACGTCGCAGACTTCACGACAGCAGTCGACGTCTACGCATTTGGCGCGACAGCAGTTTTCCTCGCAGCGCGGGGGTTGCCAGAGGAGCTTACGGCAGTCCCTCCTCTTCCGCCTCCAGCCGGGTTCATCGACGCCATCATGGGAGGGCTTGCGGTTGATGTGAGAGCCATCTTGGCGCAATGCCTCTCTGAGAATCCTTTGGAGCGACCGAGCATGGAAGCTGTGTCGCATGTCCTCTCCCGCCATCTGCTACTGAATCGTCATCAGGGGCTTCTTGTCTACCAGCAAGCTCCGTCCTACCTAAATGCTGGGAATAGGACCGTTGTCGCTAGTCTTCCCGATATGGGCGGCATCAAGATTCATTACGACGGACTTGATTTCGTAGTGCAGGCTTTGGATGGCGACGTGTACATTAATAACAAGGTCCCGTTCGTGGGGCAGGTTCTTCCTGGTTCCTGCGTCATTGCGTTGGGCGCGCTAACAATGGCGAACCGCCGCCGGTACATCACTTTTGACCTTTCCTCACCGGAGGTTGTTCTGTGAGCGGAACGTTGGGGATTGGACAGATAATTGGTGGCCGGTACCGGGTTGTTCGCTACATCGACGAAGGAGGTATGCAGTTCGTCTATGAAGCGTACGACAGTCTGATGGAGCGAGTAGTGGCGCTTAAGACGCCCAAGAACCGCTCTTCAACGAAGCGCTTTCGTCGGAGCGCGATTGTGGCTGCTCGAGTTAACCATCCAAGTGTTGCCAAGACATTGGACTACGTTCGAGACGGAGACGAACGGTTCTTGATTGAGGAGCTGGTCGAGGGGGAAGACCTGTCCAAGGCATTGCTCCGTAGAACACCGTTCTTGGACCCCTACTTGGCTGCTCGTGTCTTTCATCACCTCGCCAAGGGGGTCGCGGCGGCACATCATGCGGGCGTCATACATCGCGATTTGAAGCCCTCCAACGTGATGGTTGTTGGCGACTACAGCCTTGAGGCGGTGAAGGTTACAGATTTTGGTATCGCAAAACTCGCTCAAGAGGAAATCGACGAGGCGGTGGCGGGCGGCGATACGAGCTTGTCGATGTCCCAGACTGCTGTTGGTGCGCTTCCTTACATGGCACCTGAGGCCATCGATTCGCCTGAGCTGGTTTCGTATCCAGCCGATATCTGGTCAATAGGCGCGATGATTTTCCATCTATTGACCGGTTCCACTCCTTATGGGACGGGTCTTCGCGCGGTCAAAAGCATTCTGGCGGCAGAAATTCCTCCTGTGCCTACATTTCTTTCGAGGAACCCTCAGTTTTCTGCTTTGTCAAAGAACGTGCTGGACTTGGCACTGAAGTGTATGCAGAAGGACCCGCTGGCTCGACCGTCTGCGGACCAACTGGTACAGAGTTGCGGGGACCTCTATTACAACTCATCTCCCCGGGCGGTGGGTGTTGTTAAGCGTGTCGACTACAACAAGTATGGATTTATTCGAACCGACGGAGAGGATGTCTTCTTCCACGTTGATAGTTGCTATGGCCCTGAACTACCTCAAGCTGGAGACGAAGTGCTCTTCTCAAGCTACGAAGGTGGTGGAGCATATAGGGCCTATCCGGTTGTCAAATTGAGTTCAACAGATGGGGCCTAGTACAGTTGGGCTCGTTGTGCATTGAGTGCATGCTGGACAATAGTTTAGTCAAGGGCTGGGTGTGGTGACCCAACTCCGAAGCTTTCGGCGATGTACAGCTCTATGCCCTTGGCTCTGCAGGGAAGCGGTCTAGCCGCTAATCAAGCAGTTGGTATGCGGCGGGCAAAATTCCATAGGACCGGCTCATGGTCACAGCGACACTGTTTCAGGGAGTAATGGACATATCGTTCCATGGAAACCGCATCAGGGATGTCGATGAACCACTTGTCTCCAGTAGGGTCAATGATGAGCGGGTCTCCGCTACTGGCATCAGCATCTAACCAGCAGTGTCGGACCAACTCTCGATAGTCCGACTTCCCATCTGGAAGTCTGATGCAGCAGTGGATGTGAGTTCTCTCATGTGGCATTTGCAGGGGGCCGGTGCACATCGGCCTTCCTGGATAGCCTTCAACCACGGCCAGAAGCGGCATCCTGTACCTACTTCTTTCCTTGAACAATTTGCAGCGCAGAGAATGCATGAATCGCCCGAAGGCCTTTTGCGCGTGTGCGTAGCTGGTCACAGCTTCGCCCTTAAAAGTCAGCGTGATGAAGGTGTTGTAATTCTCCATCAGGAAGTGCTTTGCCAGCGCTCTCTGTAGTTCTGTCTGTTGCTCTTCTTTCTTGAAATCGACCACTTGTAATCCTTGCGGAGCAATTGCTTTTTTGTGCTCGCATGAGATATTTGTAGTGGTGATTTACATTTCGCAATTAGAGCCTTTATGAGACCCGGCGGGAACCCAGATTTGAAGAGTGTTCGGAACAAGAACACTGCAGCAGCGAACCGGAAGCGACGCGACTTGGCCGACGAGTACAGCCGTGAGACAGGGAAGCTCTTATATCAGGCGAGCTTGGAGCAGCAGGGCATGAACCTGGTGGAGTACGCGGAATGGCTTAACCGTCGTCGCTGGCCCACGAGGCGTGGAGGCCAATGGACTGCGACCCAGGTGGCGAGAGTGTTCAAGAGAATGGGCCTGTCCCAGAGGCGACGAGCGGAGGGCGCTGTGCGTCAGCGCGTCTCCAGGTAATGCACAGTTCATTTCGATGGGTGTAATGCTGTTCAACTAGAACAGATGGTGCCCACCCGCTGCGGCAACTTCCAATGCGCGTCGTGCATGCGCCTGCCCGCGCACGTCGGCCAAATCAGGCAGTGGCAAGGGCGTCGTGTCCACGCGCTCCACGGGTGGCAGCAGGCGCGGATTGCCAAGCCCCGCGCAGCATTCCAGCAGGGTACGGGCCACCCGCACATCGGCGTGCTCGGCCAGTGCAGCCTCGGCAGCATTGCCCGGCGGCACCACCAGGATGCGCCCGGCTTCAGCGGCCGCGATCGCGGCGGGCAGTGCACCGGCTACCGGCCGCAGTTCACCGGTCAGGCCCAGCTCGCCGAGGAACTCGTACTGCAGCAGCGACTGTGGGTCGACCTGGCCACTGGCAGCGAGGATGCCCAAGGCAATCGCCAGGTCATAGCGACCGCCTTCCTTGGGCAGGTCGGCAGGCGCCAGGTTCAGGGTGATGCGCCGCTGTGGAAAGTCGAAGCGCGCGCAGAGCAGGGCGGCACGCACGCGCTCGCGCGACTCGCGTACGCTGGTCTCGGCCAAGCCCACGATCTGGGTAACGGGCAGGCCACCGGAGAGATGCACTTCCACCCGCACCAGCGGGGCATCGACCCCGGCGCGGGCGCGACTGTGGACCAGCGCTAGGCTCATGTGTGGTTTCCTGCGAAGGAGCGCTTGATGGTGCGGCAGGTGTGCAGCGGGGTGCTATCGGGAATTGCTGGTGAAGGAGCTAGGGGGATTCTGGCCGGTGTTCGCTTGGTGCACACTCGCCAAAGCACCCGGAGCACGCCTGGACCAACAGTGGCTCTGCGTCTTCCTAGAGCAACCGTCCCAGTTTCCGCTGAGAGTTCATCCAACGCTCGAAGCTGATGCGCACGCGCTCGCTATCCGGCACTCGCCAGACCGCATCGATCATGCTGGCTGCCCAACAGGGCGACTGCTGATTGAGCTGAGGAAGTCTGAACATGAAGAACGGTCCTTGACAAGGGTGTGTCAGGTGGAGTAATCATCCGCACGAACGGAAGCTGAGTCGTTTTTCGCCCTTCATCCAAGGATGTAACGGACATGATTTCTGCCAAGGACAGGCGCGGGGAAAATGCTCCCTGCAATGTTTATCCGGACTCGCCGCTTTGCTCGCTCATCGTGGGCTTGGCACTTACGCTGGGAGCCGGGTTCCACGTCTCAGCCCAAGATGGACTCTTCAACTATCAAGAGTATGAGAAGAGGGTAAAAGGCGCGCAGTCGCTTGCCGCCATATCCGCAGATGAGGTATTTGGGGATCGAACCTCCGGCTTCGACGGCAGCACCGAGTTCCTTGTTGAAGACGTGTCCATACCAGGCAATTTCGACCTTCCGGTCAGCATCGCCCGCCGCTTTGGAGTTGAGGCCGTCAACCGAGGATCTCGCTATAGCGAGGCCAAAGGGCTGACGCTGTTTGACGATTGGGAAATCGTCGTTCCCCACATGTCGGGCGTATGGACCAAGGGGGCTGGATGGATTACGGGCGATCCAGGGGCGCAGACCACACAGCGTTGTTCGGTCAATAAGGCGCCCTTCCTATTGGAGACCTGGGGCTATACCAATATCGGCTTCGGCATTGACGTGAAGTGGCATGGCGGAAATGGCGAGGAGCTTCTGATTGCCGACGATCCGTCCCATGCCACGGCACCAGGCTTGGAGGCGCCCAAGTGGATGACGGCTTCGAGAGCACGGTTCACCTGTTTGGCTGCAACACGAAACGGATATCCAGGCGAGGCGTTTATTGGGCACACCCCGGATGGGAAGAAGTACTTCTTCGACTGGGGTGTGGAAAGACCCTATGCAACAGCTCAGTTCAGTGATGGCGCTGCCAATCGTTCGGTGGGGCGTAAGCGGGTCTATCTGCTGGCGTCGCGTGTGGAGGACCGCTATGGGAACTGGGTGTCCTATAGTTATAACGGAGACAAACTTACTAAAATTGAGTCCAGCGACGGTCGTCGGATTGACCTGAGCTATGACGGCGACGGTCGGGTGACCAGCGTGCAAGCCAATGGGCGCATATGGCGGTATTCGTATGTTGGCGACACAGACGGGAACGATGGCGGCTTGTCCCAGGTCACGCTTCCGGATGGCTCGGCGTGGGCCTACAGTCATCGCGGACGCCTCCAGTCCAGTTTCCCTATCCGTAAAGCCGACGATGAGGGCGGGTGCGAAATACGGGCCGGTAGTGAGCCCCCTCCTACGCAGATGACGGTGGTCGCCCCCTCGGGTGCCCGAGGCATATTTGACTTTGAAATGGAGTTGTTCATTCGCTCCGATCCTTGCAATGGACTGACACCCTCGCACTACCAAGCCTGGTCTTTGAAGAAGCGCACCATCACCGGGCCCGGACTGTCTCCGATGGTCAGTACGCGAAGCTACAACCTGCAGTTGCCGGGAAGCGGCCGCTGGTCCAGCCTGACCAAGCCGAATGGAACGCAGATTCGCGAGCGCTACGGTGCCAATCCAGCTCTGAACGAGCGAAAGCTCATGCAAAAGCAGGTTCTGGACGCAGCTGGCCAAGTGCAGCGTGACGAGCTCTACACGTATACGTTCGGTTCCGAGAGCGGTCCGTTCAGGACGCGGGTCGGGCATTCTATCGGGGTCCAAGCGGGTCAGTTCTTGGCGGGCATGCTGAGCGCTCTCAGTGAAAGCACATTCTCTCAAGATGGCGATACCTACCGCGTCGTCTACAGCGATTTCGATCGCAAGGCCCGTCCGGCACGCGTGACCTATACCGGCCCTTCTGGTACCAAGGCTGAGATACGAGAGCATCTGGATACCGCCAGCCCTTGGGTCTTGGATCAGGTGCTGAGTGTCAAGGAGGCTGCGTCGGGAAAGATCACCACACAGTATGCCTATGACGGTATGGCCAAGCCGAATGCCGTCTATCGGGCCGGGGCTTTGCTGCAGAGTGTTACTTATGCGGCGGATGGCACGATCAGTGCAGTGCGCGACGGAAAGGGGAACGAAACGCGGATCCAGGACTGGTATCGCGGCGTGCCGCGATTGGTCATCAATCCCGATGGCACCACCAATCGCATGTCGGCAGATGGAAACGGGTGGATCACTTCCACCACGGACGCGCTACAAAGGACTACTTCCTATCTGCACGATCCGATGGGTCGCGTGCGCGAAGTCCAACCGCCGGTCGATGAGAACCAGTGGGCCAAGACTACCATCTCGTTCCGTCAGGTCGCGGCCGATGAGTACGGCCTTTCGCCGGGGCACTGGCGAGTCGATAACGCCCAAGGGGCACGGCGTCAGGAAACCTATCTCGACGCGCTTTGGCAGCCGCTCCTGGTGCGCGAATACGATGCAAACAACGTCGCCGGCACGCAGCGGTGGGTCAGGAACGCTTACGACAGCGAAGGTCGCCTGACGTTCACCTCTTATCCTTCAAGCGATAGTACGGTGGCGACCGGTACCTGGACCGAGTACGACGCGCTGGGGCGGAAGACCTCTTCGTCCCAGGACAGCGAGCAGGGCCTGCTGATTACAACCATTGGCTACAGCAGCAATGCCACCACCACAGTCGTGGATCCACTCGGCCATCAGACCATCACCCGATTCGATGCGTTCGAAGGCCCGGACTACGGGAAGCCTGCGCAGATCATTCGTGCCGATGGCAGCAAAGTCAGCATCAAACGAAATGCTTTTGGCCTTACCACCGAAGTAGCCCAGTCCGCCAACTAAAGGCATGTCAAGGATGGCAAGCATGTACGCTGAAAAACTGCGCATGGCCGCGGCGGTGCTGCTGGGCTTCGTGCTCATCTTCATCTGCCAGGTGGTCCATGCCCAAGCATGGATTGAACTCACCGGGCCGGCTCAGACATCCTACACGGCGCCTGCAACCTATCAGTTGCAGCTCAAGAGTGGCGTCAGAGGCACCGGCCCCAAGGCCGAGTACCTGTCGGACATACAACTCTTGCGCAATGGCCAGGTGATCTCGCGGCTTCCGAACGGGGCGTACACCGAAAACGGCATCTCGCCTGGAAGCTATCAGTATGTCTACAGGGCTTTTGCCGTACGCAATGTCAATGGTGATGAGTTCACGCGAGAGCTGACGTCGCCTGTCATCACGATCACGGTGGCCGCGCCACCGGCCCCCTTTGACGGTGCGGAGTATGTTTCCGCGAGCTGGCCGAGGTCAGCCGACAGGGGCACGCCGTTCAGCGGTACTGTCACGTTCCGGAACACCGGAAACACGACGTGGAGAGCGGGAGATGGCTACCGCTTGGGTCAAGCCGAACGCTATGTCCCCAGTGCTGCGAGACTGGGTATCGCCGACGTCGCCGTTCCCCATGACGTGGGCCCCGGCGGGACGGTTACCTTTACCTTCAACGGCGCGGCAGCCAATGAGAATGGACCGAGCACCCTCCAGTGGCAGATGAACCGCAATGGTGTTCGCTTTGGTAGCACCAGCAGCGAGCAGACCTTTGAGACGACCGGAAGGCTCAATCGCGGCGTCATGTATGAGCAAGAAGTCCCGACCAGCATGGAGGCCGGGCGGACCTATCGCGTCAAGCTGAAGTTCGTCAATACGGGCAATACCACGTGGTCGGCGTCTGCGGGCTATGCATTGGGTTCCTGGAATCCCAATGACAATGTCCGGTGGGGCAGGGCGCGGGTCCCAATGCCGAATGACGTCAGTCCACAGCTACCTGCGTTCTTTGAATTCGATGTGGTAGCTCCTTCATTGCCGGGTGTCTACAGCTTCCAATGGCGATTGCTGGAAGAGGGCAAAGAGTGGTTTGGTCGGGAAAGTGACAATGTCCAGGTCACGGTCAACGGGCCGCCGTCCAAGGTAATCGGCAATATCGATGGCGTCACCAGCGACGGTCAGATCCGAGGCTGGGCGTGTTCGACGGGCATTGATTCGTCAATCGACATTCATGTCTACACCGGTGGAGCCGCCGGCAGTGGCGGGACGATCTTCCTGACCGGCAAGGCCGACTTGGCGAGTGAGCCGGCCGTGGCTACGTCCTGCAAGGCCGGAGGCAATCATCGCTTCTCGCTTCCAATGAGCAACGAGCAGCGCCGCCAGCGTGCCGGACAACCGATCCACGTCCATGGAATATCCCCCGTTGGACAACCGAACAACGCTATTGGCGGTTCCGGTGTGTTCGTCGTTCCCGCAGCGCCCAGTGGCACTCTGTCTGTGTCCCCTGCGATGTGCCAGATTGCAGCTGGTGCGCAGACCTGCAACGTCACCCTGATCTGGTCGGCCACGGACTCCCGTGCAGAACTCAAGCGTGATGGCGGTTCTGTGGTCGGCAGCGGAGCGAGCGGTTCCATCGTGGTACCGATTGGCGCCGGCACGAATCGATTCACGCTTTCGGTTGCGGGTGATGCGATTGCCCAGGCGGCGGCCACCGCCAAGGCCGCTCCTACCTTGCCAGTCAATCCAGACAATCCGGCCCCGACCGTGGCCCGGCGATACGTCTACGACGACAATCTCCGGCTATGCAAGGTCATCGAGCCAGAAACCGGGGCGACCGTGTTTGGCTACGATGCGGCCGGCAATCTTGCCTGGAGTGCGGGCGGGCTGGAGTTGCCCAGCCTGACCGAATGCAACCGTGAGGCGCCGCAGATTGCAGCGCGCCGCGTTTCACGCAACTACGATGCCGGCAATCGCCTGCAGACGGTGGTCTATCCCGATGGTCTGGGTGATCAGCAGCTTGAGTACACACCTACGGGCCAGCTGAAGACTGAGAGGGTCTTCAATCAGGACCGTGTGCCAGTGGTGACCACCCGTAACTACAACTCTCTCGGGTCGGTGGTCAGCCAGAGCCGTGTCATAGGCAGCGCGAGCGCCCGAACGCTGGCATTTGGCTATGACCACATGGGTCAGCATGTTCGTACGGACTACCCCGATGGCTACTCCGTCCAGCAATCCTTGAATGCTCTGGGCCAGCCCGTGCGGCTACAGGATGGCACTGGCGCCGTACTCGCCAGCAACATCGCCTACTTCCCCAGTGGTGAAATCGCCGCGCTGACCTACGGCAATGGCATCGTACGTGGCGTAACCGAGAATGCGCGACAGTTGACCAGCCGCATCGTTGACAGTGGCATGGTCGATCTGAATTACAGCTATGACGCGACGGGAAACATCAGCCAGATCAGCGATGCCGTACGCGGCGACTCCTGGAAGATCAGCTTGGGCTACGATCGCCTTGATCGATTGATTCAGGCCCGCGCGCCGGCATTTGGAGGGAATGGGCAGTACACGTTCGGCTATGACACGTCGGACAACATCGTTTCGATGCGATTGCCAGGGAAGCGGGAGCGCACGTTCCATTATGACACCCGCAATCGCCTGGAACTGCTGCGAGACCCCAGCGGCAACGGCGTCTCTGGCTTCTCCTACGACGCGGCAGGCAATCTGGCGGTGCGTAACGGCCAGACGTTCACCTACGACATGGGTGGCCAGCTCCGTTCCGCTGGAGATGTACAGAAATACTTCTACGACGGAGCCGGACTGCGTGCCTACGCAACAGCATCAACGTCGGCACCGACATCAGAAAATTCACCCATGTTGGGCGAGACGCCCATCACGGGTAGCCAGAACTGGGATGTGTCCATTCCAGAGCGCGGTGGCGGTGAACTTGGTTTCTTGGCGAGTGATCTGGATCGCTCCTGGCAGTACCTCGTGGGCGGGGAGCTGATCGAATCCACCCAAGGTGGGGAAACGTCCGACTACATCTATCTCGGCAAGAGACTGCTGGCTATTCGCACCAGCTCTGCCACGGGCGCAACGCTCACCTATCTTCATCACGATGCACTCAATACGCTGGTGGCAACGAGCAGGGCTAATGGAGAGGTGCTGACGCGTCACTTCTGGTCACCGTATGGCGAGGCAGACGCGGCGCCTGCTGCGAAGATTCCAGGCTACTCAGGCCACCTGGCAGACCCCGACACGGGACTGGTCTACATGGGGCGGCGCTACTACGACCCGCAACTGGCGAGGTTCATTTCTCCCGATCCGTTGGCTGCCAGCACCTCCGGAGGGCCAAATTTCAATCGCTATCGGTACGCCAGCAACAACCCATTCCGATTCTCTGATCCCACAGGCGCGTGTGATCAGGTAACCGGGTCACACATGTGCAATGGCAGCGGGTTCGCCGGGGCAAACCTGACCGGTGCGCCGTCGCCGACACCTGGCGGAGTGCCCCAGCACGATCCCAACGCCCCCGCGCCTGCGGAGACCGTTAAGGCTACAGGCCTGGGCGCCATCGCGGAGTATTTTGATGAACGGAATTTCTTCACCGGGCAGGGAAGCTTGACCGATTTCGACGCCGTGTCGGAGGCGATCGTCGTTCCGTTGATGAACTCTCCAACGGGATCAACTGCTGCTGGCGGCCTCAAGCTTGCCTCCGCCATGGTGGTACTGCGCGAAGCTAATGCGGCCAAGGGCTTTGGGAGTCTTTCGCGAGCAGCTGAGTTTGGAGTGATGCCCTATAATGCGCTGCGCAAGGCGGTAGCTGGAACAGGGCTTAAGAGCCACCATCTCATTGAGAAGAGGTTTGCCGCAGTGGTGGGGCAGAAGCAATCTCAGATGCTCTCCGTCGCAGTAACGGAGGCAGAGCATCAACCCTTTACGAATGCGTGGCGGAGAGCTTTCCCATACGGAACCAACTACAGGCAATTGAGTGCAGATCAGGTTATGAACAAGGCCCGCGAAATTTATGCGAACTATCCAGCATTCCTTAGGGAACTAGGTCTTTGAGGTCTATTTGTTCATGAAGGTAAGGTATCGTTTCACCTTTGCTTGGACAGCTAAGCGCGCGCTAAAGCTCGAGCAGATCGGCGCCACTGTTGATCCGCCGTCTGACTTCAGCGGGGAGTGCATTATTGGTGTCGTCCATTCGATGGAAGGGGCTCCAGAATGGGCGGGTGTTTCCTCGCTGATCAGGGACTGGGGCGGCTCTTTCCTTGTAACGACGGATTTTTCGGCCACAGAGATTGCCGCTGCTGATTACTGTGAGCTGCAGGTTACGCATGCAAATGGGTATCCTCAGCCGGAAGACGATTTTGGGTTTCGGGCGCAAACCTACGACACTTCGAAATACTGTGATGAGTGCGGAGCCTGGGCTGTCCAGATTGCGCCTTTCCGTGTGCGGAAGTCATTGAAGTGGGGGCGTAACGCATTCCTCAAACTGTTCTGGGTTGAAGATGCGATCTTCATGCATAAGGATGTCTGGCAAGCGCATCTTGCTCCACTTGGTATTGAGGCGTGGCCGGTTGAGGACACCAAGGGAAATGTTCTTGATCACATCGTGCAGCTACGTGTTGACACGAGCGTGGCGTTACAGATGGATGAGGACTTGGGGGTTCGCTGTCCGAAATGTGGGCGTGTTCGCTACACAGGCCCAGAGCGAGGGTTCTTGCCAGCGCCAGTTGGCAATCCAGACCTTCCCATCTTCCGCAGCGAGCAGTTCTTTGGAGCAGGCCACCAGTCTTCCAACGCCATTCTCATCAGGCGGGATGTGGTCGCGGTGATTCAGTCGGCCAAGATGAGGGGAGCTAAGCTATGGCCTTGTGCCGCGCCAGAATAGGCTCCAGGTGTTGTGAAGCAGCTGGGAATTCCTACTGGCTCCAACTCTTGAGAGGGTCGACCCACCCCAATTGTGAGTAGCATGACGATTTGGAGTTCAAGCACCAATTGGACACCTCTCTTCATCAGGCACCACCCTACCCAAGCGCCCAAAGCGCGCCTCTACCCACGACGGCCCAGCACGCTCCACCAACAACCGACCCTGGCTCTGGTAGATGTCCAGCCAGCGTCCGAAGCTGATGCGCAGCCGTTCGATATCCGGCGCGCGCCACACTGCACCGGCGGGCATCCGTATCAGTACACGCGAGGGCGCGTTCTCCACGTCCATCACCACAACGCCCTTGCATCGGATCTCGAAGGACGTTGCCTTGGCATGGCGCGCGTGCAGTTCAAAATCCTCATCAGCCTTCGCGGTCACGAAGCCGCGCGCATCACTGTGCAGCAGGCGGTAATCGGCCGGCTGTAGCTTCTGGTAGGCCCACACTTGATCGCCCGCTGGCTCGGGCCACTGCACCCACATCGCGCCGATCACCGCGACGCACACCGCTGCAGCGGCAAGGCCGTGCATCTTCATTCGTCACCCCGCACGCAGGCAGAAAACCCCGCGCCACAAGCGCGCTCAGTCCTTGGGGCGCATCCGTTCGTGGATGAAGGCGGTCAGCGCGAGATCGGCCATCACCAGCCCCTCTATCACCCGGTCGCCCACGTACTGCTCCGGCTCGCCGTTCTGGCGCGTGCGCTCGGCCGCCAGCAGGATCTCCTGCACGATGCGCTGGCCGGTGAGCGCGCAGTCGGCGTCGGACAACTGCATCTGCCGGCTACGCAGGTGGTGGCGTTCTGGCCACGGCTGGCCGTCGGCCGCAGCACCCGCACCGATGGCGTGGAGGATGGCGATGAGGCTGTTCGGGTCCGGGGCTGGAGCGTTCGAGCGCGCTTCGTGGATGGGGCGCGAGGGCGGGGAGTGCGGTGTGGTCATGGCGGGCTCCGTGCATGCAGGCGGACGCCGCCACCGATAAAGGTGGCGGACAGGGCGTGGCTCGAAAACCGGTTGCTAGACAAAGCCGGCGGGTACAAGACCCCCACGCCCCGCCCGCCATAGCCGGCAGACGGATTGCCAGCCGGCACCACGCGAGGTGATGCCGGCTGGCAAGCGCAAACTTACGTCTAGCAATCCGGGTTTTCGAGTCCCGACCACCGATGCACGGTGGCGAAGTAACGATTACCTGCTGTTGTTCGGAATGCCAACGGGTAGGGGTCAATGCCGCCAAAACCCGAGACGCTTTTGGCATTGTCGCATAGCACCGGAAGAGGCGAGAGCCTTGGCGTGCTAGGCGGAACGGCACTTCTGGAACGGAGTCGTCAGAACCTTCCCCCAGAGACGCAAGGGGCGGCAAATGCGACAACATTGGTCCGACGGCCGCTGATGGGTGCCGCGTACTTTGCCCCAAGGCGTGAGTGACTTTCTGCCTATTGACCCCACAGGGCGTCACGCAGAATCTGACTACTGCTGTAGTCACCCGGAACTGTCCTGCCCGGAGCAGGAAGGATCTGCGGCGTTTGAACGGATTCCACCCACCGGCGCAGGCCAAAACAAGGATCACTGCACGTGTTACGCCGCAATCGACTTCTTCTGTCTGCGGGTCTGGTCCCGCTACCGTGGTTCCTGTTCTGGACCAGCGTTGCCGCTGTGTTCGCGCCGGGCTACAACCCGCTTGCACAACACGCCAGCGAGCTGCTGCAGGCGCCGACGCTCTCAAGCATCTGCGCCAGGATTGCTGCCATCGGCTCCGGTGTGGGGTTTGTGGCGTTTGCCATTGGGGTATGGCGGGAGTCCGGCCGCCGGATTGCCGTAGGCGCGATCTGCTGGATGATCTTTGGCATCTCCATGCTGACCAATGGGCTCTGGCCCATGGGCCATCCGATGCACGGCTTCTACACCATCGGTATCGCAAACATCATCGCACCGGCGATGTCGCACATCGAACTGAGTGCGTGGTCTGCCAACCGAAGGGCGTACGCTGTGACCGCATTGGTGAGCATCGCGGGAATCGTCTATCTCTGGTTGAACGTGGTGGGATCGGATCCGGAAGGCTACCGGGGGCTGACTCAGCGTCTGTTCTCGTCGATCAACTCGCTGTGGCCATTTGTGGTTGCGCTGTACCTGCTGCGCAGGGGTTCCAACGAGCTGAAGACGCACCTCGTGCACTGATGGGGACACATGCGGGTTGATGTGTTCAAGTAGTGGCCCGCCCACTACTTCTGACTGGATGAAGGACCTCACGCGATGAAACTTCCAGCCCGCTTCTGGGTGCATCTTTTCAGCCATCTGGGGTTCGTCGCGATCCTGGCCGGGTTGTTGGCCGGCTGGGTCGGGACGTTCTTCGAAGCCCTTGCCGGTCATTCCGTCACCGCGACCGACGGCGCCAGGTTGGGCAACGTTGGAACGCTGTTCGGGTTCTGCATGCTTGCCCTGTTGCTGCTGGGAGCACTGACAATTACCGGCGAACTGTTCGGGCTGATCAGGCCATACGACCGCAAGGCGCCCTACCGGCACGAGGCGCAGGCGGTGCATCGGAAGGTGCTGCTGGTCGTCGTGGCGGTACTGTCCTGGGCGGGCCTTACGGCGGCGTTCGTCATTGGGTCGATGATGCGCTCCGGCTAGGCGGAGGTGGTGCTGGGTCCGTCTCTGGCCGGTAGTGACATCAAAGCGGCGCACGTACTGGAAGAGATTCAGAAGAGGACAATTGGATTCCGATGGCCGCATTCGATCATTCCCTGGTAACCCTCCGATTCTTCGGGGACGACCTCTTGCCAGACGAGATCAGTGCCTTGCTCGGGGCGACTCCAACCGTTTCGCATCACAAGGGGGAGGAACTTAAGGGCAGCCAATCAGGCACCGTGCGTATCGCCAGGACCGGAAGCTGGCGACTCAGCGCGCCTCGTCGTGAGCCAGAAGATCTGGAGGCTCAGATCTTCGAGATCCTTGATCAACTCACCGGAGATCTCGCCATATGGGAATCACTGGCGCGGTTTCGGCCTGACCTGTTCTGCGGTCTCTTCATGGGCAGTGGCAATGATGGTGTCTCGCTTTCGCCCCGCGCGCTGCTTGCCTTGGGACAACGTGGCATCGAGCTCGGGCTGGACATCTACGATGCCGAGGAAGAGGTGCGCAATGCCCAACGCCAGTAGATCATCAATTGATGATCTCCCCACTCCCTGACGCAACATATTCCTTCAACTGCCGAAGGAACTCCGCGTCGTAGAGCTCCCACTCCACAAATTTCCTCGACCACCCGCAAGAGCTGTGCACTCCGATACGACCGCGTCGGGTTCCCGGGAAACTTCTTGTTGGTCACGTTCGGATCGTCCTCGAACGGCCCGGTCGGCACCACCACATACACGCGCGGCCGCCCCTCACTGCGAGCCATCTCCGCAGCCAGCCCAGCGCCTTTGGCAATCGTGGTGAAGTAGATGTGGTTCATCACCACGCTGTCGCGATAGTTGGACCGGAACCCCGCGCTCAGCAGTTCGCCCACCGCGAGTCCAGATCGCGCACGGCTGTTTCCAGCGCATCCAGCTTCTCGCGGGTCTTCAGCAGCATGGCGCGCTGCGCTTCGCACTCTTTGCGGGTGACCAGGTCGAGCTTGGCCAGGCCGGCCTGGTCAAGCTCTTGACGGTGGCCTGCGGTTCCGCTCAATTGCTGTGGCGCCTGTTCACATCCACGCGGGATTCATTGCTGAAAACGATGTGGTTCAATTCTTCGTTGAGGCAGGCTGCGACGAAGCCATTGGACATGGCCCACTCATCGCAGCCGATGATCCCAAGGTTGTCCGTGGGAGGTCCATACATCTTCTCCAGTTCTGCACGCACACGCGCTCGTTCACCCTCGGACATCGAAGGGAACTCCATGGCAAGCATGGTGGCTTTCCCATCGCGGAGAAAGGCGACGAATTTCCCGGAAGTCCCCAGGTAGACGGCGCCTTGTCCCACGCAACTGGATTCACAGCTGGCAGTAGGAAATGCCTTGCGAATCTCTGCTGCAGTGGCACCAAGGTGGAGGCCATTCATGTTGAAAGTAGCAGCTGTCGCTGCTGCTACGTTCTGCGAGAGCCAGAGTGATACGCAGAGCAACAGCAGTGACGTAACCGCGAGCCGCAAGATCGATTGATTCATCGGGATATTTCCATGGCGCGACGAGCTGCCAGGATTGCTTGCTGATCCATTCCTGGGTGATTCGCTTCGTACGTGAGCAGTAGGGCGCTTGCCCGTGGATCACCAGCATCACGGGCGGCCATGATCCCTGCAGCGGCAGACTCTGGTGACTGTGGGTAGGCCAGCGTGGAGAACATCGCACCGAGGAGATAGCCCGAGAATGGACTCTTGTGGCTAGACTGAACCTGGGTCGAAAACTCGTAGGCTTTGAGGGCGTAGGATGCGGCGGGGCTTGCTTTGTAGGCGGTGTCATCGACGCCGCGCAGGTGCAAATATGGCGTGGCACGCTCGAGCATCCTGTCAATGTAGAAAGCCATCGCCTTACCGTCACCGCTGCTCGCCCATTGCTGCAGCTGGTTGTCGCTCATCGTTCGTGCCTGGAGCCACTCGTCGATGCTGGGGAAGCCAGAGTCCTCCAGGTAACGCCGCTCCTGTTCGTTCTCATAGGCGACGGCGCCGAAGTAGCGGTTATTGATTGAATCCAGGTACGCGGCCTTGTCTTCAGACATGCGGCGCACTTCCTGCTCCCATGAGATGGAAGCAGAACTGTCCGCGTTGGGGCGATCGGGTTTTGGCTGAATGATTGTGGCGGGTGTCCTGCTTGTATGGTCGTTGTCAGCAGCCGTTGGAGGGGGCTGCGTTGTGTCGGACACAGGATTCTCGGTAGCCGTGCAGCCGAAGAGCAAAGCCAGTTGAGCAAGCAAGAGGAGGAGGCGAACGCGCATTGTCATGTGAGTTCTCTACAAGCACTAGTTGCAGGAGTTGGCGCGGGTGCCATCTACCCACACTGCGCGCGATCTTCCCGCATTTGAACTTGAGTGAGCGAACTATGCAAACCCCGACGCCGGGACCGCCCGATCATAGAGGCCAGCACCGCCGGGTTATACGTTTCATTCAATTGAGCTTGGGTTCTGATTTGTCAGACCGATAGCCATCATTCGGTCCATGGCGCGCGGCTCCATTGTCGAAATGCCTTCAGTGCGGAGAGCTGGGGCGCAGGAAGTAATGCCCCGGGGCTATTGGAAGAGGTCGCGGCACGGCTTCGGCGTCACATGGACATCAGTTGATAATGTCGCCGGTGCCAGAAGCAACAAACGCCCTCAACTGCCGAACGAATTCCGCGTCGTAAAGCTCCCACTCCACAATCTCCCCAACCACCCGCAACGGCTCCGCACTCCGATACGACCGCGTTGGATTCCCGGGAAATTTCTTGTTGGTGACATTCGGGTCGTCCTCAAACGGCCCGGTCGGCTCCACCACATACACACGCGGTCGCCCCTCACCCTTGGCCATCTCCGCAGCCAACCCAGCGCCTTTGGCAATCGTGGTGAAGTAGATGTGGTTCATCACCACACTGTCGCGATAGTTGGACCGGAACCCCGCGCTCAGCAGTTCGCCCACCGCGAGGTCTGCGCGGGTGCCGTGATAGAACGGCCCGGCGACCTGGTCGCAGGTGTCATGCGAAACGGGTGTCCATTCGGTGTCCTGCGCCATCGGCACTGCCCCTGCGTGTCCTGCCGGATCGACAGGCCGGCGAGTCTAGGGCGCCCGGTGGGCCTTGCTGCAAGGCCCCATCCGGGAAATAATCTGTAAACGGGAGGCGCGGTGCGCCTCTTTTTTTCATTCTGCGGCGGCGCGCCCTTCCAGCTCACGCACGGCGGTTTCCAGTGCGTCCAGCTTCTCGCGGGTCTTCAGCAGCACGGCGCGCTGCACTTCGAACTCCTCGCGGGTGACCAGGTCGAGTTTGGCCAGGCCGGCCTGCAGCGCGCTCTTGAAGGTGGCCTGCAGTTCCTCGCGCGATTCGCGCAGGCCCGGCGGCACCAGGTCGCTGAGGCGACGGGCGAGGTCATCGATGTGGTTCAGGTCGATCATGGGGTGCTCCGTGGGGTAGGGCGGGCCGTGCAGGCCACAAGGATACTGCTGGGCCGGGCGCCCGCACAGGCATGGGCTGTTTCGCACTGCGCGTGTTCAGGCGCTATCCTCCACGCCGGAAGACAGGAGATAGACGATGAAGATGGTCATGGCGGTGATCAAGCCGTTCAAGCTCGACGACGTGCGCGAAGCGCTGGCCGAGCGTGGGGTCACCGGGATCACGGTGACGGAAGTGAAGGGCTTTGGTCGCCAGAAGGGCCACACCGAGCTGTACCGTGGCGCGGAGTATGTGGTCGATTTCCTGCCGAAGGTGAAGCTGGAAGTGGCGGTGACCGATGACCAGGTTGAGGCGGTGGTTGAGGCGATCGTGAAGGCGGCAGGCACCGGCAAGATTGGTGACGGCAAGGTGTTCGTGTACGACCTGGGCAGCGTGGTGCGTATTCGTACCGGTGAGTTGGACGCGGACGCGTTGTAAGCGCGCCGCGGGCTGTCGGCGCACGACAGGGATGCCGGGGTGCGACGAGGTAGAATCGACTGTTAGTCGACTTGCGCGCGCAGCGCGGGGTTTTCCGGCTTCGGAACGAAGAGCAGTCGACTAACAGTCGACTCTACCTGGTCGGGCGCACGCAGCCGCCGAGGCATCATCCCCGTCGGGGCATCCAGCCCCAACGACGTTGTCCCATCCCATCGGGCGATCCATCGCCGCCCGAAAGACACGACACCTACCGGCGCTTCGCCCACTTATAGAACCGCTTCCAGCCCTGGCGCACGGCGGCGACCCAGCCTGGGTCGGCCACCAGTGCGGCCTGCGCGGCACTCGGGGCCTGGCCGGTCACGCGCTGGCGGATCTTCAGCAGGTTCTTCATGTCGCTGCGGCGCATCTGCCGGCTCAGCGGGCCGCGGCGCAGCCAGCGGGGTACGCGCCAGGCCGAGGTGAAATCCAGCAGCACCGGCACGCCGCCACTGACCACCACATTGGTGCCATGCAGGTCGTTATGGGTAATGCCGGCGGCGTGCAGGCGGCTGAGCGCGTGCTGCAGCTGCTCGAATACTTCATTGCCGACGGCCTGCGCAGTGCTCAGGGTCTGGCCGGGAATGAACTCCATGCCCAGCGCCAGGCCACCGAGGGTGCCGAGCAGCGCGGGGGCATGCTTCCAGCCGCCGAGGCGCTGCAGCATGCGGGCTTCACGTCGCACCATCAGTCGCGCGATCAGTGAAACGGGAGTGCCGCGGTAGCGGGAATAGTCCTTGATGACCGCCTCGCGCCCGTCCAGGCAGGTGCGATAGACGTCGGGGGCCAGGAAGCGTTCGCCGCGCTTGAGCAGCAGCGGGGTGGCGGCGTCGTCGCCGCAGGAGGAAGGGGGCAGAGCAGGAAGATACATGTCGGGGTCTCGGACGACCCGGTGGGTGGCGCAAAGCGTCAAGCGAACCGGTGTTACAGGGAGTTACTAAGTTTTCGTTAATTTTAGTACTCGTCAGTTCGCTATTCCACGATTTGTCGGAGAAATGTCGGGGTCGTGGCTGGAACAGTTCGTCACGCTGAATCGGACAATTCCGTCTCACTTGTTGGAATGGGCCTTTCAGATCAGGCAGTTGTGCCTTCCTACCGTCCATTCATTCGCGTTCCGCTGAACGCCATGCACGCCCGGCTTGACCCCGACGCACGGCCTGCCGACCATAAGCTGTTAATTCGCGACATCGGCGGCCGCCCCTCTCCGGCACGTCCCCGTCCCCTGCCGCGGTCCCCTCCGGTGCTGGCTGTCCGGCCGTGCATCGCCCTGTTTCCCGTTCCGGCTGCGGCTGGAGGAAAGTGCTTTGATCATCAAAATCGTCATCGCAGCGCTGTTCGTCGCCTGCGTGCTGTACATCCACTTCCGTGGCAAGGTCCGCGCGCGCTGGTCGCGCCAGCTGCTGGACCACTCCAGTTTCATGGCCCCGATCAACGTGGTCATGTACATGTTCTCGAAGGTGCCGACCACGCCTTTCCTGGACCCGGCCAAGGAATTCCCGCAGCTGGAGCCGCTGCGCCAGAACTGGCAGATGATCCGCGACGAGGCGCTGGCGCTGCGCGATGCGCAGGCGATCGCCGCGTCCAGCACGTTCAACGACGCCGGCTTCAATTCGTTCTTCCGCCGTGGTTGGAAGCGCTTCTACCTGAAGTGGTACGGCCCGTCGCACCCGTCGGCGAAGGCGATGTGCCCGAAGACCACCGCGCTGCTGGAGTCGCTGCCGGACGTGCGTGCAGCGATGTTCGCGCAGCTGCCGTCGGGCAGCGAGCTGCGCCCGCACCGCGATCCGTTCGCCGGTTCGCTGCGCCTGCACCTGGGCCTGGCCACGCCGAACAACGACGGCTGCTACATCGAAGTGGACGGTATCAAGAAGAGCTGGCGCGACGGTGAGTGGATGATGTTCGACGAGACCTACATCCACCACGCGCACAACGAGACGCCCGATGATCGCGTGATCCTGTTCTGTGACATCGCCCGCCCGCTGCACTTCGGCCTGCCGGGGCTGTTCAATCGTGCGGTGGCAGCCACGCTGCTGGCCGGTGGTGCGTCGCCGAACCTGCCGGGTGACCCGACCGGTGGCGTCAACAAGGCGTTCGGCAGCGTCTACAAGGTGCGCCTGAAGGCCAAGGCACTGCGCGAGCGCAGCGTGGTGGCTTACCAGGTCATCAAGTGGGGCTTGGTGGTGGCGGTGATTGCGGGTATCTGGGCGCTGTAAGCGGACCGCCGCCGAGCATGGCCCGGCGCTACCGGAAAACGAAAAAACCCGCGCTGTCGCCAGCGCGGGTTTTTGCTTTGGTAGGTGCCAACCTTGGTTGGCACGCTTTCCGATCAGCCCTTCAGTGCCGCCTGCACGAACGGCGGGGTCACCAGCACGCCGGTGTGCAGCGCGGCGGTGTAGTACAGGGTCTCGAAGGTCTTGGCGGCCGAGTCGGCCTGGCGGAAGTCGAAGCTGCTTTCGCCCTTGCGCGCCAGCGTCACGCTCCACCAGCCGGTGGGGTAGCACGGCTGCGGGAACGGCAGGGTCTTGAACGAGCCGAAGCCGGCCTTGCCCATCTCGGTGCGCATTTCGTTGATCAGCTCCAGCTGCATCAGCGGCGATTCGGACTGCTGCACCAGGATGCCGTCGTCCTTCAGGGCCTTGAAGCAGCTTGCGTAGAAGGCCTTGTTGAACAGGCCTTCACCCGGGCCGACCGGATCGGTCGAGTCCACGATCACCACGTCCACGCTGCCGGCCGGGCAGTTGGCCATGTAGGCCACGCCGTCGTCGAACAGCAGCTCGGCGCGCGGGTCGTCGTTGGAATCGCACAGTTCCGGGAAGTGCTTGCGCGCCATCACCGTGACCTGCTCGTCGATATCGCACTGGGTCACGCTCTCCACGCCCTTGTGCTTGAGCACTTCGCGCAGGGTGCCGCAGTCGCCGCCGCCGATGATCACCACGCGCTTGGGCGCGGCATGGGTGAACAGCACCGGGTGGCTGATCATCTCGTGGTAGAAGAAGTTGTCCTTGCTGGTCAGCATGATGGCCCCGTCGATGGTCATCAGGTTGCCCCAGTCAGTGGTCTGGAAGATCTCGATCTTCTGGAACGGCGACTGCACCTCGTCCAGCTTGCCGGTGATGCGGTAGCCGATGGCCGAGCCCGTGCGCTCGAAGTGTTCGATGTACCAGTTGTTGCTGTCAGTCATTGGAAAACAGTCCTGTTCGGAGGGGTGAAGCCGGGCTGGCGGGCGGGGCCGCGTGGCACAGATGCCACATCCGGACGGATCGGCCCGTTCAGGTTGGAACCTGCCACGGGCGCGGGCGCGCATGATAACGAACCTGTGGGCATATAGGCGTTATCATGCCCCCCTTTTATTGCCAACAAGGCCGACTGCAATGACCGATTGGTCCCTCGACCAAGCCCGCAAGACCTACTCGATCCCGCATTGGGCGGACGGCTACTTCGACGTGGATCAGGCCGGGCACATGGTAGTGAGACCGACCGGGGCAGACGGCCCGGTGGTGTCGCTGCCCAAGGTGGTGGACGCGGCCCGTGCGGCCGGTGCCAAGCTGCCGCTGCTGGTGCGCTTCCCGGACATCCTGGGCCAGCGCCTGGGCAAGCTGCAGGCGGCCTTCACCCAGGCCCGCGCCGATTGGGATTACGCCGGTGGCTACACCGCCGTCTATCCGATCAAGGTGAACCAGCACCGCGGTGTGGCCGGCACCCTGGCCAGCCATCACGGTGAGGGCTTTGGCCTGGAAGCGGGCAGCAAGCCGGAACTGATGGCGGTGCTGGCGCTGTCGCGCCCGGGCGGCCTGATCGTCTGCAACGGCTACAAGGACCGCGAGTACATCCGTCTGGCCCTGATCGGCCGCAAGCTGGGCCTGCAGACCTTCATCGTTATCGAGAAGCCGTCCGAGCTGAAGCTGGTGCTGGAAGAATCCAAGGCGCTGGATGTGAAGCCGGGCCTGGGCGTGCGCATGCGCCTGGCCTCGCTGGGCGCTGGCAAGTGGCAGAACAGCGGTGGCGACAAGGCCAAGTTCGGCCTGTCGCCGCGCCAGCTGCTGGACCTGTGGAAGTCGCTGCGCGATACCGAATACGCCGACTGTCTGAGCCTGCTGCATTTCCACATGGGCTCGCAGATCTCCAACGTGCGCGACATCGCCAACGGGATGCGCGAAGCCACCCGCTACTTCGTCGAACTGTCACAGCTGGGCGCGAAGATCACCCATGTGGACGTCGGCGGCGGCCTGGGCGTGGATTACGAAGGCACCCGTTCGCGCAGCTTCTGCTCGATCAACTACGGGCTGCATTCGTATGCCAGCAACATCGTGCAGCCGCTGGCCAATGCCTGCGAAGAACATGGCCTGACCCCGCCGCGCATCGTCACCGAGTGCGGCCGCGCGATGACCGCGCACCATGCGGTGCTGATCGCCAACGTGTCTGAAGTGGAACAGGCGCAGGAAGGCCGCGTGCCGGACCAGCACGACGACGAGCCGGCTTCGATCCGCCACCTGCGCGAGATCCACGAGGAACTGGACGTGCGCCCGGCGGTGGAACTGTTCCAGGAAGCGCAGCATTTCCATGCCGAGGGCCTGTCCAGCTACGCGCTGGGCCAGATCGACCTGCCGCAGCGTGCGCGCATCGACGATCTGTTCTACGCCATTGCCCACGGTGTGCGTGCGCGCCTGAGCTATGACGAAAAGAGCCATCGCCCGGCGCTGGACGAACTGAACGAGCGCCTGGTCGACAAGTACTTCGTCAACTTCAGCGTGTTCGAATCGATTCCCGATGCGTGGGCGATCGACCAGGTGTTTCCGATCGTGCCGATCGAGCGCCTGAACGAGACGCCGGACCGTCGCGGCATCATCGCCGACATGACCTGCGATTCCGATGGCATGGTCAAGACCTATGTCGAGAACGAAAGCCTGGACAGCTCGCTGCCGCTGCACGCAATGAAGCATGGCGAGAGCTACCGCATCGGCTTCTTCATGGTCGGCGCCTACCAGGAAATCCTGGGCGACATCCACAACCTGTTCGGCGATACCGATGCGGTGGAAGTGCTGGCCGATGCCGATGGCTACGCCATCACCCAGCAGCGTCGCGGCGATACCACCGACGTGATGCTGGACTACGTGGGCTACAAGCTGGATGACCTGCGTGCGGCCTACGCCGAACGCGTGGCTTCGGCCGACCTGTCGCCGGAGCGCGCGCAGGAGCTGTCCGAAGCGCTGGAAGCCGGCCTGACCGGCTACACCTACCTGTCCGACGAACCGCTGGTCTGAGGTAAACGGGAACGCCGGGCATGGCCCGGCGCTACCGGCCCTGATGAGCGCCCGCGCGATCTTCCACCTGTTCCTGCATGCCGCCGTGCCAGCGTTGCTGGCATGGCTGTTCTGGCGCAAGCGCTTCGCCTCGGCGTGGCTGCTGATGCTGCTGGGCTGGATCATCGATCTGGACCATCTGCTGGCCGACCCGATCTATGCACCGAACCGCTGCAGCATCGGTTTCCACCCGCTGCACACCGCACCGGCGATTGCGGTCTATGCCGGGCTGTGCGTGCCGAAGAAAACGCGGTTGTTCGGCATCGGTTTGATCATCCACATCGTGCTGGACGCGATTGACTGCTGGTGGATGCATCACCGTTGATGCATGGGTGGATGCCGACCTTGGTCGGCGCTTTTGATGCGTGTCGACCAAGGTCGACACCTACCGGGTGCACGGCGACCAGTCGAATTGACGCTTGGTAGAGCCGGCCGTCAGGTTGGCCGCTTCACCCCAACGGCAACCACAACGTCGCACGCAATCCCGGCTGCGCATTCTCAAGCGCCAAGCGCCCGCCATAACTGGCGGCGATATCCCCCACAATCGCCAGGCCCAGCCCACTGCTGCCCTCGCGCTCATCCAGCCGCACGCCACGCTGCGTGACCTGTGACAGTGACTCCGCGGCCAGGCCCGGACCGTCATCACGTACTTCGATGCGTAGCTGCCCGTCACTGCTGTCTGCGGTGACGTCCACCTGCTGTTGCGCCCACCGCCCGGCGTTATCCAGCAGGTTGCCCAGCATTTCTTCCAGATCGGCACTGGCACCGGCGAACTGCAGCGCCGGATCGATGCCTTCCGCCGTGAACGCAATGCCGCGTTCGCCATGCACGCGTGCCATCAGCCTGCACAGTGCTTGCGCGACAGCGGCCACGTCGGTGCGCTGGCGATGGTCGGCGGCCAGCCCGGCAGCCAGGTAACGGTCAACACTGGCCTGCATGCGTGCGCTTTGCTCGCGCACGGTGGTGCGCCAGTGCGTGCCGTCGCCATCGGCCTCGGTGGCCAGCACGCTCAGCGGGGTTTTCAGCGCATGCGCCAGATCCTGTGCGCTGGTACGCGCGCGCGCCACCATGCGTTGCTGGTGCTCCAAAAGCGCGTTGAGTTCTTCGCCCAGCGGTGCGACCTCCGCACCCAGCCCCTGTGTATCGATGCGCTGCGCGTCGCCGCGACGCACCCGTTCCAGCTGTGCACCGAGGCGATGCAGCGGACGCAATCCGAAGTGCACCTGGCTGGCCAGCACTGCCAGCCACGCGGCTACCAGCACGGCCAGGGCGATGGCCGTGCGCTGACGGAATGCGGCCACATCCGCATCCAGCGCACTGCGGTCGGTGGCGACCACGACCACGAACGGCTCGCTGGCGCGCGGCAACCGCACCTGCTGCACACGTGCGCGCAGGGATTGCTGCAGCGGCCCGCTCAGATTGCGCGTGGCCGGCCCGCTGGTCGTGGCCGGCAGGGTTTCATCCCACAGCGAGCGCGACTGCAGCAGCACACGGCCATCGGCACCGGCGATCTGCCAGTACGCACCGGAAAACACCCGCTGGAAGCGCGCGTCGTTCGGTTCCTGGCGCAGGCGCAGCTGTCCTTCCGGATCCACTTCGGCCTGTGCCAGCAGGGTCAGCATGTCCTGCTGCAGTTCGTGGTCGAGCCGGTCACGCGCGCTGCGCTTGAACAGTTCGCCCAGCAGTGAACTGGCCAGCAGCGAGACCAGCAGCAGGCCGACGCCGCCGGCCAGCAGCAGGCGCCGTCGCAGCGATGGCTGCCGGGTCATGGCGCGGCCAGCCGCCAACCCTGGCCGCGCACGGTCTGGATCAGCTCGGTGCCGAGCTTGCGACGCACCCGCCCCAGCAGCACGTCCAGCGCGTTCGAGTCCGGATCGTGGCCGCCCTCGAACACCTGTTCGCCCAGACGGTCGCGGCCGATCACCTGGCCGCTGTGGTGGATGAAGTAACTGAGCAGGCGGAACTCCTGCGGGCTCAGCGACAGCGCCTGCCCATCCAGTTCGAAGCGGCCTGCATTGACGTCCAGTTGCAGCGGGCCGCAGTGCAGGCGCGGGCTGGCATGGCCATGGCTGCGGCGGATCAGTGCGCGCAAGCGCAGCACCAGTTCGTCGGCCTGGAACGGTTTGGTCAGGTAGTCGTCGGCGCCGGCATCGAAGCCGGCCAGCTTGTCGTGCCAGCGCCCGCGCGCGGTCAGCACCAGCACCGGAAAGCTGCGGCCATTGCCGCGCCAGCGCTCGATCACGCTCAATCCGTCCAGCCCGGGCAGGCCGAGGTCGACGATGGCGGCCTGCAGGTCTTCGATCTGGCCGATTTCCTCGGCCTCGCGCCCGTCGGCAACCACGTGCACCACGTAGCCGGCCTGTTCCAGCAGGGGCAGCAGGCGCTGTGCCAGCGCAGCATCGTCTTCGGCCAACAGGATGCGCATCAGTCGTCCAGCTCCGTCTTCAGCAGCTTTCCGCTGCGCGCATCATAGTCCAGCTCCACCACCACGCCGTCGCCGCGCAGGATCTCCACTTCGTAGACGCCATCGTCCAGCTCCACTTCCAGCAGCTGGCCCGGGTAGCGCTTGAGGGCATCGCGCACCACGCTTTCCAATGGCACGTAACGGCCCTGCTGCACGGCGCGGCGCGCGACCTGCTGCGCCGGGTCCTGTGCAGGCGCGGCGGCGGTCGGGGCGCTGGCCAGGGCCAGCAGCAGGGGCAGGGTCGCAAGCATGGTGGATGCGGAAAGGTAAGGGGAACAGGCATGAGTGTGCCGGTGGCGACTAACCGTTGGCTAACAGGGGCGGCTAAGACGTTGTTAACCACGGGGTGCATCGTGGCGTTGCCGGGATGGTCCGGTCACGAACACGAACAGGAGAACCCCCATGTTGAAGTCGCTCACCCTCGCCACTGTTGCTCTGCTGGCCATCGCACCGGCTGTACAGGCCGCGCCGCTGGGCATGGCCCAGGTCGAACAGACCCTGCGCAAGGCCGGCTACACCCAGATCCACGAGATCGAGCGCGATGATGGCCTGTGGGAGGCTGACGTGAGCCGCGCCGACGGCCGCTTCAGCGAGGTCTACGTTGACCCCAAGACCGGCGAGATCTTCGATGAGCACAGCAGCCGCGCACTGTTGACCACCGAGCAGGTGCTGGCACGGGCACAGGCGCATGGCCTGCGCGAGATCCATTCGCTGGAACGCGATGGTGCGACGTGGTCGCTGGAAGCGCGCAATGCCCGCAACCAGAAGGTGGACGTGCGCCTGAGCGGATATGACGGCCGCATCCTGCACAGCGAGCGCGATGGCTGGCTGGATTGATTCGCGTGCCGGTAGGTGCCGACCTTGGTCGGCACGGAAAGCAGAGCGTGTCGACCAAGGTCGACACCCACCGGCACATGCAAGGTCGACACCTACCGGACACGTGCACCGGTAGTGGCCGACCTTGGTCGGCCCAGGCCCGACGCGGGGCTTACCAACCAAACGGCGGCGGGTAATCCCAATAGCCCGGGCCGCGGCCGTAGTAGCCGCCGTACGGGCCGTAGAAGCCTGGGCCCTTGCCTTCGCTCACGTGGATGTTGACGTTGACCCCATGGGTCTTGCCTTCATCGGTGGTGTAGTTCTTGCTGAGGTTCAGGGTGGCGGCGTTGTAGTGGCTGTTGCCGCCGTTCTTGGAATAACCGATGCCGGTGGTGAAGCTGCCAGACACCTTGACCTTGTCGTCGGTGACGTCGGCGATCTTCGCGTCGTCGTGCACGCGCGGGCCGCTCTTGTCGCCGTAGAACGTGCCCGGCGGGTCCTGCTTCAGGCTCGCATCGTTCAGATAGCGCATCGGTGCCTGCGGCAGCGACAGATCCAGCCCGGTCGCCTGCGGCGCGGTCGCGCCAGCAGCGGACTGGGCCAGCACGGTTCCCGGCAGGGCCAGGCACAGCAGCAGGGTCAGGGGGCGGATCATGACGGCGCTCCAGCGGACAGGTGGCCACGCAACACGCGGCGGTACAGGCCGACGCTAGCAGGGGCTGCTTGAATGATGCCTGTCGGCGCCGGCTTGCGGTAGGGCCGGGCCATGCCGGGAGGCGGTCACAACCGCCCGAACCCGAACAGCCCCTGCAGCGGGTGCTTGCGCCGCTCGATCCGGGCCCGCAGCAGCTGCGCGCCGATCATCGAATAGGTGATGCCGTTGCCGCCGTAGGCCATGGCGAAGTGCACCCGTGGCCCCCATTGATCGTGCGGGCCGAAGAACGGCAGGCCGTCCGCCGTTTCGGCGAAGGTGCCGGCCCAGGAAAACGCCGGCACCGGGTCCAGCCGTGGGAACCAATGCAGCAGCTGTTTCATCAGCTTGTCGGCCTTGCGTTCTACGCGCCGATCGCGGCGGGCGGGAATGTCGATGGCGTCGTCCAGGCCGCCCACCAGCAGGCGGCGATCGCCGGTGGCGCGCAGGTACAGGTAGGGACGTGCACTCTCCCACACCATCGTGTTCCGCAGCCGGCCCAGCACGTCTGCATCGATCGGGTCGGTAATGAAGGCATAGCTGCTGCGGTTACGTGCGACGCGCTGCTGCAGCCAGGTCTGGTTGGCGTAGCCCATTGCCAGCACCACATGGCGGGCGTGGATCGTGGCGCCGCCCTCGGTGAGTGCGGTCACCCCCCGCGCGCTGGGCGTGAGCGTGTGCAGCACCGTACGGTCATGCACATTGCCGCCGCGCCGGCGCACGCGCTGCAGCAACCCATAGGTCAGGCGATAGGGATCGACCCGTGCCGCCTGGCGTGTGAGCAGGGCACCACCGGCGTCCACGTCGAAGCGTTCCTGCAGTGCCTCCGGGCCGAGCCAGCGGGCATCCAGGCCAATGCTGCGCCGGGCCTCACCCTCGGCCATCAGGGTGGGGACGTCACGGTGGCGGCTGGCCAGGTACAGGCTGTCCATGCGCTGGAAATCAACGTCTTTCAGACCGCGAGCGACCTCGCCCAGCGCCGGAATCGCCTCGGCACAGGCCCGGTAGGCCAGCGCGGCGGCGTCCTGGCCATAGCTTTGGGCCAGTTCCAGCAGATGGGTATCTATCTCGTACTGCAGCAGCGCTGTGCTGGCGGCGGTACTGCCCCAGCCGATGTCGCGCTGCTCGATCACCGCCACGTCGTGGCCATGCCGGGACAGTTCGTCGGCAATCAGCGCGCCGGTGATGCCGCCGCCGACCACCAGCACGTCGCAGCGCAGGTCCTGCTGCAGCGGGGGAAAGGCGTGGACCAGGCCGTTGCGTACCGCCCACCACGGGTAGCCACTCTTGAGGTCCATGGTCGTGCGTTGCTCAGGCGGTGGGGCGGCCGGTGTGCGGGGTCTGGATCAGTTCGGACAGATCGAAGCCCTGCAGGCGGGCCGCCGCCAGATAATGGTCCTGCACGGTCGCGTCCAGGCGTGGCTCGCGCGCCAGCAGCCACAGGTATTTTCGGTCCGGGCTGCCGACCAGCGCCACGCTGTAGTCCGGAGCAACCTGGATCACCCAATAGTCGCCCTTGGCGAACGGCAACCAGCGCAGGCCCTTGGGCAGGAAGCTCACCTCCAGCCGCGCGCTGTCGTTGTCGACGGCACAGGCCTCGCCGGTGGCTTCCTCGACCTCGCCGTCCATACGGCAGCGGTTGGTGACGCCGACGTTGCCGTTGTCGAGCAGCGTGTAGTGCGCCGACACGTCGGTGCAGCCCTCCGGTTCATGGCGCATAGGCAGGCGCGCGATCTCGTACCAGGTGCCCAGGTAGCGCGGCAGCTTGAGGTCGGCAACGGTCTTCAGCGGCGGGTGATCGGTCATTGGCGGTCGTTGCAGGGGGGGGCCTCCACGATGCCGATGGCCTTGCCATGGGCGGGTGAAGCCGGGGCGATGGCCGTGTCCAGAACGTTCCGTCGCCCCGACGGAGCGCCCGTTGTCACCGGCGCGGCGGTATCCTGCAGCCAGCGCCGTGTTTTCCTGATCCAGACGAGGTGGAGGTGCCGATGTACCAGGTGATCCTGTTGAAGAGTGAATCCGCGTTCGCACGCGAACAGTGGCCGCAGGTCGATGACCTGGTGGACTACGAAGGCGTGGCCTACAGCCTGCGTGCCGGCCCGCGCCAGCCGCTGCCGACCGACCACGACTGGCACCCGGTGGCGGTGTATGCGCCCGATGAGATCACCGAGGAAGAGTTCCAGGACTGGTACGCGCTGCAGCAGCCCACGGTGGAAGAGCTGCGCCTGAAGTACTGATGCTCGACGCTGCCGGGGCCGCCCATCCGCCCTTTACCGGCTCTGCCGTATAGTCGCGCGCAGGCGCGGTGGTCCGCGCGAACCGGTGTGGCTGGCTTGTCTTCTTTCCTGCGATCGATCCGTGCACGAGGGCCCTGGTGGGTCCTGATGCTGTGCTCCGCCCTCCTGCTGTCCGCGCCGGTGCTGGCACAGGATGAGGACCTCACGCCAAAGCAGCAGTTGGCGCAGATCGAATCCAGCCTGAAGGAGATCGACCGCAAGCGCGGTGATGCTTCGGCCATCGAGACACTGGCCATGTTGTCCGAGAGTGCCTCGCAGGCACGGCGAGACGCTGAGGCGCTGGAAAAGGAGCTGCAGCCACAGTTGGTTCGCCTCGACGAACAACTGGCGCAGTTGGGTACGCCTGCCGAGGGCACTACCGAGCCGCCGGAACTGGCGGCGCAACGGCGCAGCATCACCAAGCAGCGGGACGGACTGGCCGCGTCGGTAGCGCAGGCCAAGACCAGTGCCGTGCGTGCCCAGCAGCTGGCGACCGACATCGACCAGCAACGCGTCGCGCAGCGCACCGAAGAACTAGGGCAGAAGGTTGCCTCGCCGTTGTCTCCCGCGCTGTGGAGCAAAGTTGCCGAGCGCCTGCCGATCGATATCGCACGCGTTGCGCCGTTGGCCGAGCAGGGGCGCGATACCTTCGTCGCCGGCATCCGGGCCAATGGCTGGGGCACGCCGTTGCTGGGCCTGGTGGCTGCACTGGTCATGATGTTCCCGCTGCGGTTGTGGCTGCGCCGGCTGGGTCGTCGCTTTGCTGCGTCCGAGCGTGCACCCGATGGCCGCCTGCGGCGTTCTGGCCTGGCCATGTGGCTGCTGCTGGTGGGGACACTGCTGCCCGGCTATGCCGTGGTGGTACTGATGGCGGCGCTGGACGCCATCGATGCCATCGCGCCGCGCCTGCAGGTGGTGGCCGACGGCCTGGAGACGGCTACCTTCCGCGCCGCCTTCATCGCCGCGCTCAGCGCCTGCATGCTGGTTCCCAAGCGTCCGTCGTGGCGGTTGCTGAATCTGGATGACACCGCCGCACTCAAGCTGCGCAAATACGCCTGGGGTGCGGCGGCGCTGGCCTGGCTGAGCACGGTGCTGGTCGCCCTCGATCAGGCCACACGTACCAGCGACGTCACCACGGTGGCGCTGGATGGCCTGATTGCGCTGACCTACCTCGGCCTGATCATGGCCATGCTGGTGACCCTGGCGCGCCTGCATCGCCGGCAGACCGCCGAGGCCGAGGCCAAGCTGGAGGCGCAGGCCGATGGCGTGGGTGCGGCCACGGCGGTGCGCCGCAGCAGTTGGCTGGTATTGGCACGCGTGGCGGGCAACATCGCTGTGGCAGCGGCCATCATCGCCACCCTGCTGGGCTATCTGAACTTCGCCAAGTTCGTGAACCAGCAGTTGATCGGCGGCAGCATCGTGGTGCTGGCGGCGACGCTGCTGTTCAAATTCGTCGATGACCTGAGCACGTGGATGCTCAATGCCGACAGCAAGGTTGGCCAGACCATTCTGCTCAGCACCGGCCTGAGCGTATCGCGGCTGGAGCAGGCCGGCGTGCTGCTGTCGGCGGTTCTGCGTACCTTCGTGGTGCTGATCGCGCTGCTGGCACTGGCAGCGCCGTTCGGCAACATCGGCTCGGTCGTTGAACGCGTGGCCTCGCTGGCCAACGGCATCCCGATCACCAAGGACCTGACGCTGCAACCCGGCCGCATCGCCATTGCTCTGCTGGTGATGCTGGTCGGCCTGGCGGTGACCCGGCTGCTGCAACGCTGGCTGACCGACACCTATCTGCCCAAGACCGAGCTGGACCTGGGGGCGCGCAACTCGATCAGCACCATTGCCGGTTACGTCGGCATCATCCTGGTGGGACTGTGGGCGTTGACCGCCATGGGCCTGAACCTGAAGAACCTGGCGCTGCTGGTCAGCGCGCTGTCGGTGGGTATTGGTTTCGGCCTGCAGGCGATCATCCAGAACTTTGTCTCGGGCCTGATCCTGCTGGCCGAGCGCCCGGTGAAGATCGGCGACTGGGTGAAGCTGGGTGACCAGGAGGGTGACATCCGCCGCATCAACGTGCGTTCGACCGAGATCCAGGTGAGCGACAAGTCGACGCTGATCGTGCCGAACTCGGAACTGATCACCAAGACCATCCGCAACATGACGATGGGCAACAACCAGGGCCGCATCCAGATCCAGTTCGCGGTGCCCACCAGCACCGATGTCGGCAACCTGCGCCAAGCGTTGCTGGATGCGTACACCGCGCACACCAACGTGCTGAAACAGCCGGCGCCGACGGTCTACATCGACAGCATTGCCGGTGGCCAGATCACCATCAACAGCTTCGCGTACGTGGCCAGCCCGCGGCAGGTGTATGCGACCCGCAGCGATCTGTACTTCAGCCTGCTGCAGATCCTGGCCGAGCGGAACATTCCGCTGTCGACCCCGACCGACATCCACATCACCCGTGATCCGCAGGAGTAGGGGTTGTTCTGCAGGGCTGCGCCCTGCACCCGCTACGAGCCGGAGCAACAGCAACGGCAACAGCGTGCATTCCGTGGGATGGCGGGGCGGTGTCGGAGTGCGGGGACGCCGTAAATCCGTCCATGCGGCTGACACCCCGCACTCCGACACCGCCCCACCTCTGACAGATTCCTGCGGCTGTCGGTAGGTGTCGACCTTGGTCGACACGTCTGTCAGATATCGAAATCAATCTGACCCCAAGAGTATTTCCGACAGATCGCGGAAAACTGTCGAAGGCGGGGTGGGTCCGGTTGCGGGAGTGTCCGCGGCATGGATGCCGCGGCCAAGCCCCCATGGATGGGTTTACGGCGTCTCCCGCAACCGGACCCACCCCGCCATCCCACAGAATGCACGCTGTTGCCGTTGCTGTTGCTGTTGCTTCGGCGGGTGCAGGGCGCAGCCCTGCAAAGAAACCCCTACCCTCGTGGCCGGCTGCGCGACGGCACCAGTGCGAACGTGTCCACCGCCAGCTTCTCCGCATGGTTCAACCACGCGCGGATCTCCAGATCATCTACTTCGTGGTCCAGCCCGAATGACACGTTGATCTTGCCGTTGGCATCGGGCTGCACCCACTGCTGCGCCAGCACCACCTTGCGCTGCGAGGACACCGCCTCGATCCAGAAGCCGCGATCCGGGCGCGTGCTCGCCACCAGCTGCAGCATGTACTGGCCGGCACGGGTGCGGCGGCCCTTCTGGGTGATCATGTGCGCCTGGCGCACGCTCGGGCGCGGGCCCTGGAACGCATCCAGCGGTGCATCCACCGCGATGCCGCCACGCAGATCGTTGTCGCGGTACAGCTTGATGCCGTTGTCGCGGTTGACCAGCAGGGCGCACCAGTCACCGTCGGCTGAGCCATCCTCGAATGCGGTGCAACGGTCGACGTAGGCCAGGGTGTTGTCCGGGTTGGCATCATCGAACTGGCGCGAGGTGTTTTCCAGATACACGGACTTCAAACCCCAGTCCTTGTCGTACTCCAGCAACACCGGTGGCTGCACGTGCTGCAGGCCCACCACCACCTGGTCATCGCCATCAATCTTCAGCTCGCGGGTCGGTTCGCCCAGCCACAGTGAGCGGGCGAAGGCCAGGTACTGCGGATAGTCACGGCCGCCATCGCGCTGGGTGGCTACGCTGGCGCTGGGCGCGCGCTGGGTATCGATCAGTGAACGGCCGAAGCCCATCGTCTTCAGGTTCGGGTCAAGCAGGCTGAGCAGGGTCGCACCCGAATCCAGGGTGGTGCCGGCATCGGCGCTGAGCTGCTGCGGGGCAATGCCATCGCCAAGGAACAGCAGCAGGTTCTCGCGCTTCTGCCGGGTCAGGATATGGGTCAGATCGTTGGGCATCGCCAGATGGTCGGAAGCGATCACGATCAGCGTGTCCTTGCCGTACGGGCTGGCCTGGATGCGCTGCACCAGCTGCGAGATCAGCCGGTCGCTGCACTTGAGCGCGTTGAGCATGTTGATGTTGCCGTACTGGCTCTGGTAGCGCTCGCCCTTGCACGACACCGGCAGATGACCCGCCGGGTGGTGGGTGTCCATGGTCAACGTGGTCAGCATGAACGGCGAACCGGCGCGCGAGAGCTGCTCGAAGCGCTGGTAGGCGGTATCCAGCAGCACGTCATCGTGCACGCCCCACGCCGAGTAATGGATGCGGCCGATCTTCTTCTGCTGCTTGAACCACGCCAGGTCATGCACTTCATCGAAGCCGTGGCTGGCCAGGAACTGGCCCTTGCCAGCGAACTGGCCGTTGGCACCACCCAGGTAATGGTTGGTGTAGCCCTGCTGCTTGAGGTAATCGCCCAGGCACACGGCCTTGGGCAGGAAGCTGCCCATGCGGTCCATGCTGTTCTCATCACCCTGCGAGGTGGTCAGCGGCACGCCGCACATCGATGACACCAGGCCGGCGATGGTCCAACCGCTGCCCTCAGCGGAGGCAAGGCCGCGCACGTCCAGCGACTCAGATGCCAAGCGGTTGAGGTTGGGCATCAGGCCCGGGAAAGCGCTCTCGTCCAGATAGGTACGTTCCAGGCTTTCGCCGTAGATCCAGACGATGTTGCGCGGACGCTGCAGCGGCTGCGTCGGCACCTGGTACTCGGGGGCGATGCGGGCGAAGTCGACCGGACGCAGCTGCTGGTACAGGCGCTGGCCGTCGCGGGCCAGCGGGCTGATCATGATCGCGGCCACCCACACGGCCGCGAAACCGGCGAACAACGCGCCACCGTGGCCGGGCCGGCGCCAGCGCTTCACCCGCGTCGCGAACAGCGGCAGCAGCGAGACCAGCGCCAGCGCGATGAAGCCGGCGATATAGCCCTTGAAATCGGAGACACCGGCGCCTTCCATATCGGCGCCGAGGTGGTACAGGGTGGCGGCATTGAGCCCATCACCGGAGAGTTTGTCGATCAGCCACCATGCGCTGAGCATGAGCAGCAGCAGCGAGAGTGAACCGGCCTTCCACCACACCCATTTGCCGGACGCGAGGAACAGCCAGCACAGCAGCAGCAACGACAACAACAGTATCCAGAGCATAGGCAGCTTCGGCAGTGACGGGATGTTGATGGACGTCGTACCGACGCGTGTCCATCCGACCGGCGCTGTCGCAAGCACATACACATGACAGGCCGATGACCCGATAGTGCATGCACGAACCTGACTGAAATGTTTGTTGAAATGACGCGCGCGCAATCGCGTTCAGAAGGTAAAACGAGCGTGAAAGGGTTCGTTGGATTGCATTAAAAACCGCATGAATACGGATGTTTTCATTGATGCGCTAGCGATGCCCGCGTTCTTCGCGCGCCCGCGCACGACGATCGAACAACAACGCGCTGGTAACGATGCCCAGCCCGAGCACCACGCCGATGAACAACAGAATCAGGGCGATGAGCGGGTAGCCGAACAGATGCCAGCCGGTGTCGATCTTCATCATCATTGCCGCAGCCATGATCAATGCCGCGCTGATGATGCCGGCCGCCACGCGGTTGGCGATCTTCTGCAGGTTTTCCATCAACCGCGATTCTTCCAGGCCGGTCACCTTCATCTGCAGGCGGTTCTCGGCCAGCAGCGCCATGATGTCCGACAGCTTGCGCGGCCCATCGCGCAGCAGCTGCTGCAGCTCCATCGCCTCGCTGGCGAGGTTGGCGGCAGACAGCGATTTCTTCAGGCGTGCGCGCATCACGTGCTGCAGCTGGCGCTCGACGATGCGGCGGGTATCCAGGTCCGGTGCCAGCAATCGGCATACGGTTTCCAGATTGAGCAGGGCCTTGCCCAGCAGGCTCAGCTCCGGCGGCGTGCGCAGGCCGCAGGCGGTGGCGATGCGCACCAGGTCCAGTACCACGCGGCCTTCCGAGAAGCTGCCACTGGCGGCGTAGCGCGCAATCAGCTGGCCGGTCTCGCGCAGGTAGCGCTCTTCGTCGAATGCCTCCAACCGCGTGCTGATGCTGATCAGGTCGTCGGCCACTTCTTCGCCACGGCCATCGACAGCGGCGAACAGGATCTTCAGCAGCCGCTCGCGCAGGCGCGGCGGCATGTGCGCGACCATGCCCAGGTCGAAGATCGCCAGCCGTCCATCGGGCATCACCCGCAGGTTGCCAGGATGCGGGTCGGCATGGATCTCGCCATGCACGAAGATCTGGTCCAGGTAGCCGCGGATCAGCGCCGCCGCCAGCGGGTCCATCGATTGTTCGGTGCGGCGGACATCGGGAATCGCATCCACGCGCACGCCGGTGGCCAGTTCCATGGTCAGCACGCGCTGACTGCTGTAATCCCACAGCGGCTGCGGTATCCACAGGCGGCGGAACGGCTTGAGATGGCGGCCGAAACGGGCCAGGTTCTCGGCCTCGGCGTGGTAGTCCAGCTCCTGCATCAGGGTCTTGGCGAACTCGTTGAGCCAGTCGCGCAGGCGCACCCGACGACCGACCTGGGTCAGATGGTCGGCGGCCAGCGCGAAGCTGCGCAGTGCCTCCAGGTCCGAGCGCAGCTGAGCAGCGACCTCGGGTTTCTGAACCTTCACCGCCACCTGGCGGCCATCGTGCAGCACCGCGCGATGCACCTGCGCGATCGAGGCACAGCCCAGTGGCTCGGGATCGAACGCGGCGAACAGCTTGTTCACCGGCGCGCCCAGCTCCTGTTCGACGATGGCATGGATGCGAGCGACCGGAATCTCGGCCACCTTTTCCTGCATGCGCTCCAGCGCCGTAGCAAACTCCACCGGCACCATGTCCGGTCGCGTGGACAGCATCTGGCCCAGCTTGACGAAAGTCGGCCCCAGGGCTTCCAGGTCGCTGACGAACTGTTCCGGGTTTCCGTCGGCGGGCACGTCGGCCTGATTGCTGGCGGCGTCCAGGTTCATGCCCGAGAACACGCCCGAATGGCGATAGCGCATCAGCAGGCGCAGGATCTGGCTGCGCCGGTTCATGCCCTTGACCAGCGGAGGGTTGCCATTGGTGGTGGGCGGATTGCTCAAGCGGAACTCCCATGCGACGGATACAGGTAGAGCCGGCCGCTGGCCGGCAATGTCCGGAACTGCGCGGTTGCCGGCCAGCGGCCGTCACTACCGGATTCCGCAGTGTCGCCGGGGGGCGGTAGGCATGCAGTGAATCCGACCGCTTCCGCAGTCGCCCCGGTATCGGTCAGAATCCGCTCATTCCCTCACTTGGACGCCCCATGGCCGGTGCCAGCCTGTTCGCCCTGCTCGACGATATCGCCTCCCTGCTCGACGACGTCTCGGTCCTGACCAAGGTCGCGGCGAAGAAAACCGCCGGCGTGCTGGGCGACGACCTTGCACTGAACGCGCAGCAGGTGACCGGCGTCAACGCCAACCGCGAACTGCCGGTGGTGTGGGCGGTGGCCAAGGGCTCGCTGGTGAACAAGGTGATCCTGGTGCCAGCGGCGCTGGCGATCAGCGCGCTGGAAGCCTGGCTGCACAGCCGCGGCTGGAACGTGCCGCTGATCGTGCCGCTGATGATGATCGGCGGCGCCTTCCTGTGCTTCGAGGGCGTGGAGAAGTTGGCGCACCGGTTCCTGCATTCCGCCGATGAGGACGCCGAACACCAGGCCGAGCGGCGCAAGGCGCTGGCCGATGCGCAGGTGGACATGGTCGCGTGGGAAAAGGACAAGGTGAAGGGCGCCATCCGCACCGACTTCATCCTCTCGGCCGAAATCATCGTGCTGTCGCTGGGCGTGGTTGCCACGGCGTCGTTCATCAACCAGGTCAGCACCCTGGTGGTGATCGCGCTGGCGATGACCGTGTTCGTCTACGGGCTGGTCGCCGGCATCGTCAAGCTGGACGACCTGGGCCTGTACCTGTCGCGCAAGGGCGCGGCGCTGGCGGCAGTTGGCCGCGGCCTGCTGGTGTCGGCCCCGTGGCTGATGAAGTTCCTGTCGGTGGCCGGTACCGCGGCGATGTTCCTGGTCGGTGGCGGCATCCTGGTGCACAACGTGCCGGCGCTGCACCACGCGGTGCAGGCGCTGGGCGGTGAAGGCCAGTGGGGCTGGCTGATCAGTGCCGTGGCCAACATGGTGGTCGGCATCATTGCCGGTGCGATCGTGCTGGCGGCGGTGACCGGGTTCCAGAAGCTGCGCGGGAAGTAAGCAACGGCCCTTTGTCCGGTAGAGGCCGACCTTGGTCGGTGCTTTGTTTCCCGCGTGTGCCAACCAAGGTTGGCACCTACCGAAGCAGTTTCAGGTGTGCCGGGAAACTACCCTGCCTGCACCCGGTTCTTGCCCTGCCGCTTGGCCGCATACAGCGCGTCATCGGCGCGCCGCAGCAGGGTTTCTATATCGTCGCCGGGCTGCCATTGCGCCAGTCCGGCACTGAAATGCACTGGTACGCGCCGATCCTGTACGGTCAACACGCGGTGCGCCAGCGAGCGCTGCAGGCGCTGCACGGTGGCCATGCTGTCGGCACCCTGGGTTTCCGGCAGCACCAGCACGAACTCGTCGCCACCCAGCCGCGCGATGCCGTCGGTGGCGCGCAGCAGCAGCTTGCACACAGACACCAGGTGCTGCAGCAGCGCATCGCCACCGGCATGGCCGTGCGCATCGTTGGTCTGGTGGAAATCATCCAGGTCGATCACCGCCACGCCCAGCGGTGAGTTGTTGCGCGTGGCGCGGGCCAGCTCGCGCTGCAGCAGTTCGTCCAGGCCGCGGCGGTTCAGTGCCTGGGTCAGTGGATCGATGCGGGCGAGGTCGCCGGCCGCGCGCAGTTCCTGCTCAAGCTCGGCGATGCGCTGCTCGGCACGTTCCACTTCCTGGCGCGCGCTGGCCAGATGATCGCGCGCCTGCGCGGCCTGCTGCTGCACCTTGCCGGTATCGCGCATCACTTCCTGCAGCAGCTGGTTGAGGTCGGCGATGCTGCGTGCCTCGCGCAGCTGCAGTGCATAGCTGCCGATGCGATCGTGGTACTCACCAGTGCTGGTGGCCATGCCATCCATGCGCTCGATGAACTCACCCATCAGCCCGCGCATCGCCGCCTTCGAATCGTCGATGCCCTGGCGCAGCAGGCCCTGCTTGTAGATCACTTCGCGCAGTTCGGCGCGGGTGCGCTCCACCGCTTCGGCTTCCAGCGGTCCGTCCAGCAGGTGGCGCACTGCGGCGATCTGGCCCTGCAGCCAGCTGCGGTCGTCCAGCAGTTCGCTGACGTTCTCCAGCAGCAGCGCGAACAGCTCAAGCAGCAGCGCCTGCTGCTCCTGCCAGCTCTCGGCACGCACGCCGACCTGGTGGCCGAGCTCGCGCACGCCCTGTTCGATCGGTTCCAGCGCCGTGCCCGGTTGCCACTGGCGCAGCTGCATGGCGAGCGTCTGCGCCTGCTCGCGCAGGTCCGGATCGTGCTGCAGCAGGGCCACCACCGCGCCGCCCAGCAGCAACCGCAGCTGCTCGGACAGGCGCAGGCTTTCGGGCTGGCCATCCGGCGAATGCTGTTCGATGGTTCGGATGTACTTGTCGATCAGCTGCCGCATCGCGCGCCCGTAGCGCGGCCAGTCGGCACTGGCCTGCGCCGACTGCAGGCGGTCGCCCATGTCGCCCAGTTCGCCGGGCAGGGTGGCCATGCCGTTGGCGAACGCGGCCAGCAGTGGTTCCGGTGCATCGGCGCCGGCGAACAGCTGCTGCAGGGCCACGCCGCCACCGCCCTGCAGCACCACGCGGTCTCCCAGCCCGTCATCCACCACCGCGCGCACGCGTGCCGGCGGCCCAAGGGCGGTACCGGGGGCAGGGCGGTGGTCGGGCTGGTCCGTCATGGAGCAAATCCTGGGGGCTGGCAGGGACTGGTTCCAGCATATCGGCGCGGCCGCCGACGGCTTGAACGGCTAGGATGGGCGACAGGATGCCGCAGTGGAGGTGGTGATGCGCGTGATGTTGCTGGGGGCGACCGGGCTGGTGGGCGGGCTGACCCTGCGCAAGCTGCTGGACGACCCGCGCTGCAGTGTCGTGGTCGCTCCCACCCGCCGCCCGCTGGGCATGACCCACGGGACGCTTGAGAACCCGGTCCTGGCCTTCGATGCACTGCCCGCCGCAGCCGAATGGGCCCGCGTGGACGCGGTCATCTGCGCGCTCGGCAGTACCATTGCCCAGGCCGGCAGCCGCGAGGCCTTCCATCGCATCGACCATGACTACCCGCTGGCGTTCGCCCGGCTGGCGCGGGCGCAGGGAGCACAGACCTATGTGCTGAACTCCGCAGCCGGTGCCAACCCGCAGTCGTCGATCTTCTACAGCCGGGTGAAGGGTGAGCTGGAGCATGACCTGCGCGCGCTCGACTTCGCTTCGCTGACGCTGGTACGTCCAGGGTTGATTGGTGGCGAGCGTAACGAGGTGCGCCGCGGCGAGCGTTTCGCATTGACGGTACTCGGCGCACTGGGGCCAGTACTGCCACGGGCGTGGCGGATCAATCCGGCCAGCGAAGTTGCCAAGGAACTGGTCGAGGCCGCACTCGCCCCGCACCCGGGTGAACACGTAGTGGCATCGAGCGCACTGGCCGGCTGATGTCGCGTGCGCTGCGCCTGACCCAGCTTCAACAGTTGCTCCGCCGCCATCGGCGGCCGGTGGCCGGACAGGTGCTGGCCGAAGCCCTGGGCATCAGCCTGCGCACGCTGTACCGCGATATCGAGACCCTGCGCGAGCAGGGTGCCGACCTGCGCGGCGAGGCCGGCGTCGGCTACCAGCTGGCACCGAGCGATACCCTGCCGCCGATGACCCTGCCGCCCGCCGAGATCGATGCGCTGGTGCTGGGCCTGCGCTGGGTTGCGGCCCGCACCGAACCCGCGCTGGCCGAGGCCGCACGCGATGCCCTGGCGCGCATCGCGCATGTGTTGCCTGCCGCGCGTCGCGAAGCGCTGCGTGACAGCGGCCTGCGCGTGGGTCCCTCGCGTGCGGCAGCCAAGGTACCCGCTGCGCGCCTGCAGGCTGTGCGCGAAGCGGTGAGCGCGCAACAACGACTGCAGTTCGGTTACCAGGATGCGCAGGGCCAACGTACCGAGCGCATCGTCTGGCCGTTCGCGCTGGGCTACTTCGATGAAGTGCCAATGCTGGCGGCGTGGTGCGAAAGCCGCGAGGACTTCCGACATTTCCGCTTGGACCGCATCCGCCAGGTGCGCGTGCTGGAGGATCGCTACCTCGTGCCACGCGCCACCCTGCTGCGGCGCTGGCAGAAGGCGCAGGGCATCGCACTGGATTGGTTGGACCGCTCGTAGCGCCGGGCTTGCTCGACTGCTTCCGCGCTTCGCTTCCTGCTTCTGGGGGAGAGCGACCTTCGCTCTTTGCTCCTGGTAGGGGTCGAGCTTGCTCGACCGCCTTTGATCTTCGCGAACAGCAGTCGAGCAAGCTCGACCTCTACCAGAGCAAGGGCAACAGCAGTCGAGCACGCTCGATGCTACTGACAGAATCTGTCAGCAGGCCCGTACCACCATGACCGCTCCCAACCACGGAGCTTTCCCATGTTCACGCCCAGCACCCTGCTGCAGTACGTGCGCGACGTCGCCACCAGCGCCACGTTCTACAGCGGCATTCTCGGCAAACCACCGGTCGAGCAGTCGCCTGGCTTTGCCCTGTTCCTGCTCGGCGATGGCGCCGCACTGGGCCTGTGGCAGCGCGATGACGTGCAGCCGCCGGTGGATGCGCAGGCCGGTGCCGCCGAACTGGCGATGGTGGTGGCCAATCCTGATGAAGTGCGGCAGTTGCACGATGCCTGGCGCGCACTCGGTGTGCAGATCGCGCAGGCGCCGGTGACGCTGGAATTCGGCCACACCTTCGTCGGGGTCGACCCCGATGGTCACCGGCTGCGTGTCTACAGCCGCGCCGAGGGCATGGTCGCGCGCGATTGATCCTCCCCTGACGCAGAACAACGGCGAGCCCACCGCAGCGACAGGTCGTTCAGTAGATCCACGCCATGCGTGGATGGCGCGCGATCCAGCAGGCACAAAAAAACGCCGGGCAGTGCCCGGCGTTCTTTCAACACATGTGCCAACCAAGGTTGGCACCTACCGATCAGCTGGCCAGTGCCAGATCGTCCATCATCGCGCGCAGGAAGCGGGCCGCTTCACCACCCGTGGCCGCGCGGTGGTCGAAGGTGACCGACAGCGGGATCACCTTGTGCGCTTCCACGCCGCCCATCACCGGGGTCATCTGGTGGCGGGCACGGCCGGCGCCGACGATGGCCACGCACGGCGGTACCACGACCGGGGTCGCGTAGCGGCCGGCGAACATGCCGAAGTTGGACAGCGAGATGGTGTAGCCGCTCAGTTCCGAGGCGGCGATCGAACGCGATTCCACCTGCTCGCGCAGGCGGTTGACGCCTTCGCGGATGCCACGTGCATCGAGCATGTCGGCATTGCGCAGCGCCGGCACGAACAGGCCGTCGTCGGTGTCCACGGCGATGCCGATGTCGACCTGGGCGTGCAGGGTGCGGGTCAGCGCTTCACCGTCGAACCAGGCGTTCATCGCCGGCACCTTCTGTGCGGCGACCACGATCGAACGCACCAGGCGCGCGGTGACGTCGTTGCCCGGCAGCCAGGCGTGGATGTCGGCGTCGTCGTTCAGCGTGGTCGGCACCACCTTGCTGTGCGCATCGGCCATCACGCGCGCCATGTTGCGGCGCACGCCCTTCAGCGGTTCCGGCTGGCCCTTGGCGACCACGCCCGGCGGCTGGGTACGCATCGGCTTGCCGGCAGCAGACAGCGGGGTGCGCGCTTCGCTCTGCACCGGGGCAGACACCTGCGCCGGGGCCGGCGTGGCATAGGCGGCAGCAGCGGCTGGAGCCGGAGCGGCACCGATCTTTGCGCTGCCATCCGCAGCTGCCTGCTTGACGTCGGCCATGGTCACCGCGCCATCGGCGCCGGTGGCGCGTACGCGGGACAGGTCCACGCCCAGCTTGCGCGCGGTGGCACGCACGGCCGGTACGGCCTTGACGCCACCGACGGCCAGCGCCTGCTCGGCGTGCACGGCGTTGGAGCTCTGCATCGCGCCGACCACGGTGCCGGCGTCATCACGCTCGGCGGCGGCGGGCTTGGCGGCGGCGGGCTTGGCGGCTTCGGCGGCCACCGGTGCGGCAGCGGCCGGCAGCGGTGGCGGGGTCGGGGTCGGTGCTGCGGCAGGTGCGGCATGACCGTGGCTGTGGCCGGTGTCCTGGCCATCGGCGCGCTGCGGCAGGTTGGGGTCCAGCTCGAAGCTGGCCAGCACCGAGCCGGTCGGGATGATATCGCCGGCGGCGCCGGACAGCTTCAGCACCGTGCCGGAGAACGGCGAGGGCACTTCGACGACGGCCTTGGCGGTCTCCATCGAGACCAGCGGCTCGTCCAGCTTGATCACATCGCCTTCCTTGACGAACCACTCGACGATGGTCGCGTCCGGCAGGCCTTCGCCCAGGTCGGGCAGGTTGAAGTTCTTGGTCTGGCTCATTTGCAGTTCTCTTCCAGCAGTTCCAGTTCGCGGGCCGGCAGCCAACCCGTCGCGCCATTGGCGCGCTCGGACCACCACCACCCGCCGTGTTCGTGATGAAGCTTCACCATCTCGCCGCTTTCCACATCCAGCTCGCGGGCGTCGTAGTCGCACAGCGCTTCGGCGCGACCCTCGTCCAGCAGCTGCAACCAGGCGATGGGCGCCCATCCAGCGCGCCCATCGTTGGTGCGTACCCAGGCAAACGCCGGCCATTCCTCGTCACGGACACCTACTTCGACGATCTGGCCGGTGCGGAACCGGAGCGGGTTGGGATACTGGCTGCGGTAAGCCCCCAGGAGGCGGGCCCGCATGTCAGCCGGCCGCCACCGCGCGCTTGGCCGCAGCCACGATCCGCTCAACGCTCGGCAGGTACTTCATCTCCAGGCGGAACAGCGGAATGTGGGTGTCGTAGCCAGTGACGCGCTCGACAGGGGCCAGCAGATCGTAGATCGATTCCTCGGCCAGACGCGCAGCGATTTCGGCGCCGAAGCCCGCGGTCTTCGGGGCCTCCTGCACGATCACGCAGCGGCCGGTCTTGGCCACCGATTCGGCGATGGTGGCGAAGTCCAGCGGACGCAGCGTGGCCACGTCGATGACTTCGGCACTGATACCTTCGCCGGCCAGCTTGTCGGCCGCTTCCAGCGCTTCCTTCACCTGCGCGCCCCAGGTCACCAGGGTCACGTCGGTGCCATCGCGCAGCACGAAGCAGACGTCCAGCGGCAAGGCTTCGCCGTCGTTGACGACCACTTCCTTGTACTGGCGGTAGATGCGCTTGGGCTCCATGTAGATCACCGGATCCGGCTCGCGGATCGCGGCCAGCAGCAGGCCATAGGCACGCTGCGGCGACGACGGCAGCACCACGCGCAGGCCCGGCACGTTGGTGAAGATCGCCTCATTGGCTTCGCTGTGATGTTCCGGTGCGCGGATACCACCGCCCCACGGCACGCGCAGCACCATCGGGCAGTGCAGGCGGCCACGCGTGCGGTAACGCAGGCGTGCGGCGTGGCAGACGATATGGTCGACCATCGGGTACATGAAACCGTCGAACTGCGCTTCGGCCACCGGCTTCATGCCCTGTGCCGCCAGACCGATGGTCAGGCCGGCGATGGTGGTTTCATCCAGCGGGGTGTCGAGGATGCGCTCGGAGCCGAAGCGCTGCTGCAGGCCGGCGGTGGCGCGGAACACGCCGCCGTTGACGCCCACGTCCTCGCCCAGCACCAGCACCGACGGGTCGTGCTCCAGCTCCCAGGCCAGTGCCTGGGTGATGGCTTCGATCAGGGTGATGGGGGTGGTGGTCATGCTCTGTTCTCCGCGCGCGACGGCGGCGCTGTCAGCGGCGTTGGTGTGCGCGCCGGGCGCGCCGTTCTTGATCTCATCCATGGCGCTTCTCCAGGGCGATCGCCTGGGCACGCTGGGCCAGCAGGTCCTGCGGCGGATCGGCGTAGAGGAAATCGAACATCGCCTCGACCGGCTGCACCGGCGTGTTGAGGTACAGGTTCACTTCCTCGTCCACGCGCGTGCCGCACTCGGCGACCCAAGCGGTTTCCTCTTCCTCGCTCCAGACGCCGGCGTTGATCAGGTACTTGCGCAGGCGCAGCATCGGTTCGCGCTGCCAGGCATCCTTCACTTCGGCGTCGTCGCGGTAGCGGCGCGCGTCATCGGCGGTGGTGTGGTCAGACAGGCGGTAGGTCATCAGTTCCAGCACAGTGCCACCGTCGCCGGCCAGCGCACGTTCGCGCGCCTGCTCCATTGCCGCCAGCACCGCGATCAGGTCGTTGCCGTCCACCTGCAGGCAATGCAGGCCGCCGGCCAGGCCCTTCTGTGCCAGCGTTTCGGCACCGGTCTGGGCCGAACGCGGGACCGAGATGGCCCAGCCGTTGTTGACGATGCACAGGATCAGCGGCAGCTTGTAAGCGCCCGCCGAATTCAGTGCCGCGTAGAAGTCGGTCTTGGAGCTGCCGCCGTCGCCACACACGGCCACCGCGATCTGCGGTTCCTTGTTGAGCTTGAACTTCAGCGCGGCGCCTGCGGCATGCAGGCACTGGGTGGAAATCGGCACGCAGAACGGGAAGTCCTTGGCCGCGTTGCCGCCGTAGTCGTTGCCGCGCTCGTCGCCGCCCCAGTACATCAGCACATCGTGCGGGCGCACGCCACGCATGAACATCGCGCCATACTCGCGGTACGAAGGCGCGAACACGTCGTCCTTCTGCATGGCGGCACCGATGCCCACGTGCGCGGCTTCATGGCCCAGGCAGGCGGCATAGGTGCCGAGCTTGCCGGTGCGCTGCAGCGCGATGGATTTGCTGTCGAACGTACGTACGAACAGCATCTGCTTGAACAGCGGCACCAGGACCTTGGGGTCGCGCAGCGACGCGGGCAGGTCATCGCGGACGAGCGTGCCGTCCGTGTCCAGGTACTGCAGGTATTCGATCTTGAATTCAGCGGCAACCGTCATTGCGTACTGCACCTTCGACAGAGAAGTTACAAATGATATGAATCGCCATGTTAAGGAACGCGTACGGAATAGCCTTCCTGCGGCGCAACACGGCGATGCCCTGTTTTACCCCTGCCGGCGGGTGGGGGGCCAATAACAACAACGTATTCAGTCGTTGCTGCAGAGCATCAGAATACGCCTCTGGCTGACTGCCCGTGCAACGGCCCGAACGGTTCCACGCGCAGCCCCCATATCGAGGGATGCTCCACGGGCCCCCGGACGCCCCGGTATGGACGCGGCGGCTGCCAGCATGGCGGCAACGCGCTACCCTTGCCGCCCCCGATCTGGTCCCGCCCATGTCCGTCGACAACAACCAACGCGATCTCGAAGCTGGCATCCACACCGATCTGCAGGGGCGGCTGACCTATGGCGGCTACCTGCGGCTGGACCAGCTGCTCAGCGCGCAGCAGCCGTTGTCCAACCCGCCGCACCACGACGAGATGCTCTTCATCATCCAGCACCAGACCTCGGAGCTGTGGCTGAAGCTGCTCGGCCACGAACTGCGTGCCGCGATCGGCTTCCTGCAGCGTGATGAAGTCTGGCAGTGCCGCAAGGTGCTGGCGCGCAGCAAGCAGGTGCTGCGCCAGCTCACCGAGCAGTGGTCGGTGCTGGAAACGCTGACCCCGTCCGAGTACATGGGCTTCCGCGACGTGCTGGGCCCGTCCTCGGGCTTCCAGTCGCTGCAGTACCGTTACATCGAGTTCCTGCTGGGCAACAAGAACGCGCAGATGCTGCAGGTGTTCGAGCACGACCCGGCTGGCCAGGCGCAGCTGCGCACCGCACTGGAAGCGCCGAGCCTGTACGAGGAATTCCTCAAGTACCTGACCCGTTTCGGCCACGCCGTCCCGGCGGTGTACGAGGCCCACGACTGGACCCAGCCGCATGTGGCCGATGACGCACTGCAGCCGGTCTTCGAACGCATCTACCAGGACACCGATCGCTACTGGCGCGAGTATTCGCTGTGCGAGGACCTGGTGGACCTGGAGACCGCCTTCCAGCTCTGGCGCTTCCGCCACATGCGTACGGTGATGCGGGTGATCGGCTTCAAGCGCGGCACGGGCGGCTCGTCCGGTGTCGGTTTCCTGGCCAAGGCGCTGGAACTGACCTTTTTCCCCGAACTGTTCCAGGTGCGCACCAGCCTGCAGGCCGCACCCCCGGCCGATCTGGCCTGACTCCCATTCAGCTTGGTTCCCGGCCGGCGGCTGGATCGTTTCAGATGCAAGTTCAGCGAGCAGGCTGGCACCTGCCTCAAACGGCGTGTATTTGACGTGAACGCCAGAAGTCGGTGATCCTCGCGCGTTGCTCCACTGCACATCGGACGTGCTCGTCATCCACCGAACCAGGAAATCCGCATGAGCTTGAACGCCACTGCGAACACCCCAGAGCCGGCCGTGCCGGACTTCAAGACCATGATGGGCCACCCGCGCCCGTTGTGGATGCTGTTCATGACCGAGTTCTGGGAACGCTTTGCGTTCTACGGCATCCGCTGGGCCTTGGTGCTGTACATCGTCGCCCAGTTCCGTGATGGCAGTGCCGCCGGTGAAGCCGACGCCAGCCGCATCTACGGTGCCTACCTGGCGCTGGTGTACGCCGCGGCGATCTTCGGTGGCTACGTGGCCGACCGGGTGCTGGGGTACCAGCGCTCGATCCTGACCGGTGCGGTGATCATGGCCGCCGGCCTGTTCATGATCTCGTTGCCGGAAGAGCATCTGTTCAAGCTCGGCCTGGCCACGATCATCGTCGGCAACGGCATGTTCAAGCCGAACATCTCGACCATGGTCGGCAAGCTGTACGGCCTGAAGGATGAGCGTCGCGATTCGGGCTTCACCATCTTCTACATGGGCATCAACATCGGCGCGATGATCGCCCCGGTGCTGACCGAGTACCTGGCCCGCAAGGTCTTCGGCACCTCGGAAATGCCGTCCTACAAGGTCGTGTTCATCGCCTCGGGCGTGGGCATGCTGATCTCGCTGGTGTGGTTCTACATCGGGCGCGCCGGCCTGAAGGGCATCGGTGCTCCGCCGGCTGGTGCTGAAGGCTTCGGCCGTATCGTCATGGTGCTGGTGGGCTCGCTGTTCGCCATTCCGGTGGCCTACTTCCTGCTGGCCACCGGCGCCACCGCGCTGGCCTGGATCCTGGGCGTGATGTTCGCCGCACTGGCCGTGCTGCTGCTGGTCGAGGGCATCCGCGAGGGCAAGGTGCAGCGCGACCGCGTGATCGCCATGCTGATCATCTTCGCCTTCAACGTGATGTTCTGGATGTTCTTCGAACAGGCCGGCAGCTCGTTCACCTTCCTGGCCGAGAATATCGTCAACCGCCAGATGGGCGACTGGACCTTCCCGACCGCCTGGTTCCAGTCGGTCAACTCGGTGGCCATCATCACCCTGGCGCCGATCATCGCCTGGATCTGGGTGGCCCTGGGCCGCGCCAATCCGTCGATTCCGCGCAAGTTCGGCCTGGGCCTGCTGTTCAACGGCGCCGCCTTTGCCCTGCTGATGTACGCCCTGTCGCAGATGGTGGTGGACGGCAAGATCCCGTTCTGGACCCTGTTCATGGTCTACGTCATCCAGTCCGTCGGTGAGCTGTGCCTGTCGCCGATCGGCCTGTCGATGGTGACCAAGCTGGCTCCGGTGCGCCTGGTCGGCTTCGGCATGGGTGGCTGGTTCCTGTCCACCGGCATCGGCAACAACCTGTCGGGCATCTTCGCCGGCGTTGTCAGTGGTGAAGGCGGCATGACGGTCGAGTCGGCACTGAAGGGGTATACCTTCGGGTTCTGGGCTCTGATCGGCTCTGGCGTGGTGCTGTTCCTGGTCGCCCCGCTGATCAACAAGCTGATGCACGGCGTCAAGTAATGATGAGAGGGTAGAAGGCATGCGTAGCAAGCTCGGTACTGCGGTAGTGGTGGTCTGTGCGGCGCTGATCGGCGCCTGTTCCCAACCGCAACCGCCTGCAGCCGCCGAGCCTACGCAGCCCCTGGATACCCGACCCACCGAGCCACCGGTCGCTGACCCCAGCGAACCGGTGGCCTCGGGCAACACCCCGGTGGCGGCGGACATCGCCGCCATCGCCGGGCTCGGTGCACAGTTCGACCCGGCCCGCGACCCGGCCAATGACCTGGCCACCGCCAAGGTGGAAGCCCAGCGCGGCAAGAAGCGCATCCTGCTCGAGGTCGGCAACGCCGCCTGCGAGCGCTGCCATGCGCTGGACGAACTGGTGGAAGGCAACGGCGACCTGCGCCGCTTCCGCGATGCTCACTACGTGTGGGTGAAGATCAACGCCAGTGACGAACAGCCCAACACCGCCTTTTTTGCCCAGTTCCCGATGATGGAACGCGACTACCCGTACCTGCTGGTGCTCGATGCCGATGGTGGACTGCTGGTATCGCAGGCGACTGGTGAGCTGCGCAGGGGCGAAGCTTTCCAGCCTGCCCGAGTGAGCGCCTTCCTCAAGCAGTGGGCACCTGACCGGTAGTGCCGGCCGCTGGCCGGCAACCTGGCTGGGTGCCGCCTGCTGGTCAGCAGGCTCTGGTGGGGGCCAACCGTTGGTCGGCACAGACGTGCATCCACGCATGGCGTGGATCTATTGCGCGCGCCGTCACACTCTCCGAATCGGTGTCTCAATTTCACTGCGTGCACGCCGTTACCGGCAAGGACTTCAGTCGACGCCCCGTCGATGCAACCTACCGGAACGCCCATGCACAGCGACCACGCCGAACGATTGCCCGAACCTGCCAGCGCATTGGCCGAGAGCGGAGCAGATGAGGGCGTGAGCCTGCCGGCGCAGGAAGTGCTGCTCGATGACGATGGTACCGGCGAGAACACCGTTGAACTGACACTACCGCGCCACCGCCTGCCGCAGATCGCGCTGCCCGACAACGTGGTGCTGAAGGGGGCGGTGCAAAGGCTGGTCGAGCAGAAAGCGCGGCTGGATGCGCTGGCTGCCGAAGGCCAGCTGGCCGGGTTGCTGCCGCCGGAATGGCAGGGCCATGGCGCGCGGGCCATCGAACTGTCCACCTTCATCCAGGGCGTACTGCCGTTCCTGCAGCCGGGCGAACGTGGCGAAACCGCGCCGGCGCGCCTGCCGGTGCGCCACGTGCTGGGCGATGACAGCCGCTGGGGCCTGGACGATGTCTCCGAACCGAAATCGCTGGCCTGGTACCTGGCCAGTGATGAGCGCGCCACTGCCGGCAGCAAGGACGTGGCCGAGGCGTATCTGGTGGGTGCACTCGGCCTGGCGTGGATGCAGGAGGGACGCAGCCGTCCTGGATTCCTGCGCGCGATGGGCCAGGACAGCCTGGCGGCGCGGGTGACCATGCTTGGCTACCCGCCAGCGGGTGAGCTGGCGCTGTACAGCGTCACCGCCCATGGCCAGCCACAGATCTGGTGCGTGCATGGCCGACGCCGCATGCGCCCGTTGGTGGCGCCGTGGCTGAGCGTGCCGCTGATGACCGCCTACGGCGTGCCGGCGCCGGTGGCGTGGCCGTCCAGCTTTCCGCCGGTGGAGGCCGTGGCCGAGCTGCTGGCGACCGCACGGCAGGGGCGCGCGCTGCCGGAAGTAGACCTGGGCAAGGCGGTAGCGAAGATCGCCGAGGACGCCGCATCCGACGCCTGGCAGCCGGTCAGCCTGCTGCAGCTCAACACCTGGTCGCCGCGCTGGCACTTCTTCCTCGGCACCTTCGTCGGCCTGCCGTCGCTGCTCTTGGTGGCTGCGGCACTGGCGCTGCCAGGGGCGGTCGAAGCGGCCACGGTTGCTGCGTCACTCGGTTTTGCAGGTGGTGCCATCGCCGCGCTGGCCGTGCCGTGGATCCATGCACGCCGCAAGCATCTGAGCTGAGGCGCGGAAAAAAGGGACAGAGGGGATAAAGCCGCAATCAGCACAGTTGTGCCCAAAACGACTTGATCCCCTCCGTCCCCTTTTTCTTTCAGACCCCTTCGCCCATCCGCTCCAGGCCGTCGCCGGCCAGGCGCAGGATCAGCTTCTCCAGCACCTGCTCCTCCTCCTCGCTCAGCACCGACATCAGCTTGCGGGTGATCTCGATCACCATCGGCGCAATGGTCTCGTACACCTCGAAGCCGGCTGCCGACAGCGCCAGCACCGAGCGACGGCGGTCGTCGCCATGGGTCTCGCGCTTGATGAAGCCACGCTCCAGCAGGCGGGCCACGGCGCGGCTGACCGCCACCTTGTCCATCGCCGTGCGGTCGGAGACCTCGCTGGCCGAGGAACCCGGGTACAGCGCCAGGATGGTGATCACCCGCCATTCGGGGATCGCCAGACCGTAACGATCGCCGTATAGCTTGGCGATGTTGCCGCTGACCCGGTTGGACAGCACGCTCAGCCGGTAAGGCAGGAACTGTTCCAGGTCGAGCAGGACGTGCGAGGAACGCAGGCGGGTCGAAACGGGATCGGCGGGGCTCATGTTGCGGTGCACCTTGCTGGTGGTTTCAAGTGTAACTATAAGGGGTAGGTCCAGACCCTGCATTCTCGCCGGGTCCCTACCTGCCCGCACCTGGTTTGTACCGATGCGGTACCGATTCGGAGCCACGCCATGAATACCGCAGTCCCGACCGCCTCGCATCCCAACCCCGGCATGCAGGTCACCACCTTCGAGAACCCGATGGGCATCGACGGCTTCGAGTTCGTCGAATTCGCCGCCCCGGCCGGCCGTGGCCAGGAGCTGCACGAGTACTTCCGGAAGATGGGCTTCAGCGCGGTGCTCAAGCACAAGCAGCGTCCGATTACCGTCTATCGCCAGGGCGACGTCAACTTCCTGGTCAATGAAGACCCCGATTCGTTCGCCGCCGACTTCGCCGAGAAGCACGGTCCGTGCGCCTGCGGCTTCGCCATCCGCTTCAAGAAGCCGGGCCAGGAGGTCTACCAGACCGCGCTGGGCAACGGCGCCGAAGCCATCGCCTTCAAGCCGGACAGCAAGGCGGTCAATGCCCCGGTCATCAAGGGCATCGGCGACTGCATGCTGTATCTGGTCGACCGCTATGGCAGCGCCGGCAGCATCTTCGACGGCGACTATGAGTTGATCGCCGGCGCCGACCTGCACCCGGTGGGCTTCGGCCTGACCTTCATCGACCACCTGACCCACAACCTGTACTTCGGCAACATGCAGCAGTGGTCGGACTACTACGAGCGTCTGTTCAATTTCCGCGAGATCCGCTACTTCGACATCAAGGGCTTGAAGACCGGCCTGGTGTCCAAGGCGATGACCGCGCCGGACGGCATCGTGCGCATCCCGCTGAACGAATCGTCCGACCCGAAGAGCCAGATCAACGAGTACCTGGACGCGTACAAGGGAGAGGGCATCCAGCACATCGCCTGCTTCACCGAGAACATCTACGAGACCGTCGAAGCGATGCGCGCGCAGGGCGTGGACTTCCTCGATACGCCGGAGACCTACTTCGACGTGATCGACCAGCGCGTGCCGAACCACGGTGAAGACGTGGCGCGCCTGGCGAAGAACAAGATCCTGATCGATGCCGATCCGGAAACCCACCAGCGCAAGCTGCTGCAGATCTTCACCCAGAACTGCATCGGCCCGATCTTCTTCGAGATCATCCAGCGCAAGGGCAACGAAGGCTTTGGCGAAGGCAACTTCACCGCGCTGTTCGAAAGCATCGAGCGCGACCAGATCCGCCGCGGCGTGCTGTAACGTTCATCGGTAGCGCCGGGCCACGCCCGGCGGCTGCTCATCTGTAGAGCCGAGCCATGCTCGGCTGCTATCCGTTCCGGCATCGCCGTTCCAGGAGCCACCATGTCCCCCGCCATCACCGCCCGCGGCTACCAGTCCGGCCTCGGCAACGAATTCGCCACCGAGGCCGTCGCCGGCGCGCTGCCGGTCGGGCAGAACTCGCCGCAGAAGGTGGCCCACGGCCTGTACGCCGAACAGTTGACCGGCACCGCCTTCACCGCGCCGCGCGGCAGCAACCGCCGCAGCTGGCTGTACCGGATCCGCCCGGCGGTCACCCATGGTGAGTTCACCCCGTTCGCGCAGTCCCAGCTGCAGTGCGATTTCGCTGCGCAGCCTGCGTCGCCGAACCAGCTGCGCTGGAGCCCGCTGCCGCTGCCGGAACTGCCGACCGACTTCGTCGAAGGCCTGTACACGATGGGTGGCAACGGCTCGCCCGACGCGCATGCCGGTGTGGGCATCCACCTCTACGCCGCCAACCGCGACATGGTTGGCCGCTACTTCTACGATGCCGATGGCGAACTGCTGATCGTGCCGCAGCTGGGAGCGCTGCGCCTGCTGACCGAACTGGGCGTGATCGAGATCGAACCGCAGCAGATCGCGGTGATTCCGCGTGGCGTGCGGTTCCGCGTCGAACTGCCCGATGGCCCGAGCCGCGGCTACATCTGCGAGAACTACGGTGCGCTGCTGAAGCTGCCTGACCTCGGCCCGATCGGCTCCAACGGCCTGGCCAACCCGCGCGACTTCGAGACCCCGCACGCGGCGTTCGAGGATATCGATGGTGATTTCGAACTGATCGCCAAGTTCGAAGGCCGCCTGTGGCGCGCGCCGATCGACCATTCGCCGCTGGACGTGGTGGCCTGGCACGGCAATTACGCGCCGTACCGCTACGACCTGCGCCGCTTCAACACCATCGGCTCGATCAGCCATGACCATCCGGACCCGTCGATCTTCCTGGTGCTGCATTCGCCCAGCGACACACCGGGGACCAGCAACATGGACTTCGCGATCTTCCCGCCGCGCTGGCTGGTGGCGCAGAACACGTTCCGCCCGCCGTGGTTCCACCGCAACATCGCCAGCGAGTTCATGGGCCTGGTGCATGGCGCCTACGACGCCAAGGCCGAAGGCTTCGTGCCCGGCGGCGCGTCGCTGCACAACTGCATGAGCGGCCATGGCCCGGATGCGCCGACCTTCGACAAGGCCTCCAACGCAGACCTGTCCAAGCCGGACGTGATCAAGGACACCATGGCCTTCATGTTCGAGACCCGCGCGGTGATCCGCCCGACCGCGCAGGCCTTGGCTGCCGGCCATCGGCAGGGTGATTACCAGCAGTGCTGGAACGGCCTGCGCAACAACTTCCGGTCGTCCCGCTAGCTTGGTGGGTGCCGACCTTGGTCGGCACGGATCCTGATCGCATCCACGCCATGCGTGGATGATTGCCGTCGGAACCTGCGGTTACGCCATCTCGGCGAACGCGTCGCAATGCTCCAGCGGCAGCGCTTCCAGCAGGCGCTGGCGTACGCGCTGGCAGTAGCCGTCCGAGGTCAGCGCGGGCAGCACCTGCAGCGCTGACTGCAGCCGCTGCAGCACTTCGTCTTCCGCACGCGCCTGCTGCAGGTCGCGGAACACCGCAGCGGCCTGCGGGTGGCGCTGCATCTCCAGGATGCCCAGCACGTAGATGCGCGCGGCCACCAGCGAGCGGCGGCGTTCGACCGGTGTCGCAGGCACCGCAGCCTGCGCTGGCAAGATGGCAGCGGCTTCGGGGGAGGGGGCGGGCGTCGCTGCGGCCGGCCCTGTGCTCAGATAGCCCGCCTGCACCAGCTGGATGACCATCGCCGGAGCCTCCGGGCCAAGCAGGCCGGTCAAGTCGGTGATGCTGCGCTGGCCGTCGCACAGGATCAGCAGCCGCCTCTGGCGCATGTCCAGCGGCGCGCGGTGGGCCTGCAGCGCGGTTCGGGCGAGATCGGTCTTACGCGGTTGCATGGAGGGGACGGCCAAGTCGGTGCACGCCGAGCCTGAACGAAGGCCATGAAACGGCGATGACAATGCAGCACCTGCACATGTGCTGCGCTAGCGTGCAGCCACCTTCGTGCCAGGGAACCGCACCGATGAAGCACCTCCCGATTGCTGGTCTGTTGCTGCTTTCGCTCACCGCCTGCGGCGGCCAGGACAAACAGGGGGCGGCCGGCAGTGGCAGCGACACCCCAGCCGAAACCGCGTCGGCGACCGGGCCCGCACAGTCCGCCGATCCCGATCTGGCCGCGCGCCCGGCCAATGATCTCCGCAGCGACAGCCCAGCACACCTGGACGGCTACGCCGGCGCGAAGCTCGGTGCAGCCATCGCCGAGGTCCGCAGCGGCTTCGGCGCGCCGCTGCGGGGCGTGGGCAGCGATGCTGCCGGCAAACCGCTGCCGGTCGACGACAACAACGATGGCTGCTATTTCCTGCGTCCGCAGAATGCCGAAGATCCGCGCCTGATGATCGAAGGCCGCAAGCTGGTGCGCTATGACGTGCACAATGCTGCGGTCATCGCACCGGGCGGCGGCAAGGTCGGCATGACCCTGGGCGAGTTGCAGGTGCTGTATCCCGAGCGCGGTGACGTCGTCCCCGACAAGTACGACGAGAAGGCCCAGCACCTGCGCGTGCGGCCGGCGCAGGAGGGCGGTGCGGTGGTCGACTTCGCACTCGGTGCGGACGGCCGGGTCGGCGCGTGGCGGGTGGGCCAGACCCCGCAGGTCGATTATGTGGAAGGCTGTGGCTGATCCTTGATCCACGGCCCAGCCTTGTGCGCGGGCCAAGCGTAGAATCGCGCCACGACCGCTGGGGGAGTGCTCGATGATCGCCATTGCAATTGCCTGGTTCCTGCTCGGCCTGCTGCTGCTGGCGCTGGGCGGGGACTCCATCGTCAAGGCCGTGTCCGGCCTGGCGCAACGCTTCGGCGCCAGTCCGTTCACGGCTGGCCTGTTGCTGCTCGGGGTGACCACTTCGCTGCCGGAACTGGCGGTCAACGCACGCGCGCTGGCGGTCGGCCAGCCGGAGCTGGCGCTGGGCAACGCGGTGGGCAGCAGCATCGTCAACCTGGGCCTGACCCTGGCCGTCGCTGCGATGGCTGCGCCGCTGCTGCTGCACGCGCGATTGCAGACGGTACTGTGGTGGTCGCTGCTGGCGGCGGGCGTGGTGCTGATCCTGTTCGGTCTTGATGGTGGCCTGGCGCGCTGGGAAGGCGGCGTGCTGGTGGCCGGTTTCATCATCGTGCAGGTGGTGCTGCTGCGTCGTGGCCGCAGCGAGAGCGCCGAGGTGCAGGCGGTGATCGCCGAGTCCGCGTTGAGCCGTACCAGCCTGCCGTTGAACGTGCTGCGCGTGGTGATCGCGGCGCTGGCGCTGTACTGGGGCGCCCGCCTGGTGGTCGGTGCGGCGGCGGACTTCGGTGTTGCACTGGGGTGGACGCCGCTGCTGGTCGGTCTGCTGCCGGTCGCGATCGGTACCGCGCTGCCGGAGGTGGCAACCGCGATCGCTGCGGCACGCCGTGGCCATGGCGACATGGTGATGGGCCACGTGCTGGGCTCCAGCGTGGTCAACCTGCTGCTGGTGATCGGTGCGATGGCGGTCCTGCAGCCGCTGGCGCTGCCGGCCTCGTTCGTGCGCCTGGAGCTGCCGGCGCTGCTGGCCTTCGCGCTGGTGCTGTACCCGATGCTGCGTGGCGACCTGAAGATCAGCCGTGGCGAAGGCGTGATCCTGCTGGTCGCGTTTGTTGGCTGGTTCGTGCTGGAGCTGCTGCTGGTGGGTGCACCCGGGTTGTAGAGCCACACCATGCGTGGATGCGGTTGGTTCCGTGCCGACCAAGGTCGGCACCTACCGGTCACCCCGCCAATGATGCGGTAGCTGCCAACCTTGGTTGGCACTCGCAGCAACAAAGCGCCGACCAAGGTCGGCATCTACCGGGGTTACCGGTTCTGCGCGTGCTCTTCTTCCCGCACCGGCTCCGGCGGCGGCAGCTGCTCTTCGGCAGCCGGTTCGTTGCCGGGCAGGCTGGGGCGGGTTTCCATCAGCAGCGACAGCGCGGCCTTGGCCATCATGTGCGCGCTGATCGGTGCGGTGATGAACAGGAACACGGTGATCAGCAGCTCGCGCGGCTGCGGGTCCTGGCCGAGGAAGATGTGGTAGCACACCGAGCACACCAGCACGCAGCCCACGCCCAGCGTGCTGGCCTTGGTCGGCGCGTGCAGGCGCTTGAAGAACGTGGACAGCTTCACCAGGCCCAGCGCACCGACCAGGATGAAGAAGCAGCCGAACAGCAGCAGGATCGACAGGCCGACCTGGATCGCGGTGATCATTCGACGATGTCCCGGCGCAGCACGAACTTGCTCAGCACCACGGTGCTGCCGAAGCCGAGCATGGCGATGACCAGGGCAGCCTCGAAGTAGATCGCGGAGTTCAGGTACATGCCGAACAGCATCAGCTCGGCGATGGCGGTCACCGACAGCGTATCCAGCGCAAGGATGCGGTCGGGCACGGTCGGTCCGCGCAGCAGGCGCCAGGTGGCCAGCAGCATGGCCAGGCCGACCACGTGCATGCACACCACCAGCGTGGTCTGGATGATCTGGAATCCAGTCATGGGAAAATCTCCATCAACGGGGCTTCGTAACGTCGTTTGATCGTATCGATCAGCGCCTGCGGATCCTCCAGGTGCAGCACATGCACCAGCAGGAACCTGCGGTCTTCGCTGAGCGCGGCCGAGACCGTGCCCGGGGTCAGCGTGATCATGCTGGTCAGCGCGGCGATGCCGTGGATGTTGGCGATGTCCAACGGCAGCCAGATGAAGCCCGGATGGATGTTCTTCTCCGGGCCCAGCACCTGCAGGGCGACGCGGATGTTGGACATCAGGATGTCCCACAGGGTCACGCACAGCAGCTTGGGCAGCGGGCGCAGGGTACCGATGCGGGCGAACTCGCGGTCCAGGCGCGCGGCGAACAGTGGCACCACCACGCCCAGCACCAGGCCGAGCACGGTCTGGCCGACGGTGAAGCTGTCGGACATCAGCAGCCAGAACGCCACCACCATGATGCTGAGCATCGGTGAGGGAATGATGCGGCGGAACAGTGAGCGCTGGGCGGTCATGGCTGGCGGATCTCCGGTGCGGTCGCGCGCAGCTGCTGCACGTACTCGCCGGGCTGCAGCAGCTGTGCGGCGGTGGCGTCGGTGTAGCGCATCAGCGGCGCGGCGGCCAGGGTCATGCCGATGCCATAGGCCAGCAGGATGCAGGCGGCGTACAGCTCGACCCGGCGCAGCCGTGCCTTGCGCGGCGGCGGCGCTTCCGGATCGACCGGCGGCACGCGCCAGAACAGGCGGATGCCACCGCGGGTCAGGCCCATGATCACCAGCAGGCTGCTGACAAGAACCGCGGTCCAGACCGGGCCGGTGTACTGCGCCGGCATGCCGGCCAGCAGCGCGGCCTTGGCCAGGAAGCCGGACAGCGGCGGCAGGCCAGCCACCGACACCGCGGCGATCAGGAACAGCACCGCCGGCGTCTCCTTGCCCGGCATCGGCGCCACCACTTCCTTGCGGTCGCTGGCGCCACCACGGCGGCGGCGGATCAGGTCGGCGATCAGGAACAGCGCGGCGGCGACGAAGCTGCTGTGCGGCAGGTAGTACAGGCCGGCCGAAAGTACTTGCGGCGTGCCCACCGAGAAGGCGATGAACAGCGTGGCGGCCGAGACGATCACCAGGTAGGAGATCAGCACGCGCAGGCGGGTCGCGGCCAGCGCACCGAGGCCACCGAGCACCAGTGTCGCCACGCCGGCCCACAGGAGCCAGTCGCGGCCATAGCCGGCCATCGCACCGGCATCGTCGCCGAACCACAGCATCTGGATGCGCAGCACCGCATACAGGCCGACCTTGGTCATGATCGCAAACAGTGCGGCCACTGCGGCCGGCGCGCGCGAATAGGCTTCAGGCAGCCACAGGTACAGCGGCATCAGTGCGGCCTTGGCGCAGAACACCAGCAGCAACAGGCCCATCGTCGCCTTCACCAGGGTCAGCTGTGCCGGCGGCACCTCGGCGATGCGCTGCGACAGCTCGGCCATGTTCAATGAGCCCAGCGAGGCGTACAGCAGGCCCAGCGCGATCAGGAACAACGTCGAAGCGGTGACGTTGAACACCACGTAGTGCAGGCCGATGCGCATGCGCAGGCCGCGGCCGCCACTGAGCAGCAGGCCGTAGGAGGCGATCAGCATCACCTCGAAGAACACGAACAGGTTGAAGATGTCGCCAGTCAGGAACGCACCGTTGAGGCCGACCAGCTGGAACTGGAACAGCGCATGGAAGTGCGGTGCGCGGCGGTCCCAGCCCGAGCAGGCATGCAGCAGGCAGGGAATGGCCAGCAGCAGGGTGGTCAGCAGCATCCACGCCGACAGCCGGTCGGCGACCAGCGCGATGCCCAGGCGCGACGGCCAGTCGCCGAGCAGGTAGACGCTGATATCGCCACTGGCGGTGGTGGCGAACAACAGGCCCACCACCAGCGCCAGCGCCGACAGCGAAGTCCAGGCCACAGCGCGCTGTACCTTCGGGCCATAACGGCGGTGCTCGACGAACAGCGACAGCGCGGCACCGAGCAGGGGAACCAGGATCGGCAGGATCACCAGGTGGTTCATGCGCGGTCCTCGCCCTGGCGCGGCGGCACACCCTCATCCTGCAGGTCGTCATCCGGCTCGTGAGCGTCCACGTGGTCGCTGTGGTTGTCGCTGCGGCTGCGCATGGCCAGCACGATGCTCACTGCGGTCATCGCGAAGGCAATGACGATGGCGGTGAGCACCAGCGCCTGTGGCAGCGGATCGGTGTAGTTGCCGAGGTTGCTGTCCACGCCCTCCTGCAGCACTGGCGCCTTGCCCAGCACCACACGGCCACCGGCGAAGATCAGCAGGTTGGTGGCGTAGGACAGGAAGGTCATGCCGAGGATCACATCGAAGCTGCGCGCGCGCAGCAGCAGGTAGATGCCGATAGCGGTCAGCACGCCGATCGCGGAGGCCAGGGCCAGTTCCATCAGTGCATCTCCCCGGTACGTGCCGAGCGGCGTTGCAGGTCGATCTCGCCCTTGCGCGCTGTGCGGGTACGAGAGGGTTTCACGGTGGCCATCATCGACAGCATCAGCATCGCGCCACCGAACACCACCAGGTACACGCCGATATCGAAGCCGATCGCGCTGGCCAGCGGTACCTCGCCGATCAGCGGAAGGTGCAGGTCGAGGTGGCCGCTGGTCAGGAACGGCACGCCGAACAGCATCGACGCGCTGCCGCTGAGGATGGCGATCAGCAGGCCCATGCCGATGCAACGGATGTAGTCGAAGCCGAAGCGCGATTCCACCGATGCGGTGCCCTGGATCACGTACTGGATCAGCAGCGGCACGGCCAGCACCAGGCCGGCGATGAAACCGCCGCCGGGTGCGTTGTGGCCGCGCAGGAACAGGAAGATCGACACGGTCAGGGTCAGCGGGAACATGATCTGGGCCAGGTCGGCCGGCACCGGCAGCTTGATCGGCGGGCCGGGCATGATCTGCTCCGGTGCCATCCGCGTGCGTCGCAGCAGTGCGTGCACCACCAGCGCGGCAATGCCGAACACGGTGATCTCGCCGAAGGTATCGAAGCCGCGGAAGTCGACCAGGATCACGTTGACCACGTTCTGGCCGTAGGCCTCGGGCAGGGCGCGGGCGAGCAGCTCGCCAGCCATGGTGTTCGGCGGCAGGGTCATCGCGGTGTAGGCGAGCGCACCCAGGCCGGCACCGGCGATGATCGCGATCACCGCATCGCGGCGCTTGCGCCAGCGCGGGCGCTCCGGCCCGGACTGCGCGGGCAGGTAGTTCATGCCCAGCAGCATCAGCACCAGGGTCACCATCTCCACCAGCAGCTGGGTCAGCGCCAGGTCCGGTGCGGACAGGAACACGAAGGTCAGCGCCACCATCAGGCCGACGCCGCCGACCAGCAGCACCGCCAGCAGGCGTTGCTTGTAGACGCGCAGGGTGGCAACCGCACAGGCCATCATCACCAGCCACAGCGCCCAGCCCAGCAACGGGATCGGCTGCGGCGCGGTCCAGTTCGGCGAGGCCGGATTGGCCACGAACGGCGCGGCGGCGACCACGATCGCCACCAGCACCAGGCCCAGCAGCATGCGCTGCAGGCTGCCGTTGGCGATGCCGTTGGTCAGGCGCTGTGCTGCGGCTGAGAGCAGATCCAGCTGGCGGTGGAACACGTTGCGGCCGGGGCTGGTATTGGTCACCCCGTGCAGGTTGATCAGCCTGCGCAGGCCGAAGTACAGCGCCACGCCGCCGACCACGCCGATCGCGCTCATCGCCAGCGGCAGGTTGAAGCCATGCCACACCGCCAGGCTGTATTCGGGCATGGCATTGCCGAGGATCGAGGCCGCAGCGGCGTGCAGCACCGGCGCCACGGTCAATGCCGGGGCCACGCCCACCGCCACGCAGATCACTACCAGGATCTCCACCGGCACCTTCATCCAGCGCGGCGGCTCGTGCGGTACGCGGTCCAGATCGTGCGGGCCGGGGCCGAAGAAGGTGTCATGCACGAAGCGCAGGCTGTAGGCCACGCCGAACACGCCGGCCAGCAGCGCGGCGATCGACACCGCCGTGCGCATGGCCTGGGTGCCGCCTGCGCTGATCGCCTCGGCGAACAGCATTTCCTTGGACAGGAAGCCGTTGAGCAGCGGAATGCCGGCCATTGCCAGCGAGGCGATGATCGCCAGCGCGCTGGTGAACGGCATCAGCCTGCGCAGCCCGCCCAGCTTGCGCATGTCACGGGTGCCGGTTTCGTGGTCGATGATGCCGGCGGCCATGAACAGCGAGGCCTTGAAGGTGGCGTGGTTGAGGATATGGAACACGCCGGCCACCACCGCCATCGGCGTGGACAGGCCGAACAGCAGGGTGATCAGACCCAGATGGGAAATGGTGGAGTAGGCCAGCAGGCCCTTCAGGTCATGCTGGAAGATCGCGTTCCAGGCACCGACCAGCAGGGTCAGCGCGCCGATGCCACTGACCGTATAGAAGAACAGATCGCTGCCGGCCAATGCCGGATGCAGGCGCGCCAGCAGGAACACGCCGGCCTTCACCATGGTGGCCGAGTGCAGGTAGGCCGAGACCGGGGTCGGCGCGGCCATTGCGTGCGGCAGCCAGAAGTGGAACGGGAACTGCGCGCTCTTGGTGAAGATGCCGGCCAGCACCAGGAACAGCGCGTACGGGTACAGCGCGCTGGCGCGGATCTGCTCGCCGGCGGCCAGCACCACGTCCAGGTCGAAACTACCGACGATGCGGCCGATCAGCAGCACGCCGGCCAGCAGCGCCAGGCCGCCGCCGCCAGTGATCACCAGCGCCATGCGCGCGCCTTCGCGGGCGTCCTGGCGGTGCGACCAGAAGCCGATCAGCAGGAACGAGCTGATGCTGGTCATTTCCCAGAAAACCATCAGCAGCAACAGGTTGCCCGACAGCACCATGCCCAGCATGGCGCCCATGAACAGCAGCAGGTAGATGTAGAAGCGGTGTGCGTTGTCCTGGCTGCTCAGGTAATAGCGCGCATACAGCACCACCAGCGCGCCGATGCCCAGCACCAACCCGGCGAACATCCAGGCCAGCCCATCCAGGCGCAGGGTGAAGTCCAGGCCGATCTGCGGCAGCCAGGGGACCATCGTCCGCACCACCTGGCCGTCGAGCACCGATGGGGTCAGCCAGGCGAGGATGGCCAGCCCGCCCAACGGCGCCAGCGCCGCCAGCCAGGCAGCAGTCGAGCGCGAACTACGGGGGAAGGCCGCAACAGCCACTGCCATCAGGAACGGCAGGGCCAGCAGCAGGGGCAGGCTGGGGAGCATGCAGGGAATCCATGATTCACGAGCAGGTCAGGGAGGATAACAGGCTGCGAAATGTCGCCGAAACCCATCGAACAGCGATCAATTGCATGTAACGTTCGCTGATTCATTTTTTCTGCGGCGCAACATCACGTTCCTGCAGTCGCTCCCTGGCTGCCCTCGGGGATCACCCTACGCCCACGCAGGGAGACCGCAGGCCCTGTCGCACAGGGGCTGCCGTCGACGGGCGGGAGGTGGGGGGCGGGTCACCGGCGCAGGCTGGCAGGGCCGCCGTGGACTACGGGTGACGGAATCTGCCCGTTCAGGAAACAACAGTCCTTGTCGGTCGTGGTCGGGTCAGTAGCGCCAGTCGAGCTTCCGATAGGCCTTGGCCATCACCCAGGCCGGGCCGATCAGCAGGTAGGTCAGGTCGGTCAGGAAGCTGGGCTTGCGGCCCTCGAACTTGTGGCCGATGAACTGTGCGATCCAGGCCACCACGAACACGCCCACCGCCAGCCAGAACAGATTGTGCAGGCCGATTTCCGCCTCCAGCAGCCGACACAGGCAGCCGAACACGAAGAACTGGATGAGCATGCCGATGCCCAGCGGGCGCGACAGCTTGTTGTAGAAGCACCAGGCGCTGAACATCGCGAAGGCCGACCAGATCCCGTACTGGAACCAGGTGATCAGCGGCGGCACGCACCACAGCAGGGCCACCACCGACCACAGGATCGCCGGCACCGCCACCACGTGGATGCGCTGGTTGATGACATTGCGGTGGTCGTCGGAATAGCTGGCGAAATAGCGGTCGATCGGCCGCGCAAGCTCGGTGGATGTCTGCATGCTGCGTCGCTTCCTCGGACAACGGTAGTGCCGGCCGCTGGCCGACAATCCAGAGCATAGCCGAGTTCGCGAGATTGCCGGCCAGCGGCCGGCACTACCCCATTCAGAACGCCCCCAGCCGGACCGGCCGGGGGCGCAGGGGGATCAGTCGACGCTGATCCCGGCCAGACGCTGCAGCGCCTCGGCGTACTTGGCGCGGGTGCGCTCGATGATCTCGGCCGGAATGGTCGGGCCCGGGGCGGTCTTGCCCCAGTCCAGCGTCTCCAGGTAATCACGTACGAACTGCTTGTCGTAGCTCGGCGGGCTGGTACCCACTTCGTACTCGTCGGCCGGCCAGTAACGCGAGGAATCCGGCGTCAGCATCTCGTCCATGATGTACAGGCGGCCATCGGCGTCGGTACCGAACTCGAACTTGGTATCGGCCAGGATGATGCCGCGCTCGCGGGCGTAATCAGCGGCGAACTTGTAGATGCGCAGGGTGGCATCGCGCACGCGCTCGGCCATTTCGGCGCCGACCTGCTTCACCATCGCATCGAAGTCGATGTTCTCGTCATGGTCGCCGACGGCGGCCTTGGTCGAGGGGGTGAAGATCGGCTCGGGCAGCTGTTCGGCCTGGCGCAGGCCATCGGGCAGGTCGATGCCGCTGACCTTGCCGGTGCGCTGGTAATCCTTCCAGCCGCTGCCGATCAGGTAGCCACGGGCAATCGCTTCCACCGGTACCGGCTTCAGCTTGCGGGTGACTACCGCACGCTTGGCGTACAGGGCCGCGTCCACGCCCTCGGGCAGCACGCTGGCCACATCGATGCCGGTCAGGTGGTTGGGCATCAGGTGCGCGGTCTTGGCGAACCAGAAGTTGGAGACCTGGCAGAGCATCTCGCCCTTGCCCGGGATCGGGTCGGGCAGGACCACATCGAAGGCCGACAGGCGATCGGTGGCCACCATCAGCAGGTAGTCGCCTGGTGGGGTCCCGGCTGGCAGCCGCTCGCGCGGGATATCGAACACGTCACGCACCTTGCCGCGGTGGCGCAAGGGCAGGCCGGGGAGATCGGATTGCAACAGCGTGGTTGGCACGGGCACTCCTGGGGCTTCGTCGATACGGCTGCCCAACGGACCCGGCGGGCCCGCTGACCAGCGGGCGGCCTAGTGTAAAGCGGTCCGGGCCCGCTGTGACGTAAAATGAGCGTCCATTTCGCCGGTCGACCCTGGGGCGCCATGCGCTGGTACGGAAAACTGCTCGGATTCATCGCCGGCGCCCTGCTGTTCCGGCCCAATCCGCTGTTCGGTGCGGTCATCGGCCTGCTGATCGGCCATGCCTTCGATTCGGACTGGTTCCGCCTGAACAAGGAAAACCCGTACCGGGAGCTGGGGCTGACCTCCGAGGCCACCGATGCCGAGGTCGAGCGTGCCTACCGCAAGCTGATCTCCCAGTACCACCCCGACAAGCTCGGCGGCGCGGCCCCCGAGCTGCAGCAGCAGGCCGAGCAGAAGTCGCGGCGCATCAACGCCGCCTACGACCGCATCAAGACCCTGCGCAAGCGCTGACCCCATTGCCCCGCCTGCGGGCGGGAGACCCCTTTCCCCGTTCCGAAGGCCCCGGCCATGTCCAACTGCCTCATCGCTCCTTCCATCCTCTCGGCCAACTTCGCCCGCCTGGGCGAGGAAGTCGACAACGTCCTGGCCGCGGGTGCCGACTGGGTCCATTTCGATGTGATGGACAACCACTACGTGCCCAACCTGACCATCGGCCCGATGGTCTGCCAAGCCCTGCGCAAGCACGGCGTCACCGCGCCGATCGACGTGCACCTGATGGTCGAGCCGGTGGACCGCATCATCCCGGACTTCGCCGAGGCCGGTGCCACCTACATCAGCTTCCACCCGGAGGCCAGCCGCCACGTGCACCGCACCATCCAGCTGATCCGCTCGCTGGGCTGCAAGCCGGGCATCGTGCTCAACCCGGCCACCCCGGTGGACATCCTCGACTGGGTGCTGGATGACCTGGACCTGGTGCTGCTGATGTCGGTCAACCCGGGCTTCGGCGGCCAGGCCTTCATTCCGTCGGCCTTGGACAAGCTGCGCGTGGTGCGCCAGAAGATCGATGCCAGTGGCCGTGACATCCGCCTGGAGATCGACGGTGGCGTGAAGGCCGACAACATCGGCGAGATCGCCGCCGCTGGCGCCGACACGTTCGTCGCCGGCTCGGCCATCTTCAACGCCAAGACCAGCTACCAGGACGTGATCGCGCAGATGCGCGCCAACGTCGCTGCAGCGCGGGGCTGAGCCATGAGCACGGTGGCCGTGTTGAACATCCGTCCGGCCACCGTCGCCGATGCTGGCCTGATCCTTCGGTTCATCCGCGAACTGGCGATCTACGAGAAGGCCGAGCAGTCGGTGCAGACCGATGAGATCGGCATCGCCGAAAGCCTGTTCGGCGCCGACGCTACCGCCCGAGCGCTGGTCTGCGAGGCGAACGGCGAAGCCATCGGCTATGCGGTCTATTTCTACAACTATTCCACCTGGCTGGGGCGCAAGGGCATCTATCTGGAAGACCTGTACGTCAGCCCGCAGAAGCGCGGCTGCGGCGCGGGCAAGGCGCTGCTGAAATACATCGCGCGCCAGGCCGTGGCCGAAGGTTGCGGCCGTTTCGAATGGTCGGTGCTGGACTGGAACACCCCGGCCATCGAGTTCTACACCGCCGTTGGCGCGAAACCGCAGGACGAGTGGACCGTGTACCGGCTGCAGGGCCACGCATTGCAAGATTTCGCCAACGGTTGAGATGACGTGCATCCACGCCATGGGTGGATGCTTCTGGCAGACAAAAAAAAGCCACGCCAAACGTTGGCGTGGCCTTGCTGCATGCGTGGGAGGCTGATCCTGCCTCCATCCGTCGTCCCTGCTATGGCCTTCCATTCTCCGGCAGCTGAATGACATCTGCGTGACATTCACCGCTGGCAAACGGCGTGTTGCTAGCCTGAGCGCCCTTTCACTGGATGTACTGCATGACCACCCCGCGCTGGCGCCTGATCCTCAACGGAAAATCCGCAGGCAACGATGACCTGCGCGAGGCCGTGGGCCACTGGCGCGAACGCGGTGTGCAGCTGGAAGTGCGGGTGACCTGGGAAGACGGTGATGCCGAGCGCTACGTCGCCGAGGCCATCGACCACGGCGTGGACGTGATCGTGGCGGCCGGTGGCGACGGCACGCTCAGCGCGGTCGCAGAGACGCTGGCGCATCGCGACGAGCCGGCTGAGGCGCTGCCTTCGCTCGCGCTGGTCCCGATGGGCACCGCCAACGATTTCGCCACCGCTGCGGGCATTCCGGTGGAGCCGCAGGCGGCCTTCGCACTGGTTGCCGGCGGCCACCCACGCCCGATGGATCTGCTGCGCGTCGATGCCGACGGCAAGCCATGGTGGTGCGCCAACCTCGCCAGCGGTGGCTTCGGCACCCAGGTCACGGTGGAAACCGATGCGGGCTTGAAGAAGATGCTTGGCGGTTTGGCGTATGTCATTACTGGCATCGCCAAGCTCGGTCGCATCGAACCGATCACCGCGCGCCTGAGCGGGCCGGATTTCCAGTGGGAAGGTGGGTTCATCGCGCTGGGTATCGGTAACGGCCGCCAAGCGGGTGGTGGTCAGCAGCTGTGCCCGCAGGCACTGATCGATGACGGCCTGCTGGATGTCACCGTAGTGCCGGAACTGGAGGGTGAAGTCGCAGCCACCCTTGGACAGATGCTGACCGGCGGCAAGGAGGCGGCGCTTGAACGTGTCGCCACGCGCGCGCAGCTGCCGTGGCTGCAGATCGACGCAACGCAGCCGTTGACGTTGAACCTGGACGGCGAACCGGTGCAGGCACGCCGCTTCCGCATCGAATGCGTGGCCGGCAGGGTGCGCATGCATCTGCCGGATGACTGCGTGCTGCTTTCCGGCAGCTGAGACAGGAATCAGAGCAGCGGAATGTCTTCTTCCTTTGTGGGGAAGCCGAAGGCTTCACGCTTGTCGCGGATGCCTTTTGGCATCGGGGGACGAGGGATGCCCCGGGCGACAAGCCACTGCTGGCACTTCTTCTGCCATGGCAGAAGATCGGGTGTAGTGATGCCCCAGAAGATGTGCTCGGCGATCAGCATTCTGTCGGGAGCGCCGATGGATGATTTCAGCATCACCGTAGGGTCGGCCCCGTGCTCCAGCAGCCAATAGGCATGCTCGAATCCACCCCGGGTGGTGTACCAGCTGAGGACTGTGTCGGCGGTGCCGCGATTGGATTCATTGATGTTCGCTCCATTCTCAATCAGAAGTTTCACGTTCTCCCACTGATTGCCTGCGATGAAGGCTTGAAACAGCAACGTTTCGCCTGCCGAATTCCGCGTGTTGGGATCGCCGCCGTACTTGAGCAGCAACTGCAGGTAGCGCGCGTCGTCCAGCTTTGCGGCGTAGACCATGGCGTTGTTGTAGCCAAGTCTGCGGCCATCCACGACCTTGTAAGCGCGGGCATTTGGATCTGCCCCGTTTTCAAGAAGTGCGCGGAGGCCGTCCAGACTGCCTGTGCGTAGAGGCCAGGCGACCATGGGAATCCCGTCTTCACGCGAGAACGTCTTGTCCGGATCGACACCCTCTTCAACGATGAGGCGGCGAATGGCCTTTGAATCGCCGCTTTCCGTGGCGATGGCAAGCTGCAGAGCCCTCCCTTCAAAGTAGTTGTCTGCTCCATGACTCGATGATGCCGCGCAGCCGCTGATCAGCAAAAGTGTGAGACAAGCCGCGGAGATGAGGGCTTTCTGCACACATTTGTGAAAGTGAATGCGCATTATCATCCTGATGATTGGGCTGAAACGTGACATTAGCAAAAAGTTCTGATAATCGATAAGCATCGCGTGCCCAAGCCCGTGCCCGGCGCAATGGAGTTTGCCATGAATGGAACCGACATCGAGGCGCGTGCGCGCGCCCTCCAGCAGCAGGATCTTCTCGTTCAACAGCTGCGGGAAAGCGGCAATGACAGGGAAGCTGATCGTCTTCAGGAGACCTATCACGCGCGTGAAATGTCTGGTCTCGCAGCTGATGTCTATCAATCAGCCAAGCACGAAGGTGCGCCTCCCGTGGGATGGACGCGCGGCAGCTCCGATCCGGATGCACTGCGCGCTGCAGGCATCAACATGTCTGACGAAGAGTTGCGTGAGCTTCTGCAACCGCCGCAGTCTGGATTCCGTGCGGAAATATATGTTCCCGACAAAGCGCTTTTCGGTGCAGACGCAAAGCCGGTGGTGGTCTACAAAGGCTCCACCGGTAAGATCGCCGATCCTCTTGCACCGAATGGATGGCGTGAGTCGGGCGGCGAGGATTTTCTGAACAATGGGCAGCAAGGCATTGGGATGCGAAGCGACTACTACGATCGCGCCATGTCACTTGCCACGCAGCTGAATGATCGCATTGGCAATAACTTCGAAATCGCCGGTCACTCCCTCGGTGGCGGCATGGCTTCCGCCGCGTCGGCCGTCACCGGCGCACGGGCTACCACCTTCAATGCGGCAGGCCTGCATCCGGAAACGGCGGCTCGTTTCGCGAAGGAAAATGGTCTGCCCACCTTCAACCCGCAACAAAGCGTGCACACCTACCAGACCACCGGCGAGGTGCTGAATGACGTGCAGAACGGCATGCAGCGCCTGAGCGAGCAGCAGCGTCGCGGCTATGGCGTGCTTGCCAATGAAATGGGCATGTCGCTGAAGGAGCCCGCCATGCAGAAGCTGGTGGGCGACAAACTGCGCGAGATGATGCCACCGGGTGCGCAGACGTCCGCAGCGCAGTTCATCGAACAACTGGCGACCCAGCCGGGGCAGGAAGCCCTGCGCAATATCCCGGTTGCCGCTGGCCGTGCCGAACTGCTGCTCGAGGCCAAGGCACGCGACGCACAGGGCAATATCGTCAATCGTTCGCAGGTAGCGGCGCCAAGCCAGGTTGCAGAGCTGGCTGGACCGCTGTCCACGGTGCTGCACGCCACTGGTTACGGCATGCGCGGTGGGCGTGTGATCGGTGAGCAGGTTGAACGCGCGGGTGCGACTGGCGCGCATGTGCTGGACAGGGTCGGCGATGGCGCAGAGCAGATCCTCAGGACCCAGGGCATGGCCATTGGCCAGGTCGTGAACATGGGATCGACCACGCTCCAGGTGGGTACCCGGGCGACCACCACCGTGATCGCCTCCGGGCGCGAGCTGACCGGAGGCATAGAGGCAACCCTGCACCGCGCGCAGTCGCAGGCCAGTTCCCATGGCATGTCCGCACTGTCGTGGGTAGCCGGTCGGATTGCTTTGGATGACGCGTCCGACAGGTTGGCCAAAGAGGCCGAAAGGGCACGTACTACGGGCGAGCAGCGTGCGGTGCTCGCATCGCGGCAAGCACATGCGGATGCCGAGTGGACGCGTGCCTTTGGCGAGCGGACGGCCACGGCCATCGGCAATGACGGGCAGTGGGTGGCCGGCAAGCTGCAGAACGGTTTTGCCACCGCCGGCGCCCATGTGGACCGCGGCTATGACCTGGTGGCATCGAAGGTAAAGGGCGTTACCGCCCAAGCGCCAGCTGCCATGGCGACGGTCGGGGGCATCAGTGTGGGGGTGGGCACTGCGGCAGCAACGCATGTACCCACCGGTGTCCTGCCATTGGATGCGGTGAAGCTCTCCAATCTCGCTCAGTCCGCGCGACTGATCCGTGACATCGGTCCAGCGTTTGGCGAGGCAACTGCCCGCCATGGCATGGCCGAGACTGTCATTCCCAGCCTGGACTCGGAACTGATCAAGCAGGAAGCCGTCGCCCGCAAGCTGGTCGAGCAGCACCAGCGCATACAGCATCCCGAGGATGGCCGCCGCGCCAGCGTGGCAGCAGAGCCCGCTGCGCGCGGGCACGGCATCAATGACCCTGGCCACACCGACTACCGGTTGTTCAATGGCGCACAGACCGGGGTCCACGCCCTGGACCGCGCCCACAACCGGGTGCCTGACCTGCAGAGCGACCAGCTCGCCGGCGCACTGGCCGTACAGGCCAAGCGCGAAGGGCTGGAGTCCATTTCCCACGTGGTGCTCAGCGAGGATCACAGCCGTGCCTTCGCGGTGGATACGCCGGACCTGAACGCCGCGCACCGCCGCCATGCCCACGTCGATGTGGCAGCGGGCATGGCCCAACCCCTGAGCGCGAGCACGGCCCAGGTTGACGCGATCAACGCCAGTCGCGAGCAGGCGCAGGGGGTATCGCTGGCCCAGCAGCAGGTGCAGGAGACCCAGGAACAGGCACGGCGGATGGGCTAGGGCGGCGCAAACCGCCCGTCGCCAAAGGGTTTCCCTGCGGCCAAAGCTGCGATACAGTCATTGGGTGTCCAGCCTGACGACCCCGCATACCCTTTCTTCCGCACGCCGTTGGTGGCGATGGTGGCCTGTTGCCGTCGTCCGTCCCCATAACGCTGTGTCCCGGAAGGAAAGTCGTCTTGAACTCGCACGCTCAGTTTCTGCAGCAGGCCGCTGAAGGCCACACCCATATTCCCGTTGTCCGCGAAGTGCTGTCCGACCTGGACACGCCGCTTTCGGTCTATCTGAAGCTCGCCGACGGCCCCAATACCTACCTGTTTGAATCCGTCGAAGGCGGCGAGCGCTTTGGTCGTTACTCGATCATCGGCCTGCCGGCACGTCGCGTGTACGCCTTCCACGGCCACACCCTGACCGTGCGCCAGGACGGGCAGGTGGTGGAAACCCGCGAGGTCGCCGATCCGTTTGCCGAGGTCGAGGCGCTGCGCAGCGCCCATTCGGTGCCCAAGCTGGACGGCCTGCCGGGCTTCACCGGTGGTCTGGTCGGCTGGTTCGGTTTCGAGTGCATCGGCTACATCGAGCCGCGCCTGGCCCCGCCGGCTGGCCGCGATGAGCTGGGCACGCCGGACATTCTGCTGCTGGACTCCAACGAACTGGCGGTGTTCGACAACCTCAAGGGCCGGCTGTACCTGATCGTGCATGCCGACCCGCGTACCGACGGTGCCTTCGAGCAGGCCCAGGCACGCCTGGATGCGTTGACCGCCAAGCTGCGCGCACCGGGTGCCGGCTATCCCGCACCGCTTAACAGCGACGTGCTGGACGAGTCCGATTTCGTCTCCGGGTTCACCCGCGAAGGTTTCGTCGATGCGGTCCAGCGCAGCAAGGAATACATCCGCGCCGGCGACATCTTCCAGGTGGTGCTCAGCCAACGCCTGAGCGTACCGTTCAAGGCGCGCCCGGTGGATGTGTACCGCGCGCTGCGTGCGCTGAACCCCTCGCCGTACATGTACTTCCTGGATGTCGGCGACCTGCAGGTGGTCGGCTCCTCGCCGGAAATCCTGGTGCGCCTGCAGGACGGTGAAGTGACCGTGCGCCCGATCGCCGGCACCCGTCCGCGCGGTGCCACGCCCGAGCTGGATCAGGCGCTGGAAGCAGAACTGCTGGCCGATCCGAAGGAACGCGCCGAGCACCTGATGCTGATCGACCTTGGCCGCAACGACGCCGGTCGTGTTTCGAAGGCCGGCACCGTGGAAGTGGGCGAGCAGTTCGTGATCGAACGCTACAGCCACGTCATGCACATCGTCAGCGAAGTGACCGGGCAGCTGCAGCCGGGCTTGAGCTACGCCGACGTGCTGCGCGCCACCTTCCCCGCCGGTACGGTCAGCGGTGCGCCGAAGATCCGCGCGCTGGAAGTGATCCGCGAGCTGGAACCGATCAAGCGCAATGTCTACGCCGGCAGCATCGGCTACATCGGCTGGCACGGCGATGCCGATACCGCGATCGCGATCCGCACTGCGGTGATCAAGGACGGCCGCCTGTACGTGCAGGCCGGCGCAGGCATCGTCTACGACTCGGACCCGGACAAGGAATGGGACGAGACGATGAACAAGGGCCGTGCCCTGTTCCGCGCCGTCGCCCAGGCCGCCAAGGGTCTGTGAGTTCTGCCGTGCCGTGGCCGACGCCGCGGCACCTTCCGCTGTTCCCATTCAAGACAAGGAGTACCGCATGAAGCTGCTGAGCGCATTGCTGTGGTCGTCACTGCTGGCCACGATGGCCCCGCCTGCGTGGGCGCAGGCCAATACCATTCCCTCGCAGCCGCACCTGCTGGTGAAGGGCGAGGCGCGTCGCGTGGTGATGCCGGACCGGTTCGGCCTGCAGTTGAACATCGAGGAAACCGACATGGATGCGGATGCGGCGCGCCGCCGCGTGCAGGACAACGTTGCCCGCGTGCTGGCGCTGTTCAAGCAGTACAAGGCGGTGGAAGGCAGCGTACGTGCGGACAACCTGCGGATCGGCCCGGCAACCCGCTATGAGCAGAGCCGGCAGGTCTTCATGGGTACCCAGGTGTCGCGCCAGTTGCGCGCCAGTTTCGCCAGCGTGAAGCAGATGCAGGACGTGCTGGGTGCGCTGAAGGCCAATGAGAACGTGCAGGTCAGCAGCGTTGCCCCGACCTACTCCGGTGAAGTCGCGCTGCGCCGCGAGCTCAAGGGCGAGGCCGCGGCCAAGACCCGGGAGTCCGCGCAGGGGCTGGCCAAGGCCTATGGAACAAAAGTGCGCGGTCTGTACAGCATCTCCGATGTGGCGCCGAACTTTGCCTATGGCATCCAGGCCGGGCAATGGCCGCAGCTGGGCGAGGATGGTGAGTATCTCGACAGGATCTCGGTGACCGGCAGCTACGCACCGGCCTCGGCACCGGCGCCCGCTGAACGCGAATCCATCGAAGCCGGCCCCATCACCTACACCGAAAACGTATACGCCATTTTCCTGATAAGCGACGGAACCTGACCATGTTGTGGATGATCGACAACTACGACAGCTTCACCTACAACCTCGTGCAGTACCTGCAGACGCTGGGTGCCGAGGTGAAGGTGGTGCGCAACGATGCGATGAGCGTGGATGAGATTGCCGCGCAGAAGCCCGAACGCATCGTCATCTCGCCCGGCCCGTGCACGCCCAACGAAGCAGGCGTGTCGCTGGCGCTGATCGAGCGCCTGGGACCGACCACGCCGATCCTCGGCGTGTGCCTGGGCCACCAGGGCATCGGCCAGGTCTACGGCGGCACGGTCATCCGCGCCGGCAACATCATGCACGGCAAGACATCTCCCATCCGCCATGAAGGCAAGGGCGTGTTCGCCGGCCTGCCGGACCGCTACCAGGCCACCCGCTACCACTCGCTGGTGGTGGACAAGAACAGCCTGCCCGACGCGCTGGAAGTCACCGCCTGGACCGAGAACGACGACGGCTCGATCGAAGAGATCATGGGCCTGCGCCACCGCCAGTTCCCGGTGGAAGGTGTGCAGTTCCACCCCGAATCCATCCTCACCGAACACGGCCACGCCCTGCTGCGCAATTTCCTGCAGCGTCCGGCGGCCTGATCCAAGGAGCATTCCGATGAGCTTCTCCCCCCAGGAAGCCCTGCAACGCACCATCGAACACCGCGAGATCTTCTTCGACGAAATGGTCGACCTGATGCGGCAGATCATGCGCGGCGACGTCTCGCCGATGATGACCGCCGCCATCCTCACCGGCCTGCGGGTGAAGAAGGAAACCATCGACGAGATCGCCGCTGCGGCAACGGTGATGCGCGAATTCGCGCTGGCGGTGCCGGTGGCCGATACCACCCACCTGGTCGACATCGTCGGCACCGGTGGCGATGGCTCGCACACCTTCAACATCTCTACCTGCGCGATGTTCGTCGCCGCTGCGGCCGGTGCGCGCGTGGCCAAGCATGGCAACCGCAGCGTGTCGTCCAAGTCCGGCAGCGCCGACGCGGTCGAAGCGCTGGGTGCGGCTATCGAGCTGCAGCCGGCGCAGGTGGCCGCGGCCATCGAACAGACCGGTATCGGCTTCATGTTTGCGCCGATCCACCATCCGTCGATGAAGGTGGTCGCGCCGGTGCGCCGCGAGATGGGCGTGCGCACCATCTTCAACATCCTCGGCCCGCTGACCAACCCGGCCAGCGCACCGTCGGTGCTGATGGGCGTGTTCCACCCCGATTTAGTGGGTATCCAGGCACGCGTGCTGCGCGAGCTGGGCACCGAGCGCGCCATGGTGGTCTGGGGCCGCGACAACATGGACGAGATCTCGCTGGGCGCCGGCACCCTGGTCGGCGAGCTGCGTGACGGCAAGGTGCGCGAGTACGAGATCCACCCGGAGGACTTCGGCATCGCCATGTCGGCCAGCCGCAACCTGCGCGTGGATGGCCCGGAGCAGTCCATTGCCATGCTGCGTGCGGTGCTGGACAACACCCCTGGCCCGGCGCTGGACATCGTGGCCCTGAACGCAGGCGCCGCGCTGTACGTGGCCGGCGTGGCCAGCGACATCGGCGATGGCCTGGCCCGCGCGCGTGCCGCCATCGCCAACGGCAGCGCCCGTCAGCGCCTGCAGCAGTACGTTGACACCACCCGCGCGCTGGTAGCCTGAGCGCGCGGTTCAGCCCGACCCCCTCGATGGCCGATAATGGCCGTCCTCACCGCCCCCGCATTGAACCGACGACGATGAGCGACATCCTGCAGACGATCCTGGCCCGCAAGGCCGAAGAAGTGGCCCAACGCCGTGCCCAGCGTCCCCTCGAGGACCTGCAGGCCGCCGTTGCCAGCGCCCCGCCGGTACGTGGCTTCGTGCGCGCGCTGCAGGCGGCGGTGGCCAACGGCGACCCGGCGGTGATCGCCGAGGTGAAGAAGGCCAGCCCGTCCAAGGGCGTGATCCGCCCGGATTTCCGCCCGGCCGACATCGCCGTCAGCTACGAGTTCGGCGGCGCCAGTTGCCTGTCGGTGCTGACCGATGTGGACTTCTTCCAGGGTGCCGATGCCTACCTGCAGCAGGCCCGTGACGCCTGCACGCTGCCGGTGCTGCGCAAGGACTTCGTGATCGACGCCTACCAGGTGTACGAGGCGCGCGTGCTGGGCGCCGACTGCATCCTGCTGATCGTCGCCGCGCTGGACGACACGCAGTTGGCCACGCTGTCCGAACTGGCGATGTCGCTGGGCATGGACGTACTGGTGGAAGTGCACGACATCGACGAGCTGGAGCGTGCGCTGCAGGTGCCGGCGCCGATGATCGGCATCAACAACCGCAACCTGCGCACCTTCGAGGTGTCGCTGCAGACCACGCTGGACATGCAGAAGGCGGTGCCGCGTGATCGCCTGCTGGTCACCGAGAGCGGCATCCTCGGCCCGCAGGACGTGGCGCTGATGCGCGACGCCGGCATCCACTCGTTCCTGGTGGGCGAGGCCTTCATGCGCGTGGAAGAGCCGGGCGAGGGCCTGCGTCAGCTATTCTTCGCGGCATGAAAACGCACTATCCAACGCCGCGCGAGGATGCGCCGCTGGTGGTCTTCGACTTCGACCACACCCTGTACGACGGCGATTCGGGCACCCACCTGTTCGCCTCGCTGATCAAGCGTAATCCGCTGCGGATGCTGGCGGCGCTGCTGGTCACCCCGATCGCCGGGCCGCTGGTGGCGATGCTGCCGACCCGTCGAACGGGTATTTCGGTCTATGTGTGGATCGGCAGTTTCGGCCTGCACCGTGCGCGCGATTTCAACAAGGTGATCGACGCCTACGTGCTGCGCAATGAGGCGCAGATGCGCGCCAAGCTGCTGCCGCAGGCGCTGGAGGTGTTCGCCGCGCACCGTGCCAAGGGGGACCGCGTGGTGGTGGCTACAGGCGCACCGCCGGAACTTGCGCGCGCGATCCTGGCCTTCGTCGCCCATCAGGACGTGCCGGTGATCGGTACCGAGGTCGGCCCGCGGCTGGGCGGCGTCGGCCCGACCCGCCACTGCCACAATGAAGAAAAGATGCGCATGCTGCGCGAGCGCGGCTACGGCGATATCGACATCGCCTACTCCGACAGCACCGCCGACCTGCCGCTGCTGCTGGCCGCCAAGGCGCCGGTGGTGGTGAACCCGAAGCCGGGCCGCGTGGAGTTCTTCCGCCGCGTGCTGCCGGCCGGTACCCGCATCCTCAACTGGGGTTGCGTCGACCGCGGCGGCGAGAAGGCGTAATCGATCCCGCCTGCCCGCCGGGCAGGGACCCGGTAGTGCCGGCCGCTGGCCGGCAACCTTGCATCCCCTTCCGCAGCTCATGAGGTTGCCGGCCAGCCGCCGGCACTACCGAATCCCACGCGGGTAGCGCCGGGCCACGCCGGGCGAGCGGTCAGCGGTACAGGTGCCCGTACACCGCGTGGCCGATCTGGAACAGGCTGATGCCCAGCACCAGCACGCCGACGGCCACCAGCACCCAGCGCTCCTTCACCCGCTTGACCAGGATCGCCGCCACCGGCGCGGCCATCATGCCGCCGATCAGCAGGCCGGCGACGATCTGCAGGTGCTGCACGCCCATCGACAGCAGGAAGGTGGCCGAGATGGTCAGGGTGACGATGAACTCGGCCGCGTTGACCGTACCGATGGTGGTACGCGCCTGGCCGCCGCGGGCGAGCAGGGTGGAGGTGGCCACCGGGCCCCAGCCGCCGCCGCCGCTGGCGTCGAGCAGGCCGGCGAAGAAGCCCAGCACCGGCACCCGACGGATCTCGCCCTGGGGCATCCAGCGCCCGGCCGCGCGGGCCAGGATGATGATGGCCAGCACCAGCAGGTAGAGGTAGATCAGTGGCCGGATGATGTCGCCGGGGATCTGGGTGAGCACGTAGGCGCCCACGGCGCCGCCCACTGCGCCGGGCAGGGCCAGACGCAGGAACAGGCGCTTATCGACATTGCCGGCTGCCAGGTGCGACACACCCGAGGCGCCGGTGGTGAACACTTCCGCAGTGTGGATGCTGGCGCTGACCTGCGCCGGCGGCAGGCCCATGCTCAGCATCACCGACGAGGACACCAGGCCGAACGCCATGCCCAGCGCGCCGTCCACCAGCTGCGCGCCGAGGCCGATGAGGATGAACCACCAGAATTCGCTGCTCAGTTCCATGCACCGAGCCTAGCGCGCGAAGGAGTGCGGACCAAGGTCCGCACCCACCGGTTGCTCAACGGGTGCCGTACAGCACCACGGTCTTGCCACGTGCATGCAGCAGGCCGTCGGTCTGCAGCTTCTTCAGCACGCGGCCAGCCATTTCGCGCGAGCAGCCCACCAGACGGGCCAGTTCCTGCCGCGAGACGCGCAGCTGGCTGCCCTGCGGGTGGCTCATCGCCTCCGGCTCCTGCGCCAGGTCGTGCAGGGTGCGCACGATCCGGTCAGTGACGTCCAGGAACGCCAGGCGACTGGCCTTGCGGCTGGTGTCGAGCAGGCGCTTGGAGATCTGCTGGCCCAGCGCGTAGAGCAGGCGCGGGGCATCGGCCGACAGCGGGCCGAGGAACAGCTGGTGCAGGCGCTCGTAGCTGATTTCGGCCAGCTCGCAGGCGGTACGGGTCCGCAGGATCACCTCGCGGCGGTCCGATTCAACGAACAGGCCCATCTCGCCGACAAACTCGCCGGCACCGAAGTAGCCCAGTACCAGCTCGCGATCGTCATCTTCCTCGGCCATGATCGAAACCGAGCCGCTGATGACGTAATACAGGGTTCCCGCCGGATCACCGGGTCGGAAGACGTCGGTACGGGTGGGGTATCGCCGCCTGTGGCTGTGCGCCAGGAAACGATCGATTGTGGCGATATCCAGGGCCAGTGGACTGCTAGCTAGGCGCACGGTTGACACGATAGGAGCGCTCCCTCTGCGCATGAACGGATTCACGGGGTCGATAGCGGAGCTTAACCAGCGCAATTGTTAAGGGCAAACAGTGTGCCAGATGTGAGCGGTCTTCACGTTCCCCCCGGGGACAGTTTGCCCCATAATTCACCCTTTCCCTTCTTACACAGGAATCGACCGCCGTGGTCAAGCCGTTGCCTCGCCTGAGGCTGCAGGGTTTCAACAACCTCACCAAGGCGCTGAGCTTCAACATCTATGACGTGTGTTACGCGCGCACCGAAGAGGAGCGTCAGCGTTACATTGAATACATCGATGAAGAGTACAACGCCGACAGGCTGACTCAAATCTTGACCGATGTCGCTGAGATCATCGGCGCCAACATCCTCAACGTGGCCCGCCAGGATTACGATCCGCAGGGTGCCTCGGTGACGATCCTGATCTCCGAAGAACCGGTGATCGACAAGAAGCAGGCCGGCAAGGAGCTGATCTCCGATGCCGTGGTCGCGCACATGGACAAGTCGCACATCACCGTGCACACCTATCCGGAAACGCACCCGCAGGAAGGTATCGCGACCTTCCGCGCCGACATCGATGTGGCTACCTGTGGCGTCATTTCGCCGCTGAAGGCGCTGAACTACCTGATCGAGAGTCTGGAATCGGACATCGTGATCATGGACTACCGCGTGCGTGGCTTCACCCGCGATGTGAAGGGCAAGAAGCACTACATCGACCACAAGATCAACTCGATCCAGAACTTCCTTGCCAAGAACATCAAGTCGCGTTACGAGATGTTCGACGTCAACGTCTACCAGGAAAACATCTTCCACACGAAGATGCACCTGAAGGACTTCGACCTGGACCAGTACCTGTTCGAGGAGAAGGCCAAGAACCTGTCGTTCAAGGAACGCATGAAGATCGAAGCGCTGCTCAAGCGCGAGATCGAAGAGCTGTTCCACGGCCGGAACCTGTCCGAGTAAGCCCCGTGCGCGATGCCGGCAGGCATCGCCACCCAGGCGGGACGACCCGCCCCGTGGAACCTGCGCTTTGCGCACTGTATAGTTCCACGGTGATGTACCGACCCACGGCCCGGTGTGAAAACACCGGGCCGTTTCGTTTTTTCAAAAAAGGTAAGGAGCCCCCACCCATGCCCTGGATCTATCTGCTGCTGGCCGGCCTGTTCGAGATCGGTTTCGCCCTCGGAATGAAGTACTCCGAAGGCTTCAGCAAACCCCTGCCCACCGCCGCCACGGTGGTGTCCGCGCTGATCAGCCTGTACCTGATGAGCCAGGCGATGAAGAGCATCCCGGTCGGCACGGCCTATGCGATCTGGACCGGCATCGGCGCCATGGGCGTGGCGGTGCTGGGCATCTACCTGTTCAACGATAGTGCGTCGCCGGCACGCCTGGCCTGCGTGGGCCTGATCGTGGCTGGCGTGATCGGCCTGAAGCTGGTCTCGCCCAATTAACTGGTAGTGCCGGCCGCTGGCCGGCAACCTCAGGATCTTGCCGGCCAGCGGCCGGCACTACCCGGGGCTTACAGCCGGTAGGCGATGGTCTTCATCACCTTGGAGGCCAGCGCCATCGCGCCCGGAATCGGGGACGGCAGGCGGCGTGCGCCGGCCCGCTCGGCGTGCTCCGCGTGGCGGGCCTCGTCGTCCTTCATCACCTTGATGACCGCGCGGCTGCGCAGGTCGCCTGGGGGCAGATCGACCAGGTGTTCGTCCAGATGGGCCTCCACCTGGCGCTCGGTCTCGACCACGAAGCCCAGGTTCCAGCCGTCGCCGCGCAGCCCGGCCAGGGTGCCGATGGTGTAGCTGCCGGCATACCACAGCGGGTTGAACAGGCTTGGGCGGCTGTCCAGCTCGCCCAGCCGGGTGGCGCACCACGCCAGGTGGTCGGTTTCTTCCTGCGCCGCTTCCAGCAGGTGTTCGCGCGTGGCCGGGTCGCGGGCCACGGCGGCCTGGCCGAAGTACAGGCCCTGTGCGCAGACTTCGCCCACGTGGTTGATCCGCATCAGGCCGGCCGCGTGGCGGCGCTCGGCGCTGTCCATGCCCGGCTCGTCGGTATCCGCGGCCGGGTAGGGGCGGGCCGCCGGCGGATTGCCGAAGACCGTGTCCAGGGCGCGTTGCGCCTCGGTCAGCAGATGATCCAGCGGGGTGGTCTGGCGGAGCACGGTCATGGCGGTACGCGATGGGGCGGAAGACCCCGCGATTCTCGCCCGGCCCCGTGCCCCTGCCAACCCGCGGCTGGGGGTGGCTTGCACCGGGGGCTTGACCTGCGTACAATCCCGCCTCTTACGCTTCATCTTTCACAACGCGTGGCAGAGTTCCGGCGAGTCCTTCGCCGCAATGAGCCCGACCTAACTAGAGTTCTTCATGAGCACTTTCACTGCCAAGAACGAGACCGTCCAGCGCGACTGGTACCTCGTCGACGCCGAGGGCAAGACCCTGGGCCGTCTCTGCACCGAGCTGGCCCGCCGTCTGCGTGGCAAGCACAAGCCGGTCTACACCCCGCACGTTGATACCGGCGACTACCTGGTCGTCATCAATGCAGAAAAGATTGTCGTCACCGGCAAGAAGCTGCAGGACAAGATGTATCACCGTTTCACCGGCTACATCGGCAACCTGAAGACCGAGTCCCTGGCTCAGGCGCTGGAGCGCCACCCGGAGCGCGTGATCGAGACCGCCGTCAAGGGCATGCTGCCGAAGGGCCCGCTGGGTCGCCAGATGTACCGCAAGCTCAAGGTCTACGCCGGCACTGAGCATCCGCACGCCGCACAGCAGCCGCAGGTTCTGGATATCTAATCATGGCTATCACTCAAAACTACGGCACTGGCCGCCGCAAGTCCTCCACCGCTCGCGTGTTCCTGCGCAAGGGTTCGGGCAACATCACCGTCAATGGCCGTCCGCTGGACGAGTTCTTCGGTCGTGAGACCGCGCGCATGATCGTGCGCCAGCCGCTCGAGCTGACCAAGAACACCGAAAGCTTCGACATCCTGGTCACCGCCGCTGGCGGCGGCACCACCGGCCAGGCCGGTGCGATCCGTCTGGGCATCGCCCGTGCGCTGGTCGAGTACGACGAAACCCTGAAGTCCGAGCTGCGCAAGGCTGGCTTCATGACCCGTGACGCCCGTGAAGTCGAGCGTAAGAAGGTCGGTCTGCACAAGGCCCGTCGCGCCACCCAGTTCTCCAAGCGCTGATCTACCGCGCCTGGTTGGGCTCCTTCGGGGGCCCGCTGGATGGAAAAGCAAAAGCCCGGCTTCGGCCGGGCTTTTGTCGTTCTGGGGTACGCATTTCGAGGTTGCCGGCCATTGGCCGGCACTATCCTTGGCTTCCTGTAGCGCCGAGCCGATGCTCGGCTGCTCTTCGCCAGGTTGCGGGACCAGATTAAAAAGCAAAAGGCCAGATCTTTCGATCTGGCCTTTTGCTTTTTAATCTGGCTGCCCCGGATGGATTCGAACCACCGAATGCCTGAGTCAGAGTCAGGTGCCTTACCGCTTGGCGACGGGGCAATGTAACGTGTAACTATTTTCTCACTTTTCACACTGAAAAACAACTTGGATTTCAGTGTGGTGGCTATGGGTGGACTCGAACCACCGACCCCAGCATTATGAGTGCTGTGCTCTAACCGGCTGAGCTACATAGCCTCGGTGAGCCCGTTATTCTGCTGATGTGTATCGACCCTGTCAACACTTTTGTGTCGTGCTTGTAGGCCGACAGACGGCATGGGATAGTCCCAACCAGTAGATTTTTTAGGAGTCCGCATCGTGATCGATCCGGACGGCTATCGACCGAACGTCGGCATTGTGCTGATGCGGCAGGACGGCCAGGTGTTCTGGGCACGACGTGTGCGCCGGGATGGCTGGCAGTTCCCGCAGGGTGGCATGAATACCGACGAGACGCCTGTCGAGGCCATGTATCGTGAACTGCAGGAAGAGACCGGCCTGCTGCCTGAGCACGTGGAAGTGCTCGGGGCAACGCCCGGCTGGCTGCGCTACAAGCTGCCGGCGCGGGCCATCCGCCGCAACGAGCGGCAGGTCTGCATCGGCCAGAAGCAGGTCTGGTTCCTGCTGCGCCTGACCGGTGACGAATCCCATGTGTGCCTGGACCATACCGATTCGCCGGAGTTCGACCACTGGCGCTGGGTGGATTTCTGGTACCCGGTGGAGCATGTGGTGATGTTCAAGCGCGGCGTCTATGCACGCGCTTTGCGACATTTGGCGCCGCTGGCACGCGGGGTGGCCGGGCAGGGCGTCACGGCCATGCCCAAGAGTGCTGCCGAGGCCTGGATGCCCGGCCACACGGCTGGCCACGATCGCCCGCGAAAGCGTCCGCGCAGCCGTGGCTACTGGCCGAAGAAGGCGCAGGGCGACGTGCCGCCGGCGTAACCGGCTGAACGGTATCGAGAATGGTTCAGGTCTCTGATTGACAACCATTCTCGTTTCCATTGGAATAGCCAACAGGCCACCTCTGGCCTGTCAGCCCGGTTTACGCCTGTGTACGTCTGCATCTGCAACGGAGTCACCGACCACCAGATCCGCGAAGCCGCCAGCCATGGCGTCACGTCGGTGGCCGAGCTGACCATGCGTACGGGCTGTGGCGCCACCTGCGGTTCCTGCCTGGACATGGCCGGCGAACTGCTGGCCAAGGCGCGCGCCACCCACGACCTGCCGTTGCCGGTGCTCGGCCTGGCACAGGTCGCCTGAGCAACCTTTTTCGCGGCGCATTGACGCCGCTCACTCGTTCCCTTCACTGCGTGCCGCACAGGCCAATGCGCACGATTCGCGTTCCTTCACCGGCGCGCGCAAGGCGCTAAAGTGCCTGCGTTTTCAGCGCGCAGGAGCACCCCCATGAAGGGCGACAGCAAGGTCATCGAATTCCTCAACAAGGTCCTCTACAACGAGCTGACCGCGATCAACCAGTACTTCCTGCATGCCAAGATGCTGAAGAACTGGGGCATCAAGGAACTGGCCGAACACGAGTACAAGGAATCGATCGACGAGATGAAGCATGCCGACATGCTCGCCGACCGCATCCTGTTCCTCGAAGGCCTGCCGAACTTCCAGGCGCTGGGCAAGCTTCGCATCGGCGAGAACCCGACCGAGATCCTGCAGTGTGACCTGTCGCTGGAACGCGACGGCGTGGTCACCCTGCGCGAGGCCGTGGCCTATTCCGATTCAGTCGGCGACTACGTCAGCCGCCAGCTGTTCGTGAAGATCCTCGATTCGGAGGAAGAACACATTGACTGGCTGGAAACCCAGCTCGACCTGATCGAGCGTATCGGTGAGCCGAAGTACCTGCTGAGCAAGCTGGAAGAGTGACTTAGCGTCGAGCTTGCTCGACTGTGTCCAGCATGGCGATGGTCGAGCAAGCTCGACGCTACCGATGCTGTGCCAGGTAGCCCGTCAGCGCCACGCGCGCCCGGGCGAATTCCGCAACCAGCAGCGCCACCGCCACGGCGGGGCGCTGCAGGCTGCCGGCACGGGCTTCATGCTCGATGCGCTGCGCGACCGCCGACAGCGACAACACGCCCACATTCGCACTGGATGATTTCAGGGTGTGCGCGAGTGCCTGCAGGCGCGGCTCGTCGCCGTTCTGCGCGGCCTGCTGAAGCTGCTGCACCATTGCGGGTGCATCTTCCAGGAACACCGCGACGATCTGGAGCGCGGCATCGCCGATCACCGCGTGCAGTTCGTCCAGAACACCGCGGTCAAGCACCGGCTGCGGAGCGGCGTGGCCTTTTGTGTTTTGTAGAGCCGAGCCATGCTCGGCTGGCGGGGCTCGACCGGCCGCGGGGGCGTTGCCGTCGAGCAAGCTCGACGCTGCGACATCGCTCGATCGTTGCCCCCAGCGCTTCAACAGCGCATGCAACGTGGCGCGCGCGATCGGCTTGGACAGGTAGTCATCCATTCCGGCCTGCAGGCAGCGTTCGCGGTCACCGGCCATGGCATTGGCGGTCATTGCGATGATCGGCAACCGCGGGCGACCGGATTCCGCTTCCTCGGCGCGCCACCGGCGGGTGGCGGCGTAGCCATCCAGCACCGGCATCTGGCAGTCCATCAGCACCACATCCACGCCGCCCTCGCGCAGCGCGAGCAGTGCCTGTTCGCCATCGCTGGCGTTGCGCACCTCGCACTGGAACACCCGCAGCAGTTGTTCGGCCACCATGCGGTTGACCGTGTTGTCTTCCACCAGCAGCACGCGCAGGTGCAGCGGCGGCAATGCCGCTGCCGGCTGCCCATCTTCGGCGTTGGCCAGCAGCGCAGCCGGGCGCGCATGCGCCACCGGAACGGCCAGCAGCGCATGCAGGGCGGCATCATCGAAATGGGCGGGTAGCTGGTGCTGGCGCGGGTGCGGCGGGAGCGCCTCGTCCTGCAGCCACAGCACCCGCAGTGCGTCGTCCTCGCCACGTTCGGCCAACGCCCGCTGCAGCGTCACCTCGCCGTTGCGGCGCGCACGTGCATCAACCAGCAGCCAGGCGGGCGCCTGCTGGCCCGGGCGCGGTACCGCGCGCAGGCGTTCGACCAGCGTATCCAGTTGCGGCAGCGGTTGAACCTGCAGGCCGTGGTGGGCCGCGACGCGCTCGACGCGTGCCTGTAGCGAGGCATCGGCGCTGAACAACAGCAGCGCTGCCGGTGCGCGCGCCATCGCGGGCAGGTCGCCGGGGACCTTCAGCAGCGGAATCTCGAACCAGAAAGTGGCGCCCTGGCCAGGCGTGGACTGCACGCCGATGCGGCCCTGCATCAGGTCGATGATGCGCTTGCAGATGGCCAGGCCCAGGCCGGTGCCACCGTAGATGCGGGTGGTCGAGGCATCGGCCTGGCTGAAGGACTGGAACAGGCGCGCCTGCAGTGCCTGGTCGATGCCGATGCCGGTATCGGTGATCTCGAAGCGCAGCTGGTGCTGCGCGGCACCTTCGCCCAGCCGTTGCACGCGCAGCTGCACCTGGCCACGCGCGGTGAACTTGATCGCGTTCGCAAGCAGGTTGCTGAGCACTTGGCGCAGGCGCACCGGGTCACCACGCACCGGCAGCCGCACCGACGGGTCCAGCTGCAGGCCCAGTACCAGGCCCTTCGAATCGGCGGCGCGCTGCATCAGCTGCACCACGCCATCGAGCAGCTCGCGCAGGTTGAAGCTGGTGATCTCCAGTTCCAGCGCCTGCGCTTCCAGGCGCGAGTAATCGAGGATGTCGTCGACGATGCGCAGCAGCTGCTGCGAGCTGGCCGAGGCGGTGGCCAGCATCTGTCGCTGGTCCTCGCCCAGCGGTCCACGTGCGATCAGCTCCAGCATCGGCAGGATGCCGTTGAGCGGGGTGCGGATCTCATGGCTCATCGTGGCCAGGAACTCGCCCTTGGCCAGCACCGCCGCTTCGGCGGCCTGCTTGGCCTGCAGCAGCTGCTGTTCCAGCTGGCCCTGGCGTTCGGTGGTGCGGCGCAGCTGGTCGCGCTCGCTGGCCAGTACGCTGCGCTCGCGCTGCAGGCTGGCCAGCGCACGATTGCGCGTACGCAGGCGCAGGCCCATCAGCAGCACGATGGCGGCCGCAGCAAGGGCAACCAGCAGCGCGCCCCACAGCGGCACGTCAGAGCACCGCGTTGTGGAAGTCGAAGTTCAGGTCACTGCCGGCCGACTGCACCATGTTGCCCTGGATGTAGTCGACGCCACCGACCCACATCGCGGCTGCGGCTTGTGGGTCTTCGATCTGCTGCCCGATGATCTGCAGGCCGGCGGCATGCGCCTGCTCGATCGCCCTGCGCAGTTCTTCGCGGGTGGCCGGGTTGGCATGGCTGCTGGAGAAGCGCGCGGCCATGCGCACGAACGATAGCGGCAGCTGGGTCAGCAGTGCATCGGCGTCGGCACTGGGTTCGAACTGGCTCAGGCAGAAACGCACGCCGGCGCCGGCCATGCGCTGGCAGAACTGCTGCAGTGGCACGGTGTGGATCAACGCGTCGGGCAGGCGTACGTCGACCACCAGCGCGCTACCGGGCAGGTCGCGCCGCTGCAGCGATTCCAGCAGCCAGTCGGCGAAGGCATCGCGCTGCAGGGTGCGCAGCGACTGCGACACGAACAGGTTCAACGGTTGCGTGGCATGCCGGTACAGATCGAGCAGGCCCAGCGCATGGTCCATCACCTGCTGGTCGAGATCAGCGATGCGGCCTGCCGCTTCCGCAGCCGGAATCACCTGGCCGGCCGCCAGTACCGTGCCATCGGCCTGGCGCAGGCGCAGCAACAGCTGGTACTGCGCGGTGTTGCCGCCGGCGACGGCGACGATCGGCTGGTAGGCCAGTTCCAGTTGGCCTTCCAGCAGGGCCAGGTGTTCCTGTTCGGTGATCGCCTGGCGATGCACATGACCGGCGACGCCGGCGCTGAGCAGGCGCGCCTGCAGGGTGGTGCGCTCGACCGCTTCCAGCGCGCTGTTGGCATCGTCGAAGCCCGGCGACATCGGCGCGTAACCGACCACGCCGCGCAGGTGCACCGATTCGTCGTCGCGGATCACGAAGGCCCGCGCCGACAACTGCTCGCGCAGGGTCGCGGCGATGCCTTCGAGGCTGTCTTCGTCAGCACTGCGGGCCAGCAGCAGGAAACTGTTGTCGTTCAAGCGCGCCAGCAGGTGCGGATGACCGGCTTCGGCCAGGCGCTGCCCGGCCTGCACCATCAGGCGCTCGAACGCGGCATAGCCGTAGCGCTCGCGCAGGCCCAGCGCGCTGGCCACTTCAATGAAGAACACGCCCCCGTGGTCGCGGTGGGCGAGCGCGGTGTTGAGCTGCTGCAGCACGTGGTGGCGGGTCGGCAGGCCGGTTTCCGGATTGCTGGTGGCCGGTGCGCCGGTGGCACCGGGCAAGGTTGCGGCCTGGGCACGTGCGCGGCGGATGCGGTTGGCCACCGCCGCGATCAGGTGGCGGGGGCGGATCGGCTTGCTCAGGTAGTCATCTGCACCGCTGTCGAGCACCTCGAACTGGCGCTCCGGATCCGGATCGCCGCTGAGGAACACGATCGGCAGCAACTGCAGGCCAGGCTGCTGGCGGATCAGCGCGGTCAGGCGCATGCCGTCCAGGCCGGGCAGGTGCAGGTCCATCAGGATCAGATCGGGGCGATGTTCCTTGATGGCCTGCAGCGCGCCATCGGCATCGCTGTGCACGATCGCCTGCATCCCGGCACCGTGCAGTACGCTCTGCGCGAACAAGGCCTGGGCGCGGTCATCCTCGACGATCAGCACGCGGTAGGGCGAATCGGAGGGCGGCGGTGCCTGGTCATTGTTGCCTGCTTCAGCCAGTGCGCCAGGGCCGGGCAGCGGCGGCGGTGCGCTGCCGATCGTCGCCGGCGTGTCAACCGCGGCCAGCGACGGGGTTGCCGCCGCGGCGGCTGCGACCGGACTTGCCGGTTCAGCGGTCCAGCGTTGCCAATGATCGGCCGGAGGGGTTTCAGCGCGTCCCGGGCGGGCGCCCGCGGGGGATTCGTTTGCGGCCATCGGTGCTCCTGGTGTTCGCGTCCATTATGCGACAAGCCCGGCGTTCAACCGGTGCCGGGCTGTCGCGGACCGTCTGCGGCGACACCGCGTGCCAGCCAGCGCACGCCTTTCCACAGGGTGCGCCAGACCAGCCACACCAGCAGGGCACCGGCCAGGCTGCAGGCCAGCACCACGATCAGCGCGATCCACGGATGTGCCAGGGCCAGTGCCAGGCCGCCGATCACCACGGTGTCTTCGGCAGCGGACGCGACCCAGTTGCTGGCCGGTTCCGGCGAGGTGTTGAGCAACGCGCGGGTGCCGGCCTTCAGGCCATGGCTGGCCAACGCGACACCGGCACCGGCAGCAAGCGCGCCGGTGCCCAGCTGCCCATCGGGCGACAGCGTGGCGGCGGCGAGGAAGGCACCGGCAGGCACGCGCGCGAGCGTCTGCACAAGGTCCCAGGCCGAGTCCACGCCGGGAATCTTGTCGGCGAAGAATTCGGCCACGGCCAGCGCCGCGGAGGTGCCCAGCACCCACCATGACTCGGTGGCCTGCAGGGCGGGGGGCAGGTCGACCCAGCCGAGCAGGCCGGCCAGGCCGACGCCGAACACGGTGAGGTAGACGCGAATACCGGCCAGCCAGGCCAGCAGGATGCCGATCACGAACAGGTGGGCTTCGGTCATGGCGATGCTCCGGCGACGGAACTGTGCAGGGGGCCACACTATCGGCGATGGCGTGCCTGAACGCCACAGACCGCCGCCGGTCCCTGCGCAGGAAACCCACCTGTCCTGTCATACACTAGCCCGTCGTTTGCCACAGGGGCCGTATCGGTGTCGCCCTCGCGATGCCCCGGAAACCACCCATGAACAACCGCCCACCCATGCGCGTGCAGGTGCGCCTGCCCGGCGCGCCGCAACCGCCGATGGACCGTCGCCGCCTGCTGGTGATCGGTGGCATCTGGCTGCTCAGCCTGGTGTTGGCCGCGCTGGGTGGCTGCTGGATGGCCACGCCGCGCGATGCGCAGGGCCAGCGCCTGCAGGCCGCCGAGAAGCGTGCCGAGGGCCTGCAGACGCAGCTGACCGAGTTGCGCCAGAAACAGGCCACGCTGGAAGCCTCCGACCGCATCAGCCGCGCCGCCAATACCGAGGTGCAGTCCTCGCTGGCCGAGCGTGACGAAGAAATCGCCGGCCTGCGCGCCGACGTCGCCTTCTATGAGCGACTGGTGGGTTCGACCAGCCAGCGCAAGGGCCTGAACACCCATTCCATCGAGTTCAGCCCGGAAGCGGCCGGCACCTGGCAGTACACCGCCGTGCTGACCCAGAACCTCAACCGCGGTGCCATCAGCCAGGGGCAGATGCGCTTCACCGTGGAAGGCGTGAAGAACGGCAAGCTGGCCACGATCAGCTGGGATGATCTGCACCAGCGCAGCAAGGTGCCGGGACAGGATTACTCGTTCCGGTACTTCCAGCAGATCAGCGGCAGCGTGATGCTGCCGGCTGACTTCACCCCGCAACGCGTGCGGGTGACATTGGGGAGTGGTGCGGGGGGCACCACCCAGGTATTCGACTGGAAACAGGCCGGTGCGCCGGCCGCCAAAGGGGAGTAGGCAGATGTTCGGAAGCAGCAAATCCAACCGTGAAGGCCAGCTGGTGGTGGATGCCCTGATCGGCAACCAGGTGGTGATCCGCGGTGATGTGGAATTCAGTGGCGGGCTGTACGTGGAAGGCCGCATCCATGGCAAGGTGATCGCCGCTGAAGGTGCCAGTGGCGCGACCCTGACGGTCGCCGAGCATGGTGTGATCGAGGGTGAGATCCGCGCCCAGGTGGTGGTCATCAGCGGTCGTCTCGACGGCGACGTGCACGCCACCGAGAAGGTCGAGCTGACCCCGAGCGCGCGGGTCAACGGCAATGTCCATTACCAGGTGGTGGAGATGAATGCGGGGGCCCAGCTGAATGGACGCCTGATCCACGCCAGCGCCCCGATGGCGGCCCTGCCGGCCCCGGAAAGCGACGACGCCAACGGTGGCAAGGGCGATACCGCCGCGCGCCGCAAGCTGGCCGAGGCGATGGCTTGAAACCCAGCGTCGACGCCCCCATGCTGAGACCATGAGCACGCTAGTCTCCCTGCCCGGCGCCAGCCCGGTCGCCGCGCCCGATTACCAGTCGCTGGAGCGCCCGCTGAACTTCACCGAGTCGGCGGCCGCCAAGGTCAGATCTTTGATCCAGGAAGAGGGCAACCTCGACCTGGCCCTGCGCGTGTACATCGAGGGTGGCGGCTGTTCGGGCTTCCAGTATGGGTTCGAGTTCGACGAGAACCGTGCCGAGGACGATCTGGCGGTGCAGACCAGCGGGGTGACCCTGCTGGTCGACCCGCTGAGCCTGCAGTACCTGATGGGCGCCGAGGTGGACTACACCGAGAGCCTGACCGGTGCCCAGTTCGTGATCCGCAACCCGAACGCCAAGACTACCTGCGGCTGCGGCAGCAGCTTCAGCATGTAAACAGGCCGCGGGGCCTGCCCCCTGCGCGACAAGGTGTGTGGAGCAAGCTCCACCCCACAGCTGGTTTCCGCAAAGCCTGCGGCTTGCCACCCGCATCGATTGACGGCACGCTTGCCGGATGCCCAATACTCCTTCGCCGCTTTCCGGTTTCGCCTTCGTGGGCGAACCGCTGGAGCGCGCCGATGCCCTGCGCGACGATGCCGATGCACTGGCGCGCCTGTGGCCGGGCGCGCGCATTCTCGTGCTCGATCAGGACGGTACCGCCTTCACCGGCGACGACGACCAGCCCTTGGCGCTGACCGGCGCCGACATCGGTGGTGGCCCTGGTGCCGCAGTCTTCCTCGGCCTGCGTGGCGAGCAGGCCTGGTTCTCGGTCGAAGCCGCCAGCGTTTCGGTTACTGCGCCGCGCCGGCTCGACCTGCGCCAGGCCGCCCTGCTGTGGTCGATGGCCGATGCGACCGCCTTCAGCTATGCCCGCGGCATGTCCTACTGGCATTCGCGCACCCGCTTCTGTGGCGTGTGCGGCGGTGCCGTGGCATTTGCCCGTGGCGGCTTTGTCGGCCGTTGCACGCAGTGTTCCACCGAGCACTACCCTCGGGTCGATCCGGCGGTGATCGTGGCGGTGGAGAACCAGGGCCGGCTGCTGCTGGGCCGGCAGTCGAACTGGGCGCCGCGCCGTTACTCGGTGCTGGCCGGCTTTGTCGAACCGGGCGAGACCTTCGAACAGACCGTAGTGCGCGAAGTACACGAGGAAAGCAAGGTGCGGGTGACCGCCTGCCAATACCTCGGTTCGCAGCCGTGGCCGTTCCCTGGTGCGCTGATGATCGGCTTCCGTGCGCAGGCCCAGGATGACCTGCCGACCGTGGACGGAGAGCTGGAAGACGCGCGCTGGTTCAGCGCCGAAGACGTCGGCGCGGCGCTGGCACGTGATGTCGAGGACGATGGTCAGGGCATCCGCCTGTCGCCGCCGATCTCGATCTCGCGGGGCCTGATCGAGCATTGGTACCGCCAGCAGCAGGGGTGATGGCCAGGGGCTGCCAGGCGTGTTCTGGTGCCAGCATTGCCGCCACCTGAACACGCCTCGGGTTACAGTGCGATCCATCGCAGGAGGCGTCGCTGCGACAGGTAAGGTAGCGACGCCTAGCGTTCTGTTTCGTAGGGAGACCTGCCATGTTCACCACTCTGGCCGCCGTGCTGGTGGCACTGGCCTTGGGCCATGTGGCTCCGGCCGCTGCCGCTTCGCTGCGCCGTTTCGATGGCTTCCGGCGCTGGCTGGGCTGGCTGGACGCGCGGGGTGGCAAGGCCTGGCAGGGGCCGGCAGGCGTGGCCCTGGCGCTGCTGCCGCCGCTGCTGCTGATGGCGCTGCTGGCCTGGCTGCTGCGCGGCGCGCTGTTCGGCCTGCCATCGTTGCTGCTGGGCGTGGCGGTATTGGCGTGGTGCTGGGGCCCGCGCGACCTGGACCGCGATATCGAAGCGATCATCGATGCCGACGATGCCGCGACGCGTCAGGCGGCGGTGCGCAACCTGCAGTCGGCCGGCGGCAGCCTGCGCGAGGACATTCCGTCACTGGTCGAGGCGACCGTACTCAACGCGCTGCGGCGCTGGTTCGCGGTGCTGTTCTGGTTCCTGCTGCTGGGCCCGGCCGGTGCGCTGGGGTACCGGCTGCTGGCACTGATGGCGGAAAGCCCGATGCGCGCGCGCGTGCCGGTGGAGCCGCTGGCACTGGCACAGCGTCTGCTGGGCTGGATCGAGTGGCCGGTGGCGCAGTTGATGGCGTTCTCGATGGCGCTGGTGGGTAACTTCGATACGGCGTGGAAGGCCTGGCGCCAGGCCCATGGCGAACGCCTGGCCGGTGACATCGGCTTTCTTGGCGCGGTGGCACGGGCCAGCGTCAACGCCGAGCTGCGCGAGGATGCGCACGATTACACCGAGGCGGGACTGTTGCCGGTATGGCAGCGGCTGCCGGACCTGCGCGATGCGATGAGCCTGGTGTGGCGGATGCTGCTGCTGTGGCTGGCGATCCTCGCCCTGCTGGTGATTGCAGGCTGGGTGACGTAGTTGTATTGCAGGGCTTGCAGCCCTGCACCTGCAGAGGCAAAGGTCGGAGCAACAGCAACAGCAGCTCTGGATTGCTGATGGTTGGGCGGGACGGTGTGGGGCTGCAGGACACGCCGTAAACCCGTCCCTGGGGGCTCGATGGCGCCTCGCTCGTGCGCGCAGGACAGCGCACACGTGCAAGCGGCGACCGAGCTTACATGGGTGAGGGCGCTTTGCTTGCGAAGCATTGCTTCGCAAGCGACCGAACGCCCAGCCGGCAGCGGCTGGGCCGGCCCCCGGAGGGTGACTTGCAACGCCCCCTGCGCAGGCCACCCACCCGGCCAACCCCAAGGCTTCTACCTTCAAACGCCGCCCACCACGAGGGGCTGCGCCGTTGGCTGGAAACCTAGATCGGTGCCAGCGCAGTGAACGGTGCCCACGGCAGGTTGCGCAGCAGCGCATACCCGGGCAGCACCCAGAGCCAGAACACGGGATTGGCCAGCACCCGCATCAGCGGATCAAGTACACGGGGGCGGACGCCGGCGATGTTCAGCAGCATCAGCAACAGGAACGGCAGGCTGATGACCAGCAGCGGGTTCATCGCCATCGCGCCGGGCAGGTCGAAATGGACCAGGGAATACAGGCAGCGCGTGCTGCCACAGCCGGGGCAGTACAGGCCGGTCAGCGCGTACAGCGGGCAGCTCGGCAGCGGATTGCCGGCGACATACGGATTGACGTTGCGCAACACCACCGTGGCACCCACGGCCAGGCCGGCGGAGACCAGCAGCGGTGCCCAGCGGGCGAGTCGGGAACGAGCGGGAAGCGCGGACATGCAACAACGGATCCGGCGCAGGCGCCGGATCCGTCCAGGCGTATCAGTAGCCGCTGTTGCTCATCGCGCCCATGCCGCCGAGCACAACGAAGAACAGCACGTACAGCACCACCAGCACGGCCCAGGCGATGGCCGACCAGATGGCCCACTTCTTGGCCTTGGCAGCGGAGTCCTGGGCACCGGCGATGTCGCCAGCCGCCAGCTTGCCGTTGACCTGTGCGGCGTAGACGATCGACACGATGCCGGCCGGCAGGCAGCAGAACAGGGTGGTCAGGATGGCCCAGACCAGGTTGTTCGGGACCTGCGGAGTAGCAGTATTCATGGGTTCAAGCTCCTTGATGGGTGGTGGTGGTGAATCATTGGTCGGAAAGAGCGCCCAGTACGGCCAAGCCGCCGAACAGCCCGAACCACAACAGCAACAGGACCGGCAGGGACACGGCCGAAGCCACCGCCCACCAGCCCGCCTTGCGCGACGCGCTGTAGGCCCCCGGCAGGTCGCCGGCCGCGCGGCGGCCATCGACCTGGGAGGCATAGACGATCGACACCACGCCCAACGGCAGGCAGCAGAACAGCGTCGTCAGGATTGCCCAGACCAGATGGTTGGGGATGTAGACCGGACGGCTGAGCGGTGGTGGTTGATTCAAAGCGAGACTCCATTCCTTGGTGGTCGGCCGTTGTGAATCGGCCGGACCTCCCCCCTGTGGGTGCGTAATCTACCGCAACCGGCGTTGCATGTATGCGTTTACAGTCGCGGTATTCCGTGTTCGCCACTGCACGGTAGCGTATGCGGGAAGGTCGCCGGGTCCGCCTAGGCGAGCCGATTCCGTCAGGCGTGGTCACCACGCAGCGCCCGCACCTGGGCCTCCAGCACCGGGGCGCTGGTGGTGTGGCCATCCACGGCCGGCGCGGCGACCACTTCTACGGTGGCGCGGAAGCGGCGCGGTACACGCATGCGGCCCAGCCGGGTGTCGCGCCGGCTCCACATGCTCGACCACATGCTACGCAGCGCCATGGGTACCACCGGCACCGGCCGCCGTTCGAGGATCTTCTCCACCCCGGACTTGAACGGTGCCATCTGCCCGTCGCGGGTCAGCGCACCCTCGGGGAAGATGCAGACCAGTTCGCCTTCGGCCAGCGCCGCGTCGATCTCGTCGAACGCGCCCTGCATCAACGCCGGGTCTTCGCGGGCACCAGCGATCGGGATCGCCTTGGCGGTACGGAAGATCCAGCGCATCACCGGAATGTTGAAGATCTTGTAGTACATGACGAAGCGCACCGGGCGCGGGATCGTCGCCGACAGGATCAGCGCGTCCATGTAGCTGACATGGTTGCAGACCAGCAGCGCGGCGCCTTCGTCGGGCACGTTGGCCTCGATGCCGTGAGGGCGCAGCCGGTACAGCGTGCGCACCATCACCCAGCTGAGGAAGCGCATCAGGAATTCGGGGACGATGGTGAAGATGTAGATCGCCACCAGTGCGTTGGCGATGGCCAGCGCCAGGAACTGCTGCGGAATGGTCCAGTGCAGCAGCTTGTGCGCGGCCAGCGACAGCAACGCGGCGCCGACGATGAAGCCGGAGTTCTGGATGTTCAGCGCGGCGAACACGCGTGACATCTGCGCCTTCGGCGTGCGGCTCTGGATCAGCGCGAACAGCGGCACCACGAAGATGCCGGTGAACAGGCCGATGCCGATCAGGTCGATGACGATACGGATGCTGCCAGGCTGTTGCAGGAACGGGCCGATGGACAGCCCGTGCACGGTCGCCTCGCCGCTGCGGGCGAAGTACAGGTCGAGCAGGAACGCGGTCATGCCAAACGCACCGAGCGGCACCAGGCCGATTTCCACCGTGCGTGCCGACAGCTTCTCGCACAGCAGCGAGCCGACGCCGGTGCCCACCGAGAACAGGGCCAGGGCGAAGATGTACAGGGTCGGTTCGCCGCCGAGGTTGGTCACCGCATAGGCCGGCAGCTGCGAGGTCAGCACGGTGCCGACGAACCAGAACCAGGACACGCCCAGGATCGCGTTGCGCACCGCTTTCTGCTGGCGTGCCATGCGCAGCACCGCCAGCGACTCCGGCAGTGGGTTCCAGTTGATCTTCAGGTTCGGGTCGCCGGCATCGACCTTGGGGATCAGCCGCGCGGCGATGTTGCCGCAGATCGCAAGGCCGATGATCGCGCAGGCCGCCACCACCGTGCCATGACTGCCGGCAACGGTGAATACCAGCCCGCCGACGATCATGCCGGAGAGGATCGACATCGAGGTGCCCATCTCGACCAGGCCATTGCCGCCGGTCAGCTCTTCGGGCTTGAGCACCGACGGCAGCACCGAGTACTTCACCGGGCCGAACAACGTCGACTGCATGCCGGTACAGAACAGCGCGATCAGCAGCACCGGCAGGCTCTGGGTGAGGAACCCGGTGGCCGCCAGCGACATGATCACGATCTCCATGCTGGTGGTGATCACGATCAGCCGCGATTTCTCAAGTTTGTCGGCGATCTGCCCGGCCAGTGCCGAGAACAGGAAGTACGGCAGGATGAAGATGGCCGGTGCCAGCGTGGCGTACAGCCCCAGTTCTTCCTCCGGCACGGCCATGAACAGCAACATGCTGATGATCGCCTGCCGGTATACGTTGTCGTTGAACGCACCGAGCGCCTGGACGACGAAGAACGGCAGGAAACGGCGCTGGCGCAGCAGGGCGAACTGGTTGTGACCGGACATGGAGCCTCCTTGACCGGCGCAGCCTAGCATTCCTGCCTATCCGCTGTGGGTGCGGACCTGTGGGTGCGGACCGTTGGTCCGCACACTTTGAAAGGTGTCAGACGATATCGTCGACCACGCCGCCATCCACGCGCAGCGCCGCGCCGGAGGTGGCCGAGGCCTGCGGCGAGGCCAGGTACACCACCATGTTGGCCACTTCCTCAACCGTGGCGGTGCGCCGGATCACCGAAGACGGCCGGTGCGCCATCACGAACTCGCGGCCGATCTGCTCCAGTGGCTTGCCGCTGCGCTGGCGTTCATCTTCGAACATCGCCGCGAAACCATCGGACAGGGTGGGGCCGGGCAGCACCGCGTTGACGGTGACACCGCTGCCGGCCACGCGCTTGGCCAGGCCGCGCGACAACGACAATTGCGCGGTCTTGCTGACCCCGTAATGGATCATGTCGGCGGGAACGTTGCGGGCCGACTCGGAAGAGATGAACAGCACGCGGCCCCAGCCAGCATCGACCATCGCCGGCAGCAGCGCCCGCGACAGGCGCACGCCGGACATCACGTTGGTCTGCCAGTAGCGCTCCCAGGTCGCATCGTCGGTCTCGAAGAAGTCCTCGGGGCCGAAGATGCCGGCGTTGTTGACCAGGATGTCGACCTTGGGCAAGCCGGCCAGCAGCGTATCGACACCGGCCGCATCGGACAGGTCGGCAGCCACGCCGAGCACGTCGGCATCTGGAACGGCGTCGAGCAGGCGCTGGCGGGCGCGCTCGACGCTGTCGGTGCTGCGGCCATTGAGGATGACCCGCGCACCGGCGACGGCCAGGCCCTGGGCAATCGCCAGGCCGATGCCGGCGGTGGAGGCGGTGACCAGCGCGGTACGGCTGCTGAGTTCGATCTTCATGGAGGAATCCGGGGCAGGGGGATCACGCAGTATCCGCGTGGCTGCGTGATCGGGATGCAGCGCTGGATGCAACGCGATGTTGCGTTGGCGGTAGCACCGGGCGATGCACGGCGGCAGGCTGTCAGGTGAGCGTGCGTACCGCCTCATTGGCCGCCGCGCGCACCTTCGGCAGCATCCGCAGCACCAGCGCCATCTGCGTGCGGATCAACTGCAGCTTCGGCGGCATCGCCTCGTCAATCTGCTCCAGCTCGGCGGCCACCGCGCGGTCGGCATCATTGTCCTCCTCTGCGACCGGCTGCCGTGCGGTCAGGGCCGTCGCCAGCTGCTGCAGCGCCTTGCGCACGCGCTCACCGGCAGCCAGTGCCAGCGGATCGCCGGCGTAGCTGTCCACCTGGTCGCGGTGCGCACCCAGGGCCGACAGGTGCCCGAGCAGCGTGTTGGACAGCGCCAGGAAGTGGAAGCCGGCGTCCAGGTTGCGGCGCACGTGGCCGGGTTCGCGCAGCATGTTCGACAGCGCGGTAGACAGCGCGGCGTCGGCGTTGTGCATGTCGCGGCGGGCGATGCGGTAGGCCAGGTCGTCGCGCATGCCGCTGCGGTACTGGCCCAGCACCGAATCCAGATAGCGCGCAGCGGTATCCAGCACCCGCGCCAGTACAAGATGCAGTTGCCGGCCCTGCCAGTCGGGCAGGATCAGGAACGCGGCCGCAGCGGCGATCGCACAGCCCAGCAGCGTATCGACCATGCGCGGCACGATCAGCACGAAGCCGTCGCCGATCAGGTTGAAGCAGGTCAGTGCCATCACCGTGATCGCCGCCGACGCTACCAGGTAGCGGTCGGTGCGGGTGAAGAAGAACAGCAGCGCCGACAGCAGCGCGATCAGCAGCTGCACGTGCAGCTGCGGGAACAGCTGCAGCAGTGCCCAGGTCAGCACCAGGCCGAACAGCGTGCCGACGATGCGTTGTGCAAGGCGCTGGCGGGTTGCACCGAAGTTGGGACGGCACACGAACACGATGGTCAGCAGCACCCACGAGCCGTTCTGTGCATTGAACAAGCGGATCGCAGCGAAGCCGGCGATCAGTGCCAGCGCCATGCGCAGTCCATGGCGGAACAGCACCGAGCCCGGCGTGAGCTGCTGGCGGATACGCACGCCCATCTCGCGCAGGCTATGCGGGTTGCTGTCGCGCAGGCGGGTGTCAACGTTGTCGAGGCTGGCCTCGGAACGCTCCGCATCGAGCAGGCGGCGCTCGATGCTGCGCAGGTTGTGCACCAGCAGGTCCAGCGAGCCGAGCAGGCGCTGCCATTGCGGACGCTGCTGGTCGCGCAGGTAGGCCAGCGCATCGGCCAGGTCGCGCCCGGCCTGCTGGTTGCTTTCGCCATACACGAACGGACGACGCAGGCGGATCGCCTCGCCCAGCCGCGCACAGGCCTGGCCCTGCAGGTCGAGCAGGCGCTGGCAGCGGTACAGCACGTCGCTGTGGAAGAACGCATCGACCAGCGCGCCGTACGGGTAATGCGAGGAACTGGCGCGCTCATGGAAATCCTGCGCCATGTAGTACAGGCGCAGGTACAGGCCGGAATTGACGCCGGGCCGGCCGGAGCGACCGAAGCGGGCCAGGATCGCGGTCTTGGCTTCGTTGAGCGCACCGACCACGCGCCGGTTCTGTTCGGCCAGGTCCAGCTGGCGACGCTGCAGGTCGGCCTCGCGCACCGGTTCGAACAGCGCGGCCTTCAGCTGCAGGTAGCGGCCCAGTTCCACATACAGGCGCGCCACCCGTTCGCGCACCGGCCGGTTGGCGAACAGCGTGGTCCACAGGATCGACAGCAGGCCGTACCAGACCGCACCGGCCAGCAGGTGGCTGACCGCTTCCAGCGCGCTGTGCAGATCGCTGGCACCGTGTTGTTCCAGCCCGATCATGGTGTAGATCGCCAGCGTCACCGTGGCCTGGGCGATGGACGCATAGCGCTCGCCGAGCGCACCGAGCAGGGTCAGGCCGAAGGTGGACAGCGCCAGCGCGGCGATGAAGATCCACGGCCATGGGAACAGCCAGATCACCGAAGCCGCGGCGAGGCAGAAGCACAACAGCGACAGCGCCACGGCCTTGGTCCGGCCCCACCAGTTGTCATCGGTCTCGGCGATGGCGCTGGCGATGATGCCCAGGAACACGCCGGGTAGCGCGGTCAGTGCATCCAGCTGCCAGCACACGGCGACAGCTGCGGTCAGGGCGATGAACACCCGCAGGCCATAACTGGCCTTCTCGTGGGCCCACAGGCGACTGAGACTGGATTGGCGGGCGGACATGCAGGCTCGGGAGGCGGAATGCCCCCATTATTGCGGGCCTTGCGTGAAATCCGGTAGCGCCGGGCCGTGCCCGGCGAGGGCGCAGCGCGGCGCTACCGTTGGATCACATCTCCCAACGCACGCTCACCGCGAACGTGCGCGGCAGGCCGGCGCCGGCGTTGGACCAGTACCTGCGGTTGGCCAGGTTCTCGACGCTGGCACGCAGGGTCACCGGATGGCCTGACGCCAGCAGGCGATAGCCGATGCCTGCGTTCACCAGCGTGTAGTCGGGCAGCTTCAGGGTGTTGTCGGCGTCGTACCAGACATCGCCGTAGTAGCGCACGGCGGCATAGGTCTCCAAACCGTCTACCCAGGGCAGCTGGTAGGTGGCGTGCAGTACGCCGCTCCAGCGCGCAGCACCGGCGGTACGGTTGCCTTCCTGTGCGGCGCTGCCCGGGGACAGCTTGTCGTAGGTCGGATCCAGCCAGGTGACGCCGCCGCCGACCGTCAGTGCATCGTTGAGGTGCAGGTCGGCACTGGCTTCGATGCCTTCGTACAGCGTGACGCCATCCTGCACCAGGCGCTTGCCGGCCGGCGTGAGCTCATCGATGTTGGCACCACGTTCCAGCCGGAACGCGGCCACGTTCGCATTCCAACGCGCCGCTTCGACCTTGGCACCGATCTCGTACTGCTTGCTGATGGTGGGATCGAGCACGTCACCGGCGTTGATGTAGCTGTTGCCTACGCGGCTGCCCGCCTCCAGCGACTCGATGTAGCTGGCGTAAAGGGTGACCGCCTCGCTGGGCTTGAACATCACGGCGTAGGTCGGGGTGACCGGGTAGGTGTGGTATCGCCCCTTGGTTTCGAAGTCGTTGTAGCGCCAGCCCGCCAGCACCGACCAGCCGCTGCCGAGGTTCACCGTATCGCTTGCGAACACCGCCTGCTGCACCGTCTCGTCGCCGCGGGTCATCACCCGCGAACCGACGGCGTCGTGGCGGATGGCATGGCGCTGGTACAGGTTGGCGCGGCCGATCAGGTTCCACTCGTAGGGACGGTCCCAGCCCAGCCCGGTCTGGTGGCTGATGCCTGCCACCACCTGATGCTGCAGCGGACCGGTGCGGAAGCTGCCCTGCAACATCGCCTGGGCCAGCTTCCACTCGCTCTTGCCACCCAGTTCGTAGACATTGACGTCGTAGTCGCCGTTGAGATCATCGATGTAGGCGAAGATCTTGTTGACGTCATTCCATGAAGTGGTGACGCCATAACTCAGGCTGGCCTTCCAGTCACTGTTGATCTGCCAGTTCAAGCCGGTCGACAGCAGGCTGGAGCGTGTGTCGTAGTAGGTGCCGGGCACGCTGTTGTCGGTATCTCCAGAGATCGGCCGCGGCAACGAGGTCAGGCCACGGAAGTAGTACTGCGGCGATTCCTCGCGCAGGTCGCGCGACTGGAACACACCGTCGAAGGTCCAGGTGAGCGCATCACTCAGGCGCGCGTCCAGCGACAGCGCGCCGACCTTGCGATCGACATGCCCGCCGTTGAAGGTCTCGCCCTTTTCCTGGAAGGCGTTGAAGCGGTAGCCGAACATCTGCTCGTTGCCGAAGCGGCCGCCAACGTCGATGCCGCCGCTGACGATGCCCTGTTCGCGCCAGCCCAGCTGGGCGGAGAACGTGGGCGTGTCGGTTGGCTTCTTGGTGATGTAGTTGACGATGCCGCCGGGGGTGCCAAAGCCATACAGGAATCCGCCCGGGCCTTTCAGCAGATCGACCTGTTCCATTACTTCCAGTGGCCATTCGGTGCCCCAGGACGAGACCTGCAGGCCATTGACCCGGTAGCTGTCGTAGTTCAGCTCCAGACCGCGGTTGCGGATCGGCGAGCTCCAGCCACTGGCATAGGCGCTGACCTGGGTGCTGACCGAGGGGTCGAGCAGGAAGGCTTCACCCAGCGAGACCACCTGGCGCTGCTCTATCTGCTCGCGGCCAACCGCGGTGATCGCGAACGGAGTGTCGCGCAGGGCGCGGTCGCCCAGTGCGCCGGCGTCGGTATGGGTGCGCTCGGCAGTGACTTTCACCGCATCCAGATCGGTGGCGCTACGGCTGCCGGCCGGCACTTCGGCGTGGGCGGCACAGGCGGCGGAAAGGGCAACGGCCAGCAGGGCCAGGCGGGGGGAACGGGAAGGTAGCATCGATGGTGGTCCTCGACGGACGGCCACGGGCCATCCGCCCACGGGTGGGGGAAGGGGCAGTGGCTGGGATCACACAGGCGTGCCGGAAGCCGGCAGCGGGGCGCCACAACGGGGCGCAGGACCATGGCTGGATGAGAATTGTTCTCTTTTCGTTACGGCGCGTCAAACCCGGAGGCGTGCGGACCAACGGTCCGCACCCACCATCCACACCCACCATCTGCATCCACGGTAGTGCCGGCCGCTGGCCGGCAGATTGGCTGTATGGAGAAAGCCGGCCAGCGGCCGGCTCTACCAGTAGTAGATCCACGCCATGCGTGGATGACCCTTCTACGCCCGCTGCGCGCGCTTGAGCAGCTTCGCTTCGCGCTTGCGTGCGCGGCGTGCCCGCCAGCGTTCGGCCAGGCACGAGAAGATCACGTACAGCGCTGGTGTGCTGAGCAGCGTCAGGCTCTGCGAGAACAGCAGGCCGCCGATCATCGCGATACCCAGCGGGCGCCGCAGCTCGGACCCTTCGCCGAGGCCGATCGCCAGCGGTACGGCGGCCAGGATCGCCACCATCGTGGTCATCATGATCGGGCGGAAGCGCACGATACTGGCCTCGCGTGCCGCTTCGCGCGGGGCCAGCCCATGCTCGCGCTGCGCCACCAGCGCGAAGTCGATCATCATGATCGCGTTCTTCTTGACGATGCCGATCAGCAGCACCAGTGCGATCATCGAGATCACCGACAGTTCGGTGTTGGTGCCGAACAGCGCCAGCAGCGCGCCCACTCCGGCCGCCGGCAGCGTGGACAGGATGGTGACCGGATGGATCAGGCTCTCGTACAGCATGCCCAGCACCAGGTACACGGTCAGGATCGCGGCAAACACCAGGATCAGCATGTCGCTGGGATCGGAGTTGAACCCGAAGCCCGCATCATCGGCCAGGCGGATGTCGCCGGGCATGCGCATGCCGGCCACGGTCGCGTCGATGATCGCCTTGGCCTCACCCATGCTCACGTTCGGCGCCAGGTTGTAGCTCAGGTCCATCGTCGTGTACTGGTTCTCGTGGGTGATCTGCGACGGCGCCAGCCCCGGCACCTGCTTGGCCATCGCCGTGATCGGCACCATCTCGCCGTTGCGCGCCCGCACGTACACCTCGTCCAGCGCTGCCGGCGTAGCGGTCTGCGAGGGCAGGGCGTTGACCACCACGCTGTACTGATTGATGTCCGAGTAGATCGTCGAGATCTGGCGCTGGCCGAACGCGCCGTACAGCGCCCCATCGATGGCGCCGACCGATACGCCCAGGCGCGCAGCCTTGGCGCGGTCGATCTCGATGTTCTGGCGCAGCCCGGCATTGTCGACATCGGTGCCGACATCGCGCAGCTTCGGGTTCTTCTTCAGTTCCGCCTGCAGCTTGGGCAGCCATTCCTGCAGGGACGCCAGGTCATTGCCCTGCAGCGAGATACGGTACTGCGCGCCCTGGCTGGAGCCGCCGCCATCGTTGCTGGGCAGATCCTGGATCGCACGCAGGCGCAGCTGCAGGTCGGGGTAACGGTCGGCCTTGGCGCTCAAGCGTGCCAGTGCATGTGCGGTGGTTTCGCGGCGGCCTTCCTTGCGCGATTTCAGCTCGACGTTGAACTGTGCGCTGGAGCCCTGGCGGCCGCTGCCCAGGCGTACGCCCACGGTCTTCACCGCCGGGTCGGCCATCAGCATGTCGGTGATGCGACGCTGGCGGGCGACCATGTCCTCGAAGGAGACGGTGGCACTGGAGTTGGCGCGGCCCCAGATCAGGCCGGTGTCCTGCGGAGGGAACGCGCCCTTCTTCACTGCGCCGAACAGGAAGATGGTGACGCCGATCAGGATCAGCGGCGTCAACGACAGCAGCAACGCGTGGCGCAGCGAGAAGTCGAGGAATACGGTGTAGATGCGCAGCATGCGCTCGTGGCCGGCATCCAGCCAACGGCCGAAGCGCGACGGCGCTGCCTTGTGATCATGGGCACTGAGGAAGCGGCTGCACAGCGCCGGGGTCAGCGTCAGCGAGACGACCATCGACACCACGATGGCCGCGACCAGGGTAACGGTGAACTCGCGGAAGAACGCACCCATCATGCCGCTGGCGAACAGCAGCGGGATGAACACCGCCACCAGCGAGGCGGTGATCGAGACGATGGTGAAGCCGATCTCGCGGGCACCGGTCAGCGCCGCCTGCATGCGCGGCATGCCCTCGTCGAGGTGGCGCATGATGTTCTCGATCACCACGATCGCATCATCGACCACGAAGCCGATCGCGATCACCAGCGCCAGCAGGCTCAGGTTGTTCAGGGTGAAGCCCATCACGTACATCACCAGCGCGGCACCGGCCAGCGACAGCGGCACGGTCACTGCGGCGATCAGCGTGGGTGCCAGCCGGCGCAGGAACAGCGCCATGGTCAGCACCACCATCGCCAGGCTGATCAGCAGGGTGATCTGCACTTCATGCAGCGACGAGCGGATGGTCGGCGTACGATCGAAGTACGGCGTCATCGTGGTGCCGGGCTGCAGGTAGTCGCGCAGGGTCGGGATCTGCGCCTTGACCCGGTCTACGGTCTCCACGATGTTGGCGCCGGCGCGGGTGAACACGTACATCACCACCGCCGGTTTGTGGTCGAACCACGCGGCCTGGTAGGCGTCCTGCTGGCCGTCGTAGACGTTGGCGATGTCCTTCAGGCGGATCACCCGGCCGTCGCCCTGGGTCTTCACCACCAGGTCGGCGAAGTCGGCAGCGCGTGCGACCGAATCGTTGGCGATGATCGCGGTGGTGGTGTTGCCATCGCTGAGGAAGCCGGTGGGTGAGGTCACGTTGGCCGCACGCACCGCGTTGCGCAGGTCATCGGCGGTCAGGCCCAGCGCGTTCATCAGGCGCAGGTTGACGTCCACACGCACCGCCGGCGTCGAGGCACCGGCGATGTCGACCGAGGCCACGCCGCTGATCTGGCGGATGCGTTGGGCCAGCAGTGAGTCGGCGACGTTGTACAGCTCGTCGGCCGACTGCGTTTGCGAGGTCAGCGCGATGGCGATGACCGGATCGTCGTTCGGGTTCGCCTTCTGGTACATCGGCGAACCCATGCCCGAGGGCAGGTCGGCCTGTGCAGAATTGATCGCGGTCTGTACGTCCAGCGCGGCCGAATCGATGTTGTGGCCGCTCTGGAAGATCATGAACACAAGCGAGCTGCCTTCCGAACTCGACGAGCGCATGCGGTCGATGCCGGGCAGCTGGCCGAGGTGGCGCTCCAGCGGTGCGGTGACCGTCGAGGCCATGGTCGCCGCATCTGCGCCCGATTGGCTGGCGTGCACGAAGATCACCGGGATCTCGATGTTCGGCAGCGCCGATACGCCCAGCCGCAGGTAGCAGATCAGGCCGACCATGAACAGGCCGATGGCCAGCAGCGCGGTGCCGATCGGACGGCGGATGAAGGGGCCGGACAGGTTCATCGTGCGGGCCACCACGGCAGTGGGGCGTGGATCATGCCTGCGGCTCCTGCAGTGAACCATCGCGCAGTGCGCGCTGTTCACGGCGGCGTGCCAGCCACTCGGAGAAGCGCTCCATGTACAGGTAGATCACCGGAGTGGTGTACAGGGTCACCAGCTGCGACAGCAGCAGGCCGCCGACGATGGCGATGCCCAACGGGCGGCGCAGCTCCGAACCGATGCCGGTACCCAGCGCCAGCGGCAGGGCGCCGAGCATGGCCGCGGCGGTGGTCATCATGATCGGGCGGAAACGCAGCAGGCAGGCGCGGCGGATCGCTTCGTGCGCGTTGGCACCGGCGCGGCGTGCCTCGATCGCGAAGTCCACCATCATGATGCCGTTCTTCTTGACGATGCCGATCAGCAGCACGATGCCGACGATGCCATCCACCGACAGGCTCAGCCCGCACAGCATCAGCGCCAGCAGCGCGCCAACACCGGCCGGCGGCAGCGTGGAGATGATCGTGATCGGGTGGATGTAGCTCTCGTACAGCACGCCCAGCACGATGTAGATCACCACCAGCGACGCCAGCAGCAGCCACACCACATCGGTCTGGCTGCCGGTGAATTCGGCAGCCTTGCCGATGAACTCGGCATGCAGGTGGGTGGGCATGTCCAGGTTGTCCTTGGTTTCCTGGATCGCCCGCACCGCTTCGGACAGCGAATAGCCCGGTGCCACGTTGAACGAGACCGTCACCGCCGGCAGCTGCTGCTGATGGCTGACCAGCAGTGGCGCGCTGCTGACCTTGCCCTCGGCCAGCGCCGACAGCGGGATGATGTTGCCGGCACCGACGGTGATACCGGTGTTCTGCGCACCGATGCCCGTAGCGGTCGACGAGTTGGACGAGGTGACCTGGCCGAAGCTGGTGGCATTGGTGCCTGTCAGTGCACCGGCACCATTGGAGGCAACGGCCAGCTGTTCCATCAGCGCGGTGCTGGTGCGGAACTCCGGCGCCACTTCCAGCACAACGCGATACTGGTTGAGCTCGGTGAAGATGGTCGAGATCTGGCGCTGGCCGAACGCATCATAGAGGGTGTCGTCGATGGTCTGCATCGGCACGCCCAGCACGCTGGCCTTGTCGCGGTCGATGTTCAGCTCAAGCGCACGGCCCTGGTTGGACAGGTTGTTGTCGACGTCGGCCAGTTCCGGGCGCTTGCGCAGTGCTTCGGTCAGGCGCGTGGCCTGGGTGGCCACCGTGGCCGAATCCACGTCCGACAGCGAGTACTGGTACTCGGTGGCAGCCACGCGGGTATCCAGGGTCACGTCCTGTACCGGCTTCAGGTACAGCGCGACACCTGGAATGCCGGCGACGGCCTTCTGCAGGCGCGGCAGGATCTTGTCCAGGCCGTCACGCTCGCCGCGTTCCTTCAGCACGATCGACAGCTGGCCCTGGTTGAGCGTGGGGTTCATGCTGCCAGCACCGATGAACGCCGACACGCCGGTCACGTCCGGGTCCTGGCGCAGTGCTTCGGCCACCTGCTTGGTGCGCTGCTCCATCTGCGGGAAGGCGATGTTCTGGTCGGCCTGGACCACGCCGGTGATCAGGCCGGTGTCCTGCTCGGGCAGCAGGCCCTTGGGAATCAGCACGTACAGCAGCACGGTCAGCACCAGCGCGCCGCCGGCCACGGCCAGGGTCAGGCGCTGGTGGCCCAGCACCCAGTCCAGGCTCTGTTCGTACAGGCCCACCGTGCGCGTCCACAGGTTCTGCTTGCCGGCGGCGGCCGCACGCTCATGCGCGTCCTCGCCCTCGGGCAGCGCGTCGGGCTTGAGCAGGTAAGCGCACATCATCGGCGTCAGCGTCAGCGAGATCAGCATCGACAGCACGACGGCGATGCTCAGCACCCACGCGAACTCATGGAACAGGCGGCCGGTGACGCCGGGCATCAGCAGCAGCGGCAGGAACACCGCCACCAGCGAAACGGTCAGCGACAGCACGGTGAAGCCGATCTGGCGCGCACCGATTTCGGCCGCTTCCTTGCCACTCTTGCCCTGCTCGATGTAACGCACGATGTTCTCGATCATCACGATCGCATCGTCGACCACGAAGCCGGTGGCCACCACCAGCGCCATCAGCGACAGGTTGTCCAGCGACATGCCGGCAAAGGCCATCACCGCGAAGGTGCCGGCCAGCGATAGCGGCACCGCCACCGAGGGAATGATCGTGGCCCACAGCCGGCGCAGGAACACGAAGATCACCGCTACCACCAGGCCGATGGTGAGGATCAGGGTGAACTGCACTTCATGCACCGAGGCGCGGATGGTCTCGGTACGGTCGTTGAAGATCTGCAGGTGCACGTCGGCTGGCAACACGCCCTGCAGCTGCGGCAGGATCGCGCGGATGCGCTCGACGGTCTGCACGATGTTGGCGCCGGGCTGGCGACGCACTTCCAGCAGCACCGCCGGTTTGCCATCGGCCCAGGCGGCCAGCTGATCGTTCTCAACGCCATCGATCACCTGGGCCACGTCCGACAGCCGCACCGGACGGCCGTTCTTGTAGCTGATGATGGTGTCGCGGTACTCGGCGGCGCTGGACAGCTGGTCGTTGGTGCCAATGCTGTAGGACTGGGTCTTGCCGTTCAACGAACCCTTCGGTGCGTTGACGTTGGCCTGGGTCAGCGCGCTGCGCAGCTGCTCCAGGGTCAGGCCCATGTTCGACAGCTGCGCCGGATTGACCTGGATGCGCACGGCCGGGCGCACGTTGCCGGCGATCGAGACCAGGCCCACGCCCTGCACCTGCGAAAGGCGCTGGGCGAGGATCGAGTCGGCGTAGTTGTTGACGTCGCGCAGCGGGCGCGTGTCCGAGGTCAGCTTCAGGGTGACGATGGCCGCGTCCGCCGGATTCACCCGGTTATAGACCGGCTGGTAGGGCAGCGACGAGGGCAGGGTGGCCTGGCGGATCGCCGCCTGCACGTCCTGCGCGGCGATGTCGATGTCGCGGTCCATCGAGAACTGCAGGATGATCGTGGACAACCCGGCCGACGAGTCGGAGGTCATCAGCTCCAGCCCGGAGATCTGCCCGAACTGGCGCTCCAGCGGGGTGGTGACCAGCGAGGCCATCGTGGTCGCGTTGGCACCGGGGTACTGGGTGGTGACCACCAGGCTGGGCGCATCGATTTCCGGCAGCGCCGACACCGGCAGCTTGCGGTAACCGAGGATGCCCAGCAGCAACAGGCCCGCCATCAACAGCGAGGTGGCGATGGGACGGCGGATGAAGATCGTCGAAAAGCCCACGGACTGATCCTTGCTGGCACTTCAATGTCGGCGCCGGCAGGCTTGCCGGCGCGAGGGAGGTCGGTAGCCTGCGCTCAGCGCGGGCCGCCGCCACGACGGCCACCGCCGCCAGCGTTCTTCTGCTCGGCCGCCTTCAGCTCGGCTTCGGTCGGCACCGCCGGGGTTTCGCCCGGCTTCAGCGCGGTGACCTTGCTGCCCGGCTTCAAGCGGAACTGGCCTTCACTGACCACCCGCTCGCCGCCCTTCAGGCCTTCGGCGATCTGCACCTGGCTGTCACCCACTTCCACGCCGCTGCGCACGGCCTGCATCTTCACCGAGTTGTCGCCCTGCACCACATAGACGTACTCGCCGTCCGGGCCACGCAGCACCGCCTGGGTCGGAATGACCACGCCACCGGCAATCGTGCGCAGCTGCATGCGTACGTTGACGAACTGGCCCGGCCACAGGCCGTTGTCGGTGTTGTCGAAGATCGCGCGCGCCTTGAACGTGCCGCTGTCGGCACTGATCAGGTTGTCGACCACGTCGAGCTTGCCGTCGCCGGACAGCACATGCGAATCGGCGCGGTCCAGTGCCGCGACAGGTACCGCACCGGCGGCCTGCGCCTGGCGCACATCGCCGAGCTGGCGCTCGGGCAGGTTGAACAGCACGTGGATCGGATGGATCTGGGTCAGCGTGACCAGCGCGGTGCCGGCGCTGACCACGTTGCCGGCGTCGACCGCACGGATGCCGGCGATACCGGTGATCGGCGCGGTGACCTTGGTGTACTGCAGCTGCACCTGCGCCGAGCGCATGCTGGCCTCGTTGGCCGCCACCGCGCTTTCATACTGTGCCACTTGGTTTCGTTGTGTATCCAGATCGGTCTTGGCGACGAACTGGCGATACTCCGGCGCGTTCGAGCGCTGGTAGTTGGAACGCGCAGTGGCCAGCAGCGCTTCGTTCTGGCGCTTGGAAGCCACCGCTTGGTCATAACTGGCCTGGGCGGTGCGCGGGTCGATCACCGCAAGCACATCGCCCTTCTTCACTTCCTGGCCTTCGCGGAAGTTCAGGCTCATCAGCTGGCCGCCAACCTGCGGGCTGACGGTGACGGTGTTCATCGCGGTCACCGTGCCCAGGGCACTGGCATAGACCGGCACGTCCTGGCGTGCCGCATCCACCACAGTCACCGGCACCGGGCCGGCATCCGGATCCTCGCCACCCTGGCGCGCAGCTGCCGCCGGGCCACCGGCCTTGTCCTTGCCCCCGCCGAGTACGCGCAGGCCGACCACAGCCAGCACCAGTACCGCCACGACCAGCAGCACGATCTTCCAAACACGTGACATTCAAGGACTCCAAGAGGGCTGGACGGGGCACGGCCCCGGTTGGCATTGCGCAAAGCATACCTGTGCCACATCACGTTTCCTGCATGACGGATGGGACGGGCGCTAAGACCGGATCCGGCCGCGGAGGTTCCCGTGGCGGCGGCGTTGCCCTACATTCAGCTGGAACCCCCTGCCGTGGAGATCGTGATGCGCCGTTCGTTGCTGCTGTCCGCCCTGCTGCTGGCCTTGCCGGCCCTCGCCCATGCCCAGGACGCGCAGCGCCCGGAAGTGACCGCCGCCGCCCAGCGACTGCAGGCCAAGGTGGTGGAGTGGCGGCGCGACTTCCACCAGCATCCGGAGCTGTCCAACCGGGAGGTACGCACCTCGGCCGAGGTCGCCAAGCGCCTGCGTGCGATGGGCCTGAAGCCGAAGACCGGCATCGCCCACCACGGCGTGGTGGCGATCATCGAAGGCGGCAAGCCCGGGCCGAAGATCGCCCTGCGCGCGGACATGGACGCGCTGCCGGTGACCGAACAGACCGGCCTGCCGTTCGCCTCCAAGGCCACCGACCAGTATCGCGGGCAGACCGTGGGCGTGATGCATGCCTGTGGTCATGACGCGCACACCGCCACCCTGCTGGGCGTGGCCGAAGCACTGGTGTCGATGAAGAAGGATCTGCCGGGCCAGGTGATGCTGATCTTCCAGCCGGCCGAAGAGGGCGCTCCGCCGCCGGAGGAGGGCGGTGCCGCACTGATGCTGAAGGAAGGCCTGTTCGCCGACTTCAAGCCGGAAGCGGTGTTCGGCCTGCACGTGTTCTCCAGCGTGCAGGCTGGGCAGATCGCCGTGCGTGGTGGTCCGTTGATGGCTGCCTCGGATCGTTTCGGAATCAAGGTGATCGGTCGGCAGACGCATGGCTCGGCGCCGTGGAATGGCGTGGATCCGATCGTGGCCACCGCCGACCTGGTCGGCACCGCGCAGACCATCGTCAGCCGCCGCGCCAACCTGTCCAAGCAGCCGGCGGTGCTGACCTTCGGCGCGATCAATGGTGGCATCCGCTACAACATCATTCCGGATGAAGTGGAGATGGTGGGCACCATCCGCACCTTCGACGAAGGCATGCGCCAGCAGATCTTCGCCGACCTGCGCAACGTGGCCGAGCACACCGCCGCCGCGCACGGTGCAAAGGCGGTGACCGACATCTACGAGTCGGAAGGCAACCCGGCCACGGTGAACGACCCGGCACTGACCGCGAAGATGCTGCCGAGCCTGCAGGCGGTGGTGGGCAAGGACAATGTGTACGAGCCGCCGCTGCAGATGGGCGCGGAGGATTTCTCGCTGTATGCGAAGGAAGTGCCGGGCATGTTCTTCTTCGTCGGTTCGACCAGCGTGGGCATCGATCCGGCGACGGCACCGGCGAATCATTCGCCGAAGTTCCTGCTGGATGAGAAGGCGCTGGATGTGGGACTGCGCGCGCTGCTGCAGGTGAGCCTGGATTACCTGCACGGTGCCGGCACCCCGGCGGGGTGAGGGTTACCGGCAGGGCTTGCAGCCCTGCACCCGCAGAGGCAACGGCAACAGCCGGAGCAACAGCAAAGGCTGGCATTCCGTGGGATGGCGGGGTGGGTCCGGTTGAGGGGGACGCCGTAAACCCGTCCTTGGGGGTTTGGTCGCGGCATCCATGCCGCTCACACCCCCTCAACCGGACCCACCCCGCCTTCGACAGCTTCCCGCGGCTGTTGGAACGACCTCCTGCTTTGGTAGGTGTCGACCTTGGTCGACACGGCGGACGTCATGAACGTCTGAAGCATCGGCTTTTGATTTTGATTTTTCTGATCTTTCCCGTGGTGGATCGGCGGCAGAAATGTGTCTGGGGGCCGGGCGGGTGGGGGTGGCTGGGTATCCGCGTCATGGATGGCGCGGCTAAGCCTCCAAGGGCGGATTCACGGCGTCCCCGCCAGCCCCACCCCCCCGGCCCGCACCCGGGAGTCGGGGCTTCCCGCGACCAACCCACCCACCACGGAGGGGCTCCGCCGTTGGCCGACCCGGCCGAAGGTCCGCTCTGCGCGCGATACAATAAGCGCCATGAACACCCCCCAGGATTCCAGCCTCGGTCGCGAGGTCAGTTACCCGTCGCAGTACGATCCCGGCCTGCTGTTTCCCATCCCCCGCAGCGGCGCCCGCGCCGAGATCGGCCTCGATGACGCCGCGCTGCCATTCGTCGGCCATGACCGCTGGCATGCCTTCGAGCTGAGCTGGCTCGACCCGCGCGGCAAGCCGCAGGTCGCCGTCGCCACCGTGCAGGTGCCGTGCACCTCGCCGCGGCTGGTCGAATCGAAGTCGTTCAAGCTGTACCTCAACTCCCTCAACAGCACCCGTATCGACAGCGCCGAGGCACTGCGCGAACGCCTGGTGACCGATCTGTCGGCCTGCGCCGGTGCGCCGGTGCAGGTGCGGTTCGGCCTGCCGGAACTGCGCGAGGCGCCGCTGGGCGAGTCCATCGATGGGCTGGACGTGGAAATCGACTGCTACGGCCCGCCGCAGGCGGACTTCCTCGTGGCCGACGCGGGCGAGGTGGTGGAGGAGACCCTGGTCTCGGCACTGCTCAAGTCGAACTGCCCGGTGACAGGCCAGCCGGACTGGGCCACCGTCAGCCTGCGTTACCGTGGGCCGAAGATCGATCGCGCGGGCCTGCTGCGTTATCTGATCAGCTACCGCGAACACGCCGAGTTCCACGAGCAGTGCGTTGAGCGGATCTTCAGTGAGGTGTCCGCGCGTTGCCAGCCGCAGTGGCTGGAGGTGGAAGCCCGCTACACGCGCCGTGGTGGCCTGGACATCAACCCTTGGCGCGCCAGCCCTGGCATCGCCGCGCCGGCTGCGACCTACCGCGAACTGCGCCAGTAGCCGCCTCAGGCGGTTACGGGTAGCGCCGGCCGCTGGCCGGCAACCGCGTGGAACCCGCGTGCAGGCCAAGCCGGCCAGCGGCCGGCACTACCGGTTCAACGGCGAGCCCGGCGGGTGCCTTCCGCCCCGATTGTTCAGCCGCCCCGGGGGGCGGCTTCACATCTGCACCATCCCCATTTAACAACCGTCATGGCAACGTGCGAACCACGTAGTCATGCAAACGGGAGTTGTGGATGAGTACCGAGAAGAAAGCCGATTTCTCCGGCGTCAGTGGCAGCGTCGACAGTACCGCCGAGCAGGTGCCGAAGGCAGACTTCTCTGGCGTCAGCGCTTCGGTGGACAGCACCGCAGACGTCGTCAGCGGCGGCACCTACACCGTGCAGAAGGGTGACTCGTTGTCGAAGATCGCCAAGCAGCATCTGGGCGACGCCAATGCCTGGAAGAAGATCTTCGAAGCCAATCGCGATGTGCTTGACGACCCGGACAAGATCTTCCCGGGCCAGACCCTGAAACTGCCGCCGAAGTAAACGGCGATCGAACGCCGTCCGACAATCCCTGGGAGGAACCCCGAATGATCAAGACCACCCCGCTCCAGACCGCCCTGATCGCCGCCCTGCTGGGCAGCGTTGCCCTGGTAGGTTGCAAGAAGAAAGAAGAGTCGACCGACAACAACGCCGCGCCCGCCGCAACCGCTCCGGCCGAGACGGCACCGGCGCCGATGACCGGCGCGCCGGCGCCGATGGCAGAAGCCGCTGCTGTCAGCGTCTCGGCGGTCACCGTGGGCAAGACCGCTGCCGCCGACAAGTCGGTTGCAACGGCGGCGCTGTTCGCTCCGAAGGATGACATCGTCGTCTCGGTCAAGACCGATGGCGCTGCCAACAACGTCACCGTTGGCGCGAAGCTGACCTACCAGGACGGCCAGGTGGCCGGCGAACAGAACGCAACCCTGAACACCAGCGGTGCGGAAACCACCAACGTCACCTTCAAGAATGCAAAGGGCTGGCCGGCCGGCAAGTACCGCGCCGAGGTCACCGTCGATGGCAAGGCGGCCGGAACGCCGCAGGAGTTCGAGGTCAAGTAAGTCCTGCCGACTCTCTCCCGGCAGGGCTCACGATGGACGCAGCCGCGAGGCTGCGTCTTTTTTTATGGTGCGATGGCGGGGTCTCATCCACGCATCACCGCCGCACAAGCCCGGCCGAACGAATCACTGCGTTGCAGTACCGCCGCGTATGGCGCGGCTTTGCCCCGCGCGGCTGAAAACGCGACAATGCAGGGGTTTCCCCGCCGCGCGCCCACCCTGACGGCGGCGGGGGAAGTGACACGGTTGCACGTGGCCCGGCGCTGGCGCCGGCCTTCCCCTGAGCACTGCTACAGAGTCCAAGTCCCCCATGTCCAAGATCCTCTACACGCTGACCGACGAAGCACCGTTCCTGGCCACCCAGTCGTTGCTGCCGATCGTCGACGCCTATACCTCCACTGCCGGCATCGCGGTGGAAACCCGTGACATCTCGCTGTCCGGCCGCATCCTGTCGCTGTTCCCGGAACTGCTGAGCGATGCGCAGAAGGTCAACGACGACCTGGCCGAGCTGGGCCAGCTGGCGACCACCCCGGACGCCAACATCATCAAGCTGCCGAACATCTCCGCCTCGGTGCCGCAGCTGAAGGCGGCCATCAAGGAACTGCAGGACCAGGGCTACCCGCTGCCGGATTACCCTGAAGCTCCGGCCGACGACCAGCAGCGCGACTACAAGGCGCGCTATGACAAGGTCAAGGGCAGCGCGGTGAACCCGGTGCTGCGCGAAGGCAACTCCGACCGCCGCGCACCGCTGTCGGTGAAGAACTACGCACGCAAGCACCCGCACCGCATGGGCGCCTGGGCCTCGGATTCGAAGTCGCACGTCGCGCATATGGCCGCCGGTGATTTCTACGGCAGCGAGAAGTCGGCCACCCTGGCAAACGCCGGTGCGCTGAAGATCACCTTCCACGGCAAGGACGGCAGCACCGTCGTGCTGAAGGAAAAGACCGCGGTGAAAGCGGGCGAGATCGTCGATGCCGCGGTAATGAGCCGCAAGGCGCTGGCCGCGTTCATCAGTGAGCAGATCGCCGATGCCAAGGCCCAGGGCGTGCTGTTCTCACTGCACCTGAAGGCGACCATGATGAAGGTTTCCGACCCGATCATGTTCGGCGTGGCAGTCAACGAGTTCTACAAGGACGTGCTGGCCAAGCATGCCGACGTGCTCAAGCAGGCCGGCTTCGATTCCAACAACGGCATCGGTGACCTGGCCGCGCGCCTCCCGTCGCTGCCTGAAGCCACCCGCGCTGCGATCGAAGCCGATCTGGCTGCCGAGTACGCGCAGCGTCCGGGCGTGGCCATGGTCAACTCGGACAAGGGCATCACCAACCTGCACGTGCCGAGCGACGTGATCGTCGACGCCTCGATGCCGGCGATGATCCGCGACTCCGGCAAGATGTGGAACGCCGAAGGCAAGCTGCAGGACACCAAGGCCGTCATTCCGGACCGCTGCTACGCCGGCGTGTACCAGGCCGTCATCGACGACTGCAAGGCGCACGGTGCCTTCGACCCGGCCACCATGGGTTCGGTGCCGAACGTGGGCCTGATGGCGCAGAAGGCCGAGGAATACGGCTCGCACGACAAGACCTTCCAGATCGCCGCCGACGGCGTGGTCAAGGTCACCGATGATGCCGGCACCGTGGTGTTCGAGCACGCCGTGGAAGCCGGTGACATCTGGCGCATGTGCCAGACCAAGGACGCGCCGATCCAGGACTGGGTCAAGCTGGCCGTCGAACGCGCCCGCCTGAGCAGCACCCCGGCCGTGTTCTGGCTGGATGCTGCCCGCGCCCACGACGCGCAGGTCATCGCCAAGGTCGAGCAGTACCTGAAGAACCACGACACCGCCGGCCTGGACATCCGCATCCTGCCGCCGGTGGAAGCCACCGCGTTCTCGCTGGACCGCATCCGCAAGGGTGAGGACACCATCTCGGTGACCGGCAACGTGCTGCGCGACTACCTGACCGACCTGTTCCCGATCATGGAGCTGGGTACCAGCGCCAAGATGCTGTCGATCGTGCCGCTGATGGCCGGTGGCGGCCTGTTCGAGACCGGCGCCGGTGGTTCGGCCCCGAAGCACGTGCAGCAGTTCGTTGAAGAGGACTACCTGCGCTGGGATTCGCTGGGTGAGTTCCTGGCCCTGGCCGCGTCGCTGGAACACCTCGGCAACCGCTACGACAACGCCGCTGCCCGCGTGCTGGCCAAGGCGCTGGACGAAGCCAATGGCCAGTTCCTGGACAACGACAAGTCGCCGTCGCGCAAGCTGGGTGGCATCGACAACCGCGGCAGCCACTTCTACATCGCGCTGTACTGGGCGCAGGCCCTGGCCGCGCAGACCGAAGACGTTGCACTGCAGGCCCGCTTCGCACCGCTGGCCAAGGCGCTGACCGACAACGAGCAGAAGATCGTCGAAGAGCTGATCGCCGTGCAGGGCAAGGCCGTGGACATCGGCGGCTACTACCGTCCGGACGTGGCCAAGGCCAGCAAGGCGATGCGCCCGAGCGCGACCTTCAACGCCGCGCTGGAGCAGCTGCGCGGCTGATCCATCGCCGCTCGGTCGTGATACCGGAACCCGCGCTTCGGCGCGGGTTTCTTTTTTGCAGGCCGCGGGGGTCGGATCCCTCTGCACCGCAGAGGGCTCTGACCCCAGCCGAAAAGCGCGACATCCGTCGGCTGTCGGAATGCCGTCAAAGGGGCATGAAACTTGCCCGCGATGGCCGTCGCAGAACCGATAAGAGTGAATCTGCAACCGCCCTCGATCTGAGCAGTCGATCACGACGGCTGCCGCTGGCGATGGCCTAGCCTTGGCGACGCGAGGCCACCGGGGAGGTGGCCGCACGGGGAACACGGATGGCACGCGTGCTGGTGGTGGGAACCGACATCCAGGGCGAGCAGGCCCTCCTGCAGCGGCTGCGCGTGGCATCGGCCCTGCCGGACGACCAGATCCGCCGCAGCCAGGACCTGGATGATTGCGACCTGCTGGTCATCCGCGATACCCCGGCGCTGCGCAACGCGGCCCTGCGCATGCGTCAGCAGCGTCCGCGACTGCAGTGCTGGATCGAGGACCTGGGGGGCCAGCTGCGTGACGGTGATGGCCACCAGGACGTACTTGATGACAGTGCCATCGGCCGTGCATTGCGCGGCATGCAGTTGGCAGTGGAGCCCTTGGCCATGCACGCACTCGCACCGATCCGCCTGGCTGATGGTGCGCATGCCATCACCCGTCTGCTGCGCGAGCGGCTGCCGCTGCGGCAGGGCCAGGCACTGCTGAGTGATGCGGGCGAGCCGTTGCTGTTGATGGATCTGGAGCACGACCAGGCGGTGCTGCTGCAGGAGCCAGCGGCCGCCCTTGTGGAACGCCTGGCCGATGCCTTCGAACGCCTGCAGCTGGATGCGTTGACGCCGGCGCGCCTGCAGGCGCTGGCGGGTGAGCGGCCGCGCCAACCGCTGCGGCCGCTGTTGTGGCAATGGGCGCAGCGCAGCCGCCATTGGCAGGCGCTGGATGAACGCCTGCGCAGCGCGTCGGTGAAACTGCTGCGCTGGCCGGACTTCCGCGTGCTGGGGCACGACCACGATGGCTTCCGCCTGTGCTCGCTGTTGCTCAAGCGGGCCTGCACGGTGGACGAGTGCGCGATGCTGCTCGAGCTGCCGGCCGCAGCGGTGCGCGATTTCATCCATGCCGCCTACCTGTGCGGCTATGCACAGTTGCAGGTGGCGTCGGGCGCACCGATAGCGTCGTCGAGGCACGGCGCCGGTACCGACAACGGCCTGCTCGCCCGCTTGTGGCGGCACCTGCGCGGGAGCGAGCGCAATGCGTGAGCACAAGGTGGTGGTGCTGGGCGGGATGGGCAGCGGCAAGTCGACCCTGGTGCGCAGCATCGCCGCCGGCGCGGTGATCGACACTGACGTTGCCAACAGTGACCGTGCGGGTGCGGACAAGGCGTCGACCACCGTAGCGCTGGACTACGCCGATATCCACCTGCCCAACGGTGAGCGCCTGCGCCTGTACGGAACACCCGGCCAGCAGCGTTTCGATTTCCTGTGGCCGATCCTGTTGCAGGGCGCACGTGGCGCGGTGCTGCTGCTGGATGCGCGTCGCGCCGGCCTGGCCAGCGAGCTGGAAGACTATCTTCAGGTGCTGCGCCCGTTCGCATCATCCTTGGCACTGGCGGTGGCGGTCACCCACCTGGATCAGGCGCCACACGCCGCGCTGGATGACTGGGCCGCCCGTGCCTACCTCGATGACCAGCCGCTGCCGCTGCTGGCGGTGGATGCCCGTGACCGCGAACAGGGACTGCTGCTGATGGATGTATTGATGAGCGAAATGGAAGCGCACGCACTGGTGGCTGCGCATGGCTGACGGGCAGATGGCGGTACTGCCCGATGCCGGCCAGCGTGAGCGCCTGCAGCCTCTGCTGCAGGACCTGCAGCAGCGCGTGGAAGGCGTGCGCACGGTCGTGCTGGCCAGCGTCGATGGTTTTGCGCTGGTGAGTGCCGGTGCCGAAGGGCGCGGCGAGCGGCTGGCGGCGATGACCAGCGCGATGCTGGCGCTGGCAGCGGCGGTGGGGCGCGAGCTGGTGCTGGGCGATCTGCAGACGCTGATGCTGGAAGCGGCGGGCGGCAAGGTGCTGATGCTGGCCATCCACGCCGAGGGGCGCGCGCCGTTGCTGCTGATGGCGGCCTGCGACCAGCGCAGCGTGATCGGCCAGGTGCTGTGGCAGAGCAGGGAATGTGGCCAGGCGATCCTGGCCGAACTCGGCGGATCGTGAGCCCGGCCGCAGGGGAACGAGGGGCTCGAACCAACATCGACAAGGGGTGCGACGTGGCTGGATTGAATGAATCGTTGAACGCACTGATGGGCATCGACGGCGCGCAGGCAGTAGCGTTGGTCGACTACGAGAGCGGCATGCTGCTGGGCGAGGCCGGTGCCGGCATGGACATGGAAGTGGCCGCCGCCGGCAACACCGAAGTGATCCGCGCCAAGATGAAGACCGCCGCATCGCTGAACCTAAACGACAGCATCGAGGACATTCTGATCTCGCTGGGCAAGGCGTACCACATCATGCGCCCGGTGGCGAAGAAGCAGGGCCTGTTCTTCTACATCGTGCTGGATCGTACCAAGTCCAACCTGGCACTGGCCCGGCGCAAGGTGCAGGACGTGGAGGCCGAACTGGCGATCTGAGCCGGTAGTGCCGGCCGCTGGCCGGCATCTGCATCGATCCATCGACGATCCAGGGGCTGCCGGCCAGCGGCCGGCACTACCTTCGTGCTCGACGGCATCGCACACGCCAGCGTATGGTGGAGACGGTCCTCCACGGGTACGTCGTGCATGTCCGAGCCTGTCATCGCAACCATACTGGCGCCGCGCATCGCCGGCGCCATCTGCGATGGTTTCGAGGATTACCACGCCCGTTTCGCGGCGATCACCGTTCGCGCCCGCCTGCGCTTCGAGCAGCGCGACTGGGCTGGCGCCCGCCAGGATGCGGTCGAGCGCATTGCCCTGTACGACCTGTGCATCGCCGAACAGATGGACGCGCTGCGTCGCCTGGCCGGAGAGGTGATCGGCGAGCGCGCGCTGTGGCTGCAGGTGCACGCGGAGTACAGCGCGCTGCTGCAGGGGCTGATCGACGCCGAGCTGTACAAGACCTTCTACAACACGTTGTCGCGGCGGCTGTTCGCCACTCGTGGCGTGGATCCGGCGCTGGAGTTCATTGCTTTTGATGTCGAACCGTCCGATGCGATCACCCATCCGGTTGCCCGGCATACCTATGCGGTCTCGCCGACGCGACCGGTGGAGGCGCTGCAGCGGGTGCTGGCCGATTACCGTTTCGATATTCCCTATGCCCACCAGCTGCGCTGTGCGGCGGCGATTGCCGTACGTCTGCAGGACGATCTCGCGCATTGGGGCGACACGCCGGTGCGCAGCATCGAGCTGCTGGATACCGTGTTCTACCGCGAGCGCCGTGCCTATCTGGTCGGCCGGGTATTCGGCGAGCATCGCTTCTCGCCGTGCGTGATCGCGCTGGTCAATGACGAGCGTGGCCTGCGTGCCGATGCGGTACTGACCCGGCGCCGCGATGTCGCCCACCTGTTCGGCGTTTCGCGCAGCTATTTCCAGGCCGATCTGGCCACGGTGGGTGATGCCGTGGTGTTCCTGCGCAGCCTGCTGCCGGGCAAGCCGATCGACGAGATCTATACCGTGCTGGGCCGGGCCAAGCAGGGCAAGACCGAGCGCTACCGCACCTTCTTCCGCCACTTCAACGAGCATCCGCAGGAACGGCTGGTGCATGCCGAAGGCACGCCGGGCATGGTCATGGCGGTATTCACTCTGCCCAGCTACCCGCTGGTGTTCAAGCTGATCCGCGACCGCTTCGCCTGGCCCAAGGCGATGTCGCGGCAGCAGGTGGAAGAAAAATATGCGCTGGTATTCAACCTGGATCGTGTCGGCCGCCTGCTTGATGCGCAGCCGTATCGCCACCTGCGGTTCCCACGTGACCGCTTCGCTCCGGCATTGCTGGAGGAACTGCTGCAACAGTGCGCGCAGAGCGTGCGACTGGATGGCGACGAGGTCGAGATCAACCTGTGCTACGTGCAGCGCCGCTTCCGCCCGTTGAACCTCTACCTGCGTGAGCAGGGCGCGGAGGCGGTGCGCGCGGCGGTGCTCGACTACGCGCAGGCAATCACCGACATGGCGCGCAACAACATCTTCCCCGGCGACATGCTGCCGAAGAACTTCGGCGTCTCGCGGCATGGCCGTGCGGTGTTCTACGACTACGACGAGCTCTGCCTGGTCAGTGACTGCGTGTTCCGTGCCTGGCCGCAGCCGCGCACGCCGGAGGAGGCCATGGCCGACGAGCCCTGGTTCCATGTGGGGCCGCGCGATGTGTTTCCCGAGCGTTTCGGCCCGTTCATGGGCCTGCCGGGCGGAGAGCTGGCAGCGGTGCGCGAGCACTACCGGCACCTGTTCGACCCGGGCTGGTGGCAGGGCCTGCAGGAACGCTTCGCCCACGGTGACTATCCGGATACGCCGCCCTATGCGGGCGCACACCGGCTGGCGTGATTGCCATTGTCATTGCCAGCTGCAGCGCCGCCTGCGGTAGGCTTGGCACTCCAAGCACAAGGAGTGAGTGTAATGCGGTCTTCCCTTTTCCTGGCCCTGACGCTGGCCCTGGGCAGTGGTGTCGCCTGCATCGGCGTGGCCGACGCACAGACCGCGCGTGAAGTACGCAAGCAGCTCGAGGCCAGCATGACGCTCAGCGGTATCATCAATATCGGCCGCGAAGGCCAGGTGGAAGGCTTCCAGCTGGATCGCCGTGAGAAGGTTGCCGCCGACGTGGCGGCAATGGTTGACGGCACGGTCAAGGGCTGGCGCTTCGAGCCAGTGCTGGTCGATGGCAAGCCTGTGCTCGCGCGCACCGCTGTCCGCTTGCGCCTGTTGGCCGAGACCCTGACCGGCAATACCATGCAGATCCGGGTGGTCGATGCCAACTTCGGCAGCATCGACAATGAACAGACGCGGCCCAGCGACGACGTAAGTGCGGCGAAAATGCGCCCGCCGGCGTACCCGGAACGGGCGGCTTCAATCCGTGGCCAGGGCGACGTGATACTGCTGGTCAAGGTGGGACGCGATGGCAAGGTCGCCGATGTGATCGCCGAACAGACCAACCTGGCGGTGGTCGCTCCCGAGCGCACCATGCAGATGCTGCGCGATGTGCTGGCAAAGTCCAGCGTGGCGACGGCCCGGGGCTGGACATTCAATCCGCCGACCACCGGTGAGTACAGGGATCGTGAGTTCTGGACCGTGCGGGTGCCGGTCCGCTATGCCTTCGACCGGAAGGAAGAGCGGTATGGCCGATGGTCGGCCTACATTCCGGGGCCGCGCCAACAGGCGCCATGGAAGACAGGCGAAGACGAGAAGGCGTCCGGTACCGATCTACTGCCCGAAGGTGGCGTCTACATGGTCGGCCGCAACGACGGCCCGCGGCTGCTGACGCCGCTGGGGTGAGGGCGCGTGGAGGCGGTGCCGGACGTATCCGGTGCCGCCTCAGTCCGCGTACGGGTACACCACCACCCGGTTGCGGCCCTGTTCCTTGGCCAGGTACAGCGCCTTGTCGGCCAGCCGCAGCGCCTGCTCGGCGTCGACATGGAAGCTCGGGAAATGCGCCACGCCCAGCGACACGGTGATGGTGCCGACCGGCTCGAACGGATGATCGGCAATATGGTGGCGCAGGCGCTCGCCGGCCTGCCGCGCCGATTCGGTGCCGATGCCCGGCAGCAACAGCAGGAACTCTTCGCCACCGGCGCGGCAGAGGATGTCGCTGTCGCGCGAGTAGCGGCGCATCTGGTCGGCGATGTGGACGATGGCGGCGTCGCCGACGTCATGGCCGTGGCTGTCGTTGATCGATTTGAAACGATCGATGTCCAGCGCCAGGATCGCGAACGGGATGCGCTGCACCTGCAGCGCATCCAGCGCCTGCTGGAGGCCGCGGCGGTTGAGCAGGCCGGTCAGTGGATCGGTGCGGCTGGCGCGGTTGAGCGTGCCGATCCGGTCCTGCAGCGCGTTGAAGCTGTGCAGTACCGCCTGCTTGAGCTGGGCGACCTCGAAATACCAGGCACGAATGCCGCTGACGTGGTTGATCGCATTGCCGGTGTCCTCACCGCCCTGCACGTTGCGCGCCAACTGCCATAGCGGCAGCGAGATGCGGCGCGCAAACCACCAGGTGATCAGCAGCGACAGCAGGCCCAGCGGGATCGCGTTCCAGATCACTGCGGTCATCAACCGCGACAGCGGCTGCAGGGTGGATTCGGTCGGGCGCTGGGCGATGATGCCCCAGCCGGTGGCCGGCACCGGTGCATAGCCGGCCAGCATCGACACCCCGCGGTTGTTGCGCACCTGCTGTGCACCGCGTTCGCCGCGAATCACCGCCTTCACCGCCGGGTTGCCGACCACATAGTCACCCACCCGCTTGCCATCGGCGTGGTACAGCAGGCGGCCGTGGCGGTCGACCACGTACAGGTAGGAACCGTCGCGGTAGTAGTGCTTGCCCAGCAGCGTATGCAGCGCGCTGCGCTGGCGCAGGTACAGGGTGCCACTGACATAACCGCGATAGTGGCCCTGGCGGTCGAAGATCGGGTGCGACAGCGAGACCAGCAGCTTGCCGGTGGCCGACTGGTACGGGTCGCTGATCATCGGCTGGCGCGCCGCCAATGCGGCGTTGTTGCCGACGCTGTGCAGGATTTCACCCTGCAGCTGCAGGGTCTGTGGAGAGGTGGCGATCACCAGGCCGTCGGCATCCACCACCAGCGATGAGTTGAAGCTGTTGGTCTGCAGCTGCAGGCGGCTGGCTTCGTCCTGCGCCTGTACCCGATCGAGGTCGCTCTGGCCGAGCCGGGTGGCGGCGTAGGCCAGCTCCTGCTGTGCGGCCAGCAGGAAGTTCTGGGTGGTCTCGGCCAGCTTGGTGGCATAGACACGGTTCGCTTCCAGTGTGTTGCCGACCAGCTGGTCGCGCTGCACCCGGTAGCTGGCCAGCAGGGTGTTGGCCAAGGCAATGATGGCACTGAGCAGGGCCAGGGCAAGGATCAGCTTGCCCAGGTTGAGGCGGGGCGAAATCAGGCGCATGCGGGGCAAACGGAGGCGGAGGGCGCTCAGCGCGGGCAGGTGCCGGCGGAGGCGGGGCTGCATTATCGCCACAAACGGGGCCGCCGCGGGTGAAGTGCGCGCCCCGCGCAGGGCTCACCGTTGCAGGCGTTGGCGCAGGATGTTCCTGATCTGCCCGGCACGCTCTTCGCTCAGTGGCGCAAGTACGCCGCGTGCCTGCGTAGGGATATGTGCGCTGGTCGACATATTGGCGTCGAACACATAGTGATCGAACATCACACGCCACTGCGCGCGCTGCGCTTCGGGCAGATCGCGCAACGCCAGGATCGCCAGCATCAGTGCGTTCATTGGTGAGTCCATCCATGACGGCACCGGGCGCCACCAGCTGTTGATCAGCACGTTGAAGGCATCCAGCCCTTCCATGTGGTGCCACCAGAGTGAAGGAATGAAGACGGCGTCGCCTGGCTCCAGTTCCGCCACCTGCGCCTGTGCCTGGCCGAAGCGTGGGAAGCGCTCGAAATCCGGTGCGTGGAAGTCAACCAGGCTGATGGCCTGGCCTGCCGGGGTGAGATCCAGAGGGCCGATGTAGAGATTGCGCACCTGGTCGGGAGCGAACAGGGTGACCCGGCGACGTCCTGCGGCCACGCAGGCCAGGTTGTCCGGCACATCCTGGTGGGCGGCGATGCGCGAGCGGTTGCCTATCCAGATGCTGGTCAGCGGGTCAGCCACGCCCAGCTGCAGCGGATTGGCCTCGGCCAGGCCAGGCAGGAAGCTGTCCAGGGTGGTCGATGCCACGTAGATCGATGGTGGAGACGGATCGTGGGCGTACTTCAGCAGCGTGGCCAGCACCACTTTCAGCGGCACCTGCTCGCGGCGGAAGTTGAAGCCGCTCATGTCCTCGTTGTAGAACAGCCGCCCACCCGCTCCCGGCGCGGCCGTGGTGGTGGTCACCGGCATCTGCCCGTGATCGAACAGGGCAAGGTGGGCCACCGCCTCGGCGGCGGACCGGCGCGCGGCGGCCACCAGTGGCCAGTGTGCCACCAGCCCACGGATCACCTTGGGTGTGGTCCAGGTGGGCAGCTGCTCGTGCAGCTGCGCCGGGCCCAGGTCATGCACTTCATCGATGGGGCGGGGTTGGGCCAGCATGCGCGCAAATCCGGAGCGGTGTGTAGAGCCGAGCGTACGCTCGGCTCCGTCGGGATGCACGGCCCCGTCCCGGCCCGGCAGGGCCGAGCCGGCGCCCGGCTCCACGGCCCTGCAACAGGTCAGAACTTGTAGCGCACGCCGAACATGTAGCGTGGGCCGGTCTGGGTGGCGTAGCGCAGCATGTTGGTATGGCGCGAGTACGTGCGCATGGTCTCGTCGGTGAGGTTGATCGCCTCCAGGCTCAGTGTCAGCTGGTCACTTACCGCGTAGCTGATGTTCAGATCGAGCTGGCCATAGGCGGCAGTGTAGTTGGGATTGGGCCCCTGGCCGCCGATGCCGTTGAGGAACTTGTCGCGCCAGTTGTATGCCGCGCGGATCTGCCAGGCATTCTTGTCATAGAAGGCGACAACGTTGGCCGAGTCGCTCAGGCCGATCATCGGGTACTGGTCACCCAGGCTCAGGTTGTTGAAGGTCAGCCCCGACTTCACCTTGGTGTAGTTGGCCGCTACGCCGAAACCGGACTGGCCGAACAGGTGCTGTACCGCCACTTCCCAGCCATCGAGATGGTCCGAGTGCTGGTTGGCGGGCACGGTGACGTCGAAGCCGGCGATCGGATCTCCCGGCAGACCGGTGATGGTGCCGGTCTTCTGACCCGCCGAATTGGTGCCGGTGTAGGTCACGCCGGGATCGCCGGCATGGTTGGTGAAGATATGGTCGCGGATGCAGGGCATGTCGGTGGTGCCGCAGCCGGAGGCCAGTGCCTCGTTCCAGTACGCACCGCCCACCGGGGTGTGCAGCGTCCCGGTGTTCTCGCGCACGATCGTGTCGCTGATGAAGTTCTTGATGTTCTTGCGGAAGAATCCAACCGAGGCATAGCTGGCCTCGCCGTAGTACCACTCCAGCGACAGGTCGAAGTTGTCCGAGATCAGCGGTTCCAGGCCCGGGTTGCCACGACTGGCGGTACCGCCCTGGGTGCGCACGATGTCGGCCAGCGACTGGCCGCTCTGGATCTGGGTCCAGCTGGGACGGCCCAGCGTGCGGTTGTAGCTGCCGCGCAGTGCCAGCGATTCGCTGAGGTCCAGCTTCAGGTCGACGTTGGGCAACACGTAGTCGTACTTGCCACGGCCACCGATGAAGCTGCTGTCGGCCGCATAGACGATGTTCAGCTCGTTGGCCGAGCCCCAGCTGATACCGGTGGGCACGCGAACCATCGCGTTCGATTCCACTTCGGTGCGCTCATAGCGCACGCCGGCGGCTACGTGCAGCGGCATCGACCAGTCAAAGCTGGTGCGGTACTGCAGGTAGGCACTGCGGGTCTTCTCGGTGGTGCGGATGTCCTCTGAATACTCGCTGGGCGCGTAGTAGCAACTGGGGCATGCCGGATCGGATGCGGTGCCGACCTGCGCGGCGCGATCGATCAGGCGGTCGAAGTCGAAGACCAGGAACTGGCCGGTCAGGCGCGGATCGCTGTGGCCGGAGAATGCCTTGAAGTACTTGGCCATGTTGTCCGCATACCAGATGTCATCGGCGTAGTCGGACGGCGTTCCCAGGCCACCCCAGGTATTGCGCTGCATGATCGCCGAGGCCGAGCGGTTCTCCACCTGGGCGTGGCCGATGCCGAAGTCCAGGGCCGAATAGTCTGCGAAGCGGAAGGTGCCGCGGCCCTGGTACTGCTGCACCTTGGACTTGTTGTAGCTGTTCTGGAATACCGACCCGGTCACCAGCGCATCGGATGCCTGCACGCCACCGGGCGGCAGGGCGATGTTGATGATCGGCAGGTCGCCGCTGTAGTCGACCGTGGTCTTGCCGCGCACGAAGGCGGCCACGCCCAGCACACCGGCAGAACCATACGGGCTGTCCGGCTTCGATTCGGCGGTGGAGTTGTGCGCATCGAACGACAGGTCCAGCGCATCGTTCACTTCCCAGTCCACGTTGAAGCCCAGCGAATGCATGCCGGTCTTGGTGGCCAGCTTGGCGCCACCCATCGACACATCGGAGTTGGTCATGTCCTCGCTGTAGATGATCGGCGCGGCCACCGGGCCGCTGGTCCAGGTACTGTCGCCGGGGCCGTAGTTGAACCATACCGACAGTTCGCTACGCTGCTGCTGCACCTTGTTCTCGACATAGGTGTAGTCCAGCGTGGTCGTCACATTGTCGGCCGGCTTCCACTGGAACGTAGCCTGCGCGTTGGTGCGCTGGCGCTGCACGCCATTGACGTTGTAGGCGGTGTTCTGCGGGCGTGCGTACACATCGTCCGGCCCGGGCCGGTTGGTGATGCGATCGGCGTAGCCCTGGCCAGGCTGCGGCAGCGCACGCCAGTCCGTGGTGTTGTTGCCGTACAGGGTCGCCCAGCCCTCGGCCACCGTGGCCTGGTTGAAGCCCGAATCGCGCTCCTGATGGCTGGCACTGAGGGTCACGCCGAAGCGGTCATCGGCGTAGCGCTGGCTGAAGATGCCCGACAGCTCGCCGGTGATGTTCGAGCCCTGCAGCGTGCGCGGCAGGTTGTCGTTGGATGAATCATTGACCGCCTTCAGGCCCAGGCTGATCACCGGCTCCGATTCCAGCGGGCGCATCGTCTTGATATTGATGGTGGCGCCGATGCCGCCAGCCGGATTGTCGGCGCGGCTGGTCTTGTACACCTCAACGGCCGAAACCGATTCGGATGCGAGGTTGGCGAAGTCGAACGAGCGCGAGCCGTTGAGGCCGCCACCGCCGTTGCCAAGGTTGGATGCAGGCATCTGTCGGCCATTCAACAACACCAGGTTGTAGTCCGGGCCGATGCCGCGCACGGTCACCTTGGAGCCTTCGCCGCTGGAGGTGCGGTCGATCGACACGCCACTGATGCGCTGCAGCGACTCGGCCAGGTTGGTGTCCGGGAACTTGCCGATGTCCTCGGCGACGATGCCATCGACCACGCCCTGGCTGTCGCGCTTGAGGTTCATCGACGACTGCAGGCTGCCGCGGATACCGGTGACCTGCACGGTATCGAGCGTGGCTGGGTCGGCAGGGGCGGCGGCGGGCGCGTCCTGTGCCCAGGCCGGAGCGGCCAGTGCTGCAAGCAGCGCGGAAGTGAGCATCGTCTTGCGAGGTACTGCCGTGTACGTCTTCATGGAAGCTCCCTCCCCAGGGAATTCGGTTGTGTCGGTGCGGCGCTGTCGTGATCGCGGTTACTGCACGTGGCCGGATTGGAGCGACGGTTGACAGCGTTGTCAACAAACTGCCATCAAGTGCGCCTGACCAGCGGTCGTGCCGGCCGTGATGTAACCGTTGCCATGGGCCCGCTCGCACCGATGAATTGCCTTAAAGGAAGGCATCTGCAGCGGTTTTCAAGGTATGACAGCGCTGCCAATCCGATTGCGGAAAAGCGTTGTGCGGTGCAGAACGAAACTGCGCGGATGGCGGTGCGGAACCTTGCCAGGACGGGGTGCAGCGAGCTGACAGCGCTGGACAACCCGGAGCGGCGTCGCATGTCGCACATGACCGATGGATGGCTTTAATCACTGACCGGGAGGACAGGCTTTGGACACAGCAACGACCGTCAGCGGACAGCACGTGCAGGGCAATACCCGCGCGCTGGCTGTGGTGACCGCGATCTTCTTCATGTGGGGCTTCCTCACCTGCCTCAACGACATCCTCATTCCGCACCTGAAGGCCGCCTTCGCACTGACCTGGGTGCAGGCGATGCTGATCCAGTTCACCTTCTTTGGCGCGTATTTCCTGATGTCACTGCCGGCCGGCCGGCTGGTGGCGGCGGTCGGCTACAAGCGCGGCATCGTCGCCGGCCTCGCGATCGCCTGCGTGGGTGCGCTGATGTTCTGGCCGGCGGCCGCCGCACACGTGTACAGCCTGTTCCTGGCGGCGCTGTTCGTGCTGGCCACCGGCATCACCGTGCTCCAGGTGGCCGCCAATCCATACGTTGCGCTGCTCGGTGACGAGCGCACCAGCTCCAGCCGGTTGACCCTGGCGCAGGCGATGAACGCGCTGGGCACGACGCTGGCGCCACTGTTCGGCGGCCTGCTGATCCTCTCGGCGCAGCCACGCAGCGAGGATGAGCTGGCCCTGCTGCCGCAGGCCGAAGCACTGGCCTATCGTGCGGCCGAAGCACAGTCGGTGCAGCTGCCGTACTTCGGCCTGGCGGTGGCGCTGTTCCTGCTGGCCGTGGCGATCTGGATGTTCCGCCTGCCCACCATTGCGGGCGTGGAGGGGCGCATCAGCGGCGAAGGCCGCGTGTGGGATGTGCTGCGCCATCGCCACGTGCGCCTGGGCGTGCTGGCCATCTTCTGTTACGTCGGTGCGGAGGTATCCGTCGGCAGCGTGCTGGTTAACTTCCTGTCCTCGCCGGGCATCGGCCAGGGTCTGTCCGAACAGGAGGCTACCGGCTATGTCTCGCTGTATTGGGGCGGTGCGCTGGCCGGCCGCCTGGTGGGTGCCGCACTACTGGCACGCTTGGACGCACGCCAGTTGCTTGGCCTGTTCGCACTGATGGTGATGGTCTTGCTGGGCATCACGGTCACCGCCAGTGGCGGTATGGCCAAGTGGGCCGTGGTCAGCATCGGTCTGTTCAACTCCATCATGTTCCCGACCATTTTCGCCCTGGCCATCGCGCGCCTCGGCGCACTCACAGGAAAGGCCTCCAGCTTGCTGGTGATGGCCATCGTTGGTGGCGCGGTCATTCCGCTGGCGATGGGCTGGCTGGCCGACAGCTACGGCCTGCAGGTGTCTTTCCTGCTGCCGATGCTGTGCTACGTCTACATCGCCTTCTATGCATGGAACGGCTCACGGCTACCGGCGCCGTGAGCCACGTGTTGCCGTTGTCAGCGCCGGCGTGGCGCGGCAGTCGATTCGCGATCCAGCACCGCATGTTCAACCGTGATCATGCGACCAGCGGCCTCGGCACGGATGTGCTCGATCAACTGCTCGGTTGCCAGCCGGCCCATGTAAGCGGTCGGCTGGCGCACCGTGGTCAGCGCCGGGTAGATGTGCCCGGCGATCGGCGTATCGTCGAAGCCGCACACCGACAGATCGCGTGGTACGCGCAGGCCACGCTCGCCAGCCACGCGGTACACCGCCGCGGCCATGTCATCGTTGGCCGCGAAGATCGCCGTTGGCGGGTCGACCAGGTCAAGCAGGGTATTGGCGGCGTCCACGCCCGATTCGAACGAAAACTGGCCTTTGACCACCAGCTCCGGGTCGTAAGCGATGCCGGCCTCGCGCAGCGCCTGGCGGTAGCCGGCGTGGCGCCACTGGCAGGCCCCATGTGCGCGTGGGCCCTTGATGTGGCCGATGCGCCGATGGCCCTGCGCGACCAGGTGGCCAATCAGTTCGATCACCGCTGTGGTCTCATCCATGCGTACGCCGATGCGGCCTTCCGGGTGGCGCGGCGCGATGCAGGCGAAGGGAATTTCATGCTCCTCCAGATAGGACAGCACCACCTCGTCATCGGTCAGCGGCGGGATCAGCACGACGCCGTCGGGGCGCGAATTCTCGAACAGCGCGGCCAGGTCGGGCAGGGTGCGGCGGCCGGTGCCGACCGGGCCCAGGATCAGGTTGTAGTGCTGCGCATGGCAGGCTTCCAGCATGCCGCTCTGGATTTCCATCAGGTAGTTGCGCGAGGGATTGTTGTAGACCAGCGCCAGCGCATACGAGCGCTGGCCGGCCAGGCTGCGTGCCGACGGGTTGGGCTTGTAGCCCAGCCGTGCCACGGCCGACAGCACCCGTTCGCGGGTCTGCTCGCGCACGTTCGGCTCGTGGTTGAGCACGCGGGACACGGTCTTGATCGAAACCCCGGCAACGGCGGCGACATCCTCGATTCGACTGCGCATGGTGCGATGGATCCTCCTGGAAGGCGGCGGGCACGCGGCGATGGTAGAGCGTGGTGGCCCGGTCGGTGTTGCCGAAGCAGGCGGATGTTGCCACGACAGGAGGTGCGCTGGCACGTCCCGATTCCTTGTCGCGATGCAACACACGGGCACCACTGTAGCGCGCTTGTGATGTGCCGGGGCCCGTGGTTGAGGGGCGGCCACCACAGCGCGCACGAGCAACGATTGACAGTACGGGAGCGGGCTTATATGACAGCGCTGTCAGGAACGGCACTCAGGTGCCCGCGCTGTCGTGCTGCTGCAGCCCCGCACGCCAGGAACTTCATCCACGGAGGTAGAACCCAGTGAATCGCCCCACCCAGACCCTTCTTGCCAGCTGCCTGCTGGCGGCCCTTGCCGCGCCCGCCGGTGCCGCACCGGCCAGCGGCGAACGCCTGCAGGACTGGCCGCACGTGCAGAGCGCGATCACCGCCGACGCGGACATCGAAAGCCGCGTGCAGAAGATCCTTTCGCAGATGACGCTGGCGCAGAAGATCGGGCAGATGACCCAGGCGGAAATCAAGACGATCACGCCCGAGCAGGTGCGCCGCTACTACATCGGTTCGGTGCTCAACGGCGGCGGCTCCTGGCCGGGCATGGACAAGCACGCCAGCGCGCAGGACTGGCTGAAACTGGCTGATGCGTACCACGCCGCCTCGCTGTCAACAGACGCGAAGACGCCGGTGCCGGTCATCTGGGGCACGGACGCAGTGCACGGCCACAACAACGTGCTGGGCGCGACCCTGTTCCCGCACAACATCGGCCTGGGCGCGGCCGGTGATCCGGAACTGATCGAGCGCATCGGTGAGGCGACGGCGCGTTCGGTGCGCGCCACCGGCATCGGCTGGGTGTTCGCGCCCACCCTGGCCGTGGCCCACGACCCGCGCTGGGGGCGCACCTACGAAAGCTATTCGTCCGATCCGGCGGTGATCCGCAGCTTCGCCCATGCCTACGTCAAGGGCGCGCAGGGTCGCTTCCACGACGACGGCAACGTGATCACCACCGCCAAGCACTACCTGGGCGACGGCGCCACCGACAACGGTCGCGACCAGGGCGAGGCGTTGGTCGACAAGGCGACGATGATCAACGTGCATGCACAGGGGTATTACGGCGCGCTGGCCGAAGGCGCGCAGACAGTGATGGCGTCCTTCAACAGCTGGAACGACCGCGCAGCCGGTATCGACTACGGCAAGATGCACGGCAGCAAGGCACTGCTGACCGATGCACTGAAGGACAGGATGGGCTTCGACGGCTTCGTTGTCTCCGACTGGAACGGCATCGCCCAGGTGCCCGGCTGCCGCAACGACAGCTGCGCGCAGGCCATCAACGCCGGCATCGACATGGTGATGGTGCCCGACGACTGGAAGGCGTTCATCGACAACACCATCGCGCAGGTCAAGAGCGGCGAGATCCCGGTGGCACGCATCGACGATGCAGTCACCCGCATTCTGCGGGTGAAGCTGCGCGCCGGGCTGTTCGAGCGCAAGCCGTCCGACAGCCGCTATGCCGGTGATGCCAGCGCAGTGCAGCACCGCGACCTGGCGCGCCGCGCGGTGCGCGAATCGCTGGTGCTGCTGAAGAACGAAGGCAAGCTGCTGCCGTTGCGCCGCGATGCGCGCGTGCTGGTGGTCGGCAAGGGCGCCGACAGCATCGGTGACCAGTCCGGTGGCTGGTCGCTGACCTGGCAGGGCACCGGGAACAACAACGCCGATTTCCCCAATGCCGATTCGGTGCTCGGTGCGCTGCGCGCGGAACTGGGCGCAGACAAGGTCAGCTTCAGCGTCGACGGCCAAGGCGTCGATCCGAAGGCCTTCGATGTGGTGCTGGCGGTGATCGGTGAGACGCCGTATGCGGAAACCAACGGTGACATCCTCGCCTCGGACACCGTGAGCCACAGCCGCGCCTACCCGCAGGATCTGGCCGCGCTGAAGGCCGCGGCGGCGACTGGCAAGCCGGTGGTGACGGTCTACATGTCCGGTCGGCCGATGTACACCAACGACCTGCTCAACCTGTCCAGCGCCTTCGTTGCGGCCTGGCTGCCGGGCACCGAAGGCAAGGGCGTCACCGATGTACTGGTGGCGGGCAAGGGCGGAACGCCCGCGCATGACTTCCGCGGTCGCCTCAGCTTCCCGTGGCCGAGCGTGCCTTGCCCGGCGCCGATCGACCAGCCCGATGCGAAGAAGCCGCCGCTGTTCCCGCTGGGCTATGGCCTGAGCTACGCCAGGAGCGGCAAGGTTGCTACGCTGGGCGAGTCCAATCCGGACAGCTGCGGTGAAGTGACCCTGCTGCCCATCTTCAACCGCGCCGACACCCCGCCGTTCGCTCTGCACGTGGCCGCGGCCGGTGCCACCCAGCCGCTGGGCAACGATCTGAATTCCACGCTGCGCTGGCCGACCGCCACGCCGGTGGTGCAGGTGCGCACCGTGCAGGTGAACACCCAGCAGGACGCCAGGGAAGTGACGTGGCTGGCCCCGGCGCAGCTGATCGCGCGCAGTACCTCACGCCGCAACCTGGGCGCGCTTGCGCGCAGCAATGGCGCACTGCAGTTCGACGTGCAGCTGGTGAAGCGCCCGGCATCGCCGGTGAAGATGACCATGCAATGTGGCACCGGCTGCGAAGGGGGAGTGGACATCGCCCCGCTGCTGGGCAAACTTTCGCCCGGGCAGAAGCAGACGGTGACCGTGCCGCTGGCGTGTTTTGCAAAGCAGGGTGTGGATCTGGGCGCGGTCGAAGCACCGTTCGTGGTGAGCGCGGACACGCCGTTCGCCGCGGCGTTCACCCAGGTCAAGCTGACCGCCAACACGGCCAATTCGGAGGGCGCGGTGGCCTGCCCGTGATCTGGATGGATGCGCCGGGCCATGCCCGGCGTGTCTGTGACCGCGCGCGGTGATGCATTCCGCCGGGCATGGCCCGGCGCTACCGGTAGATCCACGCCACGCGTGGATGGGCCGTCCCGAAAACAAAAAAAGCCCCGCAGTGCGGGGCTTTTCTCTTATCGCTTCATCGAACCGAAGAACTCGTCGTTGGACTTGGTGTTCTTCATCTTGTCCAGCAGGAACTCCATCGCGGCCATTTCATCCATCGGATGCAGCAGCTTGCGCAGGATCCAGATCTTCTGCAGCAGTTCCGGCTCGATCAGCAGGTCTTCGCGGCGGGTGCCGGAACGATTGATGTCGATGGCCGGGAACACGCGCTTTTCAGCGATGCGGCGGCTCAGGTGCACTTCGCTGTTGCCGGTGCCCTTGAACTCTTCGTAGATCACCTCGTCCATCTTCGAGCCGGTGTCGACCAGCGCGGTGGCGATGATGGTCAGGCTGCCGCCTTCTTCCACGTTGCGCGCGGCACCGAAGAAACGCTTCGGGCGGTGCAGGGCGTTGGCATCGACACCACCGGTCAGCACCTTGCCCGAGCTCGGCACCACGTTGTTGTAGGCGCGGGCCAGGCGGGTAATCGAGTCCAGCAGGATCACCACGTCCTTCTTGTGCTCGACCAGGCGCTTGGCACGCTCGATGACCATTTCGGCCACCTGCACGTGGCGCGCGGCCGGTTCGTCGAAGGTCGAGCTGATGACCTCGCCGCGCACGGTGCGCTGCATTTCGGTCACTTCTTCCGGGCGCTCGTCGATCAGCAGCACGATCAGGTGCACGTCAGGATGGTTGGTGGTGATGGCCGTGGCCACCTGCTGCATCATCATCGTCTTGCCGGCCTTCGGCTGGGAAACGATGAGCGAGCGCTGGCCCTTGCCCTGCGGCGCCATCAGGTCGAGGATGCGGCCGGTGATGTCTTCCGACGAACCGTTGCCACGCTCCAGGGTGAAGCGGCGGCGCGGGAACAGCGCGGTCAGGTTCTCGAACAGCACCTTGTTCTTCGATGCTTCCAGCGGCTCACCGTTGATGGTGTCCACGATCGACAGCGCGAAGTAGCGCTCGCCGTCCTTGGGGAAGCGGATGCGGCCGGACAGGTGGTCGCCGGTGCGCAGGTTGAAGCGACGGATCTGGCTGGGCGAGATGTAGGTGTCGTCCGGGCCGGCCAGGTAGCTGGCTTCGGCCGCGCGCAGGAAGCCGAAGCCGTCCGGCAGGATTTCCAGCACGCCGTCGGCGGCAACGCCGTCACCATGGCGGGTCAGCACCTTCAGCAGGGCGAAGATCACGTCCTGCTTGCGCGCGCGCGCCACGCCTTCGGAGATCTGCAGCTGCTCGGCGATCTCCAGCAGCTTCTGTGCCGGCATGCGCTTGAGGTCGCTCAGCGAGTAGACCGGGAAACCTTCCGGCACGCTGGCATGCGGACGCGGCACGAAGGGCTGCTGCTCGCCGTTGTCGTTGGGCATGCCGTCATCGCGGAAGCGACCACCGCCACCGCCGCCGTTGCGATCACGATCGCGGCGGTTGCGGAAACGGTCGCGGCGATTGCCCTGGCCCTGACCCTGCTGGTTCTGGTTGTACGGGTTCTGGTTCTGGCCACCACCCTGGTGGTTCTGCTGCCGCGGCTGGCCGGATTCGCGGCCCTCACCACCGTCACCGCCGCCACTGCTGGCAGGCGCCTCGGCGGCGGGCGCGCTCGGCGCGGGAGGCGCTGCAGCCGGTGCCGGCGCTTCGGGCGCGGCTGCCAGCGGCAGGGTGGGCTGCGCCGGGGCGGCGCTGGTTTCGGCGGCGGCCGGAGTGGCAGCCTTGGCTACGCGGGGCTTGCGCACGCGCTTTTCGGCGGGCGCTTCGGCGCTGCCGGTTTCGGGAGTGTTATCGGACAAGAGCGTTATTCCTCGCTTGAAGGTGCGAGCGCCCGGCTGGGGCGGCGAACGTTGGGAATGGGTCTGGAAGAAACTGCGTCCAGAGGGTGCGGCACGCGAACGCGGCCGGATATGCCGACACTATCATCGGCCCGCGGCGCCGTGCAAGGGTCACCGGGAACTGCATTCATGCTGGCGCGGTATGCGCCCACCGGCAGCCGCGGGTGGCGGCCGCCGGTGTTGTCACGCAGGATCAGGCCAGAGCCTTGTCCAGCAGGCCGGCCAGCTGGGCCTTGCCCACCGCGCCGATCTGCTCGCCGACCTTCTCGCCGTCCTTGAATACGACCAGGTACGGAATCGAGCGCACGTGGTACTTGGCGGCCAGCGCACGGTTGTGGTCGACGTTGACCTTGGCGATCTTGGCGCGGCCCTGGTAGGCGTCGGCCAGTTCGTCCAGCGCCGGGGCGATCATCTTGCACGGGCCACACCACTCGGCCCAGAAATCGACCAGCACCGGCTCCTTGGAATTCAGCACTGCGCTATCAAAGTCGGCGTCGCCGACATGTACAACCTTGTCGCTCATCTTGGTTTCTCGTCTTGGATTGCACCCGGCGAAGCCGGAGGTGGGTGAACTGGGCCATGCCCGGTGGCGCGACCCTCGTCGTTGCCTCGCGGCGCACTGCCGCGGTGCGTTCGGCGGGATGCCTGGACGCTCACGGCCGGCAGTGTACCCCTATCGCAGGGCAGGGACAGGCGCCGGCTGGAACCCAGCGTATCGTGATCGCTTCGATGCCTGATATGTGTCGGATTTCACTGTCCTCCTGTACATGGGGTTGGCAGGGGGCGACACCAGCGCCTCCGGCAGGGCTGTTCAAGTCCGGTGTTGCTGGGTGAAGGGTCAGCGTCTCCCTGTGTGGTGAGACGCGTCATTCCGGTTTGTCGGCCCGAGTGCGTTAAACTGGAACATTGAGCGGCGCGCGGACCCGGTGGTCCCGGCCCGCCGACCCGCCGCAGGGGCCGCAGTTTGCGACGGTGCCCCCAGACGATGCAGTGCCGCCCGCCCGCTGGCCGGTGGCCATACCAAGACGGACTCATGAGCGACAAACCGCTGACCGATTTGACCTTTTCCTCCTTCGAGCTGCATCCGGCCCTGCAGGCTGGCCTTGAAGGAGCCGGATTCACCCGCTGCACCCCGATCCAGGCACTGACCCTGCCGGTCGCGCTGCCCGGTGGTGATGTTGCCGGCCAGGCCCAGACCGGCACCGGCAAGACGCTGGCATTCCTGGTCGCTGTCGTGAACCGCCTGCTGACCCGTCCGGCCCTGGCCGATCGCAAGCCGGAAGACCCGCGCGCGCTGATCCTTGCGCCGACCCGTGAACTGGCCATCCAGATCCACAAGGACGCGGTGAAGTTCGGTTCCGACCTGGGCCTGCGCTTCGCGCTGGTCTACGGCGGCGTCGACTACGACAAGCAACGCGAGCTGCTGCAGCAGGGCGTGGACGTGATCATCGCCACGCCGGGTCGCCTGATCGACTACGTCAAGCAGCACAAGGTGGTTTCGCTGCACGCCTGCGAGATCTGCGTGCTGGACGAAGCCGATCGCATGTTCGATCTCGGCTTCATCAAGGACATCCGCTTCCTGCTGCGCCGCATGCCTGAGCGCACTACCCGGCAGACCCTGTTGTTCAGCGCCACCCTCAGCCACCGCGTGCTGGAGCTGGCCTATGAGCACATGAACGAGCCGCAGAAGCTGGTGGTCGAGGCCGAGACCATCACCGCCGCCCGCGTGCGCCAGCGCATCTACTTCCCGGCCGACGACGAGAAGATCCCGCTGCTGCTGGGCCTGCTGTCGCGCAGCGAAGGCGCCCGCACCATGGTCTTCGTCAACACCAAGGTGTTCGTCGAGCGCGTGGCCCGTTCGCTGGAAAAGGCCGGCTACCGTGTCGGCGTGCTGTCCGGTGATGTGCCGCAGAAGAAGCGCGAGAGCCTGCTCAACCGCTTCCAGAAGGGCCAGCTGGAAATCCTGGTGGCCACCGACGTGGCTGCGCGCGGCCTGCACATCGACGGCATCAAGTATGTCTACAACTACGACCTGCCGTTCGATGCCGAAGACTACGTGCACCGCATCGGTCGTACCGCGCGCCTGGGTGAAGAAGGCGATGCGATCAGCTTCGCCTGCGAGCGCTACGCGATGGGCCTGCCGGACATCGAAGCCTATATCGAGCAGAAGATTCCGTCCGAGCCGGTCACCAAGGAACTGCTGACGCCGCTGCCGCGCCCGGAACGCCCGGCCCCGGCGGCAGGCGAGGAAGGCGATGACAACGAAAGCGTCGGCCAGATCTTCCGCGAAGCGCGCGAAGCCCGCGCCGCCGAGGAAGAGCGTCGGGGCGGTGGCCGTAGTGGCGGCCGTTCAGGCAGTGGCGGTGGCCGCGGTGGTCGTGACGGCGAGCGCAGCGGCGAACGTCGCCCGCGTGGCCCGCGCAAGGCGCGTGTGGAAGGCGAGCAGGCTGCCGCCACCCCGGTTGCTGGCGCCGAGGCTGCCGTGACCCAGGCCCCGCGTCCGCCGCGCCCGCCGCGTGCCGAAGGTGCACCGGACGTGGCAGTGGATGGCGAGCACAAGCCGCGCAAGCGCCGTCGTCGTCGCCACGGCCGTCCGGTCGAAGGCGCCGAAGGCGTGCAGGCCACGGCCGGCAATGGCGCCAGCCCGGTCACCCCGGTGCAGGTGGTGGCCAAGCCGGTGCGCACCGCCGCCGATACCGGTGATTCGTTCCTGACCCGCATCGGCCGCAAGATCCGCCGGATGCTGTCGGGCAGCTGATCGGCGCCGCCGATCAGCGGGTAGCGCCCGACCGTTGGTCGGGCGACCTTGAAGGGTGTGCCGACCAACGGTCGGCACCCACCGAGCCGAGCATTGGCTCGGCTCTACAGCCTTCATGCCGCAGGTAGCGCCGGGCCATGCCCGGCGAGCGCAGCGGCAGATCGAAAAATCCGCGGGGCATGGCCCGGCGCTACCGATCCGCGGCGCCGCTCCTGCATAATCGGGGTATGAGTGTCCTGCGCTTCGACAATGTCAGCAAACAGTACGCCGGTGGCCACGAGGCGCTGACCGATGTCAGCTTCGAGGTCGCGCCGGGCGAGATGCTGTTCGTCACCGGCCATTCCGGTGCGGGCAAGAGCACCCTGCTCAAGTTGATCCACCTGGACGAGCGGCCCAGCCGCGGCGCGGTGGTGTTCGACGAGCGCAACCTGCTGAAGGTGCGCGGCGGCGATGTGCCCCGCCACCGTCGCGCGGTCGGTGCGGTCTACCAGGACCACCGTTTGCTGATGGACCGCTCGATTGCCGAGAACGTGGCACTGCCGCTGATCCTGCGCGGTACCCGCCGTGGCGACATCAACAAGCGGGTGCGCTCGGTGCTGGAGCGGATGGGCCTGGGCCATCGCGAGAAGGCGCTGCCCTCGCAGTTGTCCGCCGGTGAGCAGCAGCGCGTCGGCATCGCCCGCGCCATCGTCGGCGAACCCAAGCTGCTGGTGGCCGACGAGCCGACGGGCAACCTCGACCCGACCCTGGCGGCGGAGATCATGGCGTTGTTCGCCGAGCTGCCTTCGCGCGGCACCAGCGTGCTGGTGGTCAGCCACGACCTGCCGCTGCTGCGCCGCATGCGCAAGCGCGTGCTGATCCTCGATCACGGCCGGCTGGTGGATGACATCTCGCCGCAGGACCTGGCGGAGTAACCATGGCGAAGAACGAAAACAGCGAAGCCGCCGCCCCGTCGCGCGTGGGTGTCTGGTTCCAGCACCACGTACACAGCGTGGTGTTCAGCCTGGGCCGCGCCTGCCGCAAGCCGTGGGCGACCCTGCTGACGGTGATGGTGATGGCGCTGGCGCTGGCCCTGCCGCTGGGCCTGTCGATCGCGCTGGACAACCTCAAGCAGTTCGCCGGCAGCGTGCAGCAGTCGCGCGACATCAACGTGTTCCTGAAGGGCAATGTCGATGGCCCCGGCGCGCTGCGCCTGGCCGGGCAGCTGCGCGACCGCGACGACGTTGCCGAAGTGAACGTGCGTACGCCCGAGCAGGGCCTGCAGGAACTGCGCGATGCCGGCCTCGGCGAGGCGATCGACGCGCTCAACGACAATCCGCTGCCCTCGCTGCTGGTGATCACTCCCGGCCAGGGCAAGGACGATGCGCGCCTGGCGCGCGCGCTGGAAAGCCTGCCCGAGGCCGACCTGGTGCAACACGATGCGCTGTGGCGCCAGCGCCTCGATGCCTGGCTCGCCTTTGGCGCGCGGCTGGTGCAGGTGCTGTCGGTGCTGCTTGGTGTCGGTGCCGCATTGGTGGTCGGCAACACCGTGCGCCTGGACATCCAGGCCCGCCGTGAAGAGATCGGCGTGCTGCAGCTGCTGGGCGCCAGCGATGGCTTCATCCGACGTCCGTTCCTGTACCTGGGCGCCTGGTATGGCCTGGGCGCTGGCGCAGTGGCGCTGGCCCTGATCGCTGCCGCCGGTGCCGCGCTGCGCATGCCGCTGGCCGAACTTTCGCGCAGCTACGGCAGCCCGTTCGTGCTGCACGGCCTGGACCTGCTGCATGGCGGCCTGGTGCTGCTCGGCACGCTGCTGCTGGGCTGGCTGGGGGCGTGGCTGGTGACCGGCCATTTCCTGCGCCAGACCCGACCGACCGACACCTGAGACCGGCATGCAACCGCAAGCGTTGAAGCACCTTGAGGGGCCCGCGACGCGGGTGATGGTGGTCGATGGCTCGAAGCTGGTACGCAAGCTGATCGCCGACGTGCTGAGGCGTGACCTGCCGGGCGTGGAGGTGATCGGCTGCGACAGCATCGAGGAAGCGCAGCAGGCGCTGGCACAGGGTCCGGTGGACCTGGTGACCACCTCGCTGACCCTGCGTGATGGCGACGGCCTGGCATTGGCGCGGATGATCCGCGAAGCCGCTGGCCAGGCCTATGTGCCGGTGATCGTGGTCTCCGGCGATGCCCAGCAGCATCTGGAGCAGCGCCGCTTCACCGAGTACGTCACCGATTATTTCGACAAGGCGCTGGGCCATGAGGCACTGGCGACCTTCATCCGCGGCTATGTGCAGCCGCAGACCATTCCCGGCGCCACCATCCTCTATATCGAGGACAGCCGCGTGGTGGCCGAGGCCACCAAGCGCATGCTCGAACGCCAGCAGCTGAACGTGCTGCACGTGGTCAGCGCCGAAGAGGCGTTCACCCTGCTCACCGCCGAGTCGCTGGGCCGCAGCCGCCACCGCATCGACCTGGTGCTGACCGACGTCACCCTGAAGGGTGAACTGAGCGGCCGCGACGTGGTGCAGCGCGTGCGCGTGGACTTCGGCTACGGCAAGCGCCGCCTGCCGGTGCTGGTGATGACCGGCGATGGCAATCCGCACAACCAGACCGGGCTGCTGCAGTCCGGCGCCAACGACCTGGTGCTGAAGCCGATCGAAGAACGGCTGCTGGTCACCAAGGTGCTGTTCCAGCTGCGGCTGGCCCGATTGAATGATGGACCCCTGATTCGATGATGGATGAAGTAGCCGACACCCCGACGATCCAACTGGAACCGAGCTGGAAGCAGCATGTCGGCGATTACCTGCTGCAGCCGCAGATGCGCGAGCTGTCCAGCTTCCTGCGCCAGCGCAAGGCCAGTGGCGCGGCGGTGTTCCCGCCCGGCCCGCAGATCTTCGCCGCGTTCGATGCCACGCCGTTCGAGCAGGTGAAGGTGGTCATCCTCGGCCAGGACCCGTACCACGGCCGTGGCCAGGCCCATGGGCTGAGCTTCTCGGTGCCGCCGGGCGTGCCGGTGCCGCCGTCGCTGCTGAACATCTACAAAGAGATCGAGAGCGATCTCGGTATCCCGCGCCCGGACCATGGCTGCCTGATTCCGTGGGCCCAGCGTGGCGTACTGCTGCTCAATGCCGTACTGACGGTGGAAGAGGGCAAGGCCGGCGCCCACCAGGGGCGCGGCTGGGAAGGCTTCACCGACCACGTGGTGGACGTGCTCAACCGCGAGCGCGAAGGGCTGGTGTTCATGCTGTGGGGCGCCTACGCGCAGCAGAAGGGCAAGGTCATCGACACCCGCCGCCATCGCGTGCTGAAGTCGCCGCATCCGTCGCCGCTGTCGGCCCATCGCGGCTTCCTCGGCTGCCGCCATTTCTCGATGGCCAACGAGTACCTGCAGCGTCGCGGGCAGGCCCCGATCGACTGGTCGCTGCCGCCGCGTTCTGCGCTCTGAGCGGGCCGGGCGGTAGCCCGGTGCCGCCAGCGATGGATCAGTGGCCCGCTGCTGGCGCGATATCCGCGCGCCGATAGTAGGCGCGCGCGCCTTCGGCGATCACGCTCAATGCCTGCACGGTGCCATCGCCGCCGCGATGGAACAGCAGTTCCGCGCCCGCACTGCCTGCCAGGAAGCGGACGGGCGTCAGCGCCTGCAGTGCGACTGGTGCATCACGCCCGGGCAAGCGCAACTGCAGTCCAGCATCGACCGCCTGCACGTCCAGGGTGGCGGCGTCGAACCAATCGGCCAGGCCACTGCGCAGATCCATGGGCAGGGCGTCATCGAGTACGAAGCGGCCGCTGAAGCGCGCATAGCCATCCACCAGCAATGCGGGATCCAGCGTGCGGATGACCGGCTTGGCGTTGTGGCCGAGTGCATCGGACAGGGCATTGCGGATCTCCCCACGCAATGCAGGGCCGTTGTCCCCATTGGTCAGGATGACGAATCCATCGCCGCTCTCGGGGTAGCCTTCGATGCCTGCGTGATAGCTGTCGTTGCTGCCGTTGTGGAAGAAGCGGCGACTGGCGCCAGCGCCGGCCAGCTCCGGGCCCAGGCCACGGCCGGCCGGTGCCACTTCGCTGACCATCTGCAGGGCCAACGACTGCGGCAGCCATCCATCCGTGGTGCGGATGCTGCGCAGCAAGGCCGCGACGAACAGGCCCATGTCATTGGCGCTGGTCCACAGCCCCGACGCCGCCTGTTCTGGAAAGCTCTGCCAGCCGCGTGGCAGGGCCTCTGGCTGGCCCTTGTTGTCGTGCGCATGGGCAACGTTGCCGTAGCCGGCAGGCAAGGGATTCCGATACGTGCTGCGCGACATGCCCAGTGGCGAGAACACCTCGCGTTGCGCGACCTCAGCGAATGCTCTGCCGGTCAGATCTTCGATCGCCAGCTGCACCACCGTGTAGCCGCCACCGGAATAGTCGACCTGCTGGCCGGGTGCGTGGATCAGGCGTACCGGTTCATTCTTTGCAGGCGCCATTCCATCCAGTGTCTGCAGCAAGGTCGGAAGGCGTTCGGCGGGCTGGTAGTCCTGGAAGCCATGCACGTTGAAGCCGGCAGTGTGCGAGAGCAGCATGCGCAGGTTGATCGGCGGGTGCTGTCCCTGCGAATCGGCAGGCAGGTGCCAGCGGCGCAGGCGATGGTCGATGTTCTCCTCCAGCGAGACCTTGCCGGCAGCAACCAGCCTCAGGGTGGTTGCCGCAGTGCCCATTTTGCTGACCGAGCCGACCGAGAACACGGTATCGGCATCCACCGCGTCGCGCGTGCCGGCCTGGCGCAGGCCGTATCCGGCGGCGTAGACCACCTTGCCATCGCGGATCACCGCAACGGCGGCACCCGGTACCTTGTAGTGGGCGAGGCGTTCTTCGATCGACCACTGTGGCAGCGCGGCGCCCAGCTGCGCGGTGCTGGGGCGTAGGCCACGGGCCATTGCCTGCGCAAAGCGCGCAGCGTCTTCAGCGTTGGCGTCAGTGGCCATCACGTGGAACGGGGCAAGGGAGACCAGCAGCGAACACAGCAACAGGCGGTTCATCATCGACATCCTTGCAGGAGTGGAAGAAGGGCGGGATCGGCGCACGCGGTGCCACGCACGCCTGTCGCGTCCAGTCGTTGCGGGTGGAACGGGTTACCGCCGCAGCACAGGAGGCGATGCGGCGGAGGAGTCAGCGTCGTTCGCGGCGGGCGCCCTGCGCCAGCAGGTAATCGCGCACGGCCGCGTTGCCAGCCTGGTTCAGCGGTGTCCGCCAGCGCCCCAGCCAGCCGTCGGCTTCCACGCCCAGGTTGATGTCGGCGCCGTGAGCAAGCAGGTACTGCACGGTGACCAGGTGCCCTTCGCGCGAGGCATTTATCAGCGGTGTCTCGTCATAGGTCACGACCCGGTTGACGTCGGCACCAGCCTGCACAAGCTGCTCGACGATGGGTTGCAGGCCCAACGCGGAGGCGACGATCAACGGATTGCCTTCGCCCAGCGCGGCACGATCGGGGTCGGCGCCCAGTTGCAGCAGCGTGTCGACCATCGCCGGATCGCGTGCACGGATGGCCTGGATCAGCGCCGTGCCATCACCGAGCACGCGCGCATCAAGATCGACGCCGGCCGCCGCCAACAGACGGACCTGCGCGACGTCATGCGTGCTGGCGGCCTGGAACAGCTTGATGACGCGCGTATCGGAGGCGCTGGCAGCCGGTGATGGGGCGAGCCGTGGTGAGATGGCCACGGCGGTGCCGGTGCAGGCCAGCAGAAGCAGCAGGCCCAGCCCCAACAGGCTGCGGTGCCGGGTTTTGGGTGACCCGGCGTCCACCAGCTGATCAATGCGCTGCGCCAGCTGGCTGCGCGCACTGAACATACCCAGTGCAAGCGTCGGCGCCTCCTCGCGCAGGGCCTGCAGCTGTTCGACGCTGGCCAGCAGCGAACCTGCATAGTCCAGCGGTTCGCGTGCCTGCATCGCAGCGCGTGCATCACAGGCCATCTCGCGCAGTACCGCCAGGCGTGCCTGGGCAAGGTGCAGGAGCGGATTCCACCAGAACAGTGCTGTTCCCGCCCGCAGCAGCGTGCTTGTCCACAGGTCGCGCCGTTGCAGGTGTGCAACCTCGTGGCGGACGATGTCGCGCAGCACATTGTTGTCCAGGCGTGCCAGCAAGGGGCGGGGCAGGAGGATCTGCGGGTGCCACAGGCCGACGACCATCGGCCCGTCGACGGCGCAGGTGGCGATCGTCACGTGGGCGGGCACGATGTCGGCCAGGACCGCGCGCAGTCCGGCGGTCGCCGGTTGCGCCAGCCGCCGCAGCCGGCGTGCGTGCAGCGTCGCGTCCAGCAGGCGCATGCCCAGCCACAGGGTGCCCAGCAGCCACAGCAGTGCAAGCAGTGTCGGCAGGGTCTTCGGCAGTTCGACGTAGTAGATGTCGGGCTGTCGTCCGGCTTCGAAGATGGCTTCTTCCGCTGTTGCCCCTTCGCCGGGCATGGGGTGGAACGCGGCTGCGGGCGGTGCCGGTGCGGGCAGGGTGGTCGACCAGCCCGGCAGGAAGGCGCTGAGCGGCAACAGCAGGGCCGCTGCCATCGCTGCGGTCAGCAGCCAGGAGCGTTGTTCGGCACTGAGGGCCCGCCGCCGTGCCAGCCACAGCGCGGGCAGCAGCACGATTGCGGACAACAGCAACTGTCGTACGCCCAATGCCATCGCCAGGTCGATGAGGTTCATTCCTTCCTCCCGGCCCTGGCATCGCTGACGCGCTGCTGCAGTGCCTGCAGTTCGTTGCGGTCGATTTCGCGTTCGTCCACCAGGTGCTGTGCCAACACGTTCGGTGAGCCGTCGAAGAACTGATGCAGAAGATGGTCAAGCGCTTGCCGGCGGGCCTGCTCGCGGCTGAGCGTGGCGTGATAGATGTAGGCGCGACCTTCCTGGCGATGACTGACAAAGCCTTTCTTCGCCAGCACGTTGAACATGGTCAGCACCGTGGTGTACGCGACCGGCTTGTGTTGGCCGAGCACATCCGCCACATCGCGCACGGACGCTTCGCCCTTGTCCCAAAGGATGTCCAGGATGGCCTGCTCGGCGGGAGTGGGATTCTGCGAGACAGGGCGGGCCATGCGCTTCTACGTATGAATTAGTTGATGCATCGGAGCATGTCGCCGGGTGGCTGTCAACGGGTTTCTTAGTAGTAAAGGGACAACCCTCAGCCCTCGGGCCTGAACACCGGGCAACGTCTCCTGGCCTGAATGGACCTCCAGGACGGCCCGTTCAGCTCCGCTTGACCGGGAATCGCCGGTTTCCGGTGGGTAATTGATTGAATTCCAAGGGATTGTGAATCCCGAAAAGCGTGCTCGCCACTGTCATCAAATCGCGCTACGGTAGGGCTCTGTTTGGGACCAGTGTTGCATCAATAGGATGCTGGAACTTTTTCCTCCTTTAGCAGTCCAAATCCCGGACTGCTAAGATGGGTGCCTATGAGCCAGAACACCTCTACTGCCCTTGTGGCAAACAATCTCCCGATTCCCAGTGCGCTCGGTTCGCTGGACGCCTACATCGGTGCCGTGCACCAGATCCCGGTGCTGTCGGTCGATGACGAACAGGACCTGGCCCGTCGCTTCCGCGACGGCAACGATCTGGACGCCGCCCGCGAGCTGGTGCATTCGCACCTGCGCTTCGTAGTGCACGTGGCCCGCGGTTACAACGGCTACGGCCTTGCGCTGGGCGACCTGATCCAGGAAGGCAACATCGGCCTGATGAAGGCGGTCAAGCGCTTCGACCCGGAGATGGGCGTGCGCCTGGTCTCCTTCGCGGTGCACTGGATCCGTGCCGAGATGCACGAGTTCATCCTGAAGAACTGGCGCATCGTCAAGGTCGCCACCACCAAGGCGCAGCGCAAGCTGTTCTTCAACCTGCGCAAGTCGAAGACGCGCCTGGGCTGGATGAACGCGGCTGAAGTGAGCGCAGTGGCCAAGGACCTGAACGTGTCCGAGCGCGAGGTCATGGAAATGGAGTCGCGCCTGTCCGGTCGCGATATCGGTTTCGATGCGCCGACCGACGAGGACAACGAGCACGCGCCGCCGTCGCCGGCCGCGTACCTGGTGGCCAACGACGAAGACCCGTCGATGGCCTACGAACGTGCGGACAGCGAAGACAACCAGATGCAGCTGCTGCGCGAAGGCCTGGCCGAACTGGATGCGCGTTCGCGCGACATCATCCGCCGCCGCTGGCTGGATGCGGACAGCAAGGTGACGCTGCAGGAACTGGCCGACGAGTACGGCGTGTCGGCCGAGCGCATCCGCCAGGTTGAAGCCAATGCGCTGAAGAAGATGAAGGCGCTGTTCACCGCGTAAGCGGAGTGGCGTTGAAGCAATGAAAAGGCCCGGCATTGCCGGGCCTTTTTTTTTCCGAGGTGTTCAATCCACGCATGGCGTGGATCTACCCCAGCTATGCAGAACCAGTAGATCCACGCCATGCGTGGATGCCCTGATGCCGCACGTGCCTCACCCTTCGCGTGCGATCGCCCGCCAACCAATGTCGTTACGGTGGAACTCGTTGGCCCAGCTGACCTTGGCCACACCGGCATAGGCGTTGGCCTGGGCGTCGCGCACGCTGTTGCCTAGCGCCGCCACGCACAGCACGCGGCCGCCCGCACTGAGCACCTGGCCCTGCGCGTCCAGCGCGGTGCCGGCATGGAACACCTTGGCACTGACCGGCACGTCATCCAGGCCGGAGATCACGTCGCCGGTGATCGGCGATTCCGGGTATGGCCTGGCGGCCAGCACCACGCCCAGCGACGGGCGCGCATCCCAGTGTGCTTCCACCTGGTCCAGCCGGCCATCGATGGCCGCTTCCACCAGTTCCACCAGATCCGACTGCAGGCGCAGCATCACCGGCTGGGTTTCCGGGTCGCCGAAGCGCACGTTGAATTCGATCACCTTCGGCGCACCGCTGGCATCGATCATCAGGCCGGCGTAGAGGAAACCGGTGAACGGGATGCCGTCGGCAATCATGCCCTGCACGGTCGGGTTCACCACCTCGCGCATCACGCGGGCGTGCACCTCCGGCGTGACCACCGGAGCGGGCGAGTAAGCGCCCATGCCGCCGGTGTTGGGGCCGGTGTCGCCGTCGCCGACGCGCTTGTGGTCCTGCGAGGTGGCCATCGGCAGTGCATGCACGCCGTCCACCATCGAAATGAAGCTGGCTTCCTCGCCGTCGAGGAATTCCTCGATGACCACGCGTGCGCCGGCATCGCCGAACGCGTTGCCGGAGAGCATGTCACGCACCGCGTCTTCGGCTTCGGTCAACGTCATTGCGACGATCACGCCCTTGCCGGCGGCCAGGCCATCGGCCTTGACCACGATCGGCGCGCCCTTCTCGCGCACGTAGGCCAGGGCAGCGTCCACGTCGCTGTGCACGGCGTAGAACGCGGTGGGGATGTTGTGGCGGGCCAGGAAATCCTTGGCGTAGGCCTTGCTGCCTTCCAGCTGCGCGGCAGCGGCGGTCGGCCCGAAGATGCGCAGGCCGGCGGCGCGGAAGCGGTCGACCACGCCGGCCACCAGCGGCACCTCCGGGCCGACCACGGTCAGCGCCACGCCTTCGGCCTGGGCCAACGCCAGCAGGCCGTCGATATCGGTCACCTTCACCGCAACGTTGCGGCACTTGTCTTCGCTGGCGGTGCCGGCGTTGCCGGGCGCCACGATCACTTCGGTGACACGGGAGGACTGGGCCAGCTTCCATGCCAGGGCGTGTTCGCGGCCGCCAGAGCCGATGACAAGTACGTTCATCACGAGATTCCAGATTGCGTGGGAAGGGAAGGTCGATAGCCCCGGCGGCGCGCGTGGTTCACTCGCAGCCTTCGCGTCGCAGCGATTCGGGGAAGGAGTAGGCCCAGGTCTTCGGGTCCAGGGTAAAGCGGTGTTGCTGCCGCACCTGCTTGCCGCCACAGGTCGTGCCGGTTTCGTCGATCAGCAGTGGCCAGACCCGCGCGCTGCGGTCGCTGTCGTCGAAACGCAGGGCGAAGTCGATGCTGAAGCGGCGGGTGCGGCAGTCAGTGGCCGTATCCGGGTCGGTGTTGGCGTCGACCGTGTCGCACTCGTACTGGGCGTCATTGTCGATATGGCTGCGCACGCTGCCGCTGGCAGCCAGGCCGTTCGGGCCCGGCAGGATCAGCGATTGCGAGAGCAGCGAGAAGCCCTGCCCGAACCAGCCGTCCTCGACGCGGAAACCATAGAAGTCGCTGCCGGCGCGGATGATGCTGGCAGTGCCGGGCTGGCCACCGCTGCCGAAGCGCTCGCCGGTCAGTTCGCTGGTCACCTCGAAGCCCTCGCCTTTGGGGCGAAGCACGAAGAACTCGATGGTTCCCGGGTCGATATGCGCGCCATCAACCAGCGCACCGCATACCGCCAGCAGCTGCTGCCAGCTGTCACCGCTCACCACCGGTTGCTCGGCGCAGACCTGCCAGTCCATCGCATGGGTGTCGCCATCGTCGGTCCAGCTGCCGCGCCATTCACCGGAGAGCGTGGCGTTGCTGCCGTAACGCTGGACAAGGAAGGCCTGCAGCCGCGCAGTGCGGCTGGCATGCTGTGCCGGTGAGGCGGAGGCCATCGCAGGCGCATCTGCCTTCGGGCCCGCGCTGGGCTCGGCAGCAGGCTTGCAGCCGGCCAGCATGGCCGCGCCAGCGAGGGCGAGCACGGCCAGTGATTTCATCGAAACTGTGGACATCCGTGTCGCTCCAGGATCAATGGCGGAAGTGGCGCACGCCGGTGAACACCATGGCCAGGCCATGTTCGTCGGCGGCAGCGATCACTTCGGCATCGCGCATCGAACCGCCCGGCTGGATCACCGCCTTGATGCCGGCGGCAGCCGCGGCATCGATGCCATCGCGGAACGGGAAGAACGCATCGGAGGCCATCACCGAACCCTCGACCACCAGGTTCGCATCGGCGGCCTTGATGCCGGCGATGCGTGCCGAGTACACGCGGCTCATCTGGCCGGCGCCGACACCGATGGTGCGGTTGTCCTTGGCATAGACGATCGCGTTGGACTTCACGAACTTGGCCACCTTCCAGGCAAACAGCAGGTCGGTGAACTGCTTGTCGGTCGGCGCCAGCTTGCTCACCACCTTCAGCTCGTCGCGGGTCATGCCGCGGTTGTCGGAGGACTGCAGTAGCAGGCCTGAGCCGACGCGCTTGTTGTCGAAATTGTTCAGGCCGTCGCCGTGCGGGATGCGCAGCACGCGCACATTGGCCTTCTTCTGCGCGTATTCCAGCGCGGCCGGCTCGTAGTCCGGAGCGATCAGCACTTCCACGAACTGGCGGTCCAGGATCACCTTGGCGGTGGCCGCGTCCAGCGGCTTGTTGAAGGCGATGATGCCGCCGAAGGCACTGGTGGGGTCGGTGGCGTAGGCCAACTCGTAAGCATCGCCGTTGCCGGCACCGACCGCCACGCCGCACGGGTTGGCATGCTTGACGATGACGCAGGCCGGCGCGTCGAACTGGCGCACGCATTCCCACGCCGCATCGGCATCGGCCAGGTTGTTGTAGCTCAGCTCCTTGCCCTGCAGCTGCTGGAACGTGGCCAGCGTGCCCGGTACCGGGTACAGGTCGCGGTAGAACGCGCCGCTCTGGTGCGGGTTTTCGCCGTAGCGCAGGTCCATCACTTTCACGAAGGTGGAATTCATCTGCACCGGGTACTCGGCACGCACCGGCACCGCCGTGTCAGTAGCGGTGACCGCCGACAGGTAGTTGCTGATCGCGGCGTCGTACTGGGCGACGCGGTTGAACGCGGCCACCGAGAACGCGAAGCGGGTGGTGGCCGACAGCTGGCCGTCGTTGGCCTCCAGCGAGGCCAGCAGCTCAGCGTACTGCGACGGGTCGGTGGCCACCGCCACGCGGGCAAAGTTCTTGGCCGCCGAACGCAGCATGGCCGGGCCGCCGATGTCGATGTTCTCGACCGCGTCGGCCAGGGTGCAGTCGGCCTTGGCAGTGACCGATTCGAACGGGTACAGGTTCAGCACCAGCAGGTCGATGGCGCCGATGCCGTGCTCGGCCATCACCGCGTCATCCAGGCCGGAACGGCCCAGCAGGCCGCCATGTACCATCGGGTGCAGGGTCTTGACCCGGCCGTCCATCATTTCCGGGAAACCGGTGACGTCGGCCACGTCCTTCACGGCCAGGCCTGCATCGCGGATCGCCTTGGCGGTGCCGCCGGTGGACAGCAGCTCCACGCCGCGTGCGGCCAGCGCAGTGGCCAGCTCGGCCAGGCCGGTCTTGTCGGAAACGGAGAGGAGGGCCCGACGGACGGGCAACAGATCAGCAGTCATGGGGACAGGGCAATCGGCAGCGGAGCGGGGCCGATATTGTAGTTCTTGGGGCCCGGTGGCGGGTGCTGCCGGGGCAGATTCGCTGCGTCCAAAGCCGGTTTGACCGTAATGGGCACGGCCCGCGGGCTTGTCAGCCACCGCTGGGCACGGCACGGTGCCGCCTGTTCCCCGTGTGCAGGATGCCGTCCCGTGACCGTTGCCAACCGCCTGCAGGCCACCCTCGATGCCGAAGGGGCGCTGCTGTTCCTGGCCCGTTATGTGCGCCATGCGCGTTGTGGCCAAGGCGCGGCCTGGTGCGCCCAGGCCGATGTGCCGACGCTGCAGGCCGAAGCCGCAGAGCGCTGGGGCGAGCAGGCCGAGATCCTGTCCTGGGACGTGCAGCGCCGCGAACGCCGGCGCTGGCGGCGGCTGGAGTTCAAGGTCTACCTGGATGACGACAAGCGCTGGTATGGCGATGCCATCGCGCTGCATCGGCGCGCGCCTGGGTTGGCCGAGCTGCTGTGGGTGATGCAAGCACAGCACTGGCTGGAGCCTTTCGAGCTGTATCTGTACGCCGATGGGCTGGATGAGGGGGCGATCGTGCTGCCTGCCGGCGGCATCATCCACTTCCAGCGCTCGCGCGGGGGCGTCTACCGGCTGCTGTCGCTGCAGGCGGGGTTCGCGGATGCAGGAGCACGCGAGCGGGCCGTGCAGGCGGTGCGCAATGCCCTGCAGCGCAGCCATGACGTGGTCTGGCTGTGCCGGCATATCGATCCTGGGCTGCCATGGCATGACTGGCTGGGCCAGCCCGAACTTGCCGGTAACCGCATTTGATGGGGTAGGCTGTGCCCGCACTGCCAAGGATCAGCAGGTACGGATCATGTCGATCTATGCATTGAAAGGACGTTTCCAGGACCTGTTGCGTCCGGCCGTACGCGGTCTGTACCGCATGGGGATCACCGCCAATACGGTGACCGTGGCCGCTGCCGTGGTCTCGCTGCTGGTGGCTGCCGCCGTGTGGTGCTGTGCGCCGGCCCAGCCCCTGCTGTACCTGCTGCTGCCACTGTGGATGCTGCTGCGCATGGCGCTCAACGCCGTGGACGGCATGCTGGCCCGCGAGTTCGGCCAGCAGTCGCGGCTGGGCGCCTACCTGAACGAGCTGTGCGATGTGATCGCCGACGCGGCGCTGTACCTGAGCCTGCTCAGTGTGCCGGGCGTGCGCCCGGAAGCGCTGTGGCTGCTGGCCTGGACCGCGGCCCTGAGCGAGTACGCCGGGGTGCTGGGGCTGATGGTCGGTGCCAGCCGTCGCTATGACGGTCCGATGGGCAAGAGCGACCGCGCCTTCGTCATCGGTGCGCTGGGCCTGCTGCTGGCGCTCGGCTGGGGCGGTGCAATGACGGTCACTGGCGTGGCCGCCGCGATGGCGGTGCTGTGCGCGGTGACGATGATCAACCGCGTGCGGCGCGGACTGCAGGAAGCGGCGGTTTCGCCGAACTAATCAAGCAGATACAAAAAGACAATCAGGAGATTGCATGCGTCAGGCGCAGGAACGGGAATTCCACAGCTTCGACCAGGTACCGCTGTTCTACAGGTACTGGCCGGGCGCCACGACAACCACGCCAGCGAAGGCCATCGTGCTGCTGCATCGCGGCCATGAGCATTCCGGCCGCGTGACCCATCTGGTTGACGAACTCGACCTGCCCGACACCGCCTTCTTCGCCTGGGATGCACGTGGCAACGGCCGTTCGCCGGGCGCACGCGGCGATGCGCCGGGCTTCCCGGCGCTGGTGCGCGACCTCGACAGCTTCATCGCCCACATCGGCGCCGAGCATGGCATCGCGGTGGAGGACATCGTGGTGATCGCGCAGAGCGTGGGCGCCGTGGTCGCTGCGACCTGGGTGCACGACTACGCACCACGCCTGCGCGCGCTGGTGATGGCTTCGCCGGCGTTCAAGGTGAAGCTGTACGTGCCATTCGCACGTGCGGGCCTGGCCCTGATGCAGAAGCTGCGCGGCAACTTCTTCGTCAACAGCTACGTCAAGCCGCAGTGGCTGACCCATGACCCGGCGCGGGTGGAAAGCTACCGCACCGACCCGCTGATCACCCGGCCGATCTCGGTGCGCGTGCTGCTGGGCCTGTACGAGGCGGCCGACCGCATCGTGGCCGATGCGCAGGCGATCAGCGTGCCGCTGCAGCTGCTGGTCTCCGGCTCCGATTTCGTGGTGCACCGTGGCCCGCAGGACCGCTTCTACGAGCGCCTGTCCAGCCCGATCAAGGAGCGCGTGCATCTGCCGGGCTTCTTCCACGACACGCTGGGCGAGCGCGATCGTGCACCGGCACTGGTGCGTATCCGCAGCTTCATCCGGGCGCGTTTCGCCGAACCGCTGCGCGAGCTGTCACGGCGTGATGCGCACCGCCACGGGCCAACCTTCGAGGAATCGGAAATCCTGGCCTGGCCACCGGAGCGCAACAGCTTGGCCGACCTGCGCTGGCGCGTGGTACGCGGTGGCCTGCGCTTCGGCGGCACGCTGTCCGAAGGCATCGCGCTGGGCCTGCAGACCGGTTTCGATTCGGGCAGTACGCTCGACTACATCTATCGCGACGAAGCGCGCGGCAAGGGCCCGCTGGGGCGCATGGTCGACCGCAACTACCTGGATGCGATCGGCTGGCGCGGCATCCGTGTGCGTGGCAAGCACCTGCAGGAACTGCTGCGCGATGCTGCCCAGCGCCTCCGTGGGCAGGGCACGCCGGTGCGCGTGATGGACGTGGCCGCCGGCCACGGCCGCTACGTGCTGGAAGCGCTGGGAACGGGCGAACAGCGCGCCGAGCGCATCGTGCTGCGTGATTTCAGCGATCTGAACGTGACCCAGGGTCAGGCTTTGATCGAGCGCCTTGGTGCGGCCGACATCGCCCGCTTCGAGCAAGGCGATGCGTTCGATCCCGCGCAGCTGGCAGCGGTGGACCCTGCACCGACGCTGGCGGTGGTTTCGGGGCTGTATGAATTGTTCCCGGACAACGATGCGGTGCTGCGATCGCTGCAGGGGATTGCTGCAACGGTGCCGGTGGGCGGCTACCTGGCCTACACCGGCCAGCCTTGGCATCCGCAGCTGGAGTTCATCGCGCGTGCGCTGACCAGCCATCGCGATGGCGTGGCGTGGGTGATGCGTCGCCGGACCCAGCACGAGATGGATGAACTGGTGCGCCTGGCTGGATTCGAAAAGGTGGCGCAGCGCATCGACGACTTCGGCATCTTCACGGTGTCGCTGGCGCGCCGGACCGCGTGATGGCGACGCTCGCTGCAACCCCGCTGGCCGCGGAAGGGCGCCCCTGGCGGCGCGCCCTGCTGTGGCTGGTACTGCTGGGCCCGTTCTTTTTCGCCAGCTATGGCTTCGCCAACTGGATGGCCGGCCGCCATGCCGAACTGCCGGTGATGGCGTTCGCGTGGGAAACGCAGATTCCGTTCGTGCCGTGGACGATCGTGCCGTACTGGTCGATCGACCTGTTCTATGCGGTTTCTTTCTTCCTGTGCCGTCAGCGCCTCGAACTGGACCGGCATGCGCTGCGGCTGTTCAGTGCGCAGCTGATCGCGGTCACCTGCTTCCTGCTGTGGCCGCTGCGCTTCAGCTTCGAACGGCCCGAGATCGGCGGCGTGTTTGGTTGGCTGTTCGATGTGCTGCTGGGCTTCGACAAGCCGTTCAACCAGGCGCCGTCGCTGCACATCGTGCTGCTCATCGTGCTGTGGGTGAAGTTCGCACAGTATCTGCACGGGGTGTGGCGTTGGGTACTGCATCTGTGGGCGCTATTGATCGGCGTCTCGGTGCTGACCACGTTCCAGCATCATTTCATCGATATCCCGACCGGCCTGCTGGCCGGCTGGCTGTGCGTCTGGCTGTGGCCGGAGCAGGGCGCGCCACCGTTGCGTGCCTGGCGCACCGCGCGTGACGCCAAACGTTGGCGCCTGGCAGCGCTGTACCTGCTGGGGGCCGCTGTATTGCTGATGCCGGTGGTGCTTCTGCGTGGCGCGGCGTTGTGGCTGCTGTGGCCGGTGGTATCGCTGCTGCTGGTGGCGTTGGCGTATGCGGGGCTCGGTATGGCAGTGTTCCAGAAGCGCGCCGACGGTCGCCTGACGATGGCGGCGCGCTGGCTGCTGGCGCCCTACCTGGGTGCGGCCTGGATCAATTCGCGGCTGTGGACGCGCCGTGCGCCGCAGCCGGTGCCGGTGATGGATGGTGTGTGGCTGGGGCGTATTCCCTGCGCTGCATTGCCGGCACCCTTGGTCGGCGTGGTCGATGCCTGTGCCGAACTGTCCTGCCGCGCGCCGGGCGCCGCGTATGCCAGCGTGCCGGTGCTGGATCTGGTGGTTCCTGCACCGGAGCAGCTGCGCGAGGCGGCCGAGGCCATCGAGCGGCTGCGTGCGCACGGACCGTTGCTGGTGTGCTGCGCACTGGGCTATTCGCGCAGCGCCGCCAGCGTCGCGACCTGGCTGCTGCGCAGTGGCCGTGCGGGCGATGCCGAAGCAGCGGTGGCGATCGTGCGCGCTGCACGCCCCGGCATCGTGCTGGGCACGGCGCATCTGTATGCCATCGCTGCTGCAGCGGGAGTACGCGCATGAGTATGGTTCCCGATCTGGCGACCATGCAGTTGCTGCTGAGGCAGGGGCGTCGGCCGGCGCTGCTGTCGCTGGGCCTGTTGCTGGTGGCGTTGCTGCTGCTCGGTATCGAGCCGGGGCTGGCGATGATCGCTGCCGGCCTGTTGCTGCTCAGTGTCGTTGTCGGGCTTGCACAGGCGTACCACGCATGGCGGGTTGGGTTGGACGCGAGCCTGCTGAAGCTGCTGCGTAATGAAGGGCTGGAAGGCGAAGCCGCCGCGCGCCGTATCGATCAGGTGCTGCATGACAGCGGCTTGCGCCGCGTATCGTCCGACGCACCGCTGCGCGGCTGGGACCTGCGCTGGGCAGGCATGCGTCGCCTGTTGCTGCGGCAGTACCTGCTGACAGGCGTGCAGGGTGTGCTGCTGGTGCTGGCCGTGTTGTGGCCGCAGACGTGAACGGGAGGACCCGATGTTCGCCGAACTGATTGCCCGCGCCTGCAGTGGTGCGATTCATGTGGTGACCGGTGCGCGTGCGCTGTGGATCGGCTGTGCGCCGTCCAGCGAGCGCCGCGTGTACTACGGCAACCATGCCAGCCATGGTGACTTCGTGCTGATCTGGTCGTCGATGCCGCCGGCGTTGCGGCGCCAGGTGCGCCCGGTGGCCGCGGCCGAATACTGGCAGCGCGATGGCCTGCGACGCTACCTGATCGATGCGGTGTTCAACGGTGTGCTGGTCGAGCGCGAGGCCGGTCATCGCCAGCAGGATCCGCTGCAGGTGCTGCGTGATGCGGTGGACGAGGGGTGTTCGTTGATCCTGTTTCCAGAAGGTACGCGCAACGTGGGCGACGAGCCGTTGCTGCCGTTCAAGAGCGGCATCTTTCACCTGGCACGGCAACGGCCGGAGCTGGAGTTCGTACCGGTGTGGATCGACAACCTGAAGCGGGTGATGCCCAAGGGTCGTTTCCTGCCGCTGCCATTGCTGTGTACGGCCACCTTCGGTACACCGCTACGGCTGCAGGCCGATGAGGACAAGGCCGCCTTCCTGGCACGCAGCAGGCAGGCGCTGCTGGACCTGGCGCCGAACGGGGGCAAGGCATGAGCTTCCTGATCGATGTGTCTGGTGACCTGGCTACGCAGAGCGTCGGCCAGCAAACCGGTCTGCTGTTCGCTGGCGTGGGTGCGGTGCTGGTGTTGGCCACGCTGGTGGCCGAAACGCTGCGCTGGCGCCGGCGTGGGCAGCCGAGCGCAGTGATCGCCAACCTGGTCTCGCGCATCCGCGCCTGGTGGGTGATGGCGATCGTGGTCGGGTTGGCGCTGTTCTTCGGCCGTGCCGGGGTGATCGTGCTGTTCGCGATCATCTCGCTGTTCGCGCTGCGCGAGTTCATTACCTTGGCGCCGACTCGCTCAGGCGACTACTACGCGCTGCTGGCCGCGTTCTACATCGTGCTGCCGTGGCAGTACTACCTGGTGTGGATCGACTGGTACGGCATGTACACACTGCTGATCCCGGTCTATGCGTTCCTGTTCCTGCCGATCCTGTCGACCATCGGCGGCGACACCACCCACTACCTGGAGCGCACGGCGAAGGTGCAGTGGGGGCTGATGATCTGCGTGTTCTGCATCTCGCATGTGCCGCTGCTGCTGAACCTGCACGTGCCCGGCCATGACCCCTCGCGCAACGTGTTGCTGTTCGCCTTCCTGGTGATCGTGGTGCAGTCCTCGGACGTGCTGCAGTACATCTGGGGCAAGCTGCTGGGCAGGCGCCTGATTGCACCGAAGCTGTCGCCGTCGAAGACGGTGGAGGGCTTCGTGGGTGGTGTGCTCAGTGCCAGCGCGCTGGGGGCGGCGCTATGGTGGATCACCCCGTTCACGCCGCTGCAGGCCTTCGGCCTGTCGCTGTTGATCAACCTGATGGGGTTCTGGGGTGGCCTGGTGATGTCCGCAATCAAGCGCGACCGTGGCATCAAGGACTGGGGCCACATGATCGAGGGCCATGGCGGCATGCTCGACCGGCTGGATTCGGTGTGTTTCGCCGCGCCGGTGTTCTTCCACGTGGTGCGGTACTACTGGAAGGCAGGCGGCGGCGGTTGATGCCGCTGGGCCGTCATCCACGCATGGCGTGGATCTACCGGTAGTGCCGGCCGCTGGCCGGCAACTGCAACATCCTGCCATCGTTCATGGGGTTGCCGGCCAGCGGCCGGCATTACCCTCGTGCGCGCTTACGCGCTGATGCCGTATTCCTTCAGCTTCTTGCGCAGGGTGGCGCGGTGGATGCCCAGCATCGCTGCAGCCCGGCTCTGGTTGCCTTCGCAGTGGTTGAGCACTTCCACGAACAACGGGATCTCCATCTCGCGCAGCACGATCTCGTAGACATCGTCCGCGTCGCAGCCATCAAGGTCACGCAGGTAACGGCGCACGGACTGGGCGACATGTTCACGCAGCGGTGGCCGGGCAGCGCCACGACTGTTGTCAGGACGAGAAAGGACAGCGTTCAAGGGGGTTCCCGATTCGGTTGCCCGTGCGCGCGGAGCGCGCGGCCGGACGAGGTGGTGGCGGCCAGTCTAGCGCGAGCGTGCCCGGCCTGCCACGGCCAGTCGTGTCCATCCTGGTCACAGGAAGTCGAAGGTGAATGCGACGGTGGACGCAGCCGGCTCCTGTACACGGAAGGCAATACGCGCGCTCTGTCCCGGCTCCAGCAGGGCCGCACCGGGGTCTTCACCCAGATACTGCGCCGGCGTGAACACTGCGCTGCCGATCACCCGGCCATCCGCATCGGACAGCGACAGGCGCAGCGCCGGCCAGGCCTGTGCCCAGCGAGCATCGTTGCGGATGCTGGCCTGCACCTGCAGGACACCCGCCTGGTTGGGCAGCGGCCGGATCTCGCGGCTGGTCATGGTGAACGCGGTCGGCTCATGCCAGGCGGGCAGGGTGCAGCGCAGGACGCCACACAGCGCCCCGAGCCACGCACGATTGCCGGCGTCGGCGGCCAGTCGCGCACGATCGGCAAGCACGCTTTGCAGAACCAGCAGCAGGGCCAGTCCGGCGACCAGCAGCCAGTGCCAGCGCGGCGTCGGCAGCCTGCGCGCGCGCGCGGCACCGAGGAAGCTGGGCGCGTCGCTGGCAACGGCGGTTGCCTGTACCGCGGCCGATACGGGCTCGATGCGCACTGCTTCATCGGCAATGACAGTGTCATCGTGGTGGTGCTTCATCGCTGCCTGTTGCGATACAGGGTCGATAGGTTCAGCCGGTGCTGCAGCAATGGGCACCGGCGCGGCTGCGTCCGGCGTGTGCGCTTCGGTCGCAGGCGCGGCATCACCTTCCGACGTGGGACGCAGGAAGGTGGCCAGTGGACGGCGCGGTGGGTTCGGCTCGGACATGCTCAGGGCGCGGGCTCGGATCCGGCGGTCATTCAACCACGATCAGGCGCGGCGCACGCCGGTGATGCGCATCCAGTCGCCGTCCTGGGTGGCCTGCAGGTCGTCGAACCACGGCGCATAGCGCTGCAGCAGTTCGCCTTCCTGGCCGTGCAGGATGCCCGACAGGGCGATGCGACCGCCGGCAGCGACGCGCGCGGCCAGCAGTTCGGCCAGCGCATCCAGCGCCGAGGCAAGAATGTTGGCGACCACGACCGGATAGGTCGCGACGGGTTCGTCCTGCGGCAGGTACACGTGCATGCGCGCCTGTTCGCCGTTGCGCTCGGCGTTGTCGGCGGTGGCCACCAGTGCCTGCGGATCGTTGTCGACGCCGATTGCCTCAGCCGCGCCCAGCTTCAGTGCGGCCAGCGCGAGGATGCCCGAGCCACAACCGAAGTCGAGCACGCGCTGGCCCTGCAGCAGGCCATCCACGGCCAACTGGTCCAGCCAGCGCAGGCACAGCGCGGTGGTCGGGTGGGTGCCCGAACCGAACGCCAGGCCCGGATCCAGTCGCACCACGGCGGCATCGGCGGCCTGCGCGGCCTCTGGCAGTTCATGGTTCCACGGCACGATCCAGGTCCGGCTGCCGAAATCCATCGGCTGGAACTGGTCCAGCCAGGCGCGTTCCCAGTCCTCGTCCTCGACCGCGCGGAAGCTGCCGCCGCTCCAGTCCAGTTCCGGATCGAATGCTTCCAGTGCGGCCAGCAGCAACAGCGCATTGCTGTCGGCGGGGAACAACGCGCTCAGCACCAGGGTGTCCCACAGCGGCGTTTCGCCCACACCCGGCTCGAGGATGGCCTGTTCGTTGCTGGTATCGGCCTCGGCATCAAGCAGGGTCACGGCCAGTGCGCCGACGTCCTCCAGCGCGTTTTCATAGCGGGGCTGGGTCGCTTCGGTGCAGCGCAGGGTCAGTTCCAGGAACGGCATGGCAGTGGGGGCAATCGCGGGAAAGGGGGCCATGCTAGACCATCGGGGCGTCTCCGTATTGCCTGAGATGCCGCTCTGGGATGAACGACGCCGATTCAGACAGGCCTGCCGGGCCTTGCTAAACTCCGTGCTTTCCTGTGCGCCCTGATGCTCCACCGCCGCCAATGGCCTTTGCTCCGACCCTGAAAACCTGGTTGCTCGTGCTGCCGGCGGTGGCCGTGCTGGGCGTGGCCGGCTATCGGGCCAGCGGCCACGTGGCGCCGTCCACGGTGCAGGCAGACCTGCCGGGCGTCGCGGTCGCCGATGACAGCGCAGCAGCATTGCAGGTAATGCCGGAAGCACTGGCGCGCCGGCTGGCGGCCTTCGAGCGCGGCAACGCCCTGCCTTCAGGCCTGCCACTGGATCTCCGTGCCGATATCGAAGATGCCACCGATCTGTATGCCTACGCGCAGCGCCTGCGCGTGCAGGCCGATGAGGGCAACCACGAGGCGCGCTGGATGCTCAGCCGTGTCTATGACTACTGCGCACAGTATGCGGTCGACCCGGGCGGCTACCGCCTGGACAACAACGTGCTGGCCGGATCGGGGCTGACCGCCGCGCCGGCGATGGTGCAGGCACGCGAACGTGTCGCGCAGCGCTGCGGTGGCTTTGTGCCTGGCGACAAGCTGGGGCCGCCGCTGGTGCTTGCCGAACGGCGCAAGGCGGCGGAGCAGGGCAACCTGGCAGCCGAGGCAGCGTTGTTCGCCGAAGGCGAGCCGCTGCAGGACAGCCCCGAGTACCGCCGCGACCTGGTCGAGCGGGTGCGCACGTCGCGCGATCCGGAGGCATTCATGGCCATCGCGCCGGGCATGGGGGTGCGCGCCTCGGGCGATCGTGCGCTGAACGGCCTGGTGGCCGGCGAACAGCTCAGTGAACTGGCATGGCGGCTTGCGGCCTGCGAACTCGGTCTACCGTGTGGAGCAGACAGCGTGCTGGTCAACAGTTTTTGTGCGAACGGAGGGATCTGTTCGCAGGATGGAACGCAGGATTTCCGGGATTTCGTGTATGACGCTGCGGTTTCGCGGCAAGGTGCGGGGAAGATGAGGCAATGGATCAAGCGATTGGTTGGAAAGAGGGACGGGCAATGAATTACCGTCGATTCCTGCATGGGGCCAAATTCTGGTTCTGGGTGGCGCTGTTCGTGGCCTATTCGGCCGGTGCGGTTGGCCTGTTGATGATCGACACCTATGAAGATCGCTACCGGCATCTGTCGAAGGTGGAGCTGACCACGGTGAAGGCGCAGGAAGACGTGCGCCGCGCGGGCGCCAGCCAGGTCGCAGCGGTGTATCGCGCGCAGAGCGGCATGCCGTTCGCCTCGCTGCCGGCCGGCAGCACCTTCCAGGTGGTGTGGCCCGACGGCTCGACCGAGACCATGGTGATCGTCGACCCGACTTCGCCCAATGGCGTCCGCCCGTTGGCAAAGTCGCAGATTCCGGCGACGGCGGCCGACGCGCGCTGAAGGTAGCGCCGGGCCATGCCCGGCGGCCTCGCGCTTCGTTGCCATTTCGCCGGGCATGGTCCGGCGGTAGCGGAAGAGAAACAGAAAAGGGCGGGGATATCCCCGCCCTTTTCATGTCCAGCACCTGGCGCCGATCAGGTCAGCGCGATCGGCTTGTTCTTGCGTTCGGCAAGGCGCTTTTCCAGGTAGTGGATGTTCTGGCCACCGGCCTGGAAGCCCTTGTCGCGCATGATCCGCTGCTGCAGCGCGATGTTGGTCTTGATGCCGTCCACCACCATTTCGCTCAGTGCCACCCGCATGCGGGCGATGGCGGTCTCGCGGTCCGGACCGTGCACGATCAGCTTGCCGATCATCGAGTCGTAGTTCGACGGCACGCGGTAGCCACTGTAGATGTGGGTGTCCACGCGCACGCCGGGGCCGCCCGGCGGATGGAAGCCGGTGATGGTGCCCGGGCTCGGCACGAAGGTTTCAGCATCTTCGGCGTTGATGCGGCACTCGATCGCATGACCGGTCAGTACCACGTCGCTCTGCTTGATCGACAGCTTCTGGCCGGCGGCGATCTTCAGCTGCTCGGCCACCAGGTCGATGCCGGTGACCATTTCGGTGACCGGATGCTCCACCTGGATGCGGGTGTTCATTTCGATGAAGTAGAAGCGGCCATCTTCGTACAGGAACTCGAACGTGCCGGCACCGCGGTAGCCGATGCGCACGCAGGCTTCGGTGCACACTTTGCCGATCTGTTCGCGCTGCTCGGCGCTGATGCCCGGTGCCGGTGCTTCTTCCACCACCTTCTGGTGGCGGCGCTGCATCGAGCAGTCGCGCTCACCCAGGTGGATGGCGTTGCCCTGGCCGTCGGCAAGCACCTGGATCTCCACGTGGCGCGGATTTTCCAGGAACTTTTCCATGTAGACCTCACCATTGCCGAACGCGGCCTTGGCCTCGCTCTTGGTGGTTTCGATGGAGGTCTTCAGCGAGGCTTCGGCGTGCACCACGCGCATGCCGCGGCCACCACCGCCACCGGCTGCCTTGATGATGACCGGGTAGCCGATCTCACGGGCGATCTTGGTGTTGGCGACGATGTCATCGCCCAGCGGGCCGCCCGAGCCAGGCACGCACGGCACGCCGGCGGACTTCATCGCGCGGATGGCTTCGACCTTGTCGCCCATCATGCGGATGGTGTCCGCCTTGGGGCCGATGAAGATGAAGCCGGACTCCTCCACGCGCTCGGCGAAGTCGGCGTTCTCCGACAGGAAGCCGTAGCCCGGGTGGATGGCCTGGGCGTCGGTGACTTCAGCGGCAGCAATCAGCGCCGGGATGTTGAGGTAGCTCTGCGGCGACGGCGCGGGTCCGATGCAGACCGACTCGTCGGCCATGGCCACGTGCTTGAGGTTGCGGTCGACCGTGGAATGCACGGCCACCGTGCGGATGCCCAGGGTATGGCACGCGCGCAGGATGCGCAGCGCGATTTCCCCTCGGTTGGCAATGACGACTTTGTCGAGCATGGCGTGCCCCTCAGCCGATCACGAACAGCGGCTGGTCGAACTCCACCGGCTGGCCGTTCTCGCCGAGGATGGCGACGATGGTGCCGGACTTGTCGGCCTCGATCGGGTTGAACATCTTCATCGCTTCGATGATGGCCAGGGTTTCGCCTTCCTTGACCTGCTGGCCAACGCTGACGAAGGCCGGCTTGTCCGGGGCGGCCGAGGCATAGAAGGTGCCGACCATCGGCGAGCGCAGCACGTGGCCTTCCGGCAGCGCCGGGCCCGGCTTGGCGGTGCCGCCGGTGGAGGCTTCGGTCGGCGACTGCATCGGCATCGCCTGCGGTGCGGGGGCGGCCGGGGCGGCATACACCGGTGCCGGCATAGGTGCGGCATAGCCGGCCACCGGGGCACGCGACAGGCGCACCGACTCTTCGCCTTCCTTGATTTCGATTTCGGCCAGGTTCGACTCTTCCAGCAGGTCGATCAGCTTCTTGATTTTGCGGAGATCCATGGTGGCCTCTTTGCTCTTGATGTCAGTGTGGTGGGAAGCGCGTCGCGCTCGGGTCAAAGCAGTTCGTAGAACTCGCGCAGCTGCCGCGTACGGTCGCGCGCGAGGGTGGTCAGGCAGCGCATCTGTGCGCCGTTGCGCGCCGTGCCATCGGAATTGAGGGCATAGACGGCGTTGCAGTCGTGGTCGCGCAGCTGCATCCAGGCACGCTGGGCCAGCACCAGCTGCTGTTCGGCCTCGCCGCAGTAGCTGCAGCTGCCACCGTGGTCCGGCGTGCGCAGCTGCTGGCGCGCCTGGGCGTACACGGTATTGAGTTCAGCGTCTGCAGCCGCCGCTACGTCCGAGGCGCACAGGTCGCTCTCCATCGTGGTGGTCGGGTGCGCACAGTCGATGCCTTCGTCCTTGCGGTCGAACGCCGTGGCCGCGCCGCAGATGCCGGCCCACAGCACGACGCTGGCAAGCACGCGCGGCAGCATCATCACGCGCCGGCCACCCGCACGCGTGCCAGCGCTGCATCCATCGCATAGCGATAGCTGTCGGCACCGAAGCCACAGACCACGCCCACGGCCTTGTCACTGAAGTAGCTGTGCTGGCGGAACGGTTCGCGGGTATGCGGGTTGGACAGGTGGATCTCGATGAACGGCACCGCCACCGCTGCCAGCGCATCGCGCAGGGCCACCGAGGTGTGGGTGAAGGCAGCCGGATTGATCAGGATGAAAGCGGTTCCGTCATTGCGCGCGGCCTGCACGCGGTCCACCAGGACGTGCTCGGCGTTGGACTGCAGGCTCTCCACGGCGTGCCCGGCAGCGGACGCCTGGGCTGCCAGGGCCTGGTCGATGTCGGCCAGCGTGGTGTGGCCGTAGACCTCCGGCTCGCGGGTGCCGAGCAGGTTGAGGTTGGGGCCGTGCAGGACCAGCAGCTTCGCCATGGGATCCGGAAGACGGGAAAGGGCGGCAGTCTGGCGGAACCGGTGGATGCTGTCCAGTTCGGCGAAGTTTGCAGCGTTTCAATTGATCGTTTGAAATCTGCCGGAGCGCTTGTGGCCGTATGGCGGGCGCTGGATCAAGGCGCGCTGAACGCCTTGCAGGCCGGGGATGCATGCACGTAGGCCGACGATGGCGGCAGGCCGGGCGATGGCGGCTGCCGCAATGGGCCGTGATGCCGTAGATCCACGCCATGCGTGGATGGCGGAGTTCGGTGCGCAGCAAGCGACGCACCCACCACTGAGCCATCTGGCCCCCCTCACGTCTCCAACGGCACCGTTGGCACCACATTCGGAAACACTTCTTCCAGCGGCTCCTGCTCGCCCGGCTTCGGCGCCGGCCAGTTGTAGGCGTTCACCGGCTGCGCGCGGTTCACCCACAACGCGTAATACAGATGGTCGGCGCGGCCATCACCGGTATTGGGATGGATCAGGATGGTCAGGCCCAGGCTGTTGAGCTGCAGCCACGGCACCAGGACCGGCAGCAGGTCGTTGGTGAAGCCGAAGTAGAACGAGGGCGTGACGTGCGGGCCGCGCGGCTCCAGGTTCCAGTTGCCCAGCTCCACCGGGAAGCGCTCGGCCGCCCAGCGCCGCAACAGGGCCGCCTTCTCGAAGCTGTCCTCGTCGAAGTAGATATGCGCGTGATAGCTCCTGATATCGGTGTAGGCACGCGGGGTGGCCGGCAGGGTGGCCTCGCCGGGGCGCACACTGGTTGGACGCGGAGTCGACTCGCTGACCGTGGCCTCGCCCCAAGGGCTGCGACCTTGGGGCGCGGGCGGAACAATGGCTCGGAAACCGGGGCGGCCCGGCTCGGTGGTGTTCGCCGCCGCTTCGGCGCGCGCGGCTGCCGGGGCGGCCGCCGCGCTGGCACTGGCCAGGCCACCGGCGGCCAGCCCGGCCGAGGCGATCAGCCGGCGGCGCGTGGGCGAGAGCAGGTCGGCCCACTGGGCATCGTCGTCGGCAGCAAACAGGGCGTTGGTGGCGGAGGTCTGTGGGTCCGGGTGCATGAAGGGCTCCATGGCAGCGTGCAGCGGGGGCAGGCAAGCACGCTCAGGCACCTGCCTCGGCAGCGTCCAATAAGCAGGCGGTATCACCTCATGCCCGTTCACCCCTTGTCATTGAGCGCGGCCGATCGACGGGCTAGGGTGCAGGTCTGCCGCCCTGGAGCCCGCCATGACCTCGCCCGATGCCGACACCCGGCGCAAGCGCGCGACCTTCCGCCAACTGCACGCACAGGGTTGTTTCGTGCTGCCCAATCCGTGGGATGTGGGCAGCGCCCGCTACCTGCAGCGGCAGGGCTTCCAGGCGCTGGCCACGACCAGCGCCGGGTGCGCTTGGAGCGAGGGGCGGCCAGACGGCGCGGTTTCGCTGCAGGCCACGCTGGAACATCTGCGGCTGATGGTGGCGGCGACGCCATTGCCGTTGAACGCCGATTTCGGTGATGGCTTTGGCGCCACACCGCGCGCGGTGGAGGAGGCCGTGGCGGCGGCAATCGATACTGGCGTAGCCGCGTTGTCGATCGAGGACGCCAGTGGCGTGGCCGATGCGCCGTTGAGGCCGATCGACGAGGCGATCCAGCGCCTGCGTGCAGCGCGCTCGGCCATCGACCGTGCCGGCGGCGAGGTGCTGCTGGTCGGCCGGGCGGAGAACTTCTTCGTCGGAGTGCCCGATCTGCAGGACGCACTGCAGCGGCTGCGCGCCTATGCCGAAGCGGGTGCCGATGTGCTGTATGCACCGGGCATCAGTACACGCGAACAGATCAGTGCGGTAGTCGCCGCTGCGGGCTCGAAGCCGGTGAACCTGCTGGTCGGTGGGCCGACGCCGCTGAGCCTGCAGGACATCGCCGCACTCGGCGTGCGCCGGGTCAGTCTCGGCGGTGCGCTGGCGCGTGCGGCGTGGGGTGGCTTGATGCAGGCCACCCAGCCTATCGTGCAGGACGGCCGCTTCGATGGCCTGCAGCACGCGGCCCCGGGCGCGGCGTTGAATACGCTGTTCCGCTGACGGAAACCTGGGTGCCGGCCCAGGTGAGCAGATTGGCAGCAGGTCCACGCCATGCGTGGACGGATGAGCCCGCGACTACAGCGCCTCGATCCCGCCCTTGGGCATGGACACTTCCGGCTCCAGCGCCGGCAGCAGTTGCCGCAGCAGCCCGGGGTTGTCCAGCAGCGCAGTGCCATCGAGATAACGCCAGTCCGCAGTTCCCACGCGGCGTACAGCGACCATGAACGAGGTGCTGCGTATCGGCGATTCGCGCACGCGCAACAGTGACTGGCGTGGCACGAAGCTGACCTCTTCGCCGCCAGCGGCGTAGGTGCGGCCGGGCATGCCGGCTTCGTCGCTGATGACGGTGACCGACTTGCGCAGTTCCTTCACGGTATCGCGGGTCATCCGTGCATAGGCATCATCGCCGCCGGCCAGCTGCTTCAGGCTGGGGTGGGTGCGCGCGATGATCATCTCCGCATCGCCGCGACCGAACGCATCCAGCATCGCCTGCACGTCCTGACGCAATGCCTTTGAATCGCTGGGGCTGAGTTCGCCTGCGAAGGCCGATGGCAGCACTACCGACAGCAGCAGGGCCAGCAATGGGAGAAGCGGGCGTCGATCCATTCTCGGCTATCTCTGGGGGGGAACCGCCGCACTATACGGCGGATGCGGAAACAGCGTCCCACGCATGGCGCTGGTATCCCGACAATCACTACTTACTATTGGTAGTTAGTGAATTCCGGACATCCCCCATGCACAGCCTCATCGTTACCGCCCATCCTGAATCCGGCTCGTTGACCCATGCCATCGCCAAGCGCATCGGCGAAGCCATCACCGCGGCGGATGCCGCCAACACCGTGACCCACGCCGACCTGATGGCCGAAGGTTTCGATCCACGCTTCAACCCACAGGACCAGGCCCTGTTCCGTGGCACCGGCGCAGTTCCGGCCGACGTCGCCGCCGAGCAGGCGCGGCTGGACGCCACCGACACACTGGTACTGGTCTACCCGCTGTACTGGTGGTCATTCCCCGCGCTGCTGAAGGGATGGATCGATCGTGTATTCGCCCAAGGCTGGGCCTACCAGGACGGTGCCGATGGCAAGGTGCAGAAGAAGCTGCGACGGTTGCGCGTGCACTTGGTCGGGATCGGCGGCGCGGGCGCGGACATGATCGAACGACGTGGCTACGGCGCGGCGATGAAGACCCAGATCGACATGGGCATCTTCGACTATTGCGGCGCGCGCGTGCTGTCGTCTGACCTGTTGCTGGACGCTGATTCCGGTGCGGCCGAAGCGCATCTGCAGTCGGCAGGGGAGATCGGCCGTAAAATCGGAACTCCAATGCACTGATCGCCGTGTCCCGCCGATGCCTGCCAACGCCGCTCCCACGCGCCGCCGATTGACCCGCGAGCAACGCGCCCGCCAGTTGCTGGATGTGGCCTGGGCGCTGGTTGGCGACGAAGGTACCGACGCGCTGACGTTGGGGCGGCTGGCCGAGGCCGCGGGCGTGACCAAGCCGGTGGCCTACGATCACTTCGTAACCCGCAACGGATTGCTGGCCGCGCTCTACGATGACTACGACGGCCGGCAGACGATGGTGTTCCACGAGCGCATCGGCCGCGCCCGGGCGCAGCTGGCCGACCGCGCGGCAGCCATCGCCTCCGGCTACATCGATTGCATCCTCAGCCAGGGCAGTGAAGTACAGGGCATCCTCGCAGCGCTGGTGGGCGCGCCGGAACTGCACGAAGTGCGGCGGCGTTACCAGCAGGACTTCATCAACAACTGCGACGCCTGGCTGGGCCCGTTCGCCGCCGATGGCACCGTGCCGTTGGCGGGACGCTGGGCGATTCTCGGTGCTGCCGAAACCCTGTCAGAAGGGGTAGCCGCCGGTGCCCTGGACAAGATGGAGGCCGAACATGAGTTGCAACGCCTGATCGTGGCCACCGTCAAACGGCGCTGAGCCGCTCAGGCGTCGGCGCTGCTGCCGGCCAGCGCAGCGAATCCGGCGGCCAGCCGTTCGCGTACCAGAGCATCGCGTGCGTCGCGACTGTCCGAGCCAAGCACCACTGTGATCAGCCGTACCGGATGCGCGCGCCGTGGCACAGGTTGGCAGGCGGTGGCGGCCAGGCAGAAGCCCGCGGCCTGGGTGTAGCCGGTCTTCAAGCCATCCACGCCGTCATCGCCAAGCAGGGCATTCTGGTTGTTGCGGCTGAAGCTGCCGTGCGCGAACGCGCGCTGTGCGGTGACGGCCAGAATCTGCGGATGATCGTTCAGCAGGCAGGCCGCCAGCACTGCCATGTCGCGCGCGCTGGACGCATGGTGTGGCGTGGTGATGCCGGAGACGCTGGCGAACCAGGTGCTGCGCAGGCCGAGCTGGCGTGCGTGCCGGTTCATGCGGTCCAGGAATGCAGACTGTGATCCGTCCAGATGACGCGCGATGGCCAGCGCCGCATCATTGCCGGAGACGATCATCAACCCTTCCAGCAAGCGTGCCAGGCTGACCCTTTCGCCGGGCACCAGGCCCATCCGCGTTTCATCATCGGCCACCGCGTGCACGTCTTCGGCGGCAATGGTGACCGCCTCGTCCCATGTGCGACCCCCTTCTTCGATGCACGCATACGCTGCGTAGGCGGTCATCAGTTTGGTCAGCGACGCCGGCTGCCGCGCGACCCCGGCGTTGTCCTGATGGATCACCTCGAAGGTGGCGGCATCGAGGGTGATGAAGGAGAGAGGCGCGCGTGCAGGGGAAGAAGACGGCATGGAAGCTGCGGTGGCGAGGGGAAGCTCGCAGGATAGTGCGCATCGGCTGCATGAAGCTGCAATATTGAAACGATATAACGTTCGAAAAAATGGGCCGCCACTGGCCTGACGGGACCTCCGATGACTGCACACATGCCACGCCGTTGGCTCCCTTCCTCTCTGCTGCTCGCGCTGCTCGCGTTCGGTGGCTGTCAGCCGAACCTGCGCGCCGATACCGCTGCGGCCAGCACCACGCGCCCGCACAACGTGATCGTAATGATCAACGACGGTGCCGGTTGGGGCACCTGGGACGCGGCTGCCTACTGGCAGTACGGCAGCCGCGAAGGCGCCCCCTATGCGGACTTCCCGCAGCGCCTCGCCGTGACCACCTATCCGTTGAACGCCAGCAGCCAGTCGACCCGCGACAACGCGCAGACCCTCGGCTACGACGCGGCCAAAGCATGGGATGACTCCCCGGTTCCCGCGCAGGACCTGCCGTTCGCCGGCTACCAGTACCTGGCCGCGGTCGCCACCGACAGTGCAGCGGCGGGCACGGCGTTGTCCTCGGGCATCAAGACCTACAACAACGCCATCAACTACAGCAACGATGGCAACGCGGTCGAATTCAATACGCTGCATGCCAAGCGCCTGGGCATGGCCACCGGCGTGGTCACCTCGGTGCCGTTCGCACATGCCACGCCGGCCGCGTTCGCTGCGCAGAACGAATCGCGCAACAACTATCACGCCATTGCGCACCAGATGCTGGCGCAGGGCCACATGGACCTGGTGATGGGTACTGGTGGTCCCGGCTACAGCGTTGATGGCCATGCCTGTGACGAAGGCGCGGGCGCGGTGAAGGCCGAGGGCTGTGCGAACCCGTGGGAGTGGGTGTCGCAGCAGGATTGGCAGCAGCTGGAAGCGGGCAGCACCATCGCCGGTAATCCGTCCGGGCCGTGGCGCCTGATCCGCAGCAAGGAGGCGTTCGCTGCGCTGGCGCAGGGACGGCTGCCGACCGACCGGCCGCTGATCGGCGTGCCGCGCGTGGCCAACACGCTGCAGCAGGCGCGCCAGCTGCAGGTGCTGGGCAAGGACGCGGCCACGCCTTCTGGTGTGAGGAAGATCGACAGCGTGCCGGATCTTGCAACCATGACCCGCGGTGCGCTGCAGTTCCTGCAGCAGCGTTCGGCCGAGGGCCTGTTCCTGATGGTGGAAGGTGGCGCTACCGACTGGGCCGCGCATACCAGCGCCTGCGGCACCGAATGGCGCTACGGCCAGTGCGGCGACCAGCCGCAGTACGGCCGGCTGATCGAGGAAACCGTGGAGTTCAACGACGCGGTGACAGCAGTGATCGAGTGGATCGAACGCAACGGTGGCTGGGAACGCACCCTGCTGATCGTCACCACCGACCACGACAACAGCATGCCGATGGGCCCGGATGCACAGAGCGTGGCCTTCGAGCCGGTGCGCAACAACGGCCGTGGACGCATGCCGGGGATGAGCTTCCGTCCCACCGGCAACCATTCCAATGCACTGGTGCCGTTGTGGGCCAAGGGGGCGGGGTCGGAGCTGCTGGGCCAGCGCGTGCGGGGCGTCGACGAGGGCTACCGCCAGCATGTGCGCTGGAACGACGGCAGTTACATCGACAACACCGACGTGGCTGCGGCGGTGCAGGAAGCACTGCAGCGCTAGGGTAGTGCCTGCCGCTGGCCGGCAACCTCGGTGACCGGGCATCTTGCCGCTGCCGGCCAGCGGCCGGCACTACCGGGAGTGCTGCTGGGCGGTGGGGACGGCGACGGGGAAGGGCTGGCCAGTTGCCGCGCCAGCTCGGCGTTGGTCACATGGCCATGCAGGAACAACAGGCCGCTGAAGATGTTCATGTGCGTACCTCCACTTGAGTGGATTGCACGATACGGGCAGCATGGAAGGCGAAAAAGCGACATTTCCGCAAGCTTGCCTTGAGAGGAATTCAAGCCTGATGTCCCGCCCACCCCTCCATGCCCTGCAGGGTTTCGTGGCTGCCGCCCGGCTTGGCAACCTGTCGCGCGCGGCGGCGTCGATGAACCTGACCGTCAGTGCACTCAGCCATCAGATGCGCCAGCTGGAAGAGCGGCTCGGGCAGCCGCTGCTGGTCCGCCAGCCACGTGGTGTCACCCTCACCCTTGAGGGGCAGCGCCTGCTCGACCAGGTGGGTCCGCACCTGGATGCGATCAACGAAGCCTTCCAGCCCTATGCCGCGCGTGCCGAGCACGTGCTGACGATCAGCGCGGTGCCATCGATGGCGTCGGCCTGGCTGGTGCCGCGCCTGGGCCACTTCGTGGCTGAGCACCCACAGATCGAGATCAACCTGCAGTCGAGTGAGCGCCTGGTGGATTTCGAGCGTCAGCGGCAGTTCGACGCGGCGCTGCGGCTGGGCAGCGGGCACTGGCCCGGGCTGGTGGTGGAGCCATTGTTTGACGAGTGGCTGCTGCCGATGGCCAGCCCGGCGCTGATTGAACGCATGGGCGGTATCGACCGCGTACCGCTGACCCAGTGGCCACTGCTGGGTGATCCTGACGGCGCGTGGGGCGCGTGGTTCGCCTTGAGCGGGCAGAGCCCGCCGCCGCGCTTCGTGGCGGTGCTGGATGATTCGGAAGCGCACCATCGCGCGGCGCTGGATGGCGTGGGCGTGGCGCTCGGACGGGTGACCCGGGCACGCCTGCTGCTGGAATCCGGCCAGCTGGTTGCGCTGTCCAGCCAGCGCCTGAAGACGGCGTGGCCGCATTGGCTGGTGTACCCGCAGCGCTCGGCCAGCCATCGTGGCTTCCTTGCTTTCCGCGACTGGCTGCATGCGCAGGCCGCCGAGCACGTGCGGCACATGGCAGGGCAAGGGCCGCACGGCTAGACAGGTGCACCGGCCTGTCCGGCCGCTGTCATCAGGGCGTGGCCGGCCGCGGCGAAGCTGGGCACCTCCACCCAACACCGCCTGCCGCCATGCGCTACCGCCTCGCCGTTCTTGATATCGCCGGAACCACCGTTGCCGACCCGGGACTGGTCGCCCGCGCCTTCGTTGAAGCGATGGCCGCCGCCGGCCACGCCATCGACGTAGAGCACGTGCGCCCGTTGATGGGCTACCCCAAGCCGCAGGCGATCGCCCGCCTGTTGGGGACTGCGGTGGACGACCCGCACGTGGCGCCGATCCATGCCGACTTCGTGGCGCGCATGCTCGAGTGCTACCGCCATGCACCGGGCATCGCGCCGCTGCCGGGTGCCGAGGTACTGTTCGAAACGCTGCGCGCGCACGGCATCCGCATCGGCCTGGATACCGGCTTCTCGCGTGACATTGCCGAGGTGATCATCGAGCGGCTCGGTTGGCAGGATCGCATCGATGCGTTGGTGGCCAGCGATGAGGTCCCGATGGGTCGCCCCGCGCCGTACATGATCCATGCGCTGATGCAGCGCACCGGTGTGGATGACGCCGCCGCTGTAGTGAAGGTGGGCGACACCGAGGTCGACATCAACGAAGGCCGCAATGCCGGCGTCGGCCTGAACATCGCGGTCACAACCGGTGCGTTCACCCGTTCCGAACTGCTGCCGCATGGTCCGGATCACATCATCGACCACCTCGACCGCCTGCCGGCGCTGCTCGGCCTGGCACGTTCCGGCACGGTCGCCGCTGCATGAGCCGGCCCTCGCTGCGGGCTCGGCTGCAGGGGCATCGGTTGGCGCTGACGGTGTTCGCCGGCAGTGCCGCGCTGTCCACCTATGCGTGCATGTATGCCTTTCGCAAGCCATTCGCCGCCGCATCGTTCGATGACCAGCATCTGTTCGGCGCCGACTACAAGGTGTGGCTGGTGGTGGCGCAGGTGCTGGGCTACATGTGCAGCAAGTTCATCGGCGTGCGGGTGATCGGCGAACTGCGCGCCGAGCGCCGCGCCAGCCTGCTGCTGGGCCTGATCGGCATTTCCTGGTTGGCACTGCTCGGCTTCGCGCTGGTGCCGGCGCCGTGGAACATCCCGTTCCTGTTCCTCAACGGCCTGCCGCTGGGCATGGTGTGGGGCCTGGTGTTCAGCTACCTGGAAGGGCGACGGACCACCGAAGCGATGGGCGCGATCCTTGCCTCCAGTTTCATCATGGCCTCCGGCGTGGTGAAGTCGGTCGGAAAATGGCTGCTGCTGCAGGGCGTTAGCGAGTTCTGGATGCCGTTCCTGTGCGGCCTGCTGTTCCTGCCGCTGCTGCTGGTGTCGGTACGCATGCTGGAACGCATTCCCGCCCCGGATGCCGCCGACCTGCGCGAGCGCTCGCCGCGGCTACCGATGGACCGCGCGCAGCGTCGCGCCTTCGTGCGCCGCTTCCTGCCGGGGCTGGCGCTGATGATCCTGTGCTACGTGTGCCTGACCGTGGTCCGCGATTTCCGCGACAGCTTTGAAGCCGAGCTGTTCCGCGAGCTGGGCTACGGTGGCAGCGCCGGCGTGTTCGCCGCCATCGAAACGCCGGTGGCGTTCGCGGTGCTGGCACTGACCGCCGGCCTGACCTGGTTCCGCAACAACCTCAACGGCCTGATGGCGTTGCACGCGCTGATGTTCATCGGCCTGGCCACTGCAGGACTGAGCACGCTGGCGTTCCGCGAAGGCATGCTGCATCCGCTGGCGTGGCTGGGCCTGGTGGGCTTCGGCCTGTACCTGGCCTACGTGCCCTTCAACTGCGTGTTCTTCGAACGCCTGATCGCCACCTTCAAGGTCGCTGGCAACGTCGGCTTCGTGATGTACCTGGCCGATGCGTTCGGCTACCTGGGCAGTGTGCTGGTCCTGCTTGGCCACGAATTCTCTGGCCTGCAGCTGTCGTGGGTGCGCTTTTTCTCCAGTGCGGTCATCCATCTGTCGTTGCTGGGCGGTGCCTGCCTGCTGCTGTCCCTGCTGTACTTCCACCACAAGGCGCTGCGCCTGGCCCGCATGCCAGCACTCGCCTCCGTCTGAGTCCATCCCCCATGAAGAACACAACCGCCCTCGTGGTCGGTGCCGGCATCGTCGGCCTGGCCGTGGCCCGCGCGCTGGCCGTGCGTGGCTGCAAGGTCACCGTGCTGGAGCGCCATGAACGCGCTGTCGGCGCCTCCATCCGCAACTTCGGCATGGTCTGGCCGATCGGCGTGCCCAATGGACCGCTGTATGAGCGCGCGCTGCGCTCGCGGCAGATCTGGCAGGAGCTGATCGACGTGGCCGGCCTCTGGCACGATCCCAGTGGCTCGTTGCATGTGGCCCATGCCGACGACGAATGGGCCGTGCTGCAGCAGTATGCGACGGCCAATGCGCAGCTGCGCCCATGCCGCCTGCTGGATCGGGATGCGGCGCTGGCGAAGTCGCCGGCACTGGTGGCGCGCGAGCTGCGCGGCGCGCTGTTCAATGCCGATGAGCTGGTGGTCGATCCGCGCCAGGCGATCCGCGCGCTGCCGGACGTGCTGCATGAACAGCACGGTGTGCAGTTCCATTGGCGCACGCCGGTAACGGCGGTGGAGAGCGGTCGGGTGTGGTCCGGCAGCCGCCTGTTCGAGGCGGATCAGGTGTTCGTCTGCAGCGGTCCGGAGTTCGAGCAGTTGTATCCGGAGCGGTACGCGGCAGCACCATTGACCCGCTGCAAGCTGCAGATGCTGCGGTTGGCCGCACAGCCGTCCGGGTTCCGCCTGGGTGCGGCCCTCTGTGGCGGCCTGTCGCTGGTGCACTACGCCGGATTCCGCGAGGCCGCCGATGTCGCGCCGTTGCAGGCGCGTTACCAGGCCGAGCATGCCGACCTGATCGAGCTCGGCATCCACGTGATGGCCGCGCAGAACGGCCAGGGTGAAATCACCATTGGTGATTCGCATGCCTACGCACATACGCACGATCCGTTCGATGAGCACGCCATCAACCAGAAGGTGCTCGATTACCTGTCCCGTTTCATGCAGGTACCCGACGCGCGCATTGCGCAGACCTGGCACGGCATCTATCCCAAGCTGCTGGATGGCAGCAGCGAATTCGTCGCCGAGCCGGCACCGGGCGTGACCATCGTCAACGCCATCGGTGGCGGTGGTCTGGGCATGACGCTCAGCTTCGGTCTGGCCGAAGAGCTGGTGGACGGCCGCTACACGGCGCTGCGGCGCGCAGCCTGAGGCGCTGCACGCGGCGGGTGCAATGCCCGCCGCGCTTTCGCTAGAGGTCGCTGCTGACCATCAGCTGCACCCAGTCACCGGCGAAGCAGGTGATGCCGAACTGCACCGCTTGCCCCTGTGGATCGACATTCAGCGAATGCACGCACAGCACCGGCCGTCGCGTCGATTGCCCGAGCACGCGCGCGACCTCGGCATCGGGCAGGCGCGCCATCACCGTGGTGTGCCGGCGCAGGTAGTCGGTCACCCCGAATGCGGCCAGCGTGCGGGTCACCGACGGCGTGCGTGCGAACACCTCGCCCAGCCCCGGGAAGCGGGTGGCCGGGAAATAGGCTTCGCTGTGGTCCACAGTACGGTCTTCCACCTGGCTGGAGTACACCACCCGATGCACGCGCTCGCCAGCGATCAGGCCGAGCGCGCGCGCTACCTGGCGGCTGGGCACCTGCACCCGGGTGTCGATCAGGGTGTAGTGGCTTTCTACGTTCAGGTCATGCATGGCCCGGCCGAAACGCGTGCGTCGGCTGATCGGGTAGTGGTACGGATGCTCCTGCACGAAGCTGCCGCGGCCGGTTTCGGTGCGAATGTAGCCGCGCTCCTCCAACGCCTCGATCGCGCGCCGCACGGTATGGCGGTTGACTGCGAAGCGCGTGGCCAGGTCCTGCGCCGAGGGCAGCTGGTCGCCTTCCACCAGCTGGCGTTCGCGGATCTGCCGCAGCAGCGCCTGTTCGATCTGCTGCCACAGCGGCAGCGCCGAATCGCGCGGCGTCAAGGCCGGGTCGGTCATGGTCATCAAACCTCCATCTGCGGCTGCTGGACTAGACAGGTGCACTGCACGTGCGGGCATATCAACGCGTTGCGGTTGCAACGGCATGACACAGACGGCGAAATCCATGGGCGAGCGCATTCTCGACAACCTGAAGCTGGTGCTGGCCGACGAGGTCGTGCACGGCCACGTGGTGCTGGACGGGCCGTGTATCCGCGCGGTGGGGCGGGGGCGGGTGGGGCTGCCGGGCGCAGAAGACTGTGGCGGCGACTGGCTGATGCCGGGGTTTGTCGAGCTGCATACCGACAATCTGGAGAAACACCTGGTGCCGCGCCCGGGCGTGGCGTTTCCCGCCGCGGCGGCCGTGCAGGCGCACGATGCACAGTTGCTGGCTGCTGGCATCACCACGGCCTGCGATGCCTTGGCGGTGGGCGACGTGGAAGCCGACAGCGTGCGCGTGCGCAGTTTGCAGGCCGCCCATGCGGCGCTGGTTGAGGCGCGCCGCGCCGGCGGCCTGCGCGGCGACCACTACCTGCACCTGCGTGCCGAGCTGCCGTATTCCGGGTTGCTGCCATTGCTGGAGCCACTGCTGGATGATCCGGCGGTGCGCCTTCTGTCGCTGACCGATCACACGCCGGGGCAGCGCCAGTTCCGGAATCTGCAGCGCTATGCGGCCTACTACGGTTTGCCGACCGACACGGAGACCGGTTACCTGGATAAGCTGCTGCAGGCACGCCGTGCGCAACAGGCGCGCTATCGTCAAGCACACCTGCAACAGGTGCTGCAGTGGGGGCGCAGCCGCGGCCTGTGCCTGGCCAGCCACGACGACACGGTGGCTGCGGATGTAGATGAAGCCGTGGCCTGTGGTGCACGCATCTGCGAGTTCCCGACCACGCTGGAGGCCGCTGCCGCCGCACGTGCAGCCGGTCTGACAATCGTCGCCGGCGCACCCAACCTGGTGCTGGGCGGCTCGCATTCCGGCAACGTGGCGGCGCTGGAACTGGCACGTGCCGGCTGCCTCGATGTGCTGTCCTCCGACTATGTGCCCGCCAGCCTGCTGCCGGCGCTGGGCGTGCTGTGCGCGCAGCTGGGCTGGAGCCTGCCACGTGCGGTGGCCACGGTCAGCCATGCGCCGGCGCAGGCGCTGGGCCTGCAGGATCGCGGTCGCATCGGCGAAGGCCTGCGCGCCGACCTGCTGCGGGTGCGTGGGTCCACGCCGGACTACGTGGCCGAGGTCTGGGTGGCCGGCCGTCGCCTGCTGGCCCAGTAGCCGCCGCGGTGCGAACACCTAGACAGCTGCCCCGACCTGCCTAGTGGATGCCGCCTGCGCTTCACCGCACTGATCGAAAGTGGCCGCCATCGCCGCTCCCGCCGGAGTGGCCCACTTTCCCTTGCCGCCGCCATCGCCATGTCCACACTGCCTTCGCGCCATCCGCTTACCCTGGGTCTGCTCGCCCTGCTGCATGCCCCGCTGGCCGTCCAGGCCGCCACGCCAGCCGCGACCGATACCGTGCCCACCACCTCCGCCGTCGACCTGGACACCGTCACCGTGGTCGGCAGCATCGTCAGTGGCGAGAAACAGGCGCTGGATGCACAGCGCGAAGCCAGCCATCTGATGAACGTGATCAGTGCCGACGGCATCGGCAAGCTGCCCGACCACAACGCTGCCGAAGCCGTGCAGCGGGTTCCCGGTGTGTCGATCGAACGCGACCAGGGCGAAGGCCGCTTCGTTGCCGTGCGTGGCCTGCCGGCACAGTGGAACTCAACCACCCTCAACGGTGACCGTCTGCCGACCGCCGAAGAGGAAACCACCAGCCGTGCCACGGCATTCGATTTCTTCCCGACCGAGCTGATCGAGCGCATCGAAGTGAGCAAGACGCTCACGCCCGACCGCGAAGGCGACGCCATCGGTGGCCAGGTCAACTTCGTCACCCGCACCGCACCGACACGGCGCACGTTTGCCGCCAGCGTGGCCGGCAACTACAACGACAAGGCAGTCGACACCGGCACCAGCGCGAACGTGCTGTACGGCGACCGCAGCGCCGATGGACGCTTCGGGTTCCTGATCAACGGTACCTACTGGAAGCGCCCGTGGGCGACCGACAACTTCGAGCCGCGCCGCAGTGCCGACGGCCTGGGCGTCTACCGGCTGGAGCTGCGCGACTACACCGGCGAGCGCACCACGCGCGGCGTCAACGGTGGCATGGAATTCCTTCCGGCCGATGGCCATCGCCTGTACGTGCGTGGCCAGTATGGCGAGTTGAGCGACGATGAGACCCACTACAAGCACCGCTACCGGTTCGACAAGGACCGCGTGGAGCTGCAGAACATCCACAACGAGCTGATCACCGAATTCAAGACGTTCGAATTCGGCGGCCAGCACACCTTCGGCCGGGGCCAGGTGGACTGGAAGCTGGCCAGTGCCGAGAACGATTTCCGTTATGGCTGCATTCCCACCTGTGCCGACAACGCGTACTTCGTGGTCCAGTTCAACCAGGGCAAGGTCGGCTACCAGGGCCTGCAGGACCGTGGTGTGGGCCGCAACTCGTACAACACCCTCGATGGCGGCAACGTTGCCGCCGACACCCCCGAAACCCATCTGCCGCCGAGCTTCGCAATGGATCCGCGGAAGATGTCGCTGAGCGCGGTGGAGCTGTATCGGGTGGCGATCAATGAGAAGGACAAGGCGGTCGCGCAGCTGGACTTCAGTTTCGACGCGAGCGACACGCTGACCTGGAAGATGGGGGCCAAGTACCGCGACAAGCAGCGCCGCGCGCGCTTCTCCGACGAGTTCTATGCCTGGAACTCCGCCACCGGCGGGCCGGTGCCGACCCTGGCTGACTTCCCGTTGATGGACCAGCCGGACCGCAGTGGCTACGACGTCGGCAATGGACGTGACTACGCCCGCGATTTCTCGCAGGTGGTACCGGTGCAGGCATTGGCCGAATGGTACCGGCAGAACAAGCAGCACCTGGTGCTGGTGCCGGGCGATTCGGCACTGGTGGCCAACGGCGCGGCGCTGGGTCGCAACTTCGACGTGGCCGAGAAGCAGTACGCGACCTATGCGATGGCCACCTGGAAGCCGGACGAGCGCTGGGACGTGGTTGGCGGCGTGCGCCTGGAACGCACCGCCACCGACGTGCGCGGTCTGGTGCTGGAGCGTGACGCCGATGGCAGCAGCGCGCTGGTGCCCAACCTGGGCCGCAAGCGCTACACCTCGGTGCTGCCGCAGCTCAACGTGCGTTTCTCACCGCGCAGCGATCTCAACCTGCGGCTGGGCCTGACCCGCAGCTTCGCCCGCCCGAACTTTGGTGACATCAACCCGGGTGGCTCGTTCATGGAAGCCGATGGCACCTTCACCTCCGGCAACGCCAACCTGGACCCGACCTATTCGGACAACCTGGACCTGATGGCCGAGTGGTATGCCGGTCCGCTGGGTCTGCTGTCCGGCGGGGTGTTCTACAAGAACATCAGCAATCCGGTGTTCCAGAGCAGCAGCACCGGCAGCTTCAACGGCAACCCCAACGTCACCTTCTACCGGCCCGAGAATGGTGACGATGCCAAGCTGTGGGGCGCAGAGTTCGCCTTCGTGCGCCGCTTCGATTTCCTGCCCGGCCTGTGGAGCAACTTGGGCATCAATGCCAACCTGACCCTGATGGACTCGCGCATGCGCATTCCGGCTCGTAACGGCAACGTGCCGATAACCGGCCAGGCCGACCGCCTGTACAACGTCACCGTGTACTACGACGACGGCGCCTTCGCTGCCCGTCTGGCCACCAATCACAAGGGTGCCTACATCGAAGCGCACGGCGACAGCAGCGTCACCGACGCCTGGTACGGCGCCAACACCTCGGTCGACTTCAGCGCTTCCTATACCTTCGATCGCTGGACGGTGTTCGCCGAGCTGAGCAACCTCACCAACGAGCCGTTGAAGTACTACCAAGGCAGCCCGCAGCGCCCGCTGCAGGTGGAGTACTACGGCCGTCGTGCGCAGATCGGCCTGAAGTATCTGTTCCAGTAAGCCGTACCGGCGTTCTGTAGAGTCGAGCCAAGCTCGACCGCTTCTGCTCTTCAATCATCGCACCAGCGTGACCGCCTGCCCGGCACGGGCGAAGGCCTCAGCCAGCAACGGGCCGGCCTTGATCGCCTCCACTTCCTCGAACAACGCCCTCAGCGCGTCGGCCGGGCGGGAGGCCGGCGCTGCCACCGCCTGCTGGATCGCGGTGAAGCGGTCAGCCAGCACGCGGTGGCCAGGATGGATCTGTGCCCAGGCTTCCAGCGGCTGGCGCACGCCGGCGGCGGCATCCAGGCGCCGCTGCTCGAACAGGGTGATCGCCGCCGCCGACGTCTCTGCCCGCTCGATCATGGCGTGGCGCAGTTCGCGGCTGAGAAACAGGTCGTAGGCCGCACCGCGGCCGACCGCGATGCGCAGTCCGTCGCGGTCCAGGTCGGCCACCTGTTGCGAGGGGCTGTCCTCGCGCACCAGGTAGGTGCCTTCGATCTCCACGTATGGGGCACTGAAGGCGATGCGGTCGGCCCGCGCCGGATCGATGGCCAGGAAGGCCAGGTCCCATGCATCTTCGGCCGCTGCGGCGACCACCGACGCCGCAGCGTCGTGGCAGGTGAAACGGGCCTGCACGCCCATCCGCTGCGCCATCGCTGTGGCCAGCTCCAGTGAAGGGCCACGCGGTGAACGGGCATCACCCTGCGCCAGCACTGGGTTGCCCAGGTTGATCGCTACGCGCAGAAAGCCTCGCGGTGCCAGTGTGCTTCGATGATCGGCCAGGGACATGCAGGGCTCCGCGGAACAGGGGGGCGTCCAGCATGCCAGTGCTGCTGCGCAGGCAGCGTCAGCGTCCGGTTATCCTGCGCGGATGAATCCGATCCTGCATGTCGAGATCCCAGCCAGTGACCTGGCCCGTGCCATCACCTTCTACCAGCAGTGGTTGCAGGTGCAGGTGGACGAACCGATCCTGCTGCACGATTGCCGGATGGCCTACCTGCCGTTCGGCGATGAAGCGGCAGGGGCCAGCATGGCGCTGGTGCAGGGGGCGGACTACCGGCCGTCAGAACAGGGCGCGCGCATCTACATCGGGGTCGATGACCTTGATGCCAGCCTCGAGCGAGCCTTGCAGATTGGAGCCGAACTGTGTTTCGGCCCCGCTGATGCCGGTGACTGGCGCGTGGCCGAGATCCGCGACAGCGAAGGCAACCGCATTGCGTTGCAGGCGCGCGCGATTCTGTAGAGTCGAGCCATGCTCGGCTGCTGTTGGTCGCGCCGTCAATGCACCAGTCGAGCATGGCTCGCCGCTACAAGTGGGTCGCGGCCCGCGAGCGCTGCAACCATTCGTTGATCGCCGGGTCCAGCCGCGGGTCGTTCGGCAGCAGCATGCCGAAGCGCTGCTGCAGCACCTCGCGCACATCGCCGACATCGTGCAACGGGCGCTTGTCCGGTGCCTGCCCGGGCCGGTACTCGGTGTAGTTGCCGCTACCAATGGTGCGGCGCCAGTCCGGTCCGGTCAGCGACGCACGCAGCTGGCCGGGGAAGCTCGAATCCGGATGGGTGCACACGTACCAGTTGCCCACCACGTTGTCGATCGGGGCCGGTGACTGCAGGTCGAAGCGATACATCGCCCGCCAACCATCGCTGGACTCGGCGGAGAGCACGAAGTCTCCGTCGCCGGGCAGCCGCTGCAGCAGATAGCGTTCGTGCGGCGTTGCCTGCGGCTGCGCACCCTGCAGGCGCAGAGGTACGGTCGGGGTCAGGCTGCCGAAGCCGGCGTCCACCAGCCATTCGTCACCGTCCACGTGCACGCGCAGCAGCAGGTGGGTGCGCGCCGTGAGCTCGCCGTCCCGTGCCGCCAGTAGAACGCGCGCGCTCAGCGGCTGCGCATCGAAGCCCAGCGCCTGCAGCAGCGCCAGCAGGCCGCCGTTGAGTTCGAAGCAGTAGCCGCCACGACGTTCATCGAGCAGTTTGCGCTGCACGCTGTCCAGGTCGATCGGCACTGCATCGCGCAGCAGGCAGCTGAGGGTTTCGAATGGCAGCAGTGCGTTGTGGCGCTGCTGCAGCAGGGTCAGGCCCGCCAGTGTTGGCGGTGGCGGTGCATCCAACTGCAGGCGCTGCAGGTAGCGGGGGACATCGAGCGTCGTCATGCGGCCACCGGTCGGGGGGAGGGAGGTCCACTGTGTTCCCCCAACCGGGGTTGAGGTCAAGCAGTGCGCGGGTGTCATCCCCCCGTCGCCTATGCCGGGTACAAAGGCCGCGTCCGCCAGCAATCGGTGGGACTGAACCAAAAAAAACCTAAAGTTGCCCCATATCCAGCCGATACAGGTGCGTCCTTCCGCCTGGAGTCTGTCATGTCGGCCGTTGTCCCCCACCTCCGGTCCCTGCGCATGCGGCTTGCCGCGTTGCGCTCGGCGTCCCCCGGCCTGCTGCTGTGGCTGCAGCCGCACCGGCTCAGCGTGGCCGACAAGCTCAAGGCGACCCTGTGGGTCTGTGGCCTGGGCCTGGTGGCGATCGCCGCCGTCTACGCGTGGACCGGCCATGCCAACGCCCTGGCCGCGCGCAGCCAGGCCAGCTACCAGCGTGGCAGCGATCTGGCTGCCAGCCTGGCCACGCGGGTGGCCGAGGCGCGTCGTCTGCAGACCCAGTATGCACGCAGTTTCGATGATGCCGACCGCGCGCAGCTGCTGGCGACGCAGAAGGCGCTGCAGGCCGATCTTCAGGCGCTTCGCGCGATGCCGATGGACGCCGGACGGCGCAAGGCGCTGCGGGCGCTGACCGAAGCCGCCGGCGCGTTCTCGCAGGGTGTGGCCGCCCTGTTCGAACGCGTCGATGAGATGGGTCGTGGCGATGCCGGCCTTGCCGCGCAGCTGCAGCAGGCCGCTGACACCCTGCAGGCGCAGGTGGATGCGCTGCAGCGGCCGTCGTTGGCGCTGTCCCTGCAGAAGATGCGCCGACAGGAAGCACTGCTGCTGCTCGATGGCGACTCCACCCATGCCGACCGTGCGAGCGAAGAGAAACTGCCATTCGATCTCGGGCTGGTGGGGCTGCCGACCGATGCGCAGGATGCCCTTCGCAACGGCATGGAATCCTATCAGGTCGCGTTGCTGGGCTATACCGCCGCCCGCGTTGGCCTGGATGTGGAGGCGCAATCGCTGCTGGACACCGCGGCCAGCGTCGCACCGGCGCTGAGCGCCTTCCAGCAGGCCCAGGTCGCCGCGCTGGGCAAGGCACAGGCGCGCCAGCAGGCCGGTGCACGCACCATGAGCGTGCTGTTCGCAGTGACCCTGCTGCTGGTCGCCGGTGTGCTGATCACCAGCCTGGTACTGGCGCTGCGCGCGGTACGCCAGCCGATCCAGGACACCCTGCGCTTCGCCAGCGACATTGCCGAGGACCGCCTGGACACCACGCTGCGTGTGTACAACGCCAACGACGAGATCGGCCAGCTGGCCCAGCGCCTGGTCCACATGCAGCAGCGCCTGCGCGCGCGTATCGAAACCGAGCGTGCGGTAGCGCGCGGCAATACCCGCGTGCGACAGGCCTTGGACAGCGCACAGACCGGCTTGATGGTGGTCGATGCCGAAGGCCAGGTGGCGTATGCCAACCCTGCGCTGCTGCAGCTGCTGGATCTGCAGGCCGAAGACCTGGTGGGCGGTGACGCGGTGCGCCTGCACCCGGCGCTGGCCAGCCTGGCCGGCGTGCGCCAGCGCGAGGAGCGCGAGATCGGCCACGCCGGCGTGCGCTACCAGTTGATCGCCAACGCCATCATCGACGAGGGCCATTTCCTTGGTGTCGCGGTGGAATGGCGCAGCCGCGCCCTGGAAACCCTGCTGGAAACCGAGGTGGCAGCCCTGGTCGATGCCGCCGCACACGGTGACCTGCACGGACGTATTGCACTGGACGGCAAGCAAGGCTTCGTGCGTACGCTGTCGACCAGCATCAACCGGCTTCTGGTGACCTTCGAAACCAACCTCGGCGATCTACAGGCATTGCTGGCGGCACTGGCACGCGGCGATCTCAGCGTGCGCATGGAAGGTGAGCTGCAGGGCGTGTTCGCGCGCATGCGTGACGATGCCAATACCACCGTCGCGCAGCTGGGCCGCATCGTCACCCGCATCCAGCAGGCCACGTCCAGTCTGGATACGGGTGTTGGCGAAATCGTCGCCGGTCACCACGACCTGTCACAGCGCACCGAGCAGCAGGCGGCCAACCTGGAAGAGACTGCAGCATCGATGCATGAACTGACCGATACGGTCGGCCGCAACGCCGATGCCGCAGGCCGCGCTGATGCGCTTGTCCAGGGCGCGGCGGCAGTGGCCCAGCGCGGCGGTGAGGCGGTCGGCCAAGTGGTGGCAACCATGCATGGCATCAGCGAGGCGTCTCGACGCATCGGTGACATCACTCAGTTGATCGATGGCATCGCCTTCCAGACCAACATCCTCGCGCTCAACGCGGCGGTGGAAGCGGCGCGCGCCGGAGAGCAGGGTCGCAGCTTCGCCGTGGTGGCCGCCGAAGTGCGCCTGCTGGCACAGCGCAGCGCCGAGGCGGCCAAGCAGATCAAAGGGTTGATCGAGGATTCGGTGGCGCGTGTCGGCCAGGGCAACCAGCAGGCCGAACAGGCTGGCACCACGATGGGCGAGATCGTCGGCAGCGTGCAGCAGTTGGCCGAGCTGTTGGCCGGCATTCGCAGCGCGTCGCAGGACCAGCATGCCGGCATCGCGCAGGTGAACCAGACCATCGTGCAGATGGAAGCCAGCACCCAGCGCAACGCCAGCCTGGTGGAAGAGGCTGGCGCCTCGACCGCACAGATGCAGGCGCAGGTGCATGCCTTGGCCGAGGCGGTGGGGGCGTTCCAGCTGCAGCCGGCGCGGCAGGCCGCACGCGCGGCATGAACGCGGTCGCCGAGCACGGCCCGGCGCTACCCGAGGCAGATTGAAACGGTAGCGCCGGGCCATGCCCGGCGGGATGGCTCAATACACGTCGCGCCGGTAGCGCCCGTTCTCCAGCAGCGTCTCCACTGCCTCATCTCCCAGCGCAGCGCGCAGCACCTGGTCCACGCCTTCGGCCATGCCCTGCAGCGAACCGCAGACATGGATCACCGCGCCACGCTGCATCCACTCGTGCAGCGCATCGGCTGCGGCGTGCAGTCGATCCTGCACGTAGCCACCGTCGCCATCGCGCGAGAACGCCAGGTCCACCCGCGACAGATGGCCATCGGCCTGCCAGGCCTCGATTTCTTCGGCAAACAGGAAGTCATGCGCGCGCTGGCGTTCGCCAAACAGCAGCCAATGCCCGTGCTCGCCAGCATGGGCGGCTTCGCGCAACAGGCTGCGCAGGCCAGCGATGCCGGTGCCGTTGCCGACCAGCACCATCGGTGCACCCGGCACGCGGTGGAAGCCGGGATTGCGATGTACGCGGGCGACGATGCTGGCACCGATCGGTGCATGCAGTGACAGCCACCCCGAACCCAGTCCAGCCCGACCGGAGGCGTCATGTACCAGGCGCACCACCAGTTCCACTGCGCCGTCATCCGTGCACGAGGCGATCGAGTACTCGCGGCCGGGCAGCAACGGCAGTCCGCGCAGCCACAGGCAGGCATCCTGCACCGCCAGCGCGGCGTCTGCATCGGGTAGCTCGCGCTCGCTGGCCAGGGCCAACAGCGTGCGCGGGTTGCCTTCCACCAGCAGTGGTTGCAGTGGGTCCAGCCCATGCGCCTTCAGCACTGCACTGGCGTGCCCTGCATTGTGGCGGGGTGCGATATGCAGGATGTCACCGGCCTGCCACCGCACCTCGGCGGGCGCGGCAAGGCGGATACGCCAGATCGCGCCACCGATGCTGCCAGGGTTGAGACGGTCGCGGCCGAGCAGGCGCCAGTCATGCATCTGCGTGGCAGCCGGCAGCACGCTGTCATCGGTGGTGATGCCGGTCAATGCAGCCAGCTGCTGCTGCCACTGGCGCAGGGACGGTACCGAGGCAGCATCGACATCGATGCGCTCGAACAGCGGGCGCGCGCCGTTGCCGATCAGCCAGGCATCGACCTGGCGGCCGAAACCGCAGTAGTGCGGGTACTGGCGATCACCCAGCGCGAGCAGGGCGAACTGCAGGCCCGACAGGTCCACGCGCTGCGCGAGCAGCAGTCGCGAAGCGCGTCGCGCCGCATCCGGTGGTTCGCCGTCGCCAAAGGTGCTGAGCACGAACAGGGCCTGCACGGTTTGCTGTAGCTGTGAGCCGTCGACGCGGGCCAATGGCAGCACCTGCACCGCATGTCCGGCGGCCTGCAACAGCGCCGCCGCGCGCCAGGCCAGCTGCTCGCCCAGCCCGCTCTGGCTGGCATGCACCACAAGCCAGGGTAGGTTGCTGCCATCGTCAGTGGCTACCGGCAGCGACTGGCGAAGGCCGCGCGCGGCGCGCTGGCTGCGGCGGCGGTCCAGGTACAGCATCCAGCCGGTGATGAAGAACAGGCTCATGCCCAGGCTGCTGAGCATCACCACCACGCGCCCGGGTGCACCGAAGTAACTTCCCGAATGCAGCGCGAACACGCTGGTGGCCAGCTGTCCGCCGGCGCCCTGGCGTGCATACGGACGGGCATCGAGGATCGCACCGCTGGCCGGATCGAGCTGCAGCAGGTCATGTGCACGATCGTGGTGGCCACCGCGCCGCGCCGGATCACCGGCCATCACGCGTACATTGAGTGGCTGCCCGGGCTTCTCCGGCAGGCGCAGGTCGATGTACCCGGTGCGCACGCCCGGCAACGCATACAGCGTGGCCTCGATGCGATCCAGGTCCAGTGCCGCGTCGGCGGCGACCTTGTGCTTCGCTGCCGGCGCCACGCCCAGCAGCGTGTTGGCGGCGCTGCGGTACCAGTCGAACGACCACCACAGGCCGGTCAACGCACTCATCAGGTAGATCAGCAGCACCCAGGTGCCGACCACCGAGTGCAGGCTCCACAGGAAGCCACGGCCGCTGCGCTTCCACTCCACCGCCAACCAGCTGCGCCAGTGCCACCAGCGCCGGGGCCAGCGCAGGTAGAGACCGGAGAGGGTGAAGAACAGCAGCGCGATCGCACAGCTGCCGGTGATCCATTTGCCCCGCTCGCCGGCAGCGAGGTGCCGATGCAGGTCTTCGATGAAGTCGAAGAAGGCCTGCCCGCGCAGGGCACTGAAGCGCTCGCCGCTGTACGGATCGAAGTACACCCAGTGTTCCTTGCCTCCGGCAAACCGCGCCACCGAGGGCCGCTGGCCGGTGGCGTCGATCCGCAGGCGCTGCAGGGGGCGCTCGCTTCCTGCCTGGAGCAAAGGCATCAGCTCGCTCAACGCCAGCGGTGGCTGGCCGTCGGCATGGTGCTCGGCGATCGCGGCGAATCCGGGATTGGCGGCACGCAGCAGTTCGTCCTCGAAGGACAGCACGGCGCCGCTGAGGCCCATAACGGCCAGTACGGCACCAGCGGTGATGCCCAGCAGCCAGTGCAGTTGGAACAGGACGTTCTTGAACATCGAAGGAGGAGGGCCTGGAAGGCTGCCGCCCGCATCCTGCGCAACAGCAAATGAGAATTAGTCGCGGAATTCTCCGTGGCGCCCTGCCTGTGGTCAAGCAGGGGGTATCGGCCGGGCGGCGCCCGGCACCCCTCGGAAAGCCCGCTGTTGCTGTTGCCTTGGCTGTTGTTTCTGAGGTTGCCGGCCAGCGGCCGGCACTACCGCGGGTGCAGGGTGCAACCCTGCCAAGACCCTCACTTCACCCAGCTGTCGATCTCGCCGTGGGTGAACGGTCCCAGCTTCGCCTTCTGCAATCGCCCCTGTGCGTCGAACAGCACGCTGTAGGGCAGCAGTCCCTGCGTATTGCCCAGCTGCACGCTGGCATCGCGCGGGCCCGGGGTCTCGATCACGATCGGGTAGTCCACCGGTACCTGCTGCAGGAAGCGGCGCACGTCTTCCGGCGTATCCAATGCCAGGCCCAGCACCTGCACGCCTTCGCTGCCCCGGGTATGGGCAAAGCGTGCCAGCTCCGGCATCTCTTCCACGCAGGGGGCGCACCAGCTGGCCCAGACATTGATCAGCAGCGGGCGACCGGCGAAGCGCTGGCGCAGGTCGAGCGGTCGGCCCTCGAGATCCGGCAGCGTCAGTGCAGGCAGTGGGTCACCCACCTGCAGCGCAGGCGTCGCGGGGGCTGCAGGGGAAGCGGCCGGCGCTGCGGCAGGTGCAGCCGGCGTTGGTGCCAGCCGGTACCCGGCCCACAGGCCGAGGCCGGCGGCCAGCACCGCTGTCCACAGCAGCGCTGGCCGTTGCCATTTCATCGTGCGGTGCGCAGCAGCGCTTCCTCGACCACCGCCTGGGTCAGCAGGGTCGGCAGCACGGTCGGCGGCGCGCCGGGGCCGTACACCACGTACAGCGGCACGCCCACGGCCTTGTGCTCTTCCAGGAACGTGGTGATCTGCGGGTCCACATTGGTGTAGTCACCGCGCATGTACACCGCATTGGTGCGCTTGAGCAGTTCCTTGAACTCCGGCCGCGACAGCACAGCGCGCTCGTTGGCCTTGCAGCTCACGCACCAGTCGGCGGTCATGTTGACGAACACCACGCGCTTGTCGGCGCGCAGGCGGTCCAGCAGCTGCGGCGAGTATTCGACCACGTTGTCGCTGGCCGCCTGTGCGGCGCGCGCTGGCGGTGCCAGCTGGGTGACGCCCCAGGTCGGCACCAGTGCAGCGATGGCCAGCAGCACGCCCAGCAGGGCAACGGGACGCGGGCCGGTCCAGCGGTTGCGTTCGAACAGCCACAGACCGAAAGCGAACAGCAGCAGGCCACCCAGCACCAGCGACATGCCGTCCACGCCGCGCTGTTTGCCCAGCACCCACAGCAGCCATAGCGCGGTGGCATACATCGGGAAAGCCAGCACGTGCTTGAGCGTTTCCATCCACGGGCCCGGCTTGGGCAGGCGGCGTGCCAGCGCCGGCACGAAGCCGATCAGCAGGAACGGCAGGGCCAGGCCGAGGCCGAGGAACAGGAACACGGTCATCGCCTGCAGTGGCGTCGCGATGAACGCATAGGCCACCGCACCGCCCATGAACGGGCCGACGCAGGCACTGCCGACCACGCAGGCCAGCGCACCGGTGAAGAAGTCCCCGGCCGGGCCGCTGCGGCTGGCCAGCGACTGGCCGAGGTTGCCGAGGCCACCGCCGAGGGTGAACACCCCGGACAGGCTCAGGCCCACTGCGAACATGACGTAGGCCAGTGCGGCCACCACGCCCGGGTGCTGCAGCTGGAAGCCGATGCCGACCGCGTTGCCGATCGCGCGCAGGCCGACCATCAACGCACCGATCACCGCGAACGCAACCAGCACGCCCAGCGTGTACCAGAGCGCATGGCTGCGCGCGCGCTGCGGGCTTTCACCGCTCTGTGCCAGGCCGAGTACCTTCAGCGACAGGATCGGCAGCACGCACGGCATCAGGTTCAGCACCAGGCCGCCGGCCAGGGCGAGCAGCAGGACCCACAGGAACGAACGGTCCGGGTTCGGCGTGGCCGCTGGCGGGCGCGTGCGCATGGCGTTGTCGCCGCGCGCGTCGGCGGCGAACGCGTTGTCAGCGGCGGCACTGCCAGCGCCGGCCGGCGTGCCGGCATCGGCGTTGGGCACGGTCGGCAGCAGGCGCAGCGGCGCGCCATTGGCAGCCTCGCGCGGAGCACCGGTGGCGGTCGGCAGCGGGCTGATCACCTCGCTGCGCGGCGGCGCCTGGTTGGCGCTGGCGTTGATCCTGCCGGCCGGGATCGACAGCTTCACCCGTCGCGTCATCGGCGGGTAGCAGATGCCGTCGGTCTGGCAGCCCTGGAAGGTCACCACCAGGGTGCTGTCGACCGCGTCGGCGACAGAGCGGCGCAGCGGCAGCGGCACCTCCACCTGGTTGAAATACACCGAGACATCGCCGAAGTGCTCGTCGCGATGCGACTGAGCGGCCGGCCATCGCAGCTTGTCGGCCAGCACGCCGGCGCTGCCTTCGAGCTTCAGCGAGGTGCGGTCGCGATACAGGTAGTAGCCCGGCGCCGGGCTGAAGCGCAGCAGCAGGGTGTTGCCATCGCTGGCAATGGCATCGAAGCCGAATGCCTGCTCCGACGGCAGTGGCAGCGCCTGGCTGTTGCTGGCCGCACCCGGCAGGCGCAGGCCGCCGCTGTTGCCGGCACCGGCCAGCGGGTTGTTGAACGGGCTGGCCGCACCGGGGCGTGCGGCCGGGGCCGCCGCCTGTGCACCGCCGCCGGGCAGGGTGACCTGCACCACGCGCTTCTGCGGCGGATAGCAGACACCGGCGTCGGCGCAGCCCTGGTAACGCACTTCCAGGCTGATGGTGCCGGCTGCATTGGTCGGTGCGCCGGGCAGGGTGGCCTGCAGCCGCTCGCGATAGGTTTCAACCTCGCCGAAGAAATCGTCGTGGTGCTTGTCGCCCTTGGGCATCTGCAGCGCGCCTGCGTTGAAGGCCGGGTCGGCCTTGACGCTGGTGCGGTGGCGATACAGGTAATAGCCCGGTGCGATCTTGAACTGCAGCTGCACCTGGCCGCGTTCGGGGGCGGTCGCGGTCAGCGCGAACGCCTGGTCCACCGGCAGCAGGTCCTTCTCATCCAGCGCGAAGGCCGGCAGCGAGAGCCACAACAGGGCGCACAGGGCGGCGCCACGCGCAAACAAAGTCTTCAATCAGTGTCCTCCCGGGTCTGTGCCCGGATCCAGTCCAGATACGCCGGCAGGCCGGCCCGGGTTTCGACCGCGATGCACTCCGGGAGTTCATACGGATGCAGTTCGACGACCCGGGCGATTGCGTCATCGACGCGGCTCGCGGTGGTCTTCACCAGCAACTGCAGTTCGGTGTCGGTGGTGACCTCGCCCTGCCAGCGGTAGGTCGACTGCGCGCCCTCCAGTCGTGTGACGCACGCGGCCAGGCGCTCGCCAACCAGCGCGTGCGCGATGCGCTCGGCACTGGCCCGGTCCGGGCAGGTGGTCAACAACAGCAGGACGGGATCGACGGTCGACATGACCGTCGAGTATAGGGCCGCCGCCGGGTCAGGGCCCGGCGGCGGCAATGGACCGCTGCGTTGCGCGGTCAGTTGGCCAGCTGGCAGGTGGCCGGCTTGGCCGAGGTGAACAGGGCGGGGGTGGCCCATTCGGGATGGTCGATGAACGGGTTGCGGTTGCCCTGGAAGCTGTAGATCACGTCATTGCGGGCGCGTTCCGCAGCGCTCGGCGGGTCGGCCAGGTGCCAGTCGATCAACGTCGACAACAGGCCCATGTAGGCCGGCGAACTGCTGGTCTTGACGATCTTGCTGCGGTCGTCGGTCAGCTCCAGGTCCGGCTCGGACTGGCCGGTGGCCGCATCCTTGCCGCCCTCGTAGCGGATGGCCATGTACAGCACCGCACGCGCCATGTCGCCCTTGCGTGCACCCCACACTTCAAAGGTGCCGCCGTTGCCGTCCGGGGTGCGTACCCAGTTCGAATTGCCCGGATAGCCACCGCTGCCGCCGCCCTGGCCGTTGTTGGCCTCGGTGGCACGCTCGCCGCAGTTGGCATCGCACTTGCCGAACGGCTTGTTGCCGCGGTCGGCATTCCACTGTGCGTCGGTCAGGTACAGCATGTGGGTGTCGGTGTAGGGCGCGTACGGCAGGCCCTTGTCGCCGGTGGTGCTGGCAAAGCCCAGCGAGTTCGGCCAGGTGTGCTCGCGGTTGTACTTCAGGCCGCTGCCGCTGCCGGCGCGATCGGTCCCCTTGGCGTAGCTGCGGTTGCGGTACGCATCCAGGATCCTGCCGCTGTTGTTCGGATCCTCGTCGGCGATCTCCAGTATGGTCCAGGTGCTGGTGCCCGAGCCGCTGTACGGGTAGGCGGTGTGGCCCTTGATGGTGGCGTGCAGCGAGCAGCGCAGCTGGCTGGGGCTGCTGGTGTTGACCTTGGAGTAGTAACCGGCCGGCACGCCCGGGTTGCCCGGGTCCGGATTGCCACCGGTGCTGGCCACGGTGAAGGCGATGCGGCTGTCGGCGGCCGGGTGTGCGCCCTGCAGGTCGGTGATGCGCGCGGCGCGGATGTCGAAGCGGCAGGCTTCACCGGCCACCAGCGCAGTGTTGGTGGACAGCTTCACGCTGCGGCCGCTGGACGGGAAAGTCAGCGGCACGCTGCCGGAAGTGCCGCAGCTCAGGGCGAACGCGCCGCTGGCCAGGTTCACCGTCTCGCTGAACACCACTTCCAGGTCGGCGGCGGCGGGGAAGGTGCTGCTGCCCTGGGCCGGGGTGGTGGTGGACACCGACGGCGGCGTGTTCGGGCCCGGGGTGCCGCCACCACTGAAGGTCTGGCCGTTGTTGCAGTTGCCGAAGGTCTGCCTGGCCGACTCGGCCCAGGTGAAGTGGGCGTACTGGCTGCCACTGCCGGTCAGCTGCAGCGAGGTGCCCGGGGCCGTGCTGTTGGTCTCGGCCACCGGAATGTTCTGGCTGGTCATGCCGGCCGCGGGCCCGCCGGACGCTGTGATGGCACCCTCGTAGCTGAGGAACTGGACCACCTTGCCGCTGGCGTCGACCAGGGCAATGCCATCGTTCGGGCCGTTCTGCAGGCCGTTGGTGGGGTAGGTGACCACGGCGATGCTGGCGCTGCCGCAGCCTGCAGCGGTACCGGCGGGAACCGGATTGTTGGCGTAGACCGTGGCGGCCGACGGATTGCTGCCGTTGTAGAGGTACAGGCGGTAGCCGGACAGATCCTCACCGGCGGTGGCCACGACCTCGATCGCTTCGCCGACGTCGCCGGCGGCGGTGCTGTCGTCGTAGTGCAGTTCGTTGATGAAGACCTCGGCCTGGGCCGGCGCGGCGGCCAGTGCCAGCAGGCAGGCAGCGGCAAGCGGGGACAGCAATCGCATCGACTACTCCTTGTGATTGGGAATGCGCGGCCGAGCCTAAGGCCGATCCAGTGACACTTTGTCGTAAATGAACGTCAGATATCTGACAGTGCGACGCGTATCACCAAATGTCGAGGGTTGCGGGCATCCGCTTGTCGCGTTGCACGCGGAACCCCGCCTTCACGCAGCACCTGGGTGCGCCTTTGCCGGGCGGTGAATTTTTTTGCGGGATCGGCCTTGAAAGGCCCGGGGCCAGCTCCATCTCTGTCCTGCTCCCGATTCGTCGGGCTTTTTCGCGAGCAATGCTGGCAGTCACCTTGGGTGAGTGCTAACATCGCCAGACTTTTTCAGACCAATCAATAACTTAAGAGGTCTCTCATGAGCATCAAGCCGCTGCACGACCGCGTTGTGGTCAAGCCGATCGAAGCCGACGAAATCTCCGCCGGTGGCATCGTGATCCCGGATTCGGCCAAGGAAAAGTCCACCAAGGGTGAAGTCGTGGCCGTGGGCCCGGGCAAGCCGCTGGACAACGGCAGCGTGCGCGCTCCGTCGCTGAAGGTCGGTGACAAGGTCATCTACGGCCAGTACGCCGGCAGCTCGTACAAGAGCGAAGGCGTCGAGTACAAGGTCCTGCGCGAAGACGACGTGCTCGCCGTCATCGGCTGAGCTTCGGCGCGACCTGCTTCATCCCCTGATCTCCAATTCCCAGCCGCCGGGCATCGCCCGGCGCTACCAAAGAGGTAACTGCAATGGCTGCCAAGGATATTCGTTTCGGTGAAGACGCCCGTTCGCGCATGGTGCGCGGCGTCAACGTTCTCGCCAATGCCGTCAAGGCCACCCTGGGCCCGAAGGGCCGCAACGTCGTGCTGGAAAAGAGCTTCGGCGCTCCGACCATCACCAAGGACGGCGTCTCCGTCGCCAAGGAAATCGAACTGGCTGACAAGTTCGAGAACATGGGCGCGCAGATGGTGAAGGAAGTTGCTTCCCGCACCAACGACGACGCTGGCGACGGCACCACCACCGCCACCGTGCTGGCCCAGGCCCTGATCCGCGAAGGTGCCAAGGCTGTTGCCGCCGGCATGAACCCGATGGACCTCAAGCGCGGTATCGACAAGGCCGTCGTGGCCGCCGTCAACGAGCTGAAGAGCATCTCCAAGCCGACCGCCGACGACAAGGCGATCGCCCAGGTCGGCACCATCTCGGCCAACTCGGACGAGTCGATCGGCCAGATCATTGCTGACGCGATGAAGGAAGTCGGCAAGGAAGGCGTGATCACCGTTGAAGAAGGCTCGGGCCTGGACAACGAGCTGGACGTGGTCAAGGGCATGCAGTTCGACCGCGGCTACCTGTCCCCGTACTTCATCAACAACCAGCAGTCGCAGACCGCTGACCTGGATGACCCGTTCATCCTGCTGCACGACAAGAAGATCTCCAACGTGCGTGACCTGCTGCCGGTGCTGGAAGGCGTCGCCAAGGCCGGTAAGCCGCTGCTGATCGTCGCAGAAGAAGTCGAAGGCGAAGCGCTGGCGACCCTGGTGGTCAACACCATCCGTGGCATCGTCAAGGTCGTGGCCGTCAAGGCTCCGGGCTTCGGCGACCGTCGCAAGGCGATGCTGGAAGACATGGCCGTGCTGACCGGCGGCACCGTGATCTCCGAAGAAGTGGGCCTGTCGCTGGAAAAGGCCACCATCAAGGACCTGGGCCGCGCCAAGAAGGTGCAGGTTTCCAAGGAAAACACCACCATCATCGATGGCGTGGGTGACAAGGCTGCGGTCGATTCGCGCGTTGCGCAGATCAAGACCCAGATCCAGGACACCTCCTCGGATTACGACCGCGAGAAGCTGCAGGAACGCGTGGCCAAGCTGGCCGGTGGCGTTGCCGTGATCAAGGTCGGTGCCTCGACCGAAATCGAAATGAAGGAAAAGAAGGATCGCGTCGACGACGCCCTGCACGCCACCCGTGCAGCCGTTGAAGAAGGCGTGGTCCCGGGCGGCGGCGTTGCCCTGGTCCGTGCGGTCTCCGCGCTGGCTGGCCTGAAGGGTGCCAACGAAGACCAGAACCACGGCATCCAGATCGCCCTGCGCGCGATGGAAGCCCCGCTGCGCGAGATCGTTGCCAACGCCGGCGAAGAGCCGTCGGTCATCGTCAACAAGGTCAAGGAAGGCACCGGCAGCTTCGGCTACAACGCCGCCACCGGCGAGTTCGGTGACATGCTGCAGTTCGGCATCCTGGACCCGACCAAGGTGACCCGTTCGGCGCTGCAGAACGCAGCCTCGATCGCTGGCCTGATGATCACCACCGAAGCCATGGTTGCCGAAGCTCCGAAGAAGGACGAGCCGGCCATGGGTGGCGCCGGTGGCATGGGCGGCATGGGTGGCATGGGCGGCATGGACTTCTAAGGTCCTGTGCTGCACCGGAAGCGGCCGGCCTTGGGCCGGCACGCTTCTCTGCTGCTGTGAAAGACCCCGCCGCAAGGCGGGGTTTTTCGTTGCCCGGTTGCCGCCGCGTCAACGCATCGCTACGCTCGGCGTCCATGCCTACCTCGTTCATCGTCGTTGACGACTTCCTTTCTCCCGCCGATGCGCACGGCCTGCGCCACGCGGCGCTGGGCCTGACCTATCCGGCACAGGAAGGCGCATTCCCCGGCCGCAACTCCTTGGAGCGGCTGGAGCTGGACGGCCTGTCCGGAGCTGCGTCGCGGCTGGTCAATGAACCATTGCGACCGGTCAACCCACTGCAGTCGCACGGCAAGTTCCGTCTGACCCTGGCCGGGGATGTCGGCCGCGCGAAAGTGCACACAGACCACTCTCACTGGTCCGGCATCCTCTACCTGAGCGCGCCGGAGCATTGCGAGGGCGGCACCGAGTTCTTCCGTCACCGCCGCACCAACACCGAACGGATGGCCCTGGATGCCAGCGAGCTGGCTGCATTGGGCTATGCCAATGGCGGCGACATGCATCGCGACATCATCGAGCGCGACAGCATCGACGACAGCCAGTGGGAGATGACGATGCGCATTCCGATGCGCTTCAACCGGCTGGTGCTGCTGCGGCCCTGGTTCTGGCACACCGCCGGGCCGGCGTTCGGCGACCGGCCGGAGAACGGCCGGCTGGTGTACCTGATGTTCTTCGAGCAGGCGCGGTAAGCGGGGGAATCATCCACGCATGGCGTGGATCTACTGGCCCTGCAGCGCTGCGCGCAACCACGCCAGGAAGGCAGGCAGCGCCGGATTGCCATCTGCATCGGCGCGCGTCACTGCGTAGTAGGCGAAGGCCTGCGGCCATGGCTGGTCGATCACCACCTGCAGGCGCCCGTTGGCCAGTTCTTCGGCCGCATGGATGTCGCGTACCAGCGCGATGCCCTGCCCGGCCACCGCCGCACGGATCAGCAACAGGTCGTCATCGAAAGCAGGGCCGCGCTCCAGCCGCTCATCGGCCGCCAGGCCCTGTGCCTGGAACCACAGCCGCCAGTCGCTGCGATCGGCATCCTGCAGCAGCGGCAGCTGCAGGCAATCCTGCACGGTGCCCACGGCGGGCGCGCTGGCCAGCAGCGCAGGGCTGGCCACTGGCAGCAGCACCGGCGCCAGCAGATGCTCGGCATGCAGTCCGGGGTAGCGCCCCAGCCCGTGGCGGATCGCGATGTCCACACCATCGCGGCGCAGGTCGGCCAGCGCCGGGCTGGCATCGAGCTGCACGTCCACCTGCGGTTGCAGTGCGCTGAATTCACCCAGGCGTGGCGCCAGCCATTGCGCGGCGAAACTGGGTGCGGCGCTGATACGCAGCGTGCGCCGCGTTTCCCAGCGTTCGAGTGCCTGCAGGCTCTGTGCGATCTGCTCGAAAGCCAGCAGCAGTTCCGGGTACACGCGCGCGCCCGCCGCGCTGAGCACCACGCCATGACGGGTGCGATCGAACAGGTTCACGCCCAGGCGTTCCTGCAGCTGCCGCAGCTGCTGGCTGATCGCGCCGGGCGTGACACCCATCGCTTCGGCGGCAGCGGTCAGGCTGCCGTGGCGGCCGGTTTCAACAAAGGCCCGCAGGCCCAGCAGCGGCAAAACCGCCCCCATTCCGTTCTCCCGTTGCTTCGCCGGCATCCACCGCGCGGCGACAGCATATCGACCGCGGCGCAGGCTGTCGCGCACCCGTCGCGCAAGTTGAGCCAGGCTCAACTCCCCGTGCAGAAGACATCGTTTCCCCGCCACGGCGGCCTTTCCTAGACTGCCTGCACGGCTGCTGCAGCGCCTGTTTCCGCATCGTCGGCCCTCGTGCATCGAAGGCTGGCGCGTGCCGTCGCTCCCTGCCGTCCAGGAACCCCATGAACGAACCTTCGCTGCACCTGTACACCGACAGCTCGCCCAATGGCTTCAAGGCCACCATCGCGCTGGAAGAACTGGGCCTGCCGTATCGCCTGCATCACGTCCGCATCGACGCGGGCGAGCACCGACATCCCGATTTCCTGCAGCTCAATCCGCATGGCCGCATACCGGTGCTGGAGGATCGCGCGCGTGGCATCGTCATTTTCGAATCCGCGGCGATCCTGATGTACCTGGCCGAGCAGGGCAACGCGTTGTTGCCTTCCGAGCCGTCTGCACGCTGGCAGACACTGACCTGGCTGATGTTCCATGCCGCCAGCGTCGGCCCGATCCTCGGCCAGCGCGTGCACTTCGAGCACTTCGCACAACAGCCCGACATGGCCGCAATCGAACGCTATCGCAGGTTGAGCGACGATCTGTTCGCCGTGCTCGACCAGCGCCTGCACGGGCGCGAGTGGCTGGCCGGTGATCAGTACTCGATCGCCGACATCGCCCACTTCGGTTGGCTGCATATCGCCCACATCATCGATATCGATTTCTCGCAGCATCGCCATCTGAGCGCGTGGTACGCGCGCGTTGCCGCACGCCCTGCGGTACAGCGCGGCGTGCAGTTGCCCGAACCGGCCACTGGCCCGTAAGGAGGCAACGCTCATGAACGACTCCATCGTGATGCCGGGCGCGTCAGCCCCGGTCTTTGCCACGCACCCAGGCTACCAGCGCATGTTCCGCCCCGATGCACTGACCCTGGGCATCTACCTGCCATTGCGCTTCTATCAGGGCGACATGGCCGTGCTGCAGGGCCAGGCGCGGCTGGTGGAGGACATCGACCGCCACGGCTTTGCCGCGGTGTGGGTGCGTGATGTGCCGCTGTACGACCCGATGTTCGGCGATGCGGGCCAATTGTTCGATCCATTCACCTACCTTGCGTGGCTGGCGGCGCGCACGCAGCGCGTAGCTCTGGCCACCGGCAGCGTGGTGTTGCCACTGCGCCATCCGATCGATCTGGCGAAGGCGGCGGCGTCTGTCGATCAGCTGTCCGGTGGGCGCCTGGTGATGGGCGTTGCCTCCGGTGATCGTCCGCTGGAGTTTCCCGCCTACGGGCTGGAGCACGCGGCGCGAGGTGAGCGCTTCGCCAGCGCGATGGGTGAGATGCGGCGTTGGCTGCAGCCGGGCGCGGACGGGCGGATGACGCATGCCTGGGCCGAACAGGGCCTGCAGTTGCTGCCGCCCACGGTCAACGGCCGCGTTCCGCTGGTTGTCACCGGTGGCGCACGCCAGCCGCTGGAGTGGATCGGCCAGCATGCCGATGGCTGGCTGACCTACCCAGAGGCCACTCATGACAACGCTGGTCCGCAGCGGCTGGCCACGAAGATCGGCGCCTGGCGCGCGCTGATCCCGGATGGTGGCTTCCGCCCGCACATGACCAACGAATGGATCGACCTGGTGGACGACCCGGATCATCCACGCACGCCGCTGCAAGGGGGCTATACCCTGCGCACCGGCCGCAAGGGCCTGATAGAGCTGCTGCAGGCCTGGCAGCAGGCAGGCGTCAATCATGCCGCGCTGGGCATCCAGTTCGCCGAGCGGCCCGCAGATGAGGTGCTGCAGGAACTGGCCGAAGAGGTGCTGCCATTGTTCCCGTCGCACCCGGGGCCGACGCCGCGGGTGATGGACTGGTAGCGCAGTAGGAATGGCGTCGGCCGGCGCTCAGCTGGCCGGCCGGCGCAGGCAGATGCGCGACGCCCCGGTGCTGATGTCCACCTGCCCACCCTGCATGGCGTCGGCGCCGAGAATCAGCGCGGGTCGCGTCTCGAGGCCGATCGCCTTGAACACGGGCAGTTCGCTGATCCGGACTTCCATCGGTGGATGCCGCCAGCCAGCGCTGGTCATGCTCGGCAGGGTGTACAGCCAGGTGGCCTGCTTCCCGCCGCCCAGGCCCTCGGTGCCCTTCTCACGTACCCGCACGCGGATGTCGCTGCCATCGGTGCGCACGCCCAGCGCACGGGCGGCTTCGGCATTGAGCACGGTCTGCGCCGCGCCGGTATCGACCACGGCGACGGCCTCCACACCGGTCTCGCCCAGTGCCAGCGTGATGAAGCCGAACTGGCGCAGCCCGGCACTGCGATCGGGCAGGGCATTGGCCTGGCAGCCGTTTCCATCCAGCGCGAGACGCCCCGGCGCCCACAAGGCAAGCTCGCCACGGCCGAAGTCCCAGCGCGTGTCCCAGCGCCCGGTCAGGTCGTTGCCGACCAGGCCATCAATGGCCGCTTCATCGTCCTTCGCCAACGAGGACAGGTCGGCCTGCGTGCCGCTCGCCTGCAGCTGCCAGCTGCCCAGCCGCCAAGAGGTGGTGCGCATCCTCCGCAGCGCGGCTGCCTTTGCGCTGGCACCCTGGGCATGTGAAACCGCCGCATCGGTGTCTTCCAGGCGATAGCGCCGGGCCACACGGTCATCCACCAGGGTTGCACCGGCCGCACTGTCGACCACGAAACGCAGTGGTTCGGCGCGCCCGTCCAGCGAGACAGCCACGGCTGGATGACCCCCCTGCATCCACATCGGCAGTACGTGTTCGGGAGCATCGGCCGCCAGCGCAGGCAGCGAGGCAGCAAGCAGGGGAAGCAAGGTGAGGCGCACGGGATGTCTCAGCAGTGAGGGTGGAGAGACCATTGGCGGGCACGGGCGTATCGCGGGAATATCGGCGTTGATACCGTCCTGATACACAGCTGGCTGATACTGAGCACATGAACGCTCCCGCCCGGGTCATCGTCGTCGATGACGACGCCAGCATCCGAGATGCCATCGCCGACTGCCTGCTGCTGCATGGCTACCAGGTGCGCGTGGCGGCCGGTGCCATGGCGTTGGATATGCTGCTGCAGGCCGAACGACCGGATGTGATCATCCTCGACTGGATGATGCCCGGCGAGGATGGCCTGTCGGTCTGCCGCCGGCTGCAGGCACGGGCCATCCCGATCCTGATGCTGTCGGCGATGGGCAGTGCCCCGGACCGGGTGATCGGTCTGGAAATGGGCGCGGATGATTACCTGGCCAAGCCGTTCGACCCGCGTGAGCTGCTGGCAAGGGTGCGTGCGCTGCTGCGCCGGCAGGACAAGCTGCGCACCCAGGTGGCGAGTGAGCTGCGCTTCGCCGGCTGGCGGCTGCTGCCCGAACAACGCCGCCTGATCGCGCCGGATGGAGCGGAGCTGGTACTGAGCCGCGGTGAGTTCTCTCTGCTGCTGGTGCTGGCCGAACGTCCCGGGCGGGTGCTGGCGCGCGAGCAGCTGCTGCAGCTGAGCCGCGGCGAGCCGAGCGACAGCGTGGATCGTGCCATCGACCTGGCAATCAGCCGCCTGCGTCGGAAGCTGGGGCAGGCCGCGCCCGGCGCTGAAGCCCTGGTACAGACATTGCGCGGCGAAGGCTATCGCTTCAATGCCGAGGTCCAGGTGCTGTGAGTGCCCGTTGGTCCACTGCGCGCTGGATCGCAATGCTGGCTCTCACCAGCCTGCTGCTGGCCACCCTGGTCAGCGTGGCGGTGGTGGGCTGGATGCCACGACCGGCGCCGCCGCCGATGCGCCTGGATCAGGCTCTGCAGGTGCTGCGGGGGGAACGTGCGGCGCCGCCGCTGGGGCTGCATCTATCGGTCGTCAGTTCGGCACCGGAAGGCCGCAGCAGCGACTGGCTGACCGAGCTGGCCGCCTTGCAGCTGGGTGTACCGGTGGATCACGTGCGCCTGGTCTGGGCCGGGCAGGGCAAGGCCCCCGATGTGCAGGTCATCGAGGGCGGTACGGTGCTGGATGCTTCAGGGCGTGCCGGAGTGCTGACGTCACAGGCGGCCCTGCTGACCGCCATGCAGTGGCCGCCGTTCGAGCTGGGTGTGCGCCGGGCCGATGATCGCTGGCAGGTGGTCGGCAGCGATCACAGTGATCTGGCGGCCTGGCGCGGTCAGGTTCTGCTTGCACTGTTGGCCGGCACGCTGCTGCTGGCGCCGCTGGCGGCCTGGGCGTCGCTCCGCATCGGGCGGCCCCTGCGCCGCTTGGCCGAAGCCAGCGCGCGGGTTGATCTGCAGGACGGGACGCCGCTGCCGGACGATGGCCCACGCGAGGTGCAGGTGCTGGCCGCAGCGATCAGCAGCGGTCGTGAGCGCCTGCGCGACCAGGCGCAGGACATGACCCGCATGCTGGCGGCCGTGGCGCACGACCTGCGCACGCCGCTGACCGGCCTGCGCCTGCGTGCGGAGTTTGCACCGCCGCCACAGGCAGCGCGGATGGTGGCCGACATCGAGCGCATGGACACGATGATCGAGCAGGTGCTCGATTACGCACGCGGGGAGCTGCAACCGCTGGAGTTGCGAGCACTGGACGTGGCCGCGTTGCTGGAGGAATGCGTGCAGAGCGCCTTGCTGCGCGGTGTCGATATTTCTGCAGAGGGACCGGACGTGCTGCCGTGGCAGGGGGATGCGCTCCTGCTGCGGCGGGCCATCGACAACCTCATCGACAACGCCGCTCGTTATGCCGGTGCCGTGCACCTGCGGGTTGCCATGGCAGGCAATCGCGTGCAGCTGGACGTGATGGATCGCGGACCGGGCATCGCCGAGGCCGATCGCGTGCGCCTGCTGCAACCCTTCCAGCGCAGCGAAAGCTCGCGCAGTCGTGCCACCGGTGGGACCGGCCTCGGTCTGGCCGTCGCCGCCAACGTGGCACGGCGGCATGCGGGTGAACTGCAGCTGCTGCAACGTGACGGAGGGGGATTGATCGCACGCCTGGTGCTGGGATCGGCCTCCTGACATCGCATGTCGATTGACTGAACGTCATCTTTCTGGTTTATGATTAGGCGCCTAATCATGTGGGTATCGACGATGCTCGAAGCCAAGCACCATGCCCTGCTGGACGAGGCACAGCGACGAGGCCATGCCAACGTCGCGCAGCTGCACCTGTGCTTACAGCTGCTGTCGCTGTCATCGTCGATCGATCGCGACTGCGCCACACGTCTGGCGCCACAGGGTCTCAGCGAGGGGCGCTTCATCGTGCTGTTCCTGCTGCACGGTGCAGGTGGCACGCTGCCGCCGCATGAACTTGCCGAGCGCGCAGGCGTCACCCGCGCCACCATCAGCGGCCTGCTCGATGGCCTGCAGCGCGAAGGCCTGCTGCAGCGTCGCAGCGATGCCGAGGATGGCCGCCGCCTGCAGATCGTGCTGACCGCAAAGGGCGCGCGTCTGGCCGAGTCATTGTTCGACCAGCACACGCAGTGGATCGGTGGCCTGTTCAATGGGCTCGAAGCTGGCGAACAGCAGCAGCTTTCGCAGCTGCTGCACAAGGTCTGGCAGCACACCGACGCCGGGCGTGAGACTGCGGCATGAGCGGTGCCATCGCCGCAGAGCGCCTGCGTGCGCTCAACCGTGGCAGCGTCGCGACGACCCATCTGGCCGAGTGCCTTGCAGTGGACTTCGCTGCGCTGCTGCAGGTGGTAGCCCCCGCACTTGGACCGGATGCGCTGCAACGCATGCGCGACGCTGCGGGAAAGGGCATCACCCGACGCATGGGTTTGGCCGCACAGCTGCTGCGCGGGGCGGGGCAGGGCACGCCTGCGCTCTGGCAGGCTCACAGCTCTGACACCGTGCGCGGCTGGGCCTGCTATCTGATCGGCAGCGATGCCTCTACACCGCTGGCAACGAAGCTGCAGGCGATGCGACCGCTGGCCGATGACCCGCACTTCGGCGTGCGCGAATGGGCGTGGCTGGCATTGCGTGCCGACATCGTTGCTGCGCCGATGCAGGCACTTGAGTACCTGCAGCCGTGGACGCATGACGCATCGCCGTACCTGCGTCGCTTCGCCTGCGAGGCGCTGCGCCCGCGCGGCGTCTGGGCCACGCATATCGCGCTGTTCAAGCAGCGTCCGGAACTTGCGTTGCCGGTGCTGGAAGCACTCGCCGACGATCCCGAGCGCTATGTGCAGGATTCGGTTGGCAACTGGCTCAACGATGCTGGCAGGACGCAGCCGCAGTGGCTGCTTGATCTCTGCACGCGCTGGCAGCGCGAACGCGACAGCGCTGCCAATGCCTACATCCGCAAGCGCGCACTGCGCTCGCTGCAATCCCGGTAGCGCCGGGCCATGCCCGGCGGACGCCAATCGACCACCTCAGGGAAGACCACCATGCCGCACACGCTCATCGAGCTCTACAGCGCCACCCCCGCCTGGACCACGCTGCCTCCCGAACAACGCGCGGCCTTCTTCGCCCTCATCGGCGCCGGTATGCAGCAGTTCGATCCGGCCCGCATCATGCCGCTGGCGATGGGCCGCATTGCCACGGGCGTACCGCGCGGCAGTGGTGAGCAGTTCTACGCGGTCTGGCGCTGCGCCAGCCGCGAGGAGGCCGACGCGCTGGTGGCGGGCATCGCCGCCACCGGCTGGCACGACTACTTCACCACCACCCATGCGGTAGGCGCGGTGGACGGCATGGCCCAGCACTTGGCTGATCTGGCTGCGCTGTAACGACGTGAAGAGCGCTCGCATGGCCCAGCCCACGGCATGGATGGCACATGCGCCTGTCACCGAGACACGGTAAACAGTGCATTGCCCATGTCCGTCCGCAGGGAAGTTGATCATGCAGAGCAAGCTCCAGGTCACGTTGTTCGGCCCTCTTGGTGCCAGCCCGGCGCTGCAGGTGCCGGGGCAGGAGGGGCCGTCGGTGGCCATTCCGGAAGCGACCCTGCGGCAGCTGGTCTCCGATCTTTACACCGCGCGCTCCCTGCTCAACCCCGAGCAGCTGGACGAAGCCAGGCAGGAGCTGGACCGCGTGCTGGAGCGCTGGGCGGACATCCATGAAGGCCTGCTGCTGGACGTGGAAGTGCATGGCAGATGAGCGACTTCGCATGCGTGCCGCCGCGTAGTCGTCCCAGACGGGCCCATCGCTGAACCGCGTTCCCAGTTGCGGATGAAACATTTTGCACTGCGCAAAAGCTGTGCTATCAATACAACCCATGAACGCAGCCCCCACCAGCTTTTACTGGTATTACTTTCCGAAGCCACTGGCGGAGGAAGGACTGCGCTCACCCTGAAGAAAGCTTCAGACGCATTCCCGAAAGCCGCCAGCGAACCTGGCGGCTTTTTTCATGCCGCCACGCTGGGGACCCCCAACGTTCCGGAGATCTCCCGCAATGCCCCCGCACACCGACGACCTGCGTATCCGCACCATCGAACCGCTGACACCGCCTGCCCAGCTGCTGGCGATGCTGCCCTGTGACGATGAAGCTTCCGACACCGTCAGCGCCTCGCGCGCGGCCCTGCACCAGATCCTGCACGGCCGTGACGACCGCTTGGCGGTGGTGGTGGGCCCGTGCTCGATCCACGACCCGAACGCTGCCATTGAGTACGCCCAGCGCCTGAAGCCGCTGCGCGACGCACTGGCCGGCGAACTGGAAATCGTCATGCGCGTGTACTTCGAGAAGCCGCGCACCACGGTGGGCTGGAAGGGCCTGATCAACGACCCGGACCTGGACGGCAGCTTCAAGATCGACAAGGGCCTGCGCATCGCCCGCGGCCTGCTGCGCGACATCAACAAGCTGGGCCTTCCGGCCGGTGTCGAGTTCCTCGACGTGATCTCGCCGCAGTACATCGCCGACCTGGTGGCATGGGGCGCGATCGGTGCGCGTACCACCGAGAGCCAGGTACACCGCGAGCTGGCTTCGGGGCTGTCGTGCCCGGTCGGCTTCAAGAACGGCACCGATGGCAACGTGAAGATCGCCGCTGACGCAGTGGGTGCGGCATCCAATCCGCATCACTTCCTGTCGGTCACCAAGCAGGGCGGCACGGCCATCGTGTCGACCACGGGCAACCCGGATTGCCATGTGATCCTGCGCGGTGGCAAGCAGCCGAACTACGACGCGGGCAGCGTTGCCGAGGCCTGCCAGGTGCTGGCCAAGTCCAAGCTGCCGACGCGTTTGATGATCGATGCCAGCCACGCCAACAGCCTGAAGAACCCGGAGAACCAGCCGAAGGTGATCGACGACATCGCCGTTCAGCTGGAAGACGGTGAACAGCGCATCGTTGGCGTGATGATCGAGAGCCATCTGGTCGGTGGCCGCCAGGAGCTGGTGGAAGGCCAGTCGCTGGTCTACGGGCAGAGCATCACCGATGGGTGCATCGATTGGGACACCACCGTGACGGTGCTGGAGCGACTGGCTGCGGCCGTGCGCGCCCGTCGCGACGTAAAGGTGTCCGAAGCCGCCTGAGTGCGGCACGTGTGTGGATGGCGGCCAGCGCCTGCGGGGGTGCGGCCGCGATCAGGGCCGGTCGGAGTTGGAGGCCGGCCCATCTGCACCGGCGATGCGCCTGGCGCTGCGCATGAGCGACAGCGCCAGGTACATCGCCGGGGTGGTGTACAGCGTCAGCCACTGGCTGACCAGCAACCCGCCCACAATGGCGATTCCCAGCGGTTGCCGGAGTTCCCAGCCTTCGCCGTTGGCCAGCATCAGCGGCAGCGTGCCCAGCAGCGCCGCCAGCGAGGTCATCAGGATCGGCCGCAGGCGCAATCGCGCTGCTTCCATCACCGCGTCCCGTGCAGTCAGGCCACGCCGCTCGCCGGCCAGCGCGAAGTCCACCAGCAGGATGGTGTTCTTCATCACCACACCGACCAGCAGGAACAGACCGAGCAGCGCGATCAGGTTCAGTTCGTTGCCGAACAGCCACAGCGCCAGCAGTGCGCCGATGCCGGCCGAGGGCAAGGTGGACAGGATCACCAGCGGCTGCAGGAAACTCTCGTAGAGGATGCCCAGCACCAGGTAGACCGCCAGCGTGGCGCCCAGCACCAGCCACAGCTGGCGGGAGCGCAGCTGCTCCAGGCCGCCGGCTTCGCCGGACAGTTTTCCCTGTACAGAACGTGGCAGCATCAGTTTCGACATCGCACCATCGATTGCCTGCGTGGCCTGTTCCAGGCCCACCCCCGGTGCCAGCGCGAACTCGATCCAGATCGAGGCGAACTGCTCACTGTGGTACACCCGGTCCGGTGCCATGCCATAGCGCCAGCTGGCGATGCTCGACAGCGGAATGCGCTGGCCGTTGCCATCGATCACCTGCAGGCGTGGCAGCGTGCCCGGGTCCTGGGTGTGCTTCGGGTCCAGCTCCATCACCACGCGGTACTGGTTGAGGCTGTCGTACAGCGTGGCGACCTGGCGCTGGCTGAAGGAGTTGTTGAGCATGTTGGCCACCGTGCGCAGGTCCACGCCGTGGCGCGCGGCTGCTTCGCGGTCGATGTCCAGCATCACCTGGCGCATGCCTGCTTCGCCCTGTGCTTCCACGTCCACCAGTTCGGGCAGGCCACGCAGCGCGGCAGCCACCTTCGGCGCCCATTCGCGCAGCGGTGCTGTATCGGCCGACAGCAGCTGGAACTCGTACTTGCCACTGCTGCCTGCGCCCTCCAGGCGGATGTCCTGGTCCACCCACAGATAGAGATTGCCGCCGGGCAGCTTGGGCAGCCGCGCGCGCAGGCGGTCAATCACCTCCTGGCTGGAGACCTTTCGCTCGGCCAGAGGCTTCATCTTGATCATGATGAAGGCGTTGTTGACCCCGTTGCTGCCACCGATGTAGCCGATGATGTCCTCAATGGCCGGGTCGGACAGCAACAGCTTCCTGTACGCATCGATCTTCGGTTGCATGGCCTGGAAGGACAGGCCGTCATCGCCACGGGCGAAGCCGCGCAGCTGCGCGGTGTCCTGCTTGGGCACGATGCCCTTGGGCACCTGCTGGAACAGCCACGTGTTGAGCGCGATGACTGCAACGAAGGCCAGCAACGGCCAGCGCAGCCGGCGCAGGCTGGCCTGCAGCGTGCGCAGGTAAGCGCCGCGCACGCGCTCGAACAGTGCATTGCTGCCGCGCTGCCAACGCGAGGGTTGCTGCGCGGCATCCACGAACAATCGTGCACACAGCATCGGAACCAGGCTCAGCGCGACCAGCACGGAGACCGTCATTGCCGCCACCAGGGTCAGCGAGAATTCGCGGAACAGGCGTTCGACGAAGTCATCCAGGAACAGGATGGCGACGAACACCACGGCCAGTGCAACGTTCATCGACAGCAGCGTGGCACCGACTTCCGATGCGCCACGCACCGCCGCCTGCCAGCGGTCCGCGCCGAGTTCGCGATGGCGGGCGATGTTCTCCAGCACCACGATGGCATCGTCCACCACCAGCACCGCCGCGACAATCAACGCCATCAGCGAGAGCGTGTTGAGCGAGAAGCCCATCAGCGCGATCAGCGCCAGCGTACCGAACAGCACCACCGGGATCGCCACGCTGGGCACCAGTGCAGCACGCCAGTGGCCGAGGAAGGCCAGCACCACCAGCACCACCAATACGATCGCCAGCACCAGGGTGACCTCTGCCTCATGCAGGGTGGCGCGGATTACCGGCGAGCGGTCCATCACCAGCCGCATGTCCACGCCGGAGGGCAGCAGTGCATGCAGCTGGGGCAGCTGCGCCTGGATGGCATCGACGGTAGCGATGATGTTGGCGCCGGGTTGGCGGCTGACGATCAGCAGCACGGCCGGGCGTTCGTTGTGGAAGCCGCTGGCATAGCGGTCCTCCACGCCATCGGCAACGGCGGCTACATCGCCCAGCCGCAGCGTGCGGTCGTCGCTCACCTTCAGAGCCAACTCGCGATACTGCGCGGCCTGGCGCAGTTGCAGCGGCGCTTCCAGCTGCCACTGCTGGTGCGCATCCCCCACCGCACCCAACGGGCGCACCGCATTGGCGCGGGCGATGACCTGGGCTACGTCTTCCAGCGCCAGCCCGGCGTGGTTCAGTGCGTTCGGATCCAGCGACACACGCACTGCCGGCAAGGCACTGCCGCCCACCTGCACTTCGCCCACGCCTGGTACCTGCGACAGCTTCTGCGCCAGCACGGTGGAGGCCAGGTCATACAGCTGGCCTGGCGAGCGCGTGTCCGAAGTCAGTGCCAGTGCCAGGATCGGTGCCTGCGAAGGATTCACCTTGCGGTACTGCGGCATGCCCGGCATGCCACTGGGCAGCTGGCCGCGAGCGAGGTTGATCGCGGCCTGCACTTCACGTGCGGCCTCATCGATATCACGGCCGAGCACGAACTTCAGTTCGATCTGGGTCTGGCCCTGGGTGCTGGCCGAATCGATGCGCGAGATGCCGGGCAGGCTGCCCAGCGCACGCTCCAACGGCGTGGCCACGGTGGCGGCCATCGATTCGGGCGAGGCGCCGGGCAGGCTGGCACTGACTTCAATGGCTGGGTAGTCCACCTGTGGCAGCGGCGCCACCGGCAACAGCCGCAGCGCCAGCAGGCCGGCCAGCACCAGTGCCACCGCCAGCAGGATCGTTGCTACCGGGCGCTGCACGCAGGCCTGCGCCAGGCGCGCGATGGGGGTCACGCGCGTGCCTCGTCAGCGCCCGTCGGGGCCGCTGCACGGCCACGCTGCAGGCGGTCGAAGGCCAGGTAGATCACCGGCGTGGTGAACAGCGTCAATACCTGGCTGACCAGCAGTCCGCCCACCATCACCCAGCCCAGTGGCTGCCGCAGCTCGGCGCCGGAACCGCTGGCCAGCATCAGCGGTACCGCGCCGAACAGTGCGGCCAGCGTGGTCATCAGGATCGGCCGGAAGCGCAGCAGCGCGGCCTGATGGATCGCCTCGCGTGGTGACATGCCGCGTGTGCGCTGCGCGTCCAGCGCGAAGTCGATCATCATGATCGCGTTCTTCTTCACCAGCCCGATCAGCAGCACGATGCCGATCACCGCGATCAGATCCAGGCTGCGTCCGCTCAGCCACAGTGCGGCCAATGCACCCACGGTGGCCGAGGGCAGGGTGGACAGGATGGTGATGGGATGGATGAAGCTCTCGTAGAGCACGCCCAGCACGATGTACATCACTACCACGGCCGCCAGGATCAGCCACAACGTGGACGATAGCGAGCTGCTGAAGGCGGCCGCCGCGCCCTGCAGGCGAAGTTCGATGCTCTGCGGCAGATTCACCTGCGCGCGCGCGGCGAGCACGGCATCCACCGCTTCGCCCAGCGAAGCGCCCGGGGCAAGATTGAACGAAAGCGTAGCCGCCGGGAACTGGCCCACGTGATTGCGCAGCAGCGCGGACGGACCCACCTCTACACGCGCTACCGAACCCAGCGGCACGGTCTGCCCGGCGCTGTTGCGCACGCGCAGGCCGGTGATGGCTTCCGGTCCCGGCTGGCGCGACGGATCGGCTTCCAGCACCACCCGGTATTGGCTGGCCTGGGTGAAGATGGTTGAAATCTGGCGCTGCCCATAGGCGTCGTACAGGGCATCGGCTACCGCTTCCACGCTTACGCCCAGGCGCGCCGCCGCATCGCGGTCGATCGCCACGCGCGCCTGCCGCCCCTGCATCTGCAGATCGCTGGACACATCACGCAGCGCCGGCGACTGGCGCAAGGCCTGCAGAAGCTTCGGTGTCCAGCTTTCCAGCGCTTCCAGATCCGGCGTGGTCAGGGTGAACTGGTACTGGTTGCGGCTGATGCGGTCTTCGATGCCCAGTTCCTGCACCGGTTGCAGGTACAGGGTGATGCCGGGAATCTTCGCCACGCGCTGCTGCAGCCGTTCCATCACGACGGCGGCACCGTCGCGGTCGCCATGCGGTTTCAGTTCGATCAGCAGGCGGCCGGTGTTGAGCGTGGCGTTGTTGCCGTCCACGCCGATGTAGGACGAGACGCTGGCCACTGCCTCGTCGGCTTCGATGGCCGCCGCCAGCGCCTGCTGGCGCTCGCGCATGGCCTGGAACGAGATAGCCTGTGGTGCCTCGCTGATGCCTTGCACCAGGCCGGCATCCTGCACCGGGAAGAAACCCTTGGGCACGGCGAAGTACAGCGCTACGGTCAGTGCCAGCGTCGCCACCGTGGCCAGCAGCATCAGCGGCTGGCGCTGCAGCACCCAGCGCAGCTGGCGGTCGTAAAGGGTGATGACGCGGTCGAAGACATCTTGTTTTGGGGTCGGAGCCCTGGCTGGATCCGACCCCTGGACCGGGGTCAGATCCCCGTGGGGCTCTGACCCCTTCGCATGCGGCTTCAGGAAGCGCGCGCACAGCATCGGCGTCAGCGTCAGCGAGACCAGCAGCGAGATGCCGATGGCTACCGCCAGCGTCACCGCGAACTCATGGAACAGCGCGCCCACCAGGTCGGCCATGAACAGCAGCGGGATCAGTACCGCGATCAGCGAGACCGTCAAGGAGACCAGAGTGAAGCCGATTTCCGCTGCACCCCTGAGCGCCGCCTCGCGGGGGCTTTCGCCGTCCTCCAGATGGCGGGCGATGTTCTCCAGCATCACGATGGCGTCGTCCACCACGAAGCCGGTGGCGATGGTCAGTGCCATCAGCGTGAGGTTGTTGAGCGAATAGCCGGCCAGCAGCATCACCGAGAAGGTGCCGACCAGCGACAGCGGCACTGCAACGCTGGGAATCAGTGTGGCCGGCAGATTGCGCAGGAACACCCAGGTGACCAGCACCACCAGCGCGATGGCCAGCACCAGTTCCTTCTGCACGCCGCGCACCGACGCGCGGATCGATTCGGTGCGGTCACTCAGCACGTCCATCTGCACGCCGGCCGGCAGCGTGGTCTGCAGCTGCGGCAGCAATGCTCGCACCTGCTCGACCACGGCGATCACGTTGGCACCGGGCTGGCGCTGGATGTTCACCAGAACTGCCGGCGTAGTGCCGCTCCAGGCGGCCAGCTGTCGGTTCTCAGCGCCATCGCTGATGGTGGCCACATCGCCCAGCCGTAGTGGCGCGCCGTCACGCCAGGCCAGTACCAGCGCGCGGTATTCGGCCACGCTGCGCATCTGATCGTTGGCGTCGAGCATCACCGCTCGGATCGGGCCATCGAAGCTGCCCTTGGGCAGGTTGACGTTGGCCGCAGCAATCGCGGTACGGATGTGGTCCATGCCCAGGCCGTTGGCGGCCAGTGCCGCTGGATTGACCTGGATGCGCACTGCAGGGCGCTGGCCGCCGGCCAGGCTGACCAGCCCGACGCCGGGCAGCTGCGCCAGACGCTGGGCAATGCGCGTATCGACCAGATCGTGCACCTGCGGCAGCGACAGTCCCTGCGAGGTCACCGCCAATGTCAGGATCGGTGTGTCGGCCGGGTTGACCTTGCGGTACACCGGCGGTACCGGCAGGTCTCCGGGAAGGAAGCTGCCTGCCGCGTTGATGGCGGCCTGCACGTCCTGCTCGGCCACGCCCAGCGACACCTCCAGCCCGAACTGCAGGGTAATGACCGAGGCGCCGCCGGAACTGGTCGACGACAGTTGTTTCAGACCGGGAATCTGCCCGAGCTGGCGTTCCAGCGGCGCGGTGATGGTGCGTGTGGTCAGTTCCGGGCTGGCCCCCGGATACAGCGTTGTGATCTGGATGATCGGATAGTCGACCTGCGGCAGTGCGGCCACCGGCAGCAGGCGGTAGGCCAGTACACCGGACAGCAGCAACGCCACCATCAGGAGAGTCGTTGCGACCGGGCGCAGGATGAACGGGCGCGAGAGATTCATGCGCCGGCCTTGATCGCGGCCTCCTCGGTGATGATCTCCACCGCCGTGCCGTCTTCCAGCCCGTCGATGCCTTCGATCACCACCTGGTCGCCGGCCACCAGTCCGGAGCGCACGGCCACGCGTCCATCGTCGGCCGGACCGAGCACCACGTTGCGGCGCTGTGCCTTGTTGTCCTTGTCGACGATATGCACGTAGTTGCCCTGGCTGCCGAACTGCACGGCGGCATCGGGAATCAGCAGCGCGCGCTGCTCGCCCAGTTGCAGGCGGACGTTGACGAACTGGTTGGGGAACAGCGCCAGATCGTGGTTGTCGAAGTGCGCACGCAGTTTCAGCGTGCCAGTGGCGGTATCGATGCGGTTGTCGACACTGGACAGCGCGCCACTGGCAAGCTGCCGGCCTTCTTCGCGGTCCCAGGTTTCCACTGCCAGCGCCGGTTGCACCTGCACGGCATCGAGCAGCGCCGGCAGCTCGGGTTCGGGCACGGTGAACAGAACGCTGATCGGTGCGGTCTGTGCCAGCGTCACCAGGCCTTCGGCATCGCTGGCGCGTACCAGGTTGCCCACGTCCAACCGGCGCAGCCCGACGCGGCCACTGACCGGTGCGGTGATGCGGGTGTACTGCAGCTGCAGGCGCGCCTCGTCAACAGACGCCTGATCGCTGAGGCGGCGGCCCTGCAGCTGGCGCACCTTGCTCTGCTGGTCGCTCAGTTCCTGCCCGGACACGTAGTTCTGCTTCTGCAGTTCGCGGTAGCGCTGCAGCTGGCGCTCGGCGTTCTCCAGCTCGGCCAGGTTCTGTTGCTGGGTGCCCTTGGCCTGCGCCAGCTTCACTTCATACGGGCGCGGGTCGATCTGCGCCAGCAGATCGCCGGCCTTCACCTGCTGGCCTTCCTGGAAATGCAGTCGCAGCAGTTCGCCATCCACACGGCTGCGTACCACCACGCTGTGCAGCGGCGTGACCGTACCGACCGCCTTCAGGCGCAGTACCAGCGGCTCGGCGCTGGCGCGGGCGATGCGCACGGGTACCGTCTTGCCGGGTGCATCGTCGCCGGCACCGGCCTCCGTGCGTGGCCAGAACCCCCACAGCAGGCCGCCGGCAAGGGCAACGCCCAGCATGATCAGCAACGGGCGGGCACGACGGAAGCGGGAGTTTTCGGCGACAGACATGGGGCATCCTGCGCCCTGCGCGCGCAGGGACATGCGGGCCCGTCGGTGCGTTCACGGCACCACGGGCAGCGGGGAGGGAGTGTCTGGCGGGGCCGCGGGCGCGGCGTGGCTGGATGCCGTCGCGGCAGCGACGGGGCGACAATGGTAGCCAATCACCCTGGCCAATGCCGCATGACCAACGTCATGCAACGCAATCGGTAGTGCCGGCCGCTGGCCTGCAACCGGCTGGAATCTGCGGGCGTGCGCCGTGTTTCCGGTCAGCGGCCGGCACTACCATCAAGCAATCAATGCACTTCGTCGTGATAGACGAACTTCGGCATTTCCCAGCGGTAGTGGATCGCCAGCAGGCGCAGCGCGAAGCCGCCGCCCAGGCAGCACAGGATCGCGGTAGCGTCGGCCACGCCCCAGTGCAGCAGCAACAGGTAGGCCGCGCCGGTCAGCAGCGCGATGATCGCGTACAGCTCTTTCTGGAAGATCAGCGGCACCTCGTTGCAGAGGATGTCGCGCAGCACGCCGCCGAAGGCGCCTGTCAGCATGCCGGCAATCAGCACGATCGGCATGGCATGGCCGGCCTCACGTGCGATCGAGCAGCCGATCAGGGTGAAGGCGATCAGGCCCAGGCCATCGAGCACCAGGAAGGTGCGGCGGAAGTGGTGCATCCAGCGTGCGACCCAGGTGGCGATCAGCGCCGCACACACGGTGAAGCCCAGGTACTCGGGATGCTTCACCCAGCCCAGCGGATAGTGGCCGAGCAGGATGTCGCGCAGTGATCCGCCGCCGAGGGCGGTGACGCAGGCGATCATGACCACACCGAACAGGTCCATGCGGCGGCGGCCGGCGGACAGCGCGCCGGTCATGGCTTCGGCGGAAATAGCGATCAGGTAGATGATGGACAACAGCATGGGACAGGCTCCGGGCGCGGTGGGGCCGGCCATGCGCCACTATCGCCATTGCCTGCGCAATGACGGGATGACGATGACCGGTGCCGCTCCCGCTGTCCTTTTGCCTGAGAGTTCAGCGGCATGGGCCGCGTGCCCCTTCGGCGGATCGTCCCGGGCGTGCCCGGTGACCTCTCTCCAGCTCGGCGAGTCGAATGCATGGTTGGTGGGATTCCAGCCCACCGGCCTGAGCGATCATGGGAGCCTGCGCCTTCGGCGGGCGCCAGCGCGGCGCCTCTCTCCTGCATTCGGGCGCCAGTATATCCGCTGCAGTGCAGCACGGCATAATCCGGGCATGGCACCGTCCCTCCGCCCGTGGTTCCTGTACCTGCTCGAATGCCGCGATGGCAGCTACTACGCCGGCATCAGCACCGACGTGGACGCGCGTTTCGCTGCCCACCAGGCCGGAAAGGGCGCGCGTTACACCCGGTCGCGGCCACCACTGCGGGTCCTGGCGGTGCGCGAGTACCCGGACCGAGCAGCGGCCTCACGTGCCGAATGGGAGCTCAAGCGGCAGCCGCGCGAACGCAAACTGGCCTGGCTGTTGCAGTAGATCCACGCCATGCGTGGATGGGGCGCATCCGGCCATGCCATGATCGCCCAGCCTTCAGCGCTGGAGACCCGGATGTCCACCGTTGCCCTGTTGTTCGCACTTTCCGCAGCAGCAAGCCCTGCCGCCGACGCCGCCACGATCGCAGCCATCGAAGCCACCTGCCATGACTACGTGGATGGCCAGCTGGAGGCCGACCCGCAGCGCGTCGCCCGTTCCCTGCATCCGGACCTGGCCAAACGTGCGGTGCTCGGTGATACACCGGACGAACGCCTGGGCCTGCGCCGGATGTCGAAGGAAGAGCTGGTTGCGTTGACGAAGCAGGGCGCGTTGAAGACCCCGAAAGATCAATGGGATCGCCGCTGCACGGTGCTGGACGTGACCGGCAACGCCGCATCGGTGCGGCTGGAAACCCCGTGGTTCGTCGACTACTTCCACATGGGCCGCTTCGAGCAGCGCTGGGTGATCGTCAACGCGCTGTGGTACCCGAAGCCGAAGGCGCCGTGAGCCGAGCATGGGCTCGGCTCTACAGGAACATGCGTGCGGCCCTAGCGCCTCGGCCGCCGGTCTTCCTGGTCATCACCGAAGATGATGCGCGCGCTGCGCTGGTAGCTCCAGTACGCCACGGCCCAGTTCAGCAGCACCACGATGCGGTTGCGGAAACCGATCAGGAAGAACACGTGCGCGGCCAGCCAGAACCACCAGGCGAGGATGCCCGAGAGCTGCAGCCTGCCCAAGTGCACGATTGCAGCCATGCGGCCGATGGTGGCGAGGTTGCCGAAGTCGGCGTACTTGAAGGGACCTGGCGCCGGCTTGTCGTGCAGGCGCGCGCGGAGCACCTCGGCCACGTACTTGCCCATCTGCTTGGCGGCGGGCGCAACGCCGGGTACCGGCTTGCCGTTGGCCTGGTTCAGCACGGCCAGATCGCCGGCCACGAACAGCTCCGGATGGCCAGGCAGTGTCAGGTCGGGTTGCACCTGCACGCGGCCGGCGCGGTCCAGCGGCACGTCCAGTGTACGCGCCAGCGGTGAAGCAGCCACACCGGCGGCCCATACCACCGTGCGTGCCGGCACGAATTGATCGCCGAGCTTGAAGCCCTGGCTGTCGATGTCGCTCACCGGGGTGCCGGTCAGCACTTCCACGCCCAGTTTCTCCAGTTGTCGGCGTGCCTTCAGCGAAAGCACTTCCGGGAACGAAGACAACACGCGTGGGCCAGCTTCGACCAGCCGCACCTTGGCGCTGGCCGGATCGATATGGCGGAACTCGTTGCGCAGCGTATGCCGTGCGATCTCTGCCAGGGTGCCTGCCAGTTCAACACCGGTGGGGCCACCGCCGACCACGGCGAAGCTCAGCCACGCCGCCTTCTTCGCCGGGTCCGGTTCGGCCTCGGCACGTTCGAACGCCAGCAACAGCTTGCGGCGCAGCGCGATGGCATCGTCCAGGGTCTTCAGGCCGGGGGCATCATCGGCCCACTGGTCGTTGCCGAAGTAGGCGTGGGTGGCGCCTGTGGCCAGCAGCAGGGTGTCGTAGTCCAGCGTGCTGCCATCGGCCATGCGGATCTGTCGGGCCTGCTTGTCGATGGTGACCACTTCGCCGAGACGGACTTCCACATTGCGCTGGTGGCCGAGGATGTGGCGCAGCGGTGCGGCGATATCCGGCGCGGACAGGCCGGCGGTGGCCACCTGGTACAGCAGCGGCTGGAACAGATGGTGGTTGCGGCGGTCGACCAGGGTGATGCGTATGCGCTCGCGGGCCAGGGCACGGGTGGCCCAGAGACCGGCAAAACCGCCGCCGACAACAACCAGGTGGGGAACGCGCTCGCGACTCATCGACTCACTCCAGTGGGGGCATGGGGGAAGCGCTTGGCATCTTCGCACGGCAGGCGGTTGTCACGTCAGCGCCCGCGCGGATCGGCGATACTCGGGTTCAGGCAACCGCCCGCGAGGAATCCATGAGCGAACCGGAAAAGCGCATCGCCCTGTTGATCGACGCCGACAATGCGCCGGCATCGAAAATCGACGAGGTCCTGGCCGAAGTCGCCCGCTACGGCGTGGCCAACGTTCGCCGTGCCTATGGCAACTGGAAGAGCCCACGGTTGAAGGGATGGGAGGCGGTGCTGCACGAGTACGCGATCCGTCCGATCCAGCAGTTCGCCTACAGCAAGGGCAAGAATGCTTCGGACATGGCGATGGTGATCGATGCCATGGACCTGCTGTACGCGCGCAATCTGGATGGCTTCGCCATCGTGTCCAGCGATGCCGATTTCACCCCGATGGTGATGCGCCTGCTGACCGATGGCGTGAAGGTCTATGGCTTCGGCGAAAAGAAGACGCCGGAGCCGTTCGTCAACGCCTGCTCGAAGTTCACCTATCTGGAGGCGTTGGGGCAGACTCATGCCAGCGTGCAGGATGCGGAACAGTCATCGAACGAACAGGCACCGAACGAGCCGGTGGCCAACGACGATGCGCGTCCGCGCAAGAGCGGCGCGGAAATGCGCAGCGATACGCGTCTGGTGAAGATGCTGCGACGCGCGGTGTCCTCGGCCGAGGGCGAGGATGGCTGGTCGCACCTGGGCCCGGTCGGCAGCCAGATCGGCAACCAGGCCTCGTTCGACCCGCGCAACTACGGTTACGGCAAGCTCAGCGACCTGCTGGCCGCGATTGGCCTGTTCGAGCTGAAAAAGGACGGCAAGTCCTCCTACGTGCGCGCGCTGCCGAAGAAGAACCGGTAGCGCCAGAAGAACCGGTAGCGCCGGGCCATGCCCGGCGGGTGCGCGAGGGAGTCATGCCACTCGCACATCCGCATGCCGATCAGGCGTATCGTTGCCGCTCGCATTGCCAGCAAGGAAAACCCGCATGTTGAAGATCTGGGGCCGTCGCAATTCCAGCAACGTCCGCAAGGTGCTGTGGTGCGCCGAGGAGATCGGCCTGCCGTATGAGTCCATCGAAGTCGGTGGCAGCCACGGCGGCACGCAGACGCCGGAATACCAGGCGATGAATCCCAACAGCCTGGTGCCGGTGATCGAGGACCACGGCCTGCCGCTGTGGGAATCGAACGCCATCGTGCGCTACCTGAGCGCGCGTTACGCGCTGGGCACGCTGTACGCCGAGGACCCGATGGAACGCGCCCAGGCCGAGAAGTGGATGGACTGGAGCACATCGCGGATGGCGCCGCTGTACACCGACCTGATCTGGGGCATCATGCGCACCGCCCAGGCGGACCGCGACGAAGCACGGATCAACGCCGCCATCGTGCGTGCCGGTGACTACCTGGCGATGGCTGACGCCACGCTGGCCAGGCAGCCGTGGCTGTCGGGCGAGACGTTCGCGATGGGTGACATCCCACTCGGCTCGCTGATCTACGCGTGGTTCGAACTGCCGATCCAGCGCCCGGAACTGCCGCACCTGGCCGACTGGTACGCGCGCCTGCGCGAACGCCCGGCGTACCAGCGCGGCGTGATGTCGCCGCTGACGTAAGCGGAAACGGTAGCGCCGGGCCATGCCCGGCGGACGCGGTGCGCGCAGAATCCGCCGGGCATGGCCCGGCGCTACCGTCCGCGTGCCCTCAATACAGATCCGTCGGATCCACGTCCAGCGACCAGCGCACCTTGCGTGCTTCCGGCAGCGCGTACAACTGCGGCACCAAGTGCGAAAGCACGCCATGCAACGGCGGCCGCTGCAGCGCAGACAGCAGCAGCTGGGTGCGCTGGTAGCCGGCGCGGCGCGGCATCGGCGCCGGCATCGGCCCGTAGGCCTCGACCGCGTTCTGTTCGCCCAGCAATTGCCGCGCGGCCAGCAGGAAGGCATTGGCGTGCTCCACCTGCTGGGCTTCGGCGCGCATCAACGCCAGGTGCGCGAACGGTGGGAATCCAGCCGCCTCGCGCTGGTTCAACTCGGCCTGCGCGAACGGGTGGTAGCCGCCGCTCACCAGCGTTTCCAGCAACGGATGCCCGGGATGGTGGGTCTGCAGCCAGACTTCGCCGGGATCGCGTGCGCGGCCGGCGCGGCCAGCGACCTGGATCAGCTGCTGTGCCAGTTTTTCACTGGCACGGAAGTCGGCCGAGAACAGCCCTTCGTCGATGCCCACCACCACCACCAGAGTCAGCTTGGGCAGGTCGTGGCCCTTGGCCAGGATCTGCGTGCCGACCAGGATGCCGGGCTGATCGCCCAGTTTCGCCAGCTGCTGTTCCAGCGCGTCGCGTCGCGACGTGGTGCCGCGGTCGATGCGCACCACCGGGAATTCGGCGAAGGCCGCAGTGAGGTGCTCTTCCAGGCGTTCGGTGCCGATACCCTGCGGCTGCAGCGCCAGGCTGCCGCAGGCCGGGCAGGCCAGCGGTGCCGGTTGCCGCGCACCGCAGTGGTGGCATTGCAGGCGACGACCGCCACCATGCACGGTCATCGGAGCATCGCAGCGGTTGCAGGGCGCGGTCCAGCCGCAGTCATGGCACAGCAGCACCGGCGCGTAACCGCGGCGGTTCTTGAATACCAGCACCTGCTGGCCGCGCTTGAGATGCTCGCCGATGCCGGCCAGTACGTCGGCCGACAAACCGTCATGCAGCGGCCGTTTGCGTACATCCAGGATGCGCACGCGCGGTGGCCGTGCGTCGCCGGCACGCTGCTTCAGGCGCAGGTGGGTGTAGCGCCCGGCATAGGCGTTGTGCAGGGTTTCCAGCGACGGCGTGGCGCTGCCCAGCAGCACCGGGATGCCCAATGCCTTGGCCCGCACCAGAGCGAAATCGCGCGCGTGATAGCGGATGCCGTCCTGCTGCTTGTAGCTGCCGTCGTGTTCCTCGTCAACGATCAGCAGGCCGGCTTGCGGCAATGGCGTGAACACCGCCGAGCGGGTGCCGACGATGACCCGAGCTTCACCGCGAGAGGCGGCCGCCCAGACGCGCGCGCGCTCGTTGTCATTCAACCCCGAGTGCAGCGCGTGCACGGCGATGCCGAGACGGCCGCGAAAGCGTGCCAGGGTCTGCGGAGTCAGGCCGATTTCCGGCACCAGCACCAGCGCCTGCTTGCCCTGTGCCAGGCAATGGATGATCGCCTGCAGGTACACCTCGGTCTTGCCGCTGCCGGTCACGCCATCCAGCAGGAACGGCTGGAAACCCTCGGTGGCGTTGATCGCGGCCACGGCCTCGGCCTGGTCCGGATTGAGGGTGGGGCCGGGCAGCGGTTGCGCGTGTTGCGGGGCCACACTCAGGGCGACGCGCTCGGCCAGCTCACGCTTGGCCAGGCTGCGCGCAGCGGTGCGCCAGTCCTGCATGCGTTCACCCAGCACGTCTTCGTCCACTGTGGCCTCGGCCAGCAGCTCGGCCAGTTGCCGGGGGCGGCTGCCAGCGCGCAGCTTCCCGCGCTGCAGGTGTCCTTCGGCGGTCAGTTGCCAGCCCCAGTGATGGGTATCGGGCAGGGCTTCACCATGGCGCAGCGGGCCAGGCAGGGCGGTGCTAAGCACCTCGCCCAGCGGCGCATGGGTATAGCGCGACAGCCACTGCAGGCTCTGCCACAGCTCGCCCTGCAGCAGCGGCTGCGGGTCGCACCACGCCAGCGCCTGGCGCAGGCCCTGGCCGTCGTCGGTCTGGCCGTGGCCGGCCACCACGCCGACCAGCTCGCGGTTGCCGAATGGCACCTTCAGGCGGCAGCCAACCGCCACCGCGGGAGCCTCACCCTCCGGCGACAGGTAGTCGAACAGGCGGGGCAGGGGGACGGGCAGGGCGACCTGCAGGGTCGGAATCGGTGAAAGCATCGGGCCAGTGTAACGGGCCATGCGCACGCGGATGGCAGGCGCGAAGGCGCCCGGGCGACGCCCGTTGAATCATAAATGTCACCTAAATATCGGTGTCCATTGGAGATTCAGTCTTATCCACATGTTCTGTGGATAAGACTGTGCGTTAACGGTCGGCGGGCGCGCGGGAGGCCGATGGCGACGGCCTCACGCTTGGGTTGGTCAAAAAATAGCCACACTTCAAAGTCAAGTAAAATCAATAACTTAAGTGTGAAACATTGCTGAAACAGAGTGAATTCAGCTGGATGCCGCAGTTTCCCGTGCGAGGGCCGTGGTGCTGTGCACAACCTGCAGCACGAAGTACCTGCGGGCGCAAGTCCTGCCGGGCGCCGATGGCCTGCCGCTATCATGCCGGCAGACCTTTGGAGTAACCGATGACGGCTGTGCCCGCCCCTGTTTCCTCGACCGCGGCCGGCGCGCTGTCGGCGTTCCTGCGTGGCGTCGAACGCCGTGCCCTGGTGGTGGCTGAACTGCAGTGCGGTGAAGCCGCCCGTGCCGAACAGACCCTGGTGGCGGTGATGCGCGCCTTTGCCGCCGTCGCCAGCGACCTGCCCATGGCGCAATGGCCGACCCGCTTCTGGACCCTGCTGGGCCAGCGCCAGGCGCTACGCGAACCGCTGGGCGGCCAGTGGGCACCGCCATTGGCTGCGCTGGGTGAGATGGGGCCACTGCCACGCCTGGCGCTGTTGCTGCGGGTAGGCGGTAGTCTGGATGAAGGCATTGCCATGCGCGTGCTCGACCAGGACGAGGCCGGCTACCAGCAATTGCTGGCCGATGCCTGCCCGCGCGATACCCATGGCCAGCCTGATGCCTCGGCCTGGCGGCAGCTGGCCGAGCAGGTGCAGCTGCGCATCCGTGACCTGCCGGCCAAGCGCCTGCAGCAGCTGCAACAACCGGCCGCACCGGCCGCCAACAGTGAAACCCCGACCTCCAGCTGGCGTGCACCGCAGCGTGACGAGCGCGCGGCCGCCAACGGCAAGCGCCGCCGTGCGAATGCCAAGCCGCGCTGGCGCGGTCCGCTGATCCTGTTGCTGACCGTGGCGGTGCTGCTGGCCGCCGCGCTGGGCTGGCGCCATTGGCAGGGCCGTGTGCTCGGCAGCGATGCACCGCTGCCGGAAGGGGTGGTGGGCGATGCCGGTCCGGTCACGGTGGAGGCGCTGCCGCCGAGCAAGGTTGAAGCCGCGCCGGATGCGATCCCGGCCCAGGCTGCCGACGACGCCATGATGCTGGCCGACCGCGACTATCCGCTGGTGGCCGATGCCGACCTGTATGCGTGGACGGCCGCTGGCGGCCCGCTGCCGGTGGACGAATCGCAATCCAAGCCGAGCCGGCCGGAGCCGGCCAGTGCCACGCTGGAAACCGCTGCTGCCGATGAATAAGACTGTGTTCGCCAGCCTGCTGCTGGCCCTGCCGTTGTCGCTGTCGGCCACGCCGCAGACCGTGAACGTGCCGCTGCCACCGCCCTCGCCCGGAACCACGACGGCGCCACCGGCGCCGGCCGCGGCACCTTCGACGTTTGCCCACCTGGATGCGCAGCAGCAGCGCCAGCGCCGTGCCGACTACGCCACGTGGCGGGCGTTGCCGGAAGGCGAGCGTGAACGCGTCCGCCAGGCTGCGGCGCGTTTCAATGCACTGCCGGCCGATCAGCAGCAGCGCCTGCGCCAGCAGTTCCAGGCGCAGGACCAGGCGTTTCGCGAAGGCTGGCGGCTGGGCCCCCAGCTGGGCCTGGAATTCCCCAAGCTGCACGGCCTGTTCGGCTTTGTGCCGCCGGAACAGCGCGAGGCCGCGCTGGCCGTGCTGCGTCAGCTCAGCCCGGCGCAGCTGGCCCAGCTGACCCTGGTCGCACAGCGCACGCCGCCGCAGGAACGCGACGCGGTGCGCAGCGCCTTCCTCGCCGTGCCCGCCGCCGAGCGCGACAGTTGGCTCAAGCGCCAGGCGGGTCAGTAAACAAAGGGGACGGAGGGGATTAAGTCGTACTCGGCACAGTCGGGCTTGAAACGACTTAATCCCCTCCGTCCCCTTTTTTCTGTTCGTAACGCGATCGCAACGCGGTAAACCGGGGGCTGCTGAAACCCAGCATTCACGCCATGTCATGGGAATGCGCGCGCTGCGCGCGTAAGATGACCGGCCGCAACCCGGTGCCTGTGCCCTTCGCGCGCAACCGCAGTTCGCGTCAAGCACCTTATGTCTACTGCAACCTCCACGCCGCGCTTCAGCAAGGAAGTCGGCGCCACCGGTCTGCTTGCCCTGCCGCTTGTGCTCGGGCATGTCTCCACCGGTCTGATCTCCTTCGTCGACAACGTCATTGCTGGCCACCACGCCACGGCGACCCTGGCCGCGGTGACCATTGGTACCGCACTGCTGTGGCTGCCGATGCTGATCCCGATCGGTACCCTGATCTCGCTTACCGCCTCGGTGTCGCAGCTGCACGGCGCCGGTCGTGAGCGCGAGATCGGCCCGCTGTTCCGCCAGGCGCTGTGGCTGGCGCTGGGCCTGGGCCTGATCATGTTCACCTTCCTCACCGTAGTGCCGCCGCTGCTGCCGGCCTTCGGCATCGCACCGGACATCGTGCCGGGGGCGACCGCGTTCCTGCATGCGGTGCGCTGGGGTGGCCCGGCACTGACCCTGTACTTCTGCATGCGCTACCTCAGTGAGGGCATGCACTGGACCCTGCCGACCATGCTGATCGGCTTCGGTGGCCTGCTGGTGCTGGCGCCGATGGGCTACGTGCTGGCCAACGGCAAGCTGGGCTTCCCGGAAATGGGTGCCGAAGGCCTGGGCATCGCCTCGGCGGTGATGATGTGGCTGCAGGCGATCGCCTTCGCCACCTACCTGTGGTTCACCAAACGCTTCGCCCATCTGCGGCTGTTCTCGCACTTCGAAGGGCCGCGCTGGCCGGCGATCTGGGATCTGCTGCGCACCGGGCTGCCGATCGGGATCACCGTGCTGATGGAAGGTGGTCTGTTCATCGTCACCGCGCTGCTGATCGGTCGCCTGGGTGCCAATGAAGCGGCTGCGCACCAGATCGCGATCAACGTCGCCCAGCTGTGCTTCATGATCCCCATGGGCGTGGCCGAGGCCACTACCGTGCGCGTCGGCCATGCGGTCGGCCGTGGCGATGGCTTCGGCGTGCGCCGCGCGGCCTGGGCCGGCTACGCGATCATCATGGGTACGCAGACGCTGTCGGCGGCGGCACTGCTGTTCGGCCACGACGCCATCGTCGGCGTCTACACCAACGACCTGGCAGTGGCCGGGCTGGCCTCGACCCTGCTGCTGTACGCGGCCACCTTCCAGTTCCCGGATGGCATCCAGGTGTTGTCGGCCGGTGCGCTGCGCGGCCTGAAGGACACCCGCGTGCCGATGTTCATCGCCATGTTCGCGTACTGGGGCCTGGGCATGCCGCTCGGCGCCGGACTCGGCCTGGGCCTGGGCATGGGCCCGCAGGGCATGTGGATCGGCCTGATCGTCGGTCTCACCGCGGCGGCGATCCTGATGGGCTGGCGCCTGCGCCGCAGCAGCCTGCGCATCGGCCAGTCCAGCCTGTCCTGATCCTTCCTGCCCGCCCTGGCGACCCGTGGCGGGCGATCCCCTGACTTGTGTCCGATGCCGCATCACGCGGCACCGGCTATGCTGGCACTACGGCAAGAAGCCTTCCGGAGCGTTCCATGAATCAACCCGTGCCCCCGCTGCCCCCGGCGCGTCGCAACCCCGTCGCCAGTTTCTTCATCGGGCTGTGGGACGTCATGAATTTCACCCGCCGGTTGATCCTCAACCTGGTGTTCTTCGGCCTGCTGTTCCTGTTGCTGGTGATGTTCGTCATCGCCGCCGGCATGGGTGCCGGTGCCAGCAAATCGTTGCAGGACCGCACCACCCTGGTGATCGCGCCGGAAGGCCGCCTGGTCGAGCAGTTCAGCGCTGACCCGGTCAGCCGCGCGCTGGCCAAGGCGGTGGGCGACAACGGTGCCGAAGAGATCCAGCTGCGTGACCTGCTGCGGGTGATCGAGTCGGCCAAGGAAGACAAGAAGATCGAGCGCGTGGTGCTGGAGCTGGACAAGCTGCAGCCGTCGGGCTTCGCTTCGCTGCGTGAAGTGGCCGCTGCGCTGCAGGACCTGCGTGCGTCCGGCAAGCAGCTGGTGGCCTACAGCGAGAGCATGGGCCAGTCGCAGTACCTGCTGGCCGCGCAGGCCGACGAGGTCTACCTGGACCCGATGGGGTCGGTGGTACTCGAGGGCCTGGGCCGCTACCGCCAGTACTTCCGCACCGGCCTGCAGGACAAGCTGGGCGTGGACGTGCACCTGTTCAAGGTGGGCGAGTACAAGTCCGCTGCCGAGCCGTACGTGCTCGACGCCGCTTCGCCGGCGTCCAAGGAAGCCGACCTGTTCTGGATGAACGACGTGTGGCAGCGCTACCTGGGTGACATCGCCAAAGCCCGCCGCCTGGATCCGGCACAGCTGGCCGCCGGCATCGACACGCTGCCGGAAGGCATCTCCGCCGCCGGTGGCGACCTGGCCAAGTTCGCCCTGCAGCAGAAGCTGGTGACCTCGCTGAAGACCCGCGAGGAATTCGAGGATCTGATGATCGAGCGCGGCGTGGCTGACGACGATGCCGACGGTGGTTTCCGCAACGTCGACTTCGGCAGCTACCTGGGCCAGCTCGATGCGCGCCGCAACCCGGTCGACAGCCGTCCGCAGGTGGCGGTGGTGGTGGCAGCCGGCGAGATCAGCGGTGGCGACCTGCCGGCCGGCCGCATCGGTGGCGAGTCAACCTCGGCGCTGCTGCGTGCAGCGCGCGACGACGAGAACGTGAAGTCCGTGGTGCTGCGCGTCAATTCGCCGGGTGGTGAGGTGTTCGCCTCCGAGCAGATCCGTCGCGAAGTGGTGGCCCTGCAGGCCGCTGGCAAGCCGGTGGTGGTGTCGATGGGCGACCTGGCTGCCTCCGGTGGCTACTGGATCAGCATGAATGCCGACCGCATCTATGCCGATCCGTCGACCATCACCGGTTCGATCGGGATCTTCGGCATGGTGCCGAACTTCAGCCGCGCGCTGGACAAGATCGGTGTGCACACCGACGGCGTCGGTACGACCCGCTTTGCCGGTGCCTTCGATGTCACCCGCCCGATGGATCCGGCGGTGGGCCAGGTCATCCAGTCGGTGATCAACAAGGGTTACGCCGACTTCACCGGTCGCGTTGCCGACGCCCGCAAGAAGCCGGTCGAGGCGGTCGACGAAGTGGCCCGTGGCCGCGTGTGGAGCGGTGCGCAGGCCAAGGAACGCGGTCTGGTCGACGCCTTCGGTGGCTTGAAGGATGCGGTGGCCGATGCCGCCAGCCGTGCCAAGCTGGGCAAGGCCGATGCTTACCGCGTGCGTTACATCGAGAAGGCGGCGACGCCGTTTGCGCAGTTCGTAAGCGGCTTCGCCGGCAGCCGTGCCGGTGCCTGGATGCTGTCCGACTCGGGCATGGCGCGGATGATGCTGGCGCGTGCGATGCCGGAAGTGGATACGCAGCTGCGCTTCGTCGAGAACGCGGCCCGCGACAAGGGCAACGGTGCGCCGGTGAAGGCGCTGGCGTACTGCTTCTGCGGGTTCTGATCGGAAGTCCATCCACGCATGGCGTGGATCTACTGGAAACGCCCGGCCCCGGCCGGGCGTTTTCGTTCAAGGGGTCGGATCCCTTTGCTCCGCAAAGGGCTCTGACCCCACAGGTCATTGCGTCGCGTCGGCCTCGGCCTTCTGCTCGCGTGCTGCGGCATCCTCCACGGCCTTCTGCGCGCTCTTGGCGCGGTCCAGCGGCTCATGCATTGCACGGGTCATTGCCTGCGGTGCCGGTGGCTTCTCCGGGTTGGGCGTCGGCGGCCGTTGGCACGCCGCCAGCAGTACGGCGGCCAGCAGGGACGTGGACACGATCAGGATGCGCATGGCGGCTCTCCGCAGTGGGCGTGCGTGCAGTGTCGCATTCCGGGCAGGGGGCTGCCGTGAGCGCGTATCCTTGCCGCATCGAAACACAGCGGGCGCGGCCCCGGAGGACACATGACCCAGCAACGGTGGCGCCTGGACGGCCAGACTGCCCTGATCACCGGTGCCAGTGCCGGCATCGGCCTTGCAATCGCGCATGAACTGGCTGGCTTCGGTGCCGACCTGATGATCGTCGGGCGCGATATAGACATGCTGGAGACCGCGCGCGACGAGCTGCTGGACATGTATCCGCAGATGCAGGTGCACGCGCTGGCTGCCGATGTTTCCGATGACGAAGACCGCCGGCAGATCCTGGACTGGGTGGAAGACCATAGCGATGGCCTGCACATCCTGGTCAACAACGCCGGCGGCAACATCAGCAAAGCGGCTACCGAGTATTCCGAGGACGAGTGGCGCAACATCTTCGAGACCAACCTGTTCTCGGCGTTCGAACTGTCGCGCTACGCGCACCCGCTGCTGGCACGCCATGCCTCGTCATCCATCGTCAACGTCGGCAGCGTATCCGGCCTGACCCATGTGCGCAGCGGCGTGGTCTACGGCATGAGCAAGGCGGCAATGCACCAGATGACCCGCAACCTGGCCGTCGAGTGGGCCGAGGATGGCATCCGGGTCAACGCGGTGGCGCCGTGGTACATCCGCACGCGGCGCACGTCCGGCCCGTTGTCGGACCCGGACTACTACGAGGAAGTGATCAACCGCACGCCGATGCGCCGCATCGGGGAGCCGGAGGAAGTGGCTGCGGCCGTGGGCTTCCTGTGCCTGCCCGCCGCCAGCTATGTCACCGGCGAGTGCATCGCGGTGGATGGTGGTTTCCTGCGCTACGGATTCTGAGCTTTCAGCAGGTAGTGCCGGCCGCTGGGCGGCAACTGCAATCATCTGAAGATCCTGTGGTTGCCGGCCAGCGGCCGGCACTACCGGGTGGCCGTCACCCCGGTACCGGGCAGTTGCTGGCCTCCAGCACACCCTGCAGCCGCTCGCGCTCGCTGCGTGCGCCGTCGCGGTTCTCTGGCGTGGCGAAACGTTCGCGGCCGCGTGCATCGCGGAAGCGCTGCTGCCAGCCGCCGCAACGCTGCGCTTCGGGCAGTTCCTCGCAGCGATCACGTACCACTTCGCAGCCGGCCGCATTCACCGGCGTGACGCCGCCCAGGCCCTGTACCGTCATCAGTTCGCACCGACCGGGCGCGGCCTCGTACTCGTGCAGGTAGCTGCCGCCCTGGCTGTCGGTGCACTGGAAGATCGGGGGCAGGGGCGGCTTCGGTGGGCCGTCCTTTGCTTCGGCGTGGGCCTCGGCGTCACGACGCAGCGTCGCGCTGTCGAGGATCTGGTTGCCGCCCTCGCGTTCGACCATTCCCGCTTCCATGATCGTTCGGCCTTCGTCCGCACGGCGTGGCGTTGCAGAGGGCGCCTGCGCGGGCGCGGGTCCTGCCGGCAGGGGGGCTGGCGTCTCGACGGCGGGGGTGGGGGCGACCACCGCCGGCTGTGCGTTGGCCGGATCGGGTACGCGCAGTACCTGCTGCTTGCTGCCGGACGGGCAGGGCGTGCGTTGCAGCGTGGGTACGTCGCTGCTGCTGGAGGTGCATCGATACACCACGCTTGTTTCGGCCAGTGCCGCGCCGGGCAGCAACACCAGGGCCAGCCAGATCAGTTTGTTCATGCGCACAGCGTACAGGTGGTGATGCGGCGCGGCGCTCAGCGCTGGCAATCGCGCGACACGCGAGCGTCGATGCCGCGCTGTTCGTTGCTGATGGCCGTACGTTCGCTCTGCAGCGCACTGTTGTAGCGGCGGTCCAGCTCCCAGCGGCGGTCACGCAGGCGCGCGCAGACTTCCTGCGGTGGCAGCGCATGGCAGCTGTCGCGCACCAGGACGCTGCCGGCCGGAACCTGTACCCCCATGCCCACCGAGGGCGGACGATAACCCGCGCCTTCACCGATGGGGGTCCCCACCGGTGTACCGAATGCCGGACGCGGTCCGGGATAGGCCGGGCCACGATGCCCGTGCGGCAGCCAGACACTGGTCCACAACGGGACCCAGCGCGGATTGCCTTCGTTATTGTCGCTGGTATAGCGCTGGCCATCCTCGGTGACGCACTCGTACATCGGCTGTGGCGGCTGGATGTAGACGTGGCGTACTTCGCGCTCGCGGATGACCGGGGTATCGCTGGGCGGCGATGGCGTGGCGTCACTACGCACCACCCGCGGCGCAGGATCCCGCGGACGCTGCAGGTCGCGCACTTCCTGGCGGCCGCTGTTGCAGGGCTTGTCCTGCAGCGCCACGGCACCATTGCTGGCCACGCAGCGGTATACGCGCACGTCCTCGGCGGCCGGTGAGTTCCAAGGCAACAGCAGGCACAGGCTCAAGGTGGCGCGCAGCAGGTTCATGGCGGCAGGGTGCGCGATTGTCGGTGGCTGTGCAATCGTCTGCTCAGGAGCGCAGCACGTTGCCGCTGAGCGCGTCGCGGATCGGCGTCGGCTGGGCCAGGCCGCCGGTCTCGCCATCGAGGATGCCGTCGAGCAGGCGCAACAGGCGTGGGTCGAGTTCCTCGCGGCTGCGCGCCGGTGGCTCGCCGGCCAGGTTGGCGCTGGTGGACACCAGCGGGCCACCCCAGGCACGGCATAGCGCGGCCACCAGCGGGTGGGCACTGATGCGCACCGCAATGCCGCTGTGCTCGCCGGTAATCCACGGTTTGGCTCGTGGGCCGGCCGGCAGAATCCAGGTGTTGGCGCCGGGCCAGCTGGCCAGCACTGCGCGCTGGCGGGCATCGGGCAGTGCCTGCAGGCGTACCCAGCCTTCCAGCTGCGCCAGCTCGGCGGCGACCAGGATCATGCCCTTCTCGATCGGGCGCTGTTTCAGCCGCAGAACCATGTGCACCGCGGCTTCGTGCGAGGGATCGCAGCCCAGGCCCCAGACCGCTTCGGTCGGATAGGCGATCACGCCGCCTGCGCGGAGCGAGGCGACAGCGGAGTCCAGGGTGAGTTCTTTCATGGCGGCGACCGGCCCGGCGTGGGCCTTCATTATCCCCCCGCTGCGTGCAGATGGGGTGGAACCAGGCACCCCGGCAGTGTCGGCCGCTGGCCGGCACCTGATGCTTCTGGGGTTGCCGGCCAGCGGCCGGCACTACCCCTCATCCACGCAGGGCGCGGATCTACTTCGCGGCCTTCTTGACGGCCTTCTTGACGGCCTTCTTGGCCGGCGCCTTCTTCGCAGCAGCCTTTTTCACCGCTTTCTTGGCAGGGGCCTTCTTGGCGGCCGCCTTCTTCGGTGCCGCCTCCTTCTTCACCGCCGCCTTCTTCGCAGGTGCCTTCTTGGCCGCGGCCTTCTTGCCGAAGCCCTTGCGCACCGGCTTGCCGGTTTCTTCCATCAGCTGCTGCACTTCGGCCAGGGTCAGCGACGCCGGCTCGCGATCCTTGGGGATCTTGCCGTTCATCCTGCCGTCGCTGATGTACGGACCGAAACGGCCGTTCAGCACCTGGATGTCGCTGCCCTCGAACTCCTTGATGATCCGGTTGCGCGCGATCTCTTCCTTCTCTTCGATCAGGAACACGGCGCGGGCCAGATCGATGGTGTACGGGTCATCTTCCTTCTTCAGCGAGGCATAGGTGCTGCCGCGCTTGGCGAACGGGCCGAAACGACCGATGCCGACGCTGACGTCTTCGCCCTTGTCCTCACCCAGTGCGCGCGGCATCAGGAACAGCTCCAGCGCGTCTTCCAGGGTGATGGTGTGCATCGACTGGCCCGGACGAAGCGAGGCGAACTTGGGCTTCTCCTCGGCGTCCTCGGCGGTGCTGCCGATGGCCGCGTACGGCCCGAAACGGCCCAGGCGCACGCTGACCGGCTTGCCGGTCTTCGGGTCGGTGCCCAGTTCGCGTGCGCCGCTGGCCTCGGCGCGGTCGACCGATTCCTTCTTGTCTTCGACCAGTTCCTTGAACGGTCCCCAGAAGCGCGACATCAGCGGAATCCACTCTTCCTCGCCACGCGAGACGGCATCGAGCTCGTCCTCGAGCTTGGCGGTGAAGTCGTAGTCGACGTACTGGGTGAAGTGGCTGGACAGGAACTTGGATACCGCGCGGCCGACATCGGACGGGCGGAAGCTGCGGCCTTCCATTTCCACGTACTTGCGGAACAGCAGGGTCTGGATGATCGAAGCGTAGGTCGAGGGACGACCGATGCCGTACTCTTCCAGCGCCTTCACCAGCGCCGCTTCGGTGAAGCGCGGCGGCGGCTGGGTGAAGTGCTGGTCGGCCACGATGCGCTCCAGCGGCACGCGGTCGCCGGGCTTCATCGCCGGCAGCTTGCGGCCTTCGTCCTCGTCCTCGGCGCTCTTGTTGTCCTTGCCTTCTTCGTACACGGCCAGGAAGCCGGGCACCACCACGGTGGTGCCGCTGGCGCGGAACACGTGCTCGCTGCCGGCCGACAGATCGACGCTGACGGTGTTGAGCGTGGCCGGGATCATCTGGCAGGCCACCGCACGCTTCCAGATCAGTTCGTACAGCTTGCGCTCGTCATCGGTCAGGTAGCGCGCGACCTGCGCAGGGGTGCGCAGTGCCGAGGTCGGTCGCACCGCTTCGTGCGCTTCCTGGGCGTTCTTCGACTTGGTCTGGTAGGTGTTGGGCTGGTCCGGCAGCGAGGCGATGCCGTAGTCACGGGCGATCACGTCGCGGATCTCGGTCAGTGCATCCTGCGACAGGTTCACCGAGTCGGTACGCATGTACGAGATCAGGCCGACGGTGCCTTCGTCACCGATGGCCACGCCTTCGTACAGCTTCTGCGCCACCTGCATGGTCTTGCGGGTGGTGAAGCCGAGCTTGCGCGAGGCTTCCTGCTGCAGCGTGGAGGTGGTGAACGGCGGCGCCGGACGGCGCTTGCGCTCCTTGCTGGCCACGTCGGTGACGTGCAGCGCACCCTGCGCGGCCTGCTGGATGCGCAGGCGGGCCGCCTCGGCGGTGTCGCCATCGGTGACGGTGAACTGCTCGAACTTCTGCCCGTCCAGCTTGATCAGCTTGGCGTTGAAGTGCTGCGACGGGTGCGCGCACTCGGCGGCGATCGACCAGTACTCGCGGGCGATGAAGGCTTCGATCTCTTCCTCGCGCTCGACGATCATGCGCAGCGCCGGGCTCTGCACGCGGCCGGCGGACAAACCGCGCTGTACCTTGCGCCACAGCACCGGCGACAGGTTGAAACCGACCAGGTAATCCAGCGCGCGGCGCGCCTGCTGGGCATCGACCAGGTCGCTGGCGATCGCGCGCGGCTGGCTGATCGCTTCCTTGATGGCGCGCGGGGTGATCTCGGTGAAGACCACGCGCTGCATCGGCTTGTCCTTGACCAGCCCGCGTTCCTTCAGGATCTCGGCGATGTGCCAGCTGATCGCCTCACCCTCGCGGTCCGGGTCGGTCGCCAGCAGGATGTCGTCGGCGCCCTTGGCGGCCTTGGCGATCGCATCGACATGCTTCTCGTTCTTGTCGATCACGTCGTAGTGCATGGCGAACCCGTTGTCCGGGTCGACTGCGCCTTCCTTCGGAATCAGGTCACGCACATGCCCATACGAGGCCAGGACGGTGTAGTCCTTGCCGAGGTATTTGTTGATCGTCTTGGCCTTGGCCGGCGATTCGACGATGAGCAGGTGCTTGGGCATGTCGGGAAAGGTCTGTGGGCGGACCGGGGGAAGGGGCCGCTAGGGTGGAGCAAACGGCCGCATTAGTGAAGCGGCCACGGGCAAATCCATAAACTGAACGCCCGGTAGTGTGCCGGGCGTTCAGGTTTCACCTTATTAGAGGAATCACGCCCGGCCAGCCCATGTCAAGCAGCGAGGCGTGAGGATGGTCGTTCATGAGGCCATCTTGGCGATGAAGCCGACTGCTGCCACCAGCAGGACCAGGCCCGCCAACGACAGCAGGGCGGTCAGGACCAGAACCAGGATGGTGACCGTGCCCAGTTCCCGACGCTGCAGCTGCGGCTGGTCGGTATAGGCCCAACGGTCGACCACCAGAGTGTCGCATATCATGTCGTGCAGGCCCTGCTTGCGTTCGGTGAACGCGGCCATCAGGAAGCCGATGCCGAGGGTGAAGCTGCTCAGCAGCATGGCCCAGTAGCGACCGAAGGCGCGGGCCTTGGTGAGGCGCTCGCCATTGCCGCGCACGACCTTGATGCCGACCGCCATCTTTCCCAGCGTGGCACCGCCCCGCGAGGCATGGAACCAGGTGTAGTAGGCCATGCCGATGCCCAGGTTGATCAGCGCACTGGCCAGCTGCGCGACGATTTCGATGGACGATTCGCCACTGCCGACCGCGCCCATGCTGGCGCCGAGGACCACGCCGAGGATGGCACCGATGATGCTGCCCGGGATGACCAGCACGAAGTAGTCGATCATGTAGGCCGCTACGCGCTTCCAGAAACCGGCGTAGATCACTTCGCCGCCCATCACCGGCTGTACATGGCCGGCGGTACCGGCGGCGGCCGGCGCGTTGTACGGCGAGCTGCTGATGGCGCCGGTGCCGGGCAGCGGCGCGGTGCCGTTGTCGATGGCGGCATAGTCGCCGCGCAGGTCGAAACCGCCACTGCCGGTGGCAGTGCTGGCATCGGCCAGCGTCTGCAGTCCGAGCTCGTCGACCACCTGGCGCAGCGCAGCCCACTGCGCCATGCCCTCATGCCAGACCAGGGTGTCCAGGTTCAGTTGGCCGCGCTGGAAGCGCTGGCGGATCTCCTGGACCGGCAGGGGGCCCTGGCGTTGCTGTCCTTCGGCGTAATACCACTCAGTCATTGCATGTTCCCTGTTGGGTCGTCCTTGGAGGGGCTGGCGTGCGTGCGGCTCAACCGCGGCACGACGGCGGCAGGTACTTGTCGTCGCTTTCGCCGGTGCATTCCCAGCGGCCGCTGTCGCGGTCGTATTCCAGCCACAGCAGGTCGCCGTCGATGCTCTTGCCGGGCACGGCCAGGGTGGCTTCGATACCGCAATGGCCGTTGTTGAAGCGGCCGATGTTCACCGCCGACAGGCCGGCATGGGCGAAGTCGCCCGGCGCCGGGAAGCCGGCGTCGTTGGCGCCCGGGCAACGACCTTCGTCATCGGCGAAATGCTGCACCTGGTCCTTCAGCGGTTGCAGCACGGTCACCGCGCCAGCGACCTTGGCACGCAGGGTGTAGTCGTTGTAGGCCGGCAGGGCGATCGCGGCAAGGATCGCAATGATCGGCACAAGGACCAGCAGCAGGCCGCCGCCGATGATGGCGGTGAGCGCGCAGCCGGAGAGCTTCTTTTTCGGAGGCGGCAGGGCCGTCGTCGCCGTGCTGGTGGCATACGGTGTGGACGGCGGCAGTACGGGCGGCTGCGGCGGAGGCGGCGCTGTCGCCACCGCTTCCGGCTCGGGTTCGGGTTCGGCGGCGGCCGCAGCGACATCCAGTGCCGGTACGATCAGGCCGAGTTCGTCGACGACCGTGCGCAACGGCTGCCATTGTGGCAGCCCGTCGCGCCAGACCAGGGTGTCCAGGGAGATCTGGTTGTTGCGGAACAACTCGACCAACTGTTCCGCCGGCAGCGGGCCTTGCTGCCGGTTGCCTTCTGCGTGGAACCACTCGCTCACGGGGACGCTCCTGAATGCGCTATGCCCCCAAGTGTACGGTCAGTGCAGGGGTTCTGGCTCGTCCATGAACATCTGCGTTTCCATCCAGGCATAGGCCGCTTCGGAACCGGGCTGGTTGAACAGCACCATCAGCACGACCCATTTCAGGTCATCCAGGTCCAGTTCGTCCTGGTCCAGGGCCATGGCCCGGTCCAGCACCAGCTCGCGCTGGTCGGCGTCGAGGATGCCGTGCTGTTCCAGGTACAGCAGGAAACCACGGCATTCCACGTCCAGCTTGTCCAGCTCGGGACCGTGGTAGACGCGCACGGGGCCATCGACCCTCGCCTGGGCCACGCTCGGCCGCTGCGCGGCTAGGGCGTCGAGCCAGTCGAACGCCTTGTTGATCTCGGTTGGGCTGAAACCGGCCTGGATCAGGCCGTTCTGCAGCGAATCGCGGTCACGGATCAGGTCCGCATCTTCGCTGAAATAGTGTTCAAACAGGTACAGCAGTACGTCCAGGATGCTCTCTTTCATTGCCCCTCGGCCTGCGTCGCGCGACGCTGTGGAGGTGAAGAAACTAGGGAGTTCGACAGTAGCGGCCGTGTACGCACACCACGATTCCCGCCAGTTCCATGGCCAGCAGCATGGAGGACACCTGTGGCGCCGTCAATCCACAGCGCGTGATCAGTGAATCCATACCGCTTGGGTTGTGGTCCAGGGCCCGCCACAAGCACTGGTAGTCAGGGTCGTCGGCCCAGCGCGCCGGCAGGAGCGCCGGCGGTGCCTGTTCAGTGGGGGTGGCCAGCCGCGATTGCAAGCCCGGCAGCTGTTGGCGCAGGGCCGGGGCCAGCAGCTCCAGCACTTCCTCGGGGCGCTCGACCAGCGCTGCGCCTTCACGGATCAGCCGGTGGCAACCCGACGCGCGTGGATTGAGCACCGAGCCGGGCAGGGCGCAGACCTCGCGCCCGGCCTCGGCGGCCAGGCGGGCCGTGATCAGTGCGCCCGAGCGTTGCGCTGCTTCGACCACCACCGTGGCCAGCGCCAGCCCGGCCACCAGCCGGTTGCGCGCCGGGAAATGGCCTGGGCGTGCCGGCGTGCCCGGCAGGTACTCGCTGAGCACCACGCCTTCTGTGGCGATCCGCGCCTGCAGCCGGGCATGGCTGTCCGGGTAGGCCCGGTCGGGGCCGGTGCCGATCACTGCCACGGTGCAACCGCCGGCCTCCAGCGCGGCCAGGTGGGCGGCGGCGTCGATACCGGCGGCCAGCCCGCTGGTCACCGCCAGTCCGGCTTCGACGAAGCAGCCGGCAAAGCGTGTCGCCAGCGCCCGCCCACCGGGCGTCGGCGAACGGCTGCCGACCAGCGCCACCGAGGGGCGCCAGGCCAGGCTCGGGTCGCCGGCCACGAACAGTGCCAGTGGCGGGTTGGGGACGTCCAGCAGGGACGGAGGAAAGGCCGGATCGTTGAAGGCCAACAGATGGTGGTTGTCGTCCAGCAGCCAGCGCAGGCCCGCCGCCCAGGTCCGCGTATCGGGGCGCTCCAATGCCGCGCACTGTTCCGGGGTGCAGCCATGTGCACGCCATCCCGCCACGCCCAGCGAGATGGCCGCGCCCGCATCGCCCTGGCTCTGCAGCAGCGCCCGCCGTTGCGCCAATGCGCCCCCCGCCATCACCAGGCGCAGCAGCGCCTCTTCAGCTTGCTTGGTCATTCCCCACTATCGACCAGATGCAACAAAGGCGCCCTAGGGCGCCTTCGCGTGTGATCGTCAGGTTTTCCCGGAGGTGGCTGCCGGCCAGCGGCCGGCACTACCTGGGGTGGCCGGGGCAGCCCGGCAACGGTTACTTCGCGTCCGGATGCAGTGCGTTGTAACCCACGCGCACCGGCTTCACGCCCTGCATCACCAGTGCGTAGCTGACGTTGTCAAAGGTACGGAACACCATCGCGTGCGCGGCGTACTCATCCGGCAGCGCAACACGGCCAACGTTGCCGCTGAGGGCATCGTCCATACGCGACGAGGTCGGGTACTTCATGCGGTCCGCCACATGGCGGCCTGGCCGCCACAGCGAGAACACGGTGCCGTTGTCCACGCCCTGCGCGCGGCCGGCCGAAATCGCGATCACGTCGCGCGGACCACCGGCGGTGAACATGTCGGTCACTGCCAGCACGCGCACGTCGACGCCTTCGACGCCGGCAGCGGGCACATGCGGCACGAACTGCAGGTCGTAGGGCCGGGCCTCGATCGGGACCAGACGGTCGCCGACACGCACTTCGCGGCCGCCTTCGTTCCTGTCCAGGACCAGGGTGGATGCCTGGACTTTGCCGCCAGCGATCCGGGTGATGGTGCCGGTGCCGACCTGGGCCAGCTCATAGCCGAGCACGCCGCGGCGGTGGTTGGGCGCGTTGTAGGCCTGCCACAGGTTGCCGCTGCCCGGGGTGACGTCGCCATTGGCGGTCAGGTCCTCGGTCGGCTTGGGCTGGGAGTAGCGCACGGTCGGGCGGACCACGGCCCAGCGCTGGCCCAGCTGGGCGTCGGCCAGGCGCACGTAGACGGCGTGGCCGCTGGTGGCACGCAGGCGTTCTTCTTCCAGGCCGGCCACGGCGGGCAGCTGCTCGATGCTGTCGACCACGCTCAGCTGCTTCAGGAACGGCTCGACCTGGGCCAGCGGAATGGCGTCGATCGGAGCTTCCTGGCGCGGGCCGGGCTTGGCTGCGACGGTCACCCGGTCCAGATAGGCCAGGCTGAGCACGTCACCGGGATAGATCAGGTGCGGATTGGCGATCTGCGGATTGGCCTGCCAGATCTCCGGCCACAGCCACGGCTTCTGCAGGAAACGTGCGGCGATGTCCCACAACGTATCCCCTTTTCGGACCACATAGGTGTCCGGGTGCCCGCCATTCACTTCCACGGCGGTAGCATAGGCAGCCACGGTCAGCATCGCCGCGGCGACGACCGTACGAAAACGAAGCAACATAGGTGTGAAGCCCTGATTCCCCAACAGGTCCGCGCACTATAGTCCAGAAACCGGGGCGCAAGGCAAGCGTTGCAGCTAGAATCTGCGACGTATGCCGGCGTGCCGGCCCCCAATCCGGAAATTGCCATGGCTCTTCTCCCCATCCTCGAGTTCCCCGATCCGCGCCTGCGTACCAAGGCTGCGTTGATCGACGCTGCCGAAGTCACCACGCCGGCCTTCCAGGAACTGATCGACAACATGTTCCAGACCATGTACGACGCGCCGGGCATCGGCCTGGCCGCCACCCAGGTGGACGTGCACAAGCGCTTCATGGTCATCGACGTCAGTGAAGAAAAGAATGAACCGCATGTGTTCATCAACCCGGAAATCGTCGCCAAGGACGGAGGCCGGGTGTACCAGGAAGGCTGCCTGTCGGTGCCGGGCATCTTCGCCGACGTGACCCGTGCCGACACCATCACCGTGAAGTACCTGGACCGCAGCGGCCAGCAGCAGGAGCTGGAAGCCGGTGAAGTGCTGGCCACCTGCATCCAGCACGAGATGGACCACCTGGACGGCAAGCTGTTCATCGACTATCTGTCGCCGCTCAAGCGCGAGATGGTCCGCAAGAAGTTGGCCAAGCAGCGCAAGCACGTGGCGTGATCGCCAATCCGGGCCGCCCTTGGGGTGGCCCGTGCCTGCGCGGCAAGCGCGGGCTGTACGGCGCCGGCCGACGGCGCCGTTTTTCTTTCCTGCACGAATCCATCCTGCAAGTGGGGTAGCCATGAGGATTGTCTTTGCCGGTACGCCGGAATTCGCGGTGTCGTCGCTGCGCGCGGCCGCGCGTCATCACGAGGTCGTCGCTGTCTACACCCAGCCTGATCGCCCCGCCGGCCGTGGCCGTGGCCTGGCGCCATCGCCGGTCAAGCTGGAAGCCGTTGCCCGTGGCATCCCGGTCTACCAGCCGGAATCGCTGAAGGACGAGGCCGCCCAGCAGCAGCTGCGCGACCTGCAGCCGGACCTGATGGTGGTGGTGGCCTACGGCCTGATCCTGCCCAAGGCGGTGCTGGCCATTCCGACCCACGGCTGCTGGAACGTGCATGCCTCGCTGCTGCCGCGCTGGCGCGGTGCCGCGCCGATCCAGCGCGCGATCCAGGCCGGCGATGCGAAGACCGGCGTGTGCCTGATGCAGATGGAGGCCGGCCTGGATACCGGCCCGGTGCTGCTGCACCAGGAACTGCCGATCGCCGCCACCGATACCGGTGGGCAGCTGCACGACAAGCTGGCCGAACTCGGCGCGCAGGTGCTGTCTGACGGCCTGGGCCTGCTGCGCGCGGGCATCAAGCCGGTCGCGCGGCCGCAGCCGGAGCAGGGCGTGACCTACGCGCACAAACTGGACAAGGCCGAGGCCCGGCTGGACTGGGCACTGGATGCCGGCGCGCTGGCACGCACCGTGCGTGCATTCAACCCGTGGCCGATTGCCGAGGCGAGCCTGGCTGGCGAACGCGTGCGCATCCATGGCGCAGTGGCGCTGGATCTGGCCCATGGCCAGGCGCCGGGCACGGTGCTGGCGGCCAGCCGCGACGGTATCGACATTGCCTGCGGCCAGGGCGCGCTGCGCCTGCGCGTGCTGCAGCGTGAAGGTGGCAAGGCGATCACCGCCGCCGACTACCTCAACGCCCGCCGCGACCTGCGCGTGGGAGCATAAGCGGTGTCGAAGCAGAACGATTTTTCCGTCGCCAAGGCGGCGCCGGGCGCAGCCACCCGCATGCTGGCTGCACGCGTGCTGGCGCAGGTGTTCACCCGCGGCCGTTCGCTGAAGGCCGAACTGGCCTGGGCGCTGCCCAAGCTGGCTGACAGCCGCGACCGTGCACTGCTGGAAGCGCTGTGTTTCGCGGTCCTGCGCCGCCGCAGCACCTATGACGCTGCCCTGCAGGGCTGGATGCAGAAGCCGCTGTCGGCCCGCGATGCCGACCTGCGTACCTTGCTGATGGTCGGCTTTGCCCAACTGGATGTGCTGGAACTGCCTGCGCATGCGGCACTGTCGGCCACGGTCGATGCCGCGCGTGCGCTGGGTCGCGAGCGCCAGGCCGGCCTGGTCAACGCGATCCTGCGCCGTGCACAGCGCGAGGGTTTCCCGGAGCAGCCCGCACGCGATGCCTTCCCGGAATGGCTGGCCGATGCGATTGAACGCGACTGGCCGGCCCAGGCCGAGGCCGTCTTCACTGCCAGCCTGCAGCCCGCGCCGCTGTGGCTGCGGGCCAACCGCCAGCATGGCGGCCGCGACAAGGTGCTGGCAACGCTGGCCGAGGCCGGTATTGCTGCCGAAGCCAGTGCGCTCAGTGCAGATGCATTGCGGTTGGCGGTCCCCGTTGCGGTGAACCAGCTGCCGGGGTTCGCCGAAGGCGCGTTGTCGGTGCAGGACCTGTCCGCGCAGTGCGCGGCCGATGCCCTGGCGCCGGCGTCTGGTGCGCGCGTGCTGGATGCCTGCGCGGCACCCGGTGGCAAGTCTGCGCACCTGCTCGAACGCGATCCGAGCCTGCGCCTGCTGGCACTGGATATCGATGCCCGTCGCCTGGCGCGCGCACGCGATACCTACATCCGCACTGGCGTGGGTGAGCACGTACAGACCCTGGCCGCAGATGCCAGTGATCCAGGTTCATGGTGGGATGGCGTGCCGTTCGACGCGATCCTGCTGGATGCGCCGTGCTCGGCCACCGGCGTGATCCGCCGTCAGCCGGATGTGATGTTCCACCGCCGCGCCGAGGACATCGATGCGCTGGTCGGCGTGCAGGCGCGTTTGCTGGAAGCCTGCTGGTCGATGCTGCGCCCGGGCGGCGTGCTGCTGTACGCCACCTGCTCGATCCTGCGTGCCGAGAACATCGACCAGGTCCGAGCGTTCCTGAAGTGGCATCCGGACGCGCTGGCGCAGCCACTTGATGACACCTTCGGCGTGGATTGCGAAGGTGTGGCGCGGCAGAGACTGCCGGGTGAAGACGATGCTGACGGTTTCTTCTACGCGCGTCTGTTAAAAGCAGCCTGACCCCGCTGCCGCTTCGAGGCCCATGCTGAAATCCCCCGCGTCACGCCAGACCGGGTTGTTGGTGGTAATGGCCCTGCTGGTGCTGGGGGCCGGGCTGGGCCTTCGCGATCCGTGGCCCTCTGACGAGCCACGCTTTGCGCTGGTGGCCAAACAGATGGTCGACAGTGGCCACTGGCTGTTCCCGCAGCGTGGCACCGAGCTGTATTCGGACAAGCCTCCGATGCTGATGTGGTGGCAGGCCACGCTGTATAGCCTGGTCGGCCACTGGCGGGTTGCCTTCCTGTTGCCCTCGCTGATCGCGGCGCTCGGTACGCTGTGGTGCGTGATCGACCTGGGCAGACGGCTGTGGACGCGGCAGGTCGGTCTGTATGCGGGCTGGGCGCTGCTGTTCGCACTGCATTTCACCTTCCAGGCGAAGAAGGCGCAGATCGATCCGCTGGTGGTGTTGTTCATCACCCTGGCCAACTACGGCCTGCTGCGACACCTGCTGCTGGGCCCGGCCTGGCGCTGGTGGTGGCTGGGCTGGTTCTTCGCCGGCATCGGGGTGATCACCAAAGGCGTGGGCGTGCTCGCGCTGATGATGATCGTGCCAGCGGCGATCGCCTCGGCGCTGCACTGGCCAAGGGTGCGACTGCATGTGGGTGAGGGCCGCTTCTGGCTGGCACCACTGGCGTTCCTGCTGGCGTTGTCGCTGTGGCTGGTACCAATGCTGCTGGCTGGCCTGGCGACGGGCTCGGAGCAGTACCGTGCTTACGCGGGAGACATCCTGTTCCGGCAGACCGCGCAGCGCTATACGCAATCCTGGGACCATCACCAACCGTGGTGGTACTTCCTCGGGATCATGCCGTCGCTGTGGATCCCCGCATTCCTGCTGCTGCCCTGGGCGGTTCCGGCCTGGTGCCGGCGCCTGCGCCGCCGCGACCCGCGCTACCTGCTGCCGTTGGCCTGGTGGCTGCTGGTCGTGCTGTTCTTCTCGATTCCCCACGGCAAGCGTGATGTCTACATCCTGCCGGCACTGCCGATGTTCTGCCTGGCGCTGGCGCCGTTGCTGCCGGGGCTGCTGAGGCGGCGTGATGTTCAGGGCGTGCTGGCGGCATTCACCGGATTGCTGGCTGCGGCGCTGGTCGTGGCCGGGGCACTGGCGCTGCTGGGCGATCCGGCCTTCGAAGTGCGCCTGACCCAGGGTCGCGGCCTGGCACCCGGCGCCATCGATGCGCTGGCATGGGCGGCGCTGGCGATGGGGATCTGGGCGGCCCTGAGCCTGTGGGTGTGCGGTCGCCGTCGCCATCACTACGCCCTGGTCTCGACCCTGGCTGCCGTCTGGGTGCTGTACAGCCTTTTGGGCTATCCGGTGCTGAATGATTCCAGTTCGGCACGTGGCCTGATGCGCGAAGTCGGTGCACGCATCGGCCCGGAGGCCGAGCTTGGACTGGTGGCGTGGAAGGAGCAGAACCTGTTGATGGCTGATCGCCCGGCGGCGACCTTCGGCTTCGAGGAGCGTTGGCATGAACAACTGCAGGCCGCTGTGCGCTGGCAACGGCTGGTTCCGCAACGACGCTGGCTGCTGGTCAACGAGGATGCGATGCAGGCGTGCATTGATCGGTCGCGCGCGGAAATGGCCGGTATTTCCAATCGGCGGCGCTGGTGGCTGGTGCCGACGCCGGCGATCATGGGCCCCTGCAGGCCATCGGCGGCGGAACTCGAACGGGAGCGGCGCCTGCAGGGCCCGGCGCTGCGGATTGAGCGCGCCGGTGCCGCCGCTCAGGTCCCGGCCAGCGCAGCCTGGTAGCTGGCCAGCGTGGCATCAGCGAACGTCTGCAGGCCGAACTCACGCTCTGCGTGGCGACGCGCCGCCCGACCGTGTTCCGCCAGCGTATCGCGCTGCTCATACAACGCCTGCAGTTGTGCGGCGATGGCGTCGATGTTGCGGGTGGCCACAACCCAGCCATCGACACCCTGTTCAATGTTTTCCGGCAGGCCCGCGTAGTCGCTGACCAGCATCGGCTTGGCGCTGGCCATCATCTCGCGGCAGGCGAAGGAGATTGTCTCGACATCGTGGGACAGCACGAAGCCGACATCACCGGCGGCGATCAACACGCGGGTATCGGCCAGCAGGCCGGTGAAGTGCACCTGCGCAGCGACTTCCCCCAGGGCCTGCACCTGTTCGCGCTGCTGCGGGCTGGGCAGATGGCCGGCCACCGCCATGTGCACGTGCGGGCGGATCGCATCGGGCAGGCGCGCGATGGCCTGGCCCAGGTCGATCCAGCCCTTGTAATCGTCGGTGCCGGCATTGCTGACCAGCACCAGCGCCTGCGGATCCTGCGTCCATTGCTGGCGCAGCGCGTGGCCGCTTCCGGAGGGCAGCGGCGAGTAGCGCTCCAGATCGACACCATTGCGCACCACATCGATCGGGCAGCGCCGGTACGGGCCCTGCTGCAGCAGGCGCTTGGTGTCGGCCGATACCGCGATCACGCGATCGGTTGCCCAGCGTGCACGCAGCGCATTGCCGAAGGTGCCGGTCGGCTTGCTGTTGTGCTTGGTCAGCACGATCGGCGGGTGGCGCATGCCGAGCAGGCCCTGCATCACGAAGCGGTGGTCGCGTGCGCCATTGACGTGGATCAGGTCGATGCCTTCATCGCGGACCAGCCGGCGCAGCGCGCGCTGTTCGGCCAGCTGCTGCGGCAGGGTAGGCAGGCCGCTGCCGAAGGCCAGTGGCAGCGTGCTGGCGATGCTCTCGTCGGCCACGGTCCGCAGCAGGCGGCTGTCGGCCGGTGCAGCGACATGCAGCGTGTGCTGGCCATGCAGCGCACGCGCCAGCGAGACGATGTACGTGGTGTGGCCGCCACCGTCGCCGTAGTGGAAGTTGGTGTACAGGATTTTCATGGGGGAATCTTCAGGCAACGCGCGGGCAGTGTGACACAGCAGGCTCAGGGCCGGTCCGGGCGGACCGCCGGGTCGGCCACGGCCTGACCGTTGCCCAGCATCCACAGCATGATGGTCTTCTGGCGCACGTAATTGGCGCGAACATAGGCGTAGACCAGGCCATGCCAGCCGTCGCGGAAGCCGCCGCGGAACAGGAAGCCGCGCCAGAACCGCCAGGCGGGCGCCAGCACCAGCTTGCCCAGGGTGGCGCGCTTGCCGCGTGCGAATTCGTGCTCGGCCATCATCCGCGCGTACTTCTCGGTCTTGGCCAGCTGCTGCTGCAATGAGCGGTAGGGGTAGTGGATCAGGTCGCCCTGCAGGGTGCCGACGCTGCCGTCGACACTGGCCGCCTCGTGGATCTCGCGCTTGCCGCGCCAGCCCCCCTTGCGGCGGTCGAACAGGCGCATCACCCGGTCCGGGTAGGCGTTGCCATGGCGCAGGAACCTGCCGAAGTACTCCGACAGGCGGGCGAAGCGGTAGCCAGCATGGCCGGTGAAGCCACCGTCACGGGCCTGTTCGATGGCCGCGCGCAGTTCCGGGCTGATGCGCTCGTCGGCGTCCAGGCACAGCACCCAATCGTGCGTCGCCTGTTCTACGCAGAACGCCTTCTGGCTGCGGAAACCCTCGAACGGGCGCTGCAGCACCCGGGCGCCGGCGGCCTCGGCGATGGCCACGGTGGCATCGGTGGAATACGAGTCCACCACCACGATCTCGTCGCAGAAGGGCAGCGAGGCCAGGCAGTCGCCGATGCGCCCAGCCTCGTTGAACGCGATAATGCAGGCCGAGATGCGAGGCCGTTCGATGGGAGCGGTCGTGGAGGACATGATGGCCGGGTACCTGTTGTTTGCGACGGAGCGTTATGCGCTGCCTATTCTCGCCCCGTTGGCGCAGGCCTTGCACGCCTCCGGGCAGGAGGTGGCAGCCTGGTTCGAGGACGGCGCCGCGGGCAGTGCTCTGCCGGGGGTGCCCAACATCGGCCTGAAGCAGGCCCTGGCGATGCGTCCGCGAGCGGTGTTCAGCGCGGCCAACTGGGTGCCGACCTTCCTGTCCGGGGCCAAGGTGCAGCTGTTCCATGGGTTCAATGTGGAGAAGCGGGACAGTGCGCGCGGCCACTTCCGGGTGCGCGGCATGTTCGACCTGTACTGCACCCAGGGCCCGGCGACCACCGCGCCGTTCCGCGAGATCGCCGCCCTGCAGGGCCATTTCGCGGTGGCAGAGACCGGTTGGCCGAAGCTGGACCCGCTGTTCCGCGACGATGGCGGCGAGAGCGCTGCGCTGCGCGCGCCGGCAGGTGGGCGCCCGGTGATCCTGTTTGGCTCGACCTTCACCGAGCGGCTCAGCGCGGCCCCGCACCTGCATGCGCAGATCGCCGCCGACATCGCCGCCGGTGAGCGCTACTGGCTGCTGACCCTGCACCCGAAGTGCCCGCCGGAGCTGTTCGAGCGCTACCGCGCGCTGGCCGGTGCCAATGCCCGTTTCATCGAGCCTGAGCAGGTGATGGCCGCGCAGCGTGCTGCCGATGTGCTGGTGTCGGATACCTCGTCGATCGTTTCGGAGTTCATCGTCCAGCACAAGCCGGTGGTGACCTTCCGCAACCGCGTGCCCAAACCGCACATGATCGACTTCGACGATGCGGCGCAGCTGCCGGCAATGCTGCAGCGTGCGCTGCATCCGGACGCCGCGCTGCAGGCGGAGATCGTGCGCTACGCCGATACCATCCACCCGTATCGCGATGGCCTGTCCAGCGAGCGGGTGATCACCGCCACCGAGGATTTCCTGGCTGGCGAAATGGGCGCGCTGCGCCGCAAGCCGTTCGGCACCTGGCTGCGCGATCTGCAGATCCGCAAGGACCTGGGTTATTGGGGCCGGTCGCAGCGTTGAGGTAGTGCCGGCCGCTGGCCGGCAACCCGGGAAATGTCTGCAATTGCCGGCCAGCGGCCGGCACTACCTGCTACATGTCCGGAATCCGACCCTGCCATCACCAGCGCAGCTTGCGCCGTGCCAGCGCCGCAGCCAACTGCTCCATCACCTGCTGCGCCTGCGCGCGCGGCAGATGGTGCAGGGTCAGCGCCACATCACCATGTGCGCCGGCGGTGTCCAGCTGCAGGCTGCTGGTGCCCAGCAGCTTGTCCAGCGGCGAACGCTGCAGGCGAAGGCCCTGCACCTTGTCCAGTTCGGCCCAGCGCCACCAGCGCTTCCACCAGCCGCCGCGCACCGCGACGTATTGATCGTCCAAGTACCAGCCCATGCGCGCCATCTGCCGGTGCGCGACCAGCAGTGCCACCGGCAGCCAGGCCAGCACGACCAGGCCCCAGGGCCCCCAGCGCCAGTACCCGGCCGCGGCCAGCAGGGGCACCAGCAGCAGCGCGCCCAGGCACAACCGCCACCAGCCACGCTGCGGAATGGCGTGCCATTGCAGCGGCGGCCACTGCAGCTGCGGCAGCAGGTGCTGCACCAGCTGCTCACAACGCGTACTGGACGCCAGCGGCGCAAGTTCGCGCAGGGCGCGGTCCTCATCGCGAGACGGCCCACCAGCGGCGCTGTCGATGCGCAGCTGGCGCAGGCCGAACCAACGATGCAGGGTGCTTTCGCGCAGCGTCCAGGCCTGGATGCGGCGCCGCGCCACGCTGCTGCGGGTGCGGCTGAGCAGTCCGGCCGATACGGTCAGGCGGCGCTCCTGCTCACTGAGGGTGAAGCCGTGGTAGCGCAGCAGGGTCAGCACCACCGACAGCGCACGCAGTCCCAGCCAGCCCAGCAGCAAGGCCGCGGCCAGCAGCAGGAAGGCGCCGGCCACGCCGGGGTGCAGGTGGCTTGCATAGCCGAAGGCCTCGCGGCCGCCGCGCTGGAGGGCGTCGTCCATCACCGGCCGCGGCACGGTCTGGAACAGCACGCCGAACGCGGCGATCGCCAGCGCCCAGCCGCGGTTGGAGAGAAGGCCCATGCGCACCACGTCCCAGCTCGACAGGCGCAGCAGCACATGTTCGCTGTCAGCGTCGGCCACCTGCCCGGATGTGGTCACGTCGCCAGCCTGCGGTGCTTGTCCGCGCTGGCGCACCAGCCGTTCCAATGCCAGTGCCTGGTCCAGCTTCAGTACCCGCATCTCCGCTTCCGGACGCACGCCGCCAGCCGATTCCAGGCGCAGCTCGGCCACGCCGAACAGGCGATGCAGCGGGTTCTGCCGCACTTCCACGTTGTGGATGCGGGCGAATGGAATTTCCCGCCGGTTGCGCGCCAGCAGGCCGCTGCGCACGGTGATCGCATCGCTGCCGATGCGGTAGCGATAGCTGAGGTACTGCAGCACCGATACCAGCACCAGCACGGCAATTGCCGACAGTGGAATGAGCTGGGCCCACATCGGATCGCGGTCACCGCGCTGGCCGAACACCAGTAGCGCCACCAGCGGCAGGAAGTAGTGGCGCAGCTGCATCAGCAGCACGAACAGCCACGACCACGGGTGCAGGCGATGATCCTCGCCACCGTTGGGCAGCGACGCGGGCAGGGGTGGCGGCTGGCTCACAGGGCGTCGGCGTCCTGGTCGAGCTGGTGCGAGAGGGTGTCGCGCAGGCGCTCGGCATCGGCCTCGTCCAGGCCGCTCACGGTGACCGCGCTCATGCGGGTACCGGCGGTGTGCACGATCAGCGTGGCCAACCCGGCGCGGCGTTCCAGCGGACCGCGGCGCAGGTCCAGGTGCTGTACGCGCGAAATGGGAATGCGCGTTTCCAGCTGCCACATCAGATCGCGGCGCAGGCCCAGTCCCTGCGCATCCAGGCGCCAGCGGGTGCGGGTCAGGCGCCGGCGGCCGAGCCAGGCGCCGAAGGCGATGCCCACCAGCAGCCCGACCACGGCGCCCCACAGGCCGGCGGGCAGATCGAAGAACCACCAGGCCGCTGCGAGCGGAAGGCCCGGCACGAACAGGCCGCCGAATGCGCCTTCCAGTGCTGCCAGGCGCGCGGCGCGTGCTGGCAGCGCCTGCCAGTCAGAGGTGAGCGGTGCAGGTATCGAGGCTTCGGTCACGCGGGCTCCGTCAGGCAGCAGGGCAGGCGATGGCGGCGACGACCGCACCGCGCAGACGGTAGCAGGTCGGCCGTATTACTGGGCAGCCTGGATCAGCGCGTCGACATCGAGCATGTGGCCGGCGCGGTCGGCCTTGGTGCGCAGGTAATGCTCGTTCTCGGCGGTGATCTCGCCGGTGACCGGGATGCAGTCCAGCACCTCGATGCCGGCATTGCGCAGGCGTTGCGCCTTGGTCGGATTGTTGCTGAGCAGGGCCACGCGCGCGATGCCCAGGCCACGCAGCATCGCCACCGCGCTGCCGTAGCGGCGCTCGTCGGCACCAAAGCCCAGCTGTGCATCGGCATCGATGGTGTCCAGGCCGTCGTGCTGGTAGCCGTAAGCACGCATCTTCGCGGCGATGCCGGTGCCACGGCCTTCCTGGTCCAGGTACAGCAGTACGCCGCCACCCAGTTCCTTCAGCTTGCGCAGGCCACGCCGCAGCTGATCGCCGCAGTCGCACTTGAGTGAACCGAACAGGTCGCCGGTCAGGCACGAGGAATGCACCCGCACCGGTACCACGGCTGACAGGTCCGGTTCGCCGACGATGATCGCCACCTGGTCGCGCTGGGCCACGCCACCGCGGAACACCGCGAAGGTGGTCATGCCGACGTCGCGCAGCGGCACCGGTGAACGCGCCACCAGCTCGTAATCGTGGGCGGCATGCGCCGCGCCTTCAGCCAGGTCGCACAGCGCCACTTCGGCGGCACCGTCGAAGGTGCGGTCATCGACGTCCAGGCGCACCGCCACCATCGCCGGCAGCAGCAGGCCAAGGCGGGCCAGTTCCACTGCGCCGGCATCGAAGGCGTCACCGGCGCTCCAGCCGTCCGGCATCGGGCCCGGCTCGCGCAGGTAGCCCAGCGAGGGCAGGGCATCGAAGGCGACACCGGCCAGCGGCAGGCGCGCGCCCTCCGCGGCCTCCACCCCGAGCACGCGGGCGCGGGTGGCGGTCAGGAACAGGTAGTGGCGCTCGCGCGCGGCAGTGGCGAAGGCCGCGAAACTGCTGGCGGTGGCGCTGTCCAGCGCGATCACCGCCAGGCGCTGGCCCTGGCCATCATGGAGCAGGACCGGGCGACCGGCGCGCAGTTCGGCCACCGCGCGCTCGCAGCGGATCGCGGCCGGATCGCCGAACAGGGAAGAAGCAGACATGGCAGGACCGGGGGAGGCAGACATCGGTGTCTCTATGGGGGCGCCAGCGTCGTATTCAACGTGCTGCGGCGGTCTGTCGCAGGCCGGCGGGAGCGGCTTTCAGTGTGGATGCTCTTCGGTCGCATACGGGTCTTCCTCGTCGCTGCCCGGTGGTCGCAGGGTATAGCGCTTGTAGGTCCACTGATACTGCGCCGGGTCGCGGCGGGCGATCCGCTCTATGCCGGCGTTGAGCGCGGTGGCGGCCACCTGCGGGTCCGGGTCGGCCACGGACGGGTCGGTCGGCTCGATGTGCAGCGCGAATTCCATGTCCGGGCCGATCCGCTCGCACCAGCCGTACAGCACGGTGGCCCCCGTGCGTTCGGCCAGGCGGTTGACCAGGGTCATGGTCAGTGCCTGCACGCCGAAGAATGGCACGAACACGCCATCGCCGGCCTTGGGCTGCTGGTCGGGCAGGATGCCGGTGGCACCGCCGTCCTTGAGTACCTTGAACAGCTGGCGCACGGCCGGGCCTTCGGCGCGCACCTGCTGCACGTTCTGGCCGCCGCGCACGATCTGCAGGAAGGCGTCGCTGGCCTCGTCCTCCGGCGGCTTGTAGACGATGGCGATCTGCCCGCGCGAGGCCAGCCATTGGTTCAACAGCTCCCAGTTGCCGAAGTGCGGCGCGGCCACGATCACGCCCTTGCCACTGGCCAGCGCCGCGTCGTACAGGGCTTCGCCGTGGCGCTGCTTCAGGTGCAGGCGCAGATTGTCGGCGGGTTCCTGGCTCCACAGGCGCAGGGTCTCGATGGCCTGCAGGGCGGTGGAGCGCAGCAGCTCGCGGTGCAGGCGGTCGCGTGCGGCGCCGTCCAGTTCTGGATAGGCCAGTTCCAGGTTGCGCCGGGTGACGCGGCTCTCGCGGGCGTTGAGATTGATCCACGCCCACGCCAGGCCGCGCGCGAATCCCCGCAGCAGCGGCCAGGGCAGGCGGGCGAACAGGGTGGTGGCGCGGTAGACCAGCCGGGCTTTGCGTTGCGGATTCATCGGCGCCAGTTTAGCCAAGGGCGCTGCTATCGTGGCCGGCCCGTTCATTGGAAGCCCGCAGATGCTCGTCCTGATCCAACGTGTCAGCCAGGCCGCCGTCCATGTCGATGACGAAGCGGTGGGGCAGATCGGCCCCGGCCTACTGGCGCTGGTGGGGATGGAGCCGGGCGATACCGAAGCCCAGCTGCAGCGGATGGCCGAGCGCCTGCTGGGCTACCGGGTGTTCGCCGACGAGGCCGGAAAGATGAACAGATCATTGCGCGACACCGGTGGCGGGCTGCTGCTGGTCAGTCAGTTCACCCTGGCCGCAGATACCCGTTCGGGCATGCGCCCGAGTTTCACCAGCGCCGCTCCGCCGGCAGAGGCTGAACAGGGGTTCAATCGATTTGTCGAGATCTGTCGTGAAAATCACGCGCCGGGGGTGGAAACGGGCCGATTTGGTGCCCATATGGTCGTCAGCCTGGTCAATGACGGTCCCGTGACCTTCCTTCTCAGGCCCTGAGCCTGCGGGACCACCGCCCGGCAGGCGGGGCCCCGGGCTGGTATAATGCTACGTTCCCTATTTCCCCCTAGCCGGTGGCGCGAGCACTACATGGCCAACGAACGTCCTGCCCAATCCGAAATCAAGCAACTGATCAGCAAGGGCCTGGAACAGGGCTACCTGACCTACGCCGAAGTCAATGACCATCTGCCGGACGACATGGTCGACCCGGAACAGATCGAAGACATCATCGGCATGATCAACGGCATGGGCATTGATGTCCATGAAGTTGCGCCGGATGTCGAAACCCTGCTTCTCAATGACGGCAACACCGGTAACCGCGAAGTCGATGACACCGCGGCCGAAGAAGCTGCCGCCGCGCTGAGCGCACTCGACACCGAAGGTGGCCGTACCACCGACCCGGTGCGCATGTACATGCGCGAAATGGGCACCGTCGAGCTGCTGACCCGCGAAGGCGAAATCGCCATCGCCAAGCGCATCGAGGAAGGCCTTTCGCAGGTGCAGGCCGCACTGGGCCAGTTCCCGGTGTCGGTCGAATCGCTGTTGAACGATTACGAAGCCCACAAGGAAGGCAAGAAGCGCCTGGCCGAGGTGATCGTCGGCTTCAACGATCTGGCTGAAGAAGTGGCCGCCCCGGCCGCGCCCGCTGCCTCCGATGACGGTGACGACGCCGACGCCGACGCTGACGAGGAAGAGGACGATGATGTCGAGGGCGGCGATGAAGAAGCCGCACCGACCGGTCCGGACCCGGAGGAAGTCGCCGCGCGCATGCAGGCGCTGAGCGATGCCTTCAATGCGTTCAAGAAGGCTGTGGCCAAGGGCGACAAGAAGAGCCTGCTGAAGCTCCGCGAGGAGATGTCGGCGGTGTTCGTCACCCTGAAGCTGCCGCTGCCGCTGACCGACGTGCTGACCAAGCAGCTGCGCGACACCATGGCCGGCATCAAGGCCCATGAGCGCCGCGTGCTGAACCTGGCGACCGTCACCGCACGCATGCCGCGCAAGGATTTCATCCGCTCCTGGGAAGGCAACCAGACCAACCTGGAGTGGGTGGAAGACGCACTGAAGCGCAAGCAGAAGTGGTCATCGGCCCTGCGCGAAGTGAAGGACCAGATCATCGCCGAACAGCAGGCGACGATCGACATCGAGAAGCTGACCCAGCTGGACCTGGACGATCTGAAGGAACTCAGCCGTGCCATGGCCTACGGCGAAGCCAAGGCGCGCAAGGCCAAGAAGGAAATGGTCGAGGCCAACCTGCGCCTGGTGATCTCGATCGCCAAGAAGTACACCAACCGCGGCCTGCAGTTCCTCGACCTGATCCAGGAAGGCAACATCGGCTTGATGAAGGCCGTGGACAAGTTCGAATACCGTCGTGGCTACAAGTTCTCCACGTATGCGACCTGGTGGATCCGCCAGGCCATCACCCGTTCGATCGCCGATCAGGCGCGCACCATCCGTATCCCGGTGCACATGATTGAAACGATCAACAAGTTGAACCGCATTTCCCGCCAGATGCTCCAGCAGTACGGCCGCGAGGCCACGCCGGAGGAGCTGGCCAAGGAAATGGACATGCCGGAAGACAAGATCCGCAAGGTGATGAAGATCGCCAAGGAGCCGATCTCGATGGAAACCCCGATCGGTGACGACGAGGATTCCCATCTGGGCGACTTCATCGAGGACACCAACGTGGAGTCCCCGATCGAGAACACCACCAACATCAACCTGTCTGAAACCGTGCGTGACGTGCTGGCCGGCCTCACCCCGCGTGAAGCCAAGGTGCTGCGCATGCGCTTCGGCATCGACATGAACACCGACCACACGCTGGAAGAGGTCGGCAAGCAGTTCGACGTGACCCGCGAGCGCATCCGCCAGATCGAAGCGAAGGCCCTGCGCAAGCTGCGTCACCCGAGCCGCTCGGAGCAGCTGCGCAGCTTCCTGGATATCGACTGACGCGTATCCGCTGCACATGAAGTACCTGACAGACCCCGCGCAAGCGGGGTCTGTTTTTTTTGCCTGCGATCATCCGCGTTGCAGGCGAGGGGATAGGATACGTGTCCTGTTTTCGCCCAGGTCAATGGAATGCCGATGAAACTGCCGATCCTGCTGCTCTCGCTGTCACCGCTGGTTGCCTGGGCGGATACTCCACAACCGCCGGCGTGCAATGCCGAGAGTTTCTTCAGCAGCCAGTTCGACTATGTCGTGGGCCGCGTGGTCGACGCCGGGGAGGTGCTGTTGCTGGGCGAGGCGGAAGGCTGCCTGGACGAAGAGCGTGATGGGTGCCGCAGTGGCGAGGAGATGGAACCGGGCACTGGCCTGGTGATCGGCGACCGCTGGAACAGCTACTACTGCGTGAAAGCACGTCCGCCGAGCAAGGAAGTGGTGGGCTGGGCACCGGAGCCGCGCGTGATGAAAACGAGCAACTATGTCGAGACCAGCCTGACCGACTGGGTTGCCCATTGGGAGCGCAGCGACGGAAATGCCATCGACATCGCAGCCAAGGGGGGCGCATTCGAGCTGAGCGTGCCTGGTAACGGCGAGGGCGCCGCGCCGCGGGTTGTGGGCCGTGTTGCACCAGAGGAGGATGAGGACGTGCTGTACCTGCACCAGGGGCGCTGCACGACACGAGTACTGCTGCGCGGCACCGACCTGGTGGTGGCCGACAATGGGGAGTGTGGCGAGCGCGAGCGCGGCCTGCGCGGTGAGTACCACAACCGTGCTCCATTGGATCGGTTGATGCAGCGCCTGGGGCAGTAGTGGCGCACGGGCCTGGTTTGGCGCGCAGTGGAAACCCATTGCCAGCCTCACTACACTGTGAGGCTGCACCGGGCCTATAGCTCAACGGTTAGAGCAGGGGACTCATAATCCCTTGGTTCCAGGTTCGAATCCTGGTGGGCCCACCAATTAGACGTCCAATGAAGTCCAGCGGCGTCCGCAAAGCCCTTGTGTCGCTTGATTACAGGTGGTTCTAGCGTCCAGTGGTGTTCAGCGGCATCCACTTGCATCCACGAAAAAGTGAGTCAGGCTGTGTGTCAGCGGGCTAGACGCCCCTGGGCGACTCACAGGCGCTCGACTCACATGCTGATCGACACCAGGCCGCGCTCGCTCAAGCCGAAGGCCAGTCCCTTCCGTGTGGCTGACGCCAATGGCTTGTGTGTACATCGAAGTGCGCCCCTCGGGATCCAAGGTCTGGCGTTACCGTTATTTAGGGAAGGCAAGCGTCCTATTCACCGTAAGCCCATTGAAAGGACTTCGGAGCAAGATCGAAGTTGCGTGCATTGCGGTCTGCAGTTGAAAGGTTCCATGAATGACACACGGAAGCATACGACTCATGCAGACAGAAAACCTCCCAGTGCGGAGATTATGGTTCGGTCACATCTGTCGAGGCTGTCGGTATGCAGAGGAATTTTGAAGTAACAAAGGCAGCTGTGAGCGATGCCAGTGCTGTCGTTCGGCTGATTGCATTGGCTGATGAAGAGGCCGTCATTGTTCTATCAGGGAAGCCCTCGTTGTCCGAGGCAATGGCACACTTTGAGCAGAACTTCGCACGTTCAGATGTCTACTTCAATTTTGAGAACGTTTTGATCGCGCGCAAAGGTAGCGCAGTCATTGGCTGCATCCTGTTTTTCAATGGCACGGATGAAAGTCGGTACAGCTCAGTAAGCGGTCTGGAAGAGAGTGAACCCAGGGAATCCGATGAAGATGAGGTCTACATTGATTCGCTGGCGGTCGATCCGGATCATCGGGGCGAAGGCATAGCTGGCGAATTGGTGCGCAGGGTCATCATTGAGGCGGAGGCCCGAGGCTTTACCAAGGTTGGTCTGCTGGCTGATGCCTCCAATCCGCGACTGGGCAAGATGTATCGAAATCTTGGGTTCGCGCAGGAAAAGCTTGTCCATTGCAGGAGTGGGGAGTACGAGAAGCTGACGCATCTGCTGAAGATCAGTCAGGCCGACCGCGCCAGGGGTGTGTAGCGACAGCCCGACGTCATAGGTCACGGTTGCAGGGAGCGAGAGGGTGAGGGTAACCAGTACGCATGTCGTTGCTTCGATCCTGATGCTTGCGGGCATCACTCTCGGTGCGCAGTCTGTCGCTCAGGGCCGTGCAGTGGATGAAGCGCAGGCCCATGAGATGGAACAAGAGATAGCGATCTCTGCGCGATCCATCATGACGCGCGCCCCCGGCATCACCTTGGATGAAGCCCGGCAACGGGCCAGGATCGAAGGTGAACTTCCGCCGCATCTGCAGGCCCTGCAGGCCGAGTTTGCACGCCGTCTGCTTGAGGTCCGCCTCATGCAGGCGACAGACCTGTATGTGCGGGTGTCGCTGCAAGGCGATGCTCCGGTCGCGCCCCGTACTCTGGTTGTGCCGTCAGGTCGCGTCCGCGTGGAATTCTCGACCGGACATCCGTTCACGGAAGAAGCATTCGCGCAGCGGCTGCGTGCCATCAGCCGGGAGGCTGCGGCCAGCATCCCGGGCTATGTCGGGTTGAGCGGAGATGCGCATGCCCATGCCGCGTCCGTTCGCATCCGGGGCGATGAGGCTGAGGCGCGACGGTACCGTGGCGCTCTGTCCGCCTTGCAGGAAAAGTACGGTCTTGCCCTGCGCTTCCAGACTTTGAGCGAACCAGAACGAAACTATTGAGCGGGCCCCGACGGATCGCCCCCGATGTTGAAGCAGGCCATCATCTGCGGGATGCTCGACCACGGCGCTGCCACATCTCGAGGCAGCGCCTGCCGTGCCACCCGTCCAGGAGTCCGCATGAAACGCAGTGCCCGCATGTTCGTCGCCCTGACCGCGCTCGCTGCATTGCCTGCCGCTGCAGAGCCATCCGAATCACCCAAGCGCCCTTCCGTTGAAACCCTGCAGCGCCTGATCGTCGACAAGGCACCACAAACGCGCGTGCAAACACCGGACCACGAGCGCATCACCGCACGGCGCATCGATATCGTCGATGACACGGGGGTGATCCGCATGACGTTGTCCGGCAAAACGCCGGCGCCGATCATCGATGGGCTGCAGTACAAGCGCGCCTTCAACGTGGCCGGCATGGTGCTGTATGACGATAAGGGCAGCGAGCGTGGTGGCTTCGGTACTGCCGACGTCGATGGTGGGATGGCGGTGCTGGCGCTGGATCATCCGGCGATGGATGCGATTGGCTGGCGGGTATCGCCGGACGGCGCGGTGAGTTTTTCGCTCAACCAGGCGCCGAAGCTGATCCGCGAGCCTGCGCTGGGCAACAAGTTGATTCCCGGCGTGCAGGCACCCACCCGTATCGGTCTGATGGTCGGGCCTGACGGCACCCCGGCCATTGCGTTGAATGACAAGGCCGACCGCACGCGCCTGCGCTTGACCGTCACGGCCGAGGGTTACGGTGCCATCGAGTTTCTGGATGCACAGGGCAGGGTGATCCACACGCTGGCGCCGGAGGCTGAGCTTCGCCGCTAGCGCGTGCGCGTCGCGGATCGGCGCTTACCCGCGCCGCCCGCGCCCATCAATGCTGTAGCGCCCGGCGCCGGTGCAGGCCAGCAGCAGGAAGCCACCGGCCAGCCCCAGGTTCTTCAGGAACATGATCTGCTGGGTCTGGTCTGCGAAGTTGTGGTGGAAGATGAAGGCGGTGATCAGGCTGAAACCCACCAGCACGATCGACACCAGCCGGGTCTGGAAGCCGAGCAGGATGCACAGCCCGCTGCCGATCTCGAAAACGATGGTTGGCCACAGCAGGATGCCCGGCACACCCATCGCTTCCATATAGCCCTGGGTGCCGCTGAGATCACCGAGCTTGCCCAGCCCGGAGACCAGGAACAATGCCATCAGCAGGATGCGCGCAAGCAGGTAGGCAAGCGAATGCGATGAGTGGCTCATGTGGATGTCCTCAGGGGCTGGCGACGCCGATCGGAGCCCAGCGCCGGTGAAGCCTGTGTATACAACCAGATAGGGCGTCTTGACAGACAGCCATGCCGCAGTAGACCTTTCCCGCCATGACGATCGATATTGAATCGCTCAGCCTTCGGGAACTGGGTGCCTTGGTGGCTGCCGCTGAACAGCGCAGACAACTGATTTCCAACCGTCGCCCGGCCAGTGCGGTGCGGCGCATGTTGAAGGCCGCAGCGGCCGAAGCCGGCTATACGCTCGAAGAGCTCTTCGGCGAAGAAGCCGTCGAAGACGCCGCACCCAGCCGCAAGCCCGCGAGGCGTAGAACCGGAAAGGTGGCGGCCAAGTACCGCGACCCGGAGTACAAGCGCCTGACCTGGTCCGGCCGCGGGCGCATGCCACGCTGGCTGGCGTCCAAGGTGCAGAAGGGCCACAAGGTGACCGATTTCCTGATTCCCGGCCTGGCCCGGCCGACGGCGCGCAAGAGCAGCCCGATCGGCAAGCGCACGGTCTTCAAGAAGGATTGACCAGGCCACGCTGTTAACCTGCCAGGGTCTGCACAGAGCGAGAGCACGCATGCAACACAACGGCAGCATGACGATTGCGCCCAAGATCCTGTACGCCGCCGGCGCCGCAGCCGTGCTGATCAGTCTGCTGGCCTGGTCGGTGGAATGGAGTGGGGTGGCCTACGTCTGCCCATACTGCCGGGTGCAGCGCACGGGTATGGGGCTGTTGGGCCTGTTGGTGCTGTTCGCGCGGCCCGGCGGGCTCATCGTGCCTTGGCTTTCATACACCACGGGCGGTTTCGCGTTCGTGGTGGCGGCGATGCAGCACTTCAACGGCTGGAAGCGCATTTCCGCCGGCAATTTCAGCTTCAATGAACAGTGGTACATCGACCCCTGGCTGCTGTCGGGCTGCGCGATGCTGATCCTGGTGGCGCAGCTGATGCTGGTACAGGCGGCGTGCCGGCGCAGTCTGCACTGAGGCCTACCCACGGGGCGTAGCGTCAGGCGTTCTGGAACACTGCCAGCTGCGCGGCATACGCACGTTGGTAGGCGGGGCGCTGCGTTGCACGGGCCACATAGGCGACCACGTGCGGGTGCTCGTCGAGGAGGCCGCTGCTCTTCAGGCGCAGCAGCACCGAGACCATCATCAGGTCGCCCACGCTGAAGTCACCGTCAAGCCACAGGGCTTTGCCCAGCCACGCTGACAGCTGCGCCAGCCGCATACGCACACGCTCATCGAGCATCGGCAGGCGCTGCGCGTACCAGGGCTGCTCGCGCTCCAGCACCCAAGCCATCGAGCGTTCGACAATCGGCGGCTCCACCGTGTTCAGCGCGGCAAACACCCACATGATGGCGCGCATGCGCGCATCCGGATCGATCGGCAACAGACCGGGATGCTGCTCGGCCAGGTGCAGGATGATCGCGCCGGATTCGAACAGGACCCGATGTCCTTCCTGCCAGGTGGGAATCTGTCCGAAGGGACTCCGTGCCAGATGCGCGGGCTGCTTCATCTCGGCGAAGGTGAGCAGCTGCACGTCATAGGACACACCCAGCTCTTCGAGGGCCCAGCGCACGCGCATGTCACGGGCCAGGCCCTGGCCGCGGTCCGGGGAGGTGGCGAAGGCGGTGAGGATGGGGCACATCGGGGTACTCCTTCGGGCCGAAGGGCCCGCCTTTCCTGTTCCGACGAACGACGGGGCGGGAAATCGACAGCCATTCCGGGACGCCGGGCGATACACTGCCCGCTACCCATCAACCCTGTGCCCTCCCCATGTGGCAGCGCCGCACCTCCCTGGCCGAACTGCGGCAGCAACGCGATCTGCTACAGGCTGAGATGGATGCGGAAGCCCGGCGACAGGTCTCATGGCTTCCGCCGGATGATCTCGTGGCAGCGCTGATGCCGCAGGCGCGCCGGCTGCAGGAGCTGAATCAGCAGATCATCCGGGCTACTCCGCCGCGTGAGCTGATGAAGCGCCTGCAGGCGCTTGAACGGCAGCTGGTCGAATCCGGTGCACAAAGCGCAGGTATGCGGCAGGCGCTGCGGGATGAACTGCGCGATCTGAACCTGCATTTCAGCAATCCGCGCCGTCGTCCATTGACAGCCAAGGTGTTGCTGATCCTGTTGGCCAGCGTTGCGGCGGCGTTGTTGCTGCCGAAGCTGCTCGTGGACCTGCTGGCTGCTATCTAACTCGCCCTCACTCTGCCCGATGCAGCTTCCGGTACTGATCCGGCGTGCACTGCGCGTGCCGCTTGAACATCTCGGCGAAGGCGCTGACGCCGGAGTAACCCAGCTCTTCGGCGATCCGGCTGATCGGCCGGCGTGTGCACAACGCCTCCGTGGCGCGCACGAACTTCACCCGCCCACGCCAGTCGCCAAGCGACATGCCCAGTTCACTGCGTGCCATGCGCTCCAGCTTGCGCACGCTCATGTGGTGGCGCTGCGCGACCTCGGCAACCGATTCGGCCGCCGACAGGCGTTTCTCCATGTACGCCATCACCTGCTTCAGTGCAGCGCTGCTGGCGATCGGCAGGAAACTTGGCAGCACCGCGGCATTGACGATCTGATCGATCACCACCGCGGCCATGCGCCGCTGGACCGGTGTCTGCGGATCGGCAACCCCCTGCCGTGCCAGCTCATGCAGCAGTTCACGCAGCAACGGGCTGACTTCCAGCGCACTGCAACGCGTTGGCAGCCGACGTGACAGTGCTGCCGACAGATAGGCCGAGCGATAGGCCAGCTGCGATCGATTGCGCGAGTAGTGGGCCATGCCGGGTGGAATCCAGATGGCGTAGTGGGGTGGAGATACCATCCACTCACCATCGATCTTCATCTCCATCACGCCCTGCGCGACGAAGTTGAACTGTCCCCAGGGATGACTGTGCGTGCCCCAGTTGGTGGGCTCCATCGAGCCCTGCCGGAAGTAGATTGGGCCGGGCAGCTGGAGGAAAGTGGGGACCGGCTCAAGAGGTTGCCGCAAGCGAGGGGTGGAATGGCGCATTTTCGGGATGTCCTCGATATGCGCCAAGCGTACGCTGGCCATTCCCCTGCGTACAGCCGCCGCCTTGAACTATCTCTTTCCTATCCTCGCGTGCCTGTTGTGGGGCGCAAACACCATCGTCACCAAGCTTGCCTCCGGTTCAGTGGGCCCGATCGACATCGGCTTCTTCCGCTGGCTGGTGGCGGCCGTCCTTCTGTTGCCGTTTGCCCTGCCACGTCTGCGCGGAAACCTGCCAACCGTGCGTGCAAATCTCGGCCGCTTCCTGGTGCTGGGTTGCCTGGGTGGCGTGATGTACCAGTGCCTGGCGTACTACGCGGCACACTTCACCTCGGCCACCAACATGGGGGTGATCCAGGCCCTGATTCCACTGATCGCGCTGGCGCTGTCACGTGTATTCATGGGCCATCCGGTGCGTGGCACCGCCATCCTCGGAGCGGTGATCTCCAGCATCGGCGTGGTCGCGGTGGTGTCCCAGGGCGACCTGGCGCGGTTGGCTACGCAGGGCCTGAACCGCGGTGATGCGATCATGCTGGTCGGAGCGTTGGCCTTCGCCGCCTACAACGTGCTGATGCAGCGCTGGAAGATTCCGCTGTCGGTGCTGGAGTCGCTGTTCCTTCAGGCCACGGCCGCGTCGCTGATCCTGCTGCCACTGCAGCTGCTGATCGGGACCGGGGTGGACAACCTGACGGCGGTCGGTTGCATCGGCTTCGCTGCGGTCTGTGCATCCATTCTCGCGCCGCTGACCTGGATGACCGGCCTTTCCCGGCTGGGCGCAGCGCGTGTTTCCGGCTTCTTCAATCTGGTGCCGATCGTCACCGCTGCGTTGGCGGTGATGCTGCTGGGGGAGTCGCTCACTGGATGGGTACTGGGCGGTGGCCTGCTGGCTGTCGGCGGCGTGGTGTTCGCCGAATACGCTGCCAAGCGCGCAGCAGCGCAGGCGTAGTGTCGTGATCAAGAATCGTGCACCGATCCGCACAATGCCTGCTGCACCCGCAACTCCAGTGCATCCACATCGTGACCTCGCTTGCCCTGCAGGCTGAGATACAGCGACAACGGGTCAACCGCATCGTCGATGCTGGTGAACCCGGGCGGATATGCCCAGATCTGCAACCGGGCATTCTGTGCGCAGGTGGGCCCCGGCGCGGGCAGTGCGCCCAGTACCCGCCAGGTTTCGATGTACAGGGCGCGGGTGGTGCTGGCCGCCTGCGAGGGACCGGCAAGGAGGGCATCGGTACCGGCCACGGGTGCCGGATGGCCGGCACTGCGGAGCACATCGGCGGTCTGTTCCCAGCAGACATCCACCTCTTTCAGCACCGGCGAACGCAGGAACGGTTGTGCCCGGGCCCAGACATCGTCGCGGTTGCCGGCCAGCGTGAGGAAGCGTTCGCGGCCGCCCTTGGAGCGTTCGACCAGTCCGCGTTCGACCAGTTCGGCAGAGAGGCGCGATGCCGTCATGGATGTGTAGCCGGCGGCCGCACTGATCTCGCGGGGAGACCACCATCGCGGCTGCCCCGACAACAGTACGTGGATCAACACGGCCTGTGCCGAGGGCAACAACGAGATGGCCTTCTTCTCGTGATCGGGCGCGTCGCGGAACTCGATGGCCAGGCTGGGCGCGAACAGCTGGGCATGCGGAACCACGAAGTCGATATGCGCTTCCACCAGGAACCGCCGCTGGGTGGGGGTGAGATAAGGAGAGACATACAGGACCAGTGCATTTGCGGCGGCGCGCAGGCAGCGGACGTCCTGGATGACGCGGCTGCTGGACTCGCTGGGCTCGCGGGCCACGGCAAGCATCGCAGGTGTTTCCCCATACAGTATCAGCTCAGCAAGGTGGTAGCGCGAGGACATCGCGCGTGGAATGGCATGCGATGAAGCCAGCGGGTGCACCGCAGAGGCGAGCCCGGGGAGAATCCTGCGCAGGTACCGCTGCGCGTCAGTGACCAGGTCGGTCAGGCCAGTGCGAACTGCCGTCGTCATCTCGTACTTTCCTTGCGGCGGCACGTCCGGAGGATCGGGACCGGGCCACACCGTCGCGTTCAGTGGTGAACCTGGAGACGGGCGTGCAGTGTCGAGGCGCGTGGCGATCCATGCGGTCCTGCTCCTTTGCCGTCATGACATCAGTGTTGCCGGGAACCTTGGAGATTCCGTCGAAGAACGATGGAGATCGGGTGGAGGTTGTGTGCATCGTGGCCGGCGGACTCCCCTTCCGCCGGCCACGAGCACGTACCTGTCGATCAGAAGCGCTGCGAGTACTTCACGTACACGGTGCGGCCGATGTCGAAGCCGCCGTAGTAGGGGAAGGAGCTGGACGGCTTGGAGAACATGATCGGGCCCTGGTGGTTGAACACGTTGTTCGAGCCTAGTGCCACCGTGCCGTCCCACGGCAGCTTGTAGCTGACCTGGATGTCGTGGAAGGCATTCGAACCCACCTTGCGCAGTGCATCCGGTTCACCATAGGCGTAGCGGTCGGGCAGGGTGCAGGGCCGGTTCGGCACGCAGTTTTCAACCATGCCGGAGAAGTAGCGCACGGTGTACTGGGTGCTGAAGTTGCCGAGCTGCCAGTTCACGCCCAGATTCGAGCGCAGTCGGGAAATGCCAGGCTGGCCGATCCGGCCCATCATGATCGTATCGCCGGCCGAGTTCTGGTTCTGCTCGTCGTACTTGGAGACGTAGCTGTTCTGCAGGTCGATGGTGATGCGGCCGAAGGAGAACTCGGGCAGGCGATAGCGGATGCCCAGATCCCAGCCTTCGGTCTCCATCGAGCCCAGGTTGGCGAGGCCGTAGAACATGCTGGTGATGTGGCCATCACCGGCGCGCTTGACGCTTCCGCAACGCGAGGCATTACCCAGCACGTAGCAGTCACGCAGGATGCGGTCGACGCTGTCCTGGATGATCATGTTGGTGATCTTGTAGCTGTACCAGTCGAGGTTGATGTCCAGGCCCTCGACCCAGCGCGGGCTCCAGACCACGCCCACGGTCTTGCTCTTGGACTCTTCCGGGCGCAGCTTCGGGTCTGAGCCGGTGGTGAACTCGTCAGGAGTGGCGCACGGATAGCTGGCACAGGGCTTCAGGCTCTGGTTCAGCTGCTGGTAGCCCAACGGCACGCCGGCGGCGTTGCAGGCGGCATTGCCGTTGACGCTGTTGGTGGCACCGATGCCGCAGGGGTCGACATACGTTTCGAAGCTGGTACCCAGGCCGCCGTACAGGTCGGAGATGCTCGGTGCGCGGAAGCCTTCGGCGAAGGTGCCGCGGATCATCAGCTCTTCGATTGGACGCCAGGCGAAGCTCGCCTTGGAATTGGTGGTACTGCCGAAGTTGCTGTAGTCGGAGTAGCGCGTGGCCAGGTTCACGGTCAGTTCCTTGGCGAACGGCAGGTCGCGCAGCACCGGTACGTTCACTTCGGCGAAGAACTCGTTGAGGCTGTAGTCCCCGGCGGTGGTGGAGGCGCCCAGCGCCGTGCTCTGCCGCGACTGCGCGAAGGCATCGGGCACGAAGCGGCCTTCTTCCTTGCGGTACTGGTAGCCCAGGGCGACCGACAGGTCACCGGCGGGCAGCTCGATCACCGGGCCGGAGATGTTGGCGAAGTAGCTGCGGGTCTTGGTGATGCCGGTGTCGTTGAACGTCGGGAACAAGAAGCGCTGCAGTTCAGGATCGGAGAGAGAGCCAGCCCCCGCGACCCCGAACGGCAGCAAAGGATTCCAAGCCAGGCAACCCGTGACCGGCGATGCCGCCGTGCCACACCGGGCCACACCGTTGGCATCGAGGTAGGAGGGCCCCAATGCCTGCCGGGAAGCGATCAGGCTCATGTCGCCACGGCCTGTTTTTGTAACTTCATTGCGGTTGAACAGCGCGCCGACGTCCCAGTCGTACGCCTTGCTTCCCAGCTCGAAGTAGCCGGACAGGCTGGGCGCGACGCGCAAGGACTTCAACTTGCTTTCGGTCGTGCGCGGCACCTCCCACAGGCGGCGATTGAACGCGATGCTGTGGTCGACGGGGTTGAACACGCTGGCCGCATCCAGCGGCGTGCCGAACTTGGTCGACTGGTACGGGTAACCTGCAATCTGCTGGTCGGTGGTGCGCTCGTTGTAGCCGATATCGGCAGTGAACTTGATCTGCTCGGTCAGTGCGTAGTCCGTGCTGAGGAACAGCGAGCGACGCTCGATGCCGGTCTGCAGGTGCATCTGCTCGTTGCCGTTGGCGAACTCGGACGGCGTGATCGGGTGGTAGTCGTTCGGGTTCTTCGGGTTGCCGCCACGATTGAGCGTCTTGAACACCGCATCACCGGTGTTGCACTTGTACAGGGCCGGGTCGCACCACGAACCGTTCTGGCTGATGTTGCTCCAGTCCGCACCGGGGTAGTTGGGGCCAGCACCACCGTACCGGGAGAACTCACGGTCGCGGGCGAACACCGGGTCCGATTTCTGGTATTCCAGTGCGAGCGTGTAGCCACCGCGTTCACCACGGGCGCCGGTGACCAGCGAGAAAGTGCTGTCCTTGCCGTCGCCCTCGCTGAACTGCCCATGTTGCACGGACACTTCCAGGCCTTCGTAGTTCTTGCGGGTGATGATGTTGACCACGCCGGCGATCGCATCCGATCCGTACAGCGCAGAGGCGCCGTCCTTCAGTACATCGATGCGCTCCACCGCGCTCATCGGGATCTGGCTGAGATCCTGGTAGCCGCCGGTGGTGGCGCCCAGGCGCTTGCCGTTGACCAGCACCAGCGAGCGGGTGGCGCCCAGGTTGCGGATGTTCACGTAGTAGCCGCCGACGTTCTCGCCGGAAGCCAGTGCGCGCGCACGCGAAATGGTCGGGGCGCCGGTGGAGGTCAGGTTCTGCAGCAGGTCGGCAATGGTGGTGAAGCCCTGCTGTTCGATCATCGCGCGGGTGATGGCGATGATGGGCTGCTGCGTCTCGATGTCGACACTGCGGATGGCCGAGCCGGTGACCTGGATGCGATCGAGGTTCTTCGGTGTTTTCTCGCTGCCATCCTGGGCATGTGCGGCCGGCGACCAGGTGGCAGCCAGGGCGGTGCCCACTGCCAGTGAAAGCAGGGTGTACTTGTAATGCATTTGGCTCTCTCCAAATCCAGTTGAATGGGTTTCGTGCATTGCTGCGTGGAAACCGATCTGAAACTCCGCTGTGCGGAATCGGAAGGAACCTAACACTCCGTTTACATCCTGATTACGTTATGGACGCGTTATCGTCGCGCGCTGGCTCCGTGCGTTCCTGCACGGGTCCTGCACGAATTCTCTACGCGCGCACATGCTGCTTTGCATCAGTGTGCCTGTGCACCTTTTGCAGATCGAAGGAGATGCGTAGTGAATACCCCTGGAAAGCCCAAACCCAGTTGGCGGCAGAGGCATGTGCTGCTGCTTGTACTGGCCATCGTGCTGCTGGTTGCGTTGATCATCATCATCGCGCCCTGGTGAATCGACGTCGGTTCGCTTGTTTTCCGTGAACGGAAATGCGCCTGCGCATGAAGAAGTCAGCGCGCGTTGAACGTGGTGATGTGCACATCAATCGGTACTCACCCGACAGCCACGCCACACCCGCCACAGTGGGGTCGAAGGCAACGCAATCGCGCTGCCATTCCCCACAGATTTTCGAGCACACAGGAGCGACTCCATGAGCACCCAGTCCACCATTGAACATCGCCTCAACGACCTGATCGAGATCGCCCGCGACGGCAAGTCGTTCTATGAAGAAGCCGCGACCAAGGTGAAGGATGCCGAGCTGTCGGCATTGTTCACCCGTATCGCCGGTGTCAAGGGTCGTATCGTCTCGGCCTTGAGCAGCTCGGTTGCTGCCAGCGGCGGCAAGCCTGCCGAGCACGGCACCATGGTCGGTTCAATGCAGCAGTTCTACGGCAAGGTACGCGCCGCGTTTGGCGACACCAATTATGGCTATGTGGCCGAACTGGAAGAATCCGAAGATCGCCTGCTTGGTGCGTTCAAGGACGTGCTGAAGGACAACGAGCTGCCGCCGGCCGTGCGCCAGGAAGTCACCCAGCTACTTCCGGAAGTTCAGGAATGCCACAACGTCATGCGCGCCCGCAAGCACGCCATGAAGGCGGCCTGACGCTCTCTGGCGGCCTTCTCCCCGGGGCCGCCACGGCTGGAGCGGCATTGCCGCTCCGGCCATCTTTGCAGCAGGCGCCTCAATCCCGCGTTTCAGGTGCGATGTCCGTCAGATGCAACACGCGGCCGATCAGCTCGCTGAAGATCGGTGCAGCGACGGCGCCGCCACCATAGCCCCCCAGCCGCGCATCCGGATCGTCAACGACCACGGCGACTGCATAGCGCGGATGGTCCGCGGGAACGAGGCCGGCGAACAGCGATGTATAGCGGCGTGCATAGCCGCCGGCACTGGCCTTGCGCGCGGTGCCGGTTTTCCCTGCGATCGGGTAGCCGATGATGCGGGCACGGGTCGCAGTGCCGCCCGGCCCGGAGGTGGTTGCCAGCATCGACAGCACCTGCTCGGCAACATGTGCAGGAATTGCCCGTGTGCGGGCCGGTGACTGCCCGAGCTCGAACGTTGGTTGCACGCGCATGCCGTGGTTGGCCAGCGTGGCGTAGGCATTGGCCAGCTGCAGCGTGGTCATCGACAGACCGTAGCCATAGGCCATGGTCTGCTTGCTGGTTCCGCTCCACGCGTGCGTATCGGCCAGCGTACCGCTGCGCTCTCCGGGAAAGCCGCTACCGGTCGGGTGCCCGGCCCCCAAGGCCGCGAACATGTCGTGGAGCTGGTCGTTGCTGAGGCGACGTGAGATCAACGAGATGCCGACGTTTGAACTCTTCTTCAGTACCTCGGTGGTATCCAGTACACCCAGGTCACGGTAGTCCCGAGTGGTGAAACGTCCGTTGCGGATCCAGCCGGGGTGGGTGTTGAACGAGCTGGTTGTGGTGATCACGCCGGCATCGAGCGCCGCAGCCACCGTGAATGGCTTCACCGTGCTGCCGGGCTCGAATACATCGGTGACGGCGCGGTTGCGGCGGGCGTTGATGGGCCCCGCGCCGGGATTGTTGTTGTTGTACGTGGGCCAGTTGACCATCGCCAGGACCTGGCCACTACCGACTTCCAGCACGACCACGCTGGCGGCCGCAGCGCCGTGGCGTTGGGCCGCCGGTCCCAGGCCTGCATGGAGGGTGTACTGCATGCGGCTGTCGAGCGACAACACGATGTCCTCGCCGGCGCGCGCAGGACGGCCGCGGTCGCGCAGCTCCACGGGGCGGCCCTTGCGGTCGATGATGACGTCGCGGTAGCCCGCCCGGCCGGCCAATCGCGTCTCGAACATCCGTTCCAGGCCTTCCACGCCATGGCCTTCGATATCGGTGATGCCGATGACCTGCGCGAACAGATCCGACTGCGGATAGAAGCGCTTGAACTCTCGCTGCAGGTGCACTCCGGTGGGAGCCTTGGCGAGCAGCGCTTCCAAGGTCGTTGGATCACCCCGGCGGAAGCCGGGCAGGTAGACGAAGCGCCGCTTTCGATCGCGCGCGAGCAGGCGGACCAGCGCGGCGGCATCAGCGTCCAGTGCCGTTGCCAGTGCTTCGACCGACCCTGATGCATCGAAGAATTCGCTGGGGTCGATCCACAGCGAAGCCACCGGCGCTGATCCGGCGATGACGGTGCCATGGCGGTCGTAGAGCGTGCCGCGATGGGCACGCAGGGGATGGTGCCGAAGCATCCGCGCTTCGGCCTGGCGCAGGTAGAAACGATGGTGGATGATCTGTACATCGGCCGCGCGTGCCAGCAGCAGGCCGCCCATCGCGACCAGTGCTGCGCAGGTCAGGCGGTAGCGGCGACGGAAATCATGGCCGCGTGCTGCACGTGGGGAAAGGCTCCTGTTGCGTACGCCGCTGGACATCGATCGCGTCGCTACAGCGGCTGATCGGCGATGTACGCCAGCAGCGCAGCGGCGCTGTCGACGACGCTGGCATGGCTGCGACTGTTGGCAATGGCCATGCAGGTGATTTCGGCATCGCGCAGTGCCGCCAGCCGGTCCTGCAGGCGGGGATAGGGCTCGGCCGAGCGATAGGTTGCGGTGTAGCCGGCGTCCAGCATCGGTTGGATCTGCAAGGGGTGGCTGCCATGCCGCTCGCGCAGCGCACGGTCCAGCCGCGCGACATCGCAGGATGCAACGGCGTTGAACGCGTATTCCCACGCCAGGGCATTGGCCATGCCCATGTCGATCTGCTTGAGCAGTGCATCGCGCGGCGGTGTACCGAGGGGCGGGGCTGGCACCGCCAGCGCATCGGTGGCCGGCAGTGCGATCAGAAGCAGGATCAGCGGAAGGTTCAGTCGCATGTGTGTGGCTCCCGGCGTGAAGCAGAGGTGCGTGCTGCGGGGCTCTGCTGTGGGCGTCCCAGCAGTGCCACCGCTAGGCTGGCCAGCGCTGCGGCGATGGCCGAGGTCCACAGGGCGCTGGCGAAGCCGTGGCTGTAGATCGCCTGTGCGAACGTCGCGGTGTGTGAGCCAGCGAATGTACCGGTGGCGATCGCATCGGCCATCGGCCGCACGTCGCCGGGTGGCACCGCCGCCGTCAACGCGGTGCGGATGCCCAGGCTCAGTGCGCTGGAAAGGATGGTGAAGCCCAGCAGGATGCCGACGAAACGCGTGGTGGCGCTGATGCCGGAGGCCATGCCGGCGCGGTCGCGCGGTGCCGCACCGATGATGGCCTTGGAGGTCTCGCCATTGAGGATGCCCCCACCGGCACCGATCACGATCATCGCGAGCAATGCCAGCCATGGTTGCTGCTGCCACGCGGCGAGGCCGGCCACGGCGTTGCCGACGGCGGTGATCGACAGGCCGATGGCCAGCACGGCCGGGCTCGTCAGGTGGCGGCCCAGCCGCCGGCCGATCGCAGGGAACAGCAGCATCGCCGCAGCGAAGGGCAGCATGCCGACACCGGCGGCCAACGCGCCCAGCCCCATGCCATTCTGCAGATACTGCGGCAGCATCGAGGCCATCACCTGGGCGCTGACCGAATAGCCGACCATGGCGATGAGCGCGCCGACGAAGCGCGGGCTGGCCAGCAGCCCGAGGTCCACCATGGGATGCGGCCGTGCCCGCTCAACGATGACGAAGGCGGTCCCCATGGCGAAGGCCAGGGCCAGCCCGGTCAACGCCGTTGCAGCGCCCCAGCCCTGCGCCAGGCCTTCCACCAGGAACAGTACGATGCCGAAGATCGCCAGGCTGAAGGTGGCGATGCCGGGCGGGTCGAGCGGGCGGAGCACGCTGTCGGAGGATTCCGGTATCCAGCGCAGCGCGCCGTAGCCGAGCAGGGCGAGGAACGGCAGGATCGCGATGAACACCGCGCGCCAGCCCCATAGCGTGGACAGTACGCCACCGATCAACGGCGAGAGCACCATCATCATGCCCATGGCCGTGCCCCAGAATGCCCACGCGTTGTCCTTGGCGGCCCCCTCGTGGAAGGTGTGGCCGATGATCGACAGCGATGGCGCCAACAGGAATGCGGCACCCACGCCCTGCAGCGCCCGCGCGAGATAGAGTGATGATGCGGTCGGCGCCAACGCGCACAGCAATGAGGTGAGGGCGAACACGGTGATGCCGATCAGCAGCACGCGGCGGCGGCCGCAACGGTCGGCGATGGCACCGGCCGGCAGCAGCAGCGAAGTGAAGGACAGGATGTAGGCGCTGATCACCCACTCGATATCCGCGAACCCGGCATGCAGGTCACGCGCGATGCCGGGCAGCGCGACCGCCACTGCATTGGTCTCCAGCACGGTCATCGTGCAGCCCAGCGAGGCCACCAGCAGGATCCAGTCGGGCAGCCTGCGTGTCACAGGGGAAAGGGTGGGGGAGGATGGCACCGGTCGCTCGCAGGAGGGAGAGGACAGGCATTCCAGCAGCGATCAGTGTTTGTTTCATTCTCGGTGTTTTCCCGGTACGTTAGGTTTTGCCTAACGAAGCGTCGCCCATGGAACGTCGTCACCTGGAGTACTTCGTCACCTTGGCCGAGGAGTTGCACTTCGGCCGTGCGGCGTTGCGCCTGGGGATCGCCACGCCGACCCTGAGCGTGCAGATCCAGGACATCGAGCGCCGGCTCGGGACCCGCCTGTTCGAGCGCGGACGCCGGGAGGCGGCGCTGACCTCGGCCGGCGAGGTGTTCCTGGCCGAAGCACGTGACGTGCTGCGCCGGTTCGAGCAGGCCGAAACCGTGGGCCGGCGGGCTGGCCGCGGCGAGATCGGCAAGATCGAGATCGGTTATGTGGGTTCGGCGTTGTATGCCGGCGCGCTGCAGGACCAGCTGAGCCGGTTCCGCGACCGCTATCCCGGCGTTGACCTGCAGGTGAGCGAATGGCCGATGGGCGTGCTGCCGGAGCTGCTGCAGCAAGGCCGGGTGGACGTGGTGTTCTGCCGGCCGCCGATGGATGTGCCCGACAGTTTCGGTGAACACACCCTGGTCGAGGACCAGTTCTGCGTGGCCCTGCCGGAAATCCATCCGCTGGCGCAGGCGGGGAGTCCGGTGCAACCGGCGGCGCTGGCCAGGGAAGGGTTCGTGATGCCGGAACAGCCGGCAGGCGCGATGGAGGTCGCGCGACGGGGCGGCTTCATTCCACGCATCCGTTCGCAGCCCGGCCATCTGGCAGCGGTGCTGGCCGAGGTTTCCGTCGGCGTCGGTTCGGTGGCGATCGTGCCATCGGTGCTGCAACGCACGCTGGTGCTGCCGGGCATGGTCTATCTGCCGCTGGCCGGCCCGACCATCGTTTCGACCATTGCCGTGCAGTACCGCCAGGCCGAGAGCTCGCCGGTGGTGCGGCGCCTGATCGAACAGGTGAAACAGACGCCATGCAGGCGCATCGACATGCTGCCGCTGGGCTGACCGCTGCTGCCGCTTGCCGGTGGTTGCTACACTTGCGCCACCTGTACAGGTATTCGATGGCGCCATGAACAACGGGAACGGTCCGCAGACAGTTCGCTGAGCCGCAACAACGATGCAGACGTTGTTGCGGTGATCATCCCTGCGATGCACGCGAAGTGGATGGACCACCGCCGGATTCACTCTGGGCGGAGACTTCCCATGTTCAATCGACAGGCCCCACGTTGGGCCCATTCCCTGCCGTCGGCCATCGTGCTGATGGCCCCCTTCGATCTCCTGGCCTCGCTGGCCATGGATATCTACCTGCCTGTGGTTCCTGCAATGCCACGCGCGCTGGGCACCTCGCCGGTGCTGGTGCAGCTGACGCTCGGTGCCTACCTGCTGGTGCTCGGCGTGGGCCAGCTGGTGTTCGGTCCACTGTCCGATCGCATCGGGCGACGGCCGGTGTTGTTACTGGGCGCGTTGCTGTTCACCGCCGCGTCGTTGGCGCTGGCGGCGTCCAGCAGCGGCGCGGCGTTCCTGGCCTGGCGAACCGTGCAGGCGGTCGGTGCATCGGCTGCGCTGGTGGCGACCTTCGCCACCGTGCGTGATGTATATGCCGATACGCCGGAGGGTGCTTCCCTGTATGGGTTGTTCGCCTCGATGCTGGCCTTCGTGCCCGCGCTCGGTCCGATCCTTGGTGCGTTGGTGGCAGGCGCATTCGGCTGGCGTGCAATCTTCGCATTGCTGGGCGTGCTCGGCCTGATCGCGGGCCTGCGCGCGCAACGCCATTGGCAGGAGACCCGCCCGCCGCGCAGCGACGCGCCAGGCCCGGTGCTGCAGCGCATCCTCCGCAGCGGTGGATTCTGGGTGTACACGCTGGGTTTCAGTGCGGGCATGGGCACCTTCTTCGTGTTCTTCTCGATCGCTCCCCGCATCCTGGTTGGACGCATGCAGTACTCGCCACTGTCCTTCAGCCTGGCGTTCGCAACGGTGGCGCTGATGATGATTTTCAGCGCGCGCCTGGCGAAGAGGCTGATCGCCCGCTGGCAGGTGCGCGGGACCTTCCTGCGTGGGCTGTGGGTGATGATCGGCGGGGCGTTGCTGATGGCACTGGCGACGCTATGGCCACCGTCATTCGCCAGCGTGGTGCTGCCGATGTGGGCCATCGCGGTGGGCCTGGTGATGGTGGTATCGGTGGCTGCCAACGGTGCATTGCGTGATTTCGCCGATGCCTCCGGGATGGCGGTGGCGCTCTACTATGCCCTGCAGAGCGTGATCGTCGCCGGCGCAGGGACGTTGGCTACCGTGCTGCTGCCGGGAGACACGGTGTGGCCGCTGGTGGCCTATGGGCTGCTGTTGCCACTGGCCAGCCTGCTGGCTGCAAGCTGCCTGCCGTGTGGTACATAGCGGCTGGCGGCGGACAAAAAAAGGGGGCGGCCGCGAGGCCGCCCCAACCTGTCAAGAGAACACGTGCCTGGAACTAGAAGCGGACCGACCAGCGTGCGTTGGCGCCATGGTCGCGGCTTTCACTGCCGAACTGGCCGCTGTAACCCAGCTCCAGCTGCTGCCGCGGGGTCAGCCATGCCGACAGGCCCAGCTCGGCCACCACGGCGTTGTCGGCGATCGGTGCGCCCTGGACCGCGAAGGTGCTGCTGCTGTTGGCGAAGGCCAGATTGGCCACCTGGCTGCGGTCGCCAGATGCGCGGCGGTAGCCTACGCCACCGCGCAGGTGCAGCCAGCTGTCCTGCTGGAACGAGGCCTTCAGTCCCTTGTCGAAGCGCACACCGGCGGTGGCGATCGTGGTTGCGGTGTCATCCACCTTGCCCTGAAGGGAGGCCGCACCACCGCGTTCGTTGATGCGCTTGAGGTCCACTTCCACGCGCGCCACCTGCAGGTACGGCTCCAGTCCGGCTTCCGGACCACCGAAGCGGTAACCGGCTTCGATGAAGGCCTGGCGGGTGCGGGCGTCGTAGCGTGCGCTCAGGCTGTCGCTGAAGCCAGCGAACGCCACGTCGCGCGTGCTCTTCACCTCGTGCTTGCTCCAGGCCACACCACCGCGCAGGCCGAATCCACCCCAGTTGTGGCTGGCGTAGGCGCCGAAGTGCGTGTTGTCGATCTTCGACTTGGCACGACGCTCCTGCTGCTTCACGTCGGTACGGCCGGTACCGGCCAGCACACCGACCTGCCAGCCGGAAAACTCGCGATCGATGCCGACCAGCAGGCCGTTGCTGTTGGCTTCGGTGCGGGCGGTGTTGCTGTTGCCATCCAGCTTGCTGTTGCCGCCGAGTGCCTGCACCCAGGCGCCGGTGGCATCGCCCGCGTCGGCACCTGGTGCGGTGGTACCGGCACGGCGCGACAGCGCGGCATCACGCACGTAGCGGCTGCCCTCGACCAGGGCCAGTGCCGTGGCCGGATGCAGTTCGCCGCTGAGGCCGTCAAGCACGCCACCGACCTGTTGCGGGAACAGCTGGGTCAGCGGCTTGGGCAGGCCCTGGTTGATCGCCAGGCCATCGGCGCTGGTCGCCACCGCGCGTTGGTTCGGCGTGGTGGCAGCACTGGCCAGCGAGGCGCCGCGTGCCACGTCGATGCGGGCGCCGTTGGCAGCATAGGCCAGGCTGAACTGCAGGAACGGCGAGAACGCGCTGAAGTCGGTTTTCGCGAACTGGCCGCTGACGCCACCGTCGGCGCGGATGAAGTTGAACTGCTCACCCAGGTAGTAGGTGCCAGGCTCCGGCAGTGCGACCAGGGTGCCGCCAAGGGTGGCGCTGCCGGTGACGTGCAGCTGGTCGCTGCGGCCGCCGGGGGCAAGCTCGGCGGCATAGACGCCGGTCGCGCCCTGCACGTAGTTGCCATTGATGGTCAGCGTGCCGATCGAGTTGCCCGGGGCGATGGTGCCGTCCACATGTGTGTTGCCCAGCGTGCCGATGCCCTTCAACAGGCCGTTCGCACCGACCGTGGTGGTGCCGCCGGTCTGGGTGCCGTTGAAGGACACCACGCCACCGTTGACGGTCAGGTTGCTGTCCTTCAGGACGCCACTGGCACTGACGGTGCTGACGCCACCGGTGGTGGTCAGTGCGGTGGAGACCAGGCTGCCGTTGAGCAGGAACTGGCCACCCTGTACTTCGACAGCCGAGGTGAGCGTGTTGGCACCGTTCAACTCCAGCGTGCCTTCACGCAGCACCGCGCCGTTGAAGCTGTTGTCGCCGCTCAGGCGCAGCCAGCCGATACCGGATTTGGTCAGCTTGCCGGGGCCCCCGATGTCGTTGGTCCAGTCATCCCAGGCGTCGCCTTCCCACACTTTCAGGCCGCCGGCCTTCTGGTTCATCACCACGTTGGTATCCACGCGCAGCGAGCCGTAGCCTTCAATGGCCTTGCGCAGGTCCATCAGGCCCCAGCCATAGATCTCATCGATGCCTGGTGCGCCAAGATCGCGCGCGGTGGTCAACAGCACGTCGCGGACCTGCGCGCTGTCCAGATAGGGGAAGCGCTCGAACAGCAGGCCCAGTGCGCCGGTTACATGGGGTGCCGCCATGGAGGTGCCGCTCAGGTTCCCATAGGCATAAGTTGGGGCCTGACCGGAGACCTCGAGGATCACATTGCCATTGTCCTCGCGGGGACTGGCATCAATGACCGAATCTTTGCCATAGACGGTCGAATTGATATTCGAACCAGGCGCGGCCAGGCACCAGTTTGCGGCCAGGCCGCAGCGCATCGAGCGATTGCTCAGCTCCAGGGCCTGGTTGACGTTGACTACGGCCAACCAGTACGGCTCGATGTCAGTGAAGGCGCGTGGCATCGATGCGTACATGCCTGCTATCGGCGCCTGCTCTGGTGAGGGATTGACCGAGTCGGTGTTTCCCGCAGCCCATACCTGGATCAGGCCGCGGGCACGTGAGCCTTCTGCTATCGCGCCGAGGCTGTCTGCAAGATCCGGATGCGACAGATAGAAGTCGAGTTTCTCGGCGGTGTCCGGTTCGTTGGTCAGGCCCCAACTGTGGTTGACTGCGCGTACGTGCTGTTCGTTGAGCTGTGCGTACAGCTGCGGGAAGACCGAATCGGAGGCTCCCAGCCCGGCAACCGATTTACTGTCCAGGTACAGTCCGCCATCCCGCTCGACGACGGTCAGGTAGTTCACGCTGTTGGCAAACAGGCGGGCTACGGTGAGGTCAGCGCCGAACGCGACGCCGTGCATTCCATTGCCATCGCGGTTGGCGGCGATGGTGCCGGATACGTGGGTCCCATGCACGTTGTAGCTCGGACCCTCGAAGAAGCCGTTGCGATTGAGCAGGTTCTTGTAGGCCGGATCAATGAGGGTGTAATCGATGGCGACCTGATCGCCGTCGCTGACGAAGCAGGCATCCGGGCCGGCAAGTACCTCTCTGCCGCATAGGCTGCCATCGGCCAACACATCGGCCAGACGGAGGCTGCGATGATTCTTTCCGGAAAACTCCGGATGGTCCAAGCCGGTGCCGCTGTCGAACACGCCCAGGCGGATGCCGGTACCGGTCAGGCCTCGCGCGTAGGCATGGTCCGCGTTGGTCGCGGCCAGACCCCAGTCGGCGTTGAATTCATCACTGCGCCAGCTGGCCGCATCGCCCGGGTTGCCGAGGATCGACGTGCTGCTGGTTGCGGCGGACGACACCGGCGCCGACAGGTTCGCGGTGCTGGCCGTGCTGGCCGGTTGCGCCCAGGCCGCCTGCAACTGGCGCTGTTGCTGCCAGGCATCGAGTGACTCGTTGGCCATGGCGGGCGATGCAGTGGCCAGCAGCAGGGAACTGGCCACGGCAAGGGTGAGGCGGCTGTGCAGCGGGTGATTCATCGGACAACTTCCTTGGTTGACGGTCAACCACGCTGTTAACGGATTCATAGCGCGATCACCCCCAGTGCTTCGAGGAGGAGACAGTGAAGGTGTCAGAGAAGCGAAGTGCCAGACCGGAGCGCGCTTGTAGCTGCAGATCTTTCTGTGGATGGGCAGGTACCTATCGCTGCATGGCGACGTCCTGCAGAGTGTCGATCACGTGAATAAAAACATGTTCCGGATAACGTCCTGGCGTGCATGAAGCGTGGGCGATGAAAATACTGTTTGTGACATTAAACGTATTGTTATTCATGTCATAACTTCATGATTTTAAAGGAAAAAATAGACTCACGTCACAGATTCTGATTACCATGCGTGGGTCGGCGCGATGCTTGCGTCCGGCGTATTAGAACCGGGCCTCCGTGCCTGCCCATCATTCATAGGTAAATATCACCATGCGCAATCTGATCATCGCCAAGCTCACCGCCGTTGCAGTCACCGGTCTGCTGTCGCAGAGCGCCTTCGCTGCCGACGGCACTGTCAACTTCATCGGCGAAATCGTGGACGCGCCGTGCTCGATCGCTCCCCAGAGCCAGAACCTGACCGTGCCGCTGGGCAAGGTCTCCCGTACCACGCTGGACGGCGCTGCCGGCAAGGTGTCGGCCCCCGCCAAGTTCGCCATCGACCTGCTGGGTTGTGGCGCCACCGCCAAGGGCGCGACGGTGACCTTTGCGGCCCCGGCCGACGCCCTCAACAAGAACCTGCTGCGCGTGGGCGTGGGTGAAGTGGACGGCAGCTTTGCCACCGGCGTGGGCATCCAGGTGGCCGACTCGTCGGGCAAGCAGATCCCGGTCGGCCAGGCGTCGGGCAACTACACCCTGGCACAGGGCGACAACGCTCTGCAGTTCCAGGCCAATTACATGTCCACCGGCCCGGCTGTCACCGTGGGCCGTGGTAACGCGATGGCACAGTTCACCGTCGCCTACAAGTAATCGCCGGCTGTCGGTACCCGGTCCAGGCCGGGTACCGGCATCGAGTACGGGATCGGGCGCCTTGCTGCAACAGCGGCCTGCCCGCCACCCGACCTTCACTACACATTTTTCCGTTCAGGCGGTGCCCTCGCGGTGCTGCCCTGGCCGCTGCATTTCCGAATATCCGAGAGACCTCCATGTTTTCCAAGCGTCTATTCCCGCAACTCAGCGGCCTGGTGCTGGCCGCCTGTCTATTCGCTGTTGCAGTACCGGCCTCTGCAGCGATCATGCTGGGCGGTACGCGCGTCATCATCAACGAAGGCAGCCGCGAGGCGTCGATCTCGATGAAGAACGAAGCCAACGCGCCGTTCGTGGTGCAGGCATGGATCGACGCGGGCGAGGGCAGGAACAAGACGCCTTTCCTGGTGACCCCGCCATTGTCGCGGCTCGATCCGGGTATGGAGAACATTCTGCGCATCGTACGTACGGGCGATCAGCTGCCGTCGGATCGCGAATCGGTGTTCTGGTTGAACGTCAAGGAAATTCCCGAACGCGCCGAGGAAGAGAACGTCCTGCAGGTGGCCGTCCGCAGCCGCATCAAGGTGTTCTACCGGCCGGCCGCACTGCGCGGTGGTGACGCGTCGCAGGCGCGCAGCAAGCTCAAGTGGGCCGTGTCGACGGCCGCGGGTGGTGGCGCTGTACTGAAGATTGCCAATCCGACGCCGTACAACGTCACCTTCACTCTGCTCAAGGTGGGAGAGGGGAAGGAAGAGATCAATCCGGACATGGTTCCGCCCCTGGGTGAACTGGTGGTTCCGTTGAAGTCCATCCGGGTCGCCCAGGCGCTTGGCCTGCGCTTTACCACGATCAATGACTACGGCGGCGAAACCGTCGAAGAGGCCGTCACCGCGCCGGCTTCCGATGTTCCGGTGGCGGTGCTGCCGCAGCCGGTGCCGGTTTCTTCCACGCCCTGATTCTCCGAAGGTGAACGCCGTGAGTCGTGTCTCCATTCCGTCGCGCATGAGCGGGCAGGCGATGTCCATCCTGGCGCTGGCGCTGTCCTCGCAGCTGAGTCATGCCCAGTCGCCTCCGCCCAGTGTCTTCAACGAAGGCTTTCTGGAAATCGGTGGTGACCAGCAGGGTGCTGATCTGTCGCTGTTCTCATTCGGCAACCAAGTGCTCCCCGGTGATTACCTGGTGGATGTGATGCGCAACGACGTCCGCCTGGGGCAATCGCAACTGCGGTTCAATACCGTGGAAGGCAAGCGTGATGCCGTGCCTTGCCTGACCGCGGGCATGCTGTCGTCCTGGGGTGTGAATGTCGCCGCCTTCCCGGGTATCGCTGCGCAATCGGAAGGTGGCTGCGTCGATCTGGGGGCGGTGATTCCCGAGGCTGCGGTGAACTACGACGCAGGTCGCCAGCAACTGACTGTGAGCATTCCGCAGGCAGCGCTGGTCAGGTCGGCGCGCGGTGCGGTGGATCCCTCGAAATGGGATCGGGGTATCAACGCCGCGATGCTGGACTACCAGCTCAACGTCGCAAACAACTCGGGATCCAACCCCCGCGATGGCGACCGCAGGAGCTTCATGGCCGGCGCCTTCGGCGAGCCCTACGAAGAGAAGAAGCCACGCCGTGACGCTGTATTTGGCAGTCTGCGCGGAGGCTTCAACCTGGGCGACTGGCGGTTCCGCAACTACACGACCTACAACCGCGACGTGATGGGGGAGAGCCGCTGGGATGCGGTTCAGACCTTCGCCCAGCGCGACCTGAAATCGATCAACGGGCAGCTGCTGCTGGGCGACGGATTCACCCCCGGTGACCTGTTCGACGGCTTCCAGTTCCGCGGCGCGCAGATCTCATCGGATGAATCCATGCTGCCCGACAGCCTGCGTGGCTACGCACCGACCGTGCGTGGCGTCGCGCAGACCAATGCGCGCGTCACCGTGCACCAGAACGGCTACATCATCTACAACACATACGTGGCGCCAGGTGCCTTCGTGCTGGATGACCTGTATCCGACCTCGTCCGGTGGAGACCTGCAGGTCACCATTACCGAAGCCGATGGCAGGGAAACGAAGTACACCCAAGCCTATTCCGCTGTGCCCACGCTGCTGCGCGAGGGAACATGGCGCTACAGCGCCACCGGCGGCCAGTATCGCCAGGGGTACGGCCGCTTCGAAGGCAGCCAGCCGCAACCCTACTTCTTCCAGGGCACGCTGGCCCGGGGCCTGGCCAACGAGTTCTCGCTGTATGGCGGTACCACGCTGGCGGGCAGGTACCAGGCAGCCATGGTCGGGTTCGGCAAGAACATGCGGGGCTTCGGCGCTGTGTCGGTGGACCTGACCCACGCGCGAAGCCGAGGCGACAGCGGCCACTCCTTCAATGGACAGTCGTTGCGTTTCCTGTATGCGAAGTCGCTGGAGGAAACCGGCACCACCTTCCGCATGGCGGGCTATCGCTACTCCACCAGCGGCTACCGTACCTTCCCCGAAGCGGTGGGCATGCTGTACGCGCAGGAGAATGGATTGCCCTTCGCCAACCGCCGCAACGAGCTGCGCCTGGAGGTTTCGCAGTCACTGGGCCGGTGGGGAACCCTCTACGGTTCGGCGCGGCAGCAGACCTACTGGGGCAGCGATCGCAAGGAGCGGCTGATCCAGTTGGGGTATTCGGGAAGCTACCAGCGCCTGACCTACAACCTGTTCTACAACCAGTATTCGAACCTGTATGGCTCGGCCAACAGGCAGGTGATGCTGACCCTCTCGCTCCCATTGGGGCGCAGCAGCAGTTCGGCGATGTATACGGCTTCGCACGACAGCAGCGGCAGGACCGCGCACCAGGCCAGCGTGTTCGGCAGTGCCTTCGACGATCACCGGATGACCTATGGCGTGACCCTGGACCGGGCCAACCAGGGCGGTACCAGTGGCAGCGGCAATCTCAGCTACAAGGGCCAGTACGGGCGCGTCGACCTCGGCCACAGCCAGGGCAACGGCTATGGCCAGACCAACCTGGGCGTGGCCGGTGGCTTGGTCATGCATGGCGAGGGCATCACCCTGTCGCAGCCCTTGGGCGAAACCATCGCACTGGTACGTGCGCCGCAGGCCGAGGGCGTGGGCATCGAGTCCCAGTCTGGTGTGCGCACCGATGGCAAGGGCAGTGCCGTGCTGCCCAATGTCACGCCCTATCGAACCAATCGCGTGGCGCTGAACACGCAGGATCTGGGCGACAAGGTCGAGGTGCGCAATGCAGCGATGGATGTTGTTCCCACGCGCGGAGCGGTGGTGCGGGCGCACTTCGAAACCGCGGTTGGCTATCGACTGATGCTGGTACTCAAGGGCGCCGACGGTCGACCACTGCCGTTCGGATCGCGTATCGAGAACGAAGCTGGACAGGAAGTCGGAGTCGTTGGGCCGGAGGGCCAGGCCTACGTGACCGGCGCGCCGGAGGCCGGCACGCTGAAGGTGATCTGGGGCAGAAGTGAATCTGCGCAGTGCACGCTGAAGTATGCGTTGCCGCAGCAAGAGCACCCGTCGCCGATCCGAAACCATGAAGAGAATTGCCTGTGAAGAACAATCCTGTACGTCTCATCCAACTGATCCTCGTTGGGGCCTTGGCCAGTGCGGCTCCGAGCGTCGCCCTGGCTTGGTGTCAGTTTCCACCTTGGCCTGTCACAACACCTCTCAGAATGGATATGGGCCTGGTTCTGGTGCCGCAGAATCTTCCTGTGGGGGCTGTCGTGAAAACATACCGTGGGAGTGCGGGTACCGGAGATGTGTGGTATTGCGGCCCTTCTGGTGGGTCGATTACGTTTGAGAACGTAGTTCTGTGGGGAGACCCGGTAGCAGGAAGGAGCGACGTTTTTTCCACAAACGTTCCGGGCATCGGCTACCGGCTTTCTCTGGTCGATTCGGGTTGGACCAGTACTCTGTTTCCGGGCAGCAGGACCATTGTTATTGGACCAGGTTCGCAAGCAGGACGCTTTGCTCAGTGGAACTGGATGTTCCAGCTGGAGATCATCAAGACAGCCGATCGTGTTGGAAATGGCCCTGTTTCTTCCGTTCCCGTGGGACGTATCCAGCAGGGGGCGGACGCTACCAAGCGACTCGTGATGGCACAGATTGGCGACATCCGCATTCTTGCCCCTTCGTGCCAGGTAGCCGTTGGCTCTCGCAACCAGACCGTCAATCTCGGGCAGGAATTCCGCAATCGATTCCGTGGCGTGGGCAGTACCACGGCCAGCAAAGACTTCCAGGTCGTAGTCAATTGCCAGGCATCGCCCAATGGCATCGAGAACATGGTTTCACTGACCATGGATGCGACGCCGGATGCGTCCAGCACGCCAGGTGTTCTGGGCATCGACACCGGCACGGGAACGGCGTCGGGCGTAGGCATCCAGGTGCTCGACAGTGCTGGCCAGCCTGTGGCGTTCGGCCAGCCAAAGCAGTTGGGCCAGTCGAAGGATGGCGATTACGTGGTGCCGTTCAAGGCACGCTACTACCAGGTCGCGAGCGCCGTTGGCGGTGGCCAGGCCAATGGCCGGGCCACCGTCACGTTGAGTTACAAGTAACGCTCGCTTGGAGACGGCCTGGGCAGCGCCGATGTTACAGGTACGCTAGGGTCACCTCGTATCCCTGTACGTCGCGCCTGCCGGGCACGTCGGTCTTCAATACGACCGGACGTGTCTGGACCCTCACGTGCCGAGCGCTGAGACGAAAGCGATCAGCAGGCTTGCCCGCAGCCTGGGCGCGTTCCGCATCGCACCAGATGCGGAATGGGGCCATCCTTGGTTGAAGCTGCGGCAGGCAGGACGCGGGCTCGACGATGGCGCCCTGGAAGTGGATGATCCCATCTGCGGCGTGTCCCGCCGATGCTGGTCCCAAAGCGCACAACAGAAGCGTGGAAAACCGGGCCTTGTACATGGCTGCGACTCGCTGGAAGAGGTGGGATTGCGTCTTGCCTGAGATTCCTGGCAGCGAACGTCGGGCAGGGCTGTTTCGCACGTATTCGTGATCGGGCTGATGTATCGAGGGCTATTTCTAATTCTGCTTTTGGGGCAACGCACTGTGCATGTACATCCCGTCGCGGGCCTCCCTGCGGCGGGAAGCTCCCCCCGCTGGACCGGCGTTGGGGATTCCACCCAGCCCCGATCCAAGGCGGCGCAATTATCCGGCGGCGCCTGCGCCAAATCTGCGCGCACGATCACGCTCTGGAATCAACGGCGGCTGTTCAGCAGCTCTGACCGGATGGGCTCGTTGGAGCCAGGAGCGTTGACCGAAAAGCTGCATCGGCGCAGATGTCAGGCAACCGCGATGCAGGGGGCCCTGAGTGAGCTTCGCTCAGCCCATGGCCAGGGTTGAGGCTGCCAGGGAAAGCAGGCTCGCCAGCAGTGTGACCAATGCGGTGCCGATCCTGTGAAGCCGACTGATACGTGCGACCAGCAGTACGACAGCGGCGCTGATGACTGTAGTGGCGAGCGCGCCCGGGCGCAGCAGGTGCGCCTGATGCACAGTGACCACGTGAACAGTGAAATGCGGTTCCGGCGGCAAGGGAAACTGGGCGTCGAGCGTATAGACGAGCGCGGCCATGCCGACGGCGCTGATCAGGCCGGGGAGATAGGGACGTACCCGCAGGACGCGGTCGCCTGCTGGAGAGGGGGAGGACGGCATGATGATGCAGAAGGAAGGATTCAGGGAGAGCTCTGCTCAGTCAGCTGGTGAGGTGCGAGGACCGAGTGCCTGATCGAGGCGGCGCATGCCTTCGACGTCGCGATGCAGATACGCAAGGAGAGCATCCAGGCGGCGTACCCGGTCTTCGCTGCGCAGTAGACGTGCTTCGATCTGCCTGCGTTCTGCTCCGTTGAGCGCGGTGTCACACAGGAAGTGGGTGTGCATGGCGATGAACTCTCGGCTGGTGGCCAAGGCAGCCTCGACTTCGGTGATTTCCTGCAGTCGCGCCTTGCCGATACGATCGCAGACATCGCCGAAGCTCTCCTCCAGTCGCGCGATGATCTCTGAATTCAGTGATCGACCGCCGCTGCGTGCGGCGAAGTCGAGGCGATCACGAAGATCGGAAGGGAACCGGAGAGTGAAGGGAATCATGTATTTCTTCATGGGAACGGATGGTGCATGGTGCGCAGCCATGCCGGCCCGCTGGGAGGAGCCGGCATGGCGGATGGGTTGATCTGGTACTGACTGCACCAGCTATGGCTGGCCATGTCTCGTGCTGGCATCCCGTGACGATGATGGGACATGTACGTGGGGCACGCCGTGCAGGGATTCTGCTGGAACCCGAGGCATGTTTCCAATCGTGCGGTCGTTGTTGTGGATGTCACAAAGTGCCTGTTGCGATGGATGCAGCGTGCGGGCAAGGCAGCTCAGTGATGGCGGCGCCGGCCTTCGCCAACAAACTCGGCCCGGCAGCCCCCGGTCACCCATACGCCATTTCGGCCCTTGCCCCATGTTTTGCCTTCCTCGCACGGTGTATTCGACAGTTGGCGGATCAGGCGCGCGCGTCCGTTGACGCGGCAATCCTGGCTGCGCCCCTTGATGGATTCGCAACGGACCACGCCCGAACCATCTTCGATCGGCACCGTAGCCGGAGCCGGCACATAGTAGTCATCTCGGCTATGGCCGTAGCCACTCTGGTCGTAGCTCGGGTCGTAGCCCGGAATGGCGGCGCACGCTGAGAGCAGCAGGGCGCTGGAGAGAGCGCAGATGATCGCGGGAAGGGACTTTGTACGGGACATGTCGTGATTCCAGTGAGGTGGCCTGGATTATTCGCATAGATGCGGGCGCCCATTCATAGCGGGCATCCATCCATAAAGTCGGGATTCAAGGACATGGATATGAAAGTAGAAAAATCCACTTTGTGACATGGGGTTTCCTGTGCTGAAGAACGGGATCCAGGCTGGCTTCGGTTACAGTGGTTGCGCATTCAATCCTTGGAGGCGCCATGCCCGAGTTGCTCGCTGTACTCACCATTGCCCTCCTGGCGACGATCAGCCCGGGCCCGGATTTTGCGATGGTGTCGCGCAACAGCCTGCTGCTGTCACGCCGGGCAGGTGTCATCACGGCGCTGGGTATCGGCCTGGCCGTGCTTGTGCATGTGAGTTACACGCTTCTGGGGGTCGGGGTGCTGATCCGCCAGTCCATCTGGTTGTTCAATGCAATCAAGCTGGCCGGCGCGGTGTATCTGATCTACCTGGGTATCAGGATGCTTCGTGCGAAGCCTGCAGGTGATCTGGCGGCCGCAGAGGTCGCGCCGCTCTCGGACCTGGGCGCACTACGGGTCGGCTTTCTGACCAACCTGCTGAATCCGAAGACGACGATTTTCATCGTCAGCCTGTTCATGCAGGTGATCCGGCAGGACACGCCGCTGCATGTGCAGATCGGCTATGGCGTGTTCATCGCCGCACTGCACATCGCTTGGTTCTCGGCGGTGGCGTTGTTCTTTTCCACGCGGCGGGTGCGTGATCGATTGCTGGCGGTACGCCACTGGATCGATCGCGTATTTGGCGGCCTGCTGGTGGCCTTCGGCCTGGTGCTGGCGACAGCACGCGGGCAGCGCTAGAAGCGCTGTGTGGCGCTGAACTGGAGGTAGCGGCCAATGGGATCGTCGTCGGCCACGGTATAGCCCAACGGGCTGCCGTTGTAGTTCTTCGGCGTGCGATCGGTCGCATTGAACATCTGCAATGCCAGGGTCAATCGCTCGCTGGGCTCGTAGCCGATGCCCAGATCGAGGGTGGTCATGGCAGGAAGATCACGTTGGAGCTTGCGGGCCAGTACCAGCTCTGGCGAGTCTTCAACGTAGGTCCATGGCGCCGTCAAGCCGCTGCGATGGCGCACGGTCAGGCGCAGGTTCCATGCGGCCCTGCGCCAATCGAGCTCCATGGATGCGTGTAATCGTGGCGTTTTGTCACCGGCCAGGTTGCCACGTGGCGGTGCCGACGGTATGTCACGCCGGAGCGTCTCGAGATAGTCCGCCTGCAGGCGGATCTGCCATTGGTTCATGGCTGGGCCATCCAGGCGCCAGGTGCCCTGTCCCTGCCAGCCGCTCACCCGTGATCGGCCCTGATTGGCGAGGTAGAAACGGATTCCGGTGAGGATGCCGTTGGCATCGCGGATCAACGAGGCTGTATCACTCGCGTCAACGTGGGGAACGATTTCATCGAGACGGTGAATCCGGTAGTGATTGATCTCCAGATCCAGGGCTGTCGACGGTGACCATTGCAGGCCGAGTGTCAGGCTGCGCGAGCGCTCCGGGCGCAGTGAAGTGCTGCGGGTGGGCTGGAACGCCAGAATGCAGGTCGGCACCGTACTGGTGTCGAGCTTGCAGGGTTCCAGTCCAGGCGTGGCGGGCAGGCCCAGTGCGTTGCCGGCCAACGGGGGAAGCACGCTGGGTGCACGCTCCTCATACAGAGTGGGAACGCGATACCCGGCGCCATAGGAAGCGCGCAGGGTCAATTCCTCCAGCGGCGCCCACGTGATGCCGGCACGCGGCGTGAACGAGGTGCCGAAGCGGGGATCGCGGTCCGCGCGCCAGGCCAGGTCCAGCACCGCACCGCGCGCAAAGGGGATGGCGAGTTCGCCAAACTGGGACAAGCGGAGCGCCTGGATGTTGAAAGGAGCCGGGTTGCCGCCCAGATATGCCGCGTAGCTTGAGTAGCCGGTGCGGTTGGCGGACAGGTCCGTAGCGAATCCAAGATGCTCGTGACGTAGTTCGATACCCGTGCGTGCCTCGACCGGGCCGTGGGCGAGCTGCAGGAGCGGACCGCCGATATCGGCGCTGAGACCTTCGGCACGATAGCGGCCACGAAGCCGGTTTTCCGCACCGAAACCGGGCAGGGGGGCTGTGTGGGGTCCGCCGCCGAGGGCGTAGCCCAGGTCGATCAGCTGTTGCTCCTCATAGCCGGCCACCGGCAGGTCGACGATGCCGCTGGCACGATTGATCACGGTATTGCTGTGGTGGAAGACGGCACTGTTCCAGCTCCAGCGGGATCCACCACCACGCAGGGTCACCAGCAGATCGGCATCGTGCATGTCCGAATCGAGGTAGATCGGGCCGGTATCGAAGAATACGTGCTGCCGCGCCGGCTGCGCGTCATTGACCAGCAGCACCTTCGCCGGTGCGTATTGTGCGTAGGTGCGGGCCTCGGCCATGCGCAGGGTCGCACCCAGTTCAGTGCGCTCGCCCAGAGGTTGCCGATAGGTGGCCATCGCGGCTGTCGACTCGCTGGCCGGCACCAGGCGGGTGTAGCGGGGGGGATCCAGGCTGCAGCGCTGGCCGCTGGGGCTGACATCATTCCCGACGCAATCTGCGGGCCGTTTTACACCGGAGCTGTTGATCGCCGCCAATGCGAATCGTTGATCATCCAGGCCAGCTGCACGCTGGTCTACCGTGGCCCAGCTACGCCTGCTGCCAAGCAGGCCGTCGTCGCGCCTACGATCGAATGCCAATGTCCACTGCGCCCCGCTGTCCATCGTCCCACCGAGGCTGGCGGCGAGGCCATGGCGTGCGGCATCACCGCGGGAGGACATGCCGGCGTACGTGCTGATTTCCGCGCCCTGATAGTCACGCTTTAGCACGATGTTGATCACACCGGCCATCGCATCGGAGCCGTAGACCGCTGATGCACTGCCGCTGACGATCTCGATGCGATCAATCATCCCCAGCGGAATGCTGTCGAGCGGGACGATGCTGCCGAAGCCCGCGGTGGTCAGGCCGAAGCTGGTCGTGCGCATGCCATCGATCAGGAACAGGGTGGCCTGCGGGCCAAGGGCCAGCAGGCCGGTGGTCGAAGACAGTGCAAGCGGGGTCGTCGGTGAATTGCCGAAGTTGGTCGACACATCCCAAGGGTGATAGGCGTTCATGCCCGGCCAGCGGCGCAGTACGTCGAATACCGAAGTGCTGCCACTGGCCCGGATCTGTTCGGCGGTGATGACTGACAGCGGTGCACTGCTCTGCAGCGATGTTCGCGGGATGCGGCTGCCGGTGACCTGTACGGCATCGAGTTCGGAGGTGCGCGGCGTTGCCTCGGCTTCCCGCTGGCGCGGCAATTGTGCGACTCGCAGCAGATAGGTGTTGGGGCTGATTTCCAGTGCGGTGAGGCCGCTGCCGCCGAGCAGCTGGGCCAGTCCCTCACGGGGAGAAGCATCGGCTGCCACGCCGTTGCTGCGCCGATGCGCGAGCAGTGCCGGCGAGTACAGTAGGTTCAACTTCACCGAGCTGCGGGCGAGGAACTCCTGCAACGCCGCTTCCAATGGTCCGGGGGCAATGGCCAGTGATGCGGCGGTGGTGGCCGTAGCCGCCAGCGCATGCATGGGCACGCTACAGGCGAGCAACGGCAGGCCGAGCAGCAGGGGGAGCCGGTGCAGGGGCAGGGTCATGGGCGGGTGTGGAGAGCTGGCGTCGCGCGAGGCGGGCTGGGCACAGAATGCATGGGGGGCTAGTTGGACTGGCGGCGTCGGTACAGGACGATCTCGTTGTGGTCGCCAGGGCGGGCCGTCAGTGACCAGCCTGCGTCCAGTGCGGCGAGGAAAGCTTGCTGGTCCTGTACGTTGAACCGCCCGCTGATCAGTAGCGTGCCGTCGGCAGTGTCGGCCAGGCGCAGTGGCTGGGTGCGGTAGCGGTTCATCTCGGCCAACACCCGGTCAAGGCGCTGCCGCTCGACCAGCAGGGCCCCCTGCGTCCAGGCATGCAGGGCATCGTTGTTGGTGTTGCCGATCTGGATTCGTCCCTGTGGATCGACGCGCGCCTGCTGCCCGGGGGTGAGCGATGCCTGGGCGGTGGAGCTCCCTTTGTGGCCGATGTCGACTTTGCCATCGAGCAATGCCACGTCCACGCCATCGGGGGCGCGTCGGACCTGGAAGGTAGTACCGATATCGCGGATCCAGACGTCGTCGGTAGTCACGACCAGCGGGCGTCGCGGATCGGCGCCGACCGTGAACTGGGCTTGCCCGCGCAGCAGTTGCAGCTGCCGCTCGCTGTGCGTGAAACGCACACTGATCTCGGTGTCGGTGTCGAGTACCAAGCGACTGCCGTCCTCAAGGGTAACGTCGCGTCGCTCGCCGATCGCAGTGGCGAAATGCTCGGGGGACGGGCGCCAGGGCTGCAGGACCAGCAGCGGTACCAGCAGTACCGCAAGTGCCGCAGCAATGCCGGCGGGCCAGCGCCAGCGAGCCTGCCTGACTGGTGCGCGACGGGCGCTGTGCAGCTCGGCGCGCAACAGTTCATCACCTGCCAGTGCCTGGGCCAGCAGGTGGCTGCGTTGAGCGCGCGCGAACTGTGCTGGATGCAGGGTCGACTGCTGCAACCAGTGTTCGAAGGATGCCCGATCCTCTGCGCTGGCGTCGTCGGCTTCAAGCCGGATCACCCAGGCGGCAGCGGCAGCGATGACATCGTCGTCGTCGCGTTCGTCGCGTTCGTCGCGGGCGGAATGAATGGAGGTCATGGGGAGCGTACCGTTTCTGCGCCGCGTGCCTTCAGGTGGCGATCGATGAGGGTCAAGGCCTTGGACATCTGCTTTTCGACTGCTTTCACGCTGACACCATGGTGCATTGCGATCTGCGGGTAGGACAGGCCATCGAGCCGGTTGAGCAGATAGGTGCGGCGGCACAGCTCCGGCAGCCGCCCGATTGCCTCGCGCACCATCAGCAGTTCCTGCTGTTGGGACGCGTACTGGTCGGGCATCGCGCTGGCCGGTGCCACCTCTTCACCGAGCTCGGCCATCAGCTGCCCCGACTGGGCCTGCGCCACCAGCTCGCGCCGGCCACGGTCAGCCAGGATGTTCAACGCGATGCGGAACAGCAGCTGCTTCAGCGCCGCAGCGGGTTGCCCACGGTACCGCATCAGCCGCTCGAAGCTCTCCTGGGTGATGTCCTCGGCCTCGTCGGAAGCCTGCATGCGTCGCCGCAGATAGCCCAGCAGCAAGGGGTAGTGCCGGTCGAGAAACCCCGGGAAGTCATCGTCATCAGGCGATGTTCCTGGCGGCGCGGGGGAGGAGTCCTGACGCATCGACGTAACCGGTCTCCGCACAACTCGGTGGCCTACGTTAGATCAGCTGCTGTGATGACGTCCAGAAGGGTGCGAAGGCATGGGGATTGGGCATTCATCTTGGGGCCGGATTGGACACGACTGTCCATATCCGGCCGCTGGAAATGGATCGGGTATAGCCGATGAAAGAGCGGTAGGGGGAGTGTGCCTTGAGTCGTTATAGGTACCAGGTCGCATTTCTACGTGGCCGTGAACTACGACGAATGCAACAGTCCAGATGGAAGAGTGCAATGACGATGCAACTGAGATTGAGTGATGAACAGTGGCAGCAGGTGATGAGGCAGCTGCCAGGAATCCTTGGGGTTCGCGCGCAGCGCGACGTGCAGCGCTATCGCACTTTCATCGACGAAGTGCTGTGGGTGGTCGGCAACGATCTGGTGTGGCATGAGCTGCAGCCGGCCACCTGTGGCTGGCGCAGCGTCTACATGCGCTTCCAGCGCTGGGGCGATGCCGGCGTATGGGCGATCGTCCTGCGCGTCATCGAAGATAATCCGATGCTGTGTGAGGCGCTGCAGCGGCGCCTGGACGAGCAGCAACGCTCCCGCGAGCGGCGATTGCGCCGAGCACCTGCCTTCGTGCCATCCCCGACGGCGGCGATGACGCCAGCCGACGCGCAGCCAGTGCCCCTGCGCGCGCAGAGCGATGATGACGATGCTGCTGTCCGCCCGTTGCCGGGGGGGCCGAAGCTTACGTTGGGCAGTGCCGGATCCTGGGCCCGTGGCGCGGAGCTCGACGTGATGCGCCGTCGTGCGTGAACTGCCGGCTCCCTCGCTGGACTGGGAAACGTGCGTGCCGGCTGCGGATGCGCCTGCAGGCCGTGTGCTGTTGCTGGTGGCACGGACCGAGCTGCACATGCGCAGCTATCTGCGCAATCACGGTTTCTCCGTGCAGGTCGTGCATGAGAGGGCGCACCTGGAGCGCCTTCTGCAGCGCTCAGCGCATGACTTCGTGTTGATCGATTCCGATGAGGTGGGCGCCGAAGGCCTGATGATCTGCCATCGATTGCGTACCCATGGGCACCTGGTACCGATCCTGCTGCTCAGCACGAGAGGAGAAGCAACGGATCGCATCATGGGTCTGGAGATGGGCGCCGACGATATCCTTGGAAAACCGTTCGAACCGCGTGAGGTCGTGGCGCGATTGCGTTCGCTGCAGCGGCGGCAGCGCATGACGCTGGCTACGGCGCTGTGGAGCGCGACAGGCAGTACATCGTTCGGACCGTTTGTTCTCAACGGAGCAACCATGGAGCTGCGTCGCAATGAACAGCCGGTGATGCTGACCAGTACCGAACTGCAGCTGTTGCGAATCTTCCTGCGCCATCCTGGCCGTCCGTTGGGACGTGACTATCTGCTGGAGAGTCTGAAGGGCGCAGGTGCAGATGTGGCGGACCGCAGCATCGATGTGCAGGTGTCGCGCTTGCGCCGCAAGCTGGGTGAGGATACTGCGGCGCCCCGTTTTCTGCGGACCGTCTGGGGTATTGGCTATGTCTTCCTGCCAGGCGTGTAGATGGAACCGGTGCGGCTGTCACACCCCGACACATCTTCGAGGCGTACGGCAATACTCTGCAACCCGTGCATGGATAGCATCGGTCATGTCGGAACTGGCGATCGCCACAGGATTTGAAGGAAATGGATCGTGGCGCACCCCGGATTGCCTGGACCGACCCCGGCAGGGCGGTATCGGATCGTCGCTGTACATGGCTCCCCGGCCCCGATGCCGCCTTGCCACCTTTGAGTTGACCAATCAAGGCGACGTCGGCGCCGGGCAGCACGCAGATGGCAGGTGATGAAGCGATGGGTAAAACACCATGTGCAGACCCTCAGGCGACGGAAGTCGGCATGCACAGGCTGACGGATGTGCAGTGGTCGCAGCTGCTTGAGCGCCTGCCGGGCAGTGTGGGTACGAGGGCCCGTGGCAACCAGGGGCATTACCGCCGTTTCGTGGAGCAGGTGCTGTGGGTGGTCGACAACGATGTTGTCTGGCATGAGCTCAAGCCTGACAGAGGAAGTTGGCGCAGTGTCTATGTCCGGTTCCTGCGCTGGAGCGACAACGGCATATGGCCAGGCGTCATCGACGCGCTGGCAGCGGATGAACCGCTGGCACAAGCATTGCGGGACCGGATAGAGGAGCATCGAAGCTATCGGCACCGTTGCGCGAACAGCCACGTCCCGGCGCCCGACGGTGTTCCTGCATCGCGCCGTTTCGGGCGTTGAGGCGAAGCGGCGTCGCTGCCATCTTCACCTGTTATCCCTGCAGCGACGCTAAGGTGAGCCGGCCTGGGCTCACCAGGCTTATCAGGGAGTGATGTCGATGCGTATTCTCAGGAAAATGATCGTGGGTGCCGTGTTCGCATTGGCCTGCAGCGGCTCTGTTGCCGTGGCCGGGCCGATTCCGCCCTGCGATCTGCCCTGCTGGAAGGCCTATCAGGCGTGTCTGTCCGGTGGCGGTGATGCCATGGAATGCCAGTACGAGTACGACCGTTGCATCATGGAGCGCTGTGGCGCCGTCTAAGCCCAGCCATGATGGGCTGTTGGCGAGCCCCGTCTCCGACGGGGCTCTTCTGTTTACGCGCAAGGTCGGGCAGTCTCGACGTGTCCTTTCCAACGGAAGCGTGCCATGGCCGTCAAACGCGTCGTCGCCAACATCGCCACGTCCGATCCGTCGCGCGCCGCCGCGTTCTATGGCGACCTGCTCGACATGGCCGTGCTGATGGACCACGGCTGGATCGTCACCCATGGCGGCCAGGGCAGTGCGCTGGCACAGGTCAGCTTCGCCAGCGAAGGCGGCGCCGGAACCCCGGTGCCGGACCTGTCGATCGAAGTGGACAACCTGCAGGAGGTGCTGGAGCGCATGCGCGCGGCCGGCATTGCGCTGGAGTACGGTCCCGTTGATGAACCCTGGGGCGTGCGCCGCTTCTTCGTGCGCGACCCGTTCGGGCGGTTGTTGAACATCCTGGCCCACGCCTGAGCGAAGGGGCTGCCTCTCAGCGGCGTTTGCCACCACGCGCCAAGGCGGGCGAGATGCCGACCATGCGGAGGCAATCGGCCACCACCGCCGCGATGAAGGCGTCTGCATCCTGGGCCGGTGCCGCGATCAGGTCGTCGGTGGCGCCGTGTACGCCAGCATAGATCAACGATGCGGTGACCTGCGGTGCCGGCAACTGCCACAGGCCGGCGGCGATGCCCGCGTCGAGGATCTCCCGCAGCTGCTTCTGGATCGCATTGCGTTCGGCATTGCCGCGCTGGTGATGGTGGTGGTTGGCGAACACCACGTCGTGCAGCGCATGGGTACGCACGTAGAGCTCGATGTTGGCGCGGATCCAGGCGCGCAGGCGTGCCACGCCATCATGGGCGGGATGCTGCTGCACGGCGAGATCCACCCCATCCATGAACTGCCGCGTATAGCGCTGCGCCAGCGCCTGCAGGATTTCGGTGCGCGAGGCGAAGTAGGTATAGAAGGTGCCCTTGGCCACGTCGGCGGCAGCGACGATGTCGCTGATGGTGGTCGCTTCCACGCCCTGCGACAGGAACAGCGCCTGCGCGGCGTCCATCAGTTCTTCCTGGCGGGTTTCGGCGGGCTTGGTGCGGGGCCTGGCGACAGCTGGGGTCTGCATGGTGGGCGTGGTCCGGGTGCGGCGGCCACCATTCTAGCTGCCCTGTGCAGACGACTGACCGTCAGTCATTGACCGACGGTCAGTCAGTGGCTACGATGCGCGCACGCCCTCCGCGGGATCCGTTCATGCATCGCTTCCAACGGCCAGCCCTGGTGCTGGCGGCTTATCTCGGCACGTTCCTCGCCTCGCTGGACATCAGCATCGTCAACGTCGCCCTGCCGACCCTGCAGCAGGCACTGCGGACCGACATGGCCGGCCTGCAGTGGGTGATCAATGCCTATGCGATCGCGCTGTCAGCGCTGATGCTGTCGGCCGGTCCGCTCGGGGACCGCTATGGCCATCGGCGGATGTGGCTGCTCAGCGTGGCGACCTTCACTCTCGGCTCGTTGCTCTGCGCCTGTGCCGGCAACCTGTCGATGCTGGTGGCCGGGCGCGCGGTGCAGGGCGTCGCTGGTGCGCTGTTGATTCCCAGCGCGATGCCGATCCTCAGTCATGCGTTTCCTGATCCGCGCCAGCGTGCACGTGCGATCGGCGGCTGGTCGGCGTTCAGTGCCCTGGCCCTGGTGCTTGGACCGCTGCTGGGCGGGGTGCTGGTACAGCGTGCCGGTTGGCCGAGCATCTTCCTGATCAACCTGCCGTTGGGCCTGCTGGCGCTCATACTCGGTGCCTGGAGTATTGCCGAACGCCTGCATCCAGAGCATGCCGCGTTGGATCCTGCCGGGCAGCTGCTCAGCATGGTCGCACTGGGTGCGCTGAGCTACGGCCTGATCGCGATCGGCGAGCATGGTCTGCTGGCCCCGTTGACGCTGCTGGCGTTGGGCGTCGCAGCCGCCGGGTTGATCCTGTTCGGCATCGTCGAACGCCTGGTGGCACGACCACTGCTGCCCCTGGACCTGTTTGCCAGCCGCCGCTTCGGCATGCTCAACCTGGCTTCGTTCGTGCTGGGCTTCACCGCCTATGCCAGCCTCTTCTTCCTGTCGCTGTTCTTCCAGCAGGCACAGGGCCATGGTGTGGCACTGGCGGGAACGCAGCTGGTCCCGCAGTTCCTGTTGATGGGCGCGCTGTCGCTGCTGTTCGGCCGGCTGGTTACCCATATCGGCCTGCCGACCGCACTGGTGTTGGGCTATGCCCTGACCGGGGTGTCGCTGTTGGCGATGACCACGTTCGAACCGGATACGTCGCGCTGGCACGCCAATGCACTGCTGATGCTGCTTGGCGTTGGAATGGGCCTGGCGGTGCCGGCCACCGGCATGGCGGTCATGGCCAGCGTACCCCCCGAGCGCGCGGGTATTGCCTCGGCCACGATGAACGCATTGCGCCAGGCTGGCATGAGTCTGGGTATCGCCTTGCTGGGCAGCCTGATGAGCATGCGTGCGGTGCAACAGTTCGCCAGCTCCGCACAGGTTGCCGGGCAGTCAGGCGTGGCCGAGCAGGCGCGCGCGCTGGTTCTGCGGCACACCTCGATGGTGTCCACACCGCAGATGCTGGCCTGGTACCGCAGCGCGATGGCCAGTGGCTTTGGCTGGGCGATGGCCGTGGCGGGTGCAATGGCTCTGCTGGCGGCCATCGGCCTGCAGCGGCAGCGGTTGCGGGACTGACTACGGGCTACTCATCCCTGCTGGCGCTTCGGGTCGTCCGCCAGGGTCGTGGACTGGCCCTGCTGCTGCCGCGTATTGGCGTGGCGCGCATGCCCGCCTTCGCGACCGATCGCAGCCATGTGCTGTCGATCACGGCTGATCGCTTCGCCGCCTTTGCGACCCGCGACGCGCGCTTCAGCAGGACTGAACTCATGTGCGTTGCCGGACGCATGCGCAGCGCGTCCACCCTTGGCAGCGATCTCGCGCTGCTTGCCCTGGTCCATCGAGGCGAAACCCCGATTGGAGGTGCCGCGTTGCTGGTCAGCCATGTGAAATCTCCCGTTGCGTGGGTGTCGCCGCGTTCGACGACGGCGACCATCGTTGGCCATGGCACGCTAAGTCCAGGTCGCCATCTTCAGGGTCGCTTTCACCTGGCCTGCGCATCCGGTTGACGGTGATGCCCATTCAGGCTGGCGCCGCGCGTGCTGCCGCCAAGGCCATGCCGCCGACGATGGCTGCGATCGTCTCAACTTCGGCTGCCGCTGCTGTTGCTCCAAGCCGTGTCTGCAGGGCGCCGTGCGAGACAGCGAAGACGATTGCCTGACCGAGCAGGGCGTGGGTGCGCAGCAGCGTCTCAGTGCTGGATGCATCGGTGCCTCGCAGACGGGCCACGCACTCGGCCAACGCGCCATGCAGCGGCCCGAACAGCTCACGGTGGGCGCTGGCGAATGCAGCCGTCGGCTGGATCTGCTCCCGGGCCAGCAACAGGGTCCGTGGGCCTGCATCGGATGCAGCCAGCAGCGCGTGCACGAATGCCCGCATCAGCCGCTGCAACTGCTGTGCGGCCTGGCGTGGACTGGAGGGTGGCACGCTGGGCAAAGGCAGCTGTTCGGCGATGGCCTGTGCGGCGCGCTTGAGCACGGCGGCATACAGTTCCAGCTTGCCGCCGAAGTGGTAGGGAATGGCTGATTGGCTGCAGCCCGCTATGTCCACCAGCTGGCGAGTGCGCACGCCCTCCACGCCGAACGCGCTGAACAGCTGAAGCCCGGCCTGCAGCAGTCGGGCTCGGGTCTGCTCGCTGCGCGTCTCGGCTGCCCGCTGTCGCGCCGGTGTCTGCAGGTGGGCGATGAACTCAGGCATCGGCCCGCATCAACCAGGTGGAGTTTTCGTTGAGGGCTACGCCGGCGTTCTCGCCGACGATGACCGTACCGCCGATGTTGGCCATGTGCCGGCCGAACGCGCAGTTTGGTTCGAAGGCGAAGCACATGCCGGCCTGCAGGGGCAGTTCGCGCCCGACGGTCGGCAGCGGCGCGATATGCGCATATCGCGTGGCCTCCGGCAGCGCTTCGATGCCCGGTGCACGGCCGAAGCCAACCGGTCCATAGGGGTTGAGGCTGTGGACCAGCGGGTGCACATGCCAGCCACGGGCCTCCAGCAGGGGGGCTTCCATCGCGTCGACGACATCGCCGAAGGTATTGCCCACGCGCAGTGCGGACAGGCCTGCCTCGTAGCTGCTGCGGGCAACGGTGGCGGCGCGATGGATGTCGTCGTGCACCTCGCCGATCGCAACCGCAGCCTGGTGCTGGGTTTCCATCAGCCCGTACAGGGCGAAGATCTCCGACAACACCAGATCACCATCGCGCAGGACGCGCGGCGGCTGCGCACGGTACTGCCAGGCGGGTGGCCCCCAGCCTACATACTCTGGACCCGAGCCGAGCAGCACTTCGGCGGTATAGCCCCCCAACGAGAAACAGGTGGCGGTTACTGCGGCAACCAGTTCGGCTTCGGAAACACCAGGGCGAGCAGTGGCACGCAGCGCCTCGCTCATCGATTCACCGATCCAGGCGGCGTGCGCGATCAGCGCCAGTTCCTCCTGGCTCTTCACCGAGGCACGCTGGAAGAACGCCCGAAACACCGGTACGAATTCCGCGCCCGGTACCGCCGCCTGCATGCCCTGCAGGGTGCGTGCGGGCATCGCACCGTCGAAGTAGAACGGCGGATAGGGCTCCAGCCCCAGCACGCCGATGCGCGCCGAGTACAGGCCGCACTGCTGCAGCCAGCGGCCGACTTCCTGACCGGATTTCCCTACCCAGAGTTGCTCGGGTGCGATCCATTGCAGGTCGCCGCGCAGGCCGGCCTGGAGGTGGTCGGCGATCATCAACGAGGCGAAGGTGAATACCCGTGGCGGCTCGTCGCCGACGAATACCACGATCGAGCCCGGGCGATCGTTGGTGAAATAGCAGTCCGGGGAAAAGCCAGCCGGGGCGGCAGCCTCCCGATCGCCATGCACGACCAGTGCATCGAGCTGCTCACTGGCCATGAGGTCGCGGGCCAGGGCCCAGCGGCGATTGCGTTCGTCCAGGCTTAGTGGTGCCGGTGGCGTGCGCATGAGAAGAACTCCAAGGGGAAGGTGCGCGCAGGCTCGATCACGCAGATGAATGAATCAACCGCTTGAAATGGGTTCGGGTGTGCTCTGCCGCGGGTGCAGCGGAAGTGGGCGATTGCGCAGCCGTGCCGGTGATCGCGGCGTGGTGCCGGCCGATGTTGCTAGGATGGGCGACGACGCCACTCACCTGGCCTCGACAGGGACGTAGAAAATGAACAGGATTGGATTGATCGTGGTGCTGGCATGTGCCGCGCCGGCCCACGCCGCCAGCAGCCTATTGACCGGCAGCTTCGTCCACGTTGGCTATTCGGCCAACGATGAGCAACTGCCCGCTGCGCAGTTGCCGCTGTTCCTGGACGAGCTGCAGGACCTGGGCAACGATACGATCATCCTCGGCCAGACCCGTGCCACGCGCGCTGGCGTGGGATGCGCCAGCGGCGTGCAGGACTTCGAATGGATCGCCGGTTTCCCCGGCAAGCTTGGCACGGTGCTTGATGCTGCGGCGGCGCGCGGCATGAAGGTCGTGGTCGGCACCACCTACAGTTCGGGACAATGCGGCGCCTTCTGGCAGGGCCGGAACGCGACGGCGGTGGCGCAGGATGCAGCGCAGGCGTTGGCCCAGCTCGGCCAGCAGTACGGTTCGCATCCGGCCTTTGCGGGCTGGTACATCACCGACGAGCCGGCACAGGCGTCGGCTGATCGTGCGCCCTTCTATCGTGCGATCGTGACGGCGCTCAAAGGCAGCACGCCTTCGCGGCCGGTGATGGTCGCGCCCTACCTGGCGTCATCCAGCGTCGATCCGGCCAGTGTGGCCAACGCTGCAGCGGCGTTCCGCACGGCCACCGGCGTGGACGTGCAGATCTGGCAGGATGGCATCGGCGCGGCCTCGCATGCCAGGTTGTTCCAGTGGGACCGCCCGGGACATTCTACCGAGGAGTATTTCCAGGCGCTGTCGGCAACGCTGGGTGCTGACGGCCTGTGGGCCGACATCGAACTGTTCAACCATGGCAGCCCGTTGTTCATGGATACCGGCAACGGGCTGTCCGGCGCCTACCGGCCGGCCTCGGTACAGCGCATCAACCAGCAGTTGTGGAGTGCACGTTCGGCTGGCAAACGCGTTGCCTGGCTCAACCAGTACCACATGTCCGAGGTGGTCGGCCCTGGCCAGGGCCATGTCGAAGCGCCACGGATGATGAACACCTACCGCGGGTTGTATGGCCTGGGTGCCTCATACATCGTTGATCCGGTGCAGACCACCTACAGCTACAGCGTGGCGCCGGATGCGAACTATCCCGACGGCACAGGCCACGAGCTGTTCGACCGCCGGGTGGGCGATCCGCGCAACCCGATGGATGCCGGCTGGGTGGGCGTGCATGGCAACGTCGCCGTCACCATCGATCTCGGCCAGCGCCGGCAGGTGGACTGGATTGGCCTGCACACGATGACACGCCCCGCCTGGGGCATTCTCACTCCCACCTCTGTGGAAGTGATGTGTGCCGAGCCGGGCACGCCTGCCGTAAAGATCGGCGCGCTGTCAGCGCCCTTCACCCAGGCCGGGCTGAGCGCTTCAACCGAAGAGGAATACGTGCTGGGCAACGTGGCGCCGCTGGCCGCGCAGTGCCGCACACTGGAGCTACGCGTGGCCAATGGCAGCTGGACCTTCCTCAGTGAAATCGAGATGGCGGCGGAGCAGTAAGGGCGTCAGCGCACGCGCCCATCGCGCAGTCGCTGCGCGAAGGGTCGCTGCTCAAGCGCTTGCAGCGTGTCGCGCAGCACCTGCTCCAACGACTGCCCGAGATCGACGTCCAGGCTGCGTGCCGCGCGCGCCGTCGCCTGCCACTGCGCCTGCAGCGCCGGCAGCGACTGCAGTGCATGCGGGCTCAGTTGCAGGATGCGCTCGCGGCTGTCTTCGCCGACGGCGGTGTGCAGCCAGCCGTCGCGCACCATCGCTGAAACCGTCTGGCTGAGCGCCGAATGGCTGAGCCCGCAGGCCAGCGCCAGGTCCTTGATACGGCAGGGCCCCTGCGCCATCAGCGTGCGCAGCACCGGCGTGTAACGCGGCCGGTAGTCCAGTTGCAGATCGCGATAGGCTTGCTCGACGGCCGGGTCGAGCTGATCAAGAAGAGCACGTAGCAGGGTGCCCAGGGTGGCATGTTGGAGATCCATGGTCGTGATGATATATAAGCACTTACATATCATCAATGCGGGGTGGGGCATGGCGGTTTCGTGGATGCTTGGCGCGCTGCTGGCAGCCTCCTGCCCTGCACAGGAGGCGGTGCTGCAGGCGGCGGCCACGGCCATACAGGCGCAGTACCTGGACGCGGCGGAAGGTGCCCGCATCGCCGATGCCCTGCGTGGTTGGTCGAACGAACAGCGCTACGCCGATGCGTGTGCGGATCCGAAGGCCTTCAGCTTGCGCCTGAACCAGGACCTGGACGTATTCGATGGCCATTTCCACGTCGAGCGGGTGGATGCCAGCGCCGGACAGGACGATTGGCTGATGGCCTGGCGCGCCGACGCCCGCAGCAACGGTGCAGGCGTGCGCGAGGTAAAGGTGCTGGAGGGCAATATCGGTTACCTGCGGCTGAGCACTTTCTATCCGCTCGACCTGGCCAGGCCGAAGCTGTCTGCTGCCTTCACCCTGCTGGCCGACACCGATGGGCTGGTGCTGGATCTGCGCCAGAACGGCGGCGGTGATGACGGCAGCGCCGACCTGCTGGTGCGTACCTTGCTGGATGCGAACATCACCCAGGTGCAGGCACTGGAGCAGCGTGGCCGACGTACCCCGGTGCCGTTGCCACCGGCGAGCCTGCCGGCGTACCTGAAGCCGCTGGTGGTACTGATCGACCGCCGCACCGGCTCGGCTGCCGAATATGTCGCCTTTTCGTTGCAGGCGCTGGGTCGCGCGCGCATCGTTGGCAGCCGCAGTGGCGGTGCCGCACATATGTTCGATGATCCTGTGCTGCTGCCGGATGGCTATCAGATCAGCATTCCGGACCGGCAACCGATCAATCTCCGCACCGGTGGCAACTGGGAGCGCACCGGTGTCAGGCCCGACGTCGCCGGTGGTGACGATCCACTGTTCGTCGCCCGTCAGTTGTTGGCCATGCCGGCGTCGTCAAGATGAACGCACAATTGCAACCATGCCCTATCGCAGACGACATGCAGCGTGCCTAGAATCGATGCATCCCGGTAGTTCCCGGGCGCTTCGAGTGAATGGACTCAATGAAGATTCTGTTGACCGGCAGTTCCGGGCGGATCGGGCGCGCGATCTTCGGCGCGTTGGCGGCGGCCCATGAAGTGGTGGGGCTGGATCGCAGTCCGTTCGCCACTACGCGCATCATTGCCGATGTCACCGATCGTCAGGCGGTCACGCGGGCGGTGCAGGGTGTCGACGCGGTCATCCATACCGCGGCGCTGCATGCCCCGCACGTCGGGCTGGTGCCGGATGCGGTGTTCCAGCAGATCAACGTGGACGCCACCGCACACCTGCTGCAGGCCGCGCGCGAGGCCGGTGCACGGCGCTTCGTGCTGACCAGCACCACCGCCCTGTACGGTCACGCGGTGGTGGCCGGCGGCTGCCGCTGGATCGACGAGGACACCGAGCCCCTGCCGCGCACCATCTACCATCGCACCAAGCTGCAGGCAGAGGCCCTGGCCGAAGCTGCAACCGCGCCGGATTTCAGTGTGCGCGTGCTGCGCATGGGCCGTTGCTTCCCGGAACCGCCCGAGCGCATGGCGATGTTCCGCCTGCACCGTGGCATCGACGCGCGCGACGTGGCCAGCGCGCACGCCGCGCTGCTGCTGGATGAAGGCGCTGCCTTCGCCCGCTATCTCGCCTGTGCACCGACCCCGTTCCGGCGCGAGGACTGCCTGGAGCTGGCCACCCAGCCGCGCAACGTGCTGGCCCGGCGCGCGCCACAGCTGCTGGCCGAGTTCGAACGCCGCCGTTGGCCGCTGCCGCTGAGCATCGATCGCGTCTACGACAGTGCCCGTATGCGGCGGGCGTTGGGGTGGCAGCCGCGCTTCGGCCCGGACGATGTCTTGCAGCAGTACGCGGCTGGCAGCATCGAAGTGCTGCCGCGGGCGGAATGGATCAAGGACCGCGTGGCCGAATAGGGCGGCAGCAGGGCGGGTTCCTGACCCGACCCTGAGTACGTTCAGCAATGTGCAGGACGGCCGCCTCAACCTCGTTGGCGGGCGGCCGCTAACCCGGTGCGCTTCCTGTGCTGGGCCCGGCCCGGCGACCGGTGGCCTGCGCGATGGATCGCGCGCCTGCGCGGTGCCCTCGCGGTGCCGGTCGTCCTGAACTGCCTTGCGGATCCTTCCATGCCTTCTTCCCGCTCCGTCGCCGCCCGCCGCCCGGGCAGCATCGCCCACAAGCTGATGCTCGGCACCGCCGTGATCGCGCTGCTGTGCTTCGGCCTGACCGCGTTCCTGATCTATCGCCAGGCCAGCGCCAGCCTGGTCAATGCCTCGCGCCAGACCATGGCCAGCGAAGCCACCGCCGAGGCACGCCAGGTCGCGGCCGACCTCGGCACGGCTTTCGCCAGCAACGATGCCATGGTTGAAAGCGTGCTGGCCCAGCGTGCCCGTGGCGACGTGCCCGATCGCGCCAGCCTGGCGGCGGTGCTCGGCGAACAGCTGCGTACCCATCCGGAATGGCTGGGCAAGAGCACCATGTGGGAAGCTGATGCCTTCGATGGCAAGGATGCCGAGTTCGTCAACACCGAGGCGCACGATGCCACAGGTCGCTACATGAGCTACTGGGCCTGGCACGATGGCACGCCGCAGCAGTCGACGATGACCGACTACACCGAGACCGCCAGCGGCTCCGGCGACTGGTACATGGTACCCAGCCGCGACAAGCTGGCGAAGGTGAGCGAGCCCTACGCCTATGACATCGGCGGCCAGCAGGTGCTGATGAGCACGCTGAGTACGCCGATCGTCGAAAACGGTACGTTCCTCGGCGTGTTTACCGTCGACTTCTCGCTGGCCGCGCTGCAGAAGCACCTGGCCACGCTGAAGCCGATGGGCGCCGGCCGCGTCGAGCTGCTCTCGCCCAATGGCGTGGTGCTGGCTTCGGCCAATCCCGCTGAAATCGGCAAGCCGCGCAGCGATGCACTGACCCGCAGCATGCTGGCCGACATCGCCGCCGACCGCCGCTTCGAAGCCTTCACCCCGGATGCGGCCGGCAACGTGCGTGTGTACGTACCGCTGCGCGTGGGCGATGCCCCGCAGCGCTTCGCACTGGGCGTGGTGATGCCGCATGCGGTGATCGTGGCAGAGGCGCGCCAGCTGCTGTGGCTGACCTTGCTGGTCGGTGTGGTGGCCGCCTTGACCCTCAGTGCGGGTGTCTACGTGCTGCTGCGCCGCCTGGCGATCCGGCCGCTGGCCGAAGCGGTGCGCGTAGCCGGCGATGTCGCCGCGGGCAAGCTGGACAGTGCGCTGCCGACGCGCAGCAATGACGAAGTGGGGCGCCTGCTGGAGGCGATGCAGGGCATGCGCGGCCAGCTGCAGTCGGTGATGGCCGCGCAGTCCGAAATGGCGCGTCGCCACGATGCCGGCGAGCTCAGCTACCGCATGGACGCCTCTGTATTCCCCGGCGAGTACGGCCGCATGGTGGCCGACAGCAACCAGCTGGTAGCCTCCAGCAATGCGGTCACCCAGCGCCTGGTCGAGGTGATGCAGCGCTACGCAGTGGGTGACCTCAGCGTGGACATGGAAGCATTGCCGGGCGAGAAGGCAGTGTTCAGCGCCGCGATGGCCACCACCAAGAGCAATCTGGCGGCGATCAACGATCAGATCCAGCAGCTGGCTGCTGCAGCCGCTGCCGGTGACTTCGCGGTGCGCGGCGACGCCCTGCGCTTCGACCACGATTTCCGCCGCATGGTCGAAACCCTCAATACCATGATGGAGGTCAGCGACCACAACCTGGCCGAGCTGTCGACGCTGCTGCGCGCGATCGCCGCCGGCGATCTGAGCGCGCGCATGCAGGGTGACTTCCATGGGGTGTTCGCGGTGATGCGCGACGATGCCAACAGCACCGTGCAGCAGCTGACCCGGATCGTTGGCCAGATCCAGCAGTCGGCCGCCAGCATCCGCCTGGCCGCCGGTGAGATTGCCGCCGGCAACAGTGACCTGTCACGCCGCACCGAGCAGCAGGCGGCGAATCTGGAAGAAACCGCCGCTTCGATGGAAGAACTGACCTCCACCGTGCGTCAGAACGCCGACCACGCGCTGCAGGCCAATACCCTGGCGGGCTCCGCTGCAGGTGTCGCCAGTGAAGGTGGCCAGGTGGTCAGCCAGGTGGTGCAGACCATGGAGCAGATCGAGGCCTCCTCGCAGCGCATTGCCGAGATCATTTCGGTGATCGATGGCATCGCCTTCCAGACCAACATCCTGGCACTGAACGCGGCAGTGGAGGCAGCACGCGCCGGTGAGCAGGGCCGTGGCTTCGCTGTGGTCGCCAGTGAAGTGCGCGCGCTGGCCCAGCGTTCGGCGGGTGCTGCCAAGGAGATCAAGGGGCTGATCGACGCATCGGTGGCACAGGTCGGTGCCGGAGCGCAGCTGGTACACGGCGCCGGACGCACCATGCAGGAGATCGTTGGCCAGGTCGGCCGGGTCAACGAGATCATGGCCGAGATCTCGGCGGCGTCGCGCGAGCAGTCGGCGGGCATCGAGCAGGTCAACCAGACCGTGGTGCAGATGGACGAGACCACCCAGCAGAACGCTGCGCTGGTGGAGGAAGCCAGCGCCGCAGCGCGGGCGATGGAAGAACAGGCCGAGCAGCTGGCGGTGGCGGTATCGCGCTTCCGGCTGCAGGCCGAGCCGGTAGCCGCGGCACGCTACGCGGCCTGAGCCGCGGCTGGCACAAATGAAGACGCCCGGCAAAAGCCGGGCGTCCTTGTTTCAGCTTGCTGGCATGCCGGTACCGGGTCCGGCAATCGCAATCGTTCAGAACATGCCTTCGAAGGGGTTCCAGCTGGCTTTGCCCTTCACCTGCTCCAGGTAGTAGCTGTAGTTGGTGCTGGCGGCGACCAGGAAGTTCATGGCAATGAACAGTGGACGCGCAACGACATCCGGCAGGAACAGGGAGACGATGCCCAGCACGATGCCGATGCCGATCACCACCAGCGCCTTGCGCCACATCCCCAGGATGAGCAGGTAGATGAAGCCGAAGAAGAACGCGAAGAAGTTGATGTTGATCTTCAGGCGGTCGCCGAAGGACAGCGCCTTCCAGGCGTGTTTGAATCCCGGCTCCTTGGGAGCACCGTGCTGCTGGAAGAAGTTGAAGCGGAACTGCCACTTCGGGCTGAAGCGGGTGAGGTCGACTGCGTTCATTGACGATTACGTCCTTGTAGGAAAACGATTACATGATACGAGGCCGCCGGTTCAGGAAACTACCCTCAACCGTCAAAAATGTGACGCGCCCAGCATGTGCAGGTCTGCGGCGGGGCGCCGCACCGTCACCCATCCGCCTTGTTTTTAGGATAGGGTGCGCAGTTCCGCCGCCGCCCCAGCTGATTCCGGGCAGCGGCGGGATGTCCATGGAGGTTGCATGACCACACCTGCTACACCGGAAAACGCACCGGGACCGGTGCTCCTGCCGACACCTGAAGTGGTGCAGGCACAACAACTGCTCGCACGCCAGCAACTGGCGGTGGCAATGGACCGTGCGCGCACGGCGGCCACGCAGAACGCGGCACCGGCCGCGCTGGAAAGCGAGTAACCCGCAACACCGCCGATCGCGCTGGCCAGCCGCCAGCGCGATCGCGGCGCGCGTCGCCGGTCAGAAGCGCGCGGTCATGCTCAGGAAGTAACTGCGCCCGGCCACGAAGTAGTCGGTGGAGCCTTCCGCGTACAGCTTCTTGTCGGCCAGGTTGCTGACGCCACCACGCAGGGTCAGTACCTCGTTGACGTTCCAGGCGGCGGTCAGGTCATACAGGGTGTAGGCCTTGAGGAAGGTCGTCGCCGTGCCGGTCTGCTTGCCGGTGTACTGCGCCGACAGGCTGCTGGAGAACGTCGTGTTGGGCGTCCAGTCCAGCGACGAGTAGCCCGAGAACTCCGGGGTATCGATCAGGTTCCTGCCGGTGGTCAGGTTCTTGGCTTCCTTCATCCAGGTCGCCGAGGTGCGCCAGCGCCAGTGCTCGCCGAAGCGGACGTTCAGGTTGCCTTCCATGCCGCTGGTACGCGCGCGCTGCACGTTGCTCATGCGCGTCCACCAGATGCCGTTGAACTTGCCCAGCGGTGCGTATTCGATCTTGTTCCTGAAGTCGGTATGGAAATAGGTCAGGCCGGCATCGACCAGGTCGTTGTCGAAGCTGATGCCGATCTCGCGGTTGGTGCTGGTTTCCGGATCCAGGTCCGGATTGCCGGCCATGTAGCAGCCGCCACGGGTATAGCCCAGCGGGATCAGCGAGGTGCAGCCACGGCCGCCGGACTGGGTGGCAGCGCTGGGCGAGTTCTCGGTCAGGCTGGGCGCACGGAAGCCCTTGGAGACGCCACCGCGGACCGTCCACTGTTCGGCCGGATGCCAGACCAGGTACGCACGCGGGCTGACGTGGCCGCCGAACTTCTCATGGTGGTCCAGGCGCGCGCCCAGGGTCAGGGCCAGCGTGCGGTGCAGCTTCAGCTCGTCCTCGACGAACAGCGCCCAGGTATCCACCTGCAGGTCGGAGCCGTTGACCGCGTTGCCTGCGTAGTCGATCGGCGCGCGGCCGATGGTGTCGGTGTTGGTCAGTTCCTGGCGCTTCCACTGGCCACCCACGGCGAACTGGTGTTCAACACCCAGGGTGAACGGCGTGGTCAGGCTGCCCTCGATGATCGTATCGGTAGCCTCGGAGCGGCCGGTGGCGCCGATGTCATTCTTGTACTCGGTCCAGTACGCGCTGATCTTCGAGTTGCCGAAGCTCCACTTTCCATCGTGGTTGAGCGCCAGCGAACTGCGCTTGAGTTCACTGGCACCCCAGGCGCCTTCGTCCTGCTTTTCCAGCGAGGCATCGATGAAGGCCTGCTGCACGCCATGGCCGGCTTCCAGCGACAGTTCCTGCGCATCGCTGAGCTTCCATTGCAGCAGTGCGTCGACGTTGCGGTCCTTCTCGCCGGCATAGGCATTGCCGTAGACGCCGCCGTTGGACTGGTCCGAATCGCGGCGCATGCTGTTGGCACCGATGCGCAGGCCGAAACGTTCGCCGAGCGGGCCGGAGAAGGTCGCGCCGATCTGCTGGGTGTCACCGCGCTTGCCGTCACCGGGGCGGGTGTAGCTGTGGGTGGCGCTGCCGTTCCATTCGTCGCCGATGCGGCGGGTGATGATGTTGATCACGCCGCCCATGGCGTCGGAGCCGTACAGCGACGACATCGGCCCGCGGACCACTTCGATGCGCTCGATCTGGTCGGGCGAGATCCAGTTCAGATCCTGGCGGCCAAGGTCGGGTCGATAGTTGGTCGAGGCCGAACTGCCCATGCGCTTGCCGTCCACCAGCACCAGCGTGTAGTTGGACGGCATGCCGCGCAGCTTGATCTTGGACTGCTCGCCAACGGCGCTGAGGCCGCCTGTCACGCCCGGAACGCGGCTGAGCAGGGTGGCCAGGTCATGCACCGGCTGGCGCGCGATGTCCTCGCGGCTGATCACGCTGATGCTGGCCGGGGCATCCTTGATCCATTGCTGGTTGCCCGAGGCGGTGACCACCACGGTATCCAGGTCCTTGGTGGAGGCATCGGCACTGGCTTCGGCGGCGGCCAGGCCGGGGAGGGCAAGCAGGCAGGCGGCAGACAGGGCGGTGGCCAGGCGGGTGCGCGGCAGGCGCGCACTACGGAGGTGGGACGACAGGGACATGACGGCTTCCATCGGAGGAGGGAGACCCGGTGGAAGCAACAGGCGCAAGCAGTCAGCAGGCAGCCCCTTCCATGGGTCGTTGGGCGCGCGGCTCGAACCGGCGCAGCTGGGTGGGTCTCGGCCGCACGAAGACGGTGACCTGCCTGGTTAATGAAATGATAACCGTTCGCGTTTGTTACGATCCAGTACCTGGGGCGATGAAGCGACATCCACCTGCCCCGCCCGGAGATCGCCTGCTGTTTGCTGAATGGGGGTAAATCCCGGCGTAGACCTTCGCGCGCGGCTTACATCCAGCGCCCTAGACTGGCGCCGCATTTTCGATTCCGCCCCGTTGGAGATCGTGTGGGTTCCGGTAGTGACAGACATCGACTGTGCGGCCACAGGCCGGCACAGCCAGGACAAGTGCGGGCGCCGGGAAGGCGCGCCGGGAACCTTCGTGCATGCAGCCCGGCCGGGATGGCCGGCCGTGCCGACTGCGCGGAGTAGGCGGCGATGGGGGGGCAAACCATCCACGCGGAAGCGGATACGCCCCGGCTTGACGCCGGCTGGGCGCTGCTGCCTGCTGAATCGCCACTGCAGATGCCCGAGCAGACCCTTCGCGACGGCCAGCTGAAGGTCCGCAGGCATCGCACATCGCCGCGCATGATCGGCCTGCGTCGGCTGTACATCTTCGGCGGCACCTTCGCCATGACCGCCATCGCCACCCGGATGATGTGGCGGGTGCTGTCGGCCAATGGCATCAGTGTGCTCGAGGCCTGCCTGCTGGTGCTGTTCGTGGGGCTGTTCGCGTGGATCGCACTGTCCTTTGCCAGCGCCGTGGCCGGCTTCCTGACCGCGGTGTTCGACCGTGGCTACCGCCTCGGCATCGACCCGGACAAACCGCTGCCGACCGTGCACAGCCGCACCGCGCTGCTGATGCCGACCTACAACGAAGACCCGCGACGGCTGCTGGCCGGCCTGCAGGCGATCTACGAATCGGTGGCCGCCACCGGGCAGCTGGAACGTTTCGACTTCTTCGTGCTCAGCGATACCCGCCGCGAAGACATTGCACGGGCCGAGGAGCAAGTATTCGCCGAGCTGCGCGAGCGCGTGCCCGACGGCCAACGACGGCTGTTCTACCGCCGCCGCGGTGACAACGGCGCGCGCAAGGCCGGCAACATCGCCGACTGGGTGCGCCGCTTCGGCGGAGCCTACCCGCAGATGCTGATCCTGGATGCCGACAGCCTGATGACCGGTGACAGCATCGTGCGCCTGGTTGCCGGCATGGAACACAACGCCGACGTTGGCCTGATCCAGACCCTGCCCTCGGTGATCGGCGGCCGCACCCTGTTTGCCCGCATGCAGCAGTTCGGTGGCCGCGTGTACGGTCCGGTGATCGCCCGCGGCGTGGCCTGGTGGCACGGTGCCGAGAGCAACTACTGGGGCCACAACGCGATCATCCGCACGCGCGCCTTCGCCGATCAGGCCGGCCTGCCGGCGCTGCCGGGCCGCAAGCCGTTCGGGGGCCATGTGCTCAGCCACGACTTCGTCGAAGCGGCGCTGATGCGTCGGGGTGGCTGGGCCGCGCACATGGTGCCGTACCTGGGCGGCAGCTATGAGGAAGGGCCGCCGACCCTGACCGACATGCTGGTGCGCGACCGCCGCTGGTGCCAGGGCAACCTGCAGCACGGCAAGGTGGTGGGCAGCCGCGGCCTGCATTGGATCAGCCGCGTGCACATGCTGATCGGCATCGGCCATTACTTCACCGCGCCGATGTGGGCGATGCTGATGCTGATCGGCATCGCCATCCCGTTGTTCCAGGAGGGCATCGACTTCAACGCCCTGCTGCACCTGTCGCCCAGCGTGTACTGGCGCGCCCAGGACGAGGAACAGGTGGTACGCCTGTTCGCTGCGACCATGGCGGTGCTGCTGATGCCCAAGGTCCTGGGGTACCTGGCGATGCTGCTGGACCCGGTCGACCGTCGCGGCTGCGGCGGCGCGATCCGCGCATTCGTGTCGATGCTGGTGGAGACCGTGCTGGCCGCACTGATGGCGCCGGTGGTGATGTACGTGCAGTCGCGTGGCGTGGCCGAAGTGCTGTCCGGCCGCGATTCGGGCTGGGACGCCCAGCAGCGCGACGACGGCGGCATTTCCTGGATGGCGCTGATCCGCGGTTACGGTGGCCTGGGCGTGTTCGGCGCCTTCATGGGCGTGCTGGCGTGGGCGGTGTCGCCGTCGCTGGCGGCGTGGATGGCACCGGTGGTGATCGGCATGGTGCTGGCCATTCCGGTGGTGGCACTTACGTCCTCGCGGGGCCCGGGCGCCTTCCTGCATCGCCTTGGCCTGCTCGATATCCCCGAGGAGAACATCCCGCCACCGGTACTGGTGCGCGCCGCCCAGCTGCGCCGGGAAGCGGCCGAGCAACCGCCGCTGTACTGATTCCCCTGTGCCAGCGGCATAATGCGGCTCGAACTTGAAGGAGCCGCATCATGCTGCAAACGGTGGAACAGGAAACCGGCGCTTCGCCGCAGTGGTCGGTGATCTGGCTGCACGGCCTTGGTGCCGATGGCCATGACTTCGCGCCGATCGTGCCGGAACTGGTACGCCCACACTGGCCGGCGCTACGTTTCGTGTTCCCGCATGCACCGGTGCGGCCGATCACGATCAACAACGGCGTGCCGATGCGCGGTTGGTACGACATCGTTGGCATGGACTTCCGTTCGCGTGCCGACATGACCGGCGTGCAGGAATCGGTACTGCAGCTGGATGCGCTGATCGCCCGTGAGATCGAACGCGGCATCGCGCCGGAAAAGATCTTCCTGGCCGGTTTCTCGCAGGGCGGTGCCATCATCCTCACCGCCGCGCTGTCGCGTACCGCGCCGCTGGCCGGCCTGATTGCGCTGTCCACCTACCTGCCCGAAGCCGAGGCGGCCAAGCGTATTGAAGGTGCAGTGCAGGTGCCGGTGTTCATGGCCCACGGCAGCGCCGATCCGGTGATTCCGCAGGCAGTGGCCGCGCACAGCGCGCAGGCACTGCAGTCGCTGGGCCTGGCGGTGGAATGGCATAGCTACCCGATGGCCCACCAGGTCTGCGCTGAAGAGATCCAGGCGCTGGGTGACTGGCTGCAGGAACGCCTGGGCGTCGCCTGAGCCATGCCCCCGGCCAGCACACCGCCGTGGATGCCGGAACTGTGCCGCCTGCCACGGCTGGCGGCGATGCTCGGCCTGGCCGAGCTGGTCGTGGTGGTGCTGGCCCTGGCGCCCGACGGCAGCCGCCACTGGACCTTTGGCGAACTGCTGTCGGCCAGTGGCTTTGCGCTGTGGCTGGCGCTGGCGGTGACCGCCAGCCTGTGCCTGCTGCGGCAAGCGCTGTCGAAGCTGCCGCAGATGCTGGGCGCGGCCGCGGCGATTGCGTTGGCGGCGCTGATCGCGGTGGTCTGCGCCGGCATCGTCCACGCCCTGTATGCGGTGCTGGGGGACAACTTCGCCAGCGGCATCAGCTTCTGGCGCTTCACCCTCGGCAGTGCCGCAACCACCGCACTTATCACCGCACTGGCCCTGCGCTACTTCTATGTGAGTGATCGCTGGGCCGCACAGGTGCAGGCCAACGCGCGCGCGCAGGCCGATGCGCTGCAGGCACGGATCCGCCCGCATTTCCTGTTCAACAGCATGAACCTGATCGCCAGCCTGCTGCATCGCGACCCGGCAGTGGCCGAGCGCGCGGTGCTCGACCTGTCCGATCTGTTCCGCGCAGCCTTGGGTGCGGGCGAGGGCGATTCCACCCTGCGCGACGAATGCGAGCTGGCCGAGCGCTACCTGTCGATCGAATCGCTGCGCCTGGGCGAACGCCTGCAGGTGCGCTGGCAGCGCGACGAACCGCTGCCATGGGACCTGCCATTGCCGAGGCTGGTACTGCAGCCACTGGTGGAGAATGCCGTGCTGCACGGCATCTCGCGCCTGCCCGGGGGCGGCACCATCGAACTGCAGCTCGTCCGCGAGGGCAATGAGCTGCAGATCCGCGTACGCAATCCGGCGCCCGATCCGCAGGCCCCGGGGCTGGCCCTGGCGCGGGGCGCGGGTCATGCCCAGCACAACATCGGCCATCGCCTGGCCTGGCGCTTCGGCAGCACCGCGCGGATGACGGCCGGCTGGAGCGAGGGCTACTATGCCTGCCAGGTGACAGTGCCGATCCAGTGAGGGGACGATCGTGAGGGTAGTCATCGCCGATGACGAACCGCTGGCACGCGAGCGGCTGCGCAGCTTGCTGGCAGCGCAGGAAGGCGTGGATGTAGTGGCCGAGGCCGGCAACGGCGAGCAGGCCCTGCACGCGTGCGCGGAACTACAACCTGACCTGGTCCTGCTGGATATCGCGATGCCCGGACTGGATGGCCTGGAAGCCGCCCGCCACCTGGCCAGCTTCGAGCCGCGTCCGGCGGTGGTGTTCTGCACCGCCTACGACGCGCATGCGCTGTCGGCGTTCGAGGCGGCCGCGATTGATTACCTGATGAAGCCGGTACGTGCCGAGCGGTTGGCGGCAGCGATCGCACGTGCACGCACGTTCCTGGCCGGCCGTGACGGCCAGCCGCAGGACCACCGCGGGCAGCAGGCCCGCAGCATGTTGTGCGCGCGCCTGCGCGGCAGCCTGCGCCTGATTCCGCTGGACGACATCCATTACCTGCAGGCCGAAGAGAAGTACGTGGTGGTGCACCACGCGCGCGGCGAGGATCTGATCGAGGAGTCGTTGAAGTCGCTGGAAGAAGAGTTCGCCAGCCGCTTCATCCGCATCCATCGCAACTGCCTGGTGGCGCGCCACGAACTGGTCGAGCTGCGCCGTGGCACGGGTGGGCAGGTGCAGGCGGTGCTGCGGCATGGCAAGCAACCGCTGGAAGTCAGCCGCCGCTGCGTGGCGACACTGAAGCAGGAACTGCGGCATCTGTAGGTTTTCCGCGCGGCCTGCGGCCGCGACTGCTTCGAAATCAACAGCAACAGCAACAGCAACAGCGGGTTGGTCGGCTCTGTATTGCTGCGCGTATGGCGCAACGGTGTGGACATGCAGGGGACGCCGTGAACCCATCCATGGGGGCTTGGTCGCCGCATCCATGCGGCTCACACCCCTGCATGCCCACACCGTTCCGCCTTCGACAGATTTCAGCGTCGGACGGCAAAGGCATTGTTGTTATCGGGCGGGGAAAGAGGGGTCAGATCCCTTTTCCTGCGGAAAAGGGATCTGACCCCGGACGCCGCCGGCTGTTGCTTCTGCTTCTGCTCTTTCTTTTTTCTTTTGATCTTCCGTGGCTGACGCACACGGAAACTGTCAGAGGCCGGGCGGGGTGGGTGCGCGGGGGTGTCCGCGGCATGGATGCCGCGGCCAAGCCCCCAAGGATGGGTTTACGGCGTCCCCCGCGCACCCACCCCGCCCGGCCAAGCACAGCTGTTGCTTGCACGACCACACCAGCCACGAGGGGCTCCGCCGTTGGCCGTATCCCGCCGATAGGCGCGATAATGACCGGATGGAAACCGTCCGCATCGCCACCCGCAAGAGCCCGCTCGCCCTCTGGCAGAGCGAACACGTCGCCGACCGCCTGCGCCAGGCACATCCCGATCTGCACGTGGAACTGGTGCCGATGAGCACCCGCGGCGATGAAGTGCTTGACCGCTCGCTGGCGGCCATCGGTGGCAAGGGCCTGTTCCTCAAGGAACTGGAACTGGCCATGCTGCGTGGCGAGGCCGACTGCGCGGTGCACTCGTTGAAGGATGTGCCGATGGAACTGGATGCGCCGTTCGCGCTGCCGGCGATGCTGACTCGCCACGATCCGGCCGATGGCTTTGTTTCCAACTTGTATGCCTCGCTGGATGCGCTGCCGATCGGTGCGCGCGTCGGCACATCGTCGCTGCGTCGGCAGGCGCAGCTGCGCGCGCTGCGACCGGACCTGCAGCTGCTGGACCTGCGCGGCAACGTCAACACCCGCCTGGCCAAGCTCGACAACGGCGGCTACGACGCCATCGTGCTTGCGGTGGCCGGGCTGGAGCGGCTGGGGCTGGGCGAGCGCATCGTCGCCCGCCTGCAACCGCCGCAGTGGCTGCCGGCGCCGGCACAGGGCGCGGTTGCGGTGGAATGTGATGGCAGCAATGCGCGCTTGATGGCGCTGTTCGCCGGCCTGGATGACGCGGCTACCCGTGCCTGCGTCGAGGCCGAGCGGGCGATGAACCGTGCGCTGCATGGCAGCTGCCACGTGCCGGTAGCGGCGATCGCGCAGTGGCAGGGGCAGGATCTGCACCTGCAGGGGCTGGTCGGCAGTGCCAGTGATGGCCGCGCGGTGCGCGCCGAGGCGATCGGCCCGGCCAGTGACCCGGAAGTACTGGGCCAGCGCGTGGCGAAGATGCTGCTGGATGCCGGTGCCGGCGAACTGCTGAACGTCTGAGGCATCGCAGGTAGTGCCGGCCGCTGGCCGGCAACCTCGTGCCCCGATTGAATGCAGTTGCCGGCCAGCGGCCGGCACTACCGAAAGAAGAACGGGCGCCTTTGGCGCCCGTTTCTTATTTGAATTTGTAGACCACGTTCATCGTGGTCAGCGTATCGGTCTTGCGCTTGTCCTCGGCCACGTCACTGTTGTAACGCGCCTGCCAGCCGGCCTTCAGCGCCAGGTGCTCGTTCATGCTGACCGAGACGCCGAAGTCGTTCTGGCCGAAGGTGTTGTACGAACCCGATTCGACCAGGAGGGTGTTGACCAGGTCGGTGTTGTCGGTCAGCGAGTACTTCAGGTCGAACAGGCCACGACCAATCATGCCGGTGCGGGTGCGGTCGTCTTCGGTGCTGTGGGTGCGGCGCACACCGGGGCCGATCTGCGCGTCGAACGAGAAACGCTCGGTGTTCCACAGGCGGGTGCCGTAACCCAGACCGAACGAGCTCTGGCGGTCGTAGGTGGCGAAGTCGTCACGCTCGGTACGTACCGTCGCGGTCAGCTGGCGATGCTCGCCCAGCTGCAGCGCGCTGCCGGCACTGCCGGTGTAGCGGTTGGCGGTGGTGTTGTTGCGGCGGGTGGTGGTGCCGTCGTCGTTGGTCTCGGTCACCTTGGAGCTGGAGCGCAGGCCGAACAGGTCCATGCTGTGCACCCAGTCGCCGTCGGTGTAGCGCAGGCGCAGGCGACCGTTGAAGCTCTCGGTGCTGCTGTTGCCGCGTGCCGAGGCGAAGCCGAGCTCGCCGCCGCTGCCGCTCCACGGCGAAGACATCGCCGCCAGTTCGGAGGCGTCCTGCGCATACGCAAGCGGCGCGCACAGCAGCAGGGGGATCAGCAGGGACACACGCAGGGACATCGGGGCTTCTCCGAAGCGGTTGACAGCCGGTGATGATACTGGAAGCGTGATGGCGGTCCGAATCGATCCAAAACGCGCTTCAGGAAACGTTCCTGCCGCCAGCCCATTCAGGGTAGATCGACGCGCAATGCCGGGTCGTTGAAGCGCGAATAGCGCAGGCGCAGCTGGAAGCTGCGGCCGTTGCTGCTGCCACTGCGTACGATCTGCCGAGGCAGGCCCTGCGCGTCCACCCAGTACTCCATGCGTTCGCCGGGCTGGGCGCCGCGCAACCGGTAGTGGCGGGTTTCGACCCCATCCAGGGACTGGCTGCCGAGGTCTTCGGCCCGCAGGTCGGCGGGCAGGGCATCGGCCGGCAGCGGGTTGCGCCATTGCTCAAGCAGGCCCGGCGGGGTCGGGACCTGGCGGACCCCGCCGTCGGCCTGCAGGAACATGGTGTCGCCGATGATCGTCTGCGGTCCGGCCGCGGTCTGCAGCCGGAATCGATCGGGGGCGACGAAGTCCATGGCGCTGCGCACAGGTTCCGGCGCACCCAGCACCTCCAGCTCGGCATGGAAGCTGCGCAGGGTGGCGAAGCGTTGGCTGGCCGCCAGCACGGCCTGCGCCGGATCGGCGGCAGGGACGGCGGCCTCAGTGCCGGCCGGAGCCGGTGCGCGATCGCAGGCGGCCAGCAGCAGGCAGGCCAGCAGGGGCAGGGCAGGCAACCGGCGCATCGGGTGTTCCATGGGGCGGGGGGCGCCCACGATAGCCCAAACGTCCCACACAAGACCCGCGACTCGGACATAATCGGGGGTATGGACCGATACGAACGCATCACCGCCCTGCATCGTCTGCTCAAGTCCGCGCGCTATCCGGTGACGGTGGCGACCCTGCAGGACAAGCTCGGTTGTTCCCGCGCCACCGTCTACCGCGACCTGGCCTTCCTGCGCGATGCGCTGATGGCACCGATCGAGGGCGACGGCGAGGCCGGCTTCCGTTACCAGGCCGACGAGAGTGACCGCTTCGAGCTGCCCGGCCTGTGGCTGAGCTCGGAGGAGCTGCACGCCCTGCTGGCCTCGCAGCACCTGCTGGCACGGACCGGCGGCGGCGTGCTGTCCTCGGTGCTGGCACCGCTGCAACAGCGCATCGAGAGCCTGCTGGCGGCCCAGGCCGGCGTCTCCAACTGGCCGGTGGACCGTGTGCGGGTGATCCCGCACCGTGGCCGCAAGTTCGACGAGGGCAGCTTCCGCAGCGTGGCCTCGGCCGTGCTGGAGCGCCGCCAGCTGGCGTTCGAGTACCGCGCACGCTCCACCGACGAGCCGACCAAGCGCACGGTCTCGCCGCAGCGCCTGACCCATTACCGCGACAACTGGTACCTGGATGCCTGGGACCACGACCGCGAGGCCCTGCGCAGTTTCGCCGTGGACCGCATCCACAAGGCGCGGGTGGTCGACAGCACCGCCCGCGACGTGGCAGACAGCGAGCTCGACGAACAGCTGGGCGCCAGCTACGGCATCTTCTCCGGTGCACCGAAGGGCTGGGCGACCATCCTGTTCAGCGCCAAGGCCGCGCGCTGGGTGGCCGACGAACACTGGCACTCCAAGCAGCAGGGCCGTTTCCTGGCCGACGGCCGCTACGAGCTGAAGGTACCGTACAGCGTCTCCCGCGAACTGCTGATGGACGTGCTGCACTACGGCTCGGATGCCGAGATCGTCGAACCGGTGATGCTGCGCGAGCAGGCCAAGGCGCTGCTTGAGCTTGCCCTGAGCAACTACGACAACTCCTGACCCTCCCCCCGAGAACCCTTTCGCCCATGAAGAAGACCCTGTTGCTGCCCCTGCTCGCCGCTGCGTTGGCCCTGACCGCCTGCGGCAAGTCCGGCGAGCCCTCGCAGAAGCTGGTGGTGGCCGCCACGGCCGTGCCGCATGCCGAGATCCTGGAAGTGGTCAAGCCGATCCTCAAGCAGGAAGGCGTGGACCTGGATGTGCGCGTGTTCAATGACTACGTGCAGCCCAACGACCAGCTGGTGCAGAAGCAGGTGGATGCCAACTACTTCCAGACCGAGCCGTACCTGGATGCGTACAACCGCGATCGCAAGAGCGATCTGGTGAAGGTGATCGGCGTGCACATCGAGCCGTTCGGCGCGTACTCGCGCAAGATCAAGTCGCTGGCCGAGCTGCGCGAAGGCGCCGACGTGGTGATCCCGAACGACCCGAGCAACAACAGCCGCGCGCTGATCCTGCTGCACAAGGCCGGTGTGATCGAGCTGAAGGACCCGACCAACGCGCTGTCGACCCAGCGCGACATTGCTGCCAACCCGAAGAAGCTGAAGTTCCGCGAGCTGGATTCGGCGATGCTGCCGCGCGTGCTGGACCAGGTCGATCTGGCCCTGATCAACACCAACTACGCGCTGGATGCCGGCCTCAACCCGACCAGGGATGCACTGGCGATCGAGAGCAAGGATTCGCCGTACGTGAACTTCCTGGTCGCACGCCCGGACAACAAGGACGATGCCCGCGTGCAGAAGCTGGCCAAGGCCCTGACCAGCCCGCAGGTGAAGGCCTTCATCGAGACCAAGTACAAGGGCGCGGTGCTGCCGGCGTTCTGACCGGCGCCGCGGACGTTCTGGCCATGCGGTAGTGCCGGCCGCTGGCCGGCAATCTGCAAATGCTGCCAAGGATCATGGGGTTGCCGGCCAGCGGCCGGCACTACCGTCAGTCGACGTGGAAGGCGAGGGTGGCGGCCACCGCCTGTTGCCACCCCGCATACAGCTTCTCGCGCCGGGCCACCTCCATCTGCGGCTCGAAGCGCCGGTCCAGGCCCCACTGCGCGGCGATCTGCTCGCGGCTTGACCAGAAGCCCACGGCCAGCCCGGCCAGATAGGCCGCGCCCAGTGCGGTGGTTTCGGTCAGCCGAGGCCGCAGCAGCGGTACGCCGAGGATGTCGGCCTGGAATCCGGCCAGGAAGTCATTGCCGATCGCACCGCCGTCGGCGCGCAGTTCGGTCAGCGCGATGCCGGCATCGGACTGCATCGCATCAAGCACGTCGCGGGTCTGGTAGGCCATGGCCTCCAGTGCCGCGCGCACGAAGTGGGCCTTGCGGGTGCCACGGGTCAGGCCGAACATCGCCCCGCGTACGTCACTGCGCCAGTAGGGCGCGCCCAGGCCGACGAAAGCCGGCACCAGGTACACGCCACCACTATCGGGAACCTGCGCGGCCAGCGCCTGGCTGTCGCTGGCGCGCTCGATCATGCGCAGTCCATCGCGCAACCACTGCACCACGGAACCGGCGACGAAGATCGACCCCTCCAACGCGTACTCCACGCGCCCGTCCAGGCCCCAGGCGATGGTGGTCAGCAGGCCATTGCGCGAGCGCACCGCCTGCGCGCCGGTATGCATCAGCATGAAGCAGCCGGTGCCATAGGTATTCTTGACCATGCCCGGCTGGAAACAGGCCTGGCCGAACAGCGCTGCCTGCTGGTCACCGGCGATGCCGGCGATCGGAATCGGATGGTCGAAGAAGAACTGCGGCCGGGTGTGCGCGTACACCGAACTGGAGTCGCGTACCTGCGGCAGCATCGCGCGAGGGATGTCCAGCAGTGCCAGCAGGTCGTCGTCCCAGTCCAGCGTGTGGATGTTGAACAGCAGGGTGCGCGCGGCATTGCTGTAGTCGGTCACGTGCGCCTGGCCACCGCTCAGGTTCCACACCAGCCAGCTGTCGATGGTGCCGAACAGCAGCTCGCCGCGTTCGGCGCGTTGCTGCGCGCCCTCCACATGGTCGAGGATCCAACGGATCTTGGTGGCCGAGAAATAGGCATCGATCAACAGGCCGGTACGCTCGCGAACCAGCGCTTCATGGCCTTCGGACTTCAACCGTTCGCAGATGGCGTGGCTCTGCCGCGACTGCCAGACGATGGCATTGTGGATCGGCTGGCCGGTCGAGCGGTCCCAGACCACGGTGGTTTCGCGCTGGTTGGTGATGCCCAGTGCGGCGATGTGGCGCGGGTCGATCTGCCCGCGGCTGAGCAGTTCGGTCAGCGTGGCATAGACACTGGTGAGGATCTCGCGGGGGTCATGCTCGACCCAGCCCGGCTGCGGGAAAATCTGCGCGAACTCGCGTTGCGCGCTGCCGACGATGTCGCCGGCATGGTCGAACAGGATCGCGCGCGAACTGGTGGTGCCCTGGTCGATGGCCAGCACGTAGCGGGGCGTCATGCAGCGTCTCCGGTAGCGACGGTGTTGGTAGAGTCGAGCTTGCTCGACTGCTTTCATGTCAGTCGAGCAAGCTCGACTCTACCGTCTATCGATCCATTCCTGCAGCCGTGCCACCTGCGCGGTAACCAGCCGCAGGCCCAGCTTGCTCCGCCGCCACAGCACGTCCTCGGCACTGCGCGCCCACTCGTGCTCGCACAGGAACGCCACCTCGCGCGCATGCAGTCCAGCGCCGAACGCATCGCCCAGATCGGCCGTGCTCTGTGCGCCTTCCAGCAACGCCAGGCTTCGGCTGCCGTAGGCTTCGGCCCAGCGCCGCGCGATGTCCGCTGGCAACCACGGCGCCAAAGCCAGCAAGCGTGAGCACGCCTGAGCGGCGTCGCCCCAGTTACTGCCCGGCAGTGGTTCTCCCGTTGCCGTCCATGCCGCTCCCATCTGCGACAGGGCGGGGCGCAGCAGCTCCAGCGCTTCCTCGGCCAGCACCCGATAGGTTGTCAGTTTCCCGCCCAGCACGTGCAGCGCCGGTGCCGGATCCACCTGCAGCTGCAGGCGGTAGTCGCGGCTCAGCCTTGCCGCGCGCGGGTCGGGGTCGGCCAGCAGCGGACGCACCCCGGCGAACTGCCAGACCACATCTGCCGCGCTGATCGGTTCGCGCAGATAGCGGTTGGCGGCCTCGCACAGGTAGGCGACCTCCGAAGGCAGCACGCTGCAGCGTGCCGGGTCGCCGCGGTAGTCGGTGTCGGTGGTGCCAACCAGCAGGTGTTCGTGGGCGAACGGCAGCAGGAACACTACGCGGCCATCGGGTTGCTGCAGCAGGCAGGCACTGTCGTCAGGCCAGGCGCGGCGCAGCACGATGTGGCTGCCCTGCACCAGGCGCAGGGCAGGGCCGGCGCTGCGCGGCTGCATCCGATCCAACAGGCCGCCTGCCCACGGACCGGCGGCATTGACCACGGCACGGGCGATCACCGCCTGCTGCTGGCCGTCGGCTGATTCCAGCGTCACGTGCCAGCGGCCCTGTTCGGCGCGCAGGTCGACGCAGCGGCTGTGGACCCGTACCTGTGCACCACGTTGCGCGGCATCCCGCGCGTTGAGGATGACCAGACGCGCATCATCGACCTGTGCGTCGGCATAGCTGAACGCCTGTCGCAGCGATGGCGAGAGCTGTGCACCCAGCGGGTCCTGGTGCAGATCCAGTGCACCCGATGCAGGGAAGGCGGGGCTGCGCGGCCCCAGGTGGTCGTACAGCCACAAGCCCGTGCGCAGCAGCCAGCGTGGGCGCAGGTGAGGTTCCCAGGGCAGCACGAAACGCAGCGGCCGGACCAGGTAAGGGGCCTGGCGGCGAACGACCTCGCGTTCGCCCAATGCCTTGCGTACCAGGCCGAACTCGCGCTGCTCCAGGTAGCGCAGGCCACCGTGGATCAGCTTGCTGCTGGCGCTGGAGGTATGCGCAGCAAGGTCATGCTGCTCGCACAGCAGCACGTGCAGGCCACGACCGCTGGCATCACGGGCGATGCCGGCACCGTTGATGCCGCCACCGATCACCAGCAGGTCGACTTCATGCATCGCGCCTCCGCATCCTGTTTGTGTGTAGAGCCGACTGTCAGTCGACTCTACAGAACGCGGGTGACGGAAACGACGACGGGCCCCGAAGGGCCCGTCGCGTTACATCAGTGAAGCAGGTACAGCCTGGATCAGAAGCGGGCGCCGATGCCGAAGCCGACGGTCCACGGATCCATCTTGGCTTCGCCGATCTTCTCGCCGCCGATCTTCACGTCCGGGCGCGAGCGCATGTAGCGGGCGTCGGCACGGGCGAACCAGGTGGAGTTGATGTTCATGTCCACACCGACGGTGCCGATCACGCCCTTGGCATCCTTGAAGCGGATGTCGCTGTCAGCGCCGTTGCCCAGCTTCTCGTTGCTGAAGCTCGACTGGTAGTAGCCCACGCCCACGAACGGACGGAACACGTTGTCAGCCTGGCCGAAGTGGTACTGGCCGCTCAGCGCGATTGGCTGCTGCTCGACCGAGCCCAGGCGGGCGTTGTCCGGACCCTTGAACTTGTTGTCAAACTTGTCGGCAGCGCCCCACAGTTCAACGGCCCAGTTGTCGTTGATGTAGTAGCTGAAGCTGACGGTCGGCGCCGGGCCGCCATCGGTCTTCTTCACGCCGGTGATCGGGTCGTTCTTCGGTTCCAGCAGCGAGATGCCGCCAACAACGGCAAAATGCTTGCCCGAAGCGGTATCGGTGGTGCTGCTGTCCTGGGCGAAAGCGGCCGGCGCGAACGCGGCGGAGGTCAGCAGGGCGAGACTCAGGATACGGATGGAGCGCATGGGGGTATCTCCTAATGTTTCTTGTTTTGGGCCCCCGGTTGCGGGGCGAGCACACCGTAGTCGCCCCAACATGAATCGAATCCGACGCGCGTTAAAAAATAGTTTTCCTTGTTCAGCGACTGGAGCGGAAAGCCTGTTTTCATGGGCTTTTCGGCCATCGGTGGCATTCATGCAGTTGGAGAAGATGTGAGCGAAGCAACGTTGTGCATCGGCCTGCAAGCGCAGGTGAACGTGGATTGCAGGGTGCTGCTGCTGGGCTCGATGCCCGGCGTTGCGTCATTGCAGGAGCAGCGCTACTACGCCCATCCGCGCAATCGTTTCTGGCCGTTGCTGGCCGATATCTGCGGCTTCGACGCAGGACTGGCCTACCAACAACGGCTGCAGGCACTGATGGCGGCAAAGGTCGGCCTGTGGGATGTGATTGGCCAGTGCGAGCGGCGCGGCAGCCTGGATGCCGACATCGTGCGTGGCACGGAAGTGCCCAATGCGCTGCCGGCACTGATCGCTTCGCTTCCTGAGCTGGAGCTGATCGGTTGCAACGGCGGTGCGTCGCTGCAGGCGTTCCAGCGCTGGGTGTTGCCCCGTCTGGAGGCCCCTCCGACGCTGCTGGCGCTGCCATCCACCAGCCCGGCCAATGCCGCGTGGTCGTTGCCGCGCCTGCGCCTGGCCTGGCAGCCGGTGGCCGACGCACTGCCGACATGAAGCGGACATCGTCCGGACAATACGCTACCGACTGGATGCAGCCGCAACCCATGGGCAACAGCGTGTCCCGGCTGCGTGCGTACTGAAAACACCTGTAACGGTTGGCGCTGGCCCCCGCTGGCCGCACAATAGACGTTTCCCTACACCAGATTGCCGGAGTTATCCCCATGGCCGAAATCAAGGAAGCACTTGTCCCCGATATCGGTGACTACAGCGATATCCCGGTAATCGAGGTGCTTGTCGCCGTCGGCGACACGGTCAAGAAGGACCAGGGCCTGGTGACGCTGGAAAGCGACAAGGCCACCATGGAAGTGCCGTCGGCCGTCGCCGGCGTGGTCAAGGAGATCAAGGTCAAGGTCGGTGACACCCTGTCCGAGGGCAAGGTCGTGGCGCTGATCGAAGTGGCTGAAGGCGAGGCTGCCAAGCCGGCAGCTGCCGCCCCGGCACCGGTCAAGGCAGCGGCTCCGGCTGCCGCCACCCAGAGCGCACCGGCCCCCGCCGCTGCTGCGCCGGCTGCCCCGGCCGCCAGCGGTGGTGCGGTTGAAGCGCTGGTGCCGGATATCGGCGACTACTCCGGCATTCCGGTCATCGAAGTGCTGGTCGCCGTCGGCGACACGGTCAAGAAGGACCAGGGCCTGGTCACGCTGGAAAGCGACAAGGCCACCATGGAAGTGCCGTCTTCGGTGGCTGGCGTGGTCAAGGAGCTGAAGGTCAAGGTTGGCGACAATCTGTCGCAGGGCAATGTGGTCGCCATCATCGAGGCCGAGGGCGCTGCTGCGCCGGCACCGAGCAAAGCAGCGGCTGCCGCTGCTCCGGTTGCCGCAGAGACCGCCACCAAGGTGGAGCCGGTCGCCGTGCCGGCCCAGCCGGACAAGCTGGCTGCTCGCGAGATCGCCTCGGCGGGTAAACCATCCAGCCCGCCGGTGCAGTTCAACGCCGATGGCGTGCTGCCGGCCAAGGTGCCGTATGCCACTCCGGCCGTGCGCGTGTTCGCCCGCGAGCTGGGCGTGGACCTGCTGCAGATCAATGGTACCGAGAAGGGTGGCCGCATCACCAAGGGTGACGTGCAGAAGTTCGTCAAGGCCGCGCTCAGCGGCGGCGTACCGGCGGCTGCCGGTGGTGCCGTTGCCGCCGGTGGCGGCCTGAACCTGCTGCCGTGGCCGAAGGTCGACTTCAGCAAGTTCGGCGACGTTGAAGTGCAGCCGTTGTCGCGCATCAAGAAGATTTCCGGCGCGAACCTGGCCCGCAACTGGGCCATGATTCCGCACGTCACCCAGTTCGAACAGGCCGACATCACCGACCTGGAAGGCCTGCGCGTGGCGCTGAACAAGGAAAACGAGAAGGCCGGCATCAAGCTGACCATGCTCGCCTTCCTGATCAAGGCCAGTGCCGCGGCGCTGAAGAAATTCCCGGAGTTCAACGCCTCGCTCGATGCCAGCGGCGAGAACCTGACCCTGAAGAAGTACTTCAACATCGGCTTTGCCGCCGACACCCCGAACGGTCTGGTCGTGCCGGTCATCCGCGACGTGGACAAGAAGGGCGTGGTGCAGATCGCGCAGGAAACCGGCGAACTGGCCAAGAAGGCGCGCGACGGCAAGCTGGGCCCGGCCGACATGAGCGGCGGCTGCTTCTCGATCAGCTCGCTGGGCGGCATCGGCGGCACCGCGTTCACCCCGATCGTCAATGCACCGGAAGTGGCCATCCTCGGCGTCTCCAAGTCGTCCATCCAGCCGGTCTGGAATGGCAAGGAGTTCGCACCGAAGCTGATGCTGCCGCTGTCGCTGAGCTACGACCACCGCGTCATCGATGGCGCCCTGGCCGCACGCTTCACCACGTACCTGTCGCAGGTACTGGCCGACATGCGCCGCGTGCTGCTGTAAGGCATCCGCTTCGCCCCCATCGTGCGGCCGCTGCCCCTGGCGCGGCCGCCTGTCGAAACGCAGTGACAGCCCGCCGGCCACGCCGGGCGGGCCCGAGGAAAACCCACTATGGCCACGATTGAAATCAAGGTTCCCGACATCGGCGATTACAGCGATGTACCGGTGATCGAAGTGCTGGTCGCCGTCGGCGACACGGTGAAGAAGGACCAGGGTCTGGTGACCCTGGAATCGGACAAGGCCACCCTGGAAGTGCCGTCCTCGGCTGCCGGCGTGGTCAAGGAAATCAAGGTCAAGCTCGGCGACACCCTGTCCGAAGGCGCCGTGGTCGTGGTACTGGACGCTGAAGGTGCCGCCGAAGCCCCGGCCAAGGCTGCCGCGCCGGCCCCGGCAGCGGCCGCTCCGGCCAGCAAGCCGCCGGTGACCCCGTCGCACCGCGCCCCGGCTGAACCTGCTGCGCCGAAGCCGGCGCTGTCCAGCGGCAAGCAGGCCGACATCGAATGCGAAATGGTCGTGCTGGGCTCCGGCCCGGGCGGCTACACCGCCGCCTTCCGCGCCGCCGACGTCGGCCTGGATACGGTCCTGGTCGAGCGCTACGCCAGCCTCGGCGGTGTCTGCCTCAACGTGGGCTGCATCCCGTCCAAGGCCCTGCTGCACGCCGCAGCGGTGATCGACGAAGTGGCCCACGCCGGCGATTTCGGCGTCGAGTTCGGCAAGCCGACCATCACCCTGGACAAGCTGCGCCAGTACAAGGAAAAGGTCGTCAACCAGCTGACCAAGGGCCTGGCCGGCATGGCCAAGCAGCGCAAGGTCCGCAGCGTGCAGGGCGTTGGCAAGTTTGTCTCGGCCAACGAACTGGAAATCACCGCGGCTGACGGCAGCACCCAGCTGCTGCGCTTCCAGAAGTGCATCATCGCTGCCGGTTCGCAGGCGGTGAAGCTGCCGAACTTCCCGTGGGACGACAAGCGGGTGATGGATTCCACCGACGCGCTGGAGCTGGCCGAAGTACCGGGCTCGCTGCTGGTCGTCGGCGGCGGCATCATCGGCCTGGAAATGGCCACCGTTTATGGTGCGCTGGGCAGCAAGGTCACCGTGGTCGAGTTCATGGACCAGCTGATGCCGGGCGCCGACAAGGACCTGGTCAAGCCGCTGGCCGACCGCCTGAAGAAGCAGGGCATCGAAGTGCATCTGAAGACCAAGGCCTCCGGCGTGACCGCCGATGCCAAGGGCATCACCGTGACCTTCGAAGCCGCCGAGGAAGGCCAGGCGCCTGCGCTGGCGCAGGGCACCTTCGACCGCGTGCTGGTGGCCGTGGGTCGCTCGCCGAACGGCAAGAAGATCGATGCCGAGAAGGCTGGCGTGCAGGTGACCGACCGCGGGTTCATCCCGGTCGACCGCCAGATGCGCACCAACGTGCCGCACATCTTTGCCATCGGCGACATTGTCGGCAACCCGATGCTGGCCCACAAGGCCACGCACGAGGGCAAGCTGGCCGCCGAAGTGGCTGCCGGCCACAAGAAGGAGTGGGTGGCCCGCGTGATTCCGTCGGTGGCTTACACCAACCCGGAAATCGCCTGGGTCGGCGTCACCGAGACCGAAGCCAAGGCCAAGGGCCTGAAGGTTGGCGTGGCCAAGTTCCCGTGGGCCGCCAGCGGCCGCGCGATCGGCATCGGTCGCACCGAGGGCTTCACCAAGCTGATCTTCGACGAGGAGACCCACCGCATCATCGGTGGTGCGATCGTCGGCGTGCATGCCGGTGACCTGCTGGCCGAGATCGGCCTGGCCATCGAGATGGGTGCGGAAGCCGAAGACATCGGCCACACCATCCATGCGCACCCGACGCTGAGCGAATCGGTGGCGATGGCGTCGGAAATCTACGACGGCACGATCACCGATCTGTACATGCCGAAGAAGAAGTAAGGCGCCCGCGCCTTTGCGAACGAAAAGCCCCGGCATTGCCGGGGCTTTTTTTGTTGGGCCTCGATCATTCTCACTGCAAGCGTTCGGGCCGGCCGCGCAGCGGTTCGGCGTGCGGAAGGCGGAGCCACAACCGCCGCCACCGCAGCGGCTGCCTGGATGCCTGACACGCGGAGGGAGAGGGGGCTGGGTGCGAAGTAAAGGAGGAGGTGACGGCCGCAGGCCGGCGCCGGGGGACATTCGCACCCAGCCCCCTCTCCCTCAAGCGCTCGACCAACCCGCTTCTGCTCTTCTGTCAGAAGCCACAAAAAACGCGGCCCCGATGTTCCGGAGGCCGCGCCAGGAGAGAGGATGCCGTGGAAGGGGCGGGGGATCAGAACACGAAGCTGACGCCGGCCACCGGGCCCTTGAATTCCTGCTTCAGGCCGATGGTGCCATCGCTGCCCTTCTTGTCCGCGTCGAGCTTGAACCAGTCGTAGCCGGCGAACACACCGAAGTTCTTCGTGAAGCGGTAATCGACGATGGCGTTGGCGCGGCTCAGGTCGCCCTTGTAGTCATCGAAGCTGCCCCAGCGCGTATTGAGGTACTGGCCCTGCAGCGTGATCATCCACTTTTCCGACGGGGTGAAGCTCAGGCGCGCACCGACCACTGGCGCGACGCCGTCGGTCTTCTCGTTGAGGAACTGGCCCTCATAAACGGTACCCAGATCGGCGTAGGCCTTGGTGCTGACCTTGGCGTACTCGGCACCCAGCTGCAGGCCGAGGTCGAAGGTATCGGTGTCCACCACCGAGTAGTCATAGACCAGGCTGGCGACCTGGTATTTCAGCTCACCCTTGACGAAGCTGCCGGACGGCACGTTGACGTCACCGAAGGAGATGTCCTGGCCGAGGGTCTCGCGGCGGTCCTTGTCGTACTTGAAGTAGTTGAACAGCAGGCGTTGGCGGTTGCTGATGCGGAACATGCCGTCGATGCGCGGCTCCCATTCCTTGCCACCCAGCTTGAAGTCCTCGGAGAAGCCGATGTCCTGGCCGGCGACGTTGGTCTTGCCGCGAAGGGTGTTGTCCGAGTCGATGTTCATCGCACCCAGGCGCAGGGCGAAGCGGTCATCGCCTTCAGCGGCGTGGGCGGCTGTGGCGAACGAAGCGCCGGCGGCGAGCAGGGAAAGGGCGAGCAGGGTGGGTACGGGGCGCATCGAAGAGTCCTTGCAGTGGTTCATCAGAATGAAGACCACTGTGCCGGACGGCGCCGTCCACCATCCGTGAACGTATGGTCCACGGCATGTGCACGGTTCAGCGCTGTCGCGACGATGCAAAAAAGATGGCCCCGGAGCGGGGCTTCGGGGCCATCGTGGGACCTGCGGGGCGAAGCGTCGACGAGGTTGCTGCAGGCAGGTCGAAAGATCGGACCGGCACCCTGCGGCGAAAGTTCCGTGGCCTGCGACCAAAGTTCAATACTGCGCTGCAACATCGCGCGGACGTCATTGTCCCCCGGGTGGCACGCAAAAATGTAAGCGCTACCGCAACTTGCGGCTTCCCGGGATGAACAGGCAGCGGTTGTCTCGCAAATTGTCCCATTGCTATAATTTGGCGGCTCGATGAGGCCCCCCTTGCTGTAGCCGCCTCAGCCTTCCACTTGCAACCACGCGGGACGTCCTGTGCTGAACTCCGTTGATGCGGGTCGGCGACTGATGCTGCGCGCCGCGGTCTACCCGCTGGCCGCAGTGGCTGTCCTGGCCCTGGCCTTCCTGCTGGTTGGTCCGAAGTATGCCCTCGGCGCGCTGGCGTCCGGTGTGGCCATTTCGGCCGGTGGCTGGGTTGCGGCACGGATGGCACTGGGCGGGGGAGCACTGGCCGCAGGATCGGCGATGGCTCGCCTGATCATTGCGATCGTCGCCAAGTGGGTGGTGGTATTCGGCGTCCTGCTGGTGGGGTTCCTGGTCTTCAAGCTGCCTGCACTGGCGCTGTTGGCCGGTATCGCCGTCGGTCTGATGTTCCAGGTCCTGGCCATGGCCAGGCGTTGACAGAATTCAATTAACTAAGGTTCCGGACACATGGCGGGCGAGGCTCTAACCCCTACCAGCTACATCCAGCATCACCTGCACAACCTGACCGCGCCGGTCGGCAAGGGTGAGGGTATGTTCTGGCACATCCACGTCGACACCTTCCTCACCGCGGTCCTGATGGGCCTGGTGATTGTTGTCGCGTTCTGGCTGGGAACCCGCAAGGCCACCGCCGGCGTTCCGGGCAAGTGGCAGGCTTTCGTGGAAATCTGCCTGGAGTTCGTCGATCGCCAGGCCAAGGACACCTACCACGGCAAGAGCAAGCTGGTGACGCCGATCGCCATCACGATCTTCTTCTGGATCCTGATGATGAATCTGCTGAAGATGATCCCGGCCGATTTCATCGCCAAGCCGCTGGAATGGGCGGGCGTCCACTACTGGAAGCCGGTGCCGACCGCTGACGTCAATGCCACCCTGGGCATGGCCTTCAGCGTGTTCTTCCTGATGCTTTTCTTCGCGCTGAAGTCCAAGGGCCTGCTCGGCTTCATCAAGGAATTCCTGACGGCGCCGTTCGGCAAGTGGATGATGCCGTTCAACCTGATCCTCAACATCGTCGAGTGGCTGAGCAAGCCGATCTCGCTGGCGATGCGACTGTTCGGCAACATGTTCGGCGGCGAAATCGTGTTCCTGCTGATCTGGGTGCTGGGTGGTGCCGGTTTCTTCGGTGCCATTGCCGGTGGTGCGTTCGGCCTCGGTTGGATGCTGTTCCACCTGCTGGTGATCCCGCTGCAGGCCTTCATCTTCATGATGCTGTCGATCGTGTACCTGAGCCTGTCGGAAGACGCTCACTGAGTTTCAAGCTTCAACGCGTTTCAACCTTCATCCGTTTCATCACCCTTAGCAACTTAAGTTCCTGGAGATAACCATGTACTTCGCCGTCCTGACCAACTTCGCGCAGATTCAGAGCTCCACCGCCCTTGCCGTCGGCATCATGATCGGCCTGGCCGCGCTGGGCGCCGGTCTGGGTCTGGCCATCATGGCTGGTAAGTTCCTGGAGTCGGCCGCCCGCCAGCCGGAACTGATCCCGGTCCTGCAGGTGCGCATGTTCATCACCGCTGGCCTGATCGACGCCGCGTTCATCATCTCGGTCGCCGTCGGCCTGCTGCTGGCCTTCGCCAACCCGCTGTCGGCTGCCTTTGCTGGCGCCGTCACCAAGGCTCTGGCCGGCTGATACAGCGGTTTGAGACGACCGGGTGCTGATGCACCCGGTTTCGGATGAAGGCCGGATGCGCCGCTTCGGCGGCGCGTCCACCCCGAAACCAGCGATCGAGCTAACCATGAATATCAATTTCACCCTTCTTGCGCAGGCGCTCGCCTTCGCTGGTCTCATCTGGATCATCGCGACCAAGATCTGGCCGCCGCTGATGAACGCGATCGAAGAGCGCCAGCAGAAGATTGCTGAAGGCCTCGCTGCTGCCGACCGCAGCCAGAAAGATCTGGCCCAGGCGCAGGAGAAGGTCAACGAAGCGCTGAAGGAAGCCCGCACCAAGGCCAACGAGATCATCGATCAGGCCCACGCGCGTGCCAACCAGATCGTTGATGCTGCCCGTACCGAAGCGATCACCGAAGCCACCCGTCAGAAGGATCTGGCCCAGGCCGAGATCGACGCCGCCGCCAACCGTGCCCGTGAAGATCTGCGCAAGCAGGTGTCCGCGCTGGCCGTGACCGGTGCCGAAAAGCTGCTCAAGCGCGAAATCGACGCCAACGCCCACAAGGCGCTGCTCGACGAGCTGGCCTCGGAGATCTAAGGATGAGCCAGGCCCTCACGCTTGCCCGCCCGTACGCCCGCGCCGCGTTCGCGACCGCGCGCGACGAAGGCGCGTTCGCGCCGTGGTCGGATGCCCTCGCGTTCTCCGCCCACGTCGCCGCCGACCCGCGCGTGGCGGCCCTGCTCGCCAACCCGGAGCTGGGCCGTGACGACGCCGTCGCCCTGCTGGCGCCGGTGACCCACGGCGAGACCTACTCGCGCTTCCTGGCCATCCTGGCCGAATCGCATCGTCTGCCGCTGCTGCCGGAAATCTCCGGCATGTTCGACGCCCTGCGCGCCGATGCCGAGCACGTGGTCAAGGCCAACGTGACCTCTGCCGCCGAACTCTCGGCCGGTGAACTGGACGCGATCAAGGTCGCGCTGCGCAAGCGCTTCAACCGCGAGGTCGAAGTGACCACCGCGGTCGACGCCTCGCTGATCGGTGGCGCCGTGATCGACGCCGGTGACGTGGTCATCGATGGTTCGCTGAAGGGCAAGCTGGCCCGTCTGCAGACCGCGCTCGCTAACTGAATTCATTTAACGTCCGGCCCCGCTGCCGGCACTAGGACTTGACGATGGCAACCACGCTCAACCCCTCCGAAATCAGCGAACTGATCAAGAACCGCATCGAGAAGGTCAAGCTGGCCGCGGAATCGCGCAACGAAGGCACCGTGACCAGCGTGTCCGACGGCATCGTGCGCATCTTCGGTCTGGCCGACGTGATGCAGGGCGAAATGATCGAACTGCCGAACAACAGCTTCGCCCTGGCCCTGAACCTGGAGCGCGACTCGGTCGGCGCCGTGGTCCTGGGCGGCTACGAGCACCTGCGCGAAGGCGACGTTGCCAAGACCACCGGCCGCATCCTGGAAGTGCCGGTCGGTCCGGAACTGCTGGGCCGCGTCGTCAACGCCCTGGGCGAGCCGATCGATGGCAAGGGCCCGCTGGGTACCGACCTGACCGCTCCGGTGGAGCGCGTTGCACCGGGCGTGATCTGGCGCAAGTCGGTCGACCAGCCGGTGCAGACCGGTTACAAGTCGGTCGACTCGATGATTCCGATCGGCCGTGGCCAGCGCGAGCTGATCATCGGTGACCGCCAGACCGGCAAGACCGCGATGGCCATCGATGCGGTGATCAACCAGAAGGGCACCGGCATCAAGTGCGTGTACGTTGCGATCGGCCAGAAGGCTTCGACCATCGCCAACATCGTGCGCAAGCTGGAAGAGAACGGCGCGCTGGCGCACACCGTCGTGGTCGCCGCCACTGCCTCCGAATCGGCTGCCATGCAGTACATCAGCGCCTACTCGGGCTGCACCATGGGTGAGTACTTCATGGACCGCGGCGAAGACGCGCTGATCGTGTACGACGATCTGTCCAAGCAGGCCGTGGCCTACCGCCAGATCTCGCTGCTGCTGAAGCGCCCGCCGGGCCGTGAAGCCTACCCGGGTGACGTGTTCTACCTGCACTCCCGTCTGCTCGAGCGCGCTGCCCGCGTGTCCGAGGAGTACGTCGAGAAGTTCACCGAAGGCAAGGTCACCGGCAAGACCGGTTCGCTGACCGCGCTGCCGATCATCGAAACCCAGGCGGGCGACGTTTCCGCGTTCGTTCCGACCAACGTGATCTCGATCACCGACGGTCAGATCTTCCTGGAAACCGACCTGTTCAACGCCGGCATCCGCCCGGCCGTGAACGCCGGTATCTCGGTGTCGCGCGTCGGTGGCTCGGCCCAGACCAAGATCATCAAGAAGCTGTCGGGCGGCATCCGCATCTCGCTGGCCCAGTACCGTGAGCTGGCTGCGTTCGCGCAGTTCGCCTCGGACCTGGACGAAGCGACCCGCAAGCAGCTGGAGCGTGGCCAGCGCGTCACCGAGCTGATGAAGCAGAAGCAGTACGCGCCGATGTCGATCGCCAACCAGGCGCTGTCGATCTACGCCGTCAATGAGGGCTACCTCGACGACGTGCCGGTCAACAAGCTGCTGGCGTTTGAAGAAGGCCTGCACGCCCACTTCGCCAACACCCAGGGCGAGCTGATCGGCAAGGTCAACGCCACCGGCGGTTGGGACAACGACATCGAAGGTGCCTTCAAGAAGGGCATCGCCGAGTTCAAGACCACCGGCAGCTGGTAAGACGGACGTGTGGCGGGGCCTGGCCCCGCTACACCGTTGATTGCAGCGGGGCATCGCCCCGCTCTACGGGAATCAAAGATGGCAAGCGGACGCGAAATCAAAACCAAGATCAAGAGCGTGCAGAACACCCGCAAGGTGACGCGCGCCCTGGAAATGGTCTCGGCCTCCAAGATCCGCAAGGCGCAGGATCGGATGAAGACCTCGCGTCCGTACGCGCAGGCGATGAAGCAGGTGATCGGCCACCTGGCGCAGGCCAGCACCGATTACCAGCATCCGTTCCTGGTCGAGCGCGAGCAGGTCAAGCGGGTCGGTTTCATCGTGATCTCCTCTGATCGCGGCCTGGCTGGCGGCCTCAACAACAACCTGTTCCGCAAGCTCCTGGGTGAAGCCAAGGCCTGGCAGGACAAGGGTGCCGAAGTGGACATGGTGACCATCGGCCAGAAGGCGTCGACCTTCTTCCGCCGTGTCAAGGTCAACATGGTCGGCAGCGTGACCCACATTGGTGACGTACCGAAGCTGGAATCGCTGATCGGCGTGATCAAGGTCATGCTCGATGCCTTCACCGAAGGCAAGATCGATCGCGTGTACCTGGTCTACAACCGCTTCATCAACACGATGACGCAGAAGGCCAGCTTCGATCAGCTGTTGCCGTTGCCGGCCGCCGAGAAGCAGGTCGCCCATCACGACTGGGACTACCTGTACGAACCCGATGCCGCGACCGTGCTCGAGCACGTGATGACGCGTTACATCGAATCGCTGGTGTACCAGGCGCTGCTGGAAAACGTCGCGTCCGAACATGCCGCGCGCATGGTCGCGATGAAGTCGGCCAGCGACAACGCCAACAAGCTGATCGGCGATCTGCAGCTCGTCTACAACAAGGCGCGCCAGGCAGCGATCACCCAGGAAATTTCCGAAATCGTCGGCGGCGCGGCAGCAGTCTGACCGCGTTCGTTCAAAGCACACATTTAGAGGATGCAGCAATGAGTCAGGGCAAGATCGTTCAGATCATCGGCGCCGTCGTCGACGTCGAATTCCCGCGTGAGTCGGTGCCGAAGGTGTATGACGCACTGAAGGTGGAAAACACCGAGATCACCCTTGAAGTCCAGCAGCAGCTGGGCGACGGCGTGGTCCGTTGCATCGCGCTGGGTTCCACCGACGGCCTGAAGCGCAACCTGGTTGCGATCAACACCGGTCGCGGCATCTCGGTGCCGGTCGGCGCCGGTACCCTGGGCCGCATCATGGACGTGCTTGGCCGTCCGATCGACGAAGCCGGCCCGGTGGCCGCCAGCGACAGCTGGGAAATCCACCGCGACGCGCCGTCGTACGAAGACCAGTCCCCGGCCACCGAGCTGCTGGAAACCGGCATCAAGGTCATCGACCTGATGTGCCCGTTCGCCAAGGGCGGCAAGGTCGGCCTGTTCGGCGGCGCCGGCGTCGGCAAGACCGTCAACATGATGGAACTGATCAACAACATCGCCAAGGCGCACAGCGGTCTGTCCGTGTTCGCCGGCGTGGGTGAGCGTACCCGTGAGGGCAACGACTTCTACCACGAAATGAAGGACTCCAACGTCCTGGACAAGGTCGCGATGGTGTACGGCCAGATGAACGAGCCGCCGGGCAACCGTCTGCGCGTCGCCCTGACCGGCCTGACCATGGCCGAGTACTTCCGCGACGAGAAGGACGAAAACGGCAAGGGTAAGGACGTCCTGCTGTTCGTCGACAACATCTACCGCTACACCCTGGCCGGTACCGAAGTGTCGGCACTGCTGGGTCGTATGCCGTCGGCGGTGGGTTACCAGCCGACCCTGGCCGAGGAAATGGGTGTCCTGCAGGAGCGCATCACCTCGACCAAGAACGGTTCGATCACCTCGATCCAGGCCGTCTACGTTCCCGCGGATGACTTGACCGATCCGTCGCCGGCGACCACCTTCGCCCACCTTGACTCGACCGTGACCCTGTCGCGTTCGATCGCCTCGCTGGGTATCTACCCGGCAGTCGATCCGCTGGATTCCACCAGCCGCCAGATGGACCCGCTGGTCATCGGCCACGAGCACTACGACACCGCCCAGCGCGTCCAGCAGACCCTGCAGAAGTACAAGGAACTGAAGGACATCATCGCCATCCTGGGCATGGACGAACTGTCCGAAGAAGACAAGCAGGCCGTGTCGCGCGCCCGCAAGATCGAGCGCTTCTTCAGCCAGCCGTTCCACGTGGCCGAAGTGTTCACCGGCTCGCCGGGCAAGTACGTGTCGCTGAAGGACACCATCCGTGGCTTCAAGGCCATCGTCGATGGCGAGTACGACCACCTGCCGGAACAGGCGTTCTACATGGTCGGCAGCATCGAAGAAGCGGTCGAGAAGGCCAAGAAGATGGCCGAAAAGGCCTGATGCGGCGGGGACGGGTTTCGGCCTGTCCCATCCGTGAAACGGGGTGGGCCTGCGCCCACCGCTGCGGAAACCCCTGCGGTGGGTAACACCCGCCCCCTAGCGAAGAGAGTTCCATGAGCACCATCCGTTGCGACATCGTCAGCGCCGAGCAGGAAATCTTCCGTGGTGAAGCGACCCTGGTCGTGGCCACCGGTGAGCTGGGCGAACTGGGCATCGCGCCCAAGCACGCGCCGCTGATCACCCGCCTGAAGCCGGGCAAGGTGGTGGTGACCACGCCGAACGGCGAGCAGCTGGATTTCGCCATTTCCGGCGGCATCCTGGAAGTGCAGCCGCAGGTCGTGACCGTGCTGGCCGACACCGCGATCCGCGCGCAGGACATCGACGAAGCCTCGGTCCGCAAGGCCAAGGAAGAAGCTGAGCGCATCCTGGCCAACCGCGGCGAAGCGATGGAAGTGGCCGAAGCCCAGCAGAAGCTGGCTGAGGCCGTTGTCCAGCTGCAGGCGCTGGAGCGCCTGCGCAAGACCCTCAAGCACTGAGGTCCACGCGGTACCCACGAGAACGCCGGCCCTGTGCCGGCGTTTTTGTTTGGCTGGTGGGGCAGGGCCGACTGGGTAGAGTCGACTGTCAGTCGACTATCGCGCGCAGCGCGGGATTTTCGCGGTCTGATGGAAGAGCAGTCGACTGAAAGTCGACTCTACCGATCCCGATCCCTGCGCCGCGTCAGCGATACACCACGTAGCGCATCAGCAGGAAGGACACGCCGGCCAGCCCGCCTTCCACCAGTGGCTTGGCCAGCCAGGTGTACTGCAGGCCCAGTGTGTGGTCGACCAGGCTTACCAGCAACGTGCTGGCTACGGTCAACAGCAGCCACAGCCCGAAGAAGCGCGCGAAGCGCCTCCAGCCCAGTTTGTGCGTGCCTGCCTCGGCAAAGGTGTAACGGCCGTTGAGCCAGAAGCCCAGCAGCATCCCGGCCAGGCGTCCGGCGACGTTGGCCGGCACTATCGGCAACCCCAGCGCGGTGGCGACAACGAACACCAGCCAGTCAACCAGCAGCTGCATGAGCCCGATGACGAGGTAGGTGCTTCCTTGGCGGACGAGGGTCATGGGCGTGGTGAAGGCAGGAGGACATCCATGTTAACGGCCTACGCTCTAGAATCACGGGCAACGAACCACGGACTGCCGTTTCCATGACCCAACCCCTGCACGTCATCATCCTCGCCGCTGGCGCGGGCAAGCGCATGAAGTCGGTGCTGCCGAAGGTGCTGCAGCCGATCGCCGGCCAGCCGATGCTGGCACACGTGATCGCGGCCGCCCGCGAACTGGAACCGGCGGCGATCCATGTGGTCTATGGCCATGGTGGTGAAGCGGTGCGCCAGCACTTCGCTGACCAGCCCGACCTGCAATGGGCTGAACAGGCGCAGCAGCTGGGCACCGGCCATGCGGTGGCCCAGGCGATGCCGCAGGTTCCGGATGCGGCCCAGGTGCTTGTGCTGTATGGCGACGTGCCGCTGATCCGAGCGCAGACCCTGCGCGACCTGCTGGCGCAGCCGGGCCGGCTGGCCGTGCTGGTCGCCGATGTCGAAGACCCGACCGGTTACGGCCGCGTGCTGCGCGACGCCGAGGGCAAGGTCGGCTCGATCGTTGAGCAGAAGGACGCCAACGACGACCAGCTGCGCGTACGCACGATCAACACCGGCATCATCGCCGCCGAATCCACCGCGCTGCGCCGTTGGCTGTCGCAGTTGTCGAACAGCAATGCACAGGGCGAGTACTACCTCACCGACGTGTTCGCCTTCGCCGCGCATGAGTACACCCCGGCCGAGATGGCGCTGGTGGCTGATGCACAGGAAGCCGAAGGGGCGAACGATCCCTGGCAGCTTTCGCAGCTGGAGCGTGCCTGGCAGCGCCGCGCGGTGCGCGCTTTGTGCGCGCAGGGTGCGCGCGTGCGTGACCCGGCACGCCTGGACATCCGCGGTACTGTCAGTGTCGGCAGCGACGTGCTGATCGATGTTGACGTTGTGCTCGAGGGCAACATCGTGCTGGGCGATGGCGTGACCATCGGACCGTTCAACCGGCTGAAGGACGTCAACCTCGGCCCGGGCACCGAAGTGCGCGCGCATTGTGACCTGGAAGGCGTGGTCACCGAAGGTGCTGCGCTGGTGGGGCCGTTCGCGCGGCTACGCCCGGGTACCGTGCTGGCCGACGGTGTGCACGTGGGCAACTTCGTCGAGACCAAGAAAGTCACCCTCGGTGTCGGCAGCAAGGCCAACCACCTGACCTACCTGGGCGACGCGGTGATCGGTAGCAAGGTGAACATCGGTGCCGGCACCATCACCTGCAACTACGACGGCGTGAACAAGTCGACCACCACCATCGGCGACAACGCCTTCATCGGCTCCAACAGTTCGCTGGTAGCACCGGTGACCATTGGCGATAGCGCGACGATTGCCGCCGGTTCGGTCATCACCCGCGACGCCCCGGATGGCAAGCTGACCCTGGCACGTGCACGACAGGAAACCATCGATGGCTGGAAGCGCCCGCTCAAAAAGCCCTGAGCCACGTGCAGCGCGCGCCGATGAGCTCGGGGTGCTGCCTGCGATCGAGCGACGTGCTGGCGAACTGCTGAAGGGCCACCCGGCCTACACGGTGTTCGCCGGCCATGGGTTGGACCTGCAGACCCTGCAGGAGGGCCTGCAGCGCGGTCAGTTGTGGGTGGTGGATGCAGCTGATGGCGGCATCGCGGGTTACCTGCTGGCCGGCGAACTGTGTGGTGAGTTCCATGTGCTGCAGATGGACGTGGACCCCATGCATGCCCGGCGCGGCCACGGCCGCGCGTTGCTGCGGCATGCATTGGGCGAGGCCAAAGCGCTTGGTTACCCGGCGGCAGTGCTGACCACGTTGTCCGATGTGCCGTGGAATGCGGACTTCTATGCAAGCGAAGGATTCGCGGTAGTGCCGCAGGCGGAGTGGAGCGATGGCCTGCGCGCCGTGATGGCTGAAGAGGCCGCGCTGGGGTTTCCGATGCATCTGCGGGTGGCGATGCGGCGCGTTTAGTAGCTGCCGACCTTGGTCGGCATATCCACGCATGGCGTGGATCTACTGACAGGCCGACCAAGGTCGGCAGCTGCCGGGAAACCCGCTCAGCCCACCGGCAACAGGATCGACACGCACAACCCGCCATCGCCGCGGTTCTGCAGTGACACCCGGCCGCCATGTGCTTCCACGATCTCGCGGGTCAAAGCCAGGCCCAATCCGGTGCCATTGCGCTTGGTCGAATAGAACGGCATCAGCGCGTTCTGCAGCACCTGCTCGTTCATGCCCTTGCCACGGTCGAGCACGTCCAGGCGCAGCCACTGCGGCAACCGCGTCAGCTGCACCTGCACATCGTCGTTCGGCGGATCAGCCTCGGCGCAGGCTTCATGAGCATTCTTCAGCAGGTTCAACAGCGCCTGCCCGAACTGCGCGATATCGATGCGGCTGCTGAGCTCTTCATCCGGCTCGTGCTCCATGCCGAACGGGATCTGCTGGCGCATGCTGGACAGGAACGGTGCCCAGTGCACGGTCTGCAACTGCGGCTGCGGCAGCTTGGCAAAGCGCGCATAGCCGCGGATGAAACCTTCCAGGTGGCGCGCACGGTCTTCGATGGTGGTGAAGATCTCCGGCAGCCGATCAAAGCGTTCGCGCTGCACCAGCACGCCGCCGGAGTGGGCCAGCGATGCGATCGGCGCCAGCGAGTTGTTGAGCTCGTGGCTGATCACCCGGATCACCTTCTTCCAGGTCTGAACTTCCTGGCGGCGCAGCTCGGCGGTCAGCAGGCGCACCAGCAGCAGGTCATGCTGTCGGCCGTTGAGCTGGAAGGCGCGCCGCGACAGGTGGTAGACCTGCTCGTCGTCCTCATCACCATCCTCTCCCTCGGCGTGCACCGCGAACAGGCTGTCGCCGCCACGGGCGATGGCATCGCGCAGCTCCACCGGCACCTGTTCCAGCACCTCTTCCAGACGTTGGCCTTCCAGTTTCCAGCCGCCGTGCAGCAGCTTGCGCGCGGCCAGGTTGGAGAACACCACGCGGGCGATGCCATCACCGCCGGAGGCGATCAGCAGCATTGCCACTGGCGTGTTCTGCACCATGGTGTCCAGCAGCAGCTCGCGCTGCACCAGCCCCTGTCGCTGCGCGCGCAGCACATCACCCAGCTCGCGGTGGGCTTCCACCAGGTCACCCAGCTCATCGTTGCCGGGCCAGTACACGCCGAAGTTGTATTCGCCATCGCGGTAGCTGCTGGTGGTGCCGGACAGGGCGCGCATCAGCGAACGCACCGGCGCGGTGGCGCGACGCAGGGTCCACCACATCAGCGACAGCAGGACCAGCGCCGATACCGTGGTGACCACCCAGCCATGGTCCATCCAGTACGCCAGCAGCCACGGCAAGGCAGCGGCCAGCGCCAGCACTGGCAGCAGGCGCAGGAACAGGCGGAAGGTGAACGAGCGCCGTTTCATTCGCGAGGGATGCCGTGGCGATCCATCCGCCGGTACAGCGCCTGCCGGCTCAGGCCGAGTTCGGCGGCGGCCTGGGCGATGACGCCGTGGTTGCGCGCCAGTACGTCTTCGATGCGCGCGCGGTCGGGATCATTGCCCACACTGGGCGTCGGGCGCGGAGCGGCGGCTGCGCGCGGCAGGTTGAGATCGGCGACTTCGATGCGGTTGCCGGTGGCCAGCAGTTCGGCGCGCTGGATCACGTTGCGCAGCTCGCGCACGTTGCCCGGCCAGGGGTGCCGCTGCAGGGCTGCGGTGGCGGCACTGGACAGGGGCTTGCCAGCGGTCAGGAAGCGCTCGGCCAGGGGCACGATGTCGCCCGGACGCTCGGCCAGCGGCGGCAGCACCAGTTCCACCGTGTTGAGGCGGTAATAGAGGTCTTCGCGGAAGCTGCCCTCGCGGATCATCGCTGGTAGGTCGGCGTTGGTCGCACTGACCACGCGCACCTTGACCTGGCGCTCGCGGTTGGAGCCCAGGCGCTCGAAGCGGCCTGTTTCCAGCACACGCAGCAGCTTCATCTGCCCGCCCAGCGACAGGTTGCCGATCTCATCCAGGAACAGGGTGCCACCATCGGCGGCTTCGAACTTGCCTTCGCGTGCCTTGTTGGCGCCGGTGTAGGCACCGGCCTCGGCACCGAACAGTTCGGCTTCGATCAGCTCCGACGGCAGTGCACCGCAGTTGACCGTGATGAACGGACCCTTGGCCACCAGCGAGTTGGCCTGGATGATCTGCGCGATCTTTTCCTTGCCGGCACCATTGGGACCGGTGATCAGTACCGGCAGCTCGGAGCGCGCGACCTGGCAGGCCAGCGCGATCACGCGCTCGCTGGCGGGGTCGGCGAAGACCGCGCCGCACAGGTCGTACTTCTCTTCCAGCGCGTTGCGCTGGCGCAGTTCACGGCTGCGGCGCCGGTCCAGTTCGCGGCGCGCTTCGGACAGTTCCAGCAGGTTGTTCACGGTGGTCAGCAGCTTGCGGTCGTCCCATGGCTTGGCCAGGTAGTCGGCGGCACCGGCCTTGACCAGGTCCACCGCGCTGCTGAGGTGGGTCCAGGCGGTCAGCAGGATCACCGGCAGGTCCGGATGGCGTGCGCGGATCTGCGCGAACAAGGCCTCACCTTCTTCGCCGGAGGTAGTGTCCTCGCTGAAGTTCATGTCCTGGATCACCAGGTCGACCGGCTGCGACTCGAGCAGGGCCAGCCCTTCGGACGGGCTCTGCGCCTGCAGGGTGTCGATGTCGTGCAGGGAGAACAGCACATCCAGTGCGGTGCCTACACTGGCGTTGTCGTCGATGATCAGGATCGAAGGCATCAAGCGGTTCTGCAGAAAGGGATGGGCGGCGCCGATGGAGCCGATCGTGTCCATGCACCGGGAGAGCCCGGCGCCACCCATCAAGCATAGCCAAACCCGTGGCCGCAGGGGCAGGCGGGGTCAGCGCTGCGCTGGCGGAGGGGGGGGTGCCGGTGGAGGCGGAGCGACCAGCGCCAGGCGCCAGGCAGCCGCATTCACCGGGACTGTCATTTCGCGCCTGTCGCGGCGCAGCAACAGATAGACGGTGGGGCCGGTGGAGTGGCGCAGGGCGCCGGCAAGGTGCTCGACCTGGCGCACCGCAGTGTCGTCCACGCGCAGGATGCGATCACCGCTGCGCACGCCGAAGCGGGCCTCCGGGCTGGCCGCGTCCACATGCACCTGGCCTTCGGTCGAGCGCAGTGCCAGCCGTGCATCATCCTGGCGCCATTCCAGCGTCTGCGAGTTGCCACCGCCGGCCAGTGCCGGCAGTGGCAGGAGCATCACCAGCAGCATCCAGTGGGCGCGCATCTCACGCGCCCCGGGTGGCGACCGCAGGCGGGACGGCTGCAGCACGCCGGGCCGGCCCGAACACCGCGATCTGGCCCAGCACCCACAGCAGCAGCGCGCCCAGCGGCAGGTAGTACAGCGGCATGCGTGGCAGCTCGTACATGTTCATCAGTGCAAGGTTGATCGCATAGGCAGCGAGCATGCCCAGCACGATGCCCAGCGTGGCCAGCAGGAAGTTCTCGGTCTGGAAGTAGCGCAGGATCTGCCCACGGGTGGCGCCCAGTGCGCGGCGGATGCCGATCTGCTTGCTGCGCTGCTGCACCCAGAAGCTGGCCAGGCCGATGATGCCCAGTGCGGTGACCACCAGCAACGAGATGCTGACCGTGATCAGCAGGCCGACCATCGCGCGATCGTTCTTGAAGAAGTCCTTGCGCTGGTCTTCATAGGTCAGCTTGTCGCGCATCAGCCGGTTGGGATCATTGCGTTCCAGTGTTGTGGCGGCGGCGTTGAGCACTTCCTCGCGGCGCGCAGGGTCGGTGCGCAGTACATAGGTGCCACCTTCATCGAAGCTGCGGCGCAGCGGCAGCAGCATCGAGTTGGTCCAGTTGTCATTCCAGCCATTGGGCGTGCTGAGGGTGTCGACGATGCCGACCACATTCAGGGGCTGCTTGCCCATGTAGTAGGTCTTGTTCAGTGCGCTGCCGTTGGGCTCCATCTTGGCGGCAGTGGCCTGGGTGAGGATCACCGGAATCGCCTGTTCCTTGGCGCCGCCCTTGCTCGCTTCCTTCATGTCCTTGTACTCGCTGGGCAGGAAATCACGACCCGCGATCAGGTTGATGCCCATGGTTCCCAACCCACCTTCGGACAGGGTGTACATCGAGGCATTCGTGGTCGGGCGCTCCTGGTCGAGCTCACGCGAGATGCTGCTGCTGGAGGACCCATTGCGGAACGGAACCTGGTTGATGATGGTGGCGCTGGTGACGCCGGGAATGGCACGCAGCGAGGCCAGGTCTTCGCGGGTGCGGGCCATGGCGTTGGTCTGCTCGCCGATGCCGCTGACGCGCACCATCACCAGTTCGTTCTCGGCGATGCCACTGGGCATGCTGATCTTGTCGACGCGCTGGCTGACCAGGAACAGCGCGTTGCAGACGATGGCGCAGGTCAGCGCGACTTCCAGCACGATCAGGGCGGCCGCGGTCTTGTGCCGGCGCAGGGTGCTGAGGATGGGGCGGATGTCCATGGGAGTCCTCGTTCTCGTACTTACTGCGACTTGAGCTGGATGGCCGGGGTGACCTGCATGGCGCGCCAGGCAGGCAGGAAACCGGCGGCGAGGCTGGCAAACAGGGTCAGGCCCAGTGCGAGCAGCAGCATGTTGCCGTCCAGGTGGGCCAGCTTGGCGTACTCCACCGGTTGCTGGCGCACCGCGAACAGGCCGAGCAGGGCCAGGCCGATACCCAGCACGCCACCGACCACGCCGACCGCGCCGGCTTCCACCAGGCACTGCAGGAAGATCTGGCCACGACTGGCGCCGAGGGCACGGCGCACACCGATCTCACCGCTGCGGCGCAGGAACTTGGCCAGCAGCAGGCCCACCGTGTTGACCAGGCAGACGCCGAGGAAGCCCAGGGCCAGCCACAGCTGCAGGCGCACGTCGCTGGGCACCGCGCCGTTGAAGTCCAGCCATTCCATCACGGTGCGCAGGCGCACGTTCGGCGGGTGCTTGAAGCGGCCAGCCTCGCGCTGCTGTGTCGAATAGTTCTCCAGGTAGCGGCGATAGTCGGCGGCCTTGGCCGGGTCCAGTTCCACCCAGTACTGCAGCCAGGCGCACGGTGCATTGAGCGAGTAGCTGTTGCCGTCGGGGTTCTCACCGAAACAGTTCATGTTGCCGTTGTTGCCCAGCTTCAGGTCGAACGAAGTGGAGATCGGCAGCAGCAGATCTTCGTCCTTGCCGAAGCTGCCCGTGGTCAGATCGTAGAAGTGCGGCTCCGGGCTCCACTCCTTCATGACGCCGACCACGCGATAGCTCTGGCCTTCCATGCGCACGTCACGCCCCACGCTGTTGGCACCCTGGAACAGCTTGTCGTTGAGTGCCTTGGAGATGACCACCACGCGGGCGCGGGCGTTGTCATCCTCGCGCGTCCAGGGGCGGCCGTACTGCATGGGAACCTCGAACATCGGGAAGAAGTCGGCCGACGTCCAGCGGGTGTCGATGCTGAAGGGCTTGAGCGTGCTGTTGTTCGGCTCGATGGTGCCACCGCCGCCGCTCATCAGGGCTTGGCGCTCACCCTTGGCCTCGCGCAGCAGCGCTTCACCGTCGAACCGGGTCAACTGGGTTTCCGGCTCCTCGCCGGCGACATAGGCGCCGGTTGCCGCATCCAGCTGGACGTAGAACAGGCGGTCGCTCTTGCCGGGAATCGGGTCGCCGGACAGTACATGGAACACAGTCAAAGTGGTCATCGAGGCGCCGATGCCCAGCGCGATGGCAACCACCATCAGCGCGGTCAGTACCTTGTTGCGGCGGAAGCTGCGCACCGCCAGTCGGGAGTAGTAGGCGAACATGGTCGGGCCCTCACTCGTTGACGGCGACGATGTGACGCGGCGGGGTGGCCAGCACCGGCTCGCGCACCAGGTCGGTCACCTGGCCATCGACGATGTGCACGTTGCGCTGCGCGCGGGCGGCCAGTTCCGGATCATGGGTGACCATCACGATGGTGGTGCCAGCGGCGTTGATCTCTTCCAGCAGTTCCATCACGCCGCGGGCCATCTGCGTGTCCAGGTTGCCGGTCGGTTCGTCGGCCAGCAACAGGCGCGGGCTGCCGGCCAGGGCGCGTGCGATGGCCGCGCGCTGCTGCTGGCCGCCCGACAGTTCATTCGGATAGTGCTTCATGCGCGAGCCGAGGCCGACCTGGCTCAGCGCCTTCTCGATACGTTCGCGGCGCTCGTTGGCGCTCATCTTCCGATAGCGCAGCGGCACGTCGACGTTGTCGAACAGGTTCAGGTCGGGGATCAGGTTGAAGCCCTGGAAGATGAAGCCGATCTTCTGGTTGCGCAGGCGGCTGCGCGCATCGTCGCCGAGCTTGCTCACGTCCTGGCCGTCGAGCATGTAGGTGCCGCTGGTGAAGGTTTCCAGCAGACCGGCGATGTTGAGGAAGGTGGTCTTGCCGGAGCCGGACGGGCCGGTGACAGCGACGAACTCGCCTTCCTTGACCTGCAGTTCCAGCGAGCGCAACGCATGGGTTTCCACCTGTTCGGTGCGGAAGACCTTGGCGACCGAACGCATTTCGAGCATGTACATGGGGTGTCCTCTCTCCAGGATTCAGGTATCAGGTATCAGTTGACGGAGACGCGTTCGGCGTCCTTGAACAGGTCGCTGCCGGAGACCACGATGCGGTCCCCCGGCTGCACACCCGACTTGATTTCCACTTCGCCCAGGCTGCTGACGCCCAGCTCCACCGGGCGGCGCACCGCGGTGCGGCCATCCATCACGTAGGCGATGCCGTTGCCCTGTTCGACGAACGGGCCGCGCTCGACCTTCAGCACGTCCTTGCGGGTATCGAGCAGCACGCGCACCGACATCCGCTGGCTCTGGCGCAGGCCTTCCGGCTGCGCGCTGGCGAAGCGCACGCGGGCGTTGACCTCGCCGTTGACCACTTCCGGCGACACCGCACTGATCTCGCCCGGGAACGGCTTGCCGTTGCCGCCGGTCAGCTGCGCCGGCATGCCGATCGCCAGGTCGCGGGCGAAGCTTTCCGGCACCTTGATCTCGACCTCGAACTTGGACAGGTCGACCACGCCCAGCACGGGCGCATTGGCGGCCAGGTTGGTGGACTGGATGGCCTGCACTTGGCCGACCTGGCCGTCGAACGGTGCGCGCAGGGTCAGCGCGTCGACCTGGCGCTGCACCTCGGCCACCACCGCCTTCTGGCGATCGGCCAGCAGACGCTTGTTGCGGGCATCCAGGTCCGCGCCCTGGCTCTGCAGGCGGGCATCGATGGTGGCGTTGGCCAGGGTGATGTCGGCTTTCTTCAGCGAGTCCTTGGCCTTGGCCAGGTCGATCTGCGGCACCGCGCCGCCGTCATAGCCGCGCTGGTAGCGCTGCAGGTCACGGTCGGCGGCCTGCCGTTCGATGGTGGCCTGGTCGGTTTCCTTGCGCGACTTGGCGCGGGCCAGGGTGGCGTCCAGTGCGGCCCGGCTCGATTCAGCCTCCAGGCCGGCCAGGGTGGCCTGTTCCTGGGCCAGCTTGCTGCGCAGTTCCGGGCTGTCGATGACCGCCAGTTCCTGTCCCTTCTTGACCACGTCGCCGGCGACCACCTTCAGGTCCACCGTACCGGCCGAGATGGCATACAGAATCGGGCTGTTGGCAGCGATCACGCGGCCGTCGGCAGCAATGTCGCGGACCAGGTCGCCGCGCTTCACTTCGGCGATGCGCACGCGGCTGCTGTCGAAGGAGCGGCTGGCATTGGACCAGGCATGTACCGCCCAGCCAATGCCGGCCAGCAGTGCGATGGCGGCAAGCGCCGGCCAGCGGTAGCGCTGCCAGGAGGCGCGGGTGGTGCCTGCCGGGGCGGAGGAAACGATCTGGTCCTGTGCGGAGGTGTCGCGGATCATCGATGCGTGCCTGTCGGTGGTGCCTGGGTGGTACCCGATACAAGCACGATGCATGCCAACTTTATTTCCTTTCAGTTCAATGATTTGGATGGGTACGAAAAGTGTCCGCGTGTCCGCGGACACCTTTCCGGACACTTTCATTAAGCGGACAGGAGGGCGACGCCGGACGCGCAGGCTAGAATGCGCCGATCGTCTTCAAGGAAACGCCTGACATGTGTGGAATCGTAGGTGCGATCGCTGATCGCGACGTAGTGCCGGTGCTGATCGAAGGCCTGAAGCGGCTTGAGTACCGTGGTTACGATTCCTCCGGTATCGCGGTGATCGACCAGGGTGAGCGCCGGGATGTACGCCGCGTGCGTCGCACCGGTCGCGTTTCGGAAATGGCCACTGCGGCCGAGGCCGAGGGCTTCAATGCAGTGCTGGGCATCGGCCATACGCGCTGGGCCACCCATGGCGGTGTCACCGAGGCCAACGCGCATCCGCACATCAGCCACGGCGTGGCGCTGGTGCACAACGGCATCATCGAGAACCACGAAGAGCAGCGCGAGAAGCTGCGTGCGCTGGGCTACAGCTTCGAGTCGCAGACCGATACCGAAGTCATCGCGCACCTGATCCATCATCACCTGAAGGACGGCGATGACCTGCTGGTGGCGCTGCAGCGCACCGTGAAGGAACTGACCGGTGCCTACGCTCTGGCCGTGGTCAGCCGCGCCGAACCGGAGCGCTTCGTGTGCGCGCGGATGGGCTGCCCGTTGCTGATCGGTCTGGGCGAGGGCGAGAACTTCGTCGCGTCCGACGTTTCGGCGGTGCTGTCGGCCACCCGCAAGGTGATCTTCCTGGAGGAGGGCGACACCGCCGAAATCCGCCGCGACGGCGTGCGCATCTTCGATGAGCATGACCAGCCGGTCGAGCGCGACGTGCACCTGTCCGACGTGTCGCTGGCGTCGTTGGAGCTGGGTCCGTACCGCCACTTCATGCAGAAGGAAATCCACGAACAGCCGCGTGCGCTGGGCGATACCATCGAGGCGGCAATCGACGCCGGTGGTTTCCCGGCCGAGCTGTTCGGCAAGAATGCCGAGGCCGTGCTGTCGGGCATCGAAGGCGTGCAGATCATCGCCTGCGGCACCAGCTACTACGCCGGCCTGACCGCGCGTTACTGGATCGAAGCCATTGCCGGCCTGCCGTGCAGCGTGGAGATTGCCAGCGAGTACCGCTATCGCGCCGCCTATGCGAACCCGAAGCACCTGATCGTCACCATTTCCCAGTCCGGCGAAACGCTGGATACGATGGAGGCGCTGAAGTACGCCAAGTCGCTGGGCCACAAGCACACGCTGTCGATCTGCAACGTGCCGGAGAGTGCGATCCCGCGCGCCAGCGAACTGGTCTGCTACACCCGCGCCGGCGCCGAGATCGGCGTGGCCTCGACCAAGGCCTTCACCACCCAGCTGGCCGCGCTGTTCCAGCTGACCGTAGTGCTGGGCAAGCTGCATGGCCGCATCGACGCGGCGCAGGAAGCGGACTACCTGGAGCAGTTGCGCTTCCTGCCGGGCAGCGTGCAGCACGCGCTGAACATGGAGCCGCAGATCGCTGCCTGGGCCGAGCGTTTCGCGCGCAAGAGCAGTGCGCTGTTCCTGGGCCGTGGCCTGCATTACCCGATCGCGCTGGAAGGCGCGCTCAAGCTGAAGGAAATCTCCTATATCCACGCCGAGGCCTATCCGGCGGGTGAGCTGAAGCATGGCCCGCTGGCGCTGGTGGACGAGGACATGCCGGTGGTGGTGATCGCGCCCAACGACAGCCTTCTGGAAAAGGTGAAGTCGAACATGCAGGAGGTGCGCGCCCGTGGTGGCGAGCTGTTCGTGTTTGCCGACCAGGACAGCAACTTCAACGAGTCCGAGGGCGTGCATGTGATCCGCACGCCGCGCCATGCTGGCGTGCTCAGCCCGATCGTGCACACCATCCCGGTGCAGCTGCTGGCGTACCACACCGCACTGGCGCGTGGCACCGACGTGGACAAGCCGCGCAACCTCGCCAAGAGCGTGACGGTGGAGTAAGGCATTCCGGATCTGTTGGATGCTGCATGCGAAAGGGGCCTACGTGGCCCCTTTCGTTTGCGCTGGTGGCCGTGCCAAGTGGGACAGCCGCCCGGTGTTCTGTCCGCTGTCGGCAGCCGGCAATCAATCTTTAATGCGCGACATCGCCTGTATTCAGCGGCGGTTTCAGCCACGGTGCCATTCTCTGGATCGTCAGTTGGTTCCCACGACGAACTGTCCTATCGATGCCGGTAGTGACCGATGGTCGCAGTCGTAGAATCACTTTGACCGAGGGTCGGGTTGAGCCGTTGAGCCCACCTCGTTCGCGTTGCAGCACGACGTCTGCCGATTCATTCCAAGCGGCAGGCGGGTGCGCCAGACGTGCGCTGAAAGGTCTGTTCCCGGGGAGGGGGCGTATCGGAAGAGCACACTTTTTTGACTTCAGTGACCTGCACCAGGAAACAAGAATGAACGTCCGCGAACTCCTGCAATCCAAGAAAGAAGCTGTCATCACCATCGACGCCGAAGACACCATCGGTGCCGCCGCCCACAAGATGAGCGCGAACAGGATCGCTGCGCTGGTGGTGATGAAGGACGATGCCCCGGTTGGCATCATTTCCGAAAAGGACATCGTGCGTACCCTGGCCGACGACGGCCCGCAGGCCGGCCGCCGGGTGATTTCCAGCCTGCCGTCCACTGGCCTGGAAGGTATTGCGCCGGAAGCGACCCTGAAGCAGGCCATGTCGTTGATGACGTACTCGCGGCGCCGTCATCTGATGGTCACCGAAGGCACGCTCCTGGTGGGCATCCTCAGCCTGGGCGACATCGTGAAGAACCTGCTGGGCGAGCTGGAGCTGGAAAAGGCCGTGCTGCAGGACATCTACATGGCGGCCCACTGAGGACTCCATTGTCGGAACGAGAGAAGCCGGGCATTGCCCGGCTTCTTCGTTCACGGCTTCGGTGAAATCAGAAAGTGACCTTCACCGAGTCGGCGCTGTAGTTCGCCGGGCCGTGGTAGACCACTTCGATGTTGTTGCCATCCGGATCAATCACGAACGCGCCGTAGTAACCGGGGTGGTAGGGGCGCTCGCCGGGTGCGCCGTTGTCCTTGCCTCCGGCAGCGATGGCCGCAGTGTGGAAGGCATCGACGGTGGCGCTGTCGCGGGCCTGGAACGCCAGGTGGTGGCGGCCGGTCAGCTGGCCGGCGGCGGCTTCGCTGCTGGCGCTGGAAATGAACAGCTCGTCGGCCCAGAAGTAATCCTCGCCTTCGCCGGCGATCGGGATGCCGATCGTATCGAACACCGCCTGGTAGAAACGCCGGCTGGCGGCCAGGTCGCGTACGACCAGCTGGATGTGGTCGATCAGTCGCCCGCGGTGCAGTTCCATCGTTTCCATACCAACCTCGCAAAAAAAGGGGACGGAGGGGATCAGGTCGCTTCCGGCCAATAGTGCCAGAAACGACTTGATCCCCTCCGTCCCCTTTTGGGGTCAGTTGGAGATGATCTCGACCCAGTAGCCGTCCGGGTCCTTGATGAAGGCCAGGTTCTTCATGCGGCCGTCGGTGAGGCGCTTCTGGAAGGTCACGCCCAGGTCCTCGAAGCGCTGGCAGGCGGCCTCGATATCCGGCACTGACACGCAGATGTGGCCGAAGCCGCGCGGGTCGCTGTTGCCGTCGTGGTAGACCGCGCCGTCCTGGCTCTCGGTGCCGTGGTTGTGGGTCAGCTCCAGCACGCCCGGCAGGCCGGCCATCCACACGCGACGGGCGTCGTCATCCTCGGGTACCACGGCGCCGGCCGGTACGTAGGCCAGGAAGTACAGGCTGAACTGGGCTTCGGCGAAGTCGCGCTTGTCGATCAGCTGGTAGCCGAGCACGCGGGTGTAGAAGTCCAGCGAGGCGGTGATGTCCTTCACCCGCAGCATGGTGTGGTTGAACACGAAGCCGGTGGTTTCGGCCGGAGCCTGGGCGGCGACGCCGGGGACATCGCGCAGGGCGGGAATGGTCATGGGGGAGGTCCTTCAGACAGGGCCGTTGCCGGCCGGATAGCTTCATTCTACCGGCCAGCACCTGACGGCACCGCGACGTACAATGGCTGGATCGCACCGTTCCGTCCTGATGACCATTGCCCGCCATGTCGCAGCGTGAATGGGTGGCCGCCGCCATCCGCAAGATCGAAGCCGATTTCAACCGTTCCGCCGATACCCACCTGATCCCGTTGGCGCTGCCCGGGTTCGAGGGCATCGATGTGTACCTGAAGGATGAATCGAGCCATCCCACCGGCAGCCTCAAGCACCGGCTGGCCCGCTCGCTGTTCCTGTATGCGTTGACCAACGGCTGGTTGCGCGAGGGGCGGCCGGTGATCGAGGCATCCAGCGGTTCGACCGCGGTGTCCGAAGCCTATTTCGCGCGTCTGCTGGGCCTGCCGTTCATCGCGGTGATTCCGGCCACGACCTCGCCGGAAAAGATCGCAGCGATCGAGTTCCATGGTGGCCGCTGCCACCTGGTCGAGCGCGCCTGCGATCTCAACTGTGATTCGGAGAAGCTGGCCCGCGAGACCGGCGGCCACTTCATGGATCAGTTCACCTACGCCGAGCGTGCCACCGACTGGCGCGCCAACAACAACATCGCCGAATCCATCTTCAAGCAGATGGCCGAAGAGCCCAGCCCGGTTCCGGAATGGATCGTGTGCAGCCCCGGTACCGGCGGTACCGCGGCCACGCTGGGCCGCTATGTCAGCTACCGCCGGCATGACACCCGCATCCTCTGCGCGGACCCGGAAGTGTCGGTGTTCTTCGATGGCTATCAGGCTGCCGTGGCCGGCCAGCAGGACTGGCGCGGCCTGACCTGCAGCGGCGGTTCGCGCGTGGAAGGTATCGGCCGGCCGCGGGTGGAACCGAGCTTCATTCCGACCAGTGTGGATGCGATGGTGAAGGTGCCCGATGCACTGAGCCTGGCCGCGATGCGCCATGTCAGCCGCCAGCTCGGCCGACGCGTGGGTGGCTCCACCGGTACCAATTTCATCGGCGTGCTGCAGGCTGCGCAGTGGATGCGCGAGGCCGGCCACCAGGGCAGCATCGTCAGCATCCTGTGCGACAGCGGTGAGCGCTACGCGCAGAGCTACTACGACCCGGCGTGGTATGCACGGCAGGGTATCGATGTGCAGGGGGCCGACGCGCAGCTGGCTGCTGCGGTAGCCGGGCAGGGCCTGCCGCAACTGCCGTGGTGCAGCCTGGAAGCGCTGTAGCCGGCCGGCATTCCGCCGGTCATGGCCCGGCGCTACCGATCGTGCTGGGAGGGTAGCGCCGGGCCATGCCCGGCGAGCGCAGCGGTGTGTCGCACCCCGATCAATACCCCGCTGCGGTGAACGCATCCAGCACTGCATCGCGCAGCGCATCGGGCAATGCCTCGATGTCCATCGCGCGATCATCCAGGTGCAGGCTCGGGTCCAGGCCGCTGGCCCGGCCCTGGGCCAGTGCCTGCAGCCACAGCAGCACGCAGATCACAAACTCGCGCTCATGGCCCAGCCGCAGCTGGCTGGCGCCGCGTTCGATCACCTCGAACGGGTACCACTCCTGGGCATCGTTGAAGGTGCCGCCCTGCTGAAGCACGGCCTGCAACTGCTGCAGGTGGCGCGGGGCGTCGTCGCCGGCATCGCACAGCGCGGCGATCCAGGTCAGCTCGGCCGCGCTGGCGGACAACGCCAGCGACCGCGCCGATGAGACGGATGCAACTGCAGCCAGACCTTCCATGTGGGGCCTCGTTGGGTACCTACCGCTGCGGACTCCCCCGCAGCCAGAGCTTCGAACCGCGACCGTAAGGCCGACGTGAACACCGGGCAGCGCCCCCTTGTCAGCCACGCCCGGCAGCGCCATATCTACCGTGCTGCCCGCCTGTCGGGCCCGTACCCTGGAGATCTGCCGTGACCGCTGCCAACCCCCTGCTCGATTTTTCCGGCCTGCCGCGCTTCGAGGCGATCCGCCCCGAGCACGTGGCGCCGGCGCTGGACGTGCTGCTGGCCGAGGCCGAAGCCGCCGTCAGCGCAGCCGAGCAGGTGCAGCCGGTGCGCTGGGAGACCTTCGTTGCCCCGCTGGACGATGCCACCGAACGCCTGTGGCGCGCCTGGGGCCTGGTCGGCCACCTGCAGGGCGTGGTCAACACCCCGGAACTGCGCGAGGTCTACAACAGCAACCTGCCACGGGTGACCCGTTTCGCCAGTGCGCTGGGCCAGAACCTGGCGTTGTACCGGCAGTACCAGACCCTGGCTGCCAGCGCCGAGGCGGCGCACTTTGACGAGGCCCAGCGCAAGGTGCTGGACAACACGTTGCGCGATTTCCGCTTGGGTGGCGCTGAGCTGGCACCCGAGGCGCAGCAGCGTTTCGCGGCAATCAAGGAAGAGCTGTCGGCGCTGTCGGCGAATTTCTCGCAGAACGTGCTCGACGCCACTGATGCGTGGTCGCTGATCATCGAGGACGAAGCGCGACTGAAGGGCCTGCCGGAAGACGTGAAGGCTGCCGCGCATGCTGCAGCAGAGAAGGACGGCAAGACCGGCTGGAAACTGACCTTGCAGATGCCGTGCTACCTGCCGGTGCAGACCTGGGGTGAGGACCGCGACCTGCGCGAGATCCTTTACCGCGCCAGCGCACAGCGTGCGTCCGAGTTCGGCGACGATGCATTGGACAACAGCGGTAACATCGACCGCATCCTCGCCTTGCGCGCTGAACTGGCCGCGCTGCTCGGTTTCGGCTCGTATGGCGATTATTCGGTGGCGACCAAGATGGCGCAGGACCCGGCCGAGGTGCTCGGTTTCCTGCGTGACCTGGCCACGCGCGCCAAGCCGTTCGCGGCCGAGGACCGCGCCGAACTGGAGCAGTTCGCGCGCGAACAGTTGGGCATTGACACACTGCAGGCCTGGGACCTGGCATTCGCCGCCGACCGCCTCAAGCAAGCGCGCTACAGCTATTCCGAGCAGGAAGTGAAGCAGTACTTCACCGAGCCGAAGGTGCTGGGCGGCCTGTTCTCGGTGATCGAACAGCTTTACGGCCTGCGCGTGCAGGAGGACAGCGCTCCGGTCTGGCACGAGGACGTGCGCTTCTTCCGGCTGGTCGATGCGCAGGGCGCGCTGGTGGGCCAGTTCTACCTGGATCTGTACGCGCGCGAAGGCAAGCGTGGTGGCGCGTGGATGGATGATTGCCGCAACCGTCGCGAGCGTGCCGACGGCAGCGTGCAGGCGCCGCTGGTCTACCTGGTGTGCAACTTTGGTCGCGGTGCCAACGGTAAGCCGGCTACCTTCAGCCACAATGAAGTGACCACCCTGTTCCATGAGATGGGCCACGGCCTGCATCAGCTGCTGACCCGCATCGGCGAACTGGGCGTGGCCGGCATCAACGGCGTGGAATGGGACGCGGTGGAGCTGCCCAGCCAGTTCATGGAGAACTTCTGCTGGGAATGGGACCACCTGCAGGGCATGACCGGGCATGTGGAAACGGGTGAGCCGCTGCCGCGCGCGCTGTACGAGCGCATGCTGGCCGCGCGCAACTTCCATAGCGGCATGGCCACCGTTCGCCAGCTGGAGTTCGGCCTGTTCGACATGCTGCTGCACAGCCAGTTCGAGCCGGCGCAGGACAGCGTGCTGGCACTGCTGGACCGCGTGCGCGCGGAAGTGGCGGTGAACCATCCGCCGGTCTGGAACCGCTTCCCGCATCAGTTCAGCCACATCTTTGCCGGCGGCTACGCAGCCGGTTACTACAGCTACAAGTGGGCCGAGGTGCTGAGCGCCGATGCCTATGCGGCGTTCGAGGAGGCGCCGCAGGCGCTGGCTGAAACCGGCGCGCGCTTCCGCGAAGAGATCCTTTCTCGTGGTGGCAGTCGCCCGGCGGCGGAGAACTTCAAGGCCTTCCGTGGCCGCGCGCCGCAGATCGATGCGCTGCTGCGCCATTCGGGCATGGCGTAAGGCCAACGATCATCCACGCATGGCGTGGATCTACCGGAATGTTCGGACATGGCGTAACGCCTTGGTAGGCGCCAACCTTGGTTGGCGAAAAGCCCAGGCCAACCAAGGTTCGCCTCTACCGGGCGTCGCGCCTTGGGATCATTCGGCGTAGATCATCTTCCGGGTCATGCCGCCGTCCACGATGAAGTCCTGGCCGGTGGTGAAACCGGACAGCGACGACAGCAGGTACACCGCCAGTGCACCGATGTCTTCGGGGCGGCCGACCCGGCCCACCGGGTGTTGCGCACGGTCGATGGCTGAGTATTCCGGCGCGTGGCGCCGCGATGGTGCCTGCCACGCAGTGGTGCCGATCCAGCCGGGGCTGATGCTGTTCACCCGCACCGCCGGCCCGCTGCTGATCGCCAGCGCGTGGGTGAAGGCGACCAGTCCACCCTTGGCTGCGGCATAGGCTTCGCTGTGTGATTCGGATTGCCACGCGCGGGTCGAGGCGATGTTGATGATCGCGCCGGCAGCATTCGCCGAGAGTGCCGGCAGCGCATGCTTGCTGCACAGGAATGCACCATGCAGCGAGGACAGACGGCGCTGCCATTCGTTCCAGTCCATGTCCTGCAGCAACGTGCCATGCGGTCCAGCGATGCCCGCGTTGTTGACCAGCCCATCGATGCGACCGAAATGCTGCAGGGCTACGGCGATGAAAGCGCGCACGCTGGCTTCATCGGTGATGTCCAACGGTTGGAACGCGGCATCGTCGCCGCGCCGCCATTCCGCCAGGCACGCTTCGCCAGCCTCGGCGTCCAGATCGCCGATCAGCACGCGTCCACCGGCACCGAGCACGGCCTGGGCAATGCCACGGCCGATGCCGTTGGCGCCGCCGGTGACCAGCACAACCTTGCCCGACAGCGGCGCGGCCGGCCATGCGGCAATCGGCGGCACCGTGCTCACGTCAGGTCTTCGCCGCGCAGGCGGCGGTGCCAGCCGTCCACACCGATGCGGTCCAGGGTCTGGATGTTGCGCTCGACGATCACGTCCGGGTCCGGATAGACATCCACCGCGCGTGCCACGCTGTCTTCGCGCAGCAGGTGCAGGGTAGGGAAGGGCGCGCGGTTGGTGTAGTTGCTGGCGTCGTCTGCGGCCACGCCATCGAACTGGTAGTCCGGATGGAAGCTGGCCACCTGCAGGATGCCCTGCAGGTCCAGTGCCTCGATCGCTGCGTCGGCGTTGTCGAGGAAGTCGTTGTAGTCGAGGAAGTCGGTCAACACCTGCGGATGCACGATCAGGGTGGTGTCGATCTGCTCGGCCGGGGTATCGCGCAGCAGCACCAGCTCCTCGGCCAGCTGTTCAACCAGGGCTTCCGGCGTGGTCGCATCGCTGAGCACGATGCGGACCTGGTCCTTCACGTACACCGCCTTGGCGAACGGGCACAGGTTCAGGCCGATGACGATGCGCTCCAGCCACAGGCGGGTGGCGGCGATCGGGTCATCGGTGGGCAGGTGGGAATCGGTCATGGCGGGCACGTGGGCTGGCGGGGCCGCCATTGTAGGCAGTGTGCCGGTGCTGCGCTGTCCACTGTGCAGGAACTGGACAGTGGCCAAGCTGGAAATCCCTGACGATTCAAGTCGTTGCGCACTATCAATGGATGGCCGATTGCCAGCCCGGGGCGACGGGCGTGGAATGGATGCACGACACAGGAGGACACCCATGACTGCATCTTCCCCGTGGCTGCCGGACGCTCTCTGGGCCGGCGCCTTCTTCGATGGGCACTGGCAGGCTGCTGTGCAGCGGCAGCCGGTGATCGAACCGGCTACCGGCCAGTCGCTCGGCGAGATCGGCCTGGCGGACCCGGCGCAGGTGGCGCGTTCGGCAGCTACCGCTGCGCAGGCACAACGGGCGTGGGCCGCCGCACCGTATGAACAGCGCGCCGAGGTGCTGCGCAAGGCTGCGCGGCTGGCCGAGGAGAACATCGACACCCTCATCGACTGGCTGGTCCGCGAAAGCGGCTCGACCCGCCTCAAGGCCGGCTTCGAGGCCAAGGTGACGATCAAGGCGCTGCAGGAGGCTGCCGCTCTGCCGTCGCGCAGCGTCGGCGAGATCCTGCCCTCCGAACCGGGCCGGCTGAACCTGGCACGGCGCCGGCCGCTGGGCGTGGTGGGGATCATTTCGCCGTTCAATTTCCCGCTGTACCTGGCGATGCGCGCGGTGGCCCCGGCGATTGCACTCGGCAATGCAGTGGTACTCAAGCCCGATCCGCGCACGGCGGTATGTGGTGGCGCGGTGATCGCGCGTTTGTTCGAGCAGGCCGACCTGCCGGCGGGCGTGCTGCACATGCTGCCGGGTGACGGTGCGGCCGGTGCTGCACTGACCAGCGATCCGAACGTGGCGATGATCCAGTTCACAGGCTCCACGGCGGCCGGGCGCAAGGTGGGCGAGGCCGCGGGCAAGCACCTGAAAAAGGTCTCGCTGGAGCTGGGGGGCAAGAATTCGCTGATCATTCTCGACGATGCCGACCTCGATCTGGCGGTGGCCAACACTGCGTGGGGTGTCTACCTGCACCAGGGCCAGATCTGCATGGCGACCGGCCGCGTGCTGGTGCACCGGAAGATCCACGCCGCGTTCCTGCAGAAGCTGGTGGCGAAGGCCAACGCGCTCAAGGTGGGCGATCCTGCACGCGAGGACGTAGCAATAGGCCCGCTGATCAACGCCGGCCAGCGCGACCACGCCGTGCGCGTGGTCGAGCAGGCGGTACAGGCCGGCGCCACGCTGGAAGCGGGCGGCACGCACCGGGACCTGTTCTTCGCACCGACCGTGCTTGGCAACGTCGCGGCCGACAATCCGGCATTCAACGAAGAAATCTTCGCACCGGTGGCGGTGGTGGTGCCATTCGACGATGACGACGAAGCCGTGCGCCTGGCCAACGACAGCGAGTACGGACTGTCGATGGCGATCATCTCCAGCAATGTCGGCCGCGCGCTGAAGATCGGCGAACGCCTGCGCACCGGCCTGCTGCACATCAACGATCAGACCGTGAACGACGAGGTGATCAATCCCTTCGGTGGCGTGGGTGCGTCCGGCAACGGCACCAGCATCGGTGGCCCGGCCAACGGCGAAGAATTCACCCAGTGGCAGTGGCTGACCGTCAAGGGCGAAGCGCCCGCCTACCCGATCTGATCCAGGAGGATCCACGTATGAACATCGACACTGCAACCCGTGAGATCACCGCCGCCGTGGTGCGCGGCAAGGAACAGCCTTTCGTCATCGAGCAGGCCACGCTGCGCGGCCCGCAGGACGACGAAGTGCTGGTGAAGGTGGTGGCCACGGGCCTGTGCCATACCGACCTGATCGTGCGCGACCAGTACTATCCGGTGCCGTTGCCGGCGGTGCTTGGCCACGAAGGCGCCGGCATCGTTGAAGCGGTCGGGCCCAACGTCAAGGAGCTGAAGGCGGGAGATCATGTGGTGCTGACCTACGGTGCCTGTGGCCACTGCAATCCCTGTCGCGGTGGCCACGGCGCGTATTGCCGCGATTTCTTTGCGCTCAACTTCGGTGGCGACGATGGTCACGGCCATACCGCGATCACCGATGCGCAGGGCCAGTCGTTGCACGACCACTTCTTCGCACAGTCCTCGTTCGCCACCTATGCACTTGCACGCGAGATCAATGCAATCAAGGTGCCGGACGATGCACCGCTGGAACTGCTCGGCCCGTTGGGCTGTGGCATCCAGACCGGCGCGGGTGCGGTGCTCAACTCGCTGCAGGTGCGGTCCGGCAGCAGCTTCGCCAGTTACGGTGCCGGTGCAGTCGGCCTGAGCGCGGTGATGGCGGCCAAGGTGGCTGGCGCCACCACCATCATCGCCATCGATGTGGTGCCGTCGCGCCTGGAGTTGGCGCTGGAGCTGGGGGCCACCCACGTGATCAACAGCCGCGAGACCGATGTGGTCGAGGCCGTGCGTGCGATCACCGGCGGCGGCGCTGATTTTGCGCTGGAATCGACCGGTCGCCCGGAAGTGCTCTCCGCCGGCATCGAAGCGCTCGGCGGGCTTGGCATGATGGGCGTGGTCGGTGCGCCGAAGCTGGGCACCACCGCCAGTTTCGATGTGAACAACCTGCTGCTCGGCGGTCGCAGCATCCGCGGCATCGTCGAGGGTGACAGCGTGCCGCAGGTGTTCATTCCGCAGCTGGTGACACTGTTCCAGCAGGGCCGTTTCCCGTTCGACAAGCTGGTGAAGTTCTATCCGCTGGAACAGATCAACCAGGCCGCCGAAGACAGCACCCGTGGCATCACGTTGAAGCCGATCCTGCGCATCGCGGCGTAAGTGCAGGGGGGGCACGGCTGGGTGCGGCCCCCCGCCTTGGACAGGTCTCCGCGATATGTTGGACATGCGATGGGGTCGGAGCCGATTTCCTCCGGAAAGCGGCTCCGACCCCTTGATTGATTGGGTAAGGAATCCCTGGCGGAAACGTTCCGTTGCCGTGGCGTAACACGGGCATGGCGAACGCGGGTGTACTCTGCCTCCATGATGGCTTCCGCACTGGGACAACAACAGTTGGTGGCCGCCCGGGCGGCCTTCGCCGAGGGGGATGCGCGGTCATTGGGCCTCCTGCCCTTGCCGCTGCAGCAGTCGTGGCAGCGCTCACGTGCGGCCGGTCTGCAGCCGGGGCAGGAGCCGGACTACCGGCCGCTGCTGGGCGATGGCCGCCATCTGTCCCATCCCGATGACAGACGCCTGGCGCGCTGCGTGCAGCCGGAGCTGCAACAACTCTGGGCGGCCTTCGGTGGGCGTGGCTGGACGATGTTCTGCGCCAACCGCGACGGCATGGTGGTCGCGCAGCAGGCGCATGGCCTGGAAGACGCGCCCCTGTTAAGGCCGATCCAGGTTGGCCGACGGCTGGGCGAGAGCGAAATCGGCACCACGGCACCGGCGGTCTGCCTGGCCGACGACCTGCCGGCGCTGGTGCGTGGCAACGAGCACTACCTGCAGCGTTTCGCCCCGGTGTTCTGCCTCAGCGAGCCGCTGCACGATCTCGACGGCAAGGTCTTCGGGGTGATCGACATCACCGGCCTGGGTGAGCGCGATCCGTCCTTGCTGCAGGGCTATTTCCGGCAGGCGGCACTGGCCAGCGAGAACCGCCTGTTCCATGCCCTCACCGACGTGCACCTGCTGGCCGTGCAGCATGATCCACGCTGGCTGGCGTCGCCGCTGCAGGGGCTGCTGGCGGTGCAGGAGGACGGCCAGCTGCGCGCGGCCAACCGCGTTGCAAGGCGCCTGTTGGGTCTGCCACGGCGCGGGCCGCTGCCGTTGCTGAGTCTGGAGGCGCTGTTTGCCGGTGCCAGTGCGGCGCAACGGCGTCGCCTGCTGCAACCGGGTGCGCCGCATCGGGTCCGTCTGGGCGAGGGCAGTGCGGTCTACCTGCAGCATCTGCAGGCACCGCGAGGTGCATTGCGGCGCGGCGCGCGGCGGAGTGCGCCGACAAACCCGGGTGCGCCGCAGCTGCGTGACCAGCAACGAGAGGCGGCACGGCGTGCGGCACAGGCCGCAGACGGCAATCTCAGTCTGGCCGCACGCCAGCTGGGTATCTCGCGCACCACGCTGTACAAGCTGCTGCGCGATTGACCGGAAGGTCGCCGGGCATGGCCCGGCGGCATCCATCAGTCGCGGAAGTTGTTGAACTGCAGCGGCAGCTCGAACTTGCCGGCCTTCAGCACCGCGATGGCATCCTGCAGGTCGTCGCGCTTCTTGCCCTGCACGCGCAGCTTGTCGCCATTGATCTGGCTCTCCACCTTCAGCTTGGCATCCTTCAGTGCCGCGGCGATCTTCTTGGCGATCTTCTGCTCGATGCCCTGCTTGACGGTGATCTTCTGCCGGGCCTGCGCCAGGTTGGTTTCGATATCGCCGAATTCCAGGCTGAGCACGTCGATGCCGCGCGCGGCCAGGCGTGCACGCAGGATGTCGTTCATCTGCTTGAGCTGGAACTCGGTCGGGGCAGTCTGGTTGATCACATCGCCCTCGCGTTCGAATTTGGCGTCCACGCCCTTGAAATCGAAGCGGGTGGCGAGCTCGCGATTGGCCTGGTCGATGGCGTTGGTCAGCTCGTGGGTGTCGACTTCGGACACGACGTCGAAGGAAGGCATGGGCGAGGCTCCGCAGAATTCAGTGGCGGCCATTCTATCGCGCCGGCCTGCATGCCCGCTTTCCGTAGCGCCGAGCCATGCTCGACTGCTTTGTGAAGATCAGCCGAGCATGGCTGGACTCTACAAGACGGCCAGCCAAGCTTGGCTCGGCGCTACATAAGAGCAACAGGCGGGCGATAATGGGCCATGAACCTGCAACGCTCTCCCTCGCGCGCGGTGACCTGGATGGTTGCGGCGGTCGCCTGTTTCTCGTTGATGGACGCTGGCATGAAACAGCTGTCGGCCAGCTATCCCACCCTGGAAGTGACCTTCCTGCGTGGCGCGGCCTCGCTGCCGTTCGTGCTGGCCTGGGTACTGGTCAGCGCCGGCCCGCGCTCGCTGATCCCGCGTCGCTGGGGGTTGCACCTGCTGCGTGGCGCGCTGGGCATGGCGATGATCGGCTGCTTCGTGTTCGCCCTGCGCGATCTGCCGCTGTCCACCGCCTACACCATCTATTTCGTCGCCCCGCTGCTGATCGCCGCGTTGTCGGTGCCGCTGCTGGGTGAACGGGTCGGCCCGCGGCGCTGGGTGGCCATCGGCATCGGCCTGATCGGCGTGCTGGTGGTACTGCGGCCGGGCGTGGACGGCTTCATCTCGGTGCCCGGGTTGATGGTGCTGGCGGCGGCCACCGCCTATGCCATCGCCGCGATCACGGTCAGCCTGCTGACCCGCACCGATACCTCGCAGTCGATGGTGGTCTGGTTCCTGGTGATCATGGCCATCGGCGCCGGCTTGCTGGCGATTCCGGGCTGGGTGCCGCTGCAGCTGGCGCATGCGCCGCTGATCGCCGGTATGGGGCTGGCCGGAGCGCTGGGCCAGATTGCCCTGACCAAGGCGTTCCAGCTGGGCGAGGCCTCGATGATCGCGCCGCTGGAGTACAGCGGCCTGGTCTGGGTGATCGGCTGGGATCTGGCCTTCTGGGGCCAGCTGCCGGATGGCTATACCTGGGTGGGAGCGGCGATCATTGTCGCCTCCGGCCTGTACCTGCTGCACCGCGAGCGGGTGAACCGGCAGGAGCCGCCGAAGCCGCTGGATCATCCCTGAGTCGGTTGGGCCGGGGAATGGGGTTAGAGCCCCTGCGGGGATCCGGCCCCGGGGTCGGATCCCGCAGGGGCTCTGACCCCAGCCAACGCTCCGGTTTGGGTGACTTAGAACCAAAAGGAATAACATTCTGGCCCATGGCGCGGGCGCGCAAGCCCCCACGCTGGTAGGCTGCACGCCCCCTTCCGCCACCCAGCCGGTGAGTCACGCCCGTGATCGAGTTCCAGCGCCTGCACAAATCCTATGCCGTTGCCGGCCGCGAAGTCAGCGCGCTGCAACCGCTGGACCTGACCATCGAGGCCGGTGAGGTGTTCGGCATCATCGGCCATTCCGGCGCCGGCAAGTCGACCCTGATCCGCATGATCAACCGCCTGGAAGAGCCCAGCGGTGGACGGCTGTTGATCGGCGGCGAGGATGTCACCGCGCTGGACCCGAACGGCCTGCGCGCGCTGCGTCGGCGCATCGGCATGATCTTCCAGCACTTCAACCTGCTGTCTTCGCGCACGGTGGCGGGCAACGTCGCCTTCCCGCTGGAGCTGGCCGGTACGCCGAAGGCGGAGATCGACGCGCGCGTGGCCGAGCTGCTGCAGACCGTCGGCCTGGAAGCGCATGCGCAGAAATACCCGGCCCAGTTGTCCGGTGGCCAGAAGCAACGCGTCGGCATCGCCCGTGCGCTGGCGACCCGCCCGCAGCTCCTGCTGTGCGACGAGGCGACCAGTGCGCTCGACCCGCAGACCACCGCCTCGGTGTTGTCACTGCTGTCGAAGATCAACCGCGAGCTGGGCCTCACCATCGTGCTGATCACCCACGAGATGGACGTGATCCGCCGCGTCTGCGACCGCGTCGCTGTGCTTGATGGCGGCCAGATGGTCGAGACCGGCCCGGTCACTCGGGTGTTCCTGCACCCGAAGCATCCGACCACCCGCCGTTTCGTCAGCGAATCGGAGCACGTGGATGAAGGCGCGCTGCACCGCGATTTCGACGTCGTCGGCGGTCGCATCGTGCGCCTGACCTTCCTCGGCGGCGACACCTATGAACCCCTGCTCGGCAGCGTCGCCCGCCAGACTGGGGTCGATTACAACATCTTGTCCGGCCGCATCGACCGGATCAAGGACACCCCGTATGGCCAGCTGGTGGTCGCCCTGGTGGGCGGTGACCAGTCCGCCGCGCAGGCCGCATTCGTGGCCGCCGGCGTGCACGTTGAGGAACTGCGTCGATGATCGCCGCCACTGCTGAAGGTTTCTTCCGCCACCTGGATGCGGACAAATGGGTGGATATCGGCAAGGCGACCATCGAGACGCTGCTGATGATGGCCGGTTCGCTGCCACTGACTCTGGCCATTGGGTTGCCGATGGGCGTGTTGTTGTACGTGTTCGGGGCGCCGCAGCTGAAGCGCCGGCCCTTCGCCTACGGCGTGCTGGCGTTGGTGGTGAACCTGCTGCGCTCGGTACCGTTCATCATCCTGATGGTGGTGCTGATCCCGGTGTCGCTGTGGCTGATGGGCCAGTCGATCGGTGTGCTCGGCACGCTGCCCGCACTGGTCATCGGTGCGGCACCGTTCTACGCGCGGCTGGTCGAGACTGCTCTGCGTGAAGTAGACCGCGGTGTGGTCGAGGCGGCACAGGCGATGGGCGCCACCACCTGGCAACTGGTCAGCCGGGTACTGTTGCCCGAAGCTCGCCCGGGCCTGATTGCAGCCGCGACCGTGACCACCGTGGCGCTGGTCGGGTTCACGGCAATGGGCGGTGCGATTGGTTCCGGTGGCCTGGGCGACCTGGCACTTCGCGAAGGCTACCAGCGCAACCGTACCGACGTGGCCCTGGTCACCGTGGTGGTATTGCTGGTGCTGGTGCAGCTGCTGCAGATGCTCGGCGACCGCCTGGTCACGCATTACAGCCGCAAATAATCGGTTCGTCCGCCGGGCCATGCCCGGCGGCGCCATCTCAACGCACGTTCGGCACTTCGTAGCCCAGCTTGCCGACCTGCTCGGGGTGCTGCGGCACCCGCTTGAGCTTGTCGGTGTTGACGCCGTACTCGTCACGCAGGCGCTCGGCCAGCTCCTTGTACAGGGCTTTGTCCATGTCCGGGGTACGCGAGAAGATCCAGGCCATCTCGCGACCCGGGTAGCCGATCAGCGCCCATGAGTAGTCCGGGGCCACTTCCAGCACGCGCGAATGCGTAGGCACCACGCGATAGAACCAGGTGCGCCAGCCATGGTTGCCGCTGTCCGGGTCGACGCTGGCGCGGGCGCGGACTTCCTGCAGGGGTTCGCCGAAGCCATCGCGGTAGCGGTAGGTGATGCCGACCTTGTGTTCGTCGCGCAGTTCGTACTGGTTGACGCTGGCGACATGGCCGCGTTCGATGAAGTTCGGTACGCGGCCGATCACGTACCAGGTGCCCATGAAGCGCTTCAGGTCGATCGGTTCGTCCAGGGCGGGAGCGCGCGTTGCGCTGGCACGGGGCGACGGCGGCTCACTGGCGGCCATGGCGGGGCCCGCCAGGGACAGGGCCAGCAGCACGGCGCAGAGCGGGCGGATCGAGGTCATGCGGGAGCGTGCTCCAGTGGGCTTGCACGCGCATGGTCGACTGTGTGCACGCGATCCGTCAATGGTGTCGCAACCTGTGAGAAGGGGCTTGCCCAAGCTGTGTTGCATTGTCTACCGGAGAAGCCCCATGAACGCACGTTCCGCCCTTCGCCCTGCAACTGAACGCGTCATCCTCGAGCGTGCCGACCCGCGCCTGCTGCGCAGCGTGCAGCAGTTGGCCCTGGCCGGCCTGGCGCTGGTACTGGTCTGGCCGGCCGCGCGCGGCAGCAGCGCCTGGCTGGGCTGGCTGCCGATGTGGCTGGTGGGCATGCCGCTGGTGGCCTGGTGGGCACTGCTGCGCTTCCCGTTGCCACGCCTGTCGTGGTTGCGGCTGGCACGTCGTACCGGTGGACAGGCGCGACGTCGCAGCGGCGGGACGCCTCGAGGCCGGCGCGGCTCGACGGCCACGGCCTGACCTTCGACACGGGGGCGGCCGCGACGTTCCGTGCTAGCGTTCCTGGGCTTATGACTGCCTGGAGCTGCAATGTCACGACTCGCTTCCGCCTGCCTGTTGGCCGGCATGATGACCGCTGCCTCGGTGGGGACCGCCGTGGCCGCTGAAGAAACCGATCGCTACGCTTGGCTGGAGGACGTCACCGGCGACAAGCCGCTGTCCTGGGTCAAGGAACAGAACGCCAAGTCCGAAGGGCGCCTGGCGCAGACCCCGGCCTTCAAGCAGATGGAGACCAGCATCCGTGAGGTGCTCGACTCCGATGCCAAGATCCCCGGGGTGCAGAAGATCGGCGACTACTACTACAACTTCTGGAAGGACAAGCAGCACGAGCGCGGCCTGTGGCGGCGCACCACGCTGTCCGAATACCGCAAGGCCTCGCCGCAGTGGGAAACCGTGCTCGACCTGGACGCGTTGAACAAGGCCGAGGGCGAGAACTGGGTCTGGCACGGTGCCGACTGCCTGCGCCCGGACTACAGCCGCTGCCTGATCGCGCTGTCGCGCGGCGGCGCCGATGCCGATGTCACCCGTGAGTTCGACCTGTCCAACAAGTCCTGGATCAAGGACGGCTTCTTCCGTCCGGAATCGAAGGGCGGCCTGAACTGGATCGACCGCGACACCGTATTCGTCTACACCGACTTCGGTGCCGGCTCGATGACCACCTCCGGCTACCCACGCGTGGCCAAGCTGTGGAAGCGTGGTACGCCGATGGCCTCGGCCAGCGTGGTGTACGAAGGCAAGCCGGAAGACATGTACATCGCGGCGATGCACGATGACACTCCGGGCTTCGAGCGCAACCTGGTCAGCCGCACCCTGGCCTTCTACAACAACGAGCTGTACCTGCGTGCCGACAACGGCACGCTGACCAAGATCGACGCGCCGAACTCGGCGGAGAAGGGCCTGCACAAGCAGTGGCTGACCCTGGAGCTGCGTGACGCCTGGACCGTAGGTGGCAAAACCTACGCCTCCGGCTCGCTGCTGGCGACCAAGCTCGACGATTTCCTGGCCGGCAAGCGTGATTTCGAAGTCCTGTTCACCCCGACCGCGACCACCTCGCTGGCCGGTGCGACCTGGACCAAGAGCCACCTGGTGCTGAACGTGCTCGACGACGTCAAGAACCGCCTGTCGGTGCTGACCCCGGGTGCCAGCGGCTGGCAGAAGAGTGAGTTCGTCGGTGCGCCGGCCTTCGGCACCCTGGCCGTGGGCGCGGTGGACAGCAACGACAGCGACGCCGTCTGGCTGACCGCCACGGACTACCTGACCCCGACCACGCTGGCACTGGCCGAGATCGGGAAGGCGCCGGAAGTGCTCAAGACCATGCCGGCCTTCTTCGATGCCAAGGACAAGGTGATCGAACAGCACTTCGCCACCAGCAAGGACGGCACCCGCGTGCCGTACTTCGTGGTGCACGACAAGGCGATGAAGCTGGACGGTTCCAACCCGACCCTGCTGTACGGCTACGGTGGCTTCGAGATCTCGCTGACCCCGAGCTACTCCGGTGGCATGGGTCGCGCCTGGCTGGAAAAGGGCGGCGTGTACGTGGTCGCCAACATCCGTGGCGGTGGTGAGTACGGCCCGCGCTGGCACCAGGCGGCGCTGAAGCAGAACCGTCACAAGGCTTATGAAGACATGGCCGCCGTGGCGCAGGACCTGGTCACCCGCAAGATCACCTCGGCCAAGCACCTGGGCGTGCAGGGCGGCAGCAACGGTGGCCTGCTCACCGGCAACATGCTCACCCAGTACCCGGAGCTGTTCGGTGCGGTGGTGGTGCAGGTACCGCTGCTGGACATGAAGCGCTACAGCCACCTGCTGGCCGGTGCCTCGTGGATGGCCGAGTACGGCAACCCGGACACCAGCGACTGGGAGTTCATCAAGACCTTCTCGCCGTACCATCTGTTCGACGCGAAGAAGACCTACCCGCCGGTGCTGTTCACCACCTCCACCCGCGATGATCGCGTGCATCCGGGCCACGCCCGCAAGATGGCGGCGAAGATGATCGACGCCGGCAAGGACGTGACCTACTACGAGAACATCGAAGGTGGCCACGGCGGTGCGGCCAACAATGCGCAGGCCGCGCACATGGCTGCACTGGCCTACAGCTTCCTGTGGGAGCGGTTGGGCGGCAAGTAAGCAGAACGGAATAAGCAGAACGGAAAACGCCGCCCCAGGGCGGCGTTTTTCGTTATCGGGTAGCGCCGGGCCATGCCCGGCGAGCGCGGAGCGCGGCAATATGCCGCCGGGCATGGCCCGGCGCTACCGGAATCGCTTCAACCCGCGTGCGATCCGCGCCACCGCTTCCTGCAACCGCGGCACTTCCTGGGTGTAGGCCAGCCGCACGTGCTGGTTGGCGCGGTGGAAGCCGAAATCCAGGCCCGGGGTGAACGCCACGTGTTCGGTTTCCAGGAAGTGCGCACAGAACGCCTGCGCGTCGTCGGTAAACGCGCTGACGTCGGCGTACAGGTAGAACGCACCCTGCGGTTCCACTTCGATGCGGAAACCAAGCTCGCGCAGGGCGGGCAACAGATAATCGCGACGCTCGCGGAACGCTTCGCGGCGCTGCTCGAAGATCGCCATCGATTCCGCGCTGAAGCAGGCCAGCGCAGCGTGCTGGGCGATGCTGGATGCGCTGATGTACAGGTTCTGTGCCAGCTTCTCCAGGTCCGGCACCGCCGCCGGCGGCGCCACCAGCCAACCCAGCCGCCAGCCGGTCATGCCGAAATATTTGGAGAAGCTGTTCAGCACGAACGCGCTGTCATCCACCTGCAGCACGCTGGCTGCATCCAGGCCGTAGGTCAGGCCGTGATAGATCTCGTCCACCACCAGGTGGCCGCCGCGCGCATGCAGGGCCTTCGATAGTGCGGCCAGTTCGTCGGCGGAGAGCACGGTGCCGGTCGGGTTGGCGGGTGAGGCCACCAGCGCGCCGACACTGTCGGCATTCCAGTGCTGTTCCACCAGCGAGGGAGTGAGCTGGTATGCGGTGTCCGGGCCGACCGGCACCAGCTGCGCGCCGCCTTCCACAAGGCGCAGGAAGTGGCGGTTGCAGGGGTAGCCGGGGTCGGCCAGAAGCCAGTGGCGGCCGGGATCGACCAGCAGGCTGCTGGCCAGCAGCAGCGCCCCGGAACCGCCGGGCGTGACCAGGATGCGTTCGGGATCGATGTCCAGCCCATAGTGGCTGCGATAGAAGCCACTGATCGCCTGGCGCAGGGCCGGCAGGCCGCGCGCGGCGGTATATCGGGTGTGGCCGGCGGCCAGCGCAGCTTGGCCGGCGCGTACGACCGGTTCGGCGGTGGTGAAGTCCGGTTCGCCGATCTCCAGGTGGATCACATCATGGCCGGCCTGTTCCAGCGCCTGTGCGCGGGCCAGCAGGGACATCACGTGGAACGGGGCGATTTCATGGCTGCGCCGGCTGTAGCCCGGCGTGTGGGGCAGGGTGCTCATGCAGCCATGGTACGCCGCGTGCCGGGGTCGGATCCCTTTTGCGTGCAAAAGGGCTCTGACCCGGAGGAGGGGCGCGCGCGATCCATGACGATCCGCAGGGTTGCCGCATTGCCGGGATTGGGGTCAGATCCCTTTTCGGGAAAAGGGATCTGACCCCGTCGAAGACCATTGCATTGATGCACCAGGAGCCTTATCTCATGAAATCCACCCTCTGCCTGTTGCTTGCCAGCCTGATGACCACCACCGCTACCGCCGCCACTCCGCCCGTTCCGCCGGATGCCGCCAAGCATCCGCACGTGGTCAAGGCGCCGTTCGGCGCGACCCGCAACGATGACTATTACTGGCTGCGCGACGACAAGCGCGAGAACAAGGACATGCTGGCCTACCTGCAGGCCGAGAATGCCTATGCCGACCAGCTGCTGGCACCGCTGAAGCCACTGGAAGACACCCTGTACAAGGAGATCGTCGGCCGCATCAAGCAGGACGATTCCAGTGTGCCGGCGCGTGAGCGCGGCTACTGGTACTACAGCCGCTACGAGACCGGCCAGGACTACCCCATCCATGCGCGCCGCAAGGGTGCGATGGAAGCGCCCGAGGAGATCCTGCTCGACGTCAATGCACTGGCCGCCGGCAAGGGTTACTTCAGTGTCGGCTCGATGGAGGTCAGCCAGGACAACCAGCTGTTGGCCTGGGCAGATGATGACGTCGGCCGCCGCCAGTACACCATCCGCTTCAAGGACCTGCGCACCGGCCAGGTGCTGCCCGATGTGATCAGCGGCAGCTCCGGTGATCTGGTCTGGGCCGACGACAACCGCACCGTGCTGTACGTCGAGAACGATCCGGAAACGCTGTTGACCGTGCGCGTGAAGAAGCACGTGCTGGGCACACCGGCCAGTGCCGACACCGTCGTCTACGAAGAGAAGGACGACAGTTTCTACATGGGCATCGGCCGCACCCGCGACGACCGCTTCATCACCATCGGCGTGCACAGCACCGTGTCCTCGGAGGAGCGCTACGCGCCGGCCAGTGATCCGACCACCTTCACCGTGCTTGCGCCGCGCCAGCGCGATGTCGAGTATGACGCTGACCACTACGATGGCCGCTGGGTGATCCGCACCAACGACGGTGCGAAGAACTTCAAGCTGGTCACCGCGCCTACCGATGCCACCTCGCGCTCGCAGTGGCAGGACTGGATCGCGCACGACGCTGCGGTGTTCATCGAAGGCTTCGAGCTGTTCGACAGCTATACCGCCATCGCCGAACGTTCCGAGGGCCTGGAGCGCATCCGCCTGCTGTTCAAGGATGGCCGCAGCGATTACGTGAAGGCTGATGAGCCGGCGTATTCGATGGGCCTGGGCGACAACACCGAGGCCGATACGCCGTGGTTGCGTTACGTCTACACCTCGATGACCACCCCGACCACGGTGTTCGAGCTGAACACTGCCACGGGCGAGCGCCGTCAGCTGAAGCAGCAGCCGGTGATCGGCTATGACGTATCGAAGTACGAAACCGACCGCGTGTGGATCACCGCCCGCGACGGGGTCAAGGTGCCGGTGTCGCTGGTCTACCGCAAGGGCTACCAGAAGGATGGCAAGGGCGCGCTGTTCCAGTACGCCTACGGCAGCTACGGCATGTCGATGGACCCGTACTTCAACCAGACCGCGGTGAGCCTGCTCGATCGCGGCGTGGTGTATGCCATTGCGCATATCCGCGGCGGCCAGGAAATGGGCCGTGACTGGTACGAGAACGGCAAGCTGCTGCACAAGCAGAACACCTTCAACGATTTCATCGACGTCACCCGTGGCCTGGTGGCACAGGGATGGGCGGCGAAAGATCGCGTGGCCGCCTCCGGTGGCAGCGCCGGCGGCCTGCTGATGGGCGCGGTGGCCAACCAGGCGCCGCAGGACTATCGGGTGATGGTGGCGCAGGTGCCGTTCGTCGACGTGGTCACCACCATGCTCGACCCGACCATTCCGCTGACCACCAACGAATACGACGAGTGGGGCAACCCGGAGCAGAAGCCGTACTACGACTACATGCTGTCCTACTCGCCCTATGACAACGTGAAGAAGCAGGCCTACCCGGCGCTGTTCGTGGGCACCGGCCTGTGGGATTCGCAGGTGCAGTACTGGGAGCCGGCCAAGTGGGTGGCCAAGCTGCGTGACGACAACACCGGTCATCTTCCGATCCTGTTCCGCACCAACATGGAAGCTGGTCACGGGGGCAAGTCGGGGCGCTTCCAGCGCTACCGTGAGCTGTCCGAGTCATACGCCTTCGTGCTGCAGCAGCTGGGTATCCAGGACCCGGCCGGCGCCGCTGCGGCGGAATGAGGCACGGTGGCGGCGGTGATATCGCCGCCGCCACCGCTCTGGGTATCCTTGTGCGATGAGCCAGCCCGACCCACCCGTTGCCAAAGCATCGTCCGCGCCGGTCCGGCCGGTACGTTTCCGCTGGGCCTGGTGGCTGCTGGCGTACGTCAGCCTCGGCACCGGCATCGTCGGCATCTTCGTGCCGGGCCTGCCGACCACCGTATTCATCCTGATCTCGGCCTGGGCCGCTTCGCGCGGTTCCGAGCGCCTGCACAACTGGTTGCTGCAACACCCGCGTTTCGGCCCGGCCATCGCTAACTGGCAGGCGCATGGCGCGGTCAGCCGTTATGGCAAGTGGATGGCCACGGTCACCATGGCGGTGTGCGCCGGCATCATGCTGTGGTGCGTGCCGATCGCCTGGGTGAAGTGGTTCTCGATCGGAAGCATGACCGTGGTGGCGATCTGGTTGTGGACCCGGCCGTTGCCGCCAGCCGAGTAACGTCCCCCGCCGGGCATGATCCGGCGCTACCAGGGGGCCCGGTTGCGGTGGCGCCGGGCCATGCCCGGCGGATGCGCGGCACGGCACCCTGCACCAACCGCTCAGCCGCCAATGGCTATACTCGGGGCATGAAGATCCCCCATCGAAACGCCATCCTGATTCCGCTGGCAGCGGCTTCGCTGCTGCTCCTCGCCGCCTGCGGCAACAAGGGCCCGCTGGTACTGCCGCAGAAGCCGGTGCCGGTGGAAGAACTGGTCGAACCGGTTGCCGAGCCCGCCAACGAAGCGACTCCGGCGGAGACCCAGGGCACCGGCACCCCGGCCACGACCGTGGACCCGGCCGCGCCGACGACCCAGCCGGCGCCTGCGCCCGCGAAGAAGGTGGGCAGCGGGAATGAGTGAGGCCGGTTCCAAGGCGCTGCGTTTCAGCAAGATGCACGGCGCGGGCAATGATTTCGTAGTGATCGACCTGCGTGACGGCACCGTGCCGCCTACGCCCGAGCTGGCCGCGCGTCTGGCCGATCGCCACACCGGTGTCGGCTGCGATCAGATCCTGACCATCGAAGCGCCGCGTGCGGAAGGCTCGGTGGCTTCGTACCGGATCTGGAATGCCGATGGTTCAAATTCCGAACAGTGCGGCAACGGTGCGCGCTGCATCGCCGCCTGGCTGGTGCGCGAGGGCAGTGCACAGGGCGATGCGTTCGTCATCGACAGCCCGCTGGCCAGCCACGAAGTGAAGGTGCTGGGCGATGGCCAGTACGCGGTGACCATGGGCGTGCCCGCGTTCGAGCCGGCCAACGTGCCGCTGGTGGGCTTCGCCCATCCGCGCGAGGAATACCTGCTGCCGCTGCAGGGCGAGACCGTGCGTTTTGCCGCAGTGTCGATGGGCAATCCGCACGCGGTGATTGAAGTCGGCCTGATCGATGCCGCACCGGTCGAGCGCGTCGGTTCGCTGCTGCAGCAGCATGCGTCGTTCCCGCGTTCGGTGAACGTGGGCTTCGCCCAGGTGATGAGCCCCGCGCATGCACGCCTGCGCGTGTTCGAGCGCGGCGTCGGCGAAACCCTGGCCTGCGGCAGCGGTGCCTGTGCCGCTGCGGTGACCCTGATGCAGCGTGGCCGCTTGCAGCGCGATGCGCGCATCAGCCTGCCCGGTGGTGACCTCCGCATCCAGTGGCCGGGTGATGGCCAGCCGGTGGTAATGGCCGGCCCGACTGCATTCGTCTTCGAAGGGGAGTGGATCGCATGACCGAAACCGTCGACAAGCTCGGGGCCCACGAAGTTGCTGCCTGGTTGCGGCGTCATCCCGGCTTCCTCAAGCAGTTCCCGGACCTGGCCCTGACCCTGGTGGTGCCCCGCGATGACGGCCCGACCGCATCGCTGGCCAGCTACCAGCTGGAAGTGCTGCGTGAGAAGAACCGCGAGCTCGCGCGACGCTTGGCCGATCTGGGCGCCACCGCACAGGTCAACGAGCGCCTGGCGGTGCGTACGCACCAGCTGACCCTGGCGCTGATGAAGCAGGACAACGCCGCCGACACCCTGCGTGCGATGGCCGCCTCGCTGCAGGAAGACTTCGCCGGCGACCTGGTGCGGTTGGTGGTGCACACGCCGGTGGCGGGACTGGAACAGGCCGATTGGCTGCAGGTGATCGCCGCCGATGATGCGCAGCTCGGTCCGTTCCGCGATTGCCTGAAGGACGGCGAGCCGATCTGTGGCCGCCTGCAGCCGGAAAAGAACGCCGTGCTGTATGGCGTACGCAGCGAAGAAGTGCAGACCACCGCATTGCTGCCACTGCCGGGCGTAGGCCTGATCGCGGTCGGCAGCCATGACCCGAACCGCTTCTACCCGGGCATGGGCACGCTGTTCCTGCGCATGATGGGCGATGCGCTGGTCACCGGCCTGAAGCGCTTCCCGGGCTGAGCAGGACACGACGATGAGCGCGGTACAGGCCTTCCTGCAGCACCTGCAGGTGGAGCGGCGGATGTCGGCGCATACGCTTGATGCCTATCGCCGCGACCTGGACGCTCTGTCGGTGTGGGCCGAGCCGCGGGGCGTGGTGGTGGAAGCACTCGATGCCGAAACGCTGCGCCAGTTCGTCGCCGATGAACACCGCCGCGGACTGTCGGCCAAGAGCCTGCAGCGCCGCTTGTCTGCCTGCCGCAGCTTCTACGCCTGGCTGCTCAAGCACGACCGTATCGAGGTCAACCCGGCGGCGACGCTGAAGGCGCCGCGCGCGCCACGTCGGCTGCCGCAGGTGCTCGATGCCGATGAAGCCGTGCAGCTGGTTGAACTGGAGCCCGAGGGTGAACTCGGCCGTCGTGATCGCGCGTTGCTGGAACTGTTCTATTCCTCCGGCCTGCGCCTGAGCGAAGTGTGTGCGTTGACCTGGCGCGATCTTGATTTTGCCAGCGGCCTGGTCAACGTGATGGGCAAGGGCAATCGCCAGCGCCGGGTGCCGTTCGGCCGACCAGCGCGCGAAGCGCTGCAGGCATGGCGTGCGGAAAGTGGTGGTGGCCCGGCAATGCCGGTGTTTCCCGGTCGCAACGGGTCGATCAGCCAACGCGCGGTGCAGATCCGCATCCGCCAGCTGGCGCAGCGCCAGGGCCTGTTCAAGCACGTGCATCCGCACATGCTGCGGCATAGTTTCGCCAGCCATATCCTGGAATCCTCCGGCGACCTGCGCGGCGTGCAGGAGTTGCTCGGCCATGCCGACATCGCCACCACGCAGATCTATACCCACCTCGATTTCCAGCATCTGGCCAAGGTCTACGACGCCGCGCATCCACGTGCGAAGCGTCGCAGCAAGGACGACAAGGCTGAATAGACCGCCCTTGATCTGGATCAGGGCTGGGCGGATGCAACCGGCGCACCGTGGCCGCAGGCCACGAGGAAACTGCCTGCCATGGCGAAGCCCATTCCGCTGCACCCCAGGCATCCCGAGCGCATCTGCTGGGGCTGCGACCGCTACTGCGCGGCTGACGCGCTGGCCTGCGGCAATGGTTCCGGCCGGACCCAGCATCCGATCGAGACGCAGGGGGAGGACTGGTACATTGCCTGGGGCATCGAGCCCAATCCGGAGCGGCCGTCGCAGGCAAAACGTTGAACGACAGGCGTTCAACGTTCGGGCGGCGGGGCCCGCGCGCATTGCGATGCGCTCGTTGAAAAGGCGCCCGCCTGCCAATGGCGCGCCGCCAAGCGCTGAACGGCAGCCATCCGCACAGGCTTGATCGCACCCGGCGCTGTCCCCATCTCCCGGGAACAGCTATCGGAGGCCGCATGGACCCCAGTCAGAATCCCAACGTTTTCCACGCCACCACCATCGTCTGCGTCCGTCGCGGCGAGCACGTGGCCATTGCCGGCGACGGCCAGGTCACGCTGGGCCACACCGTGATGAAGGGCAATGCGCGCAAGGTGCGACGCCTTGGCCGTGACGGCCAGGTGCTGGCCGGCTTCGCCGGTGCCGCCGCCGATGCCTTCACCCTGTTCGAGCTGTTCGAGGCCAAGCTGGAAAAGCACGGCCAGCTGCAGCGCGCTGCGGTCGAGCTGGCCAAGGATTGGCGCACCGAGCGCCGTCTGGGCAAGCTCGAAGCCCTGCTGGCCGTGGCCGACAAGGAAACCTCGCTGATCATCAGCGGCACCGGTGATGTGATCGAGCCGGAGGACGGCATCATCGCCATCGGTTCCGGTGGTTCCTATGCACTGTCGGCCGCCCGCGCGCTGATGGCGCACACCGAACTGGATGCGCGCACCATCGCCAGTGAAGCGATCGGCATCGCCGGCGACATCTGCATCTATACCAACCGCAACGTGGTGGTCGAGGAGCTGTAACGCTCCCCGATCCGCCGGGCATGGCCCGGCGCTACCGACAACGAATTCGTGAGCACATCCATGTCGAAGATCGAAGTTTCCTCCGCCACCATGACCCCGCGCGAGATCGTGCAGGAGCTGGACCGGCATATCGTGGGCCAGCACGACGCCAAGCGCGCGGTGGCCATCGCCCTGCGCAACCGCTGGCGTCGCATGCAGCTGGTGCCTGAGCTGCGCAATGAGGTGATGCCGAAGAACATCCTGATGATCGGCCCGACCGGCGTCGGCAAGACCGAGATCGCACGCCGCCTGGCCACGCTGGCCAACGCGCCGTTCGTCAAGGTCGAAGCAACCCGCTTCACCGAAGTCGGCTACGTCGGCAAGGACGTCGAGCAGATCATCCGTGACCTGGCCGATACCGCAGTGAAGCTTTACCGCGAACAGGCCAAGGTGCGCGTGCGTACCCAGGCCGAAGAGCGCGCCGAAGACCGCATCCTTGATGCGCTGCTGCCGCGACGTAGTGGCGGCATCGGTTTCGATCCGGAGGTGGCGCGCAACGAGCCGTCGGCACAGGACAACGAGACCCGCATCAAGTTCCGCAAGATGCTGCGCAATGGTGAGTTGGACGACCGCGAGATCGAGCTCGACCTGGCCGCCAACGTCAGCATGGACATCATGACCCCGCCGGGCATGGAGGAAATGGGCCAGCAGCTGAAGTCGATGTTCGCCAACCTCGGTGGTGGCGCCAAGGCGCACAAGCGCACGCTGACCATCAAGGCCGCGCGTCCGCTGCTGATCGAAGAAGAAGCCGGCAAGCTGGTCAACGAGGACGACATCCGTACCGCGGCGATCGAAGCCTGCGAGCAGCACGGCATCGTTTTCATCGACGAGATCGACAAGGTCGCCAAGCGTGGTGACAACGTGGGTGGTGGCGACGTCTCGCGCGAAGGCGTGCAGCGCGACCTGCTGCCGCTGGTGGAAGGCTCCAACGTGTCCACCAAGTACGGCACGATCAAGACCGACCACATCCTGTTCATTGCCTCCGGCGCATTCCACCTGGCCAAGCCCAGCGACCTGATTCCCGAGCTGCAGGGTCGTTTCCCGATCCGTGTCGAGCTGGGTGCGCTGAGCAAGAACGATTTCGTGCGCATCCTGACCGAACCGAAGGCCGCGCTGACCAAGCAGTACGAGGCGCTGCTGGCCACCGAGGGCGTCAAGGTCAGCTTCACCGCCGATGCCATCGATCGCCTGGCCGAGATCGCCTTCCAGGTGAACGAGCGCCAGGAGAACATCGGTGCGCGCCGCCTGCACACCGTGCTGGAGCGGTTGCTGGATTCGCTCAGCTACGAAGCACCGGACCGTGATGGCGAGACCCTTGCAATCGACAGCGCCTACGTCGATACGCACCTGGGCGAGCTGGTGCAGGATCCGGACCTCAGCCGCTACATCCTGTAACGCAGAAGGCCGCTATCCGATGGGGGCGGATCCCTCGCCGTGGCGAGGGCTCTGACCCCGGCCGCTGCAACATGGAAGGCTGCCGCAAGGCGGCCTTCTTCGTTGATGGTCAGCGCGATTGCCGTGTGCGGTAGGCCTGCAGCACCTGATCCATCACCGCATTGGTGCGGGCGGCGCTGACGCCGGTTGACGGCGAGTGGCCGTTGCCACGCAGCTCATCGACCAGAGTGGCGATCAACGGCTGCTGGATCGACGGCGGGTTCGGGATGTCGAACGCCTGCACGCCGGCCTCGGTCTCCAGTACTACCGGAACATCATCGAAGGTGGCAAAGCGCAGCTGACCGTGGTCGCCGGTGATCTCGACCTCATCCTGGCGGCGGAACGCGCAGAAACTCCACTGCGCGATGCCATGCACCCCCCGACCGGCACGAAAGCACATCGAGACGCTGTCCTCGGCGGCATACGCGCCTGCCTGCGAACTGGCCAGGCCACGCACATCGGTCAAAGGCCCGAGCAGGTGATCGAGCAGGTCCAGGGTGTGCGAGCCCAGATCAACGAACAGGCCGCCGCCGGAGATTGCCGGGTTGGTCCGCCAGAAGTCCGGCGACGCGGCATTCGCCGAGTGCGGTCGATGCAGGGTGGCGCGCACGCTGCGCGGTTCACCGATCGCGCCGCTGTCCAGCAGCTGCTTCACCTTCTCGAAGCGGGGCAGGGCGCGGCGGTAATAGGCTACGAACACCGGTACGCCGCTGCGTGCGCTGGCCTCCATGATGCGTTGGCACTGGTCATGGTCCATGGCCATCGGCTTTTCGATGTAGACCGGCTTGCCCGCGGCAATCGCCTTCAATGCGTAGTGCATGTGCGTGGAAGGCGGCGTCGCAACGTAGATCGCGTTCACTTCCGGATCGGCGATGAGCGCATCGGCATCGGCGTACCAGCGGGGAATCGCATGGCGCCGTGCGTAGTCTTCGGCCAGTGCCGCATTGCGGCGCATCACCGCGGCCACCCGTGAGCCGGGCGCGCCGGCCAGAGCCGGGCCGCTTTTCTTCTCGGTGACGCTGCCGCAACCGATGAAGCCCCACGCCACATTGTCCAGGATCATGGGGCCGTCCTCACATGGGGCCGTCGTGGCGGCAGCAATGCCGCTCACGCCTCCGGCAGCGGCTCGGGTACGGTGCCCGGCACGAACACGCCTTCCTTCACGTAGGCGGCCAGGGTCATGTCCAGCGCCAGCATGCCATCGCGCTTGAGGTCCATCAGGTCCGGTTCGACCATCGCCCCGTGCAGCACGCCCAGTACCGTGGCATGCAGCATGCGTGCGGCGATCTTCGGGTCCGCACCCTCGCGCAGCTGGCGCAGGTCCTGTGCGCGGCGCAGGGCGCGCTCCATCCGGTCCAGCGCATCGCGAAAACCGCTCTGCTGCAGTTCGGTCAGCACCCTGGTGTCGGCCGAGGCATCGCTGCGCAGCATGATCTCCATGGTCTTGCGCAGGCGCTCGTCCTCGGACAGCTCGATGAACGAGTGGATCATCACCGCGCGCAGGTCATGCACCGGCGTGTCGCGCTGGTCGGTGGAGGTGCGCTCCAGCTCCTGCATGAAGGGCAGGTGCACCCGTTCGACGATCGCGGTCAGCACCTCGCCCTTGTTCTTGAAATGCCAGTACACGGCGCCGCGGGTGTAGCCGGCGCGGGCACCGATCATCTCCAGCGTGGTCCGGGCCACGCCGTGTTCGTGGAAACAGGCTTCGGCGGCATCCAGGATGCCTTCGCGGGTTGCCTGGGTGTCCTCTTTGGTTTTGCGGGCCATGAGCGGGTACGAGTGCGGGTGAAACGTGGCTGAATTGTACCGCTTTACAAACAAACACGCATGTATGTATATTTCCCTCCCATCATTCCCGTCGTGCGCGTGGCAGGCCTGTCCTGGCTCCCACTTCACGCGGGTGGGCGCTGTCCGCGCGGTCTTCACTCCTGCAAGGGAGGGGCCGTCGTATCAGCACCTGCTGAGATCCCTCCCTTCAAGAGCCATTCCCATCATGTTGCTGAGCCGAATCCGACCCTTCGCGTTGTCGCTGGCGATCGCTGCCACCGTCGCTGCCTGCGGCGGCCAACCCCAGGCGCCCGAACAGGGACCGGGCCAGGTCAGCGTGGTCACGCTGAAGTCCGAGACCGTCGGGCTGACCCGTGAGCTGCCGGGCCGCACCAACGCCTTCCTGGTGGCCGAAGTGCGCCCGCAGGTCAACGGCATCGTCGCCAAGCGCCTGTTCACCGAGGGTGGGATGGTCAAGGCCGGCGAGCCGCTGTACCAGATCGAGGACGCCAGCTACCGCGCCCAGGCCAACAGTGCGCGTGCACAGCTGGCCCGCGCCGAAGCCACCGCCAATGCGGCGCGGCTGAGCGCCAAGCGCATCACCGAGCTGGCCAAGGTCGACGCGGTCAGCCAGCAGGATCTGGAAAACGCCGTGGCCGCGCAGAAGCAGGCAGAGGCCGATGTCGGCGCCGCCAAGGCCTCACTGGATGCCGCCAACGTGACCCTCGGCTATGCGCGCATCACCGCGCCGATCAGCGGCCGCATCGGCAAGTCCAGCGTCACCCAGGGCGCGCTGGTCAGCGCCGGCCAGGCCACGGCGCTGGCAACCGTGCAGCAGCTGGACCCGATCTACGTCGACCTGACCCAGTCCTCGGCCGAGCTGCTGCAGCTGCGCCGCGAACTGGCCGCCGGCCGCCTGCAGGACAACCAGCAGACGCCGGTCAGCATCCTGATGGAAGACGGCAGCACCTTCGAACACAAGGGCACGCTGGAGTTCTCCGAAGTCAGCGTCGATCCGGCCACCGGCAGCTTCGCGCTGCGGGTCAGGGTCGACAACCCCGATGGCCTGCTGATGCCGGGCATGTACGTGCGCGCGGTGATCGGCGGCGGTGTGCGCAGCGATGCGGTGCTGGTGCCGATGCAGGGCATCGCCCGCGATCCGAAGGGCGATACCAGTGCAATGGTGGTCGGCAAGGACAACAAGGTCGAAGTGCGCCCGGTCAAGGTCAGCCGCACCGTCGGCGACAAGTGGCTGGTCGAGGACGGCCTGAAGGCCGGCGACAAGGTCATCGTCGAAGGCCTGCAGAAGATCGGCCCGGGCATGCCCGTGAATGCCACCGAACAGGGCGCCGCCCCGGCCAAGCCGGCCGCCGCCCAACCTGCAGCTGCGGCCGCAGGCGCGAAGTAAGCGGAGAACTCCATGGCACGTTTCTTCATCGATCGACCCATCTTCGCGTGGGTCATCGCGATCATCATCATGCTCGCCGGCGGCCTGGCCCTGTTCAAGCTGCCGATCTCGATGTACCCCAACGTCGCACCGCCGGCGGTGGAAATCAGCGCCAGCTACCCGGGTGCTTCGGCCAAGGTGGTCGAAGACTCGGTGACGCAGATCATCGAGCAGAACATGAAGGGCCTTGATGGCCTGATCTATTTCTCCTCCAACAGCTCGTCCAACGGCCAGGCCACCATCACCCTGACCTTCGAGAGCGGGACCAACCCCGACATCGCCCAGGTGCAGGTGCAGAACAAGCTGCAGCTGGCGATGCCGCTGCTGCCGCAGGAAGTGCAGCGGCAGGGCATCAACGTGGCCAAGTCCAGCTCGGGCTTCCTCAACGTCATCGCGTTCGTGTCCGAAGACGGCAGCATGGATGCCAACGACATCGCCGACTACGTCGGCTCCAACGTCGTCGACCGTCTCAGCCGCGTTCCGGGCGTGGGCAACATCCAGGTCTTCGGTGGCAAGTACGCCATGCGCATCTGGCTGGACCCGAACAAGCTGCACACCTACGGCATGTCGGTGCCGGAAGTGGTCGCTGCGGTGAAGGCACAGAACGCGCAGGTGGCCATCGGCCAGCTGGGTGGTGCGCCGTCGGTGAAGGGCCAGCAGCTCAACGCCACCATCAACGCGCAGTCGCGCCTGCAGACCCCGGAACAGTTCCGCAACATCATCGTGCGCGGTGCGCAGGACGGTGCCGAACTGCGCTTGGGCGATGTTGCCCGCGTCGAGCTGGGCGCCGAGTCGTACGACTTCGTCACCCGTTACAACGGGCAGCCGGCCAGCGGCCTGGCGGTCACCCTGGCCACCGGCGCCAACGCGCTGGATACCGCTGCCGGTGTCGATGAAACGCTGAAAGAACTGGAAGGCTTCTTCCCGGCCGGCCTGAAGGCCGAGATCCCGTACGACACCACCCCGTTCGTGCGCGTGTCGATCAAGGGCGTGGTGCAGACCCTGCTCGAAGCGATCGTGCTGGTGTTCGTGGTGATGTACCTGTTCCTGCAGAACTTCCGCGCCACCCTGATCCCGACCATCGCCGTGCCGGTGGTGTTGCTGGGTACCTTCGGCGTGCTGTCGGTGCTGGGGTTCTCGGTGAACATGCTGACCATGTTCGCGATGGTGCTGGCCATCGGCCTGCTGGTGGACGATGCCATCGTGGTGGTGGAGAACGTCGAGCGCATCATGTCCGAAGAGGGCCTGTCGCCGCTGGAGGCCACCCGCAAGTCGATGAGCCAGATCACCGGCGCGCTGGTGGGTATCGGCCTGGTGTTGTCGGCGGTGTTCGTGCCGATGGCCTTCATGAGCGGCTCCACCGGCGTGATCTACCGGCAGTTCTCGGCGACGATCGTCTCGGCGATGGCGTTGTCGGTGCTGGTCGCGATCGTGCTGACGCCAGCGCTGTGCGCCACCATGCTCAAGCCGCTGAAGAAGGGTGAGCACCATGTCGCCCACCGCGGTTTCGCCGGTCGCTTCTTCAACGGCTTCAACCGTGGCTTCGACCGCACCAGCGAGAGCTACCAGCGTGGCGTGCGCGGCATCCTGCACCGTCCGTGGCGGTTCATGGGCATCGTGGCCGCGCTGTTCCTGCTGATGGGCGTGCTGTTCGTGCGCCTGCCCAGCTCGTTCCTGCCCAACGAAGACCAGGGCGTGCTGATGGCGCTGGTGCAGGCGCCGGTGGGCGCAACCCAGGAGCGCACGCTGGAATCGATCGCCGCGCTCGAAAAGCACTTCATGGAAAACGAGAAGGACGCGGTCGAGTCGGTGTTCTCGGTGCAGGGCTTCAGCTTCGCCGGCATGGGCCAGAACGCGGGCATGGCCTTCGTCAAGCTGAAGGACTGGAAGGACCGTGATGCCGACAACGGCGTGATGCCGATCACCGGCCGCGCGATGGCAGCACTGGGGCAGATCAAGGATGCCTTCATCTTTGCCTTCCCGCCGCCGGCCATCCCAGAACTGGGCACCGCCTCGGGCTACACCTTCTTCCTGAAGGACAACAGCGGCCAGGGTCATGAAGCCCTGGTGGCGGCGCGCAACCAGCTGCTTGGCCTGGCGGCCCAGAGCAGCAAGCTGGCCAACGTGCGTCCGAACGGCCAGGAAGACACGCCGCAGTTCCGCATCGATATCGATGTGGCCAAGGCGACGTCGCTGGGGCTGTCGATCGACCAGATCAACACCACCCTGGCCACTGCGTGGGGCAGCTCGTACATCGATGACTTCGTCGATCGCGGCCGCGTCAAGCGCGTATTCGTGCAGGCCGACCAGGCGTTCCGCATGGTGCCGGAGGACTTTGATCTCTGGTCGGTGAAGAACGACAAGGGCGAGATGGTTCCGTTCAGCGCCTTCGCCAGCAAGCGCTGGGACTACGGTTCGCCACGCCTGGAGCGTTACAACGGCGTGTCGGCCACCGAGATCCAGGGTGAGCCGGCGCCGGGCGTGGCCTCCGGTGATGCGATGGCCGAGATCGAACAGCTGGCCAAGCAGCTGCCGCAGGGCTTCGGTGTCGAGTGGACGGCGATGTCCTACCAGGAACGCCAGGCCGGTTCGCAGACACCGCTGCTGTACACGCTGTCGCTGATGATCGTGTTCCTGTGCCTTGCGGCCCTGTATGAAAGCTGGAGCGTGCCGACCTCGGTGCTGCTGGTTGCGCCGCTGGGTATCCTCGGTGCAGTGCTGGCCAATACCTTCCGCGGCATGGAACGCGACATCTACTTCCAGGTGGCGATGCTGACCACGGTGGGCCTGACCAGCAAGAACGCGATCCTGATCGTCGAATTCGCCAAGGAAAATCTGGAGAAGGGCGCGGGGCTGATCGAAGCGACGATGCACGCGGTCCGCGACCGCCTGCGTCCGATCATCATGACCTCGCTGGCCTTCGGCATGGGCGTGCTGCCGCTGGCGATCTCCAGCGGTGCCGGCTCCGGCGCCAAGCAGGCGATCGGCACCGGCGTGCTCGGCGGCATGGTCGTCGGCACGGTGCTCGGCGTGTTCTTCGTGCCGCTGTTCTTCGTCGTGGTGCAGCGCGTGTTCAAGCGCAAAACCGCCGAATGATGAAATCAGGCAGCGCCGGGCCATGCCCGGCGGATGTCTCACCGCGTAGCCGCCGGGTACGGCCCGGCGCTACCACCGTGATCCCCAAGGTGTTGCCATGAAGCTTCATTCCATTGCTGTTTCCATCGCCGCCGCGCTCGTGCTGGCCGGCTGCTCCACCCTGGTGCCGAAGGACACCGCCGTCGCTCCGGCCATTCCGGCGCAGTGGCCGGCCGAGGCCGCGCAGGGCCAGGTGGCTGACGTCGCCGCCGTCGGCTGGCGCGACTTCTTCACCGATGCGCGCCTGCAGCAGGTGATCGACCAGTCCCTGCAGAACAACCGCGACCTGCGTGTGGCGGTGCTCAATGTTGAACGTGCGCGTGGCCAGTACCGCGTGCAGCGCGCTGATCGCGTGCCGGGCGTGGCCGTTACCGGCCAGATGGATCGCCGTGGTACGGACGCTGGCGTCACCGAGCAGTTCACTGCCGGTGTTGGTGTGGCGGAGTTCGAGCTGGACCTGTTCGGTCGCGTGCGCAATCTCAGCGAGGCCGCCCTGCAGCAGTACTTCGCCGTGGCTGCGAACCGTCGCAACGCGCAGCTGAGCCTGGTCGCCGAGACCGCCACCGCGTGGTTGACCTACGGTGCGGACGCGCAGCGATTGAAGATCGCCGAAGCGACGCTGAAGACCTACGAGGATTCACTGCGACTGGCCGAGGCCCGCCACGAACGCGGTGGCAGTTCGGCACTGGAGCTGACCCAGACCCGCACCCTGGTCGAAACCGCACGCACCGACGCCGCACGCCTGCGTGGCCAGCTGGCCCAGGACCGCAACGCGCTGGCGCTGCTGGCCGGTGGCCAGCTCGACCCGGCGCTGCTGCCCGACGCTGTGGCGCCGAGCCTGCTGGCACTGGCGCCGCCGCCGGCCGGGCTGCCCAGCGACGTGCTGCTGCAACGCCCGGACATCATGTCCGCCGAGCATCAGCTGTTGGCCGCCAACGCCAGCATCGGTGCGGCGCGCGCGGCGTTCTTCCCGAGCATCTCGCTGACCGGCAGCATCGGCAGCGGTTCGAACGAACTGTCCAACCTGTTCGATAGTGGCACCCGCGTATGGAGCTTCCTGCCGAAGATCACGCTGCCGATCTTCCAGGGCGGCAAGCTGCGCGCGAACCTGGCCATCGCCAATGCCGATCGTGACATTGCATTGGCGCAGTACGAGAAGGCGATCCAGGTGGGCTTCCGCGAGACCGCCGACGCACTGGCGCTGAATGTCAGCCTGGATGAACAGGTCGCCTCGCAGCAGCGCCTGGTCGAGGCTGCCGAGCAGGCCAACCGCCTGTCGCAGGCACGCTATGACGCCGGCCTGGACAGCTTCGTGACCCTGCTCGACGCACGTCGTACCGCCTACAACGCGCAGCAGACGCAGCTGCAGGCGCAGCTGGCCCAGCAATCCAACCGCATCACCCTGTACAAGGTGCTGGGCGGCGGCTGGCACGAGCGCGGATAAGCAGCGCTTCTGGTAGGTGCCAACCTTGGTTGGCACGGATGCGTCAGCGCAGGCGGCCGGCATTGTGCCAACCAAGGTTGGCACCTACCAGAGCAGGTAGCGCTACCTTCAGACCGCTTCATCATCCCGGCGCACGCCATGGCAGGCGCGCACGCGCGCCAGCGCGTCACCGGCCTCGCGGGCCATCTGCTCGTACTCGGCGCGGATCTCCTCCAGGCGCTCTTCATCCAGCTCTTCCAGGTCCAGAAGCTCGTTGTTGGCTTCGGCCGTCGCCCGGATCAGCTCGTCCAGCTTGATCTGCATCGCCGCGGTATCGGCGTTCTGCGTGTGCTGGATCAGGAACACCATCAGGAAGGTGATGATCGTGGTGCCGGTGTTGATCACCAGCTGCCAGGTGTCGTTGAAGCCAAACACGGGCCCGCTGATGCCCCATATCACCACGATCATCACCGCAGCCAGGAAGGTCCACGGCGAACCGGTGGCGGCCGCAGCCTTCTTGGCGATCGTATTGAACAGGTTTCTTGCTTTCATCGTCGTCGTCCCACTCAGGTGACGAGGATGATCGGCAGTGGCCCGTGCAGGGGCCGTGCAGCCGTAGTTCGGCTCAGGCGCGCAGGCGCGGAGCGTCCTGCAGCCGCACCGGGCTGGTCTGGTAGACATGCTGCCAGCAGCGGTCTACGAACTCGCGGGCCTGGGACTCGCTCAGCCTCGGCATGATCTGCAGCGCGTACTGGGTCTGGAACATCTCGTCGCGCTGGGCATTGCTTGCGCGCGGTTGGGTGATCAGCGAATCGCAGGCGAACTTGATCCACGGCACGTAGGAACCGAACGAGTTGTGCGGCAGTGCGCCGTCGGCATGCTGGCGGCGCCAGTGATCAAGCTCGGCATCGACATTGATGACCGGGGGAATGGTGGGGACTTCAGCGTGCATGTCGATCCAATCGGTTGAGGTGGATGGGAGTGGGGGTTCATCGCAGTGTGGCGTATGCGCCGGTGCATGCCGCGTCAGCGCGGCGTGCAGCCGGTGTTGCCATCGAGCAGCTGCGCGCGGGTCACGGCACCGAGGTCTTCGGCGATGTCGGCCATGGCATTGCACAGCCGCACATGATCACGCGGATGGGCGCGGATCACTTCCTGCTGCAGTCCCTGGTAAGCGGTCCAGAACGGCGCGGTGCGTCGATGCAGCGCGAACTGCTGCGTCAATCGGTCGCGGATGCCGGCAAGGGCCGGGTCTGATGCAGGGCGTAGGGCGAGCGCGCACATGGCTGGCTCCGCCGGGGAAAGGGGCCCCGGTCATTCCACCCTAGGTGCGATGGCGGGCTCGGGTGTTACCGGCGCGTGTGCATGCCAGGCAACTGACTGTGCACTGGTTCACGGTGATGGCTGCAAACGCTGCCGGCACAAGGATGTGCCGGCACTGAAGCGTTCATTAAGCGGGTTCAACAGGAGGCTGCGCGGTGTTCATTCACCGATGTCTTCGTTCCAGATCTCCGGGTGCTGCGCAATGAAGCCGCCCAGCAGGTCCACGCATTCCTGGCTGTCCAGGTCGATCACCTTGACGCCGTTTTCGCGCAGCCAGTCGATGCCGCCCTGGAAGGTGCGCGATTCGCCGACCACCACGGTGCCGATGTTGAACTGGCGCACCAGGCCCGAGCAGTACCAGCACGGCGCCAGGGTGGTGACCATGATGGTGTCCTGATAACGGCGCTGGCGGCCGGCCTTGCGGAAGGCATCGGTCTCGCCATGCACTGACGGGTCGCCTTCCTGCACGCGGCGGTTGTGGCCGCAGCCGAGCAGACGGCCGTCGTTGTGGTACAGCGCCGCGCCGATCGGCACGCCACCCTCGGCCAGGCCCTGGCGGGCTTCGGCGATGGCGGTCTGCAGCAGGGCCTGGTAGTCGGGCGTGGTGATCATGCGGGGCTCCGGTAAGTCATGGCCCGCCATGATACGGGCAGGGGGTGCCGATGGCCCCCGGCGGTGCGATAATCGGGGCATGAGCGAATCCCCCTACAAATCCGGTACCACCCATTTCGGGTTCCGCGACGTCGCCGCCAAGGACAAGCAGAAGCTGGTCGGCCAGGTGTTCACGTCGGTCGCGCGCAACTACGACCTGATGAACGACCTGATGAGCATGGGCGTGCACCGGGCGTGGAAGCGCTACTACGTCGCCACTGCGCAGGTGAAGCCGGGTGACCGCGTGCTCGATCTGGCCGGCGGCACAGGTGACATCGCCGCGCTGCTGAAAGAGCGCGTCGGCGCCGAAGGTTCGGTGGTGCTGGGCGACATCAACGCCGGCATGCTGTCGGTCGGCCGCGACCGCCTGACTAACCGCGGCCTGGTGCTCGGCCTGGACTACGTGCAGTGCAATGCCGAAGCCCTGCCGTTCCCGGACAACAGCTTCGACCTGGTGACCATTGCCTTTGGCCTGCGCAACGTGACCGACAAGGACGCCGGCCTGCGCGAGATGTACCGCGTGCTGAAGGTCGGCGGCCAGGCCCGCGTGCTGGAGTTCTCCGAAGTCACCGCCGACTGGTTCAAGCCGATCTACGACTTCCACTCGTTCAAGATCCTGCCGAAGCTGGGCAAGCTGTTCGCCAACGATTCGGACAGCTACCAGTACCTGGCCGAGAGCATCCGCAAGCAGCCGCCGCAGGAAGAGCTGAAGGCGATGATGGGGCAGGCCGGTTTCGAGCGCTGCCACTACAAGAACCTGACCGGCGGCATCGTCTCGATCCATTCCGGCTACAAGCTGTAAGCCCCGCTTTGGTAGGTGCCAACTTTGGTTGGCACACGCCCGTCCGCGAGCGATGACAGATCCGTGCCAACCAAGGTTGGCACCTACCGGTAGAGGCCAACCTAGGTTGGCATGCGCCCGAGGCGCAGCGCAGCCCCGGCCGCCCGTACCGCGTCCGTCGCCATTCCGGTAGAGGCCAACCTCGGTCGGCATGCGCCGGAGGCGCAGGATCGGCCCCCCCGCCATTACCCCGCAGCGCGCAACGCCTGCGGGGCCGGACGGAGGTACCATTGGGGTTTGTTCCCCGTAACGGTCCCGATTCATGCGTAATCCGCTGATGCTCCTTCCGCTGGCCGTGGCCCTGGCCGCCGGCTGCTCCCAGGAGGCGGCCGCGCCCGCCGCCGCCCCGACTGCCGAAAAGGCTCCCGCCGCCCCCGTGAACGCCGAAAACCGCAGCCACGATGAAAGCTCGTACGCCGAGCCGGACAAGGTCGTCGTCAAGGACATCGCGCTGGACCTGAAGCTGGACTTCGACCAGAAGCAGATCGGCGGCACCGCCACCTACACCCTGGAATGGAAGCAGAAGGACGCCAAGCAGCTGGTGCTGGACACCCGCGAGCTGAGCATCGCCAAGGTCGAAGCGATCGCCGCTGACGGCGCGCGCAGCCCGCTGCAGTTCGTGCTGGCCCCGGCCGACAAGGTGTTCGGCAGCAAGCTGACCATCGAAACCCCGGAACAGCCGGCCAAGGTCGAAGTGACCTACCACACCGCACCGACCGCTTCGGGCCTGCAGTGGCTGGCGCCGTCGATGACCGAGGGCAAGAAGCTGCCCTTCATGTTCAGCCAGTCGCAGGCGATCCACGCCCGTTCCTGGGTACCGCTGCAGGACACCCCCAGCGTGCGCTTCACCTACAGCGCGCACGTGGTCTCGCGCCCGGACGTAATGGTGCTGATGAGCGCCGACAACGATCCCAAGGCCGCGCGTGACGGTGACTACACCTTCAAGATGCCGCAGCCGATTCCGTCCTACCTGCTGGCCATCGCCGCCGGCGACCTGGTGTTCGAGCCGATCTCCGGCCGCTCCGGCGTCTGGGCCGAGCCGACCATGGTCAACAAGGCCGCCAAGGAATTCGAAGACACCGAGAAGATGATCGGTGCCGCCGAGAAGCTGTACGGCGAATACCGCTGGGGCCGCTACGACATGCTGGTGCTGCCGCCGTCGTTCCCGTTCGGCGGCATGGAAAACCCGCGCCTGACCTTCGCCACGCCGACCGTGATCGTCGGCGACAAGTCGCTGGTCTCGCTGGTCGCCCATGAACTGGCACACAGCTGGTCGGGCAACCTGGTGACCAACGCCAGCTGGAAGGACATCTGGCTCAACGAAGGCTTCACCACCTACGTCCAGGGCCGCATCACCGAAGCCCTGTACGGCAAGGAGATGGCCGAGATGGAAAAGCAGATCGACCAGACCGATCTGCTGGCCGAAGTGAAGGACATGAGCCCGGCCGACCAGGCGCTGGCGCTGCCGCCGCTGAACGAGCGTGACCCGGACGAAGCCCTGAGCCAGGTGGCCTACGTCAAGGGTTCGTGGTTCCTGGAGTTCCTGGAACAGCGCTTCGGCCGCGAAACCTTCGACCCGTTCCTGCGCGGCTGGTTCGATGACCACGCCTTCCAGAGCGCCAACACCGACCAGTTCGTCGAGTACCTGAAGAAGAACCTGCTGCCGAAGAATCCGTCGGCGGTGACCGAGGCCGAACTGAAGGCGTGGCTGGACGAGCCGGGCATTCCGGCGTTCGCAGCCAAGGCGCAGTCGCGCAATTTCAGCAGCGTCGATACCGCGCGCATCGCCTTCGCCAGCGCCGGCACCGTGCCGAGCAGCCAGGTGATTGCCGAGTGGAGCACCCAGGAGTGGGTCCGCTTCATCGATGGCCTGGGCGCCACCCAGCCGCTGGACAAGCTGGCCACGCTGGACAAGGCGTTCCACTTCACCGGCACCCCGAATGGCGAGATCGCCATGCGCTGGTACCCGTTGGCGATCCGCAGTGGCTACGAGCAGGCCAATGAAGGCGCAGCCGCGTTCATCGAGCGCGTCGGTCGTCGCAAGCTGATCATGCCGATCTACGCCGAACTGGTGAAGACCCCGAAGGGTCTTGAGCTGGCCAAGCAGGCCTTCGAAAAGGCCAAGCCGGGCTACCACCCGATCACCACCGCCTCGGTGCAGGATCTGCTGGATAAGGCAAGCGCCGGCAAATAATCGTCGGCGTTGGTGCGAAACAAAAAAACGGCAGGGAAACCTGCCGTTTTTTGTGGTTGCAACCATCGGTCGCGGTGTCACGTTCATGATGGCGGAAGGAGGCGTTGGGTCTGCGTGATGGGTGTCTGCAAGGGTTTTTGAAGATTGTTGTATGGATTTCCCTGGACCTGAGCTTGAACATTCTCTCTTGCATCAACGGGGCTGGTTGCCAGCCGCTGGATGCAGTGCAGTCCATTGCATATCCGACAGGTATGCAATCTTCAATTCCATCAGGCCGGTTTCCGCAGCGTTGCGGGCGAGGGGCATTTCCATGAAAACGTCAATGCAAAGATACATGCGGCCCGCCACGTTTCCGGTTCTGAGCGGTCTGGCTCTCGCAGCTCTTCTCCTTGCCACACCCGCAGTCTCTACCGCATCGCCTGCAGAAGCGATGCTGTTCAAGTCCGCAAATCTCATCAAGTACTCCACTGGGGAGTCCATCCCCACTTTCAGTGGCAGTTTGCGTCTCTATCAAAATGGTGACCAGACGGCCTGGATTGGAGAAAGGGGGATTGTGGCCATCGTGCTTTGCGGGCAAGAGCCTTGGTTCAACCCGGTTAGGACGGGGTTGCCCAGTAGGGGCGACGACCCGGAGGCTTTGGCTGCCGTAACATGGATGTACGCCGAGCTGAGCCGCAGAATCTCGATGGTAGCCAGCGCAGCCGCTGAAGTGCGGGGTGATAACGGCGTTGGCAAGGTGCGTAAAACCGAAGTCGAGGTGCCATGGGCGTACGGCATCGAAAGATACGAGGTCTCCAGCGATCGGACCCCTGAAGGTCATGAGCGTATCCGACTCTGGAAACTGGGCACCATCCACTCGACCCCTTCAGCAGGAGGGGGCCCCACTGAGGTTACGTCTGCGGAGAAGAAGGCGCGCGAAGCCTCCCTGGAAAGTAATGGCACATGGCATGAACTGGTGATCATTCCGGGGATGCGACCCTTCCGGCTTCCTCCTGGGGTGTCCTTTCAAGGCTGGCGTTCAGCCAGTGGCTCCGGTTTCCGCACTGTGTCCGCTGCGCGGAAGGCAGGTCATGGTTGCGGCCTCCAGCGATGAGATGCTTGCCTGACGTCGCGATGGGCAGAAGCGGCAGGTGAATGTCACCGATGGGGAGGTGTTCGCAGAAAAGAGTGAGCTTGCACCGGTGGGTTCCTGGAACAGGATGGTGATCAGCGGGGATAGGCAACGTGCCTGGTTGTCGGCCACTCCCATTCACGGTCATGCGTCCATCCACCACGGGTTGCTAAAGTATCCCGGTCACGCCGGCAGGCGTCTTCACCGATTGGGAGCACGCAATGAAAAGACTGATCCTGGCCGCTGCATGTGCCTTCGCGCTGGCCGCCTGCAGCAACCCGGAAGAGGAACGCAAGGCGCAGGAAGCCGCCGCGGCCGCCGTGCAGGCGCAGAAGGAGGCCAAGGCCGAAGACGTGGCCAAGCAGTACGACATGGCCGTGGCCGCGCAGGACTGGGAGCGTGCGCGCCTGCATGGCGCCTCGCTGCTGGACCAGTACAAGGACACTGCCGCCGCCGAGCGCATTGCCGCCGGCTTCGACGAGGTCAAGGCCAAGGGCGATGCCGCGCGCGACCTGCGCCGCATGCAGGCGCTGTGGCAGTACAACGAGATTCCGGTTGGCAGCAAGGGCAAGCAGGTCTCGGCGCAGATCTACAGCAAGGAACGGGTGGATGTGGATGGCAGCGGTGCGAAGCCGGTGCAGCTTGTGTTCCGCGATCACCCGGAATGGAAGCGGCATGCCTACCTGGTGCTGCAGGCCGGCGATTTCCGCTGCCCGCAGTGCACGGTGAAGGTGACCGTGGACGACGGAAAGCCGATTTCCATGGCCGCCTGGCGGCCGAAGACCGATGAAGCCATCGCCATGTTCATCACCGACCAGAAAGCGCTGTGGAAGCTGGCAGCCAAGGGCAAGTCGATCAGCATCGAGTTCCCGGTCAAGGCCGGTGGCACCCGTACCGCGGTGTTCGAGACCGGTGGCGTCGATGCCAGCCGCATGCCAGCGTGGTGGCGATGACCCAGGCGGTACCCGTGGTGGCACCCGCGGCAGTACCGGCGTTGTCGGCAATCCGGCACTGGGTGTTCGACATGGATGGCACGTTGACCGTGGCGATGCATGATTTCGCGCGGATCAAGCGCGAACTGGCGATTCCGGCGCAGGACGACATCCTCACCCACCTGGCCGCTCTGCCCGCTGCAGAGGCCAGTGCCAAGCATGCTTGGCTGCTGGCCCACGAGCGTGAACTGGCCGCGGCCTCCGTGCCGGCGATGGGCGCGGTGGCGCTGGTGCGTGCGCTGCAGGGCGCCGGTTGCCGGCTGGGCATCCTCACCCGCAACGTGCGCAGCCTGGCCCAGGTCACGCTGCAGGCGATCGGGCTGGGCGATGTGTTTGCCGAAGAGGACATCATCGGCCGCGACGAAGCCGAGCCCAAGCCCTCGCCGGACGGCCTGCAGTACTTCCTGCGGCGCTGGCAGGTAGATCCAGCACAGGTGGTGATGGTGGGCGATTACCGCTTCGACCTGGAATGCGGCCGGGCCGCGGGCACGCGCACCCTGCTGGTCAATGCTCCGGACAACCCGTGGCCGGACATGGCCTGCTGGCACCTGGCCGATTGTGCGGCGGTGCTGGAGCATTGGCAGCGCTAGCGGGGCACCCTCTGCGCCCCATGGCGGGCAGGAGGAAAGGGTCCAGATGTCGAAAGCCGTCGAAGTAGACGGTCATCACAGTGTATTGTGCGCGGTCACCGCGCTGGACCTTGTCTGGCGGGATGGCCGGCCGGAGCTGAGGCCGGGGCGGTTGGGGAACCGCTGCCGACGACTGTCGCGGCCTGGTCGGGCGCTGGCGACGGTGTCAGGTAACACGTTGGTCGATGTGGCCCGCTGCCAGGGAGGTGGCAAGGGTCTCCGTTGTTCCATTCCTGGATTTCTTTCATGCCTCGAGCTGTGTTGCTGTCGCTGTGCCGGCGTCTGTGTCCGATCGCCGCCTTCTTCCTGTTTGGCCTGGTGGCCCTGTCGCTGTCGCGGCTGGGGTTGGCGCTGTGGCATGCCGCGCGGGTCAGTGCTGCCGACGGTTGGTCCACGATCTTCCTGCAGGGACTGCGTGTGGACGTGTCCACGCTGTGCCTGCTCTTTGGCATCCCTGCGGTGCTGGCGCTGCTGTTGCCGGTCGAAGGACGGTTGGGCCGCGCCTGGCGGCATGTCCTGCGCGGGTGGCTGATCGTGGCCAGCGTGCTGCTGGTGTTCATGGAGCTGGCTACGCCAAGCTTCATGGCCGAGTACGGCCTGCGGCCCAATCGTTTGTTCCTTGAATATCTGATCTACCCCGAAGAAGTTGGAATGACGCTGCTGCGGGGGCATCTGCTGGCGGTGGTGATCGAAGTGGTCGCCGTGATCGTGCTGTGCTGGGCGCTGCTGCGCGGCTCGCGTCGCTGGGTGGAAATCCGCCCGGCGACCGTGGTCGAAGCCGGGTGGCTGTGGCGATTGCCGCTGGCGGTGCTGGTGCTCCTGCTGGCGGCGATGGGTGTGCGTTCGAGCCTCGGCCATCGGCCGTTGAATCCGGCGCTGGTGGCGTTCTCCACCGACCCCACCATCAACGTGCTGCCACTCAACTCGCTGTACACCGTCGGCTATGCGGCGCGCCAGCTGGCTGCCCGCAGCGAGACCTCGCGCATCTATGGCGAGCTGCCGTTGGGGCAGGTGGTCGACGAGCTTCACGCGACCAGTGGCCTGCCTGCCACGGCGTACGTGTCCGAGGCGCTGCCGAGCCTGGCACTGCGTCCGCCGCTGCACCAGGGCAAGCCGCGCAACCTGGTGATCGTGCTGGAAGAAAGCCTCGGTGCACAGTTCATCGGCAGCCTCGGCGGGCGGCCGCTGTCGCCCAACTTCGACCGCCTGAGCAAGCAGGGCTGGGCGTTCGAGCGCCTGTATGCCACCGGTACGCGTTCGGTGCGCGGGATCGAGGCGGTACTGACAGGGTTCCCACCGACCCCGGCCGAAGCGGTGGTCAAGCTGCCCGCCAGCCGCCAACGCTTCTTCACCCTGGCCGATGTATTGGGCCGGCATGGCTACGACACCGGCTTCTACTACGGCGGTGAAAGCCATTTCGACAACATGCGCGAGTTCTTCCTCGCCAATGGCTTCACCCGCATCGTGGATCGCAAGGACTACCGCACGCCGACGTTCGTCGGATCATGGGGGGCATCGGACGAGGATCTGTTCAACCGCGCCGATGAGCAGTTCCAGCAGTTGAATGCGCAGGGCAAGCCGTTCTTCGGCCTGGTGTTCACCTCCAGCAACCATGATCCGTTCGAGTTCCCGGACGGCCGCATCGAGCTGTACGAGCAGCCCAAGCAGACCCGCGACAATGCCGCCAAGTATGCCGATCACGCGCTGGGAGAATTCTTCCGCAAGGCGATGGCCTCACCGTACTGGGAAAATACCGTGTTCCTGGTGGTGGCCGACCATGACTCGCGCGTGTTCGGCAAGGACATGGTGCCCATCGCCAACTTCCATATCCCGGGCTTGATCCTTGGCGGCGGCATCGAACCGCGGCGGGATACCCGCATCGTCAGCCAGATCGATCTGGCGCCGACGCTGCTGTCGCTGCTGGGCATCGCCGACCCCACGCCGCTGGTAGGCCAGGACCTGACCGACTTGCGGCGGCTGCAACCGGGTCGCGCGCTGATGCAGTACGACCGCAACCTGGCATGGATGGAGGGCAACGACGTCGCCATCCTGCAGCCGGACAAGCCGGCGCAGGGATTCCGCTACGACCCGGTGACCGATCAGCTGCAGCCACACCCACTACGGCCGGAGCTGGCACGGCGCGCACATGCCTATGCCATGTGGGGCACGTTGGCTTACGAGAAAGAGCTGTACCGGTTGCCGGAGAAACCCAAGCCCTGAGCCGGAAGGGCAGGGCGGCGTTGCGGTCCTGAGCCGGCCGCTGGCCGGCAGTGTCGACCAAGGTCGACACCTACCAGACGCATTCCCGATAGCGCGTCGGGTGGAAAGCCCCCTTGTTGTTCAAGGGGGCGCGCCAACGGCGCGGGGATAAGGCGGAATGCGCGGGCAATTCGCTTACGCGTTCAACGCGTAACCGAACTGCTGCTTGAACTGTTCGTTGAACTCTTCGAAGGTGAAGCGCTGGTTCTGGGTGCCCGGGTGCTCCACCTTCAGCGCGCCCATCAGGTTGCCCATGCGGCCGATGGTCAGCCAGTCGTAGCCCTTCTGGATGCCGTAGATCAGGCCGGCGCGGAAGGCGTCGCCACAACCGGTCGGGTCGACCACGCGGCGTTCGTGCGCCGGCGGGATGTCGTAGCTCTTTTCCGGGGTGTGGATGACCGCGCCCTTCGGGCCACGGGTGGTGATGTAGGCCTTGACCCGGCTGACGATCTCCTTCTCGTCCCAACCGGTGCGTTCCTGCAGCAGGTTCGACTCGTAGTCGTTGACCACCACGTAGTCGGCCTGGTCGATGAAGGCGCGCAGCTCCGGTCCGTTGAACAGCGGCATGGCCTGGCCCGGGTCGAAGATGAACGGGATGCCGTCTTCGTGGAATTCCTGCGCGTTCTGGATCATGCCTTCGCGACCGTCCGGGCCGACCAGGCCTAGGGTCACGCCGGGCACGCCACGCACATGGTTCTCGTAGGAACGCATCATCGCGCCCGGATGGAAGGCGGTGATCTGGTTGTTGTCGTGGTCGGTGGTGATGAACGCCTGCGGGGTGAACAGCTCATCGATCACGCGCACGCGGGTCAGGTCGATGCCCAGGCCTTCGAAATACTCGCGGTACGGGCCGAAGTCCGAACCGACGGTGCCCATCGGGATCGGCTGGCCGCCCAGCAGGTGCAGGTTGTAGGCGATGTTGCCGGCGCAGCCACCGAACTCGCGGCGCATGCGCGGCACCAGGAACGACACGTTCAGGATGTGCACCTTGTCCGGCAGGATGTGATTCTTGAACTGGTCCGGGAACACCATGATGGTGTCGAAGGCAAGAGAACCACAGATCAGAGCGGACATCGATGTAAGCCTATGCGGTGAATTTTGGGGTGGGCCGGCCCGGTTCAGCAGGCAAGCAAACGGCGCCCTTGGGCGCCCGACGGCGCAAAGGTTACCCGCTGGTGCCGCTCAGGGCCAGAACCGGGTGATGCCCGATCGGGCCGAAAGCCTGTCAAGGCGCGGGTTCAGCTAGTTTTTTCCTTGCTCGGCGGCAGGCGGGTTGCTAGGCTTGTCGGCCTCGATTTCTGCCCATTTTTTCGCCATCCCGCGGCGGGCACGACACCCCTCAGGACTCCTTCCTCAGATGTTCAAGAAACTCCGTGGCATGTTCTCCAACGACCTGTCCATCGACCTGGGCACGGCCAACACCCTCATCTACGTGCGCGGGCAGGGGATCGTGCTGAACGAGCCGTCGGTGGTCGCAGTGCGTCAGGATCGCGCCATCGGTGGTACCCGCTCGGTGGCAGCCGTCGGCGCCGAGGCCAAGCAGATGCTGGGCCGTACCCCGGGCCACATCACCACCATCCGCCCGATGAAGGACGGCGTTATCGCCGATTTCACCTACACCGAGGCGATGCTCAAGCACTTCATCAAGAAGGTGCACAAGTCGCGCGTGCTGCGCCCGAGCCCGCGCGTGCTGGTCTGCGTGCCGGCCGGCTCGACCCAGGTCGAGCGCCGTGCGATCAAGGAATCGGCCGAGGAAGCCGGCGCCCGTGACGTGTTCCTGATCGAAGAGCCGATGGCCGCCGCGATCGGCGCCGGCATGCCGGTCACCGAGGCCCGTGGCTCGATGGTCATCGACATCGGCGGCGGTACCACCGAAGTGGCGGTGATCTCGCTCAACGGCATCGTCTACTCGGCCTCGGTCCGTATCGGCGGCGACCGCTTCGACGAGTCGATCACCAACTACGTGCGCCGCAACCACGGCATGCTGATCGGTGAAGCCACCGCCGAACGCATCAAGGTCGAACTGGGCTGCGCCTATCCGCAGGCGGAAGTGATCGAGATGGAAATTTCCGGCCGCAACCTCGCCGAGGGCGTGCCGAAGATGATCAAGATCAGCTCCAATGAAGTGCTCGAGGCCCTGCACGAGCCCCTGTCGGGCATCGTCAGCGCGGTCAAGCTGGCGCTGGAGCAGACCCCGCCGGAACTGTGCGCCGACGTCGCCGAGCGCGGCATCGTGCTGACCGGTGGTGGTGCCCTGCTGCGTGACCTGGACCGCCTGATCTCCGAGGAAACCGGCCTGCACGTGCAGGTGGCCGATGACCCGCTGACCTGCGTGGCCCGCGGTGGTGGCCGTGCACTGGAGCTGGTCGACATGCACGGCAACGAGTTCTTTGCGCCGGAGTAAGCCGACCCGGCTGCCTGCGCCCGCAGCGCCCCTCCGGGGTGCGGCCCGCCATCATGGCGGGTCGGCACCGGCGGGGCGTCCGCGTGTTTCCCCTCCGCCTTCTGCCAGTTGAATCGTTGCCGTGCCGCCCTACGCCGGACCTCCCGTCGCTTCCCGATCCGGTGATGCCGCCAGCCCGCTGCGGCTGCTGGCTTACCTCGCACTGGCCATCACCCTGATCGTGCTTGACGACCAGGCCGGCTGGCTGGCGCGCCTGCGCGGGCAGGCCAACAGCCTGGTGCAGCCGGTGTGGGCACTGGCCGGCCTGCCAGGCAAGCTCGGCAACCAGGTCAAGGATTCTGCGGCCAGCCACAGCCAGCTGGTGACCGAGAACCGCGAACTGCGCAACCAGCTGCTGCTGGCCAACGCTCGCCTGACCCGGCTGCAGACCGCCGCGCTGGACAACGCACAGCTGCGCGAGCTGCTGAACGTGGCCGAGCGCAGTGGCCTGGACGTGCAGCTGGCGCCGATCCTGGACATCGACCTGGACCCGGTGAAGCAGCGCCTGGTGCTGGATGCCGGCAGCCGCGAGGGCGTGCACGTCGGCCAGGCAGTGATCGATGTCGGCGGTCTGATGGGCCAGGTGATCAGCGTCACCGGGAGCACCTCCACGGTACTGCTGCTGACCGACCCTGACCACGCGGTGCCGGTCACCGTGGCCCGCAACGGCGTGCGCCTGATCGTCTATGGCCGCGGTGACAAACTGGAACTGCGCGACATCCCGCTCAGCGCCGGCGTGGAAGTGGGCGACGAGATCGTCACCTCCGGCCTCGGCGGTCGATTCCCGGCGGGCTTCCCGGTCGGCACCATCACCGGCCTGCGCCCGGACGACACCCATGCCTTCCTGGTCGGCGAACTGAAGCCGGCGGCCCAGCTCGACCGTGGCCGCGACGTGCTGCTGCTGCGCCCGGGTGCGGCGATCCGCATTCCGCCGGAACTGCGCCTGCAGCTGGAAGAGACCGCCCCGGGTGGCCCGGCCGCGGGCGGAACTGTGCCGGCGGCAACCGCACCGGCCACAGCCACGCCGACACCCGCACCTGCAACGCCCGCACCGGCTGTGGGCCGGTCGCCGGCTCCGTCTGCGACGCCGACGGTGGCCCCGGCATCGTCGCTTGATCCTGCTGCTCCGGTAGTGCCGGCCGCTGGCCGGCAACCGCAACCCACCCAGCCGCAGCCGGAGGCCCAGCGATGAGCCGCCTGCGCGACAACCCCTGGGTGCTTCCGGCCAGCCTGGTAGTGGCCCTGCTGCTCGGCCTGTTGCCGTTGCCGACACTGCTGCAGCCGCTGCGCCCGTACTGGCTGGCGCTGGTGCTGGCCTACTGGGTGATCGAAGCGCCCGAGCGTGTCGGCCTGGGCATTGCCTTCGCCAGTGGCGTCATCGCCGATCTGCTGTACGGCGGCGTGCTGGGAGAACAGGCGCTGCGGCTGGTGATGCTGGCCTTCATCCTGCAGCGCTTCCGTGCCCGCATCCGCTTCTTCCCGATGTCGCAGCAGATGCTGGCCATCGGCGGCCTGCTGTTCAACGACCGCATCGTCAGTGCGCTGGTCCACATCCTGGTGGGTGAGCCGACCCTGCCGTGGTCGTACTGGTGGGCGCCGTTGCTGGGCATGGGCCTGTGGCCGCTGGTGTTCGTGCTGCTGGACGCGGTGCGCTTCGGCAAGCGCGGGCGCTGAGCCATGATCCCGCGCCGCCAGGTCAAGAATCCGCACGCCGAAGCCGAGCAGTTCCGCCGTCGCGCGGCGCTGGGTTTTCTCGGCGTGCTGGTCTGCCTGCTGGGCCTGGGCGGCTGGTATTTCAAGCTGCAGGTGCTGGACCACGACGTCTACGCCACCCGCTCGGAAGCCAACCGCATCAAGCCGCGGCCGGTGGTGCCCGGGCGCGGGATGATCTACGACCGCAACGGCCGCCTGCTGGCGGAGAACGTGCCAGCCTTCCGCCTGGACGTGACCCCGGACAAGGTCAAGGACATGGATGCCACCCTGGAAGGGCTGGCGAAGATCATCAGCATCAGCCCAGAAGAGCTGGAAGCGTTCGACAAGTCGCGCAAGGCGCGCCGCAAGTTCCTGCCGGTCACGCTGAAGCTGCGCATGAGCGACGAGGAGATGGCGCGCTTCGCGGTCGATCGCTGGCGTTTCCCCGGCGTCGAGCTGGAACCCTATCTGACCCGGCGCTACCCGTACGGTGACCTGTTCGCGCACATCATCGGCTACGTCGGCCGCGTCGATGAAAAGGATCTGGAGATCCTCGGCGAGGGCAATGCAGCCCTGACCCACATCGGCAAGTCCGGGCTGGAGCGCTATTACGAGCAGCAGTTGCGCGGCAAGGTCGGCTACGAACAGGTCGAGACCAACGTACAGGGCCGTGCGATCCGTACGATCGGCCGCGTCGCCGCGCAGTCCGGCGCCGACCTGCGGTTGTCGATCGATGCCGACCTGCAGCGCGCAATGGTGGCCGCCTTCGGCGAACAGGAAGGCTCGGCCGTGGCGATGGACCCGCGCACCGGAGAGGTGCTGGCAATGGTCAGCCTGCCGTCCTACGACCCCAACCTGTTCGTCAACGGTATTTCCCATGCCGACTTCAAGGCGCTGAACGACAACCCGTCGCGGCCGCAGTTCAACCGCCTGGTGCTCGGTGGCGTCGCGCCCGGTTCCACGCTGAAGCCGCTGATCGGGCTGGCCGGCCTCGATTCGGGCGTGCGCCGGCCGGAAGACAAAGTGCTTTCCACCGGCATGTTCTACCTGCCCGGCACCTCGCGTGGCTGGGGTGACTCGCATCGCGGCGGCCATGGCTGGACCGACCTGCGCAAATCCATCGCGCAGTCGGTCAACACCTACTACTACAAGCTCGCGCTGGACCTGGGCATCGAGCGCTTCGACCATTACATGGAGTACTACGGCTTCGGCCAGCCGACCGGCATCGACCTGACCGGCGAGATCGGCGGCATCCTGCCGTCGCCGGCCTACAAGCGGAAGAGCCGCAAGGAAGCCTGGTACCCCGGCGACACGGTCAACATCAGCATCGGCCAGGGCGACTGGAAGGTCACTCCGCTGCAGCTGGCGCGGGGTGTCAGTGGGCTGGCCAACGGGCAGCTGCGCACGCCGCACCTGGTGATCCAGCAACGTGCAGGTTTCGACCATGACTGGATGGCCACCGACCCGGGCGAGAGCAAGCCGGTCAGCCCGAACCCGAACAACCTGCAGGCGGTGCGCGAAGGCATGATGGCCACCATGCTGCCAGGCGGCAGCGCTGCGCGGATGGCGGCCGGCGCACCCTATACGATGGCAGGCAAGACCGGTACCGCGCAGGTCGTCAGCCGCAAGGGCACCGCCGCAGTGAACCCGAAGAGTCTGCCGATGCACCTGCGCCACCGCGCGCTGTTCGTCGGTTTCGCGCCGGTCGATCAGCCGGTGATCGCGCTGGCGATCGCGGTGGAAGGTGGGGGTTACGGCGGTGCGGCCGCCGCACCGATTGCACGCAAGGTGTTTGATGCCTACCTGCTGGGCAAGATGCCTGAAGGCATGCAGCCGCTGGACAGCGAGCGCGGTACCACCGCCATCGGCGCCACCGCGTTCGACAACGAAGACGTGGGGGCGCGTCAGGCGGGCGACCTCGCCGCCGGACAGATGGGTGAGCACCCGGTGCTGGTCGGCGTGCCTGCGCCGGAACCGGTACCTGCACCACAGCCGGGTACGCCGGCTGCCGCCGCACTGCCGGTCACACCACGCCCGACCGCCGCGGAGCCCGCGCGATGAAAGTATTCCTGCGCTGGGCCGGCGACATGCTGCGCCGCTTCTTCAGCACGCTGGACTGGGTGCTGTGCCTGGCGCTGGGCGCGTTGATGGTGATCGGTCTGGCGACACTCAAGAGCGCAGGCGGCGACAGCCTGGTGATGGCCCAGGGCGCGCGTTTCGCGGTGGGCATGGCCGCGCTGTGGGGCATCTCGCGGGTGCCGATCCTGCGCATCCGCTCGGCCACGCCGATGATCTATGCGATCTCGATGATTCCGCTGCTGGCAGTGTTCGTGCTTGGCACCGGCAAGTACGGTCGGCAGTGGCTGGACCTGAAATTCTTCTACCTGCAGCCGGCCGAACTGCTGAAGGTCAGCCTGCCGATGATGGTGGCCTGGTACCTGCACAAGATGCCGCTGCCGCCGCGCTTCAACACGGTGCTGGTTGCCCTGGTCATCATTGGTGTGCCGACCGGCCTGGTGATGCTGCAGCCCGACTTCGGCACCGGCGTGCTGATCGCTGCCAGTGGCGTGTTCGTGCTGCTGCTGGCCGGCTTGCCGTGGTGGTGGGTTGGCCTGGGCGTGGGTGGCGTGGCAGCGGTCGCACCGGTGGCCTGGTTCTGGCTGCTGCGGCCCTACCAGAAGGACCGCATCATGATGTTCCTGGATCCGGAGATGGATGCACTGGGCGCAGGCTGGAACATCATCCAGTCGAAGATCGCGATCGGCTCCGGCGGCTTCGATGGCAAGGGCTGGGGCGAAGGCTCGCAGTCGCACCTCAACTTCATTCCCGAGCAGACCACCGACTTCGCGTTCTCGGTACTGAGCGAGGAATTCGGCTGGATCGGCGTGGCCACCGTGCTGGCGCTGTACCTGGTGGTGATCGGTCGCTGCCTGTGGATTGCCAGCCAGTCACGCGACTCCTATTCGCGCCTGCTGGCCGGTGCCACTGGGCTGGCGTTCTTCGTCTACGTGCTGGTCAACGGCGGGATGATTTCCGGCCTGCTGCCGGTGGTGGGCGTGCCAATGCCGCTGATCAGCTACGGCGGCACCTCGGCGGTTTCGCTGCTGGCCGGCTTCGGGCTGGTGATGGCCGTGCGCAGTCACAACCCGGTGCACGGCGGCTACGGTTGAGTCCGGCTGTGGGGTCAGATCCCTTTTTCCACAGGAAAAAGGGATCTGACCCCACAGCTCGGAAGCAGTCGAGCATGGCTCGACGCTACAAACGCAGAAGCACCATGACAGCTTCACGCAAGCGCCCGTTGATACCGTGGCCGCGTGGAATGGAAACGTATGCTTGGCGGCTGCCGTGAGGCGGTGCGCACGATCGATCTGCCGTTGCTGGTCGCGCTGTTGATCCTGATGGCCGCCGGCCTGGCGGTGCTTCACAGCGTGTCCGGACCAGTGGCCGGGCAGGCGGCGCGCTTTGCCGGTGGTCTGTTGGCAATGTGGCTGCTGTCGCGTGTCTCGCTGCTGCGTCTGCGCGCATGGACGCCTGCGTTGTATGCACTGTCGATGCTGCCGCTGATGGCGGTGTATGTGATCGGCACCGGCAAGTACGGGCAGCGCTGGCTCAACCTGGGCGTGTTCTACCTGCAGCCGTCCGAACTGCTCAAGCTCAGCCTGCCGTTGATGATGGCCTGGTACCTGCATCGGCAGCCGTTGCCGCCGTCGCCACGCACGGTACTCACCGCAGTGGTGCTGATTGGCGTGCCAGCGGTTCTGATCCTGATGCAGCCCAACCTCGGCACCGCCACGCTGGTGACCGCCAGCGGCGTATTTGCGTTGTTGCTGGCCGGCCTGCACTGGGGCTGGGTGGCCACGGGTGCGGCGGGCCTGGCGATGGCCGCGCCACTGGCGTGGTTCGGACTGCTGCGGCAGTACCAGAAGGATCGCGTGCTGACCTTCCTTGACCCGGCGGCGGACCCGCTCGGCACCGGCTGGAACATCCTGCAGTCTCGCATCGCCATCGGCTCCGGAGGCTGGCAGGGCCGTGGCTGGGGGCAGGGTACGCAGGCGACACTGGATTTCCTGCCCGAGTACACGACCGACTTCGCATTTTCAGTGCTCGCCGAGGAGTTCGGTTGGATCGGCGTGGCGACAGTGTTCGCACTCTACCTATTTGTGGTCGGGCGCTGCCTGTGGATCGCGGTGCAGGCGCGCGACACCCATGCACGGTTGCTGGCCGGCAGCCTGGGGCTGGCGTTCTTCGTCTACGTACTGGTGAACGGTGGAATGATTTCCGGCCTGCTGCCGGTGGTGGGCATTCCGATGCCGTTGATCAGCTACGGCGGGACATCGGCGGTCTCGCTGCTGGCCGGTATCGGATTGGTGATGGCGGTACGTGGGCACCGGCCCGTGCACGGGGGATAGGGTTTCCAGCCAACGGCGCAGCCCCTCGTGGGTGGTCGCGTAACGCGGGTCATGTGTGGGGCGGGCGCGGTGGGTTCGCGGGACACGCCGTGAACCCGTCCTTGGGGGCTCGATGGCGCCATCCATGGCGCCAACGGTCCCGCGAACCCACCGCGCCCGCCCTCTGACAGTTTTCGGGCGCGTCCACCCACGGAGAAGAAAAAGAAGATCAAAAGCAAAAGCGGCCTGGCGGATCGCTTCATTGCCTTGTGTAGAGCCGAAGGCACCGGCAGGAGCCGCTGCCAACATCGCCCACGGCGACGGCCCGAAGGGTGCCGGTCAGGACGACCGGCATAGCCATGCTCGGCTCACGAGCAAGCGCAGCGCGCGACCCGCTTTTGATCTTCTCTTTCTTCTCCGTGGGTGGCAGACCTCCGAAATCTGTCAGAGGGCGGTCGGGTTGGGTACGCGGGGGTGTCAGCCGCATGGATGCGGCTGCCAAGCCTCCAGGGACGGATTCACGGCGTCCCCCGCGCACCCAGCCCGACCGGCCCACCCACGGCTTCTGCTTTCCACGACCAACCAGACACCACCCACGAGGGGCTGCGCCGTTGGATGGAAACTTCCTGACTCTGCGCAACGCCCGTTGTGGAAGCGTTCTCACGACGATGCACGGCAGCACGCCCGCCGACCAAAGTCCGTAAAAAACGTTATCTGGTTCACACTTTTACAGCGCGTTGATCCTGATCAATGGACTTGTCGTAATCGGCCTGCACAATGGCGGCCCGTTCGGCACGGCGCGCCGTCAATCGTTGCAGCGCGAGGGGGCGTCGGGCGGGAAGCAGTACTGGTCCAACGGGTACAGGGAGCGCGGGGTACTGCCACTGGGGAGCGGCAGCCGCGCAGGTACCGACCGGATCCGGTCGCCGGTTGCGTCTGCGGGGATGGGGACGCAACCGGCAACCTCTATCTGAATGGGGAAGCGGGATCACGAGGTCTTCACATTTCCCGCTGCTCGCAGGCAAATCGTTGTGATTCATGGTGTTAGGGGTTTTAATTCATCCATGACCTGCTAACCTGCGACGATGATTCGACGCACTCTGGCCTGCATGCTCACCCTCGGCCTGGTCGCCTGCGCGACCCAGCCGAAGTCCCCACCGTCTTCGCCCCAGGCCAGCAGTACGCCGCGCCAACCTGCCGCCAAGGCCCATGGCCCGGCCGAGGCCGCGCCTGAAGCCACCGCTGCCACCGCGCCGCCGGTCGACCTCACCCCGGTCCCGTTCGAGACTGCGCGGGCACGGTTCATTGCCGATACCGCCAAGCGCTACGGCCTGAAGCCGGAGCAGATCAGCAGCGTGCTCGACCAGGCGCAGGTGCGCCAGCCGATCATCGCCGCCATGTCGCGCCCGGCCGAACGGGTCAAGCCGTGGAACGAATACCGGCCGATGTTCATCAGCAAGGCACGCATCGATGGCGGCCGCGCGTTCCTGGCCCAGCACCGTGCCGAACTGGATCGCGTGCAGCAGCGCACCGGGGTGCCGGCTGAAGTGATCGTGGCGATCATCGGCGTGGAAACCAGTTACGGCAAGAACGCCGGCAGCCATCGCGTACTCGATGCGCTGTACACGCTGGCGTTCTATTACCCGCGCAGTGGCGACCCGGCCAAGCTGGAGCGCGAAGTGCGCCGCGAACTGTTCTTCCGCGATGAGCTGGCCAAGCTGTTCGAGCTGGGCCGCGAAGAAAACCTGGACATCACTACGCTCAAGGGCAGCTATGCCGGTGCGATGGGCATGGGCCAGTTCATGCCGTCCAGCTATCTGGATTACGCCGTTGACGGCAACGGCGATGGTCGCCGCGACCTGTTCACCAGCTATGACGACGTGTTCTCGTCCATCGCCAATTACTTCGTGAAGAAGGGCGGCTGGGTACGTGGTGGCCAGGTCGCCGTGCCAGCAACGCTGGCTGCTGGCCGCGAGGAATTCAACCCGACCGAGTGGATGCCCACCTGGTCGCTGGCCGATCTGGCGCAGCGCGGCTACCAGCCGAACGCAGCGGTACAGCCGGGCGCCACCGCTACCCCGATCACCCTTGAAGGCAGCGCCGGCAAGCAGTACTGGCTGGGCTTCCAGAACTACTACGCGATCACCCGCTACAACCTCTCGAAGATGTACGCGATGGCCGTGTTCCAGTTGTCCCAGGCCATCGCCGGACAGGAGCTGCCCCCGGCATGAACATCAGATGGCTGGTCCCAGGCTTGATCGTCCTCGCGCTGGCTGCCTGCAGCAGCGCGCCGAAGAAGCCGGCCACGGCCGGCCATGGCGGCAAGTCCGGCGGTACGCTGGTGCAGGGCCGTGGCTCACGCCCGGCGCATTGCCCGGAGGGCTCGCCGTATGCGGCCGCCAAGGAAGACCTCAATACCCGCGGCAACTACACTGCCGGTGGCCTGTACAAGCCGGGCGTGCGTGACAGCACGCCAGACTACATTCCCAACGTGGCCTGCATCCCCGAGCCGGAAGTAACCGCGGAAGAACGCTCGGCGATCGGCAACAAGACCCCGTACGTGGTGCTGGGCAAGTCCTACAAGGTGCTCGACGACACCCGCAACTATGTCGAGCGCGGTACCGCGTCGTACTACGGTGCCAAGTTCCATGGCCGCCTGACCTCCAACCGCGAGGTCTACGACATGTACCAGTTCACCGCCGCGCACAAGACGCTGCCGCTGCCCAGCTTCGCCCGCGTGACAAACCTGGACAACGGCGAATCGGTGATCGTGCGCGTCAATGACCGTGGCCCGTTCCACGACGGCCGCGTGGTCGATCTCAGCTATGCGGCCGCCGTGCGCCTGGGCATTACCCAGCGCGGCACCGGCAACGTCGAAGTGCGCGCGCTGCAGCCGGGTGAAAGCAACCTGATGGCGCAGAAGCCGTCTCGTCGCGAACGCCGGGCTGCGGAAGCCGCCGCTGCGGCAACTGCGGTGGCCAGTGCGCGGCCGGTACCGGCCGCACGTGCCGCCGCCGACAGTGACATCGATCGCCTGGTCAAGGGCCTTCCTGCCGAGGGCATGCCGGCGCGCGGCCAGCCGGCCACCACCCAGGGCGTGGCCAGCACCGTGCCGGACGTGGCGGTCAGCAGCCTGCCGCCGAGTGCGCCGCCGGTACGCGGCACCGCGCCGGCACAGGCGGTCGTTGCCAGCACCACGCCGCGCGCTGTTGCGCCGGCGCCGGTCCGCACCACGCCAGCGGCACCCAGCCTGTCGCAGCAGGTAGTGGGCGCGGTGATGGTGCAGGTCGCCAGTTTCTCAAGCCGCGACAACGCCAACCGCGCGATGGGCCAGCTCAACGCCGCCGGTATCGTCGGCGCGACCATCAGCGACATCGCTGCCGGTGGCCGCACCCTGTTCCGCCTGCGCGTTCCCGCCAGCGACCATGCCAGTGCCGCGGAACTTGCCGGCCGCATCGCCGGTCTGGGCCTGGGTTCGCCGCAGATCGTCAAGGATTGATCCGCCCGGGCCGGTGCTGCCGGCCCATGCTCCCCCGGCCTTACAATGGCCGTTACGTTCCACCCTCCATTCCCGGCCGTCCCCTGGAGCCTGCTGTCCAATGAATTTCCGTTCCGCCGCCACCGCCCTGGCCGCCACCCTGGTGGTGGGCCTGGCCTCCGCCCAGACGCCGCTGCCGACCCCGGCCACGCCGGCGCCTGCCGCCGCCGCCGCTGCCCCGGCCACCGTCGCCACCCCGCCGGCACCCGCGCCCAGCGTGTCCAAAGCCTGGGTGCTGATGGATTACGCAACCGGCCAGGTGCTGGCTGGTGAAAACATCAACGAACAGCTGGCCCCGGCCAGCATTACCAAGGTGATGACGTCCTACGTGATCGCCGCCGAGGTCAAGAACGGCAAGGTCCGTCCGGACGACCAGGTGATGATGAGCGAGCGCGCCTGGCGCGAAGGTGGCGCGGGTACCGATGGCAGCTACAGCGGCTTCCCGGTCAACCAGACTGCACGCCTGGAAGACATGGAAAAGGGCATGGCGATCCAGTCCGGCAATGACGCCGCGATCGCCCTGGCCGAGCACGTGGCCGGCAGCGAAGAAGCCTTCGCTTCGCTGATGAACAGCTACGCTGCCAAGATCGGCATGAAGAACTCGCACTTCGTGAACGCCCACGGCCTGACCGCCCCGGGCCATCACAGCAGCGCCTACGACCTGGCCCTGCTGGGCCGCGCGATGGTGCGCGACTACCCGGAAACCTACGCGTACAACAAGATCAAGGAATTCCAGGTCGGCAACATCAAGCAGCCGAACCGCAACCTGCTGCTGTGGCGCGATGGCAGCGTGGACGGCATCAAGACCGGCCACACCTCGGAAGCCGGTTACTGCCTGATGAGCTCTGCCCAGCGCGGCGACCAGCGCCTGGTGGCCGTGGTGCTGGGTGGCGCTTCGGAAAAGCAGCGTGCCGACGACAGCCTGGCGCTGCTGAACTGGGGCTTCCGCTTCTTCGAGACCCACCGCCTGTATGAGCCGGGCAAGGCCGTGGCCGAGCACAAGGTCTGGAAGGGCACCACCGACAAGGTGCAGCTGGGCGTGGCCCAGCCGATGCTGGTGAGCGTGCCGCGCGGTCGCTACAACGACCTGAAGCCGAGCATCGACGTACCCAAGACCCTGGAAGCACCGTTCACCGCCGGCCAGCAGATCGGCACCGTGAAGGTGATGCTGGATGGCAAGCTGGTGGCCGAAGCGCCGCTGGTGGCGGTCGCTGCCGTTGAGCAGGCCGGCTTCTTCAAGCGCCTGTGGGACAGCTTCTGGATGTGGTGGGAATCGGAATGATCCACGCCTTGGCGTGGTGAACGGAAAAGGCCGGCGAATGCCGGCCTTTTTCGTTGGAATCGGTGTGCCGACCAACGGTCGGCAACTACCTTACAGCGACCGGCTGATGGTGAAGCTGCCGAACACGGGCGACTGGCGCTGGCCATCGAATTCGCGGGTGCTGTGGTAGCGCGCCACCGCGAACTTCCAACGGCCGCGCATCACTGCAATGCCATAACCGCCCTGTGCGACCACGTGGCGCTTGTCCACACTGTGGCTGCTGCGGAACGTGTTGCCGTCCAGCGTAATGTCGCGGATCACCCACGCCGCGTCGGTGGTCAAGAACATGTGCCACGACCAGCCGCTGGCACGTCCACCACGTGTCGGCGCGGTGTTTTCGCCGGCCGGGCGCAACGGCGTGCTGCCGAAGTCGTCGGGCAGCTTCCAGCCGAAGCGCACTTCGCCACCGGCGTTGGCCTTGGTTTCCAGGTTGCCGATCGCGCCGCCGTAGTGGCTGATCGCATCCCAGCCCCAGCCGCCGGCATTGACGCTGGCATCGGCCGGCCAGCGCCGCATGCGCTCGTGGGTCAGCATGAACACCGGCTCGTTGTGCAGCTGGTTGTCCCAGCCTTCGAACTTCTTGTCGTTGAGGATGTTGTGCACCGCATCCTGCACCTGCTTGCCCTGCGCCCACGGGCCGACCACGCCCAGCGCCAGCTGGGTGGTCTGCAGGCGGTCGCCGCTGCGCGCGTTGAAGCCGAAACTGGCCAGCAGCACACCGGCATACGGGCGGTCATCCTCGATCAGGTCGCGGCGCGTCGGGTCGGTCGGGGTGAAGATGCCCTGGCCGATGCTGAAGATCATGTTCTGTTGTTCGAACTTTCCCGGGTGCAGGCCTTCCAGGTACTGGTTCACCCAACGCGCCATACGCGGCAGGCACGGGTCATCGGTGTAGTCGACCAGATTCGGCGAGACCAGGGTCAGCTGCGCGCCGTTGGTATAGCCCTGGTCCTGGTGGCGGCCGCCAAACAGGTCGTTGTCGACGCGGAAGTTGATCTGCGGCGGATGGTCGCGCATCGCGTCCGGACCACATTGTTCAGCTGCCTGGGCAGCAAGGGGGAGGGCGGTGGCCAGCAGGCCAGACAGCCCGAAGGCTGCGAAACAGCGTTTGGAAGGGGGGCTCATGGGGGGCGGATTCTATTTGTCGTTTTCAGCCGCGACACGGTACCCCCAGGCGGTCCGTGAAACGACCACACGGCGCTCACTTGTCTGTTCCGAAAACAACATTGTCCATCCGACACGATGTGATACGGAATGTGGGGGACTGCGGGCAGGGACGGGTGCCGGTGGACCCGTGCTCGGGACCGGTCGCGCGCCCCGGCGGGGGCCAAACCGCACGTCCAGTCAGCTGCGGTTGTGGTTGGGGGCACCTTGCCCTATTCTCTGCGCCGACGCCTGGGGGGCGTCGCAAAGGATTCAGGTCCCAGACCCTTTCTCAACCCATGGATTGTGCTTCGCCGTCGGCGAGGTGCTGGATGACTCAAATGAACAAATCGAATTCGCTCGCCCATGCGCTGGCCTGCGCGCTGCTGGGTGTCGGTCTGGTGGCCATCAGTGCCCCGGCTTCGGCTGGCCTGCGTGACAGTTTTGCCAACAGCCGTACCTCTGCCCAGGAGCAGAGCAAGAAGGGCCAGGCCGAGATTCCGGTGTGCACCAAGCCGCTGGGCTCCATCTCGGTGATCGAGCCGGAAGACGTTGTGAACTGGTGGACCGGCCAGCAGCTGCCGGCGCCTTCGAAGCTGATCAAGGTGTTCGTCAACAAGTCCAAGTGCTTCACGCTGGTGGACCGTGGGGTCGGCATGGCGGCGGCCCAGGCTGAGCGCGCGCTGGCCAGCGAAGGCCAGTTGCGCGGCCGCTCCAACATCGGCAAGGGCCAGATCCGTGCCGCCGACTACGTGCTGGTGCCCGACCTGATCTCGCAGAACAGCAACTCCGGCGGCAACGCCATCGGTGGCCTGCTGGGTGGCCTGATCGGCGGCAAGGCCGGTGCCGTGGTCGGCGGGCTGAACTTCCGCAGCAAGACCGCCGACGTGACCCTGACCCTGACCGACGTGCGCTCCTCCGAGCAGGTGGCCATTGTCGAGGGCAACTCCAAGAAGACCGACCTGGGCTGGGGCGCTGGTGGCGGCCTGTTCGGCGGCGGCGGCATCGGGGCCATGGGCGTGGGCGGCTATGCCAATACCGAAATCGGCCAGGTGATCACCCTGGCCTACCTGCAGGCCTACACCAACATGGTGGCCGAGCTGGGTGGCCTTCCGGCCAATGCGTCGGCCGCCAACGCCGGCCAGGCCGTGACCATGCTCAAGGCCGGTCGCCTGCTGGCCAATGCCAAGGGCACCGGCGCGCCGGTACGCTCGCTGGAGCCGGGCATGCTGCTGTACCCCACCGGTGTCAAGGAAGGCACGATGTGGGAAGTGGAAGACGAAATGGGCAACAAGGGCTGGGTCAACTCCACCCTGATGGAAACGGCCAAGTAAGCGGCCTGCATACCGGCCGCGTGCGGTATGTGTCCTGCCAGGGGCCGGCCTTCACGGGCCGGCCTTTTCCATGTGTAGGCCCCCTTGCAACGCAGCGGCCCGCAGATGCCGCGTTTGACGTTGATGAATACTCTTGGGTTTGTTGCCCTGCGGCCCGATAATGGGGGCATGGAAATCAAGTCCGACAACCCCGACCACGGCTTCCAGTTCCCCGGCCAGTTCGAGCTCAGCGCGATGGGCCCGGCCAACCGCGGCCTGGAACATGAGCTTCCCCGCCTGCTGCTGGCTGCCGGTATCGATGTGGTCAATGAACGCATCAGCTGGAAGCACTCGACCAACGGCAAGTACGTGTCTGTGCGCATGGTGTTCAAGGCCGAGAGCCGCGAACAGTACGATCTGGCGCACCAGGCACTGCGTGACCATCCGGAAGTGAAGTGGACGCTGTAGCCGACAGCTGCCCGGCCGAAGCCGCCCCTGAGCACCGCGCGCCGCGTCCGGCGCTGGTCCGTGATCTCGGTCGCCAGGCCTATGAGCCGGTGTGGCGTGCCATGCAGCGCTTCACCGACCAGCGTGGCGACGCCGATGCCGACGAGCTGTGGGTGGTCGAGCACGATCCGGTGTTCACTCTCGGCCAGGCTGGCAAGGATGAGCACGTGCTGGCGCCGGGTGAGATCCCGGTGCTGCACGTGGATCGTGGTGGCCAGGTGACCTACCACGGCCCCGGCCAGATCGTGGTCTATCCGCTGCTGCGCCTGCCGCGGCTGGGTATCGGCGTGCGCGACTACGTGTGCCGCATCGAACAGGCGATCATCGACACGCTCGCCGAATGGAACATCGGCGCTGAGCGCCGCGAGGGCGCCCCCGGCGTCTATGTCGGTAACGCCAAGATCGCCGCGCTCGGCATCCGCGTGCGCCGTGGCTGCACCTTCCACGGCCTGGCCTTCAACGTGGCCATGGACCTGGAACCCTTCCACCGTATCAACCCCTGTGGCTATCAGGGGTTGCAGGTGACCTCGGTGGTAGACTTGGGTGGCCCCTCCGGGATGGATGCCGTCAAGCCGGTGCTGCTGGACCACCTGGCCCGCCAGTTCGGCCTGCTGCTGCAGCACACGCCCGAACTGCCTGATTTTTCTGCGGCCGCCTGACCGCCACCCGGAACTGCCATGACTGAATCCACCGCCCGTTCCATTCCCCTGCAGATCGTGCAGGGCGATTCTCCGTCCGCCGCGCCGTTGCAGGCCGGGGTCAAGCAGCTGGGCGGTGACAAGATCAACCGCTCGCCGGTGCAGTTCGCCGACGCGCCGGTGCTGCGCAAGCCGTCCTGGATCCGCGTGCGCATTCCCTCGGGCAATGCGGTGCAGAACCTGAAGGCCAAGCTGCGCGAGAACCGCCTGGTGACGGTGTGCGAGGAAGCCAGCTGCCCGAACATCCACGAGTGCTTCGGCCACGGCACGGCAACGTTCATGATCCTCGGCGAAGTCTGCACCCGCCGCTGCTCGTTCTGCGACGTCGCCCATGGCCGCCCGAAGCCACCGGATGCCAACGAGCCGGCCAGCCTCGGCCAGACCGTGGCCGACATGGGCTTGAAGTACGTGGTGGTGACCAGCGTCGACCGCGATGACCTGCGCGACGGCGGTGCCCAGCACTTCGTCGACTGCATCACCGCCATCCGCGAGAAGTCGCCGGGCACCCGCATCGAAGTGCTGACCCCGGACTTCCGTGGCAAGGGCCGCATGGAGCGCGCGCTGGAGATCCTGGCGCAGAACCCGCCCGATGTGTTCAACCACAACATCGAAACCGTGCCGGACCTGTACCGCAACGTGCGTCCGGGTGCGGACTACCAGTGGTCGCTGAACCTGCTGAAGAACTTCAAGGCGCAGCATCCGGAGGTGCCGACCAAGAGCGGCATCATGCTGGGCCTGGGCGAAGAGTTCGAACAGATCAAGGCCACCATGCGCGACCTGCGCGCGCATGACGTGGACATGATCACCATCGGCCAGTACCTGCAGCCGACCGCGCACCACCATCCGGTGCTGAAGTACTGGACGCCGGAAGACTACAAGGCGCTGGAAGACTACGGCTACGAGCTGGGCTTCAGCCACGTGGCCTCCGGCCCGATGGTGCGCTCGTCGTACCACGCCGACGTCCAGGCCAAGGGCGCAGGGGTCTCCTGAGGCCCCGGGCGGGCGCGGCCCGCCACCTTCGGTGGGTGCGAACCGTCCCGGTGGGTGCGAACCTTGGTTCGCACGCCTTTGCCTGCTATAGAGCCGAGCCCATGCTCGGCTGCTTGCTGGCGGCCTGCCGAGCAAGGGCTCGGCCGTGCCTTCGCCTGCATTCACAATTTGCTACACCGGCCCCGCTAGGCTGGTTTTCCACCGAGCGCGGCCGGGTGACAAACCCGGCAACTTTCGGCACTGTCGTGGTGTCTGAACACCCCGCAGTCTCCCCCTTGGCAAGGCGCCTTCGAGCACGTCAATGAAATTCAAAGCCCCCGCATTCCTGATGGCCCTGGCGCTGGTCGCGCCGCTGGCGCTGGCGGCCAAGGCCGACTCGCCTGCATTGCCCGCAGCGGCAACTGCCGATCAGGTGACCACCTCCAAGCTGGTGTACGGCCTGTTGTCCGACAGCCGCTACGCCTATCGGCCGCGCGCGCTGGACGAGGCAACTTCCAAGGACGTGTTCAAGCGTTACCTGGAAACGTTGGACGGCGGCAAGCAGTACTTCACCCAGGCCGACGTGGCGCGCTTCGCGCCGTTCGAGGCGAACATTTCCTCGGCCATCCGTGGTGGCGAGCTGGAGCCGGCGTTCCAGGTGTTTGCCGTGTACAAGCAGCGGGTCGGCGAACGCGTGGCGTATGCACGCAGGCTGCTCAAGCAGGAGCCGGACTTCACCGCCGACGAGCGCTTCGAATACGACCGCAAGAAGGTGCCGTGGGCGGCCAGCAGTGCCGAACTGGACGAGCTGTGGCGCAAGTCGGTCAAGAACGATTGGCTGCGCCTGAAGCTGGCCGGCAAGAAGCCGGACGACATCCGCAAGACGCTGGACAAGCGCTATGCGACGCTGCAGAAATCGGTCAACGAACTGAAGGGCGAAGACGTCTTTCAGTTCTTCATGAATTCGTACACCAGCGCGGTCGATCCGCATACCGACTACTTCACCCCGCGCACCGCCGAGAACTTCAACCAGGCGATGTCGCTGTCGCTGGAAGGTATCGGCGCGCAGCTGCAGCGCCAGGACGACGTGGTGGTGATCCGCGAGATCATCGCCGGTGGTCCGGCGGCGGTGGACGGCACGCTGAAGCCGGGTGACCGCATTGTCGGCGTTGGCCAGGGCAAGTCCGGCCTGGTCGAGGACGTGATCGGCTGGCGCATCGACGATGTCGTGGCCAAGATCCGCGGCGCCAAGGACACCGAGGTCAAGCTGGAGTTCATTCCGGCGGCCGAAGGTGCCGACGGCAAGCACCACACCCTGGTGCTGACCCGGCAGAAGGTGCGCCTGGCCGAACAGGCCGCCAAGGGCGAGACCATGAGCATTCCGGCTGCCAACGGCGAGCCGGCACGCAAGATCGGCGTGATCAAGCTGCCGACCTTCTACCAGGACTTCGAAGGCCGTCGCCGTAATGCCGCCGACTACGCTTCGGCGACCCGCGACGTGGCCAAGCTGCTGGCCGGCTTCAAGAACGACAAGCTGGACGGCGTGGTGCTGGACCTGCGCAACAACGGCGGTGGTTCGCTGGATGAAGCCATTGAACTGACCGGTCTGTTCATCGAGCAGGGCCCGGTGGTGCAGGTGCGTGAATCCGGTGGTCGCATCACCGTCAACAGCGACCGCAACCAGGGCGTGGCCTGGGACGGCCCGCTGGCGGTGCTGATCAACCGCGGTTCGGCCTCTGCCTCCGAGATTTTCGCCGGCGCCATCCAGGACTACGGTCGTGGACTGGTGATCGGTGAGACCAGCTTCGGCAAGGGCACCGTGCAGAACATCGTCGACCTCGACCGTTGGCCGAGTGGCGAAACCCAGCGCTTCGGCCAGGTCAAGCTGACCATCGCCCAGTTCTTCCGCATCAGCGGCAGCAGCACCCAGCACAAGGGTGTGGTGCCGGACCTGGCGTTCCCGGCCAGCGTCGATGCAACCGAATTCGGCGAGAGCACCTACGACAACGCGCTGCCGTGGACCCGCATCGCCGCCGTGCCGCACACCCAGTACGGCAACTTCGCGCCGCTGCTGCCGAAGCTGGAAACCCGCCATGACGCGCGCATTGCCGCCGACAAGGAATTCCAGTGGTGGAACGAGGACGTGCAGCAGTTCCGCACCGAGGCCGCGAAGAAGTACATCTCGCTCAACGAGGCCACCCGTCGCGCAGAGCGTGAGCGCCAGGACACCCAGCGCAAGGAGCGCCAGGTGATGCGCAAGGAACTGGGCCTGGCCCTGGACCCGCTGGCCGATGACAGTAGCGATGACGGTCTGACCGGCAACGAGCGCGACATCGTCAAGGATGCCGCCCGCGAAAAGGCTGCCGAGAAGCGTCCGGACCCGCTGCTGCGCGAGTCCGCGTCGATCCTGTCCGATGCGGTGAACCTGCTGGCCAACGATCGCCCGCTGTCGGCGCAGGTGCTGCCGCAGTCCACTGGTGCCGGTCGCTGGGCTGACTGAGCCGGGGCGACGACGTTAGATACCCGAGGGGCCGGCATTGCCGGCCCCTTTGCGTTTGAGGACCTCATTCCAAGTGGCGCCCGGCCATGCCCGGCGAGCGAAGTGGATCGCGCGCTTCCGCCGGGCATGGCCCGGCGCTACCGGTGCATGAACAGGCCGCAACGACGGGGTCTGGTGGGCGTACTTTCGACCTGCCGCACACGGGCGCGGGACTACCCTTGGCCGTACTGTCCTCGCAGGAGTACCCATGCGGGCCTCCCGTTTTTCCAGTGCTGCCGTGGCGCTCGCCAGCGCCCTGATCCTGTCGGCCTGCGGTGGTCGTGCCGCCGACAGCACCGTGCTGCGCGAATCCTTTGATTCCGGCGATACCTTCTCGCGCACCGTCGATGGCCGCGCGGCTGACGCCTGCGAGGCTGCGCGGCGCACGCTGCTCAGCCAGGGCTACGCAATCGCCCGTTCCGACGACACACAGGTGGAAGGCAACAAGAACTTCCAGCCGCGCGAGGATGACCACGAACAGCTGGTGCTGCGCATCTCCTGCGCGCCGCGTGGCAGCCAGGCGCTGGTGTTCGTCAGCGCGGTGCAGGACCGCTACGCGCTGAAGAAGAGCCCGACCTCAGCCAGTGTCGGTGTCGGTGCGCTGGGCTCGGTGTCGCTGCCGTTCGGTAGCAATGACGACTCGCTGGTGAAAGTGGCCAGCAGCACGGTCACCGATGCCGAGTTCTATCGCCGCTTCTTCCAGCGCCTGCAGCAGTATCTGCCAGCGGCCGCAGCCCCGCCCGCGCCGCCTCCGACCGCACCACCGGAACCCGCACCGGCCAGCCTGGACCAGGGTTGAGCGTGCGCGGCAGGTTCATGTGCGTGGCCCTGTTGCTGGCCCCGCCGCTGGTCACGGCAGCTCCCATCGACTGCACGCAGGGCCTGCTGCAGCGGTTGGGCTGGCAATTCGACGAGGCGACGGTGGCCGCGCCACAGGTGCAGGGTGGTCCGGTGTGCACGCGTGCGTCGCTGGCTGAAGCGCAGGCGGCAGGTGATCTGCGCGTGCGCTGGCCGACGGCATTGCCGACCCAGGCTCGACAGGCGCTGCTGCAGCAACTGCTGGACGATCCGGCCACGGTCTGCGCCTATGCCTTCCAGTTGGGGGCAGCCACGCAACGTACGGCCTCGGCATTGCAGGACAACCCGGCCTTCCGCTTCTCCGGCCCGCAGCTGGGCTGGATCGGCTTCGGACTGGAGGGCGCGCAGGCACAGGGCTGGCAGCGCACGCGTAGTTTCGGCCGTGGCTTCGTGCCCAGCGCGGGCAACAGTCAGGCGCTGCAGGCGTTCTACAGCGGTGCCGTGCGTGCCGAATGCGGGGTCGGCCGCCAGGTCGCGCAGCTGGCCACGCAACGAGAGCTGTATGGCGATGCTGCGTTCGATACTGAGTTCGCAGCGGATGAACTGTCGATCGGCACCTTCCTCGCCCTGCACAAGACCGACAGCATCCTGCTTGGCGCGCATGCCGGCGATTTCTTCGCCGATGGCAAGGCGGTGCGCACGTCGGCGATGGGGCGGCAGGCCTTCGTTGGCGTGCCCGGTTTCATCGAGCATGTGTATGACAAGGGCACGCTGGATGACCTGAGCAACCAGGCCGAGAACTTCGTCGTGGTCGAGGTGGGCGAGGGCGCCGCGCAGGCACTGGCTGAGCATGGCGGCCTGGCCTGGTACGACCAGCGCAATGCCGAACTGTGGACGCTGGCGCAGCGTATTCCGCGCGTCGGCCGGCGCTACTTCGAGCGGCTGCTGTTCGAGCGCGACCCGGACCTTCGTGCACGGCTGGAACCGCGCTACCACGACACGCTCGCGCGAATGGACCAGCTGCTGGACGATCCGTTCTACCAGCAGTTCGTGATCTATGTGCACCCGCGCGGTATACGTCCCATCGGCTACCACATCGCCCGCCTGCTTGATCGCAACCCGCGAACGCCGTTTTCGATCGATCTGGCGGTGCACAATCTGCATACCACGCTCTACCGGCGTTGGCGCGAGGCGCAGCTGCGCCACTGCGCGGCTACCGGCAGGCCAGGCAGCCTGACCCTAGACCCCAACTGAAGGTGAAACAATGGACATTGCAATGATCGGCCTCGGCCGCATGGGCGCCAACATGGCCCAGCGCCTGCATCGCGGCGGCCACCGCGTGGTCGGCTACGACCCGGGCGAGGGCGCCCGCCAGCGCGCTGCCGAGGCCGGCCTGGAAGTGGTTGATTCGCTGGCCGCGGCCGTCGCCGCCCTGCCGGTACCGCGCGTGCTGTGGCTGATGGTGCCGGCCGGCGAAACCGTCGACCAGACCCTGGGCCAGCTGACCCCGCACCTGGCCGAGGGTGACATCGTCATCGATGGCGGCAACTCCAACTACCAGGACTCGATCCGCCGCGCCAAGGCGCTGGCCGAGGACGACCTGGGTTATGTCGACTGCGGCACCAGCGGTGGCGTGTGGGGCCTGCAGGAAGGCTACAGCCTGATGGTCGGTGGTGAAGCGTCGGTGGTGGAGCAGGTCGCACCGCTGCTGCGCACGCTGGCACCGGCCGAAGACCGCGGCTGGGCGCGTGTCGGCCCGTCCGGCGCCGGCCACTTCACCAAGATGGTCCACAACGGCATCGAGTACGGAATGATGCAGGCCTACGCCGAAGGCTTCGCACTGATGGAGCGCAAGCAGGAAATGGAGCTGGACCTGGCCCAGGTGGCCGAGGTGTGGCGCCACGGCAGCGTGGTGCGTTCGTGGCTGCTGGACCTTAGCACCGAGGCGCTCAAGCGCAATCCGTCGCTGGATGGCATTGCACCGTACGTGGAAGACTCCGGCGAAGGTCGCTGGACGGTTGCCGAAGCGATCGCACTGGATGTACCGGCGCCGGTGATCACCTTGTCGCTGCTGGAACGCCTGCGCTCGCGTGAATCGAATTCGTTCACCGACCGCCTGTTGTCGGCTATGCGCAACGAATTCGGCGGCCACGCCATCAAGAAGTCGTAATCACTGCGGTGGGGTCGGATCCCTTCCCGCAGGAAAGGGCTCTGACCCCATGAAGCCAGTCGAGCTGGCTCGACTCTACAAAAGCCGTCTCCGATCGTTCCCACGTCATCCACGCCTGGCGTGGATGTGTCGACCAAGGTCGACACCTACCGTCGGGCGCGGATAACTGTCGAAGGCGGAGTGGGTCCGGTTGCGGGGGCGTGAGCGCCCCCCCGCCATCCCATGGATAGCCAGCTATTGCTTTGACGTTGACGTTGCCGTTGATTCGGCAGGTGCAGGGCGCAGCCCTGCCGGTCACCCCAACTGAACCCGCCGCCCTTCGCGCGCACTGACCATCCCCGCCTCCAGCAACCGCATCAGCTGCAGCGCCTGCATCGGGCTGACCGTCGCTTCGCCGTCACCATGCATCGCCGCCGCGAACTGCGCATACAACCGCCGGTAGTCACCGGGCAGGTTGTCGACAGTACTGCGCTGCACGTTGTCCTCCGCATCGCAGTGCACCCGCTCACCATGCCGTGGATCGATGCCCCAGCCTGGCGCCCCCGGCGCAACCCCACGCCGCAACTGCGCTTCCTGCACGTCCAGGCCGTGCTTGATCCAACTGGCCTTGCTGCCATGCACGCTGAAGTGTGGTGTCTGCGCCGCAACCAGCGAACCGGCATGCACGATCGCGCGATGCCGTGGGTAGTGCAGCACCGCATGGAAGTAATCGATGCCGCTGCCGCCTTCGCGCTGCACGGCCAGATCGGCATCGATCGACTGTGGCCAGCCGAACAGCTCCAGCATCTGGTCCAGCAGGTGCGGTGCCAGGTCGTACCACAGGCCGCTGCCGGGGCCATCCTGCTCGCGCCAGCGGTCGCGCACCTGCGGCCGGTAACGGTCGAAGTGCGCGTGGCATTCGGCAACATCACCCAGCACGCCTTGCGCCAGCAGTGCCTGCAGGGTGAGGAAGTCGGCGTCGAAGCGCCGGTTCTGGAACACCGTAGCGATGCGCCCGGCGTCGCGCGCCGCAGCCAATACCGTTTCCGCTTCGGCCACGTCCAGCGCGAACGGTTTGTCGACCAGCACGTGCTTGCCCGCGGCCAACGCCGCGATGGCCAGCGGAGCGTGTTGTTCGTTCGGTGTGGCAATCACTACCGCATCCACTGCAGGATCGCCGAACACTTCCTGCGGCGTGGCACGCACGTGCACGTCGCTGAACGCGCGCAGCAGCGTGTCGCGTTGCGAACTGACGATGCTGTGCAGCACCAGGCCGGGCGTGTGCTGGATCAGGGGTGCATGGAAGACGCGGCCGGCGAGGCCGTAGCCGATCAGGGCCAGTTGCAGGTCGGGGCGCATGGCAGAGCTCCGGCAGTGGGGAAGGGCAGGGTAAACGACGGGGGATGGCAGGCCAAAACTGAACCGTTGCCGTTGGAAACGCTTCGATTCACGGCAGCATGACCGTAACGCCACGCCTGCTCTACGCCGGTATGTCCAGACTGGCAGCACATTCCGAAGGAGTACGACACGATGAGCAATACCACCCGCACGCTGATTGCTTCCGCCCTGACGCTGGGCCTGGCGCTGTCCTCCTCGGCCGCATTCGCCAAGGATCCGGCCGCGAAGAGCCCGCCGACCAGCACTCATCCGGCCACCCACGCCGACCGCCATGATTCCAACGAGCCGGTGACCGACAGCTGGATCACCACCAAGGTGAAGGCCGACCTGCTGGCCAGCAGCAACGTCCCGGGCACCGAAATCAAGGTGGAAACGGTGAACGGCGTGGTCAGCCTGAGCGGTGCCGTGGCCACCCAGGCCGAGAAGGACAAGGCGGTCACAACTGCCAAGGGCATCAAGGGCGTGACCCGCGTCGATGCCGCCGCATTGAAGGTCAGCGCGGCCGCCAAGCGCTGAATCCGGTGGGCGCCCCGCATGGGGCGCCCACTGCCCGGGTAGATTCGAGCTTGCTCGGCTCGCTCCACTGCAGATCAACCCCGAGTCAACCGCCCGAGCATTCGAGCGAGCTCGACTCTACGAAGCAGAGCCGACGGCCCCGCCCGGCCCTACCGTGGGTTTCCGGAACCCGTTCAGCCAACCAGGCTGGAAACTCCAGAGTTGTGACCGCCTGCGCTATATTGCCCGTTCCGCCGCAGCCGGGCCGGTATCGGCCTACGCTCCGCGGCCGTGCTGACGAGGAACTATGGCGCAGGTTTTCAGTGATGACGTCTGGGATCGCTGGCGATTGCCGGCCCTGGCGCTGGCGGCTGCCGCGATCATCGTGGTGCCGTGGTTGACCCTGCGCAAACTGCAGCAGGACAACGAACAAGCGATGGCCTGGGTCAGCCACACCCAGGCCGTGGGCGTGGCCCTGCAACAGCTGCAGGCCGATGTCCGCGATGTCGAATCGGCTGCGCTGACGCTGTCCAAGGGTGTGGACGCGCCGGGCCTGCGTGAGCGCATGGCCAAAGCGAATGAAATACCGGGCCGGCTGGCCCAGCTCGGCCGCATGACCCGCGACAATCCCGAACAGCTGATCCGCATCGGCCGCATCGAGTCGATGCTGGACGGGCGCTTGGCGGTCGCGCGCGAGCTGGCCAAGTCCGAACCGAACAGCGACCAGCGTGAACTGGTGCAGGACCTGAGCACGCGTTACCCGATCCGTGGCCTGGTCGAGGAGCTGCAGGCCAGCGAGGAAAAGTTGCTGGCTCTGCGCGCCGAGCAGGCCGCACGCCAGCGCAGGCAGACCGAGTTTGTTTCCTGGAGCTCGCTGGTGGTGCAGCTGGCCCTGCTGGGCCTGGTGCTGTGGTTGTTGCAGCGGCAGATCGGCCGCCGCCTGCATGCGGAGCAGCAATCGCAGCGCTCGGCCGCGCGCGCGGCGTCGGTACTGCAGACTGTGCGTGAGCCGATCGTGCTGCTGGATCGTGAGTTGCGCGTACAGCTGCACAATCCTGCATTTGCTGAGCTGTACGGGTTGCAGGATGAGCGTGCCGATGGCCTGCTGCTGGAATCGGTCGGTGATGGCGCCTGGCGGGATCCGGTCATGCGCCAGCGACTGTCCGATGTGCTGCTGCGTGGCCGCGAACTATGGGACTTCGAGCACGAACAGCGCGCCGCCGACGGCATGGTGCGCTACATGCTGCTCAACGCCCGGCGCATGCCGCTGCCCGATACCGATGACGAGGTGGTGCTGATGACCGTCAGTGACGTCACCGTGCAGCGGGCCGTGCAGCTGCGCGTGGAAGAGCTGAACCGCCAGCTGGAGGGCAAGGTGGCGCAGGTATCGGAGGTCAACCGCGAATTGGAGGCGTTCAGCTATTCGGTCTCGCACGACCTGCGTGCGCCGCTGCGCCATGTTGCTGGTTTCTCCGACAAGCTGTCGCGCCATCTGGGCGAGCAGGCCGACGACAAGAGCCGCCATTACCTTGAAGTGATCTCCAGTTCGGCGCGGCGCATGGCAGCCCTGATCGACGACCTGCTGGTCTACTCGCGCCTGGGGCGCGTGGCGATGCGCCAGCAGGCGGTGGACATGCAGTCGCTGGTGGCCGATACCCGTGCCATGCTCGATTCCAACCTGCAGGCCGAGGCCGAAAACAACGGCCATGCGCATCAGGTGGAGTGGAGCATCGCACCGCTGCCGATCGTGGTCGGCGATGAAAACATGATCCGCCAGGTCTGGCTGAACCTGCTCGGCAACGCGGTGAAGTACTCGGGCAACCGCGAGCCGGCAAAGATCCGCGTGGACTACCAGCTGCAGCCCGACGGTGGTCATCAGTTCACGGTCAGCGACAATGGTGCAGGCTTTGACATGGCGTACGCCGCCAAACTGTTCGGTGTGTTCCAGCGCCTGCACAAGGCCAGCGACTACCCGGGTACCGGCATCGGCCTGGCCAGCGTGCGCCGCGTGCTGACCCGCCATGGCGGCCGTATCTGGGCAGAAGCCGAGCCTGACGTCGGCGCCACCTTCCACTTCTACCTGCCTCCCGCGATCGACGCGGACAAACAAGGTCCCTCTGCATGACGACTCTGCGCACCATTCTTCTCGCCGAAGACAGCCCGGCCGATGCCGAAATGGCAATCGACGCTCTGGAAGAGGCGCGTCTGGCCAATCCCATCGTGCACGTCGAAGACGGCGTGGAAGTGATGGACTACCTGCTGCGCCGCGGCGCCTTCGCCAACCGTGAGGAAGGCCTGCCGGCGGTGCTGCTGCTGGACATCAAGATGCCGCGCATGGATGGCCTGGAAGTACTGCGGCAGATCCGCGAGCACGAAGAACTCAAGCGCCTGCCGGTGGTGATCCTGTCGTCCTCGCGCGAGGAAAGCGACCTCGCCCGCAGCTGGGACATGGGCGTGAACGCCTACGTGGTCAAGCCGGTGGACGTGGACCAGTTCTTTGGCGCGGTGCAGACCCTGGGCAAGTTCTGGGCGTTGATCAACCAGGCACCGGAACTCGAGTGAGCCCATGCCCCTGACCGGTCCCGCCCTGGGGGCGCTGCGCATCCTGCTGGTGGAAGATTCCCCGGAAGATGCCGAGCTGATGTCCGAACAGATGCTTGATGCGGGCCTGGAAGCCCGTTTCGAGCGTGTCGAGAGCGAGGTCGAGCTGCGCCAGGCGCTGGCTGCGTTCGTGCCGGACATCGTGCTGTCCGACCTGAGCATGCCGGGGTTCTCCGGTGACGATGCACTGCGCATCGTGCGTGAGACCTCACCGGAAGTGCCCTTCATCTTCGTCTCCGGCACCATGGGTGAGGAGAACGCAGTGGCGGCGCTGCAGAAGGGTGCCAACGACTACATCATCAAGCACCTGCCGGCGCGCCTGCCGTCGGCGGTGGCGCGCGCGATCCGCGAGGCGCGCAGCGCTGTTGAACGCGCACGCGTGGAAACCGAGCTGATGCGCGCGCAGCGGCTGGAGAGCCTGTCGCTGCTCGCCGCCGGCCTCAGCCATGACCTGCGCAACATCCTGCAGCCGCTGCTGATCATGCCGGACCTGCTGAAGGCCCGTACCGACGATCCACAGCTGCACCACCTGGCCGACGTCATCGCCGAGTGTGGTCGTCGTGGCCACGAGATGGCCGAATCGATGCTGTCGTTCGTGCGTGGCTCGCGCAAGCCGAGTGAACGCATCGAGATCGATGGCCTGTTCGATGCGGTGGCACTCCTGTTGCGCAGCAACGTGCCCGATGCCGTGCGCCTGGAACTGCAGGTGCAGGACCAGGGCCTGGTGGTCGATGCCAATTACACAGAGCTGCAGCAGGTGATGTTGAACCTGGCGCTCAACGCGATCCAGGCGATGCCCAACGGGGGCCGGCTGAGCCTGACCGCCAGCCATGCCGGCCAACGCGATGGCGTGGACTGGATGCAGATCCGTGTGGTCGATGAGGGCATCGGCATGGATGCGGACACGCTCTCGCACCTGTTCAACCCGTTCTTCACCACCAAGGCCGATGGCACCGGCCTGGGCCTGATTTCCTGCAAGCGCATCGTTGAAGGCGCCGGCGGCAGCATCCACGTCAGCAGCCAGCCGGGGCAGGGCACCTGCTTCGAACTGCGTCTGCCGATGCATGAGGCCATTGATGGCAGCGAGCCGATCGAGCAGCTGGTGGCGCTGGGCAGTGGCCAGTCGATCCTGGTGGTCGATGGCGAAGCCACCCGCCTGTCGCTGCTCGGCAATGCGCTGTCCAGCCAGGGCTATCAGCTGCAACTGGCGTCCGATGGTCCGGCGGCGCTGCGCTGGATGCAGCAGGAGGCGTTGCCGGCACTGGTGATCGCCGACGCCGGTTCCAAGCTGCTGCCGGCCAGCCAGCTGCTGGGCGAGATGGCTGTACTGGGCTATCGCGGCCCGGCGCTGGTGCTGGAAGACGCAACGGTGGATGTATCGGCCGATGCATTCCCCGCTGGCGTGGAAGTGCATGTGCTGCGCAAGCCGCTGCAGATGCAGCAGGTGTTCCGCGCGGTGGCCGAAGCGCTGGGCTGACGCCGCGGTAGTGCTGGCCGCTGGCCGGCGTCTGCGTGTGGTGGGATCATTGCGGTTGCCGGCCAGCGGCCGGCACTACCGTTCGGCGGTTTCCCACGGAAACCGCGGCAGGCTGTCCACCGCCTGTTCCAGCCGCCGCGACCAGTTCTGGTGGATGTCCGCATACAGCGCTGAATCCGCACCCAGCCGCAGCTGCTGGCCGATGCGCAGTTCGCCGTCGCGCAGCAGCGCCAGGTCGATCGGCAGGCCCACCGACAGGTTGGAGCGGATGGTGGAGTCCAGCGAGACGATGGCCGTGCGTGCGGCATCTTCCAGGCGTGTTGCCGGGCTGAGGATGCGGTCGAGGATCGGCTTGCCGTACTTGGATTCGCCGATCTGCAGGTATGGCGTCTCCGGCGAGGCGGCGATGGCGTTGCCCAAGGGGTAGACCATGTACAGCCCTGGGCGTTCACCGGCAACCTGGCCGCCGAAGATCAGCGTGGCCTGGGTGTTGACCCCGTCATGGCCGTGCTCGCTGTGCTCGGTCTTGACCTGGCTGTCGACCAGCAACTGGCCGACGTAGGCCGCGGCCTCGAACAGGTGGGCCATGTCACGCAGGTTGGGCGTACGCCGCTCGTCGGCGTCGCGGACCAGGCGCGACACCAGCAGCTGGGTGGTGGCCAGGTTGCCAGCCGCCATCAGTACGTAGGCTGCCTGGCCGGGGTACTCGAACACGTGCAGCTTGCGGTGCACGCGCACATCGTCCAGCGAGGCATTGGTCCGGGTGTCGGCGGCGAAGACCAGGCCCTCGTCCACCTCGATTCCAACGCAATAGGTCATGTCGGTGCCCTATCATGTGCGTCCCGGATTGTAGGCAGGCCGCCGTGACGACGGCATGTCCACGCCCCCCCCAAGTGCCGTCACCTGAACCGCATGACCACCGTGCTCCTGAGCCTGGGCAGCAACGTCCAGCCCCGCCGCTACCTCCACGCCGCGGTGACGGCCCTGCGCGAGCGCTTCGGCGCGCTGCAGGTGTCACCCGCCTACCGTACCGCTGCGGTCGGCTTCGATGGCCCGGCCTTCCTCAACAATGCGGTGGCGATCGAGACCGACCTGCCACTGCAGGAACTGGACGACTGGCTGCATGCGCTGGAAGACGCGCACGGGCGTGACCGCAGTGGCCCGCGCTTCTCCGACCGGACCCTGGACATCGATGTGGTGTTCTACGGCGACCTGGTGGTGGAGGGCCCTGGCCACCTGCGCATCCCTCGCCCGGAGCTGAAGCATGCCTTCGTACTGAAGCCGCTGGCGGACATTGCGCCGGGCTTCGTCGACCCGGTCAGCGGCCAGGACCTGGCCACGCTGTGGCGTGCGCACAGGCAGTTTGGCGAAGCGTTCGAGGTCGTGGAGCTCGAATGACGGGGTCAGATCCCTTTTCCCGCCGGGAAAAGGGATCTGACCCCATCGTGCATCCCGGCAACGCCTCAGCTGACCGTACGCCCGCCATCCACGCGCAGGGTATGGCCGGTGACGAAGCTGGCATCGGCCACCAGCCAGTACACCGCCTCGGCAATCTCTTCCACGGTGCCGATCCGTGCCAGCGGCGTGCGCGCCAGCAGCGCCTCGCGGGCGAAATCGTCCTTGCCCTGTTCCGGCCACAGGATCGCGCCGGGGGCGACCGCGTTGACCCGCACCTTCGGCGCCAGTTCCAGCGCCAGCGAGCGGGTGGCCATCTCCAGCGCGGCCTTGGCCATCGTGTAGGCGATGTGGTCGCGCATCGGGTCGGTGCCGTGCAGGTCGGTCAGGTTGACGATGCAGCCGTGCTGGCGGCGCAGGTACGGAGCTGCCGCCTGCGACAGCAGCAGGGGCGCCCGTGCATTGACCGCGTAAAGCTCGTCCATCGCCTCGGCGGTGACCTGGCCCAGCGGGGTAGGGAAGAAGTTGGAGGCGTTGTTGACCAGCGCATCCAGGCGGCCGAAGTGGGTCACGGCCTGTTCCACCAGATCGGTCAGCGCGTCGGCGTCACGCAGGTCGGCCTGCAGCGCCAGCACGCTGCCGGGGCGCACGTTGTCAAAATCGAACGCGGCCTGCTGCAGCTCGGCGCTGGAGGTGTTGGCATGCAGCACCACCGACCAGCCACAGGCATGGAACTGGCGGGCAATGGCCGCGCCGATCCGGCGCGCGCTGCCGGTGATCAGGACCACGGGGGTGGTGTCGCTCATCGAGGGTCCTCCAAGGCTCGGCTATCCTGTGCACCATTGTCACCGCATTCGAAGACGCCATGCAGCCCACCTTCCCTCTGCCCGAAGCCGATGCCCTGGCCCACAGCGACCAGCTGGCCGCCGCCCTGCGCGCTGAAATCCTTGCGCAGGGCGGGGCGATGCCGTTCTCGCGGTTCATGGAGCTGTGCCTGTATGCCCCCGGCTGGGGCTATTACAGCGCTGGCGCCAGCAAGTTCGGCGGCAGTGGCGACTTCACCACCGCGCCCGAGCTCGGCAGCCTGTTCGCCGGCAGCGTGGCCAATGCACTGGCCCCGGTGCTCGCCCAGTTGGGCGCGCAGGCGCGCATGCTGGAGCTGGGCGGCGGCACCGGCGCCTTCGCCGAAGCCGTGCTGCTGCGCCTGGCCGAGCTGGACGCACTGCCGGCGCGCTACGCCATCCTCGAACCCAGTGCGGACCTCCGCGAGCGCCAGCAGCAGCGTCTGCAGCAGAACCTGCCGGCCGAGCTGGCCGCGCGCGTCGACTGGGTCGACCGCCCGTTCGAAGAGGATTGGGAGGGCGTGGTGTTCGCCAACGAGGTGATCGATGCGCTGCCGACTCCGCGCTTCCTGATCAGGGACGGCGAGGTGTACGAGGAGACCGTCGAGCTCGATGGCGATGGCAACTTCATCCGCGGAGCGCAGCCGGCCGACATCCTGCTCAACGGTGCGGTGCGCCATCTGGAACGCTACCTGGAAAAGCCCTTTGCCGAGGGCTACCGCTCCGAAGTGCTGCCGCAGCTGCCGTATTGGCTGCAGGCGGTGGCCGGTGGCCTGCAGCGTGGTGCAATGCTGTTCGTCGACTACGGCTACAACCGTGGCGAGTTCTACATGGAAGATCGCGATGACGGCACCGTGCGCGCGTTCTATCGCCAGCACGTGCACAACGAGATCTACCGCTGGCCGGGCCTGCAGGACATCACTGCTTCGGTCGATTTCACCGCGCTGGCCGAAGCCGGCCTGCACGGTGGCTTCGAGCTGGCTGGCTACTGCAGCCAGGCCAGTTTCCTGCTCGGCAACGGCCTGGACCAGGTGCTGCTGCTGGCCGAGGAACGCACCGATGAGGTCGGCCGCATCCAGCTGCGTGACCAGGTGAAGAAGCTGACCCTGCCGACCGAGATGGGCGAGCGCTTCCAGGCTATCGGCCTGCAGCGTGGCGTCGACTTCGAACCGGCGTTCGAGCTGGGTGACCTGAGCTGGCGCCTGTGAGTGACGTGTTGCCGGTGATCAAGCCGCTGCAGCGGCCGCGGCTGTGGGCCGTGCTGTGGGCGCTGGCGGTGCTGTTGGTGATCGTGGTCTGCCTGATCCCGCCGCCGCCGATCCCGCTGCCGGAAAACAGCGACAAGGGCGAGCACTTCCTCGCCTATTTCATCCTCGCCGGCAGCGCGGTGCAGCTGTTCCGTCGCGGCCGCCCGCTGCTGTGGGTGGGCATGGGCCTGGTGCTGATGGGCATCGGCATCGAGTTCGCGCAGGGCGCACTGACCAGCAACCGCATGGCCGACCCGATGGATGCGCTGGCCAACACGATTGGCGTGCTGGCCGGCATGGCCACCGCGCTGACCCCGCTGCGCGACCTGCTGCTGCGCTGGCGGGGGTAAAGGCGTGCCAACCAAGGTTGGCACCTACCAGTAGATCCACGCCAAGCGTGGATGGACTGCCCGAGGTGCCGACCAAGGTCGGCACCCACCAGGACAGACCTGCCGTTACTTGCGCAGCGTGACCTCATCCAGCACCCACATCGCCGGGCGCGTGTCGCCGGTGAAGTTGATGCACAGGTCACCGGTGCCCTGCGTACCCTTCGGCAGCGTCGCACGCAGCGTCACGAAGCCATCGGCATCCGGCTTGGCCGGCAGCGGCACTTCAGCCAGCACCTTGCCGCTGCAGTCGCCGCGACGCACCAGCATCTCGCCATGCGCACGCTTGGCCTTCTCGAAGCGGCGCTTGGGTTCGTCATGGGCCAGCTGGAAGTAGTACGGAATGCGGCCAGCACGTACCTCCACGCTGCCGACGCCCTCCAGCTGCGCCTGCGGCCAGCGCCAGCACGGCTGGAAGATGTCCACGTTGAACACTGCACGCGTTCCCTCGCGCGGGCCATCGTCTTCCAGGCGCAGCACCAGCCCCTTCTTGCCTACGCAGCTGAGCAGTTCATCACTGCGGCGGCTGAGCAGTGACTGCGCGGTGAACGTGGCGATGGTCGGTTTCGCGGCCAGCATCTGGCCCTGGTAGAACCCAGCGGCCTGCACGGTGGCGGGCAGCTGCGCCGTCAGCGGCTGCTGGTACAGCGGCGAATGCGCGGTCACCGGCTGGCCATCGGTGCTGTAGCGCACTTCATAGCCCAGCGGATTGGCCAGCGACACGGTCACGGTGTTCTTCGCGCGATCATCGGTGTAGTCCACGCCTACTTCGAACGGGGTCTGCGCATAGGCCAGGCCCCAGGCGCGGTAGCGCTGCAGTTGTGCCGGCAGGCGTGCGAGGAAATCGCGGAAATCGCGGTGTTCCGGCGTGCTCCAGCCGGTTTCGGCCACGGCGGCCAGGCGCGGGAACAGGTTGTGCTGCAGGCGTGCATAGCTGCGCGTGTGTTCGGTGAACATGTTGGCCTGCAGGCCGAGGATGTGCCCGCGCTTGTCGGCCGCCAGCTCGGCTGGCACCGGCTCGAAGTTGTAGAGCTTGCCGAGGTTGACCTGGGTCGGTCGGCCCGGCGGTTCGTTCGGCGAGGCCGTCTGCAGGTAGTCCAGGTACAGGTAGCCGACCGGCGACATGATCACGTCATGCCCGGCACTGGCCGCAGCGAGGCCGCCTTCGGTGCCCTGCCACGACATCACCGTGGCCTGCGGCGGCAGACCGCCTTCGAGGATCTCGTCCCAGCCGATCAGGCGCCGGTCGTGTTCCTCCAGGAACGTCTCCAGGCGCTTGATGATGTGGCTCTGCATGGCCATCTCATCCTTGATGCCCAGCGCACGCATGCGCTGCTGCACCTGCTTCGAAGCTTCCCACTGGTCCTTCACTGCCTCGTCGCCACCCACGTGCACGTACTTGGCCGGGAACAGCGCGATCACTTCTTCCAGCACGTTCTCCAGGAAGGTGACGGTACTGTCCTCCACGTTGAACAGGTTCGGGAACACGCCCCATTCGCTGATCGGCTTCAGCGGCGTGCTGATCGAACCCAGCTCCGGATACGCGGCGATCGCGGCGGTGGCATGGCCGGGCACGTCGATTTCCGGAATCACCTGGATATGCAGCTTGGCGGCGTAGGCGATCACTTCGCGGATCTGCTCCTGCGTGTAGAAGCCGCAGTAGGGATGCTCCTGGCCAGTGACCGGATCGATGCCACCGTCGCCGGCCGGCAGGCGGCAACTGCCCACTTCGGTCAGCTTCGGGTAGCGCTTGATCTCCATGCGCCAGCCCTGGTCATCGGTCAGGTGCCAATGGAACGTGTTGAGCTTGTGTGCGGCCATCGCGTCGAGCACGCGCTTGATCTCGTCCAGGCTCTGGAAATGCCGCGCCGAGTCGAGCATGAAGCCGCGCCAGCTGAAGCGCGGCGCGTCCTGGATCTGCACCGCTGGCAGCACCCCATTGCTGCCGCCGGTGGCGAGCTGGGCGAGGGTGGTCGCGCCGTAGAACAGGCCGGTCTCGTTGCCAGCCTGCACCAGCACGCCCGTCGCCGTACTTTCCAGCGTGTAGCCCTCACCGCTGTCGCGGAAGGTCGGGATGATCTGGAAACGGATGCCGCCGTCCTGGGCGGCCGACTTGCCCTTGGCCAGCGCAAGGCGCGGGCCTCCGCTGCGCGCCAGCAGGTCGGCGAACTGGCTGGCGACCCGCTGCGCGGCCTCGCCTTCGGCATGCAGCGGAGTGCCAGCGCGTACGCTGATGCCGCTGCCCTGGCCGGCTTGCACTTGGGTGGGTGCGGGAATCAGCATCAGGCTGCCGGCGCGCAGCTGCGGGCCAGGAGCTTCAGCGACGGGCGTGGGATCGGCGGCGAGTGCCGGCATCGCCGGCAGCATCGCGAACAGGCTGCCCAGCAGCAGTGCGCTGCGCATCCGGGCGCGGGAAGGCTTGACCATCGGAACGACTCCTTGGAACGGTGCGATGAACGCTATACATGAAAAACGCCGGGCCCGGAATGACCCAGGCCCGGCGTGCGTGCACGACTCGGCGATGTTGCCGCCGCTGGATCAGTACTTGAAGCGGAAGTTGAGGTAGTACTGGCGACCGTTGCTGTAGAACGAGGTCGGAATGGCCGCGGTCTGGTAGTACTTGTAGGTCGGGTTGTTGAGGTTCAGCGCATCGAAGCTGATGCTCAGCCAGTCGGTGGCCTTGTAGCTCAGCGATGCCGACAGCGTGCCGAAGTCATCCTGGTAGTAAGGGTTGGCACCGGACAGGCCGATCAGGAACGACGAACGGCGGGTGTAGCTGACGCGTGCACCGAAGGTGTCGTTCTCGAAGTAGGCACCCACGTTGTAGGTGTTCTTCGAGGTGCCCAGCAGGTTGTCGGTGCCATCGGCCCAGGTGTGCTCGGTGCTGCCATCGGCGTAGGTGTAGTTGGCGTTGACGCCGAAGTACTCGCCGATCGGCTGCTCATAGGCCACTTCGATACCGCGTACCTTGCCGTCGGCGTTCTTCGGACGCGAGATGTCGTACTCCTCGAGCCGGTTGGTCAGCTCGCTGAACAGCATCTGCTTCTCGGTGCTGAAGGCCACGTAGTCCTTCAGGCGCATCGAGTACGCACCGACCGACAGCATGCCGCGCGGCATGAAGTACCACTCCAGGTTGGCGTCGAAGTTGGTCGAGATCACCGGCTTCAGCTTCGGGTTGCCGCCGCCGCCCTTGCGGTTCAGATCCGAGCCGTACGAAGACGCACCCAGTGCGGAGTAGTCAGGCAGGGTCTGGGTCTGGGAGGCGGCGAGGCGCAGCACCAGGTCGTCGCGCAGGTCGTACTTGAAGTTGGCGCTCGGCAGCACGCGGTTGTGCTTGTTCTCGAAGGCTTCGCGGGTCCACGCACCGAACAGGCTCTTCACGTCCGGCACGGTCGAGCCCGTGGCGGTGGCGTAGGTATCGATGTCCTGCTTGATGTTGACGTAGCGCAGGCCGACGTTGCCGCTCCAGCGGTCGCCGCTGAAATTGCCCTGCACGTAGGCAGCGAAGTTCTTTTCGGTCACCTTCCATTCGGCGCCGTAGTTGTGGCGGCCATCCGGACCATCATTGCCCGACAGCCATTCGGAATTGTTGGTCACCGCATTGCGCAGCGCTGCCGGGGTGTAGTACCAGATGTTGCGCGGGAAGTTGCCGCCGATGTCGCCGGCGAAGCCACCCGGGTAGTTGGCGGTGGGGCTGCCGCGCAAGGCGTCCCAGATGTTGCCCGGGGTGGCGCCTTCCGGCGACTTCGCTTCACGCGTGTGGTCGGCGTAGCGGGCGCCGAAATCGATCGAGCTCAATACGCCAGCATTGAAGTACTGGCTGAAATCGACGTTGGCCCACTTTTCCTTGTCGATCGCAGTGACCTGCTGGTTACCCCAGGTACCGCCCCAGCTGGCGCCGGCAGGGCTGATATCGCCCCCCACATTCCAGTCCACGGGCGAGCCGTTGCCATGGGTGGTCCAGCTGGCGCCACCACCGTTGGCGGTCAACAGCTCTGCGATGTACTGGCGCGGCGTTTCGCCAGTGCCCTTGGTGGTACCGGCCTGGAACTTCGCAGTCAGGTTTTCGCTGACCTGCCAGTCGGCATCCAGGGTGATGTAGTTGGTCTTGGCCGTCGACTCGCGGTAGATCATGTCGTACACCGCGTAGTTCGTGCCTGGCTTGCCGACGTAGCTGGCCTGGGTCAGCACCCCATCCTTGACCACGTAGCCCGGATCAGGCGCCTGCGACTTGCCGAAGCTGTTGCCGAACATCATGAAGTTGCGGTTGTAGTTGTTCGCTTCCAGCTTGGAGCTGAAGCCGCTGAGTACGAAGCTCAGATCGTCGGTCGGCTTGAACTGCAGCGAAACCAGGCCGCCGGTACGCTTGCGGGTCTGTTCAAACAAGGTCGAACCCAGCAGGCCCGGAACCTGTACGCCGACCAGATCCGGGTTGGTCTTGGCCACCGGATCGTTGGCTTCGATAGTGAAGAAGCCACCCGGAATTTCCTGCGCTTCACGGCGCAGCTCGCGCTTCTGGCTGAAGGCCTGCAGCATCACGCCGAAGGTGCCTTCATCGTTCTTGTAGTTGAACAGGGCAGACAGCTGCGGGTCGTTCGACTTGGCCTGGTCCGAGCGCACCGCGCCGATCGAGCCTTCAGCGGTGAACTGCTTGGAGAATTCCAGCGGCTTGCGGGTGATGATGTTGACGGTACCGGTGGTGCCGCCGTCCTGCAGCTTGGCCTGCGAGGACTTGTTCACTTCCACCGAGCTGACCAGTTCCGACGGCAGCAGCGAGTAGCTGACGCTGCGGCCGACGTTGTTGCCCTGGCTGAGCACGAACCAGTCGGCGGAGCCGACGGTGTGGCCGTTGATCAGGGTCTGGGTCAGGCTCGGGCTGGTGCCGCGAAGGCTGACACGGTCGGCTTCGTCGAAGCCGCCTTCATCGGCGCTGGACGAACTGATGTTGACGCCCGGCAGGCGCTGCAGGGTGTCGGCGACGTTGTGCGCGGGCAGTTTGCCCACGTCTTCGGCAGTGACCACTTCCACGCGCGCATTGGCTTCGCGCTTGGTGTCCAGCGACTTTTCCATCGAACCGCGGATGCCGGTGACGGTGACGGTGTCCAGATCGGTGGCGGTCTGGGGGGCCTGCTGCGCGTGCGCACTGAAGGCGATGCAGCTGACGATGGCGGCCGAAAGCAGGGTCTTGCGGGTGTTCATGATGTCTCTCCTCATCACTCGAATGGATGCCGGCGGCGGTGTTCGATTACGGTTGCGATGACATGCGCGGGGCGGCGGCGAAGTCCCGTGCGTTGGCGTGCCACGTACTGCGTGCTGCGATTGCGTTGAAGCCTGTTGCGGTGTCAGGCGGCGGACTGCTGCTGCAGGTACCAGCTGGCAGCGCCGACCACGCCCAGCTGGCCGTGTTCGACCACCTTCACCGGGATGCGTGCCAGCGCTTCGCCCATCGGACCCTTCTGCAGGTAGCGTTCGACGAAGGTGCTGCCGCGCAGGTATTCGCGGATCTGCGGCAGGATGCCGCCGGCCAGGTAGACGCCGCCATGGGCGCCGTAGAACAGGGCCATGTCGCCGATGGTGCTGCCGAGCAGGCCGCAGAACACATCCAGCGCCTGGCGCGCATGCGCATCGGTATCGGCCATGGCCGCTGCGGTGACCGCGTCGGGGCTGGCCAAGGTCGGTGCCTGGTCCTGCAGCGCACACACTGCGCGGTACAGGTTCATCAGGCCCGGGCCGGAGATTGCGTGTTCGATCGACACGTGGGCGCGGTCACGCTGCATGTGGCGGACGATGGCCATTTCCAGTTCGGTGCTGGCCGCCAGGGTCGGCTGGCCGGCTTCGGTGGGCAGCACCACCGGGCCGTGCGCGGTGGGAATCCACAGCGCCGCGCCAAGCCCGGTGCCGGGGCCGACCACCAGGGTCGGGCCACGGGCAGCGGTGTCCGGCCCGCACAGGTGCAGCACGCCACTGGCGTCAACCTGCGCGGCTGCGTAGGCCACTGCTTCGAAGTCGTTGACGATGTAGACCCGCTGCAGGCCGACGTCGGCTTCCACCTGGCGGGCTGACAGCGGCCACGGCAGGTTGGCGGTGATCACCGTGCCGTCTTCGCGGGCATAGCCGGCGCTGGCGACCACGCAATGGGTAGGACGCACGCCTTCACCCAGGAAATCGGACAGGATCGCGCTGAGGCCAGCATGGTCGGCATTGCGGTACTTGCGGTATTCCAGCACCTGCACCGGATGGGCAGCATCACCGCTGGCCTGGACCCGGGCAACGCGCACATGGGTGCCACCGACGTCGGCGGCCAGGAACGAGGGCGCGACTCGGGACAGGACATGGGCCGGGGCGGGGTGGCTGGCGGTCACGCGGGCTCCTGCTGCAGGTGGGGCCGGCCCCGGGATCGGGGGCGGCGATTGGGGCGGAGTCTGTAACCCCGCTGACAACGATGTCAACGAGTTCGTGACACTTTCGTTGCTGCATCGCAACGAATGCGATAGGCAGTAAACGTTTACATGGCGTGAGTGCGGGTTTCACGTTGGAACCATTGCCGCACATGGCCCAAGGCCTCCGGCGCATTCAGCACGAGGCGCCGCGATCGGGTTGCGCAGTGCAGCACGAGGTTCACAGGGCTGCGCGTGGAAGTTGACAAACCGCAGCTGTCCATCGAAAGAATGTGACAACGTTGTTCCCAGCCACTCTCCGACGCCGCGTTCTGCGGCCGTCGCCGCAGGAGCCCTCCTGATGTCCGCCGTCCCCGCTGCAAGCGCGCGCCCGAACGTGGCCACCTCCATCGCCATCGTTGGCGTGTTGTTCTTCCTGATCGGCTTCTTCACCTGGCTCAACGGCCCGCTGATCACCTTCGTCAAGTTGGCCTTCGAACTCAGTGAGGTCGGCGCCTTCCTGGTGCTGATGGTGTTCTACCTGTCCTACTTCTTCCTGGCCTTGCCGGCGTCGTGGATCCTGCGTCGCACCGGCATGAAGAAGGGCCTGAGCCTGAGCCTGCTGGTGATGGCTGGTGGTGCCGCGTTGTTCGGTGAATTCGCCACCCAGCGCTGGTACCCGGGTGCGCTCGGCGGCCTGTTCGTGATCGGCAGCGGCCTGGCCCTGCTGCAGACCGCGATCAACCCCTACATCTCCATCCTCGGCCCGATCGAGACCGCGGCGCGGCGCATCGCGCTGATGGGCATCTGCAACAAGATCGCCGGCATGCTCGCTCCGGTGTTGATCGGTACCGTGGTGCTGCATGGCATCGGTGACCTGTCGGCCACGGTGGCCGCTGCGGACGAAGCCACCAAGGCGCAGCTGCTCAACGAATTCGCCGCCAAGATCCACGCGCCGTACCTGGCCATGGCCGGCCTGCTGGTGGTGCTGGCGGTGGCCGTGCTGTTCTCGCCGCTGCCGGAAATCAAGTCCTCCGAGGCCAACGCCACGCCGGTGGCTGCCGGTGCCGCCGAGCGCCGCAGCATCTTCCAGTTCCCGCACCTGTGGCTGGGCGTGCTGTGCCTGTTCGTCTACGTGGGCGTTGAGGTGATGGCCGGTGATGCGATCGGCACCTACGGACATGGTTTCGACCTGCCGCTGGACCAGACCAAGATGTTCACCTCGCTCACCCTCGGCGCGATGCTGGTGGGCTACGTGGTCGGCCTGCTGCTGATCCCCAAGGTCGTGTCGCAGTCGCGCTACCTGACCATTTCGGCGGTGCTGGGCGTGGTGTTCTGCCTCGGTGCCTGGGCCACCCACGGCTATGTATCGGTGGCCTTCGTGGCCCTGCTGGGCTTCGCCAACGCGATGATGTGGCCGGCGATCTTCCCGCTGGCGATCCGCGGCCTGGGCCGTTTCACCGAGACCGGCTCGGCGCTGCTGGTAATGGGCATTGCCGGTGGCGCGATCATTCCGCAGCTGTTCGCCGTGCTCAAGCAGCACATCGACTTCCAGCTGGTGTTCGTGCTGCTGATGGTGCCCTGCTACCTGTACATCCTGTTCTATTCGGTGATCGGCCATCGCGCCGGCCTGCCGCAGGACAAGGTCTGATCGGCGATGATGGACGGCAGCCAACCCCAGGGGAAACCGATGCGCAGAGCGACCATCAAGGACGTTGCGGAGAAGGCCAAGGTCTCGCTGAAGACGGTCTCGCGGGTGATCAACAACGAGCCTTCGGTGATGCAGGCCACCCGTGCACGGGTGCTGCGTGCCATCGCCGAACTCGATTACGAGCCCGATCCGTCCGCGCGCAACCTGCGCAGTGGCACCACCTTCGTGATCGGGCTGGTCTACGACAACCCGAACCCGTACCACATCATCGGCGTGCAGAACGGCGTGCTGGCCGCGTGCCGCGAGACCGGCTTCGGCCTGCAGATCCATCCCTGCGATTCCAGCTCGCCGCTGCTGGCCGACGAGCTGGCCGATTGGGTGCAGCGTTCGCGCCTGGCCGGTCTGGTACTGACCGCGCCGATGTCCGAGCGTCGTGACCTGATCCAGGCGCTGACCGCGCGCGGCATCAAGCTGGTACGCATCATCGCCGCCACCGAAGACCCGGCCGACGGCGCCTGCGTGTTCGTCGACGACCGTGAGGCCGCCTATGAGATCACCGAGCACCTGATCCAGCTGGGCCACCAGCGCATCGGCTTCCTCTGGGGGGGCATCTCGCACCGTTCCTCGGGCGAGCGCTACGCCGGTTACGAAGCCGCGCTGAAGGACTACGGCATGACCGTGGACAAGCACCTGGTGGTGCAGGGCGACTACACCTTCGACGATGGTTTCCGTGGTGCGCGCCGCCTGCTGGCGCTGCGCGAACCGCCCACGGCCATCTTCGGTTCCAACGACGAAATCGCCGCCGGTGTGCTGGCCGCAGCGAAGTCGGCCGGCATGAACGTGCCGTACGACCTGTCCATCGCCGGCTTCGAGGACAGCCCGTTCTCGCGCCAGTCATGGCCGCCGCTGACCACCGCCAAGCAGGCCACCGAAGACATCGCCCGCCATGCCGCGCGCCTGCTGATCGCACAGCTGCGCAGCGACGCCTACGACGACGCGCCGGCACCGCTGCACAACCAGGGCTTCGTGCCGCAGCTGGTGGTGCGCGGTTCGACCGCGCCGATGCGCCCGGCCGGCGCACGCCCCCTTCCTTCCGATCCTGCCTGAGCCTGCCATGTCGCTGTCAGACCCCACTTCCACCCTGATGTTCGCCGAAGCCGCTGAAGCGGCCGACGTGGTCGCCCGCCAGTTCTCGCGCAACCACGCCACCATGGAGACCCTGGCCGCCAGCCTGCGCGCGGCGCCGCCGCCGTTCGTGGTCACCTGTGCCCGTGGCAGCTCCGACCATGCCGCCACCTACGGCAAGTACCTGCTGGAAACCCAGCTGGGCCTGGTGGTGGCCTCGGCCTCGCCGTCGGTGGGGTCGGTCTATGCCGCACCGCTGCAGCTGCGCGGCGCGCTGTTCATCGTCATCTCGCAGTCGGGCAAGAGCCCGGACCTGCTGCGCAACGCCGAGGCCGCCAAGGCGGCCGGCGCGCGCGTGATCGCGCTGGTCAATGTCGAGGATTCGCCGTTGGCGCAGCTGGCCGACACGGTCATTCCGCTGCATGCCGGTGCCGAGAAGAGCGTGGCAGCGACCAAGAGCTACCTTGCTTCGCTGGCCGCATTGCTGCAGCTGGCCGCGTACTGGAAGCAGGACAGCAGCCTGCGCAATGCGCTGGATCTGCTGCCGGATGCGATGCGCGAGGCCTGGCAGTGCGATTGGACGCCGGTGACCGAGGGCCTGGTCGAGGCGACCAATCTGTTCGTGCTGGGGCGCGGCTTGGGGCTCGGCGCGGCGCAGGAAGCTGCATTGAAGTTCAAGGAAACCTGCAGCCTGCATGCCGAGGCCTACAGCTCGGCCGAAGTGAAGCACGGCCCGATGGCGCTGGTCGATCGCGGTTTCCCGGTGCTGGCTTTTGCCCAGCCCGACGAAACCGGCGCCGGCACTCGTGCTGTCGTCGAAGAATTCACTTCGCGTGGCGCGCAGGTGTGGATGGCCGGTGCCGGTGGCAACCTGCCGGTGGCCGCCGCGCCGCACCCGCTGTGCGCACCGCTGCTGACCGTGCAGAGCTTCTACCGCGCGATCAACGCGCTGGCACTGCGTCGTGGCTTCAACCCGGACCTGCCGCCGCACTTGAACAAGGTCACGGAGACGGTGTGATGGCAACGGTCCTGCGCAACGCTCGCGTCCTTGCCGGCGACGAGTTCCGTGATGATCTGGCGGTGGTGATCGAGCACGGACGCATCAGCGCGCTGCTGCCCGATGCAGCGCCGCAACTGGGCCAGGCTGCCGAGCAGTTTGATCTGGGCGGTGGCTGGCTGCTGCCCGGTTTCATCGATGTGCAGGTCAATGGCGGTGGTGGTGCGCTGTTCAACAACACGCCGGACGTGGCGGCACTGCGCACCATCGCGCAGGCGCACCGCCGCTTCGGTACCACCGCGATGCTGCCGACGCTGATCAGCGATGACGTGGGCGTGATGCGTGAAGCCATCGATGCGATGCGCGAGGCGATCGCGCAGGGTGTGCCAGGCGTGATCGGCATCCATCTGGAAGGACCGTACATCGCGCCGGCGCGCAAGGGCACGCACGATGCCAGCAAGTTCCGCGTACCGGACGAAGATGAGATCGCGCTGGCCGCCTCGCTGGACAACGGCGTGACCCTGCTGACGCTGGCACCGGAACGCGTGCCGCTGGAAACCATTCGTGCGTTGGTCGAGCGCGGTGTGATCGTTGCCGCTGGGCACACCGCAGGCACCTACGAAGAGATCCGTGCCGGCCTGGATGCCGGCGTGCGTGGCTTCACCCATCTGTACAACGCGATGTCGCCGCTGCAGGGGCGTGAGCCCGGCGCGGTTGGCGCTGCGCTGGAAGACCGCGACAGCTGGATCGGCATCATCGTCGATGGCGTGCATGTACATCCGGCCAGCCTGCGCGTGGCGCTGGCAGCCAAGCCGCGCGGCCGCCTGTTGCTGGTCACCGATGCGATGCCACCGGTGGGTGCCGATGAACCCAGCTATGTGCTGTATGGCGAAACCATCACCGCCATCGATGGCGTGGTGCGCAATGCCGCCGGTTCGCTGGCCGGCTCGGCGCTGGACATGGCCACTGCCGTGCGAAACACCGTGCAACTGCTCGGCCAGCCGTTGGCAGAAGCCGCGCGCATGGCCTCGACCTATCCGGCGCAGTTCCTCAACGTTGACGATCGTCTGGGTCACATCGCCGAGGGCTACCAGGCTGACCTGGTGCTGCTGGATGATGCCCTGCAGGTGCGTGGTACCTGGATTGCCGGACAGTACGAGGCTGCCTGATGAACAGTACGCCGCCACGCCGGCTGGGCTCGATCGATGCCCTGCGCGGCATCACCGTGGCGGCGATGCTGCTGGTCAACAACCCGGGTGACTGGAGCGCGGTGTTCGCGCCGCTGCGTCATTCGGAATGGCATGGCTGCACGCCCACCGATCTGGTGTTCCCGTTCTTCCTGTTCCTGGTCGGCGTGTCGATGGCCTTCAGCGTAGCGCCGCGCGCGCTGGACGCGTCGGCGCGACCTGCACTGGCGCGTGGCGTGCTGGAACGCGCGCTGCGCATCCTGGTGGCCGGTGCGCTGCTGCATCTGCTGATCTGGTGGGCGCTGCATACCCATCACTTCCGCATCTGGGGCGTGCTGCAACGGATCGCGGTGTGCGCAGCCTTGGTGGGTGTACTGGCGGTGTATGCACGGCCGCGCGTGCAGTCCGGCGTGCTGGTCGCGCTGCTGGTGGGCTATACCGTGTTGCTGCTGGGCATCGGTGATCTGGCGCCATGGACCAACCCGGCCAGCCGCCTGGATACCACGCTGTTCGCACCGTGGATCTACCAGTGGCATGCCGATACCGGGCTCGGACATGACCCGGAAGGATTGCTGAGTACGCTGGGCGCGCTTGCCAGCACGGTGCTCGGCCTGCTTGCCGGTGGCCTGCTGCGCAACGGGCGTTCGGCGGCATTGGCCGGGCTGGGCGTGGCGACCGCTGTGCTCGGCCTGCTGCTGGCCATCGTGTTGCCGCTGAACAAACAGCTGTGGACGCCCAGCTACGTGCTGTGGGCCGGCGGCCTGGCCGCGCTGGCGCTGTGGCTGGGCCACATACTGATCGACCAGAAGGGCTGGCCGGCGCTGGGCCGGCGCTTCGGCGTCAATGCGATCACCGCGTATCTCGGGGCATCGGTGATGTCGGTGGCATTGATGGCGACCGGTGCCTGGGGCTGGATCTGGCAGCAGCTGGCCACCGCGATGCCGCAGGCGCTCGAGCTGGCATCGATGCTGCAGGCGCTGGCGTTCGTCGCGCTGTGGTGGGGCGTGGCGTGGTGGCTGGACCGGCGGAAGATCTATCTGAAGATCTGATGGCACTTCATCCACGCATGGCGTGGATCCACCACATGGGACGGTAGATCCACACCACGCGTGGATGCTCTCCGCCTGGCTCGCTCCCGCCGCCATGATGAACAGTTTCAGCCAGGTAGAGGTGAGGTGATGCCCGATCAAGTTCGCATCTGAACTGTGATGGCTGGCACGTAATTTCACCTATCGGAACCGTTCACCACACGGCAGACTGCCTGCGCAGTACCGCATGTCCGCAGTTCCTGATCCCCTGTCCAGGAGTGCTGTATGACCCATGCCGTCCCGCGCGCATTCCGTCCGCGCCGCCTCACCGTTTCCGTGCTGCAGGCCCTGGCCGTCCCGTCCGTCATGCTGATGACCGCCAGCGGCGCCTGGGCCGGCTGCAACAACTCGGCACCGACCGCCGGCCAGACAGTCACCTGCGATGCCAATGCGCCGAATCCACAGACCGTTCCCATCACCGCCAGTGGCGCGGCCGGCATCATCGTCAACGTCGCCAATGCCGCACAGCTGCAACAGAGCGGCGGCGGAAGTGCGATTTCGCTCGTCGGTGCAGGTGGTCACCTGCTGTCCAATCTGGGGGCGATCAGTTCGACGGGGGGTGTAGCCGTCCAACTTGGTGGCGGTAGCCGCGTCGAGAACAGCGGCAGCATCAGCACGGGCAACAACGTGGCCCTGCAGTTCGTCGGCACTGGTGACAGCGTTCTGGTCAACCGCGGAACGATCAGTGGCCGCACTGGCGTGCAGTTCGGTGCCGGCAACGATCGCCTCGAGATGCAGGCCGGCAGCATTACCGGCGGCGTCCTGCAAGGGGATGGCAACGACGTGTTGCTGCTCAACGACGGAACGATCGACAGTGTCGACCAGGGCGCCGGTGATGATCAGATGACGATCAACGGTGGCACCGTTACTGGCCTGGTGACGCAGGGCAGCGGCCGCGACGATTTCGTCATGACCGGCGGCACCGTCGGGGCCCTGCAGCAGGGTGACAACATCGATACCTTCCGCATGAGTGGCGGCCGCATCGTCGGCGCGTTCGAGGATGGCGATCAGGCCTGGATGACCGGTGGCCGCATCGGCCGGGTCAACATGAAGCTGGACAAGAACCTGTGGGACCAGTCCGGCGGCACGGTGGAGGGCAACGTGGTCACCGGCTTCGACACCGATACCATCATCATCTCGGGTACGGCCTACATCGGCGGCAATATCAGCGTCAGCGGCGGCAATGACAGCGTGACCACCACCGATGGCACCGTGCGTGGCCAGGTGCTGCTCAGTACCGGCAATGACACGTTCAACTGGAATGGCGGCGGCATCGTCTACGGCGCGATCGACATGGGCCCGGACAACGATGTAGCCAACCTCAGTAACCTCAACCAGGCCAACATGGGCGCGGTGCCGCTGTTCGACGGTGGCGCAGGCGACGACAGGCTCAGCTTCAACAACGTAAAGACCGCAGGCGTGGGGCGCTTCCAGAACTGGGAAGCGATCAGCCTGGCCAACAGCACCGAGCTGAACTTCGACGGCGATCTGGTGCTGGGCGACAGTGCCAGCGGCACCGGTTCGCTCACCGTGGATGACACCAGCACGGTCTACGCAGGCAGTGGCGGCCATGCCATCCGTCCGTTCAACAGTGGTGCATTGGTGGAGATGGTCAATGCAGGGCGCATCGACCTGACCGGTAGCGGCGCCGGGGATGTGTTCACTGTCCGCGGCAACTATCGCGGTGACGGCGGTGGCCTGTACCTGCGCACCGTGCTGGGCGCGGACAATTCCACCAGCGACCGACTGGTGATCGATGGCGGCACCGCAACCGGCACTACCGGCATCGGCATTCTCAACGCCGGCGGCGGCGGAGCGGCGACGCTGGCAGACGGCATTCTGGTGGTACAGGCCTTGAATGGTGGCAGCACCGCAGCAGGCGCATTCTCCTTGTTCGCGCCGGTGTCTGCGGGTGCCTACGAGTACTTCCTGTTCAAGGGCGGCGTCAGTGCCGGCACCGGCGAGAACTGGTATCTGCGCTCCACGTTGGTCAGCGGGCCGACGCCGGCACCCAACGGCGGCGGCAGCGCGACACCGCCGCCCGTGACGCCGCCGGTGGCGCCACCTCCGCCGATCACCCCAGCGCCGCCACCGCCGCCCGAAGGCGCCACTGATCCGGACCTGACCGCGGGCGAGACCGCACCGCCACCGCCGCCTCCAGAACCCGCGCCGGTGGCCCCACCCAGCGATCCAGCGGTGCCTGACGTGCCGGTGGCCGGCGGTGCATTGCCCGGTACCGGCGCGCCGCCGACACCGGGTGCGCGTCCCGCCGAAGGCGCGGTGGTGCCGCTGTACCGCGTGGAGACCGCCACCTATGCGGTGGTGCCTCCGTTGCTGCGTGAGGCTTCGCTGGCCAGCCTGGGTACCTTCCACGAGCGCCAGGGCGAGCAGCGCCTGCTGTACAACCAGGGTGCGCTGCGTACCGCATGGGGCCGGTTGGTCGGGCAGAGCAGCGAGATCCACTGGAAGGGCGATGCGCAGCCGGGCTTCGACGGCGACGTGATGGGCCTGCAGGCCGGTCTGGATGTGTGGGCCGTGGCCAACGACAACCATCGCAACCAGATTGGCGTGTTTGTCGGACGTACCCGTGCGCAGGGCAAGACCACCGGCCTGGCACTGGGCTGGGAAAACGTGCAGGTGGGCCAGAGCCGTTTGGATGACAAGCACGTCGGCCTGTACTGGACATTCACCGACAGCAGCGGCGGCTACATCGATGCGGTGGCGATGCAGAGCCGTTACGACGGCCGCGTGCGTTCCTCGCGCGGGCTTGGCTTCGGCGTGAGCGGTGACGGTACCAGCGTGTCGGTGGAAGCCGGAAAGCCGCTGCTGCACTTCGGGCAATCCGCATGGTGGCTGGAGCCGCAGGTGCAGGTGATCTGGCAGCGCACTTCGCTGGACGATCGCCGCGATGAAGTGTCGAGCGTGCGCTTCGACAATGACAATGCCTGGACTGGCCGCATCGGACTGCGCCTTGCCGGCGACTACCAGCTGGCCGACAACGGCTGGCAGCCGTATTTCAAGCTCAATTACTGGCATGGTCGTTCCGGCGAAGATCGCATCGGCTTCGACGACGACATGATCATCAATTCGCAGCGCTCGCGTGCACTGGAAGCCGGCGTGGGTGTGGTCGGGCGCTTCAACCGCACCATCAGCGCCTATGCCGTGGCCGACTACACGCGCGAGCTGGGGGGCGACCGCAACGAGAAGCGCCGCATCATCGAAGGCAACATCGGCCTGCGCGCGGATTGGTGACAAGCGCGGGCCTGGGTAGGTGCCGACCTAGGTCGGCACTCATCCCGTCACGGCCACGATCCGCTCTGGTAGGTGTCGACCTTGGTCGACACGAATCCAACGACGTCACGCTCCCGCGCCTGCACCCGGCGCCACCAATCCACCCGCATGATCGGCCAGCACCACCACCGCATGCAGCAACCCTTCCTCCACCTGCGGCGGGCACTGCGCCGCCGCATCATCCATCTCGCGTGCCGACTGTGCGGCCAGCAACACACCCCCACACGCAGACAACGCCGCCAGACAGCGCGTGGCCTCGGCCAGTTCCCGACCACGCGCCTCGCTGAGTTGCCGCTCGCGCCACGACTGCCCATCGGCCGCGTGGCTGTGTGCGATACCACGCAACCGCGCGAAGAATGCCGATGGCGGCGCCTGTTCGTAGACTTCGGCGAGCGCATCTTCCAATGCTTCGGCGGCGGTAGTGGACAGCTGCAGGCCGGGCAATGCTGCGCCGAGCAGTACATGCAGACGTGGGTAGGTGGGGTAGAGCGTGGTCATGGCAGCAACCTCACAAGGCTGGGCCACCTGCAGGAATGCAAGGTGGCGGGCGGTGCGGGTTGGCGTGCCGGTGAAGCTACCCAAAGGAAACGAAGCCGGCGGATCGGAAGGATCCCCACGCACCGCCCGCCGCAGAACGACGGACGGTGCAGTATTCGAGCCCGCGACATGGTCGCAAGCCCGACTTCAGGTAGCTTCATTCAGGACGCCAATCCCGGCCAGCGCAGGAGGCGCCGACGGAGGTAACCTTCTCGCGCTCTACGTGGCGATGACATGGGCAAAGTTGCAATTTGCTGATCGCGTGCACGCTGTCTTGCTGCAACCCGCGACCGGGCCAGATACGACAGTTCGCGCATGGTGGAAACCATCACCCGCGAGCTATCCTGCGCGCCTGACCCAACGACAAGGAAACGTCGCATGCAGGTTCGCAAGGGAGTGCGTCGCATCGGCGCGCTGATGCTCGTGTTGCTGGCGACCCGCGCCATGGCCGATACGCCAAGCGCGGTCGAGATACCCTCGCCGGAGGCCCAGGCCGAGATCCTCGCCCTGCTTGAACGCCAGGCGCTGTATCGCGATCGGGTGGACTGGCCCGCCACCCGCGTACGCCTGCAATCGGCGCAGGGCGACCCCGCGCAACGGCTGGCCGTTCTGCGCGAAGCCATTGCGCTCAGCACCGGCCACCATGGTGCGTGGACAACGACCCAGCGCCAGCGCGAATCCCTCGCGCGTGCGCAGCAGGCCGGTGCCGCCGCCGTGGACCGGGCCAGGGCCGCTGATGCGGTGGATGCGCGCATCGGCTGGGTGGTCATCGAGGGCTATGCCTCCACGCCCGGCGCGACGCCGCAGGAAAAATTCCGCCAGGACATCCAGCGTGCCGCGCGCTGGCAGCAGGTCATCCGCAGCAAGGACGACGGCGCGCGCTGTGGCTGGATCGTCGACCTGCGGGACAACGGCGGTGGCGCCATGTGGCCGATGCTGCTGGGCATGGCCCCGCTGCTGCGCACCTCGGTGGTGAACAACGAGGACGTGGGCTCGTTCGAAACCGCGCACGGGCCGCAGCGCTGGACGTTGACGGCGACCGCTGTGCAGCTGGCAGGCAAGCCATTGCTGGATTTCGGCCAGTCCGGTTATGTGCTGCGGCAGCCTGGCGCGCCGGTGGCGGTGCTGTTCGGGACCCGCACCGGCAGCTCGGGCGAGGCTTCGGTGCTGGCGTGGCGTGGCCGCCCGCAGGCGCGGAGTTTCGGCCAGCCGACCGCGGGTGTCTCCACCGGCAATGTCGTGCACACGCTTGCCGATGGCAGTCGCCTGCTGCTGACCACCAGCGTGATGCGCGACCGCAATGATCGTGGCGATGGGTTGAAGATCGAGCCCGACCAGCGCATCGAGGGTGATGCCGCCACTTTGGCCGCCGCCCAGCAATGGCTGCTGGCCCAACCCGCCTGCCAGGGCCGCTGACCCATGATCCTGATCGGCCAACAGGAACGGGTGGTGATCGTCGGCCCCACCGAAGCGCATCACTGCCTGCGCTGCCAGACGGAAACCGAGTTCGCCCCGCAGTTGCGCTACAGGATGGCGCGCATCGACCTGCTGTTCGGCTTCACCTACCAGCGCCGTTACGAGCTGGCCTGCACCCGCTGCGGGCACGGTTGGCTGCTGGACACCGACACCCTGGACCAGCAGCTGGGCGGGGTGCCGATCCCGTGGCGGCATCGCTTCGGCCTGCCGCTGATGCTGGTGGTGGTAACCGGGCTGGCCCTGCTGGGCTGGCTGTGGCGGCACGGATTCATCGGTTGAGGGCCGGGGCTGTTAAAGTCTGTCCTGCAATCACGTACCGGAACCGACCATGGACCACGACACCCCGTTCGAACCCCTCAACGACCTCGAGGTGCGCCTTCTGCAGGCCCAGGACGGCACGCTGACCGCAGCACAGTTCCTCGATGGCCTGCTGACTTCGACGGCGTTCGTGCTGCTGGACAAAGCCATCGGCGAAGACGGTGCCTGGGATGAAAGCATTTCGCCGCTGGTGCTGACCAGCGAGAACGGCGAGGCGATGTTCGCGGTGTTCACCGCCCCCGAGCGCGCCGGCCTGTGGCACGAGCAGCTGCCGCAGTTTGCCCATGCCATGCCGATCGCGGTGCACGCGCTGCTGGCCGGTATCGGCGACGGCGTCGGCCTGGTGCTGAACCCGGGCCTGGATGTGGGCATGGAGATGATTCCCGATGCCGTGGCCCAGCTGAAGCAGCGTGCGGCGGCGATCACACGTGGCATGGCGCATTGAGATTGATGGCATAGAAATCGAACCGTCCTCTTCGTTCCTTGCTGCTAGGCATTGATATGCCATTCGATTTGGGAATGTAAGAGCAAGAGCATTGGTGAAGAGCTTAAGAGCGAATATGCTGCTCAAGGAGAGAGTAGCTATGCGGTCGATAGGTGTTGGTCTAGTTTTCGCTGTTTTCTCTGTAATCTATGCTTTTGAATCCAAAGCGGAAACAGTTACATATATTCATACTGATGCTCTGGGGTCAGTAGTTGCCGAGTCAGATGAGACTGGCCGGGTGGCAAAGCGCTATAGCTATGAGCCGTACGGAGCGCAGATTGGAACTGGTATTGAAGATGGAGTGGGTTACGCCGGGCACGTGAGTGATTCGGCGACTGGGCTGAGCTACATGCAGCAGCGCTATTACGATCCAGGCTTGGGGCGTTTCTTGTCAGTGGATCCAGTCACAATGTACGGGAATGGTGATGGGAGACATTTCAATGCCTATGCATATGGATTCAACTCACCCTACACATTCAAAGATCCTGATGGCCGTTGTCCAATCTGCCCAGCCCTGTTTGGAGGCGCCGGTGGCATGGCGGTGGACTATGGGATTCAGAAGTACATGAATCCCGGAAAGCCAATCAACAAGACAGAGCTGGCAATTGCCGGCGTTGCTGGAGTTGTAACTGGTGGTACCGGCGGCCTGGTGGTTGGAGCCCTGGCGAGAGGGACGATTTCGATCGGTCAGGTCGTAGCAATTCAAGCGACGGTGGGTGCCGCGACTGGTGTTGCGGGTACGGCTGCACAGGGCGCAATCGAAGGAACACCAGTGACAAGCGCTCAACTGGGCTTATCGGCTGTCGGCGGGAGTGTTGGCAGTTTGGCGGGCAGCGGAATTGGAAAACTCGCTGGTGACTTTTCGCAGGCGTCTACTCAAGGGGCAGTGAGTAATATGATGAAGGCGCCAGTGAGTTCACCTGCTGGCATCGGTGCACATATTGCAGAGGCGACTGCGAGCGCCGGCGCAATTGGAGCAAAGCAAGGGGCGGTACAGGGTGCATTGTCTAATGCGGGCCAACGCGGTGCTGATGCCGCAGTTGGAACTGGACAGAAAATCGCTGAGGACAGGTTGAAGTGATGAGATTTTTTAATCGATCTCTCCTTGTGTACGAGCTTGGGCTTCTAGTCGTATTCATACTGGTCGCATTCTTCATCACCCGGTTCAATCCGGTGGAGACGCTCCGGTTGGGTGGATGGCTGTTCCTCTTGATGCAACCCATCTTGTTGGGTGCTCATGCTGTCGACCATTTTTCGCGCAAGCGCCGTCGATAGACGGGAGATGTGAAGGTGCCGGCCAGCGACCGGCACTACCCGGTGCTTCAGCGGGCGGCGGCGATGGCTTTCACCCGCGCCTTGGCCAGTGCTTCACCGATGGCCGGGCCCTTCAGATGCGTGGTATCCAGATCGCGTGCCTGCACTGACAGCGCCGCCTGGTGCAGGCGCTTGAGCGTTTCGCCCTGTGGGTAGTCGGCATCGTCGAAACCGAGCCGGCCGCGTTTGTCGGCCTCGCAGCACAGTGCGATGCGCGCCACGCGTTCTGGCCGGCGCAGCGCATCGCAGCGGCCCAGCAGTTCCAGCACGGTGGCATCGCGCAGCTCGTCGATGCGGTGCACGTTCAAGTGCTCACGGCAGACGGCCTCGGCCAGCTGCTGGTGTTCGGTGGGAACCTTCAGCCGTGCACACAGTTCCTTCAACGGCTTGATGCCGCGCTGCTCGTGCATGATGTGGCGCGGCCATTCCTCCGGCGGGGTCAAGCCCTTGCCGAGGTCGTGGGTGAGGGCAGCGAAGCCGACCAGGTCATCACCCGGCGCCAGTTTCGCGGCCATGTCGCTGACCATTTCCTGGTGGATGCCGGTGTCGACTTCCGGGTGGAATTCGGCACGCTGCGGTACGCCATACAGCGCTTCCAGCTCGGGCAGGATCGGGCCCAGCGCCTGCGCATCGTGCAGCGTGTGCAGGAAGGCGGAGGGCCGTTCACTGACCAGCGCCTTGCGCAGTTCCTGCCAGACGCGTTCCGGCACCAGCGCGTCCAGCTCGCCACTGGCGGCGACCTCGCGCATCAGTGCCATGGTCTCTTCGGCGATGGTGAAGCCCAGCGGCGCGAAGCGCGCCATGAAGCGCGCCGCGCGCAGCACGCGCAGCGGGTCTTCGACAAAGGCCGGACCGACGTGCCGCAGCACACGCTGTTCGATATCGCGTAGGCCGCCGTAAGGATCGACCAGTGAGCCGGTCTCCTCATCGCAGGCAATCGCGTTGATGGTGAAGTCGCGGCGCTGCAGGTCTTCTTCAAGGGTGACCGCCGGATCGGCATCGACCACGAAGCCGCGATAGCCACGGCCGGATTTGCGCTCGGTGCGAGCCAGCGCGTACTCCTCGCCGGTCTTCGGGTGCAGGAACACCGGGAAATCGCGGCCCACCGCAGTAAAGCCCTGCGCTTCCATCTGCGTGGGCGTGGCGCCGACGACGACCCAGTCACGGTCGCCGGCCGGGCGCTGCAGCAGGCGGTCGCGTACGGCGCCGCCGACAAGATAGATCTTCATGGGGGGCATGATGGCATGCCCGACCTGTAGAGCCGAGCCTATGCTCGGCTGATCAGCTGGTAGCGCGACCGGACAGAGCGGCAGCCGAGCGTGGGTTCGGCTCCACAGGGGCAAGCGCCAGGCCGTACCCGGCGCTCCGGCATCGGCTCGCGATCAATCCCCGCCCTGGTCCGCGTTGGCGGCGCAACTGAAGCTCTTGCGCTTGTCCACCAGGCGGCCCATCAGGCGGTCGCTCAGCGGCAGCGCATCGCCGTTGAGGCGCCAGTCGTAGATCACGCTGAAGGCCAGCACGCGCGCGACGTACTCGCGGGTTTCCTTGTAGCTGATGGTCTCGATCCACAGGTCCGGATCAAAGCCCGGGCGCTGGCCCTGCCAGCGTGCGGTCGGGGTCGGGCCGGCGTTGTACGCGGCGATGGTCACGTACGGCAGGCCGTCGTACTTGTTCATCAGCTGGCGCAGGTAGGCGGTGCCGATGGCGATGTTGGTGTCCGGATCGTACAGGCTGTCGGCGCCGCCGTAGCCGGTCAGGCCGATCGACTTGGCTACGCCGGCACCGGTGGCCGGCAGCACCTGCATCAGGCCCATGGCGTTGGCAGGCGAGCGCGCGCGCGGGGTGAAGGTGCTCTCGGCGCGGATCTCGGCGGCCACCCAGGCCGGATCGATCGCATTGCGCGCCGATTCGCGGCGGATGGTGGCGTCGTGGTGCAGCGGGAAGCGCAGGTCGTACAGGCGCTGTTCCTGCGGCTGCTTGCCGAGCGCGAACACGGCGCGGTCGAACCAGCCGTTGTCCTGCGCCACGCGAACGGCGAGGCGGCGCTGGGTGTCATCGAAGCGCGACAGTGCGCTGTTCCATTCGGCCACGGCCCAGCCAGCGCGATCGATCTGGTACAGCGCCATCGCGCGCTGGATGGCCGGGTCGCGCGCGATCACCGCCTGTGCCTGTGCGCTGTCGTTCGGCTTCCACGGGCACAGCGTGTAGCCCTGCTGCAGTTTGTCGGCGGCGAGGAAACCATGGAAGGTCGGTGCACGCGCGGCCTCGCGGAACAGCGGCTGCGCCTGCTGGGCCTGGCCGGTCTTCTCCAGCATGCGGCCTTCGAAATAGCGCCAACGCGGGTCGCTGCGCTGCTTGCTGGCCATCTTGCGGATCGCGGTCAGCGCCGCCGGCCAGTCACCGCGCGACATCGCTTCGCGCACGCGCCATTCGTGCAGCCGTTCGTCATACGCCGATTCGGGCACCGCGTTGAGGCGGCGCGCCGAATCGGGCAGGTAGGAGGCCACCGTCCACAGCGCAATCTGGTACAGCACCTGGCCCTGCTGGTCGGCACTCAGGCCGAGGGCCTGGGCGTACTGCGGCAGCTGCTGTTCGGTGGCGCCGGGATCGGCCTTGGCCAGCTTGGCCAGGCCATCGGTGGCGATGCGCCGGCTGCGCTCGTTGCGCGGCCAGTTCAACGCGCTGGTATTGGGCTTATCGACAAAGGCGGCGTAGTTGTTGGCCAGTGTCAGGTCGGTGGCAGGCAGGCCACGTGCGGCGCTGCGCATCACGGCCGGCTGCTGGGCGTCGGCGGCGGCATCGATGCGTTCCCAGCGCAGGGCGTCGCTCAGACCACCCTGTGCCTGCAGCACGGCGAAAACGGCATCACAGCCGTCCGGCAGCGACTTGCCGTTCTTGCGCCACAGGTCCTGCGCTTCACTGATCCACTGTGGATCGACCTTGCCGGTCACCTGGCGTGCGGTCAGCTGCGCGCAGCGCAGGCCTGCGTTGTCGGTGGGCGCCCAGTTGGCCAGCAGGGTCGGCCAATCCTGGCGGCGTGCGACCGAGGGCAGCCACACACTGCGGAAGGTGTTGGCCACTGCCTGGCCGTCATAGCGCTTGAGGAAGGCCTGTGCCTGCGCGGTATCGACGGTGTCGATGTTGCGGCGCAGGTTGGCGTACTCCAGCCAGCCGTATGCTGGATGGCGGCTGAGTGCGGCGGCTTGGCCGGGATCGAACTGGCCGCGTTCGGCGGCCGCGATCGCGGCCTTCAGCTGCGCGTTCTGGGCATCGAGGGACTGGGCATTGGCGCAGCCGATCAGCAGCGTGGTGGCCAAGGGCAGCAGGGACAGGGCGGTCGAAGAGCGTCGGGTCATGGCGATCAGCATAGCGGGCAGAGGCTGAATTCAGTTTCGCATTGCGTGCACGTCCTTGGCCGGCAACGGCAGCTGAATGTCACAGCGGCGGGCACTGCCCCGCAGGGCTGCGGGAGCCGTACTGTCGACCTTGGGCGAACGGCCCGGCTGCAGGGAGCGGCACATGGCGTTCAGTAGCGCAGGAAGAAGCGGCCCGCTGGCGGACATCAATGTCACGCCACTGGTGGATGTGATGCTGGTGCTGTTGATCATCTTCATCGTGACCGCGCCGATCGTGGCCCGGGCGATTGCCGTGCAGTTGCCACAGGCCACCGATCGCGTGGTCGACCGTCCCGAACCGCCACCGCCGATCGAACTGCGCTTGGATGCGGCGAACCAGCTGAGCTGGGATGGCCAGCCGATGACCATCGGCGATCTGCAGGCGCGTCTGCAGGCACAGGCCGGCGAGCATGCCGGCAACCTGCCGGAGCTGCGCATCGCCACCGATCCGTCGGCCGAGTACGAAGGCATGGCCCGGATCCTGGCCGCCGCCGAGGCCACCGGCATGGAACGTATCGCCTTCGTGCGATAGGGCGTTGTCTCACTGCCGCTCATGCGGTGATTGCTGCATGAGCGGTGCTTGCCCTGCTGACAGCGTCGCATCCAGGATCCGCAGAAAAGCCATTTCAATCTGCGCTGGAACCGGGGTTGGATGTGCTCGCCACCTTCGGGTCCCAGGGTCATGTTCGACGTCGAAAGCAGTCAACTCGGCTCTCTCGAAATCCACCACAACCGTCAATCCCTCTCCCGAGGCCAAGGCCGCATCGGTGGGAGAAGGGCAGTTGTTGCACTCGATCAGGCCGCCTGCTCTCGGTTCGCCCGCTGGGGAAAGAAGCAGCGTCATCACCGTCGTGACCCCCAGCACCGCACTCACTGCTTTCATGATCGACTCTCCCGCGAATGGCTGGAGGTGCGAGTCTGCGCTGGGTCGATTAGCGGTGCCTTCTGAATGAAGGAATTTCAAACTATTCCTGAAACGGTCCGGCAAAGACCTTTTCCATGAATGCGGCAGTTCCCGGCGCGCGCTGTCGCAGCCGGCATCAAGGCTGCCTGCTGTGAACAGTATCGTCCGGTCATAGCCTGTAGCTATATGACGCAATCCCCCGTTATTTGCGTCAATTCCGTGTGAAAGAGTGTCGATCATCACGCCGCGACTTTTACCACTTGTTTACAAAGGAGACGCTGCCGCCATGCAGGGGGGAGCGCGGCAGCCAATGTCCCGACATTCCTTTGGAGAGAGAGCGAATGATTCACCTGCATCACCGCCCGTTGGCGGTTGCCGTTGCGCTGTGCGTGACGGCCCTGGCACCGCTGGGTGCCGCTGCACAATCCACCACCAACCTCGATGCGGTGGAAGTGACCGGTACCCGCATCAAGCGCGCTGAAGTGGAAGGCCAGGTACCGATCCAGACCCTGACCCGCGGCGACATCGAACGCACCGGCCTGACCTCGATCGGCGAGGTGCTGCAGCAGCTCACCGGGTCCGGTTCGGCGCTCAATGCCAAGTTCAACTCGTCCGGCAACTTCGGCTTTCCCCCCGATGGCAGCGGTGTAGGCGCCGGCTCGGCGCAGGTCGATCTGCGCCATCTGGGTGCCAAGCGCGTGCTGGTGCTGGTCGATGGCATCCGCTGGGTCAATGAGTCGTCCGCGTCCGGCGTGGGCTCGGCCACCGACCTCAACACCATTCCGCTGGCCATCGTCGAACGCATTGAAGTGCTCGAAGATGGTGCGTCGTCGCTGTATGGCTCCGACGCCATTGCGGGCGTGGTCAACATCATCACCCGCCGCGATTTCGACGGCGGGCAGGTGACACTGAACTACGGTGAGTACAGCAAGGGCGACGGCACGCAGAAGGGCGTGGATCTGGCCTGGGGCAAGAGCGGTGACCGCTACAGCCTGTTCCTGGGCGCCAGCTGGACCAAGCAGGATCCGGTGTTCGCCAAGGATCGCGAGCAGTCGCGCTTCCCGATTCCCGGCACTGGCTTGGCCTTCGGCAGCGGCGGCATTCCGCAGGGCCGCTTCGCCTTCGTCGATCCCAACACCGGTGCCGAGCAGGACATCGTGCCCAATACCGGCGTAGGCAACCCGCGTTACGACGGCAGTGCCGGCTGCAACCGCAGTGATGACTACCACTGCTTCACCAGCGCCGACCGCTTCAACTTCGCCGAGTACAACATGGTGCTGACGCCGTCGGAGCGCAAAGGCCTGTTCGGTCAGTTCCGCTTTGACATCACCGACAACGTGCAGTGGTACGTCAAGGCACTGGGCAACCGCCGCGAGTCGACCAACCAGGCCGGGCCGGAGCCGCTGTTCTTCGGCCCCGATGGCGCCACAGGCAACCCGCTGGCCGACAACATCGTGGTGTCGCGCTTGAACCCGTACAACCCGTTCGGCTTCGATCTGGTGTCCGGCGGCAACATGAGCCTGATCGGCCGCCGCCCGGTGGAAGGCGGCGCGCGCGTGTTCGAGCAGAAGGTGGATACCACCTACTTCGCCACCGGCCTGGTCGGTGACTTCCATGCCGCTGATCGCAGCTGGTACTGGGACGTCAACGGCATGTACAGCAAGAACAAGGCCGAGCAGACCAACTACGGCAGCTACAACATCTACAACGTCAACATGGCGCTGGGCGATCCTGCAATCTGTGCGGCGACGCCGGGGTGTGTGCCGCTGAACATCTTCGGCGGCGTCGGCTCGATCACGCCGGACATGCTGAAGTGGATCCAGCCGGTGGTGCGCGACCGCAGCCAGAACGAACTGAGCCTGTTCACCGCCAACCTGTCCAGCGAACTGTTCTCGCTGCCGGCCGGTCCGGTCTCGTTCGCCACCGGTTTCGAGTACCGCAAGTACGAGGGGTCGTACCAGCCGGATCCGTTGACCGTGGCTGGCCATTACAACGGTGTGCCATCGCAGCCGACCTCGGGTTCGTACGACGTCAACGAGGCCTACCTGGAGCTGAGCGTGCCGATCTTCGCCGACTCCTCGTTCGGCAAGAAGCTGGACCTGAGCCTGGCCGGTCGCTACTCGGATTACTCGACTTTCGGCGGCGAGTTCACGCCCAAGTACGGCCTGCGCTGGCAGGTGACCGATGACTTCGTGCTGCGCACGACCTATGCGGAAGGCTTCCGAGCGCCGTCGATCGGCGAACTGTATGGCTCGGCGGCGCGTGCCGACCTGCAGCTGTTCGATCCCTGCTCGGTGGGCCTGGGCGGTACGCCGCCGCGCGGCAGTGCGGCCAACTGCGCTGCGCTGGGCGTGCCGGCCGGCTTCCAGCAGGCCAACTCGCAGATCTCGGTGACCACCGGCGGCAACCGCGAGCTGGACCCGGAGCGTTCGCGCAGCTTCAGTGCCGGCTTCGTCTGGAGCCCGTGGTTCGGCAACAACACCTCGTGGTCGGAACGCTTCGACGTGGAAGTGACCTTCTACCGCCACGCCATCGACGGCGCGATCCAAGCGATCAACGCGCAGACCCAGCTGGACCTGTGCGTGGAGACGCTCGACCCGGTCTACTGTGATGGCATTACCCGGGCCAGCACCGGTGCGGTCAGCAGCTTCAACAATCGCCTGACCAACCTCGGCTCGATCAAGACAGATGGCTGGGACGTGGACCTGTTCTGGACGTTGCCACAGTCCTCCATCGGCCAGTTCAAGCTGGGCTGGAAGAACACCTTCGTCGGCCGCTATGAGGCTACCGGCGCGGCTGGCCAGAAGCAGCCGCAGAAGCCGGGCGTGGAAGTGGCCGACAGCTCGATTCCGGAATGGACCAGCAATGCCAGCATCGGCTGGACACTGGACCGCTGGAGCGCCAACTGGACGGTGCGCCACATCTCCGAGCTGACCGAGAATTGTGGAGATGCCGCTGCGTTCCCGGTGTGCAGCAACCAGGCCGCCGGTACCAATGCGCTCTCGGCCACCACCTTCCACGACATGCAGGTGGGCTACAAGATCGACTGGATGAAGGGGCTGCAGCTGACCGCTGGCCTGAACAACGTGTTCGACAAGGATCCGCCGATCTGCCTGTCGTGCTCGTTGAACGGCTACGACGCTTCGACCTATGACATCCCGCGTGGCCGTTACTGGTACCTGCGCGCGGATTTGCGCTTCTGATGTGACGTGGCAGCGCCGGTCAGTTCCGGCGCTGCCTTGCTAGTGTGGAGCCGAGCCCACGCTCGGCTGATTCTCTGATCCGGGCATGGGCTCGGCTCTACAGGAGCGGGGCGGTTGTGCCCCGCAGCTGATCAGAACGCCCAGGTAAACGTCAGCGAGCCGTTGCGGCCATCGCCGTACGCACCGTAACCGGTGATCTGCGAGTAGTACTTCTTGTCCAGCAGGTTGTTGAGGTTGGCCTGCACGCTGAACTCCGGCGAGATGCGGTAGCGCAAGAAGGCACTCACCAGCGCGTAGCCTTCCTGTTCGAAACGGCCCACCACCGGCGCAGCGTAGTAGATGCGGTTCTGCCAGTTGGCGCCGCCGCCGACGGTCAGTGCCTGCAGCGACTGCGGGGTGTAGCTGGTGAACAGCTTCAGTGCGGTCTGCGGCAGGTTGGTGTTGATGTCGGCGTCGTTGATGTCCTTGGCCACATAGCGCGAAGCACCGAAGGTGGCATTCCAGCCCGGTGCCAGTTCGCCGTTCACTTCGAACTCGAAGCCGCGGCTGACGGTGCCGCGTGCAGCGATCGATGCGAACTCGCCTGGACGGCCGATGATCGGTTCGCTGGTGGCCTGGGCCACGTTGTCCTGTTCGATACGGAACACCGCCAGCGAAGCGTTCAGGCGGTTGTCGAACCAGGCACCCTTGACACCCACCTCGTAGCTCTTGCCATCAACCGGATCGAGGTAGCGGTCGTTGCGGTCGCGTGCGGTCTGCGGCTGGAAGATCTCGGTGTAGCTGGCGTAGGCCGAGTAGGTGTCGTTGATGTCATACACCAGGCCGGCATACGGGGTGGTCACCTTGTGCTCGCGGTCGTCGTTCTCGCCTTCGCTCTTCCAGTTGGTGTAACGCGCACCGAGGATCAGCTTCAGCGGATCGGCCAGGGACAGGCGTGCGGCCGCGTAGCCGGCCTTCTGGGTGATGGTGCCCTGGCTGGCGAGCGCCAGCGGATTCCAGTTCGGCTGGGCGATGTTGCCGGTCCAGTTGAGATAGCTGTCGAACGGTTTCCAATTGGGACCGCCCATCTGGAAGTCACCATAGTTGGCGAACTCGCGCTTGTTGTAGCTCAGGCCGGCCATGAACTGGTGTTCGCGTCCGAACAGCTGGAACGGTCCGTCGATGTAGCCATCGATGCCATCGACCTTGCGCTCGGTGTTGTAGAAACCGGCCATCGGTGTGACGCCAGCACCGGTATTCTTGTCGAACGCGGTGTAGGACGGATAGAACAGCTTGTCGTCGGCCTTGGTGCGATCGTGGGTGGCACCGATCTTGAACTTCCAGCCATTGCTGAAGGCATGCTGCAGGGTGGCGAACGCACGCTTGCTGGTGGTGTCCCAGTAGGTCCAGTCCGGCGACGGATTGAACGAGGTCGGGTAGTTGGTCGGGCTACCGTCGGTGTACCACATCGGGAAGCCGCCCCAGGTTGCGCCGTTGGCACGCTTCTGCTGATAGTCGTAGCCCACGCTGAGCTGCGTGGCCGGGGTCAGGTCGGCGTCGATCACCGCATAGCCCAGTGTCTTGCGCTGGTTGTAGCGGTCCATCTGGCCATCGGTATCCAGGTAGCTGCCGATCACGCGGCCACGCACCGTGCCACTGGCATTCAGCGCACTGCCCACGTCCACGGTGGTGCGGGTGCGGCCCCAGCTGCCCACGTTCACCGAGACACTGCCGGTCAGCTCGGCGCTGTCGGCGTGCTTGCGGATCAGGTTCACCGATGCGGATGGATTGCCGGCGCCGCTGAGCAGGCCGGTGGCGCCGCGCACGACTTCCACGCGGTCATAAAGGGCCAGGTCCAGGCCGGAATCGCCGTAGCTCCAGTTCTGCACCATCTGCGTCGGCAGGCCGTCGAACTGGTAGGCATCGATGTAGAAGCCGCGCGCGTAGAACTCGGTGCGCTCGCTGTCGGACTGGGTGCTGGTCACGCCGGTGGTGTTGGCCAGCACGTCGATGATGTCGTCCAGCTTCTGATCTTCGATGCGCTGGTGGCTGATGATGCTGACCGACTGCGGGATCTCGCGCGGTGCCAGGTCGAAGCGGGTGCCGGCCGAGGTGCGGCGTACCGAATAGCCTTCGGCACGCTCGCCCTTGACCACCACCTTGTCCAGCGTGGTCGGGTCGGCGGCGGTGTCGGCAAAGGCGGCCGGGGCCACGGTGCAGAGAACAGCGAACACGGCAATGGACAGCCGCTGCGGCTGCAGGGTACGGAAGGCGGGACGGGTCATGGGAAATCCTGGACGAGCACGCGCGTTCGGCCGGCATCCAGGAGGGCTTACGGGTAGGGGAAGGGCGGGCAGGCCGTCCTGGCACCACCGGAAACGAAAGAAATGGTAATACGAACTATTCCCATTTACAAACCATGAACGATGAAGGCAGTCGGGCATGCTTGACGGTACAAAATGGGTCAGCGCAGCAGTGGCAGTGGATCGCGTGCACCGTCGGCGCCGTAGATGCCCCAGTGCAGGTGCGGCGGCGTGCCCTTGGCGTTGCCGCTGTCGCCGACGTGGCCGAGCAGGTCGCCGGGCTGGACCACCTGGCCGCGCGCCAGGCCCTCGGCCCAGCCTTCCAGATGCGCGTAGTAGTAGCGCTCGCGCCCGGGCCCGATCACCCAGACCTGGCGGCCGCCGAGCCCGCGTTCGCTGACATCCGCGATGACGCCGGCAGTGACGCTGCGCACCGGCGTGCCGCGCTTGGCGAAGATGTCGATGCCGGCGTGGGAGCGGTCACGGCCTCGCGGCGCGCCGAAGGTGTCGGCAATCTGCCGGGGGCGTACACCCTCCACCGGCACCGGCAGTTCGGTGGCCGGCGGCATCCGCGATAGTGCCCACAGCATTTTCGGCGCGGCCGCCCATGGGCTGTTCCAAAGCATCATCGCGGCAACGATGGCAATGCCCAGCCACAGGCCGCGCAGCAGCCAGCGGCGCAGGCGGTGGGCAGGAGAGGGGAATGTGCTCATGGTCTCCGGCTGTAGCGTCGAGCCATGCTCGACGGCTGTTGCTTTGCGGTAGTAAGGCAGTCGTGCATGGCTCGACGCTATGGAACTGGCAGCAGCGGCACTTCGAAACTCCGCTTCAACGTGCCCAGTGCCACCGAGGTGCGGAAGCGCTCGATGTTGTCATCGCCACCGAACAACCGCTCGGTGATCGTCTCGTACTCCTCCATCGACGCCGCCGAAAGCAGCAGCAGGAAATCGCCGTCACCGGTAATTGAATAGCACTGCTGCACGGCCGGGTCGTCCTGCACGCGGCGCTTGAACGGCGCCACGCGTTCGCGTTGCTCGCTGACCACGCGCACCTCGACAATGATGGTCAGCGGCCGCCCCACCTTGGCCGCGGCAACCACGGCCACATTGGCCGCGATCACGCCACTGTCCTGGAGGCGCTTGATCCGGCGCTGCACCGCAGGAGTGGACAGGTGCACGGCCTCGGCGATCTCGCGCTGCGGCAGGGTGTTGTCCCGCTGCAGCAGGTCGAGGATGGTGCGGTCGAAACTGTCGAGCACGGGGGCGATGGCCATGGTGAGCAGAAATTGCACGAACGGGCTGTCAATTGAGCCAAGTGCTCGGCGCCGGCGCAATAGACTTTGCGCATGCAGACTTCACGATTCGCGCCGATGTTGCCGGCGCTGGCAGTGCTCGGTTCGGTCACCTCGCTGGCCATCGGCACGTCCTACGCCAAACACCTGTTCCCGCTGATCGGCGCGCAGGGCACCAGCGCATTGCGGGTGGGCTTCTCGGCGCTGTTGCTGCTGCTGTTCTGGCGGCCGTGGCGCTGGAAGACCAGCCGCGTGGATGCGATCACCATCCTGCGCTACGGGCTCACCCTGGGCCTGATGAACCTGCTGTTCTACATGGCCCTGCGCACGATCCCCTTCGGCATCGCGGTGGCCATCGAGTTCACCGGCCCGCTGACAGTAGCGATGCTGTCATCACGACGACCGATCGACTTCCTGTGGGTGGGCTGCGCGGCGGTGGGGCTGCTGTTGCTGTTGCCGATCGGTGGCGGCCCGGCGCTGGATCCGGCCGGCGTGCTGTATGCCATGGGTGCGGCGGCGTGCTGGGGCCTGTACATCGTGTTCGGCAAGCGTGCCGGTCACCTGCATGCCGGGCATTCGGTGTCGCTGGGCCTGCTGGCCGCGTCGCTGGTGGTGGTGCCGGTGGGCGTGGTGCATGCCGGCGCCGCGCTGCTCGATCCGAGGATCCTGGCCGCTGGCCTGCTGGTGGCGCTGGTGTCCAGCGCGATCCCGATGTCGCTGGAGATGATGGCGCTCAAACGCCTGCCGAAGGAGACCTTCGGCATCCTGATCAGCATGGAGCCAGCGGTGGCCGCTCTGTGGGCGATGCTGCTGCTGCACGAGCACCTGCATGGACTGCAGTGGCTAGCCATCGGCTGCACGGTGCTGGCCTCGGTGGGCAGCACGATGACGGCACGACGGCTGAAGGTGCCGGTGGTGCAGGCGGGGTAGCGCCGGGCCGTGACCGGCGGAGAGCGTGCGGACCAACGGTCCTCACCCACCAGGGCAGCGTGCCAACCAAGGTTGGCACCCACCAGGGCAGCGTGCCAACCAAGGTTGGCACCCACCAGGGCAGTGGTCCGCACCCACCAGAGCGGCGTGCCAACCAAGGTTGGCCCCTACCAGGGGCGGTAGCGCCGGGCCATGCCCGGCGAGCGCAGCGGAAGCGCTCAGCGCAGGGCGTTGGCCGGTACGTCGATCGCCATCGCCAGCGCGAGGTGATCGGAGAACGCCGCCGGTACGGCTTCCACGCTGCGGGTCTGCAGGCCGCTGCTGACCAGGATGTGGTCGATGGCGCGGTCGGGGCGCCAGCTGGGGAAGGTCGGCACGATGCAGCCGGGTGGCTGCAGCCGGGTCTTCTGGTACAGCACCTGCATTTCCGGGCGTTCGGCCAGGCAGTTGAAGTCGCCCATCAGTACGGCGTTGGGGTGGTCGGACAGCAGCTCGGCGATGAAGCCCAGCTGCGACATCCGCGAACCCGCCCCCAGCGACAGATGGGCCACCGCCACCGCCAGGCCGTCCTCGCCATCCCCGAACTTGGCCAGCAGTACGCCGCGCCCGCCGATGCGGCCGGGCAGGGCGTGGTCCTGTACTTCCACCGGTTCCAGTTTGCTCAGCAGGCCATTGGCGCTGGAAGCGACCCCGCCCATGCGCCGGTTCGGCTGGTGGCTCCAGTAGTTGAAGCCGGCGCGCTGGGCCAGGTAGTGGGTCTGGTTGGTGAAGCCCGAGCGCAGGCTGCCCGGGTCGGCCTCCTGCAGGCCGACGATGTCGTGTTCGCGTGCCAAGGTGGCGATCGCGTCAAGACTGCTGCGCTTGCGACCCGCCGGCAGTGCATGTGACCAGCTGCGGGTCACATAGTCACTGTAGCGGCGGGTACTTGAGCCGGCCTGGATGTTGGCCGTCAGCAAGCGCAGGGTCCGTGTGTGGGGGGAAGTCACGGCCGGGAACAGCTTCTCTTGGATCAGTGAGCCTGGGCCGCACCGCGCTCGCGGGCGATCAGGTGGTCGGCGATGCGCAGCATGTCCGGGAAGCTCTTGCCCTTCACCAGGTACTTGCCGTTGACGATGATCGACGGGGTGCCGCTGATCTGGCTGCGCTGGGCGAACTGCTTGGCCGAGTTGGTCTTGGCATTCACCGCGAAGCTGCCCATGGTGGCGGCGAACTGCTTCGGATCCACGCCATAGGCGCCGTAGAACTTGGCGATGTCGTCCACCGAGTCACGGCCGCGCTCGCCCTTCAGGGTCTTCTGCGAGTGGATGGCGGCGTACAGCGCCTCGTGGGTCTTTTCCTGCACGCCCAGGGTCTGCGCGGCGTAGAAGGCACGGGCGTAGTCATCCCAGGTGCCGCCGAACATGGCCGGCACGTAGACGAAGTTCACATCGCTCGGCAGGCCGGCCTTCCACGGGCCGACCAGCGGCTGGAATGCTGCGCAGGCCGGGCAGACATAGCCGAAGATCTCGGTCACTTCGATCTTGCCGGCGGCCGGCTGGAACGGCTGGCCGTTCGGGATCACCTGGTAGTCGGCGCCTTCCACCGGGGCCGGGCCGGTCAGTGCGGCGGTGGTCGGGGCCGGTGCCGCGGCCGGTGCGGCTTCAGCCGGGGCCTTGTCGCCTTCAGCGGCCGGGGCGGCGCCTTCGCTGCCAGCGGCCGGTGCTGCCGGCTCGGTGGTGGCCGGAGCGGCGGTCGGCTCAGCCGGGGCGGCGGTGGTGTTGGTGCTGCCATCGTCGGCCTTGCAGGCGGCCAGGATCGGCAGCAGCGCTGCGAGTGCGAGGGCGTAACGGATCTTCATGGAAACGTCTCCAGCATCTGGATAGGTGGGGCCGGCAACCAGTGCCGGCCAGAGGGAAATGATGACATGCGGCGGCGACAGCGCCGTGTCGATGGTGTGTATTGGTTCAGCGGCCGCGGGCGGCGCGGGCCTGGGCGATCAGCGCCGAGGCGATGCGCAGCTGGTCGTCGAAACTGTTGCCACGCACCAGGTACTGGCCGTTGATGATGATCGCCGGGGTGCCCGGAATCTTGGTGCGCTGGGCGAAGGCGCGGGCCGCGTCGACCTTCTTCTGCACCGCATCGCTGCGCAGGGCCTGGATGTAGCGGTCCGGGGTCACGCCATAGGCCTTGTAGAAGTTGGCGAGCTCATCGGCCGAGACGTTCTGCATCGGCAGCGAGCCATCCTGATGCAGGGCCTTGAACACGGCCGCGTGGCTGCGCTTGGCCACGCCTACCTGGTCGGCGGCGTAGTAGGCCAGCGCCCAGGCATCCCAGGCGCCACCGAATGCGGCCGGGACCGGGGTGAAGCGCACGTCGGCCGGCAGCTTGGCCGCCCAGGCTTCCAGCTGCGGCTCGAAATGGGCGCAGTGTGGGCAGGTGTAGCCAAAGACTTCGACCACCTCGATCTTGCCGGCCAGCGGCTGGAACGGGCCCGGCTGGGCGATGCGTTCGTAGTCTTTGCCTTCCACCAGCGGCGCGTTGGCAGGGGTGGCGGCGCTGGCAGCCAGCGGCAGCAGGACCAGCAGGGGCAACAGCAGGCGGGAAATCAACCTCATCGACACGCATCTCCGTTGAAAAAAGCAACGCCGGCGCAGTCGCCGGCGTGAAGGAAACATACCGCAGGCGCGGGCCGTGGTGGCGGCCCGGGCCGACCAATGGTGGTCAGGGGGCGGCGGCCGGTTGTGCCGGCACAGGCGCGGCAGCCACGTCATCGGCCTTGTTGTGCAGGCCCTGCAGGTAGCTCGACAGCGCCTGCACCTCCTGCTCGCTCAGCTTCTGCGCGACCGCAGCCATGATCTGGAAGTGCGCCTTGTCGGTCTCGTGGGTCTGCCCGGCCTGGTATTCCTGCAGGCGCCGCGCGACGTAGCTGGCGTGCTGACCACCGATATGCGGGTAGGCCGGGCCCGGATTGCCGGCGCCGCTGGGGCCGTGGCAGGCCATGCAGGCCGGCAGGCCACGCTTGGCGTCGCCGCCGCGGTACAGCTGCTGGCCGATCTCATAGAACTTCATGCCCTTGTAGGGGCCTTCGGTGACCGCCGTGTCGTCGGCGATGCCGGCGGTGGCTTTCTGCGTGGCGAAGAACGCGCCGATATCGCGCATGTCCTGCGGGGTGAGGTTCTGCACGAACGGCACCATCGCCACCGCCGCACCGGAACTGCGCTGGCCGTTGGCGATCAGGGCCATCTGCTGGGCCACGTAGCGTTCGCTCTGGCCGGCGATGGACGGGTACATCTCCACCGTGGAGTTGCCGTCGGCGCCATGGCAGGCCGCGCAGGCCGAGGCCTTGGTCTGGCCTGCCTTGGCATCGCCCCAGTGGGTCTTGCTGAAATCCACCTCCAGCGAGGCGGTGTTGATCGGCCCGTTGTCGGGCAGCGGGGTCAACGTGGTCTGCGCGAACGCAGCGGCGGCAACGACTACGGCAGTGGCAAGGGCGGATACGGCAAGAACGCGAGCGTGGCGCATGCTAAAGCTCCGTATGGACCGGGCCGGGCGGCAGCCACGGCATCGCCCGGATTATCAACGCCGTTTCCGCGCACGGTCAACGCAGCAGTGCAGCATTTTCCCGGCAGAGGGCCCTGGGCCGGGCGCGCGGTGCCGCAACATGCGATCCTATGCACATGTCATTGCTCATCGAACGCGCTCAATACCACCTCTCTGCCCACAACATGGGGCAGCTGCCGCCCGATGAGGGGGCCGAAGTGGCCTTTGCGGGCCGCTCCAACGCCGGCAAGTCCAGTGCTCTCAACGCATTGACCCGCCAGAACAGCCTGGCCCGGGTCTCCAAGACCCCCGGCCGCACCCAGCAGCTGGTGTTCTTCCAGGTGACCCCGGAAGCCCATCTGGTCGATCTGCCCGGTTACGGCTACGCCAAGGTGCCGCTGGACCTGCAGGCGCACTGGCAGGCCTTCATCGACCGCTACTTCCGCACCCGCAATGCGCTGAGGGGGCTGGTGGTGGTGATGGATATCCGCCACCCGCTGAAGGACTACGACCGGCAGATGCTGGCCTATGCCGTGCAGCGTGGCCTGCCGGCGCATGCGTTGCTGACCAAGGCCGACAAGCTGAGCCGCAGCCAGCAGATGCAGACCCTGCAGAAGGTGCGCAAGGAACTGCACTCCTCCTTCGGGGATACGGTCAGCGTGCAGGTGTTCTCCGGCGCCGCCCGCACCGGTGTGGACGAAGCCCGCGGCATCATCGGCGGCTGGCTGGGGCTGGAATAAGAACAAGGTGCGCCGGGCGACGCCCGGCGGCATTCCTGTAGAGCCGAGCCCATGCTCGGCTGCCGCGCGCAGCGCGGCGAGACCCCGAAGAGCCGAGCATGAGCTCGGCTCTGCAAGGTTTCATTTCAGCGGCGAATACTCCGCCGGCACCCAGGCATAGGCCTGGCCCTCGCTGCGCACATGGCCCAGGCCGGGGAACGGCAGGTGCGCACCTGCCACCCACCAGCGGTTGGCGGTGGCCTGCTGCAGCAGGCTGCGGCGACTGGTGATGGCCGCCTTGCGGTCCGAATCGGCCTCGAACGCGGCCTCCGGGTGCGCGAACTGCACCGCGTGGAAGTGCAGCACATCACCCCACACCAGCAGTGACTGGCCCAGGCTGTCGAACCGGTAGGAGACATGGCCCGGGGTATGGCCATGGGTATCCATCGCCACAGCACCGCCGGGCAGGGCATCGCCGGGGCTGAAGGTACGCAGATGGCCGCTGGCCTGGTACGGCGCTACCGCGTTGCGTGCCAGTGGGAAGGCGAAGCGTACGCCTTGCGGTGCACTGGCCTCGCTGGCCGGGTTGAGCCAGTAACCGGCATCGGCCTTGGACAGCCACACCGTGGCGTTCGGGTAGGCCGGCTTGCCCTGCGCGTCGAGTACGCCACACAGGTGATCCGGATGGGCATGGGTCAGCAGCACGTCATCCACCTCGGCCGGGTCGACGCCGGAAGCACGCAGATTGCCCAGCACCTGGCCCAGGCCAGGACCGAAGCACTGCGCGGTACCGGTATCGACCAGGGTCAGGTGATTGCCCTGACGCACAAGGAAAGCGTTGATCGCGGTCTGCAGCCCCTTCTTGTCTTCCGGCACATAGCGACCTTCCAGCAGGCGGCTGACCAGCGTCGGCGGCACGTCCACCACTTCCTGCCGGCCCAGTGCGACCACACCATCGAACAGGGCGGTGACCTGCAGCGCCCCGACGCGCTGGTGGTAGACGCCGGGCACCTGTTGTGTGGGGGCAGGCGAGGTGGCTTCGGCCAGCGCGGTCAGCGGCAGGCAAGACAGGGCCAGCAGCAGGGCGCCGTGCAGCGGCAGGTGACGCAGGGTCATGGCGGTTCTCGGTGGATGACGGGCAATTCCGTTGCTGCATAGCCTGCCGTGGCCGGTGTGCGCGCGGCGCTCAAACCACTACGCGGAATGCTCAGGGAAGGGGTGTCTGCAGGGCTGCGCCCTGCACCCGCAGAGGCAAAAGCCGAAGCAACAGCAACAGCAACAGCAACAGCAACAGCGGCTATCCGTGGGATGGCGGGGTGGGTCCGGTTGCGGGGGACGCTGCAAGTACGTCCATGTAAGCTCGGTCGCCGCTTGCTCGTGTGCGCTGTCCTGCGCACACGGCAAGGCCCGGGTTGGGCGTCCTGCCCAACCCGCCCGAGGCATGCCTCGGGCCCATGCGGCTCACGCCCCCGCAACCGGACCCACCCCGCCTTCGACAGTTTTCCTCGATCTGTTGGATCTGACCCCAGAATTTCATTCGATATCTGACAGATGTGTCGACCAAGGTCGACACCTACCAACAGCCGCCGGAATCTATCGAAGGCGGGGCACTGTGGGGTTGCGGGGTGTGAGCGGCATGGATGCCGCGACCAAGCCCCCACGGACGGGTTTACGGCGTCCCCGCAAGCCCACAGTGCCCCGCCATCCCACGGAATGCACGCTGTTGCTGTTGCTTCGGCTGTTGCCGTTGCCTCTGCGGGTGCAGGGCGCAGCCCTGCCGAACACCCTCAAATGTCTGTAGGAGCCAGCCCGTACTGCTCGGCGAAGCGCTTGCTGAAACTGGCGGCAGACCGGTAGCCCGCGCGTGCGGCCACGGTCTTCAGCGGCAGATCCGTCGTGTACAGCAACGTCATTCCATGTGCCAGCCGCGCCTCGGTCAACAACTGCCGCAGGCTGGTGCGCTCGGCTGCCAGCCGACGGCGCAGGGTCGCGCCGCTCAGCGCGAACTGCTCTTCCACATCGCGTGATTGCCAGTCGCGGGCCGGTTCGGCGGCGATGCGGTCGCGGATCTGTTCACCCAGGCTCGGTACCTGCGGCAGCAGCAGGTTGCCATGGCCCTGCCGGCACAGGGTCAGTACCAGCGAGGCCAGGGCCAGCCGTGCGTCGCTGTAACGGCCGTCCTGCAGCGATTGCCGCCACTGTCGCAGCACCGCGCCATGCTCGGTCAATGGCAACCGCCCCATCATCGGGCCGGGGCTGGGCAGCGCTTCGCTCCACAGCGTGCGCGCCGCGGCCAGTACTTCGGCACACAGCGGTACGATGGCACTGAGGTAGCGGCCGGTCCCCGGGTCGGGCGTGTTGACTACATCGATGCGGCAGCGCTGGGTGATCAGCAGGATGTCGCCGGGCACGAAATCCAGCGACTGATGCGCGGTGCGTACCTGCTTGCGGCCTTCCAGCAGGATTGCGAACTGCGGCTGTGGAATTTCCACCGAACTGGCGCCGTGTTCGCGGCGCGCAGTGATGCAGGCATAGCCTTCGGCGCGCTCGCAGCCGGCCAGGCTGGCCATCTCTGCCAGCAGGGCGACGGCCGGTGGCAGCATCGTGGTCATGACACGTGGGCTCCCAGCAGTCTGCCGACACCGGCAGCGGCGGCCATCGCCAGCGCGCCCCAGAACATTACCCGGATCGCACCGCGTGCAGGCGAAGCACCGCCGGCCCGGGCGGCCATTGCGCCGGTCAGGCACAGGCCGAGCAGGGTGCTGGCCGTGGTCATCATCGCCACCTTGTCGGCCGGTGCCAGCAGCGCGGTCAGCACCGGCAGCGCGGCGCCACAGGTGAAGGCGGCGGCCGACGCCAATGCGGCCTGCAACGGCCGCGCGCGCAGTTCCTCGGTGATGCCCAGTTCGTCGCGGGCGTGGGCACCCAGCGCGTCGTGGACGGTCAGCTGTTCGGCAACCTGGCGCGCCAACGCCGGCTCCAGCCCGCGATGGCGGTAGATCGCGGTCAGTTCGTCCAGTTCGCTGTGCGGGTCTTCGTGCAGCTCACGCTTCTCCATCGCCAGATCGGCATTTTCGGTATCGGCCTGGGTCTGTACCGACACATACTCGCCGGCGGCCATCGACATCGCGCCGGCCACGGTGCCGGCCACGCCGGTGGCGAGGATCGTGCTGGCCGAGGCGCCGCTGGCGGCCACGCCGACCACCAGGCCGGCGACCGAGACGATGCCATCGTTGGCGCCCAGTACGGCGGCCCGCAGCCAGCCGACGCGATCGGCACGGTGCAGCTCGGGATGTCGTGAATGGCGGCTCATGGCCCTGAGTGTACGAGGGTCAAGAGGGTGTCGGTAGGATGCTGAAACCCGTCACCGTCGCATGACGCGATGAAGTGCCACGCTATAGTGCGCCCTTGCGATGCAAGGCCCTCAGCCCCACATCCCCTGCCACTGTCCAGCGAGTCCTCCCCTTGTCGAGCCCCAGCCACGTCGCCGATACGCCCATTACCGACCGCTCGCAGCTGGTGGCGGAGATCGCCTCCGGCGAGAAGCCCCGCGCGCAGTGGCGCATCGGTACCGAGCACGAGAAGTTCGGGTTCCGCCTGGATGACCTGCGTCCGCCGACCTTCGAAGGCGAGCGCGGCATCGAAGCGCTGCTCAATGGCCTGGTGCGGTTCGGCTGGGCACCCGTGCAGGAGAACGGCAACACCATCGCCCTGCTGCGCGATGGCGCCTCGGTGACGCTGGAACCGGCCGGCCAGCTGGAATTGTCCGGTGCGGCGCTGGAAACCATCCATCAGACCTGCGTGGAAACCGGCACCCACCTCAATGAAGTGGCGCAGGTGGCCGGCGAGCTGCAGCTGGGTTTCCTCGGCATGGGCTTCCAGCCGAAGTGGACGCGCGATGAAATGCCGTGGATGCCCAAGGGCCGCTACAAGATCATGCGCTCGTACATGCCCAAGGTCGGTTCGCTCGGCCTGGACATGATGACCCGCACCTGCACCGTGCAGGTGAACCTGGATTACGCCAGCGAAGCGGACATGGTGAAGAAGTTCCGCGTGTCGTTGGCGCTGCAGCCGATCGCCACCGCACTGTTCGCCGACTCGCCGTTCACCGAAGGCAAGCCGAACGGCTACCTCAGCTACCGCTCGCACATCTGGACCGATACCGATGCCGATCGTACCGGCATGCTCGACTTCGTGTTCGAGGACGGCTTCGGTTACGAGCGCTATGTCGACTACCTGCTCGATGTGCCGATGTATTTCTCCTACCGCGATGGCGTCTACCACGATGCCAGCGGCCAGAGCTTCCGCGACTTCATGCAGGGCAAGCTGCCGGTGCTGCCAGGCCAGCTGCCGACGCTGCGCGACTGGTCGGACCACACCACGACCGCGTTCCCGGAAGTGCGCCTGAAGAAATACCTGGAAATGCGCGGTGCCGATGGTGGCCCATGGAGCCGGCTGTGTGCGCTGCCGGCCTTCTGGGTGGGCCTGCTGTACGACGACACCGCGTTGGATGCGGCGTGGGATCTGGTGCGTGACTTCACCCTGGCCGAGCGTCATGCGCTGCGTGACGGCGTGCCGAAGCATGCGATGAACCTGCCGTTCCGCAATGGCAGCGTGCGTGACCTGGCCCGCGAGGCGGTGAAGATTTCCGTGGAAGGCCTCAAGCGCCGTGCCGCACGCAATGCCGACGGCCAGGACGAGAGCAAGTTCCTGGACGTGCTGCAGGAAATTGTCGAGTCCGGCCTGACCCCCGCCGAGCGCAAGCTGGCGCTGTTCCATGGCCGTTGGCACGGCGACGTCGATCCGGTGTTCCGCGAGTTCGCGTATTGATCGCCTTGCGGGGTTGCCGGCCAGCGGCCGGCACTACCAAAAGAAAAACCCCGGCATTGCCGGGGTTTTTCTTTTTCACACCTGCCTTGGATCAGGCGGCGTTCTTCATCGTCGCCATGTCGATCACGAAGCGATAGCGCACATCGTTCTTCGCCATGCGCTCCCAGGCTTCATTGACGTTCTTGATGTCGATCATCTCGACATCGCTGACGATGCCGTGCTCGGCACAGAAGTCCATCATTTCCTGGGTCTCGGCCATGCCGCCGATCGCAGAACCGGTCAGGTGCTTGCGGCCGAAGATCACGCTGCCACCGGTCAGCGGCGGGTCCAGTTCGGTCAGCACGCCGACCAGGCACATGGTGGCCTCGCGCTTGAGCAGGCCCATGTACGGATTGGTGTCATGGCCGACCGGAATGGTGTTGAGCAGGAAGTCGAAGCTGCCCGCGTGCGCCTTCATCTGCGCGGCATCGCGCGAGACCAGCACTTCATCGGCGCCCAGGCGCTTGGCGTCGGCACCCTTTTCCGGCGTGGTGGTGATCATCACCACGTGCGCGCCGAGCGCCTTGGCGAACTTCACGCCCATGTGGCCGAGGCCACCGAGGCCGATCACGCCGACCTTCTGGCCCGGGCCGACCTTCCAGTGGCGCAGCGGCGACCAGGTGGTGATGCCGGCGCACAGCAGCGGCGCGGCCGCCTTCAGGTCCAGCGTTTCGGACACCTTCACCACGAAGCGCTGTTCGACCACCACGTGGTCGGAATAGCCGCCGTAGGTGGGCGCGCCGCTTTCGCGTTCACGGCCGTTGTAGGTCCAGGTCGCGCCTTCGGCGCAGTACTGCTCCAGATCGTGCTCGCAGGCATCGCAGTGGCGGCAGGAATCGACCATGCAGCCAACGCCGGCATGGTCGCCGACCTTGAAGCGGGTGACGTTGCTGCCGACCTCGGTCACGCGGCCGATGATCTCGTGGCCCGGCACCATCGGGTAGATCGAACCACCCCAGTCGTCGCGGGCCTGGTGCAGGTCGGAGTGGCAGATGCCGCTGTAGAGGATCTCGATACGCACATCGTCCGGGCCGACCGCGCGGCGTTCGAACTCGTACGGGATCAGTGGGTCGGTATGTGAATGGGCGGCGTAACCACGGGCGAGGGACATGGGGAATCCTTGGCAGGGTTTGTCGAAAGGCGTTTTACAATACGCCCCGTACCCAGCGGCAAGAAGCACGGATATCGGCATGATTCATCAAGTGAAACTGCACAATCATGGCCACTGACAATCTCTCCCACCTGGCTGCGTTCGCCGCAGTCGCCCGCCACCGCAGCTTCCGCCGTGCCGGCGCCGAGCTGGCGCTGTCGACCTCGGCGGTGAGCTATGCAATCCGCGCGCTGGAAGAACGGTTGGGGGTGGGCCTGTTCCATCGCACCACCCGCAGCGTGGCCCTGACCGAGGCCGGGCAGCGGCTGCTGGAGCGCCTGCAGCCGGCCTTGGGGCAGGTGCACGATGCGTTGGAGGAGATGAATCAGTTCCGTGCTGTCCCGGCTGGCCTGCTGCGCATCAACGCCACCCGCGCGGCGGTGTCGACCCAGCTGGGGCCGCGGTTGGCGCGCTTCCTGCGCGCCCATCCCGACGTGCGGGTGGAGCTGACCGAGAACGACGGCCTGGTCGACATCGTGGCCGAGGGCTACGACGCGGGCGTGCGCCTGCACGAGTTCGTGCCCGAGGACATGGTGGCAGTGCCTATGGGGCCACCGCTGCGCGGGCTGATTGTCGGCTCGCCGGACTATCTGCGGCGTCACCCCGCGCCACAGCATCCGCGCGATCTCGCTGCACACGAATGCATCCGCTTCCGCTTCGCCAGCGGGCATCTGTACAAGTGGCAGTTCGAGCGCGGCGGGCAGGCGCTGGAGATCGACGTGCCCGGACGGCTGACGCTGGGCGAGCAGGGCACCGTGGTTGGCGCGGTGCTCGATGGAATCGGCCTGGCTTACGTGCTGGAAGACACCGCGCGGCCCTACATCGAATCGGGCCAGATGGTGGCGGTGCTGGAAGACTGGAGCGAGCCGTTCGCCGGCTTCGCGCTGTACTACCCGAAGCAGCGGCAGATGCCCGGTGCGCTGCGCGCGTTCGTGGATATGTTGCGGGAGTGAATGCTGGTCTGCTCCAGTAGATCCACGCCATGAGTGGATGGCGCCACGCTACGGCGCCTGCAACACCGGCGCCAACAACGCCATGCACTCGCGCAGATGCACCTCTACCGGCGCATCCTCGGCCACCACACCGATCACGCGTTCGCGTAGTGGCTCGGCCACGGCCATCGCCAGGATCAGCCGTGCCATGCACGCGGCATCTCCCTCGCGCAGCAGCCCACGCTGCTGCTGCCGTGCCAGCCAGTCGGCCAACAGCGCCCGGCAGCGCTCGATGCCGTTGTCCAGGTAGGCCTGCAGCAGCGCTTCCTTGCCGGGAAAGTCCGTCGCCAGCAGACGGAACACCTGCACCGCCTGCGGCGAAAGCGCCTGTGCACACACTGCCTGCAGGATGACCTGCAGCAGCGGCAGTACCTCGTCACTGTCGCGCGCATCGCGCTGCAGCTGCGGCGCGAAGCCGTCGGTCCACTCGCGCACCGCCAACCCGACCAGTTCCTCGCGGTTGCTGGCGTGGCGGTACACGGTCTTCTTCGCCACCCCGGCATGCGCCGCCACCGCTTCGATGGTGGTGGCCTCGTAACCCTGTGCCAGCAACAGCTCCAGCGTGGCCTGCAGCACGGCGTGGCGGACTTCGGCTTCCGGCCGCGCAGGACGGCCGCGGCGGCGGGTCGGCGTTGAGGGCTCGGGCAGGGTGGTGCTGTTCATTGCGCCCATCTTAACTCATCCGGGTAATTGAGAAACGACAAACGTTTCCGTATTGTCGGGCATCCGAACCCCGTAGGAGACCTTCATGGATACCGCTGTGAACGCACGCGCCTGGCTGGATCACCACGATCTGCTCGACCCGGCACCGATGCATCTGGAAACCGGGATCCAGCGCCGGGAAGATGGCACCTTGCTGGTGGCGGTGCGCACTGACCTGCACGGTTGCAAGGGCCGCATGCTGGACTGGTGGTTTACCTTCTTCGAGACCACCCAGCACATCCGTTGGTGGCATCCAGTCGATCATGTCGAACATCGCGGCTGGGATGAGGCCTGGCAGCGCGGACGCAGCTACCACGGCGCCAGCATCCATGCCGTGGAATCGCTCGCCGACATCCCGCCGGTGGCGGCGCGTTTGAAGTTCCATGACCCGAGCACGCTGCTCGCACCCGAGCACCTGCGGGCGGCGCAGGAAGCAGGAGATGTGTCGGCGGTGATCGCCGCGCGCATCGGTTTTGGTGATCACGTGCGTCTGGATGCGCACGGTGATCCCTGCGACGGGCAGATGTTGCATGTGGCACGCGATACCCCGTTCGGCTGCGTGCTGCGTAGCCGTTTCGTGCTCGGCCTGGACAGCACCGATCCGCAACGCGATGCCAGCGATGCGGTAGGCCTGGGCCTGCTCAAGCACTGCTACACGGAGTTCAGTTTTCTTTCCCGCCTGCTGCCGTCGCTGTACTACGGCGAGCGTGCCAACGGCGAGGCAGTGCCGTTGCCGTGGTGAACCACGCGCTGGTCATTCGAGCAACGCGTCGTAGCCTTCGCCACTGAACTGGATCAGGCAGAAACCGTGGCCGAAAGGATCGGCCAGCACGGCGATGCGACCCCAGCGATGTTCGCGCAGCGGCTGCTCGAGTGTTGCCCCGGCCGCAACCGCACGTGCCAACGCCGCTTCGATGCCATTCACCACCCAGTCCAGGTGCAGCGGCGTCCAATGGCGCTCGTAATCGCGCACGTCGCCGTCCTCGGTGGCGGCGCTGCCGGCCTCGTTCTGCAGCAGGTACAGCGGCGTTGGTCCGCCGAGCAGTTCCACGGCGCCCGGGCCGAGGCGGCGGCCGATCTGCAGGCCGAAGGCTTCGGTGTAGAAGGCCTCAGCCACCGCAAGATCGGGAACGTCGAGATTGACGATGAATGATGCGGTGGGCGTATCCATGGGCGTATCCAGTGAATCCGGGCGGGCAGTGTACGCCCGCTGTGCGATGCGGCGCACCGGCGCTGTGCGGGTGCGGCCGCATCCACGCATGGCGGGGATCTACTGTGCGCGCGGGTAATCGAGATAGCCAGCTTCGCCGCCGCCGTAATAGGTGCCGCGATCGGGTATGGCGAGTGCAACATCGCGTTGCAGGCGCTCGACCAGATCTGGATTGGCGATGAACGGCTGGCCGAACGCGGCCAGGTCGATGGTGCCGGCCTCGACCAGTTGCAGGGCGCGCTCGCGGGTCATGCCACCGGCCAGGATCACGGTGCCACCGTAGGCCTGCTTGAACTGCTGCAGGAACGCTTCGCCCAGCACCGACTGCCCTGCCTGCAGGTTGTCGTTGAGATGCACATAGGCCAGCCCGCGCTTGCCCAGTTCCTCGGCCAGATACAGATAGGTGGCCTCGTTGTCGGGGTAGTACGGCATGTCGAAGGTGAGGTTGTTCGGCGCCAGGCGCACGCCGATGCGGTGGGCGCCGATGCGCTGGGCCATCGCGTCGACGGTCTCCAGGATCAATCGCGTGCGGTTGGGCAGCGAGCCGCCGTAGCGGTCCTCGCGTTCGTTGATGAGCGGGTTGAGGAACTGTTCGAACAGGTAGCCGTTGGCCGCATGCAGCTCGATACCATCGAAGCCGGCGGCGATGGCGTTGTCGGCGCCCCGTGCGAAGTCGGCAATGATGGCCGGGATCTCTTCAGTGGCCAGTGCACGTGCCGGAGTGGGATCAGCATGGCCTCGGCTGCCATCGTCCAGATACACGAATGAGGTGTTCTTCGGCGCGCTGGCCACCGTGCGCGTACCCGCGCTTACCGGTTGGCCGCCATTGGGCTGCAGCGAGGAATGCGACATGCGGCCCACATGCCAGAGCTGGGCGAAGATCGTGCCTTGGGCGGCATGCACCGCCTCGGTGACCAGCTTCCAGCCGGCCACCTGTTCGGCTGACCAGATGCCCGGCACGTCGATGTAGCCCTGGCCTTGCGGCGAGACCGGCGTGCCTTCGCTGATGATCAGGCCGGCGCTGGCGCGCTGCCGGTAGTACTGCGCGGTGAGCGCGTTGGCGATCGAGCCGGGATTGCGGGCGCGGGTCATCGGCGCCATTGCGATGCGGTTGCGCAGGGCGGCTCCAGCGAGGTCGTAGGGGTGGAAGAGGGCGGCGGTCATGTCGGTCATCTCGGTGCGGGGGAGAGGCGCCACAGGCGCGATGCACACAGGATGGAGTTGACATGCGGGCGCATAAAGCGCTTCGATCTCCCTTGGTGCGGGACTATCTGTCCCCAATGGGGGTGTAAGAGATGCTGCCGCTGGAATCCTTGAATGGCTTGGTGACGTTCGTCACTACCGCACGCTCGGGCAGCTTCACCGAGGCCGCCGATGCATTGGGCATCTCGCGCTCGGCCGTGGGCAAGGCCATCGCCCGGCTGGAAACACGGTTGGGGGTGCGCCTGTTCCACCGCACTACGCGGCGCATCGCACTGACCACCGATGGGGAGGCGTACTACGCGTCGTGTGCGGCGGCGCTGGAAGAGATCTCCGCGGCCGAGGCCTGCCTGGGTTCGGCCGGCCTGCCCAGCGGGCGGCTGCGCATCGACATGCCGTCCTCGTTCGGGCGGCTGGTGGTTCTGCCGGTGCTGCTGCGGTTGTGCCGGCAGTACCCGGACCTGCAGTTGACGTTGACCTTCACCGATCACTTTGTAGATCCGGTCGAAGAGGGCATCGACCTGCTGATCCGGTTTGGTGGGCTGCACCATGCCGAGCATCTGGTCGCGCGCCGGCTGGGTCGCCAGCGCCTGGTCACGTGTGCATCGCCGGCGTACCTGCAGGCACATGGCGTGCCGCGCACGGTGGAGGAACTGGCGCAGCACCGCAGCATCGTCGGCTTCCGCCATGGCCAGCCGGTCTGGTGGCGGATCGGCAGCGAGGAGGACGAGGGAACGTTCATTCCCAGTGCGCCGTATCAACTCAATGACGGCGACGCGGTGATCGAAGCGGCCATCGCCGGGCTCGGTATCTGCCAGATGCCGGTTTCACTGCTGCGTCGCCACCTGGAATCCGGCGCACTGCAATCGGTGCTGGACGAGCACATGCAGCGGCACATCGACATCCATGCGCTGTGGCCACCGACGCGCCACCTGCGGCCGAAGGTGCGCTACGTGGTGGATGAACTGACCCGGTTGGCGGGTGAGGGATTGTTCGATTGAGCGGGGCCCGGAAACCGGGCCCCGCCTGTGGAACCGCTGCGCCTGGCCTACTTGAAGTTGTAGCGCAGGCTGGCCATGTAGCGACGGCCCAGTGAATCCAGCACATACGGGAACGGCCCGATGTCGTCGCCTACGTTGATCACCGACAACGTCACGCGAGCGGCATCGGTGATGCGGTAGGTGACGTTGGCGTCCCAGGTGGTCCAGCTGTCTCGATAGAAGTACTGACGACTTTCCGGGGTATCGGTCATGGTGTATTGGGCGCGGCTGGTGTAGTTGGAGGCCACGCCGTAGTTCCAGTTGCCGATGCGGTGCTGTGCGGTCCAGCGGAACTGGCGCTTGGGCTCGTTGAAGCTGCCCGCCTGTTCGACGAACGGCACGTCCCGGTTCGCGGCCTGGCCACGGTTCTTCGGCATGTAGCCGTAGAAGTCCAGGTCCAGCACGCCGAAGCGCGACAGGTCCCAACGGTAGCCGACTTCGGCGGTCCAGCCACGGAACATCAGCACCGGGCCGTTGCCATACTCGGTCTTGATGCTGGTAGCCACGCCGGTGTTCGGATCACGCGTCACCAGGCCGCAGAAGCGGTTGGCATTGGGCACGTTGGCGGCATTGAAGTCGGCGTTGTCGAAGCAACCGGTGATGATGTCGTTGGCGCTCAGCGAGGTGATCACGTTGTTGATCTTGATGTCATACCAGTCGGCGGCGACGCGCAGGCCCGGGATCCATTCCGGCGCGAACACGATGCCGGCCGTCCACGACTTCGCCGTTTCGTTCTGCAGGCGGGTGCTGCCGTTGGTCGAGCCCAGCGTATTGGTCGGTTGCTGGCGGAAGGTATTCGGATCGGCGCCCGGGTAAGCGGCGAAGAATGCCTGGCAGTTGCGGCGACGCACCGCCGGATTGGAGCCGCCGCTGATATTGTCCAGCGAGCACACTTCCGGGATGTTGTAGTAGGCCGGCTGCTGGGTGGTGTAGAGCTCGGCGATGGAGGGCGCGCGCAGTGACTGGGTCTTGTTGCCGCGCAGCTGCAGTCCAGCGATCGGTTCGTACTGGATGCCGTAGGTGAACGCATTGAACGCGCCGGCTATGGAGTTGTCGACGCGGCGGAACTTGGCGGTCAGGTCCAGGCGATGCAGGCCCGGGAGGTCCCAGTCGGGATTGAACAGTGGCGCCAGCAGTTCGGCGAACACTTCGTTGGTGTGGTACTTGCCCTCGGCCGCCTGGGTCGGCACCGAACGGCCCTGGCCCAGACGCTGGTACTCGCTGGGGGTGAAGGAGCCTTCTTCGCGGCGGTGTTCGAAGCCGGCCGCCGCGGACAGCTCGCCGCCGGGAAGATCGAACAGGCCGCCGGATACCGATGCATTGATGACGGTCTGGCGGGTCTGCGCCTTGGCCACGGTACGGGTGGAGACATAGTCAAGGGCTTCGCGTGATGCCTGGTTTTCGCCGAACAGGTTCAGCGGGCGGCAGTTCGCATCGGCCGTAGTGCCCGGGCTCGTGGCATCGCAGATGATGCGGCCGCTGGCATCGGTGGTCACGTTGATCGCATTGATGAAGTTCTGCTGGATCAGGCCGGTGCCGAGGTAGTCGAAGTCACCACGGCCGTGGGTGACGCTGGCTTCCCAGTTGAAGTTGCGTTTCCCAACCTCGAACGCACCACTCAGGCCAAGCACCGCACGGGTCAGGCGGGTTTCGGTGCTGGCGTTGTTCATCGACAGGTCGCGCGAAGAACGCGACAGGCGGAACGAGGTGATGCCGTTGTCGGCGAGGATCTTGCGGGTTTCCGCACTGAGGAACGGATTGCTGGCACTGAAGGTCAGCGCGCCGCTGGCGGTACCGCCACCGTCCAGGCGCGCATTGCCGAAGGACACCGCGTTGTAGACGTTCTGGTCCAGGGTTTCGCGGGCGGTCGCTTCGTATCGCGAAAGCTCGAAGAAGCCGCGCACGTTGTCGGTGAAGTCGAAGCTGCCGGTGGAGAACACCGAGCGTCGTTCGAGGTCGGCGATCAACGGCACCGTCTCGAACAGGTTCAGGCCGTCACCGCCGGAGGCATTGCCGCCCGCGTAGCTGGTGCCGGGGTTGAACTCGACCAGCTTGCCCTCGTTGTTGAACTGCCACAGTTTGTCTTTGTTCGGGCCGAAGCCAAGGATGTCACCCAGGCCGTTGCGCGTGTAGCTGCCGGTGGCCGGCATCACCAGGCCACCGAAGGTCATGCTGGCAATGCGCCGGTTGCGGATCCAGACCTGGTCGGGGATGCCATCGCGGGGCCCGGTGTTGAACGGAATGCTGCCGTCGATGCGGCCATCATTGGTCGGACGGCGCAGGGGCTGGGAAGTGGCATTGGCCACCGTGGGATTGGCCTGCAGGCTGTAGCCCTGGCGGTAGAAATCACGTTGCAGCGCGTTCACACCGTCGGCGTTGTCCAGCTCGGCGGCCACCACGATGTGGCCGCGCCCATCAGCGAAGTCGGTACCGAAGATGGCCGACCAGGAGTAGCGCTCGTTGTCGTTCTTGCTGGTTCTACCGTAGCCCAGCTCGACTTCGGCGCCATCGAACTTGTCGCGCAGGATGATGTTGTTGACGCCGGAGATCGCATCCGAGCCATAGGTGGGGGCACCGCCCACGCTCAGGCTTTCAATGCGTTGCACCATGACGCTGGGGATGGCGTTCATGTCGACCTGGATGCCAGAGCCGCCGCCAGCACCAAAGATGGTGGGCGGGGTGGAGGTCACGAAGCGGCGCCCGTTGACCAGGGTCAGCAGGCGATTACTGCCCAGGCCGAATTTGCTGGCGAAGTTGACGCCGGCACCGAAGCCGGCCTGGTCGCCACGCGAACTGACGCCCGCGCTGACGCCGGGAATCCGGGTTACCGCATCGATGAGGTTGGTATCGCCATAGTTCTCGATCGATTCGCGGCTGACTACCGCGGCCGGTTCCAGCGTGTCGAAGCCTGCGCGGTAGATGCGAGAACCGGTGACCGTGATCCGGTCCAGTTGTACGGGGGTCTTGGTGCTGCTGGCGGGCTCGGCTTTCTCTTCCTGCGTGGCGGCCTGCTGTGCCATGGCCGGTGCGGCGGCCACCAGCACCAATGCCGAACCCAGCGCGACAGACAAGCGACTGCGGGCGAACAACGGTCGGTACATGATTTCTCCCTGGTCACGCCAATGTGACTCAGGGATAAACGCAGAGGCGAACACGGTACCCTACGTCATGAAAAAGTAACAATTGAATCTATTTATTATTCATTCATATTTACGGACTGGTCTATCCCTGGAGCATGCTCCGCCAGCACGATATGGCCTCATTCGTTCGCGCGTGTATACTATCCCCCAGTATAGTTCCGAGCGAGTTCGCCATGCCGCACTCCCCCGAAGAGAAGAAGAAGGTCCTGGCCCGCGTGCGCCGCATCCGCGGCCAGTGCGATGCGCTGGACCGCGCACTGGAGGCCGGCGCCGATTGCGGGCCGGTGCTGCAGCAGATCGCCGCCATCCGTGGTGCGGTCAACGGCCTGATGTCCGAGGTGATGGAGGCCCATCTGCGCGAGGAGTTCGGCCAACCTGCGGCCTCCGATGAACAGCGCGCCGAACGCGTGCGCGACATGAGCGCATTGATCCGCTCGTACCTGAAGTAAGCGATGGCGCATCACCGCGCCGTGCATCCCGTTTTCCTTATGTCTGGAGAGTCCACCATGAAGTCCCGTGCCGCCGTCGCCTTTGGTCCCGGCCAGCCGCTGCAGATCGTCGAGATCGACGTCGCCCCTCCGAAGGCAGGCGAAGTGCTGGTCAGGATCACCCACACCGGTGTCTGCCACACCGATGCGTTCACCCTGTCCGGCGATGATCCGGAAGGCCTGTTCCCGGTGGTGCTGGGCCATGAGGGCGCTGGCATCGTGGTGGAAGTGGGCGAGGGCGTGACCAGCGTCAAGCCCGGCGACCACGTGATTCCGCTGTATACCGCCGAGTGCGGCGAGTGCCTGTTCTGCAAGAGCGGCAAGACCAACCTGTGCGTGTCGGTGCGTGCCACCCAGGGCAAGGGCGTGATGCCGGACGGCACCAGCCGCTTCAGCTACAACGGCGAGCCGCTGTACCACTACATGGGCTGCTCGACCTTCAGCGAGTACACCGTGGTGGCCGAAGTTTCGCTGGCCAGGATCAATCCGGAAGCGAACCCGGAGCATGTCTGCCTGCTCGGTTGCGGCGTCACCACCGGCATCGGCGCGGTGCACAACACCGCCAAGGTGCAGGAAGGCGACAGCGTGGCGGTGTTCGGCCTCGGTGGCATCGGCCTTGCAGTGATCCAGGGCGCGCGCCAGGCCAAGGCCGGCCGCATCATCGCGGTGGACACCAACCCGTCCAAGTTCGAGCTGGCCCGCGAATTCGGTGCCACCGACTGCATCAACCCGAAAGACTTCGACAAGCCGATCCAGCAGGTCATCGTTGAAATGACCACCTGGGGCGTGGACCACAGCTTCGAGTGCATCGGCAACGTCAACGTGATGCGCGCGGCGCTGGAATGCGCGCATCGTGGCTGGGGCCAGAGCGTGGTGATCGGTGTGGCCGGTTCGGGCCAGGAGATCTCCACCCGTCCGTTCCAGCTGGTGACCGGCCGCAAGTGGATGGGTACTGCTTTCGGTGGTGTGAAGGGCCGCAGCCAGCTGCCGGGCATGGTGGAAGACGCGATGAAGGGAGATATCGAACTGGCCCCGTTCGTCACCCATACCATGGACCTGGACAAGATCAACGAAGCCTTCGACCTGATGCATGAAGGCAAGTCGATCCGTTCGGTGGTCCACTACTGAGCCGCGTCATGGGCTGGCTGGATGCCCTGCACCGGCCGCGTGCGGAAGACCCGCGCGCGGCCCTGGTGGCCCCGATCGAGCAGGCGTTGCGTGCGCTGGGCTGGGTAGTGGGGGAGGTGTGGCCACCGCGTGTGGTGACCTCGGCCTTCGGCAGCGACGATGGCATGCCGTTCGAGCAGTGGCTTGCGCAGGTATTCCTGCCACGCCTTTACGAGGCGCGCGCGGCCGGGCAGTGGCCGCCGCGCAGCGATGTGGCCGCGGCTGCCTATCGCAATCTTGATGGCCAGCCTGGCGTCGAATCGTTGCTGCGCCTGCTGGCGCAGCTGGATGAACTGATCAACAAAGGCATCCACGCCGCGCGTGGATAAGCCGACCAAGGTCGGCATCTACCAGAAGCACGCGTGCGCTCACGCGCCGCGCAGGAGAGCACCATGGAACGCATTGAACACCGCGCCTGTTTCGGCGGCTGGCAGGACGTCTACCGCCATCATTCGGCCACGCTGGGCTGCGACATGCAGTTCGCCGTGTACCTGCCGCCGCAGGCGGAGACTCGCAAGCTGCCGGTGCTGTACTGGCTGAGCGGGCTGACCTGCACCGAGCAGAATTTCATCACCAAGGCCGGTGCGCAGCGCTATGCGGCCGAGCACGGCGTGATCATCGTCGCGCCCGATACCAGCCCTCGCGGCGATGACGTGGCCGACGCCGAAGGCTATGACATCGGCAAGGGGGCAGGGTTCTACCTCAACGCCAGCCGTGCGCCGTGGGCGAAGCACTACCGCATGCACGACTACGTGGCACAGGAGCTGCCGGCGCTGATCGAAGCCAACGTCGCGGTGACCGATGCACGTGCGATCAGTGGCCATTCGATGGGCGGCCACGGTGCGCTGGTGATCGCGCTGCGCAACCCGGGGTGCTACCGCAGCGTGTCGGCGTTCTCGCCGATCGTTGCACCCAGCCACGTGCCGTGGGGGCAGAAGGCGTTCCATGCCTACCTGGGGGACAACCCGGCCGACTGGGCGCAGTGGGATGCCTGCGAGCTGATCGCAGTGGCCAGCGAGCGCCTGCCGCTGCTGGTCGACCAGGGTGAGGCGGACGAATTCCTTCAGACCCAGCTGCAACCGCAGCGCCTGCAGCAGGCCTGTGATGCCGCCGGCCATCCGCTGACCCTGCGCCTGCAGCCGGGCTACGACCACAGCTACTACTTCATCGCCAGTTTCATCGGCGAGCACATCGCCCACCACGCCCGCGCCCTGCACGGCTGACGGCTTTCCGGTAGTGCCGGGCGCTGGCCGGCAACCTGCAGCCCTGTGATTCCCTGGGACTGCCGGCCAGCGGCCGGCACTACCATGGCGGTGCACGTGGAGTGTCGTCTTGCCGCAGTGGATCACGCCGCTGTGGCGCGGGCAGGACTATCGTGCGTCCATACGGCCTTGCGGATCGGGGGATGCATGCCGGTAGTGCTGGCGCTGCTGTATGTGCTGTGCCATGGCCTGGTGCTGGCCCTGTGGCCGGAAGGGGCGGGTGCCGGCTCGTTCGTGTTCCTGACCGGCGCGCCCCTGTTGGCGGCTGCCGCCTGCCTGTGGCGGGCCCGTCGCGACCGCGCAGCACTGGGCTGGCGTGCAACCGCACTGGCGCTGCTGCTGTGGGCCGGTGGCATGGCCATCAACATGTTCGACGCACTGGGTGCTGGCCGTGCCGACATCACCCCGCAGGCCAGCCTGTTCCTGTACGTGCTGTATGGCGTGCCGATGGTGTTCATCCTGGCCCGTGCACGACGCGAGCGGCTGAGCATCAGCCTGATCGATGCAGCGATGGCGGCACTGCTGGGCGTACTGTTCTTCGTACATACGCAGTCGTTCGCCGACCGGGTCGAGATCGATCCTTTGGCGCTGGTCAGCATGCAGCGCATGTTCGATATCCAGAACCTGTGCATCGCCGGCTTCGCGGTGGTGCGCTGGCTGGCCGGCGACGTGCCCGAGCGGCGCAGCTTCTTCCGCGCGCTGGCGTTGTATGCGCTGGCCTACCTGCTGGTGGCCTATTACATCAACCATTACACCTCGGAAGATTCCTTCGGTGCCTACAACGACCTGCTGATCGACCTGCCGTTCCTGCTGCTGGCGTTGCTGGCGCTGAGCCGGGCACCGCTGCCGGGCGCCGTGCCTCACCCGCGGCTGGCGCGCACGGTGCAGGCGGCTGGCCCGATGATCCTGCCGCTGCTGCTGCTGGTGGTCGGCACGCTGGTGGTCGATCACGCGCGGCCGTTGGCAGTCAGCGGGTTCGTGGTGGCGACGCTGGGCTTCGGCCTGCGCAGCATCCTGCTGCAGACCGACTTGATGGAGCGGCAGGCGGGCCTGGACCAGCTGGCGCGGCAGGATGGCCTCACCGGCGTGGCCAACCGCCGCGAGTTCGATGCACTGCTGCTGGCCGAGTGGAACCGTGCGCGGCGTAGTGGCAGCGAGCTGGGCCTGCTGCTGGTGGACATCGATCACTTCAAGGCGTTCAACGACCAGCACGGCCATCCCGCCGGGGATCGCTGCCTGCAGGCCGTGGCCGCGGTGTTGAAGGCCATTGCCGGTCGCGGCGGCGACAGTGTTGCCCGTTATGGCGGTGAAGAGTTCGCGGTGATCGTGCCGGCAAGCCCGCTGTCCGGTGTGCTGGCACTGGCCGAACGCCTGCGCGAGGCGGTGGAAGTGCTTCCGTTGCCGGAGGGACGGGTCAGCATCAGCGTTGGTGTGGGCTACCTGCATCCGCCGGCGCTGGCCAGCGCTGATCAGCTGCTGGCCGATGCTGACGCCGGCCTGTATGCCGCCAAGCGTGCCGGCCGCAACCGGGTGGTCCTGCATGCGCATGTGCTTGATGACGAAGGCAGCGCACATGGCACGATCGACTGCTGAATGCCGTGGATCCGCATCCCTGCGCTGGGTCAGCGTTGCCGCTGCCAGCCGGCCGGGTCGAGCAGCCTCAGCCCGACCGGTGACAACGAGCGTTGCCGCAACGGCAGGTTTGCCGTCTGCACGGCCAGCGCACAGCGCGCCAGTTGCTGGCGCAACGGTGCCAGCGTGTCATCTTCGCGCGGGCGTGCATGCCGCCACTGGGCGATGCGCAGCAGGCAGACCAGCAGGTCCAGTTCGCTGGCCGCGATGAACGGTGAGCCGGCGGGCAACAGGTCGATCGGGGCGGTGGGCGTGGCCAGCAGCGGCAGCAGGCCGACGAACGCGTCGCAGCCTTCGGGATCAATACCGAGGCTGCTCAGCTGGGCGAGTCCATCGGCCTGTTGATCAGGATCGTGCAGCTGGCGTATCGCCGCCAGCAGTGCCTGTTCGCCACGGCCGAACTGGCGGCCGAAGGCGCGGTAGTTGACGCGGGTGGGAAACAACGGGGAACGGGAGGCCATGGTTGCTAGGGCTGTGGGTCGCGGGTTTCCACCAGCACGGGACAGGGCGCGTGGTCGATGGTCCATTGCCCGATCGAGGGTTCGAACAGGCGTTCCAGGCGGGACAGATGGCGGTGGCCGATCACGATCAGGTCGCATTTCAGGCGCCGGGCCTGGTCGCTGATCACTTCGCCGGGGTCACCTGAAGGAATCTGGGCGATGGCATCGACGCCGCGTTCGCGCAGCTCGGCCAGTGCCTCGGCAAGTATCGCTTCGGCCCTCGAGCGCTGGCGCGCGGCTTCGGGGTACTCGACGCGGTCGGCGTCGCTGGCGTCGGCGGCCAACGCGTACTCGGGGTCGAGCACGCACAGCAGGTGCAGGCGGCTGCGGGGGCCGGCAATGGCGGCGGCCAGGTCCAGCACGCGTGCGTGCTGGGGGCCACCGTCGAGGGCGACCAGCAGGGTAGTGAACATGGATGTCTCCTTTGCAGGCCAGGGATGGTCGCCGATGTCACCGCGCGCACCCATGCCGTGCGCGGCAGTCAATGAATGCGTCAAACGCACTTCATGCCAGTGGCGAGTGTCGTAGAGTCATCTGGTTTACTGGAGACTGTCATGCCCCTGCCGGACCTGAACCTGTTGTTGGCACTGGACGTGCTGATCGACGAATGCAGCGTGGCCGCCGCCGCGCGGCGGATGAACCTGAGCGCGCCGGCGATGAGCCGTACCCTGGGCCGGATCCGGACCGCGCTTGGCGACCCGGTATTGGTGCGCGCCGGCCGTGGGCTGGCTCCCACCCCGCGCGCACTGGAACTGCGCGAGCAGGTCCGTGATGTCATCGAGCAGGCGCACCGCGTGTTCAATGCCGGCCGTGAAGTGGACATGGCAACCCTGGAGCGGACCTTCAGCGTGCGCGCCAACGACGTGTTCATCGGCAGCTATGGAGGGCGGCTGCGCGAGGTGTTCCGCCAGCAGGCACCTGGCTGCATGCTGCGCTTCGTACCTGAGGGCGATACCGATGACGATGCGATGGTGCAGGGGCGGATCGACCTGTACATCAGCACCGCCGGCAAGCACAGCCCGGAAACCAAGGTGCAGCACCTGTTCACCACCTCGCTGCTGGGTGCGGCGCGCGCCGACCATCCCTTGTTCGATGGTGATATCAGTGCCGAACGTTTCGCCGCCTGCGACCACATCGCGGTGTCCCGGCGCGGCTTGGCGCACGGACCGATCGACGAGGAACTGGCAGCGCTGGGCCTGCAGCGGCGGGTGGCGGTGGTGATTCCCACCTTCCATGGCGCGATCTTCGCCGCTGCCGATTCGGATCTTGTGCTGCCGCAGATGCCGAGCGTGATGCTCGATCGCATCGCCCATATGGGCCTGCCGCTGCGCATGTTCCCGTTGCCAGTACCGGTGCGCACCGTGGCGCTGGTGCAGGCCTGGCACCCGCGGATGGACAACGATCCCGCCCACCAGTGGCTGCGGCGGGCGATCAAGAGCATGTGCGATTCGGTCGAGGCGGCTCGCCACTGATCGGCGGAAGGCGTGCGCCGGACGCACGCCTGGGATGCCGGTCACGCCATTTTTCGCAAGGTAACGGCTCCCTAGACTGCGCTCCCCGGAGTTTCACTGAGCGCATTCCAATGACCCCCAACATGCCGTGTACTGCACGGATCGGTGCCCGGCGATGAGTACGCCGGCCGCTGCTGTTCCGGCCACCGCAGCGCCCCGTCCCGCCGCCGCCCCCGGACTCGACCGCCGCGTCCTGGTCGGCTTGTGTGGCGTGCTGCTGGCGGTGCTGGTGTCGGGCTTCAACGAGAACATCACCAAGGTCGCCCTGGCCGACATCCGCGGTGCGATGGGTTTCAGCGTCGATGACGGCAGCTGGATTGTTGCCCTGTACAGCGCGATGTCGGTCAGCGCGATGGCCTTCGCTCCGTGGTGCGCCGCCACCTTCTCGCTGCGCCGTTTCGCGCTGGCGATGATCGGTGGCTTCATGGTGCTGGGTGTGCTGTGCCCGCTTGCCCCGAACCTGCAGACTTTCCTGCTGCTGCGCGCGCTGCAGGGTCTGTGCGGTGGCGCGCTGCCGCCGCTGCTGATGAGCGTGGCGCTGCGCTTCCTGCCGCCGGGCATCAAGCTGTATGGCCTGGCCGGCTATGCGCTGACGGCGACGTTCGGCCCCAGCATGGGCACGCCGCTGGCCGCGTTCTGGGTCGAGCAGGTGGGCTGGCACTGGGCGTTCTGGCAGATCGTGCCGTACTGCCTGGCCGCTATGGCGATGGTCAGCTGGGGCCTGCCACAGGACCCGCTGCGGCTGGAGCGCTTCGCCCAGTTCGACGGCGTGGGCCTGGCGCTGGGCCTGCCGGCGCTGGTGCTGCTGGTGCTGGGCCTGGTGCAGGGCCCGCGCCTGAACTGGTTCGACTCGCCGATGATCACCCTGATGATCGGTGGCGGTGCCGGCTTGATGGTGCTGTTCATGATCAATGAATGGTTCCATCCGCTGCCATTCTTCAAGCTGCAGCTGCTGGCCAACCGCAACCTCAGCTACTCGCTGGTGACGCTGGGCGGCGTGCTGTTCGTGCTGCTGGCGGTGATCTCGATCCCGTCCGGCTTCCTGGCCAGCGTGCAGGGCTACCGGCCGTTGCAGACCGCGCCGATGCTGCTGTGGGTGGCGTTGCCACAGGCGATCGCGCTGCCGCTGGTGGCGGCGTTGTTGAACGTTCGCGCGGTGGATTGCCGCTGGGTGCAGGCCACGGGCCTGGCGATGCTGGCGCTGGCGTGCTGGTTGGGCTCGCATCTGGATGTGGCCTGGATCCGCGACAACTTCCTGTGGGTGCAGCTGCTGCAGGTATTTGCCCAGCCGATGGCGGTACTGCCGCTGCTGATGCTGGCGACCAACGGCCTGCCACCGCAGGACGGCCCGTTTGCCTCGGCGTGGTTCAACACGGTCAAGGGCTTCGCTGCAGTGCTCGCCAGCGGCGTGCTTGATGCCGTCGCCCAGGGCCGCCGTCATTTCCATTCCACCGTGCTGGTCGACCGCCTTGGCGAGCAACCGTGGCTGGCCGAGGGCCCGCAGCTGGGCGCGCGCCTGCATGCACAGGTACAGGCGCTGACCTCGGCCGACCTGTACTGGGTGGTCGCGCTGGTCGCGCTGGCCTTCATTCCCCTCATTGCCTGGATGCCCACCCGCATCCATCCGCCACGTGCCGTGGCCTGAACCTTTCGCAGGAACCCCCTCATGACGATCAATAGAACCACTCTCCACACCGGCCTGGGCCTGGGCGTGCTGGCCCTGGCCATCGGCGCCTGGCTGCTGCTGCGCGATGGCAGCCACCAGGCCACCAACAACGCGTACGTGGTGGCTGATTACACGTTGGTCGCGCCGAAGATTCCCGGCTTTGTCAGTGCCGTGGAGGTGGAGGACAACCAGTCGGTGAAGGCCGGCGACGTGCTTGCCCGCATTGACGACCGCGACTACCAGGTAGCACTGCAGGCGGCCCGTGCCGACCTGGCCAATGCCCGTGCACAGCTTGCCAACGCGCAGGCCGCGCTGGCCCAGCAGGACTCGCTGATCGAACAGGCCAGGGCCAGCGTCGATGTCAGCCGTTCCGAATTGACCTTGGCCAGTGCCGACCAGCAGCGTTACCGCGAACTGGCCCGTGACGGCGCCGGTACCGTACAGAACGCACAGCAGGCGCAATCGAAGCAGGCCGTGGCCAGTGCGCATCTGCAGCAGGGCCAGGCCGCGCTGTCGACCGCACGCCAGCGCACCGACATCCTCAGCGCGGGCGTGCAGGCCGCGCAGGCTGCGGTGCAACGCGCAGAAGCGGCGCAGGCGCGCGCCGAACTGGATCTGTCGCACACCGTGCTGCGTGCACCGATCGATGGCGTGGTCGGTCGTCGCGCAGTGCGCGTGGGTGCCTACCTGACCCCGGGTACGCCGGTGACTGCGGTGGTGCCGCTGAAGCGCGCCTTCGTGGTCGCCAACTTCCAGGAAACGCAGATGACCCGCATGCAGGCCGGCCAGCAGGTCGAACTGAAGGTGGACGTGTTCCCGGGCAAGCCGCTGCGCGGGCACATCGACAGCATCGCACCGGCGACCGGCGACCGGCGTCACCTTCGCCGCGGTAGCGCCGGAAAACGCCACCGGCAACTTCACCAAGGTGGTGCAGCGTATTCCGGTGAAGATCGTGCTGGAGCCGGGTCAGCCGCTGCTGGAGCAGCTGCGTGCCGGCATGTCGGTGGAAGCCAGCGTTGACCTGGGGAGCGGCACGCGTGCGCAGAGTGCGCAGCGCGAACAGGGCCACAAAGGCGAGGAGGGTGCATGAGCGCGGTCACCGTGTTCCGCACCTTCGTTGCGGCCAGCGTGTGCACGGTCCTGGCTGCCTGCACGATGGGGCCGGACTTCGTGCGCCCGCAGGCGGAACTGCCCAGCGACTGGCAGGGTGAGGCCGTCGCCGGCAACGCCATCGACCAGGACGCGGCCTGGTGGGCCGGCTTCGATGATCCACTGCTGGGCCAGCTGGCCAGCCAGGTGCTGGCGGCCAACCTGGACCTGCAGCTGGCGGCCAACCGCGTGCAGCAGAGCCGCGCCGCACGCGGCATCACTGCCGCTGATCGCCTGCCCAGCGTCAGCGCGAGCGCCAGTGGCGTGCGCGCACGCAACAGCGAAGTGGGCCTGAATGATCCATCCGGTAATGGCGGCCGTGATGACTATGGGCTGTTCCAGACCGGTATCGGCCTGAGCTGGGAACTGGACCTGTGGGGGCGCGTGCGCCGACAGGTGGAAGCGGCCGATGCACGCGTGCAGATGGCGGAGGAGGATGCACACGCGGTGCGCATTGCGCTGCTGGCGGAAACCGCGCGTGACTACCTGCAGCTGCGTGCGACACGGCAGCTGCTGGCGATCACCGAGGACAACCTCAGCATCGCCCTCGACATGAAGCGCCTGACCGAGGCACGCCAGCAGCAGGGCGTTGCCAGCACGCTGCAGGTGTCCAGCGCGTCCGCGCAGGTGGCATCGCTGCAGGCACGCATCGCGCCGCTGCGGCATCGTGAATCGCAGTTGCGCAATGTGCTGGCGTTCCTGCTGGCCCAGCCGCCGCAGGCGCTGGACGCGCAGCTGCAGGATGCACGCCGTGACTGGCCAGCGTTGCCGACCGTAGCGGTGGGGCTGCCCAGTGAACTGGCCGAGCGTCGCCCGGACATCCGTCGTGCCGAAGCGGCACTGCATGCGGCAACGGCCGGCATCGGCGTGGCCAAGGCCAGTTTCCTGCCGCGCATCACCTTGAATGGCGACGCTGGCTTCCAGGCCAAACAGCTGGATGATCTGGACGGCTGGAACGCGCACCGCTTCAGCATGGGGCCGTCGATCAGCGTGCCGATCTTCCAGGGCGGCCGGTTGAAGGCCAACTTGGCGCTGAGCAAGCTGCAGCAGCAACAGTCGTCGCTGCAGTTCCGCCGCACCGTGCTGCAGGCCTGGCATGAAGTGGACGACGCCATTGATGGCTACAGTGCCGAGCAGCAGCGCACGGTGCAGCTGCACGTGGCGGTGGATGAGAGCGAGACCGCACTGGGTACGGCGCGTCGGCAGTACCAGGCCGGTGTGGTCGACATGCTGGATGTGCTGACCACCCAGCGCATTGCGCTGGACAACCAGGCCGCGCTGGCCAAAAGCCAGGCCACCGCCGCGATCGCGCGGGTGGAGCTGTACCGCGCGCTGGGCGGTGGCTGGTAGGGAAATGGAAACGCCGGGCCATGCCCGGCGGTTCGTCGGTAGTTGCCAACCTTGGTTGGCAGCTTTTTTCAGAAGCGCCAACCAAGGTTGGCATCTACCAGCGCATGGCCTCAACGCACGTCGCGCAGCTCCCAGTGGCTGCCGGCGAGCAGGCGCAGGCGCTGCTTGAACACGTCACTGTCGATGCGGGTGGTGGCGACCAGGTTGATGCGCAGGTCCTTCTGCTCACCGGTCACGGTGGCCTCCGGATCGGTCACGCCCCACTGCGGTTCCACCGCATCCGGGTCGGGCTGCTTGGCTTTCCAGCGCTCGAACAGCGTGCCGTTGCGCAGGGCATCCTGCAGTTCTTCGGCGAAGCCGGCCGCACCCTGCGAATGGAAGGACAGGTCGGGGTCGTTACCGCGGGCCTTGGACGGGTCGGGCAGGCTGATGTGGTACTGCGCAGGCATGGAGTTCTCCTTGAAGTGTGGAAAGGCTGGCACAGTCGCGGTGGAATCGATGTGCAGATACCAGCCTGCGTTGGCCCTCATTCAAACCGATGCGGCCCATCGGCGAAGCCCACGGTGACCGCGCCCTTGCCGACGTTGACCATGCCGGTCAGGCTCATCACCGATTCGTACACGGTCACGCCATGGGTGGCGCAGATTTCCTTCAGCTGCGCGTAGCCGGGCAGGGTGCGCAGCTCGTCCAGCTCACCGCCGTAGCTGACGCACACCGTGGGTGTCATCAGCCCGGCGCGCACACGCTGGCCGACCACCGCGAACAGCTTCTGCACGGCGTTGTCGAAGCCCTTGATCTTGGCCACCGGCCCGGTCTCGCCGCGGTAGCCATGCAGCACCGGCTTGATGTCCAGCGCGCTGCCCAGTGCGGCGCTGAGCAGGCCGACACTACGGTCGCCCTTGTGCCGCGCACGCGCGCGCATGTAGTACAGGTCACGGGTGACCATGTAGCCGTGTACGTTGCCAGCCAGTTCCTCCAGCCGCTCGCGGATCTGCTGCACGCTGGCGTTGCTGTCGCGCAGGCGCACCGCTTCCACCGCCGTCACCGCCTGGGCGGCGAACAGGTTCTGGGTGTCGAGCACGCGCAGCGCGAACGGCGAGTTGTAGCCGGCCGCCTGACGCACCGGCTTGTAGTCGTTGAGGATGGCGAAACTGGCCTGCAGCGCGTTGTCGTGGATCGGGCTACGGGTCTTGGTGATGGTCATGCAGAACACGTGGTCGTAATCGATCACCAGCTGCTGCAGGAACAGGTCGCGGATCTGGTTGACGCTGAAGGGAATGGTCTCCGCTTCAGCACCGTGCTCGGCCACATGCGCATGCAGGAAGCTCAGCGTAGCCTGCTCATCGCGGTGATCGGCCAGCACCGCTTCGCCGATCCGTACGGTGATCGGCAGCAGCACGATGTTGTGTTCGGCAATGAAGGCCTGCGGCAGGTCGCAGGCCGAGTCGACGACGATTCCGATGCGCATCCGCGGCTCCCCCTCCAGGGCGGTTGTAGGTTCGGAAACGTGAAATCTATCTCAAATCCCAGCCAGGCGCGCGAGGGAAACGCGCCACGCCCTGTTCAGCGACTGCGCTGCACCGCCACCGGCAGGCTGGCCAGGCGCTGCCATTCGGGCTGCTGCAGCAGGCCAGGATCGGCCAGAACCGCGGCCATCAGCGGGTGGGCGTCGTTGCCCCAGAACAGTTCCCCGTCGATGGCCAGGGTCGGCACACCGAACACGCCGGCGCTGATCGCGGCCTCGGTATTGCGCCGCAACTGCTCCTTGACCGCCGGTTCGGCGATGGCCGTGGCGACATCATCGATGCCCAGCCGGGTGCCGGGCTCGCGCAGCGCCTCGGCGCTGTCGGCGGCATTGCCGTCGCGCCAGATCCAGTCGAACAGCACGTCCACCGCCTGCGCGCTGGCGCCGGCGGCCAGGCACAGGCGCAGGGCGGACAACGGGTTGAACGGATGACCCGGCGGGAAGCGCAGCGGCGTGCCCTCGGCCTGCGCGGTCCACAGCAGCTGGCGGTAGATGAAGCGCCGCTTGGCCGGAATCTCCGCAGGTCCGAGGTTGCCCAGGTGGTGCAGCACCGCACCGAAGGCGATCGGCACGGTCTGGATCTGCGCGAACTGCGGCAGCTGCTTCAGCTTCTGCCAATGCAGGTAGGAATAGGGCGAGATGAAATCGAAATACCAGCGCAGTGTGGCCATCGGTGTGTCCTCGTGTGCGGTCAGGGCTGCGCGTTGCGCTGCAGGTAGCGGTCGCGCAGTTCGGTCTGCCGTGAGCGCATCGGCATTGCACGACCACCCAGCCAGACCTGCTCTGCATAGTGCGCCACGTCCAGCGGGTCGCCTTCCCACAGCACCAGGTCGGCACGCTTGCCGGGTTCGATGCTGCCAATCTGGTCGGCCACGCCGAACGCCTGCGCCGGTACCCGGGTCAGGCCGGCCAGGCCATCGGCCCAGGGCAGGCCATTGGCCACCGCATTGCCGGCCAGCTGGCGCATCTTGCGTGCGTTGTGGCTGGCGTCGCCGCGCTGCACGAAGGAGACCGCTACGCCGGCACGCTGCAGGCGCGCAGCGTTTTCCAGGGTGGCACCGATCTGGTCGAAGCTGGCGGGCAGATTGGACAGTACGTCGACGAACACCGGCACGTGCGCAGCGGCCAGTTCCGGGGCCACCTGCCAGGCTTCGCTGGCGCCGGAGATGGCGATCTTCACTTTCTCGCGGGCGGCCCAGCGCAGCAGCTGGCGGATGTCGGCGGCACGGTCCACTTCCACCACGATGCGGCCCTGGCCGGCCAGGTAACGGCTGAGCGTGCGGCGCCCGGCGGGGGTCAGCAATGCATGCGGCGAGTCCGCAGCCACTTGGCCACGCGCCTCGTCGATCATCTGCTGCAGCAGCATCCACTGTGCGGCGCGCGAATGACCGGTCAGTTCTGAGGCCGCTGCGCCGATGCGCAGGAACAGCGCGCGCGGACCGATCGGGTCGATGCTGCCATCCAGCCGCATCACGCCGCCCTGGCCCGCCACGAAGCCACCGCCGGTGGCTGCCCCCAACGCAGTGAAGCCGATGCCTTCCAGCCGCGTGACCGGAATCAGCACTGAGGCCGGGTTGTAGGCGAGGCTGACGTCGAATTCCGGCCGCAGCGGTTGCTCGCCGATCTTCAGCGAACTGTCCACCGTGCTCGATTCACCGGAAACTTCTTCGATGCCGGTCTCGGTGATGCCGCCGAACAGTGCAGGCGTCAGTGGGCGGCCATTGGCCTCGACCACGGTGGCGCCGGCCGGTGCCGACAGGCCGTTGCCCACCGCGCGGATGACGCCACCCTGCACCAGCACATCGGCATTCTGCAGGCTGCCGCGCGCGCTGGCGGTATGCACCGTCGCGTTGCGCACCAACAGGTCCTGCGCCGAGGCTGCGGTTGTCATCAACAACAGCGCAACCAAGGTAGCGCCGGGCCATGCCCGGCGGCGCTTGTTCAACACGCCCATCAGCGCACCTCCTGGCCAAGCTGGAAATCGGAACGCGGCGTTGCTCGCGGCGCGTTGCGGTCGTACAGGCGTCGGCCATCGACGAAGACCTGCTCGGCCAGTGCGTACGAACTGAAGGGATTTCCATTCCACACCACCACGTCGGCCATCTTGCCGGCCTCCAGGCTGCCGGTCTGGCCTTCGATGCCCAGCGCCTTGGCGGCGTTGGCGGTCATCCAGGTGATGGCACGTTCGGGCGTGATCTCCGGCATGCGTGCGCGTCGCGCGGAGGCCATCACCTTGGCCGCTTCCTGGTTCAGGCGCTGGATGCCCTCGGGTGAATCGGAGTGGACGATGGCGCAGCTGTTTTTCGGGCGGTCGACCAGCGCGATGTTCTCCGGGATACCGTCGAAGGCTTCCATCTTGAAGCCCCACCAGTCGGCCCACAGCGCACCGCAGACGCCGTCGGCAGCCAGCCGGTCGGCCAGCTTGTAGGCCTCCACGCCGTGGTGGAACGCAGCGACCTTGAAACCGAACTCCTTGGCCAGGTCGAGCATGGTGGCCATCTCGTCGGCGCGGTAGCAGTGGATGTGCACGCGGATGTCGCCTTCGATGGCGCCGGCCAGCGTGTCCAGCTTGAGATCGCGCTTGCCGCCGGCATCACCGGCACTGTCGCCCTTGTCACTGCCGAACCAGCCCTTGCGCTTGGCCGGCTTGGGTTTGTTCTTGGCGATGTAGTCGGCCGCATCGATGAAGGCCGCGCGGTAGCCGGCCACGTTGCCCATCCGCGTGGCCGGGGTCACGCCCTTGCCTTCGCCGTAGACCCGTTTCGGGTTCTCGCCGCAGGCCATCTTCAACCCCCACGGCGCACCGGGGAATTTCATGGCCTGGTAGGTGATGGCCGGGACGTTCTTCAGGGTCACGCCACGGCCACCCACCAGGTTCGCCGAACCCGGCAGCACCTGCATGCTGGTCACGCCACCGGCCAGGGCCGTGGCGAAGCCGGGGTCCTGCGGCCACACCGAGTGTTCGGCCCAGACGTTGGCGGTGACCGGTGCGGTCATCTCGTTGCCGTCGCTGTGCGCGCCAACCCCCGGGCTGGGGTACACGCCCAGATGCGAGTGCACGTCGATCAGGCCCGGGGTCACCCACTTGCCCTGCGCGTCGATGCGGGTGATGCCGGGGTCGGCCTGCAGCTGGCGGCCGACCGCGACGATGCGGCCATCGCGCAGCAGTACGTCGGCGTTGTCCAGGCGCTGGCCGGTGCCGGTCAGTACGGTGGCGTTCTGGATCAGCACTGGCGCATCGGGATGGGCCTGGTAGGTGCTGGGGTAGGGATCGGCGACGAAGCGCGAGGCGCCCACTGCCGGTGCCGTGCTCAATGAAAGCAGCGCCAATGCCACCCCGGCGTGCAACAACGTCGATGCCATGCAGTTCCCCTCGCGGCGTAGTCCAAGCCGCCGACGCTAGCCGGGCGGCGGCGTGTTTGCCAAGTGACCTTCTTCACATGGTGGCATGCGGCTGCTCGACGGCATCGCCCGGCTGGCCGAAAATAGCCGGTCCCCCGCCGTACCGGACCGTCCATGAAGAGCAAGCAGGAAATCGTCGACAACTGGCTGCCGCGCTATACCGGCGTACCGCTGGACCAGTTCGGCCAGCACATCCTGCTGACCAACTTCGGCGGCTACCTGCATACGTTCTCGGAGCTGACCGGTGCGCCGGTCATCGGCCTGGACCGGCCGATGGCCAGTGCCACCATCGATGGCATCACCATGATCAACTTCGGCATGGGCAGCCCCAACGCCGCGATCATCATGGACCTGCTGTCGGCGGTGATGCCCAAGGCAGTGTTGTTCCTGGGCAAGTGCGGCGGCCTCAAGCGCAAGAACCAGCTGGGCGACCTGGTGCTGCCGATCGCGGCGATCCGCGGCGAGGGCACTTCGGGCGACTACCTGCCGCCGGAAGTACCGGCGCTGCCGGCCTTCGCGCTGCAGCGTGCGGTTTCGACCATGATCCGCGACCTCGGCCACGATTACTGGACCGGCACCGTCTACACCACCAACCGCCGGGTCTGGGAGCACGACGAGGCCTTCAAGGAGCGGCTGCGGGCAATGCGCTGCATGGCCATCGACATGGAAACGGCCACCGTGTTCGCCGCCGGCTTCGCCAACCACATCCCCAGCGGCGCGCTGCTGCTGGTTTCGGACCAGCCGATGATCCCGGACGGGGTCAAGACCGAGGCCTCCGATGCCAAGGTCAGCTCCCAGTTCGTGGAAAACCATATCCAGATCGGCATCGAGGCGCTTAAGCTTATCCGGCGCAACGGCAAGTCGGTCCGCCACCTGCGCTTCGACGAATGATGATGAAGGCCGGGCGCGGGGCGTCCGGGCCTGGGAGTAGGTAATGGACGTTGCCGCGCAAGTGGTGGAATTCTGGAAGGAGGCGGGCCCTGCGAAGTGGTTCGCCCGCGACGACGCGTTCGACGCGCAGTTCCGCCAGTTGTTTCTGGATGAGCATTTCGCAGCGGCGTCGCGCGCGCGCGAACATTGGCTGGGCAGTGCCGAAGGGGCGCTGGCCCTGATGCTGCTGCTGGACCAGTTTCCGCGCAACTGCTTCCGTGGTACCGCGCATTCCTATGCGACCGACGGCCTGGCGCGGCACTACGCCACGCGTGCCATCGAGGAAGGCCTGGATCTGCAGCTGGTGCCCAAGCTGCGCGCCTTCATCTACCTGCCGTTCGAACATTCCGAGGATCCGCTGGACCAGGACCGCTCGGTGGCGATGTTCGACGTGCTGGGTGACAAGGAATACCTGCAGTACGCCGAACTGCACCGCGACATCATCCGCCGCTTCGGCCGCTTCCCGCACCGCAACGCGGTGGTTGGCCGCATTCCGACGCCGGAAGAACTGGACTACCTCGCCGAAGGCGGGTTTGCCGGGTAACCGGAACGTCAGCCCCCGCGCTTGGGGCACGGAAGGAGTAGATCCACGCCATGCGTGGATGGGCTCAACAGAAAACGCCGGCTTTCGCCGGCGTTTTTCCTATGCATCAAGCGCAGCCGATCAGTACTTCGGCACGCCGTTGTCCACTTCGTCCGACCAGGCGTTGATGCCGCCGGTGACGTTGAACACCTTGGTGAAGCCCAGCGCACGGAACTGCTCTGCTGCCTGCGCGCTGCGGCCACCGTGGTGGCACAGGAAGGCCAGGGCGGTGTCCTTGGGCAGGGCTTCCAGCTCGGCGCGGCCGTTGCCATCGAAGCTCTTGAACGGCACGCCGACAGCGGCGATGGCGCGTTCTTCGGCCGGGCGCACGTCCACCAGCATCACGTTGCCGGCACGCACCAGGTCGTCGGCATCACGCACGCTGATTTCCTGCACCGGCTTGGGCGCGTTCGGGTTGTCGATCGCCAGGCCCTTGCCGCGGATGTCGTCCACCCAGTCGATGGTGATGCCGTTGGCGCGGCGGGCGCTGGCCAGGTCGAACTGCACGCGCAGGCCGTTGGATTCGGCGGCAATCGCGCCTTCGTCGTGCGGGGCCAGCTGGAAGTTCGGCTGGAAGCCGGCGTCGATGCTCAGCTGCAGGGCGGCGCCCGGGGCGTCGGCCAGCGCGCCCTTGAGCATTTCCACGGCGGCCGGGGTGACGGTGATGTTCGGCGGGGTGCGGTCCGGCGCGGCCAGGCCGAGCACGCTGCTCAGCTCGCCGCTGGCGGCCATCTGCAGCACGATGTCGCTGCCGCCGACCAGTTCGCCGTCGATGTACAGCTGCGGGATGGTCGGCCAGTCGCCATAGGCCTTGATGCCTTCACGGATTTCCTGGTCGGCCAGCACGTTGACATGGGCGAACTCGATGCCGAGGTCCTGCAGGGCGCCCACGGCCTTGGCCGAGAAACCACACTGCGGCATCGACGGCTGGCCCTTCATGAACAGCACGACGCGGTTGTCGTTGAGAATGGTTTCGATGCGCGAACGCAGGGCGGGATCGAGGGACATGGACGTCTGGGTTCCGGGAATTCGAATCGTCAATTCTAACCCCCATGGCATCATGGGGGATGAGCAGCGAAGGAACATTGCATCGCATCCCGGCCCGCCCCTGGCGCTGGCTGCCCTGGCTGGTGGCGTCGCAGATGGTCGTGATCCTGGCCTGGGTGCTGGCCGGCTGGCAGTGGGGACTGCCGCTGCTGGTGGCCAGCCATGCGTTGTTCATGGTGCCGGTGTTCCTGCCCAACAGCTGTTTCTATGCGCCCGTGCTGGCCCGGTTACCGAAGGCCGGAAACACGGTGTGGCTGACCATCGATGACGGCCCCAGCCAGGAAACTGGTGCCGTGCTCGACCTGCTGGACCGCCACCAGGCGCGTGCGACCTTCTTTCTGGTGGGCGCGCGCGCGCTGGCGCAGCCGGAACTGGTGCAGGAGATCCTGCGCCGCGGGCATGACCTGGGAAACCACAGCCTCAGCCACCCGCAGGCCCGCTTCTGGCGGCTTGGCCCGGCCGCGATGCATGCCGAGATCGAGGGCTGCCAGCACGCATTGCAGGCGCTGAGTGGCCAGCCGGTGCGCTGGTACCGCTCGGTGGTGGGCATGACCAACCCGTTCGTGGCGCCGGTGCTGCAGCGGTTGGGACTGGTCCGGGTGGGCTGGAGCGCGCGCGGCTACGACGGGGTCGACTGCACGCCGGACGGCGTGCTGGCACGGCTGCTGCCTGACCTGCGCCCGGGTGCCATCGTGTTGCTGCATGAAGGTGCGGCGCACGGCCACAACCTGGAGATCATCGAGCGCGTGCTGCAGGCGCTCGATGAGCGTGGGTTGAAGGCCGAACTGCCGCCCGGATAACCGGTAGCGCCGGGCCACGCCCGGCGAGCGCAGCGGCATGGATGGAATCCGCCGGGCATGGCGCGGCGCTAGCGGATGCGGTGCGCCACCAGCAGCCAGCTGTTGAAGGGGGTACGCCCGTGCAGCGGCCGGGGGGCCGTCACCTGCAATCCGGCTTCGGTCAGCGTCGCCTGCAGCACCTTTGGATCGGGGTAGTGGCACGGTCGCGTGCCCATCCAGCCAACCAGCCAGGCCAACCGGTCGGCCACCCGGGTGGTGCGGTCGCGGCCATCGCCGGTGGCCAGCGGCGTCCGCAGCAGCAGGCGGCCACCGGGGGCCACCCGCGCACTGGCCGCGCGCAGCAGCGCCTGTTGCGGACCCGCGTCCAGGTACTGCAGCACATCCAGCAGCAATACGTGCCCGGCCCGTGCCGGCAGCGGCGCCTGCAGGTCCAGACAATCGAAGTGCACATCGTGCAGATCGACGGCAGCGCGCCGGGCGCGCGTGATCTTGGCGGCATCCACGTCTACGCCCAGGTAGCGTTGGGTACCGCCACGCTGGCGCAGCACGTGGGCCAACAGGCCCAGTCCGCAGCCCAGGTCCAGTAGCGGCTGCCCGTCGTCAGGCAGGTGCTGCAACACGCCGTCGTACAGGGGGTCGCTGCCGAGTTTGCTGCGGGCGTAGTAGTAGTCGCGGCGGTTGCCCCAGGCCTGCGCTGGACGGAATGCCTCGGCGATCAAGCGAGACTGCGCGCTCGTCAGAGGAGTGCAGGGCAGCGGCGTGCCAGTCCGTGGCATGCCGTCCATCGCTTCAGTCCGTGCCGCCAAGCAGGTGCGCGGCCACCGGCAGTGCCCGCTCGCTCCACAGCGCATACATCCGCGCCGAGGGGTGCAGGCCGTCCTCGGCGATCATCGCCGGATCGGTGCCGCGGTCGCGGCTGATGTCGGTGATATCGACGAAGGCCACGCCCAGCCGGGTGCTGATCACCTCAGCGGCCGCATTGAACTCGTCGGTCTCGATCTCGACCGCGGCCAGGTCACGGCCACTGCCAGCACCGAACGGGGTGGTGCCCCAATCCGGGAAGGACAGCACCAGCACACGTTCGGCGCGGCCGGCAGCAAAGCCGATTGCCCGCTGCAGCAGCGCCTGGAACTGCAGGCGGTACTCGTCCAGCGGTCGGCCGCGGTACTGGTTGTTGACGCCGATCAGCAGGCTGACGAAATCGAACGGGCCCTGCGGCGCGGCTGCGTCGATGCCGGCGTCGAGCTCATCGGTGGTCCAGCCGGTGGTGGCGATGGTCTGTGGCTCGGCCAGGTCCACGCCCTGCGCGCGCAGGGCGGCGGCCAGCTGGTGCGGCCAGCGGCCTTCGACCGCCACCGCTTCACCGATCGTGTACGAATCGCCCAGCGCAAGGTAGGACAGCGCCACGGCTCAGGCCACCGAGCGGCGTGGCTTCAGCGGCACGACCTTGGTCGCGTCCTCGGCACGGCGGGCCAGCACGCGGTCGATGCGGGCGAACACATCGCGCATCACCGAGGCTTCCGGCAGCAGGGTCACGCGGAAATGATGGCGGTAGGGCACGTTGAAGCTGGAGCCCGGCACCACCAGCACGCCTTCGTTGTTCATCAGGTCCAGCGCGAAATCATGGTCGTCGAAGCCCTTGGCTGCGGCACCGACCACGGCCGGGAACGCGTACAGCGCACCGGCCGGCGCGACCAGCGACAGGTGCTCGCTGGCTTCGCAGGCCTCGATCACCGCGCGGCGGGTTTCATACAGGCGGCCACCCGGGGTGCACAGTCCGGAGATGGTATCCGGGCCATTCACCGCAGCATCGATGGCGTACTGGCCCGGCACGTTGGCGCACAGGCGCAGCGCGCCCAGCAGGTCCAGTGCGGCGCGGAAGTCACCCAGGCGCGCATCGTCGCCGCTGAGGTGGGCCCAGCCCACGCGCCAGCCGCAGGCGCGGTGCACCTTGCTAAGGCCACTGAAGGTCAGGCACGGGTGGTCGCCGGCCAGCGGCGCGACCGGCTGGAAGACCGCGTCGTCGTACAGGATCTGGTCGTAGATCTCGTCGACCAGCAGCAGCAGGTTGTGGCGGCGCGCGATCTCGACCACGCGTTCCAGCAGCTCGCGCGGGTAGCTGGCGCCGCTGGGATTGTTCGGGTTGATCAGCACGATGGCGCGGGTGCGCGAGGACACCAGCGTCTCGATTTCGCTCGGGTCCGGCTGGAAGCCGTTCTCCGGCGCACAGCGGTAATACACCGGGCGGCCGTCATTGAGGATGGTCGAGGCCGACCACAGCGGATAGTCCGGCGAGGGCACCAGCACTTCGTCGCCCGGGTTGAGCAACGCCCGCAGCGACAGGTCGATCAGCTCGCTGACGCCGTTACCGACGAAGACGCGATCCGGGTGTGCATCGGGCGCACCGCGACGGGCGTAGGCCGCGGCAATGGCTTCACGCGCTTCCGGCAGGCCCTGCTGGTGGGTATAGGGATCGGTGCGGCCCATGTCATCGGCGATCGCGCGCTGCAGGTGTTCCGGTGCACGGAAGCCGAACGCACCGGGGTTGCCGATGTTGAGCTTGATCAGCTTGCGGCCCTGCGCCTCCAGCTCCCGCGCTCGTCGAGCCAGTTCTCCGCGGATTTCATAGCGCACTTCGGAGAGGCGCTCGCGGATGACCAGGGGCTTGGGCGAGGGGGTGGACATGGGCGGTGGGCCGTCGAATGGCATGGGGATTCCATGGTAGCGGAATTGCTGCAGCGCATGGCAAGGCCCCAGGGCTTGCCGTTGTTGGGCTGGCGGGGCACTGGCACAGGTAGAATGGCGGCGATGACCCAGACTCCCGATTTTACCGCCCTGCAGACCATCGGCTGGCCCTGGCCGGGCCCGGCGCAGCAGGCCGAGTGGCAGGCTGTGATGGCCGCCCACCCGCAGGCCCGCCCGGCGCGGGTGATCGAACAGCATCGAACGCACTATGTCGTGGCCGATGGCCCGGATGCGGCGATCAAGGCCGAATCGCTGCCGGAATGGCAGCGCCCGCGCTTCCCCAGCCACGAACGGCCGGCGGTGGGCGACTGGGTGCTGCTGGATGGCATCCGCATCGTTGCCCTGCTGCCGCGGCGTACCGCGATCAAGCGTGGCGCGGCCGGCGAGCATTACCACCAGCAAGTGATCGCGGCCAACATCGATACGGTGTTCATCGTCTGTGGCCTGGATGCCGACTTCAATCCGCGCCGCATCGAGCGCTACCTGCTGCTGGTCGGCGGTGGCGGTGCCGAGCCGGTGGTGGTGCTGACCAAGGCCGACCAGACCGAATACAGCGAGGATGCGCTGGCGGTGCTGGAAGAGCTGGAGATGCAGGGCATCGCCCTGCATGCGATCAACGGCCTGGATGCCGACAGCGTGGCGGTGCTGGAACCATGGCTGGGCCCGGGCCGCACCGTGGTGCTGGTGGGATCATCCGGTGCCGGCAAGTCGACGCTGACCAACACCCTGCTGGGCGAGCAGCGGATGAAGACCAATGCGGTGCGCGCCAATGACTCGCGTGGCCGCCATACCACCACCCATCGCGCGCTGATGCCGCTGCCGATGGGCGCCTGTCTGATCGACACCCCCGGCATGCGCGAACTGAAGCCAACCGGTGAAGAGACGCTGGCCGAAGGCGGTTTCGCCGATATCGAAGCGTTGGCGGCGCAGTGCCGCTTCAACGACTGCATGCATCAGCAGGAACCGGGTTGTGCGGTGCGTGCGGCGATCGACGCGGGCGAGATTGAAGAAAGCCGGCTGCTGAACTACTTCAAGCTGAAGGAAGAAGTGGCCGCCGCCGCGGCCAAGCTGGCCGTTCGCCAGGCCGAGACCGCGCAGGAGCGGGGTGGCAGGAAGGGCAAGGGGCAGCAGTTCCGCCCGGCCGGCAAGCCGCGTAGGCGTTGATCGGTACTGCGGGGTCGGATCCCATCGCGCGGCAATGGGCTCTGACCCCTGCAATGAAACCCGCCTCTGCCTGCTTCGGGTGGATGCCAACTGCCCGCTCCTGGTAGGTGCCAACGTTGGTTGGCACGAATCTGTCCGAAGCCCGCCTTCGGCGGATGCCAACCAAGGTTGGCACCTACCAAAGCAAGGGCAGGGCGCTATAGTCCGCGCATGGAACCGACCGCGACGCTGGACCGTGACGTGGCCCACCATGCAGCGCTCGATGCGCGCCTGGTCGAGGCCGTGGGAGGCATCCGCCTGCTGGGCCTGACCAGCTGGCCGGCAACGCTGCAGGCACCGTTCCTGGACAGCGTGGCGCGTGGCCAGCCGGTGCTGCCGAAGGTGGATTACCCTCGGCTCAACTTCAGCGAAGAGCGCCGCGCGCTGGCCGCGATTGCCGCCGACTGCGATGACAGCCATCCGCTGGGTCACTACGTGCGGCAGTCGGCGCAGAGCTGGGACCTGGCCGCACAGCTTCTGGAAGGGTTGGGCACGGCTGCGGTCGATACCTGCTCGGTGCAGCTGTTCGGCGCCCCCGAGCAGCCGCTGCCGGGCAATGGCCCAAGCACGCGCGAAGCGGCGCGTCACTTCATCCAGATTGCTGCCGAACTCGATCACGAACTGCTGGCGCCGGAAGAGCAGGTGCCGGTTTCGGCCATTGCCCTGCAACTGCAGCTGCAGAACGATCTGGACGCGTTCTTCGAGTCGCGCATCATCCAGGTGCAGCTCGATCCGGAGCTGGTGTCCAAGGCCGCCGCCGGCCCGACCCGCATCCGCCTGCGCACCAGTGCGCGCTTCAGCGCCTACGACCGCGCGCAGTTGTTCCACCACGAAGCGCTGGTGCATTCGCTGACCGCCTTGAACGGCCGTGAGCAGCCTGTGCTGCCGAGCCTGGCACTGTCCTCGCCACGGGTGACCGCCACCCAGGAAGGGCTGGCGACGTTCGCTGAACAGATCACCGGCAGCATCGACATCGAGCGCCTCAAGCGCATCAGCCTGCGTACCGAGGCAATCGCGATGGCGCGCGAAGGTGCGGACTTCATCGAGGTGTTCCGCTACTTCTGCGATGCCGGGCAGAACCCGGAAGAGAGCTTCGCCTCGGCGCAGCGGGTGTTCCGCGGTGTGCCGCCGAGTGGCGGCCTGGCCTTCACCAAGGACACGGTGTACCTGCGCGGGCTGGTGTCGGTGCATACCTTCTTCCGCCACATGCTGGCCGAGGATCGCCTGCAGGTCTGCCGATGGCTGTTCGCCGGCAAGATGAGCCTGACCGATGCGATTGCGTTCGCGCCGTTGTTCGAGTCCGGTGTATTGAAGCCGCCGCGTTGGCTGCCGCACTGGGTGAGTCGCGCCAACGGCCTGGCCGGCATGCTGGCGTTCTCGCTGTTCGCCAACCGGATACGGATGGACCAGCTGGCGCCGGAATGAAATGCGTTGGCGACTTGTGGCGTCTTGATTGATATCGGAGAGAGCGGGGGGCTTGCGCTGGCCAGGACACGCCGCAAGTACGTCCCTGTAGGCTCGGCCACGGCATCCATGCCGTGGACGGTCCTGGCCAGCGCAAGCCCCCCGCTCCAGACGATTTCCCGCGAGACGGCCAGCAATCCACCAGAGGGATTGCGTTTGAAAAGCTTGAAAAGCAAAGAGCCGGGCATTGCCCGGCTCTTTGCTTTTGCATTTGCTTTCAATTGTCTCCGCGCCGGCGCGGGGAACTGTCCAGCGTGGGTAGGCAGGCCCATGCAGGACCGTGAGGCGCATGGATGCGCCGATCGAGCCCCCATGGATGGGTTTACGGCGTGTCCTGCATGGGCCTGCCTACCCACGCCATGCAGGAACAATCAACGCGCCGCAGCGCCTGCTTCTGACTTAGAACTCCGCCGCCACCGTCATGAACAGCTGCCGCGGTGCGCTCGCATGAATCGCATAACGCGTGCCCTTGGGATCGGTCGGTGCGAACGAGCTCAGCTGGCCGGCATAGCGCTTGTTGGTCAGGTTGGTCGCGTTCAACGACACCCGCACGTTGCGCAGGCCCATGCCCGGGCCGAAGTCGTAGCCCGCACCGGCGTCGAAGGTGGTCACGCCCGGCACCGACTGGTCGTTGGTGTAGGTGTAGTAACGCTTGCCTGTGTACTTGGCACGCAGGCTGGCAAAGAAGCCATCGCGGTTCCAGCTGATTTCACTGGAGGCCATGCGCTGTGGCGTATCCACGGTGATCTTGCCGGCCACCGGCACCACCGCGCCGCCGGACAGGTAGTCGTCCTCGTAGGTGGTCTTGTTCCAGGACAGCGCGTTGTACCACTGCAGGCCGTCGATCGGCTTGAGTATGAAGGTCAGCTCCGCGCCGTGGCTCTTTACCGAACCGACGTTGATGAAACGGGTCACGCACTCCGGGCGCGTGCCGACTTCGATGCTTGAGCACGGGTTCAGCGACAGCAGGCGGTTGTCGAACTTCACGTTGTAGGCCGCGATCGACGCCTGGTACTTCTCACCGAAAGTACGGAAACCGGCTTCCAGGCTCTTCGACTTCTCCGGCTCCAGGCCGGCGCTGGCCGCGAACGATTCCGGCGACACCTGCAGCGGGCCGCCGCTGCCACCGCCGACGAAGGCAGCGATGTTCTCGGCATACGAGGCGAACAGCTCGTTGTTGGCGTTGAGCTTGAAGCCCAGGCCCAGCTGCGGCAGCACCGATTCCTTGGCAGTCAGCGTGCCCGAGGCGATGCTGGTTTCCACCCCCGGGTTGGCGGTGGCGCGCATGCGGGTGTTCGGGCTCTTGATGCCGACGTCCACGGTCAGGCGCTGGTCGAGGAAGCGCATGCGGTCCTGCACGTAGAACTGGCGCGTGCGGATGTCGAAGTCCTGGTTGAACAGCAGGCGGTCCGGGTTTTTCAGGTACAGGTCGTCCAGGAACGGACCGCTGATGTAGTAGAAGTTGCGCGAGACGTTATGGTCGTTCTGCTCGTACCACAGGCCGGCTTCCAGCTCGTGGATGCCCACCGTCCACGACAGCGCGGCAGTCAGGCCGTCGCGGTTGATCGTGTAGTTGGTGCTGCGGATCGAGATCGGCAGCATCTTGTCGGTTCCCGGGTAGGACGGCTGGCCCGGTGCCCACCAGTGGCCCTGGCCACGGTTGTCATGGTGGTAGGCCAGCAGCTTGAGGCGGCCCTGCTCACCGAGGCGCAGGTCGGCATCGACCGAATAGAGGTTGTCGTCGCGCAGTGCGCGGCTCTGGTAGTACGCATCGTCGATGCTGTTGACGCCACCACTGAACTTGCACTTGCTGCGGTCCAGCGTGCCCGGTGCGCAGTATGCGGCGGCGACGGCGCGCTCCCAGTCCGGCGCGTAGATGTTCCAGTCATAGCCCAAGCCGCGCGCCAGCATGTCCTTGGACAGGTAGGCGTAGTTGGCCTGGCTGGCGCGCGAGGTCGCGACGAACGCACCGAAACGATGGTCGCCCACGTTCCACACCGCCTTGGCATTGAACTGGCGGGTGGTCTGGTTCTGGTACGGCGCGGCCCACATATCCTGGTCCTGGTGTACGCCGGAGACGTAGGCCGAGAAGCCGTTGATGTCGCCGGTGTCCACGCGCAGGTAGCCGCGGCGCTGGCTGTTGTCGCCAACGGTGACGCTGGCGCGGCCACCGAATTCGGTCGACGGGTCCATCGAGAAGTACTGGATGGTGCCACCCAGGTTGCTGGTCGAGGCCACGCCCAGCGAACCGATGCCCTGCGACAGCTCTGCGCCGGCCAGGTTCTCGGCGATGATCGCGCGGGCAATGCTCAGGCCGTTGTAGTTGCCGTAGCTGTTGTCACCCAGCGGGATGCCGTCCAGCGTGTAGCCGAGGCGACTCTTGTCGAAGCCGCGCAGGCTGATGGTCTGCGACTCCTCGTTGGCACCGAAGGCATCGTTGGACTGCACCGACACGCCTGGCAGGCGGTCGAGGATCTTCTGGCCGCTGGTGCCCGGCGGCAGCACCTGCTTGTCCACCGTGGTGATGCGCTGCACCTGGCGGGTCTCGCCCTGGCCGATCACGGAGACAGTATCCAGCGTCTGCGCGTTCAGCGCGGCATCGGTGCTGGCGCCGGTATCGGCGGCGGTGGCGGCATGGGCGCTGGCGGCGGAGAGCGCGATCGCCACGGCGATCGTCAGGTGTCGGGTCTGCATGGTGGTCCGTTGCATTGGGGGTGGTCACCGGCACGGATGCGCGGTGCATGGCCACTATGCGAACGGAACATGAAACCTTCTTTACGGAAAACCAACGAACGGTGCAGGGTGGTGTGCAACCTGCAACATTCCTGTCACGGCGGCGGTGCATCTGCCGGTTTGAGGATCACCTGCGCGACGCACGCGTGATGCAATCCGGGAAAAAGGTAGCTCACCCATCGATCCGGGGATGGGTAGCTCAACGTCAATGCCTGTTCCGGGGCGTGGCCTGAAGGAGGAAGCACGCGCGCTGGCGCGACCTGGCGCTGGACGATCTGCCGACGCGTCACGCATGCGCCCCCGACATCCAGGCGCACGGAGTGCACGTGCTGGCGATCGGCCTGCAGCAGGACCATGCCGCCGGTGATCTGGAGCGGTGGGGACAGGGCCACCGGTGGCAGCGTGATGCCCGGCAATGCATAAGGTGTTTCGATGATGGCCATTGTCGCTGGCAGCATGGCGCGAAGGTCTTCCAGACGCGCCGCGCGGGGCAACGGTTTGCCCCAGCTGCGGGTCAGTTCGAGCAGACGATCTGCCTGCACGTCGTCAGCCATCGGCAGCTGGTCGGGTGCGGCCGCCGCACACAGTGCAGGCAGCAGGATCGCAAGGTTTCCCCACCACAGACGCTGCATGGGTGAACTTCCGGTTCACGGATGCTGCCGGTATAGCACGCACCGGGTACAGGCAAGAAAAAAGGGGCCGGATCACCCCCGCAAGCGAAGGTTCTCCGGCCCCGCGCACTCCGTGGGGGAGGCGGTCCACGTACTGCGTGGACGAGGGCTTACCCCATGTACAGGCCACCGTTGACCGGATAATCGGCGCCGGTCACGTACGAGGCTTCATCCGAGGCCAGCCACGCACACAGGCCGGCCACTTCTTCCGGACGGCCCAGGCGGCGCACTGGCACCGAGGCGGCCAGCCGGTCCAGCACATCTGGCGGGAAACTGCTGATGGCCTGGCTGGCGATGTAACCCGGCGACAAGGTGTTGACGGTGACCCCGCGCGAGGCCACTTCCGCGGCCAGCGCACGGCTGAAGCCATGCATCGCGGCCTTGGCGGTGGCGTAGTTCACCTGGCCGATCTGGCCCTTGTGGGCGCTGACCGAACCGATGTTGATGATGCGGCCCCAGCCCCGCGTGGCCATGCCGTCGACCACCTGCTTGGTCAGGTTGAACAGCGAGTTGAGGTTGGAGGCGATCACCGCATTCCAGTCCTCCACCGTCATCTGCCGGAACAGCAGGTCGCGGCTGCCACCGGAGTTGTTGACCAGCACGTCCACTTCACCGACTTCGGCGCGCACCTTGGCGAACGCGGCGCTGGTCGAGGCCCAGTCGGTAGCGTTGCCTTCGGAGGCGATGAAGTCGAAGCCCTGTTCGCGCTGCTCGCGCAGCCAGTTGGCCTTGCGCGGCGAGTTCGGCGCGCAACCGGCAACCACGGTGTGGCCGCTGCGGGCCAGGCTCTGGCAGATGGCAGTACCGACACTGCCCATGCCGCTGGTGACGTAAGCGATTCGAAGCGTCATTGCAGAAGGCTCCTTGGTAAGAGGTCAGGCGGCGAGCGGGTACAGGCCGAACAGCAGGCTGCCGACCATCAGCAGCATCGAGATGGCGATGGCCCACTTCAGGGTGAACTTCTGGTGGTCGGCGAATTCGACTTTGGCCAGGCCTACCAGCAGGTAGGTGGACGGCACCAGCGGGCTGAGCAGGTGCACCGGCTGGCCGGCCAGCGAGGCGCGCGCCATTTCCACCGGGGTGATGCCGTAGTTGCCGGCGGCCTCGGACAGGATCGGCAGCACGCCGAAGTAGAACGCGTCGTTGGACATGAAGAACGTGAACGGCATCGATGCCACGGCGGTGATCACCGCCAGGTACGGGCCCCACGATTCCGGAATGACGGCCAGGAAGCTGTGCGACATCGCTTCGACCATGCCGGTGTTGTTGAGGATGCCGGTGAAGATGCCTGCGGCGAAGATCAGCGACACCACCGACAGCACGTTGCCGGCATGGTTGACGACGCGGCGGCGCTGCTCGGCCAGGTTCGGGTAGTTGATCACCAGGGCGATGGCGAAACCGACCATGAACAGGACCGGCATCGGCAGGATGCCGATGATCAGCGCGGTCATCAGTGCCACGGTCAGGGCCAGGTTCACCCACAGCAGCTTCGGACGCTTGATGTCCTCGGCGTCTTCCACCGTCGGCAGCGCATTGCTGTCGTCGGACACGCTGTTGTCCATCCAGCTGCCACCCTTGGGCAGGGTCACCACACCCAGCCGGCGGCGTTCCTTCAGGCCCAGGTACCAGGCCAGCAGCAGCACGCCGGCGCAGGCGATCACCATCGACGGGATCAGCGGCACGAACACATCGGCCGGGTCCACGTGCAGTGCAGTGGCCGCGCGTGCGGTCGGGCCACCCCACGGCGTCAGGTTCATCACCCCGCCGGCGAGGATGGTCACGCAGGTCATGTTCAGCGCGTTCATGCCCAGCCGCTGGTACAGCGGCAGCATTGCCGAGACGGTGATCATGTAGGTGGTGGAGCCATCACCATCGAGCGAGATCAGCATCGCCAGCACGGCGGTGCCGAGCACGATCTTCATCGGATCGCCCTTGACGAAGCGCAGGATGATCCGCACCAGCGGATCGAACAGGCCCGCATCGATCATCACGCCGAAGTAGAGGATGGCGAACATCAGCATCACGCCGGTCGGCGCGATCTTCTTGATGCCCTCCAGCATCATCTCGTCGAGGCCGGCGCCGAAGCCACCGATCAGCGCGAACAGGATGGGGATGGTGATCAGGGCGACGAGCGGCGACAGGCGTTTGCTCATGATCAAGTACATGAACGTAATGACCATGCCAAAGCCGAGGATGCTCAGCATCATCTGCGGACTCCTTGCGAAAACAGGACGTGGGGGAGTGGAAGGGGCCCGGGCGGCATGCCCGGGATTGCGGGCTTAGAAGTCGTACTGCAGGCGGCCGGTGACCGCGCGCGTGCGGTCCACCGTGACCCCGGCCAGGCGGTCGCGGTTGCGGCTTTCGATGACGTTGAGCATGAAGCGCAGGTTGTCGCGCAGGTACCAGTTGCCACCCAGCGTCCAGGCTTCGGTGCTGCCGCGGCGCAGGTCCGGCGCACCGTCCAGGTGCTGCGCGCCCCACATCTGGTCGTAGCGCAATGCCAGCTCGAAGGCACCGGCCTTGTGGCGGATATCCTTCACCCGCGCGAAGCGGCCGGTCTTGCGGTCGTAGGCGCGGCTCTCGCCGGTGACAAACCAGCTGAGCATGCCGTAGGCGGCCATCACGTCACCGCGCTGGGCACCGTCATCGAAGGTGGCGCCGCTGAATTCGCCCTGCCAGGACAGCGGGCCGCGCACCTGCGCGTATTCCAGCGACCACTTGTTGACGTCGGTATCGCGGCCGGCGGAGAAGTTGACCAGGGTCAGGCGGCTTTCATCGGACAGATGGCCGGCCGGGCGCGGGCGGATGCTCAGGCCTGGAGTGCCGTTGGCGCCGGGGTTGTCGTAGGCCTCGCGGGCCAGCGACAGGCCCAGGTGCAGCACGTCGCCCTCGCTGGGCGCGGGGGCCCAGGTGATGCGGCCACCGGCGGCGCGGCCCTTCACCTGCCAGGCGTCGATGCTTTCCAGGCTGTAGATGCTGGCCGCCCAGGTGAAGTCACCCGGATTGGCCTGCCACGACGCACCCAGGCGGTACAGCGGGGCCAGCGTGGTGCCGGCGTTGCCGCGCTCCAGGAAGCTGCCATAGTTGGAACCGGTGCGGTCGTCCAGCGAGAAATACTGCTTGAACTGGCCCACGGTGAGGCGGCCGGCATCACCGAAGCTGCGGCTCAGGTAGACGTCTTTGGCCTCGACACGGTCGCCGGAGAAGTCGGCTTCCAGCTTGTAGTCGACCACGAAGAACTTGCCGGAAACGTCAACCCAGGCGCGGCGGATCTCGGTGTCGTCCTTGTTCGGCGTACCGCGGTTGTCGTTGTCGAAGGTGGCGAAGTCCAGGTGCAGGCGGCCGCCCAGGCTGGCGGTGACCGGACGGTCGTCTTCGGCAGCGAAGGCCGGCGCCGACAGGGCAGCCATAGCCATCATGGCGGCAGGGCGCCGCCAGGCAAACGTGAATTCCACAAACCCTCCCAGGTGCACGCCAGGCGCGCGGCAATCGTGGGCACCGGACGGTGCGCGGCCGCAGTCTGGGTCGGGCAAGCTGTCATCGTCCTGTCAGCGATTTGTGCGGTGCAGCGAGGATCGTTGCCGCTGCGCTCGCCGGGCCATGCCCGGCGGACGCCATCCCGCTCCACGCGGTAGCATTCGTTTCCCCTCCCACCCCCGTGCCCATGCGCCTGCTGCTGGTCGAAGACAATCAGGATCTGGCCGATGCCATCATCCGCCGCATGCGCCGCAGTGGGCACGCCGTGGACTGGCAGGCCGATGGCCTGGCCGCCGCCAGCGTGCTGCGCTACCAGAGTTTTGATCTGGTGGTGCTGGATATCGGCCTGCCGAAACTGGATGGGCTGCGGGTGCTCGCAGGCATGCGCGAGCGTGGTGACAGCACACCGGTGCTGATGCTGACCGCACGCGATGGCATCGAAGATCGCGTGCAGGCGCTGGATGTCGGTGCCGACGATTACCTGGGCAAGCCATTCGATTTCCGCGAGTTCGAAGCGCGCTGCCGCGTGCTGCTGCGCCGCGCGCGTGGCCAGGCCAGTGAGGTGGTGCAGATCGGGGGGTTCCAGTTCGACAATGCCGCGCACCGCGTCAGTCTCGACGGCGAACCGATCGAACTGCCCAACCGCGAGTACCGGTTGCTGGAGATTCTGGTCGGCCGCCTCGGCCAGGTGGTCGGCAAGGACGAAATCGGCAATGGCCTGTTCGGCTTCGATGACGAGGCCGGTCCGAATGCGATCGAGCTGTACATCGGTCGCCTGAGAAAAAAACTGGCCGCTGCGCCGTTGCGCATCACTACGGTGCGCGGTGTCGGCTACCTGCTGGAAGCCAGTGATACCCATGCCGACGCCGATGGCTGACGCACGTGCTGCGACTGCGGCGCCGGGTTCGTTGCGGCGCACCCTGCTGCTCTACCTCGGCGTGCTGCTGGCGGTGTTCGCGGTGGCCCTGCTCTTCGCCGCACGCGATTACGGCCAGCGCGCCGCCAACCGATCCTATGATCACCTGCTGGTGTCCTCGGCGCTGTCCATCGCCGATTCGGTGGCCCTGGTCGACGGCCAATGGCAGGTCGACCTGCCTTATGCGGCGCTGGACCTGCTGGCGATGGCGCCGGAGGATCGCGTGTTCTATCGGGTCGCCGACAGCCGCGGCAACCTGATCACCGGCTATGGCGACCTGCCGGAGCCGCCGCGCCGGCCCGGCACGCAACCGCAGTTGTTCGATGCCGCCTACAGCGGCGAGACCGTGCGCTTCGTGGTGGTCGGCCGCAGTTTCGCGGCCGCCTCGGCGCAGGGCGAGGTGCAGGTCCAGGTCGGCCAGACCCGGCGCGCCCGCGAAGCGGTGGCGCAGGACCTGGTCAATCGAGCGTTGCTGGCGATCGGTGTGCTGTCCGGCCTGCTGCTGGCGCTGGTGGCCTTTGGCGTGCACCGCGCGTTCCGGCCGCTGGTGCGGGTGGAACGCGAGCTGTCGCGCCGCGAGCCGTCCGACCTGAAACCGCTGGATGCGCGCGTGCCGCGTGAGATGGACCAGATGGTGGCCGCCTTGAACCGCTTCATGGAGCGCCTGTCCAGCAGCAATGAAACCCTGCGTGCGTTCATGGCCGAGGCCGCGCACCAGATGCGCACGCCCTTGGCCGCGCTGCGTGCGCAGGCGCAGCTGGCGCTGGACGACGACGACCCGGAAGACATGCGCCGCAGCCTGCAGGCGATCGAGCGCAACGCCACCCATATGAGCCGGTTGCTCAACCAGCTGCTCAGCGATGCCAGCGTGATCCATCGTTCGCACCTGCAGCGCTTTGCGACGGTGGACCTGGCCGAGACCGTGCACCAGGCCCTGCATGAAGCGCTGCCGCAGGCCGGCCCGGCGCCGCGCGTGCAACTGGCGATGACCGCCGAGCCGGTGCAGGTGCATGGCGATGCACTGCTGCTGCGCGAGGCGATCAAGAACCTGGTCGACAACGCCCTGAAGTACGGTGGCGATGGCCCCTTGCAGATCGCACTGACCGTGGAAGGTGGGCAGGCGGTGCTGACCATTGCCGACCACGGTACCGGGATTGCCGCAGCAGACGCAGAGCGCGTCTTTGAACGTTTTGCCCGTGGCGAAGGTGCGCCGTCCGGCGGTGCTGGCCTCGGCCTCGCCATCGTCAAGCGCGTGGTCGACAGCCACGGCGGCCGCATCGACCTCAGCAACCGTCCGCAGGGCGGCTTGATCGCTACCATCCGCCTGCCCCGGAGCAGTTCATGATCCGCCTGTTCGCCGCTGCCGTTGCCCTGCTGCTGGCCGTGCCGGTGCTGGCCGCGCCGGGCGACGTGCGCCGCTTCCCTGCGCAGGGAAAGGCGGCTGCGCAGCTGCGCATCCACGGCACCACCGACATCGAAGTGTTCGCGGTGGTCATCGCCGACTACCAGCGCCTGCATCCCGGCACCGAAGTGGTGTACGAGGACATCATCACCCAGGACCTGTACGCGCGTTACCTGCATGACCGCGCCGGACCTGCATCGCCGGACCTGCTGATCTCCAGCGGCATGGATCTGCAGACCAAGCTCGTCAACGACGGCCATGCACTGCCGCACCGTTCGGCGCAGACCGCTGCGCTGCCGGCCTGGGCGCAGTGGCGCAACGAGGCGTTCGGGATCAGCTACGAGCCGGTGGTCATGGTCTACAACACCCGAGCGCTGCCTGCAGCGAAGGTGCCGCACACCCGGCGTCAGCTGCTGGACCGGCTGCGCGCGGAGGGCGCGCCGCTGCGCGGAAAGGTCGGCACCTATGACATCGAGCGCAGCAGTGTCGGTTACCTGCTGGCGACCCAGGACGCGCAGCGTGGCAGCATCGCCGGTGCATTGCTGGGTGCGCTCGGTGACAACGACGTGGTGCGCGAAGAGCGCACCGGCGTGCTGCTGGACCAGCTGGCCAGCGGTCAGCTGTCGCTGGTCTACAACGTGCTCGGCTCCTACGCGCAGGCACGTGTCGATGCCGGCGCGCCGCTGGCCATCGTCGAACCCGAGGACTACACGCTGGTGGTGCTGCGTACCGCAGTGATTCCGCGCACGGGTCCGCACCCGGAAGAAGCGCGGCGCTTCCTCGATTACCTGCTGTCGCCACGCGGCCAGCAGGTGCTGTCGCGCGAGGCGCGGCTGATGCCGATCGTCACCGGCAGTGCACGCGGCGCGAATGCACCCGGCCGCAGCCGCCGCCCGATCCAGCTCGGTCCCGGCCTGCTGGTGTACCTGGACGCGCTCAAGCGGCGCCAGTTCCTCGATGCGTGGCGCAGCAGCGTGGAGCCGGCGGGGCGCTGATGCCCTGATGGCGCCGGGCCATGCCCGGCGGAGGCCGTTGGCTGCCCGTACAATGGCCGCATGAGCGAATACACCATCCTGATCGCCGATGACCACCCGCTGCTGCGTTCGGCGGTGGTGCAGTCATTGCGGCAGAGCCTGCCGCTGGTGCAGGTGCGCGAGGTTGCCAGCGCCGAAGCGCTGGCTGAGGCACTCGACGCGCACCCGGATGTGGACCTGGTGCTACTCGACCTGACCATGCCCGGCGCACACGGTTTTTCCGCGCTGCTGCACGTGCGCGGCTCGCATCCGGACATACCGGTGGTCATCCTCTCGTCCAACGACCACCCGCGTGTGATCCGTCGCGCCCAGCAGTTCGGTGCCGCCGGTTTCATCCCGAAGTCGGCGCCGGCCGAGACCATCGGCGAGGCGGTGCAGGCCGTGCTTGATGGGGGCCTGTGGTTCCCGGCGATGGCCGCCGAGCGTTCGGAGGCCGATGCGCTGCTGGCCAGCCGCCTGGCGCAGCTGACCCCGCAGCAGTTCCGCGTGCTGCTGTGCCTGGCCGATGGCCTGCTCAACAAGCAGATTGCTTACACGCTGGGTCTGGCGGAAAACACGGTGAAGGTGCATGTCACCGCGATCCTGAAGAAGCTCGAATGCCACAGCCGCACGCAGGCCGCAGTGCTGGTGAAGGCGCTGGAGCCTGAGGGCGACGCCGGCACCGGGTTGTAGTTTCCAACCAACGGCGCAGCCCCTCGTGGGTGGTGCCTGGTTGGTCACCGAGAGCCGGATTGCTGAGGGCTGGCCGGGTGGGTGGGTAGTGCGGGGACGCCGTAAACCCATCCATGGGGGCTTGGCCGCGGCATCCATGCCGCGGACACCCCGCACTACCCACCCACCCGGCCGCTGACAGTTCATGGTGTTCTCCCACCCACGGAGAAGAAAAAGAAGATCAAAAGCGGGTCGCGCGCTGCGCTTTCTCGTGTAGAGCGGAGCCGATGCTCGGCTTCGCGGACCCGCCCAAAGCAGCCGAGCGTGGGCTCGGCTCTACAAAAAAAAGCGGCCCACCCACGGCTTTTGCTTTCCACGACCAACCAGACACCACCCACGAGGGGCTGCGCCGTTGGCTGGAATCACCCGCGATGCCGCACCAGCAACTGACTCATCAGCGCCCGCAGCGCCGGCGGCTTCACCGGCTTGGCCATCATTCCCCAGCCACGTTCGGCGGCCATCTCACGCAATCCCGCATCGCGTTCGGCGGTGACCAGCACCACCGGCGGACGGGCCTGCCACAGCTCTGCCAATGTCTCGTACAGCACCGGTCCATGGTGGTCGCCCATGCGTACATCCAGCAGCACCAGCTCCGGCACTGTTCCGGCGGTGGCCAGCTGCAGCGCGGCCTGCGGGCCGTCGGCCAGCACCACCTCGCAGCCCCAGCGCTCCAGCAACGCGCGGCTGGCTGCACACACGTGCGGGTCGTCGTCGATCACCCACACCCGGCACCCGCGCAGGGGATTGTCCGCAGCAGGCTCCTGCACCAGCACCGGAGGTGGTGCAGTGGCTGGAATCGCGCTGGCCTCGCCGAATGGCACGCCCACCGCGAACACGCTGCCCTGGCCCAGCTGCGAGCGCAGCCGGATCGGATGGCCGAGCAGGCGGCCGATACGGTCGACGATCGCCAGGCCGAGGCCGGCACCGCGTTGCTGGCCATCATGCAGGCGGCGGAATTCCTCGAAGATCTCGCCCTGCAACGCGTCCGGAATACCAGGACCCTGGTCGTGCACTTCGATCCACAGCAGCCCTTCGCGGCGTCGGCAGCCCAGCAGCACGCGGCCGCGCTCGCTGTAGCGCAGTGCATTGGACAGGAAATTCTGCAGGATGCGGCGCAGCAGTGCCTCATCGCTGACCACTACGGCATTGGTATCGATCCAGTCGACCACCAGCCCACGCGACTGTGCGGCGATGCCGAATTCGCGTGCGAGCGTCTGCAGCAGCGGCCCGAGCCGGAAGGCCTGTACACGGGTCGGCAGGCTGCCCGATTCCAGCCGGGCGATATCCAGCAGGCTGTTGAGGATCGCATCCTGCGCGGCCAGTGCAGCGTCGATGTGGTCGCTGGTCTGCTGCTGCACCGGGTCACTCAGCTTGCCGCGCAGCACCGAAACGAACATGCGCGCGGCATTGAGCGGTTGCAGCAGGTCGTGCACGGCCGAGGCGACGAAGCGGGTCTTGTAGCGGTTGGCCTGTTCGGCCTCGCGGCGTGCTTCGTCCAGGTCACGGGTGCGCTCGGCAATCCGATGTTCCAGTGCATCGGCCAGCGAGCGCAGTTCGCGCGCGGCATTCTTGTAGCTGGTGATGTCGGCGTAGCTGGTGACGAAGCCGCCGTCAGGCAGCGGATTGCCGCGGATTTCCAGCACCGTGCCGTCATCCTTCTCGCTCTCGCGCATGTGCGGGCGGCCACTGCGCAGGTGGTTCAGGCGGCGCTCGATGGCCTCGTCGACCGGGCCGGGACCGAGCAGGCCACGGCGGGCGTTGAAGCGGAACAGCTCTTCGATCGGCCGGCCCACGCGTACCAGGTCCAGCGGGAAGCGGAACAGTTCCAGATAGCGCGAATTCCAGGCAACCAGGCGCAACTCGCGATCGATCACCACCACGCCCTGCGGCAGGTGTTCGAGGCTGCGGCTGAGTCCGCTGTCGGCGTCGGTGGCCGCCTGCAGCAGGCCATCCTGTGCGGTGCGCAGTTCCTGTGCGTGCTGCTTGAGCAGGGTTTCCAGTTCGCGGCGGCTGCGCAGTCGATGCTTGGCCAGGCGCCGCCGCTGCTGCACGAACAGCACCAGGAAGCCCAGTGCCAGCCACGCTGCGCCACCGGTCAGGGCCGCGGCTCGCCCGGCTGCAGTGGCGGCACTGGCATCGTGCAGCAGGTGCAGGTTCCAGTTCTCGGCTGGCAGCGGCAGGCTCTGCCACAGCATCGGCTGCGGCAGTACAGGATCCAGCAGGCGCACCATGCGGCCACCGTCGGCCAGCACGTCTTCAGTGCGTGCGCGCAGTGGCTGCAGGGCACGGTCGGCGTACTGGCGCGCATCCAGCATCTCGCGGCGCTCATCGGCGCCCAGCGGGCGCAGCAGCCTGTAGCGCCAGCTGTCACGGTTGGCCAGGAACACCACGTCGTGGTCGTCACTGGCCAGCACCACGTCCGGGCTGCTCAGCCATTCCTGTTCCAGTGCGGACAGCTCGACCTTGATCACCACTACGCCCAGTCGCTTGCCGTCTTCCTCGATGGCCTGCGACAGGTAGTAGCCGGGCACGCCGGTGGTCATGCCGATCCCGTAGAAGCGGCCACGGCCCTGGGCCAGTGCCTGGCGGTAGTAGGGGCGGTAGCTGTAGTTCTCGCCGACGTTGGTGGTCGGCTGGTCCCAGTTGCTCGCCGCCACGGCCACGCCATCGTGACCGACCAGAGTCAGGGTGGAAGCGCGGGTGACTTCATTGGCACGTTGCAGCTTGAGGTTCAGCCGCTGCCGTTCGGTGGGCGAGGGTGGCACGCGTAGTGCGTGCAGAAGATCCGGATCGAGCGCCAGCACCTGCGGCAACGTGCCGAATCGGTCGATACGCTGCTGCAGCCCCTGGCCGTAAAGCTGAAGCTGGCGTTGCACCTGGCTGCTCTCGTCGCCGAGGGCGCGTCGCCAGGCGTAGTGGCCGGCGGCGACGGCGCACAGCACGGTGCCGCCGACCATGACCAGCAGGGTGAGCAACAGCATCCGGTGGCGGCTGAGCCAGTACATGGCGGCAGTCTACGCAGGGCCGGCGGGCGTGACGTGCACGCCCGCCGGGGTCTGACGTGGAAGGGGTCAGAAGTGCATCTGCGCGCGCAGTTCGAAGATCTCCGGCGTGCTGTGCACGCCACGACGGCTGGCGTCGACCTTCACGTAGTTGGCCTGGAACTTGAAATGGCTGGTCAGGTACCAGTTCGCGCCCAGGGTCAGGTCGTGCTGGCGGCCGCCGAGGATGCTGCCGTCGTCGAGGTCGAGGCGGCTGTAGCGGGCCACCAGTTCCACCGCGCCGTAGTCGTGGGCCGGCTTGATGTTGGCCACCGCACCGGCGTTGTACGGGCGCGATTCGCCGGTCAGCACCCAGCTGGCCATCGCGTACTGGCCGCTGCCGGTGTAGTCGGGCTTGCCGTCATTGCGGGTGACCGTGGCGCGCAGGGCTTCGGCCTGCAGCGAGAATGGGCCGCGGATCCAGACGCCTTCCAGGCCGGTGCGCCGGATCTGGTCGGCGGTGACCAGCGCGCCGGAATCGACGAAGCGGATATCGGTCAGGCCGGCTTCCGGGCGGGCACGCAGGCGTGCGCTGGCTTCGTGGTGGACGTCGCGGCCATCGCTGTAACCACGCGGATTTTCCTGCGAATAGGCCAGGCCCAGGTGGATTACGTCACCAGGTGCCTTCACCGGGGTCCACACCGCACGCACCGCCTGGGTGGTGCCGGGGTTGTCACCCTGCAGGTCCTTGCCGCCATAGGCGCCGGCCTGCAACAGGTACTGCGGGCGTTCCAGCACCCATTCCACGCCGGTACGACGGCCTGCGTAGAAGGCCTGCACGGGCAGCGCGGTTTCCAGGAAGCTGCCGGCGCGCGAGGAGGTATTCGCATCCAGGCCGACCGGGGTCTTCATGTAGCCGAAGCGGAAGCGGCCGATGTCGCGGCCGAAGAAGGCCTTGCTCTCGAAGCGCACGAATACGTCCAGCCAGGTGTCGGCCTGGAAGTCGTAGTAGACCATCGCGTCGTAGACGCCCTTCTTCTTCAGCGTTGCACCGAATTCCTTGCGGCGCACGGCATCGTCATCCTCAAGGCCGCTGCCCGAGGAGAAATCGTTGTAGTCGTAGGCGATGTTGGCGGTGGCCGCCAGCTCGGTGCCGTCGCCGAAGGCGTACTTGGTCGGCCAGTTGTCGAAATCGGCAGCCGAAGCGAAGGCGGGAAGGGCGGCCAGCGACAAGGCCAGCAAGGTGGGAATCGGGCGCATGTTGTGTGCGGCTCTCTCAGATTGCGTGTGGACAGGACAACAACGGCCGCAAGGGCCGGAACTTTCGCAATGACGCGCCCGGCCGTTCAGCTCGGGCCACCGGCCTCCCCGTGATCGGGCGGTGCGGCGCCAGTGTAGGCACCGCTGCCACCTGAACCGGGGGGCTAGTACCAATAGGTTATCTGCGCCGGCGTGCCCGGCGCGTACAAAGGCGTCCATTGGTCGCACCCCCTGCGCGTGCAGCACAGGGCCTGCGAGCAGTTTCCACGGTAACGGTTCCCGTGCAGTGCTGGGGCCGTACGTGCCTGAAAACGCCCCTTCCGGAGTCCGCCATGCACATCCCGACCGCAGCCCCGGCGCCTGCAAAGCCGTTGCCGATCTATCGCCAGCTGTACTTCCAGGTGATCGTGGCGATCGTCCTGGGCGCCATCCTCGGCCACTACGAACCGCTGGTTGGCGAGAAGATGAAGCCGCTCGGCGATGCCTTCATCAATCTGGTGAAGATGATCATCGCGCCGGTGATCTTCCTGACCATCGTCACCGGCATCGCCAGCATGACCCACCTGCGCACGGTGGGCCGCGTATTCGCCAAGGCGATGGCGTACTTCCTGTTCTTCTCCACGCTGGCGCTGATCGTCGGCATGATCGTGGCGCATGTGGTGCAGCCGGGCGCCGGCATGAACATCAACCCGGCCGAGCTCGACCAGACCGCGGTGCACAGCTACGTCGAGAAGTCGCACGACCTGACCCTGGTCGGCTTCCTGATGGACATCATTCCGAAGACGCTGGTGAGCGCCTTCGTCGATGGCAACATCCTGCAGGTGCTGTTCATCGCGGTGCTGTTTGGCATCGCCCTGGCATCGGTGGGCGAGAAAGGCAAGCCGATCCTGAGCTTCCTGGAGGCGCTGGTCGCCCCGGTGTTCAAGCTGGTGCACATCCTGATGAAGGCCGCGCCGATCGGTGCCTTCGGTGCGATTGCCTTCACCATTGGCAAGTACGGCGTCGGTTCGCTGGTCAACCTGGCCTGGCTGGTCGGCTCGTTCTACCTCACCGCGTTCCTGTTCGTAGCGGTGATCCTGGGCGTGGTCTGCCGCCTGTGCGGGTTCTCGGTGTTCAAGCTGGCGCGCTACCTGAAGGCCGAACTGCTGCTGGTGCTGGGCACGTCCTCGTCGGAGTCGGCGCTGCCGTCGCTGATGGAGAAGATGGAACGCGCCGGCTGCAGCAAGTCGGTGGTCGGCCTGGTGGTTCCCACCGGCTACTCGTTCAACCTGGACGGCACCAACATCTACATGACCCTGGCCGCGCTGTTCATCGCCCAGGCCACCAATACCGAACTGACCCTGGGCCACCAGATCGCCCTGCTGCTGGTCGCCATGCTCAGCTCCAAGGGCGCAGCGGGTGTCACCGGTGCCGGCTTCATCACCCTGGCCGCTACGCTGGCGGTGGTGCCGGAAGTGCCGGTGGCCGGCATGGCACTGATCCTCGGCGTGGATCGCTTCATGAGCGAGTGCCGCTCGCTGACCAACTTCATCGGCAACGCCGTGGCCACCGTGGTGGTCTCGCGCTGGGAAGGCGCGCTGGACCGCAACCGCCTGCAGCTGGCGCTGGACGGCCGCGAGAGCGAGCTGCCGCCGCCGATCGACGCGGTGCCCGAGGCACTGCCGGCCAAGGGCTGATCCAGGTGTGTGGTACTGCGGGGCCGATCACGACAGTGGTACGGCCCCGCAGCGTTTCAAGGCGTCCCATGGCTGTCATGGCCAGCGCCGAAGCTGTCCCTTCAGGCCGTCGCATACGCCCCGGAATTGTGCGGTCGCAGCATGACTGCGACAGGGTAGCGACAGGTCCGAGCGCTCCAACGGGGGTATGATCCCCTGTCCCTTCTGCCCATTCATGTAACCCACATCGATGTCCAACGAAGATTTCAAACAGGCCGCCCTCGATTACCACCGGATGTCCCCGCCGGGCAAGATCAAGGTTTCCGCTACCAAGCCCATGCTGACCCAGCGCGACCTGTCGCTGGCGTATTCGCCGGGCGTGGCATATGCCTGTGAAGCGATCAAGGCCGACCCGCAGCAGGCCAGCGAGCTGACCGCGCGCGGCAACCTGGTGGCGGTGATCTCCAACGGCACCGCGGTGCTGGGCCTGGGCAACATCGGCGCACTGGCCGGCAAGCCGGTGATGGAAGGCAAGGGCGTGCTGTTCCAGAAGTTCGCCGGCATCGATGTGTTCGACATCGAAGTGGATGAAACCGACCCGGACAAGCTGGTCGACATCATCGCCTCGCTGGAACCGACCTTCGGCGGCATCAACCTGGAAGACATCAAGGCACCGGAGTGCTTCATCGTCGAGCGCAAGCTGCGCGAGCGCATGAAGATCCCGGTGTTCCATGACGACCAGCACGGCACGGCGATCATCGTCGGTGCGGCGGTGCTCAACGCCATGGCGATCACCGGCAAGAAGATCGAGGAAGTGAAGCTGGCGACCACGGGCATGGGCGCGGCTGGCATTTCCTGTGTGAACATGCTGGTACAGCTGGGCCTGAAGCCGGAAAACATCCTGGCCTTCGACCGCGAGGGCGTGATCCACACCGGCCGTACCGATCTGGACCCGGAAAAGCAGCGTTATGCGCGCGACACCGACAAGCGCACCCTGGCCGAGATCGTCGCCGGTGCGGACATCTTCCTGGGCCTGTCGGCGCCGGGCATCCTGACCGCCGACATGGTCAAGACGATGGCGCCGGATCCGGTGATCTTCGCGCTGGCCAACCCGACCCCGGAAATCATGCCGGAACTGGCGCGCGCGGCGCGCCCGGACGCGATCATCGGTACCGGCCGTTCGGACTACCCGAACCAGGTCAACAACGTGCTGTGCTTCCCGTACCTGTTCCGTGGTGCGCTGGACGTGGGCGCGACCGCGATCAACGAGGAAATGAAGATCGCCTGCGTGCGCGCGATCGCCGCGCTGGCGCGTCGTGCGGCCACCGACATGGGTTCGGCCTATGGCGGCGAGACCCCGAGCTTCGGCCGCGAATACCTGATTCCGCGCCCGTTCGACCGCCGCCTGCTGGTGGAGCTGTCGGCTGCGGTGGCCCAGGCTGCGATGGATTCGGGCGTGGCCGCCCGTCCGATCGCCGACATGGGCGCCTACCGCGACAAGCTGGCCCAGTTCGTCTACCGCACCAGCCTGATGATGAAGCCGGTCTACGACCGCGCACGCAGTGACAAGCAGCGCGTGGTCTACGCCGAAGGCGAAGAGGAGGTGGTGCTGCAGGCGGTGCAGAACGTGGTCGATGACGGCCTGGCGCATCCGATCCTGATCGGTCGCCCGGAAGTGATCGAGTCGCGCATCGAGCGTCTGGGCCTGCGCTTGAAGATCGGCGAGAACATTGAAGTCACCAACATCAATGACGACCCGCGCTTCAACGAGTACTGGCAGTACTACCACGGCCTGACCGGCCGTCGTGGCGTGACCGTGGCCGCGGCGAAGAACCTGATGCGTTCGCGTCCGACCCTGATCGCGGCGGTGATGGTGGCCCGTGGTGAGGCCGACGCGATGCTGACCGGCATCGTCGGCCGTTTCCACAAGAAGCTGGGTTACGTGCGCAGCGTGCTGCCGCTGGAGCCGAAGGTCACCTCGACCTCGGCGATGACTGGCGTGATCAACCAGCAGGGCGTGTTCTTCTTCGTCGATACGCACGTGCAGGAAGACCCGACTGCCGAGCAGCTGTGCGAAGCGACCCTGCAGGCCGCCTACCGCATGAAGCTGTTCGGCGTGGAACCGAAGGTGGCGCTGCTGTCGCACTCCAACTTCGGCAGCCACGACTCGAAGGATGCGCTGAAGATGCGCCAGGTGCGCGAGCTGCTGCTCAAGCGCAACCCGCGTCTGAACGTGGATGGCGAGATGCAGGGCGACACCGCATGGGATGAAGCGCTGCGCCAGAAACTGCTGCCGGGTTCGACCCTGCAGGGCCGTGCCAACCTGTTCGTGTTGCCGAACCTGGAAGCGGCCAACATCGCCTACAACCTGGTGCGCGTGTTCACCGACGGCGTGGCGATCGGCCCGATCCTGATGGGCGTGAACAAGCCGGTGCACATCCTGACCACCAGCGCGACCTCGCGCCGGATCCTGAACATGACCGCGATTGCCGCGGTCGATGCGCAGATCCGCAAGCAGCTCGAAGCGGAAAAGAAGGCGTAAGCCTTCTTTCCGATTCCGGCTGCAGAAGCGCGCCCCCCGGGGCGCGTTTCTGTTTCAGCAAAGCGGAAACGGGTAGTGCCGGCCGCTGGCCGGCAACCCCAATGAAGTCCAGGTACGACGACAGCCGGCCAGCGGCCGGCTCTACCGCCCGCCGGCCTGTGCCACACGCGCTACGCAACCCGGTCATTACCCTGCAACGCCACTACGGTCCAATACGCCCACGTGGCCCGGCCGCGGGAAGGGACCGGACCGGCCTTCCTGCCCTGGGCCCGACCAACTTTCCATTGGCGAGGGTGCCATGCGCAATCGAGTGACGCGTCGTTATTTCCGGCAGCTGTTCGCGCTGTACGCCGGCTTCGTGCAGTCGCGCTGAGGCGTTGGCCGGCCACGATGTAGCGACCACGAGGGTTGTGAGATCGGGTAGCGCCGGGCCATGCCTGGCGAGCGCGCAGCGCGGCGCTCTGCATTCCGCCGGGCATGGCCCGGCGCTATCCGTCAGCGCTTGCCGCGGCGTGTTGGCGGCGGCGGCGGCGCATCCGAGCGCGGCTTGGCGTACTGCGCCCATAGTGCCGGCAACAGCTTGCCGGTCTGCTTCTGCCACAGCGCAGGCGTGTAGCGGCCATCGCGCAGGGCTTTGTCCAGCGCCAGCACCAGGCCCGGATGCTCGGCCTCGGCCCACTTCAGGAAGGCGCCGGTGACCCGGTAGCCGCTGTCGAAGTTTTGCCCCTTTTCGACCTTGCCGGGCAGCGTCCATCCGGTGGCCGCGTTGTCCATGCCGTAGCGATCACGCGCATAGTCGGCAATGCCTTCCACCAGCCAGCCCGGCACCCGCGCATCACCGTAGCCGGGATAGCCCTGCACGATGTGCATCGCTTCGTGGGTGACCAGGTCAATGTCGTTGGGATGCTGTGCCAGCCAGCCCGGATTGATGGTGATGGTCGCCGCCTGGTCCTTGTCGCCGACGAAGGCGATGCCGGTGTAGGCAGGATCGATCACGATGCGGACCATCGATGGCGCCGCCGGACGGAAGTCCGCGCGCTCACGCAGGTAGGCGAAGTAGAACGTGTCGATCAGGCGCTTGCGCTGCGGCGCGGCCAGGGCGCCACGGGCGTCCTGGTAGTTCAGCGTCACGCCATCGCGGGTCAGCTGCGTATCGAACGCCTGGGTCTGGCCGAAGCTGGAGAAGGACAGGGCAACAAGGGCCAGGGGCAGCAGACGGTAGCGCATAGGGCTCATTGTACGGTGCTGGCTGCCAACAGTTCGATCTCTGCCAGCGGCAGTCGGCCCGGTGCCAGCAGGCGCAGGCGGTACTCGCTGTAGCGGCCAGGCTTGGCGATGCGGAACGGACGGGTCTGGCGGGCGGATTCGAAGTCTTCGCCGCTGCGCTGGTCCAGCACGGCCCAGCTGCCATTGCCGTTGCGTGCCTCCAGCGCCCATTCGCCGCCACGGATGCTGCCGTCGCCACTGGTCAACGTGTACATCGTCGGGGTGCCGTCGGTCAGGCCGGTCAGCGCGATGGTTGCGCCACCGCCCAGGCCCACCGTGGTGGTGGCATCGTCATCAACCAGCGCGGGCAGGGCACGGCCATCGGCCAACGTCGCCTTGGCGCCGCTGCCGAGCAGGTCGTGCAGCAGCTGCGGGCGCTGGCCGCGTGCGGTCAGCGAGCGCGGCACGTCATCCACGCCGCTGCCCCAGCGCGACGGCTGTGGTCCCATCACGAAGTCCAGCGTCGCACCCTTGGCGATCACGTCGTGCGGCACCCAGGTCTTCGTCCACGGCGTGCCGTTGATCTTCAGCGACTGCACATAGACGTTCTCGCGCGAGTTGTTGGCCGCGTTCACGGTCAGCACCGCGCCGCCCTGCAGCTCCACCCGTGCGTGCTGGAATGCAGGCGAGCCGATCACGTACTCCGGCGCGCCCATGCGCAGCGGGTACAGGCCCAGCGAGGCCAGCACATACCATGCCGAAGTCTCGCCGTTGTCCTCGTCTCCCGGATAGCCCTGACCGATCTCGCTGCCGACATACAGCCGCGACAGGATCTCGCGCACATGCTGCTGGGTCTTCCACGGCTGCCCGGCATACAGGTACATCCATGGAATGTGGTGCGCCGGCTGGTTGCTGTGCGCGTACATGCCCATGCGCACGTCGCGCGCTTCGGTCATCTCGTGGATGGTGCCACCGTAGGAGCCGGCCAGTGCCGGATCGGCGGTTTCCGGGGTGGCGAAGAACGCATCGAGCTTGGCGGCCAGCCTGTCGCGGCCACCGTACAGCGCCGCCAGGCCTTCGCCATCGTGCGCGGCGGTGAAGGCGAACGTCCAGCCATTGGATTCGGTGTAATCGTGGCCCCACACCCGCGGGTCGTAGTGCTTGGGGTCCACCCGCCAGCGGCCATCGGCCCTGCGGCCCTGGAAGAAGCCCACGGCCGGGTCGAACATCGTCGCGTAGCTGGCGGCGCGATGACGGAAGTAGTCGGCCTCGGTGCCGTAGCGCTCGCGTGCGACGGGCGTGGTCGCGCGCTTGGCCAGCGTCTCGGCCATGTTGGCGATGCCGAAATCGTTGAGGGCACCTTCCATCGTCCACGACATGCCTTCGTGCACGTCGGCGTTGGCGTAGCCACGGAAGGTCGAGCGCTCCATGCCCTTGCGCCCGACATGACGGTCCGGCGGTACCACCGTCGCGTTCTTCAGCGCGGCGGCGTAGGCCTCGGCCGGGTCAAAGCCACCGATGCCCTTCAGCCATGCATCGGCGAAGGCCACATCGGAGCTGGTGCCGACCATCAGGTCGGCGTAGCCCGGCGACGACCAGCGTGCGATCCAGCCGCCGGCACGGTACTGCTCGATGAAACCCTGCACCAGCTGCCCGGCATCCTCCGGAGTAAACAGCGCATAGGCCGGCCAGGTGGTGCGGAAGGTGTCCCAGAAGCCGTTGTTGACGAACACCTTGCCATCGCGCACGGCGGCAAAGCTGCGGGTCGCGCTGCCGTCGGTATTGTCGTCGCTGGCGCTGGCGCTGGCGCTGGCGCTGGCGCTGGCCTGGTTGGCGTAGCGCCAGTCCGGCGCCGCCGCGCTGCCCACGTTCTCGTGGCCGGAGTTGGGGTACAGGTAGAGCCGGTACAGGCTGGAATACAGCGTGGTCTTCTGGTCGTCGCTGGCATCGCCGATATCGAAGCGGGCCAGGCGTGCGTCCCATGCGTCCTGGGCGCGCCCGGCCACGCTTTCCAGCGTGTCGGTTGTGGCGATCTCCAGCGCGAGGTTGTGCCGCGCCTGTTCCACCGACATCAACGAGGTGGCGATGCGCATGGTCACCCGACGCTCGCTACCGGTGTCGAACGTGATGTAGCCCGTGGGGCGGCCGGTAGCGAGACGGCCGCTGCTGCGCCAGGGCTTGTCGAAGCTCGCTACCACGTACATGCGGCTGGCGCCGTTGGACAGGCCGCTGCGTGTATCGGTGTAGCCGGACAGCGTCTGCGTCGCAGCGTCCAGGGTCAGGCCGCCACGTGCATCGACATTGTCGAACAGCAGGTTGGCATTGCCGTCTGCGGGGAAGTCGAAGCGGAACAATGCGGCATGGTCGGTCGGTGCGATCGAGGCCGCGATGCCATTGTCGAAGCGCACGTCGTAGCGGTACGGGCGTGCACTTTCATGAGCGCGGTCGAACGACAGTGCGCGCTTGCGGCGGTCTGCCTCCGGCACACCACGGCTGGCCGAGGGCATCACCTGGAAGGTCTGGCGGTCGCCCATCCACGGGCTGGGCTGGTGGCTCAACGCAAGCGCCTGCAGCTGCGGCCGGTTCTGCGCGTCGTTCTGCTCGTTCCAGCGGTACAGCCAGTTAAGCGCACCGGCATCGGTCACCGGGGTCCAGAAGTTGAACCCGTGCGGCACAGCGGTGGCCGGGAAATTGTTGCCGCGCGAGAATGTGCCGTTGGCCTGGGTGCCACGGGTGGTCAGCACCCAGTCGGAGACGCGCTGCGGTTGCTGGCGTGGCTGCGCGTCGAGGCGCACATCGTCGATCCAGCCGGAGACCGGTGCACCGTCGGCACTGGCTACTTCCAGTTCGATCGCCACCACGCGGCGGCCCTTCAGCGTGGCCACGTCGCCCAGCCGCACCGCCTTGCGCGCCCACTGCTGCGGATACAGCGTCTTCGAATCGCCCTGCGCGCGCGCACCGATGGCCACGCCATGCTGGTCACGCGCGGCGCTGGCGGAAACGCGGCTGCCGTCGTCCAGCAGCAGGTCCAGCGACACATAGGTCGAGGCCACGGTGTCCTTGCCGACGATCTCCGGCAGTACCAGCCACGACAGGGTGGTATCGGCCTCGATGGTCATGTCCGCCTTGAACAGCTCGCGCCGCGCGCTACCGCCTTCGCTGCTGTAGCGCAGTGCATGCAGGCCGCTGTAGCCGGCGTTGCGCTTGGCGGTGTAGGGCGCGGCGGGGCCGTTGCCGATCGTCACCTGCGGCGCACCTGCTGCCTGCACTGGCGCCGGTTCGCCGGGTTCGAAGGAGGTCTGCAGCCCCTGTGCCAGTGCCGGCATCGCAGTGGTCGCACAGGCCAGGGCCAGGGCGAGCGGAAGCAGGGCGCGGCGCGGATCGGACAGGGTCATGCAAGGGTCTCCCGGAGGGGCAGGCGGCAGGCAGAACCCGCATCGGCGGACACCACGGGCAGCATCGCTCCGTCCGCCAGGCTGGCAGTGGTAGAGGCGATGCCGGTCCGGTGGGGGCGGGCCATGCGATCGGGTCGGATTGGGCAGGTCGGGTTACGACCTGGCCCGATCCTGCAACAGCCATCGCGGCCTGACAAGTGCCATTTAGTTCGATCCAAATGCGGAAAATATCGCTGTCGGACGATTTCCAGTGCCAACCAGGCGGATCGATCGGCGAAATCCCTGGGGCGGCGCCCTTCGATGCCCAGCGCAAAGACGCATGGAATGACCGCGGCGTGCGCAAAGACCTGTTGCGGCGCAATGTCGGGGCAGCCCGGATGCTAGAATCGCAGGCCTCGCAACCCGTTCATCGACATCCGCCATGAGCCATACCGCCACCGCGCCCGCCAACGCCGAAAAGCGCTACACCGTGCACCGCAGCGATCTTCCGCTGAGCTGCCCGACGCCGGAAATGGCGCTGTGGAACTCGCATCCGCGCGTGTACCTGCCGATTGAAGACGAGCCCAACGGCGAAGCGAAGTGCGCGTACTGCGGCTCCGTGTTCGTGCTGGCCGACTAAGCAGGCCTTCGATCGATGCGCCGATTGACCGTGGTGCAGTTGCTGCCGGCGCTGCACTCCGGCGGTGTCGAGCGCTCGACCCTTGAAATTGCAGCGGCGCTGGTGGCTGCCGGCCATCGCGCGCTGGTGGTGTCCGCTGGCGGTCGCCTGGTACAGCCGTTGCTCGATAGTGGTGCCGAGCACCTCACCCTCGATATCGGCCGCAAGTCGCTGCTGACCCTGCGTCACCTGCCGACCCTGCGTCGCCTGTTCACCGAGGTCGGGGCGGATATCGTGCATGCCCGTTCGCGGCTGCCGGCCTGGCTGGGTCTGTACGCGATCCGTGCGATGCCCGCCGCACAGCGCCCACATTGGGTGACTACCGTGCACGGCCTGAATTCGCCCAGTCGCTACAGCGCGGTGATGACCAGCGGAGAACGCGTGATCTGCGTGTCCAACACCGTGCGCGACTATGTGCAGCGGCACTATCCGACGGTTCCCGAAGCGAGGCTGAAGGTGATTCCGCGCGGCGTCGATGTCGGCCAGTTCCCGCGCGTGGCGCGTGCCGATCGCCGTCCGCGGCTGGCGCTGGCCGCGGATTACCCGTGGCTGACGCAGGTTGAAGGGCCGCTGCTGCTGCTGCCAGGGCGGGGTACCCGCCTGAAGGGCCACGCACACGCGCTGCAGCTGCTGGCTGACGTGCGCGCCACCGGTGTGCCGGCACAGCTGTGGATGCTGGGCACTGATGAACCCGGCCGCGAAGCCTACGTTGCTGATCTGCGCAGGCAGGCGGTGGCGCTGGGGATCGCCGATGCGGTGCAGATCAGCACGCCGACCGCGCGCATCGCCCAGGCCTATGCCGCCAGCGACCTGGTGCTGCAGCTGTCGGACAAGCCCGAAGCGTTCGGCCGCACCGTGGTCGAGGCGTTGTCGGTCGGTCGCCCGGTACTGGGCTGGGACCATGGCGGCGTCGGCGAACTACTGCGTCAGCTGCAGCCCAGCGGCGCGGTGCCGCTTGGTGATGCGCGCGCACTGGGTGAACGCGCGCTGGCCCTGCTGGCGCAGCCGCCGTCCTTGCCGACCCGCATCCCGTTTACCCTGCAGGCCATGCAGCGCGATACCCTCCGCCTCTATGCCGACCTCGCCGGCTGATCCTGCCGTCATCGTGCGCGACGACCGCGCCGGGCGCTGGGCGCCCTGGTGGGTGCTGGCGTACGTGGCGATGTGGCCGTTGCCGGGCATCGCCGAAACCGTGCTCGGACTTGGCGCGTTGTATGCTGCCGCGCGCATGGTCATGCGTCGGCTGCAGCGCCGCCCGCACCTGTTGAGCACGGCGGCGTGGGCGCTGACCTCGATCCTGTTCCTCGGCTATTGGCTGCCGCAGGCGTTCTCCGCGTTCGATGCCATCGATCCGGCGGCGTCGTGGACCAAGGCCGCCGCCGGCCTGCGCTATCTGCCCTTCATGTGGCTGGTGGCAATTGCTGTGGCCACGCCGGAACGGCGGCGGCTGACCTTCGGCGGGCTGGCGCTGATCACCGCTGCCTGGACGCTGGATGCGCTGGTGCAGGCCGCCGCCGGTACCAGCCCGTGGTTCTGGTCGCTGGAACACCTGAAGCTGGCCGTGAGCGGCCATGCACTGTGCCCGGCCGACGAGGCCGCGCTGGCCGACCGCCTCAGTGGCGCACTGGGTCCGTGCAACCTGAAGTTCGGGCAGGTGCTGGCCAGCCTGTCGCCGTTCCTGCTGCTGCCAGTGGCGCGCCGCTTCGGCAACCTGGGCTGGGTGCTGGCAGCGGTGGCACTGGGCTGCGTGCTGCTGCTGGCCGGCTCGCGCGCGTCATGGATCACTTTCGCGCTGGTGCTGGCCTACAGCGGCGTGCGCCAGTTCGGTTGGAAGCGGTTGGCGGTGCTGGCCCTGGTCGCTGTTCTCGGAGCAGGAGCGCTGGCCGCCAGCGTGCCGCAGCTGCGCGATCGCATGGCACGCACAGCGATGGCCTGGGACGATGGCGGACAAGGCGTTGATGAAGCGCTGTCGGGTCGCGCCCGGATATGGGAAGCCGCTGCATGCATGATCGAGGCGCATCCGGTCAATGGCGTTGGCGCACGTGGCTTCCGCGATGCCTATCCGGACTGCGTGGCTGAGGAGGGCCCTGCGGTGTGGGGCAATGCTCCGGCCTTGCATGCACACCAGATCGTGCTGGAAATCCTTGCTGAAACCGGCGTGCTCGGCCTGCTACTGTGGTTGGCCGCGGTCGCCCAGGCCTGGCGTGCGTGGCGTTTCGCGCCCGCCGCCGCCCGCGAGCGAGCGCGCCCGGCAATGCTGGCGCTGGCGGTCACGGTGTTTCCGCTCAACACCCACCTCGCGTTCTATTCCGCGTTCTGGGGTGGCCTGACGGTGCTGCTGGCCGCATTGTTCGCCGGCAGCCTGCTGGCACGCGAATCGGATGAATCTCCGCCGAGCCAGTAGTTGCCAACCTTGGTTGGCTCCTCGGGACCGGACTCGGTTCATCGGTGTCAACCAAGGTTGGCGACTACCATGAGCACGCCGGCCATTCCACCGCATCCGGTTATTTGTAGAAATCGCTCCGCCCACCGGGCTGGCGCTTGAAACGGCGGTGGATCCACAGGTACTGGTCGGGCGCCTCGCGCACCATCGCTTCGATGGCCTGGTTGACCCGCGTGGTATCGGCTTCCACGTCTTCGCTGGGGAAATTCTCCAGCGGCGCGCCGATCTTCAGGAAATACTTCCCGCCTTCGCGGCGGTGGAAATACGGGATCACCGCACAGCCGGTCATCCGTGCCAGCTGGTGGGTGGCAGTGATGGTCGACGCGGTGTGGCCGAAGAACGGCACGAACACGGTGTCCTTGCCGCGCATGTCCTGGTCCGGCGCGTACCAGAGGAAGCCGCCCTTCTTCAGGTGGCGCACCGTGGCACGGATGTCTTCGTTGGCGTACATCGCCTTGGCGTAGCGCAGGCGGCCGAACTTCACCGCCCACTCGTACACCGGGTTCTTGTGCTTGCGGTACATGCCCGACAGGTCAACGTAGTCGCACAGCAGGCGGCCACACATCTCCAGGGTCATGAAGTGGCCGGAGACCAGCAGTACGCCGCGACCCTCGGCCTGCATCTGCCGCAGATGTTCCAGACCCTCGATCTGCACCTGCGGGCGGATGCGGTCGATGCTGCCCCACCAGGCGCGGATGCACTCGAACACGCCCACGCCCAGTGCATCGAAGCTGTCGCGGACCAGGCGCTGGCGCCAGGCTTCGTCCTTCTCGGGGAAGCACAGCTGCAGGTTGACCTCGGCGGCGCGGCGACGGCTGCCAAGCAGGCGCCAGCTGATCCAGCCGACGCCACGGCCCAGCGCACGCTGCAGCATCCACGGCAGGCGGGCGATGGCGAAAGCGCCGAACATGACGGCGAACATCGGCCAGTTGCGGGGATCGCGCAGCGACGGGCGGACGGCGGTGGAGGCATCGGACATTCCCCATTCTACCAACCCGGCCGCGTGTCTTTCCCGGGGGGCTCCCGTATCCTTGCCGCATGCGTAAAGACCCTGTCGAATGGATCCTGCGCGGCCTGTATTCAGCCGTGCTCTACATCCTGCTGCCGATCACGGTGTACCACCTGGTCTGGCGGGGTTTCCGGGTCCGTGAATACTTCCGGCGCTGGGACGAACGCTACGCGTCCTACCCGCAGCCCAGCGGACAGCCGCGGGTCTGGCTGCACGCGGTGTCGGTGGGTGAGGTCAACGCCGCCGCCCCGTTGGTGAACGCCCTGCGCCAGCAGCGCCCGGACATCCGCTGGGTCATCACCACCATCACTCCGACAGGCTCGGAGCGCGTGCGCGCGCTGTGGGGCGATGCGCTGGACCATGTCTACCTGCCGTACGACGTGCCGGGCAGCGTCAACCGCTTTCTTGGCCATTTCCAGCCCAGCCTGGCGCTGATCCTGGAAACCGAACTGTGGCCGAACATGCTGTTCGGCTGCCGCGACCGCCGCATCCCGGTCTATATCCTCAATGCCCGCCTGTCGGCGCGTTCGTTGCGAGGCTACCGTTTGCTGGCCGCACTGATCCGCCGCGCGCTGCGCACCGTCACCTGCGTTGCCGCACAGTCGCAGGATGATGCCGAGCGCTTCGTGCAGCTGGGCGCCGTGCCGGAACAGGTGCAGGCGCTGGGCAATCTGAAGTTCGATATCGCCACGCCGGAGGTACAGGGCTTTGTCGAACAGTTCCATGCACGCGTGCCGGCCGGGCGCCCGGTGTGGATCGCGGCCAGTACCCATGACGGCGAAGAACAAGCGGTGGTCGATCTGCATCGACGCCTGCGCCAGCAGCACCCCGGCCTGCTGCTGTTGTGGGCGCCGCGTCACCCCGAGCGTTTCCCCAAAGTGGAAGCCCTGGCCCGCGAACAGGGCTGGAACGTGGCGACCCGTCGCGCGAAGCAGTGGCCCGAGGCCGATACCGATGTGTTCGTCATCGATACCCTGGGCGAGCTGATGCCGTTCTACGCCTGCGCACAGGTTGCGTTCGTCGGTGGCAGCCTGCAGCCGATCGGCGGCCACAACCTGTTGGAACCGGCAGCGATGGGTACGGCGACGGTGACCGGTCCGCACCTGCATAACTTCGCCGAGATCTCGCGACGCATGCGTGAGGCCGGTGCATTGCTGATCGGCGAGGATGTGCAGGCGGTTGGCGATCTGCTGCAGCATCTGCTCGACAGCGTGCAGGCGCGCGAAGAGATGGCGCGTGCCGGGTGCACGTTGGTCAGCAATGGTCGCGGCGCGTTGCAGCGCACGCTGGAGCTGGTTGCGCCGCACCTGCCGCCGCCTCGCCGATAGGCAAGGGGCAGTTTCTCTGCCCGCAGCCGGGCTGTCGTGAACGCCTGCATCAATTCTGCTTAGCGGTTGGATTCCTGTCGCCGCCGGACCGGTTGTGTAGAAGACAGCGTGCGTGCGATCACATCGCGGCATAGACCGCACGGAATCTGATACCGCCCCTTGGCGCGGGCTGCCAGCCTGCGGTCGCCCGCATCTGGGCGGATATCAAGAGGACTTGCGATGGATGGCGGCAGCAGCAGGGATGGCGTCGGCGGACTGCATCCCGGGAAGGAACATCTGGCGGTGGTTGCGTTGACGCTGCTGCTGGGAGGAAACGTGGTGGCGCGGGTCGGCCAGTACACCGCTGCCCAGGCCGGTCCAGCGATCGTGCTCAGTCTGCTTCTGGCCGCATTGGCTGCCGGACTTGTGCTGTGTTGCCTGCAGGTAGTGCGCCAGCAACGGCCAGGCGCGGATGGCCTGCACGGGCTGCTGGTTGCAAGTTGGGGCAGGGGCCTCGCCGGCCTGCTGGGCGCCGTATTGCTGCTGGAGCTGGTGGCGACGGCCGCAGGCGTCGCGCAGTCCGCCGCCCTGCATCTACATGCGGTGCTGGCCAGCCGAGGCATCAGCACGGACAGCTGGCTGCCGGGCCCGTTGCTGGCGGCTGCCGGTGCGCTGTCGTTGGGAATGTTCGCGGTGTTGCCGCCGCGGCGTGCAGCACTGCTGGTCTGCGCGCTGCTGACGGTGAAGATCGGTATTGGTGTGCTGCTGCTGGCGCTGGCGGCGCGGCATGTGCACTACGCTCATTGGATTCCCTGGTTGCCAGAGGCAACCGCACCCTATCACTTCGGGCTGGGTGGCGTGCTTGCCGCGAGCGTGTCGTTGCTGGGCGTGTTTGCCAGCGTCGGTCTGGCGCTGGGCTTTCCCGGCCTGCGCCTTCGAACGGTATCGCAGCAGTCCAGGGTGCTGGCGGTGATGGTGCTGCTGGCCATGCTGCTGTTGATGCTGCTGGCCGCGCTGCAGGCTGGGCTGGTCGCGTTCCCGGCACTGGACAGCACGCGTCCGTTGTCGGTGGCACTGCAAGGCCATCCGGAACTGCAGTGGCTGCTGCCGCTGCTGCCTTTCGCCGGCATGACCGGATTGGCGGCGCTGCTACTGGTGCTGGTGTTGCTGGCCGCACATCTGGCAATGGGGATGTGGTCAGTGGCATGGGAAGAGGAACGCGGGCCCAGGAAAACGCTGGCGACCGTGGTCGTCGTTCTGCTCTCGGCCTTGCTGGCGCTATGGGTGCCGATCGGGTGGCTGCCGGTGCTGCCTGGCCCGGTGGCCTTGCTGGTGACGGCAGCGCTGTGCCTGGGAGCGCTGCGCACGCGGCACCGCATCGAGGTGTCGCGCGGCTCGCGATGGTCGGCGACGATGCCGGTGCTTGCGCCCTTGGCGGCGGCACTATGCCTGTTGTCGGCGGTGCTGCAACTGCGCGCATGGCCCGGCTGATGCCGGTAGTTCCGCGTCATGCGTGGATGCGTGTGCATGCGGCGTCCACAAAAAAGCCACCCTCGCGGGTGGCTTCTTCGTTGCCGGCAGGGCGACGACTCAGTTCGTGGTCGTTGCCGGGTTGCCCGCGTCCTGGGTCAGCAGGCGGTTGACGTCCTGCAGCTCGGCCACGTCCAGCGCGCCCAGCGACTGGCTCAGCAGCAAGCGGTTCTGCAGGAAGGTGTAACGGGCCTGTGCATAGTCCAGCTGCGCCGAGAACAGGATGCGCTGGTTCTGGATCACGTCCAGCACGGTACGGGTACCGACTTCCAGGCCGACCTGCGACGCGTCGTACGCGCTCTGCGCCGAAACCACCGCCAGGCGGCGGGCTTCCACTTCGCTGATGCCCTGCACCAGGGTCTGGTAGGCATTGCGGGTGTTGCGGTCCAGGGCACGCTTCTGCTGCTCGTAGCCGTCCTGGGCGATGTCACGCTGGGCCAACGCCTGACGCACGCCGGACTGGGTGGCACCGCCGGAGAAGATCGGCACGCTCAGGGTCAGCCCGATGCTGTTGGTACGAGCGTCCGGCGACAGCGAACCGGCGCCGGTGCTGTCACCCCAGGTCGCGCTCTTGCCCCAGCTGCCGCCCAGCGACAGGGTGGGGTAGTGACCACCACGGGCGGCCTGCACGCCGGCTTCGGCGGCACTTACCTTGAGTTCCTGCGCCTTCAGCGCCGGATTCTGGGTGCTGGCCTGGTGCACCAGCTCGTCGATGTTGCCGCGGTTGGCCGGCACTTCCGGGCGGAAGTCCGCCGGCAGGCCCCGCAGGTTGACCACCGGCTGGCCGGTCAGTTCGGTCAGCGCCTGATAGTTATCGGCCAGGGTGTTCTGCGCAACGATGGTGTTGGCGCGCGCCTGGTCGTACTGGGCGCGTGCTTCGTGCACGTCGGTGATCGGCGCCAGGCCCACTTCCAGGCGCTTGTCGGCGAAGTCGAACTGCTTCTTCGCGGCCGCTTCATTGGTCTGTGCGGCGTTCAGAGATTCGATCGCCACCAGCACGTTGAAGTAGGCCGCCGAGGTGCGCACGATCAGGCTGTCGTTGGCCGAATCGAGGGTGAAGTCCGCTGCCTTGCTCAGTTCGCGCTGCGAACGCAGGTTGTTGATCTGGGTCCAGTTGAACAGCGTCTGGCTGCCGTTGATCGTGTAGTTGCGGCGCTTGCTGGTGACCGTGCCGGAGTTGGCGTCATGGTCGGCTTCGCTGCGCGAGCGGTTCAGTGTGGCCGTGCCGTCGATCTGCGGCAGCAGGGCAGCACGCGCCTGCACGGCGCCTTCCTTGTCGTACAGCCGGGTGGATTCGGCGGCGGACAGCTGCGGGTCACCATTGCGCGCCATTTCATAGACCTGCAGCAGGTCGGCGGCATGGGCGGACAACGGCAGCAGGGCAGTGGCCAGCGCAACAGCGAGGGATCGGCGGATCATTGCGGCTTCCTTGGACTCAGAGGTGGAACTGGGGTGCCGGGGCGGCACCGCGCAGGTAATCGATATCGGTCTCGAACAGGGACTCGCTGCTGCCGTCGGCCTTGACCAGCAGGGCCTCCATCGCCGGCGAACGGCCATGGATCACGAACAGGCGACCACCCGGACGCAGCCACGATGCGAACTGTGACGGCACCACGTCGACGGCACCAGTGACACAGATCACGTCAAAGCGGCGTTCGGTCTGCCAGGCCAGGGCGTCGGCCACTTCCACGCGGACGTTGGTGCCCAGGCCGGAAGCATCCAGGCGCGCGCGTGCGGCGGCGGCCAGCTCCGGGTCGATCTCCAGGCTCAGCACGTCGCGCGCCAGCGCGCCAATGCAGGCCGACAGGAAACCGCTGCCGGTGCCGATTTCCAGCACTTCGTCACCCGGCTGCAGGTCCAGTGCCTGCAGGGTACGGCCCTCGATGACCGGCTTCATCATCTTCTGGCCATGGCCGATCGGCAGTTCAACATCGGCGTAGGCCAGCGCCCGGTGCGCGTCGGCGACGAAGGCCTCGCGCGGCAGGCGGGCCAGGACGTCGAGCACCTTGATGTCCAGCACGTCCCAGGGACGGATCTGCTGTTCCACCATCAGTTCGCGGGCGTGGGCGTAATCAATCGTCATGAGGTTCAAATCCAGCGCAGTGGGCCGGCCATTTTACCGGTGCCGGAGGCCGGCGGCGCGCCCAGAGCATCAGCTGCCGGGTAGCCGGGGTCGCAGTGCCGGAAGTCATCGCGACCTCCGGTTCGTTCAGTTTTGGTTATCCGGCCGTCCCGGCCCCTCTTGGCGCGTAGGCGCGCAGGAAGAAGTCGATGCTGGCGGTCACGTGGGTGAGAGGGTCGCATTCCACCGGTGACAGTGGCATGCCGCACATCATATGCATGTGCACTTCGCCCTTGACCAGGGTCAGGAACTGCTGGCCGGCCAGGTAATAGTCGGGGATCTCCAGTTCGCCTCGCGCACCGCGCGCGCGCAGGAAGTCGGCCAGGGCCTCGCAGGTGCGCTCCGGACCGGCCTGCCAGAACAGCTCGCGCAAGCGCTCATCGGTTTCCGGCGCCATCATCATGCGCTGGATGGAAATCGCAGCATCGGAGGTGATCAGCTCGAAGAAGGCCAGGCCGATACCGATCAGCTGGTCGCGCAGCGGGCCGTCCGCGTCGGCCACGAACAGCGCGTCAGGCAGCATTTCAATGCATTTTGACTGCACTGCCTCGGAGAACAGGGTCTCCTTGTCGCCGAAGTGGCTGTACACGGTCAGCTTCGAGACGCCGGCCTGAGCGGCGATGGTGTCCATGCTCACACCCGTATAGCCCTGTTCGATGAACAGTGCTTTGGCTGCTTCAAGGATCGCCGCGCGCTTGCCGAGGTCCTTGGGACGCCCGGGTCCGGCGGCCTTGGCAGCGGGCTTGGCCGACGGCTTGCGGGAAGTGGGAGAACTCATCACGACAATACTAGACCAAGCGGTTCGATATTTATACTATACCGACTGGTTCACTAATGTCCGTGTCGCAACAGTATGTTGCCGACGCGTTCCCCCGGATCCCCTTTTCAGGTCTTGTACCTCATGAAGAACATGCGTTGGTTGGGTGTTGGCGTGCTGGCGGTGGTGGTGGCAGCCTGTGGCAGGCAGGCCGCCGAACCGGTGGCGGCCATTCCGGTGCTGGTGGTGCATCCCACCACGCAGGACGGACAGGCGCCGGCGGCCTACCCCGGCGAGGTACGCGCCCGCCAGGAGAGCCCGCTGTCGTTCCGGGTCGGCGGCAACCTGATCAAGCGTCATGTTGACGCCGGGCAGCGCGTGAAGAAGGGCCAGCTGCTGGCCGAGCTGGACGTGGCCGACTACGCCTCGCAGGCAGCCGCCTCGCAGGCGCAGCTGGCGGCGGCGGAAGCCGACCTGGTGCGCGCCCGCGATGACCAGAAGCGCTACGCCAAGCTGGCCGAGGACCAACTTGTCAGCCGCTCGGCGCTGGACCAGCAGACCGCCGCGTTCAAGGCCGCGCAGGGCCAGGCCAATGCCGCCCGCGCCAACCTGGCGGTGGCCCGCAACCAGGCCGAGTACGCGCAGCTGCGCGCGCCGGCCGACGGCGTGATCGCCAACCGCCAGGCCGAAGCCGGGCAGGTGGTCAGTGCCGGGCAGACGGTGTTCACCCTGGCCGCAGATGGTGGCCGCGAAGTGCTGATCGCGCTGCCGGAAAGCAGCATCCGCGACTACAAGGTCGGTCAGTCGGTGCAGGTGGAACTGTGGAACCGCCCGGGCCAGCTGCTGCCGGGCACCCTGCGCGAGATCGCGCCGGCCGCCGACGCGCAGGCGCGCACCTATGCCACGCGGGTCAGCCTGGCGCCGGAAGCCTTGAGCGAAGTCGAACTGGGCCAGAGCGCGCGGGTGTTCGCCGCGGCTGGCCGCAATGGCACCCTGCAGCTGCCGCTCGGCTCGGTGCTGCGCGGCAGTGATGGCAAGGCCAGCGTGTGGGTGGTCAATCCGTCCAATGGTGCGCTGAAGGCCACCCCGGTGACGGTCGGTGCCTATGGTGCGCAGGCGGTGCCGGTGCTGTCCGGCGTGGCCGCGGGTGACTGGGTGGTGGCTGCCGGCGGCCATCTGCTGCGCGAAGGCCAGGTGGTGACGCCGGTCGACCGCCAGAATCGTCCGGTGCTGGCACCGGCGGCCACGCCGGCCGCAGGCAAGGGGCACTGATCCGTGCGCCGCTTCAATCTCTCCGAATGGGCGTTGGGCAATCGCCCGCTGGTGCTGTTTGCGATGCTGGCCTTCGCCGTCATCGGCGCCTGGTCCTACAAGCACTTGGGTCAGTCTGAAGATCCACCCTTCACCTTCAAGGCGATGGTGGTGCGCACAATGTGGCCTGGCGCCACCGCCGAGCAGGTCTCGCGGCAGGTAACCGAGCCGATCGAGAAGGCGCTGATGAACACCGGCGAGTACGAGTTCATCCGCTCGTACTCCCGCCCGGGCGAATCGCAGGTGATCTTCATGGCCCGCGACAGCCTGCGTTCCAAGCAGATTCCCGATCTCTGGTACCAGGTGCGCAAGCGCGTGGGTGACATCAAGGCGACGCTGCCGCGCGAGATCGTCGGGCCGTTCTACAACGATGAGTTCGGCGATACCTTCGGCAACATCTATGCGCTGACCGGCGAAGGCTTCGACTACGCGGTGATGCGCGACTTTGCCGACCGCATCCAGCTGGAACTGCAGCGCGTGCCCGACGTCGGCAAGATCGACCTGGTCGGCCTGCAGGACGAGAAGGTCTGGATCGAACTGTCCAACACCAAGCTGGCCACGCTGGGCGTGTCGCTGCAGCAGGTGCAGCAGGCGTTGGCCGACCAGAACGCGGTGACCGCCACCAGCTTCTTCGAGACCCCGACCGATCGCGTGCAGCTGCGCGTGACCGGCCAGTTCGATTCGATCGAAGACATCCGCAAGTTCCCGATCCAGGCCGGCGAGCGGACCTTGCACCTGGGCGACATCGCCGAGGTGAAGCGTGGCTTTGCCGATCCGGCCTCGCCGAAGATGCGCTTCATGGGCCAGGATGCGATCGGCCTGGCGGTGGCGATGAAGGATGGCGGCGACATCCTGAAACTTGGTGCCACCCTGGATGCCGAGTTCGAGCGGCTGCAGAAGACCCTGCCGGCCGGCATGCAGCTGCGCAAGGTGTCCGACCAGCCGCACGCGGTGGAAGAGTCGGTGGGTGAGTTCGTGCAGGTGCTGACCGAAGCGGTGGTGATCGTGCTGCTGGTCAGCTTCTTCTCGCTGGGCCTGCGCACCGGCCTGGTGGTGGGCGTGACCATTCCGCTGGTGCTGGCGATGACCTTCTTCGTCATGCACTACTTCGACATCGGACTGCACAAGATCTCGCTGGGCGCGCTGGTGCTGGCGCTGGGCCTGCTGGTGGACGATGCGATCATCGCGGTGGAGATGATGGCCACCAAGATGGAGCAGGGCTACGACCGCCTGAGCGCGGCCAGTTTTGCCTGGGAATCGACCGCGTTCCCGATGCTGACCGGCACGCTGATCACCGCGGCCGGCTTCCTGCCCATTGCAACGGCGGCCTCAAGCACCGGCGAGTACACCCGTTCGCTGTTCCAGGTGGTGACCATCGCGCTGGTGGTGTCCTGGATCGCAGCGGTGCTGTTCATCCCGTACCTGGGCGACAAGATGCTGCCGGACCTGTTCAATCCGCAGCTGCCCAAGCCCGACAGCCTGGCCGGTCGCTGGCGCGCCAAGCGCCTGCAGTGGGCCGACCGCCATCCGGCGCTCGCGCGCTGGATCGCGCCGAAGGAGCATGCGCACGACCATGACCCGTACCAGCGGCCGTTCTATACCCGCTTCCGGGGTTTCCTGGATACCTGCCTGCGCCATCGCTGGTGGGTGATCGGTGCGACCATCGCGCTGTTCATCGGCTCGCTGATGCTGTTCCGCTTCGTGCCGCAGCAGTTCTTCCCCGATTCCACCCGGCCCGAACTGATGGTGGACATCGAACTGGCCGAAGGCGCATCGCTGGCCGCCACCCAGGCGCAGGCCGACAAGCTGGAGAAGCTGCTGAAGGGGCGCGAAGGCATCAGCAACTACGTGGCCTACGTCGGCACCGGTTCGCCGCGCTTCTACCTGCCGCTGGACCAGCAGCTGCCGGCCACCAACTTCGCCCAGTTCGTGGTGCTCACCGAAGACGCCAAGGCCCGCGAAGCGACCCGCGACTGGATGCTGAAGGACGTGATCAAGCAGTTCCCGGACGTGCAGATGCGCGTGACCCGGCTTGAGAACGGCCCGCCGGTCGGCTACCCGGTGCAGATGCGTGTATCCGGCGAGCACATCGCACAGGTGCAGGCGATCGCGCGCCAGGTCGAGGCCAAGGTACGGGAGAACCCGCACGTGATGAACGTTAATCTGGACTGGAGCGAGCCGAGCAAAGTGGTGCGGTTGGTGATCGACCAGGACCGAGCACGTGCACTGGGCGTCAGCAGCGCGCAGGTCAGCCAGTTCCTCAGCAGTTCGCTGTCGGGCATGAGCGTCAGCACCTACCGCGAAGGCAACCGCCAGATCGAGATGCTGCTGCGTGGCCCGGACAACGAGCGCGCGCAGCTGGATCTGATCGGCAGCCTGGCGATGCCCACCAGCAGCGGCACGGCGGTGACGCTGTCGCAGGTCGCGCGCCTGGAATACGCCTTCGAGGACGGCATCATCTGGCATCGCAACCGCCTGCCGACGGTGACCGTGCGTGCCGACATCAGCGACGGCATGCAGGCGCTGGACGTGGTGCAGCAGATCGTGCCAACGCTGGACGGCATCCGTGCCGAACTGCCTAGTGGCTACCTGCTGGAAACCGGTGGCTCGGTGGAAGATTCGGCACGTGGGCAGAACTCGATCAAGGCCGGCATGCCGTTGTTCCTGATCGTGGTGGCCACGCTGCTGATGCTGCAGCTGCGCAGCTTCTCGCGCGCGGCGATGGTGCTGGTGACCGCGCCGCTGGGCATCATTGGTGCCACGTTGTTCCTGCTGCTGTTCCGCGCCCCGTTCGGCTTCGTGGCGCTGCTGGGCACGATCGCGCTGGCCGGCATGATCATGCGCAACTCGGTGATCCTGATCGACCAGATCCAGCAGGATATCGACGCCGGGCATGACCGCTGGCATTCGATCATCGATGCGACGGTGCGCCGTTTCCGCCCGATCGTGCTGACTGCATTGGCGGCCGTGCTGGCAATGATTCCGCTCTCGCGCAGTGCGTTCTATGGCTCGATGGCGATTTCGATCATGGGCGGCCTGATCGTAGGTACGGTGCTGACCCTGGTGTTCCTGCCGGCGTTGTACGCGGCATGGTTCCGGGTCAAGCCGGACGAATCCGGGGCGTGACGCCCCGGGTTTCCCGGCCACCGGGCTGAGCCCCCTCTGCGGTGGGTTCAGAAGCGGGATCGCTGGTCCGGGCCGGGTGGGTGGGCTGTTCGGGGGACGCCGCAAGTACGTCCTTGTAGGCTTGGCAGCCGCATCCATGCGGCTGACACCCCCGCCCAGCCCACCCACCCGGCCCCTGACAGTTTCCTGTGGCCTGCACCGCAGGAAGAGAAAGTAGAAGATCAAAAGCAAAGGCAACAGCAACAGCCGCGTGCTGATGGTTGGGGTCGGATACACCTCATCCACGCACGGCGTGGATCCACCGACCGTCATCGGGAAATGATCGGAGGCGGGGAGGGGGCAGGTGGCGGGACCGTCCACGGCATGGATGCCGTGGCCGAGCCTACAGGGATGTACTTGCGGCGTGTCCCGCCAGCTGCCCCCTCCCCGCCAACCAAGCAACAACCCAGAGCCGCTCTGGCTTTTGCAGTTGCTTTTGCAGTTGCAGTTGCCTCGGCGGGCGCCGGGCAGCCGCCCGGCCGATCACCCCTGCAACTGCAGCCGCTCACGCAGCAGCGGCACCAGCCAATCCAGGAACACCTGCACACGTTGCGCGCGATGCTGCCGGTGCGGCAGCAACAGGGTCACCGGCAGCGGCTGCGCCGCGTACTGGGGCATCACTTCCACCAGCGCACCGGTTTGCAGTTCGGCCTGCACGTCGTAGCGTGGAATCTGCAGCAGTCCCAGCCCCGCGACGCAGCAGGCAATCGACGCCTCGGCGCTGTTCACCCGCACCCAGCCCGGCATCGGCAGCGTGCGCAGCTGGTCGCCGTCCTGCCATTCCCACGGTTCCACCCGCGCCGTGGTCGGCGACGCATAGTTCACCGCGCGGTGCTGCTGCAGGTCGGTGGGGTGCTGCGGCACGCCGTGCGCGTGCAGGTACGCCGGCGCGGCAACGTTGACGAAGTCCAGCTGGCCCAGCGTGCGGGCCACCAGACTGGAGTCGCCCAGCTGCCCCACCCTCAGCACCGCATCGCAGCCGTCCTCGATCAGATTCACCGCGCGATCGGTCATGCCCAGGTCCAGCTCGACCTGGGGGTGCCGTGCGAAGAAGTCCGGCAGCGCCGGGGCGATGATGCGGCGGCCGATCCGGCTGGGTACATCGATCTTCAACAGGCCACTCGGCTGTGCGTCGTCCTGGCGGAACAGCGACTCGGCGTCTTCCACCTCGGCAATCAGGCGTAGGCAGCGAACATAGAACGTGTCGCCATCGTGGGTGGTGGAGACCCTGCGGGTGGAGCGCTGCAGCAGGCGCGTGCCCAGGCGCTGCTCGAGTTCCGCCACGGCCGCCGAGACGGTGGAGCGGGGCAGGCCGAGCTGGTCGGCGGCGCGGGTGAAGCTGGTGCACTCCACCACCCGGGCAAAGATGCGGAAACGCTCGATCCGGTCCATTGTTCGCCCGCTTTGGAAAGTTAAGTCAATGTTGCGGTCTTTATCCGCAATTTCTGCACGATATCGTCGTCGGCACAGGGTTGCCAGCCCGGCAGCCTCTTCCCGAGACCGATGCCATGACCGACCACCGTATCCAGGGCAAGACCGTGCTGATCGCCGGCGGTGCCAAGAACCTCGGCGGGCTGATCGCCCGCGACTTCGCCGAACAGGGCGCCAAGGCCATCGTCATCCACTACAACAGCGCCGCCACCCAGGCCGACGCCGAGGCGACCGTTGCGGCGGTGCAGGCCGCAGGTGCCAAGGCCGTGGCGTTGCAGGCCGATCTGACCTCGGCCGCTGCGATGGAGCGTCTGTTCGCCGACGCGGTCGCCGCCGTCGGTCGCCCCGACATCGCCATCAACACCGTCGGCAAAGTGCTGAAGAAGCCGATGCTGGACATCAGCGAAGCGGAGTACGACCAGATGAGCGCGGTCAATGCGAAGACGGCCTTCTTCTTCCTCAAGGAGGCAGGACGCCATGTCAACGACGGCGGCCGCATCTGCACGCTGGTCACGTCGCTGCTGGGCGCGTTCACGCCGTTCTATTCCAGCTACGCGGGCACCAAGGCGCCGGTGGAACACTTCACCCGCGCGGCATCGAAGGAGTTTGGCGAGCGTGGAATCTCGGTGACCGCGATCGGACCCGGGCCGATGGATACGCCGTTCTTCTATCCGGCCGAGAGTGCCGATGCGCAGGCCTACCACAAGACTGCCGCGGCGCTGTCGCCTTTCACCCGTACCGGCCTGACCGACATCGCCGACATCGTGCCGTGGATCCGCTTCCTGGTGACCGATGGCTGGTGGATGACTGGGCAGACCATCCTGGTCAATGGCGGTTACACCACCAAGTAGAGACGAATCACGCGCGATTGGGGCGGACCTGAAGCGTCGCGCCATGCTCGACGATTCATCCTGCAGGCCGTCCACGGGCACAATAGCCGGCTGTTCTGGGCCCGGAGTGCCAGCATGTTCCCTCGCACGTTCCACGCTTTCACGTTGATGTTGATTGCCTCCAGCGGCGTTGCCGATGCAACGCCCGCAGGAACCGATGCCCAGCAGTTCCAGCAGAACCTGATCGCAGTGCTGGAATGCCGCGCGACACCTGCGGTGCGGCAGGCACTGGGCAGCCAGCTGCGGGTCGTCCGCTATGGCTCTGCAACGGAACGACCGGCGCACCTGCGTGGCTGGCGCTTCATCGCAGCCGATCACCCCGAGATCGAGAGCGCGGTCACGCGCATCGAACTGCCTGCGCCCATCACCGCCAACGGCATCACCACCCGCGAGCTGCTGGCTGACGACCTCGGTCTGGGCATGTTCCTCGATGCGGTGCAGCGTGAGCGGATCGTGGCCGAGGACGGCCTGCGGATGCGGACCAGCACGCTGCACGAGCCGTTCCGGGCCTGGTGGCGACCAGCGTCGGACGTTGCTGCGGCGGCACAGGCCTGGCGGGTGATACGAAGCGAGGGCGCAGGCAACCGCCTGTCGTGTGATTACCGGGAGCGATATCAGAAACTGGACGACCAGCAGGCGGCCGACCGCCTGCGCGAGGACCTGGTAGCGGTTCTGGAGTGCCGCGCGGACGCGGAGGCCTGGCAGCGCTTTGGCGAATTCTGGACGCGTGTCAGCGCGCACAGCCCGCTTGGGTGGCCGGCGCAGGTACGCGCGCTGGACGCACCTGCATGCATGGCTCGCGAAGGCGGCTCCCGTTGTGAGCGGATAGCGCTCGATGCGCCGATCACCGTGCATGGCCTGGCCGTGGCGTCGGTGATGATCGAGCCCAGTTACGCGTCAGGCCATGTTGCAGCGGACCTGGGCATGGTGCCCGTCGACGATGCACTTCAGGCGGCGATTCCAGGTGCTACGGCGGCCGGGGAAATCATCTGGACCTTGCCGGCAGCACCTCTGCAGGAGCGGCCGCGCGAGCGCTTCGTGGTGCGCACCACCGATGGGCGCACACTGATGGGGTGTGCGACGTCCAAGGCGGTCTACAGAGGACGGTAGCCCAATGCGTGCGCGTCGGTGCCGGGCAGTGCCCGGCACCGTCATGCATCAGCCCAGCTTCGCCAGCACCGCATCTGTCGCGGCGGCGGTACTCACCGCGTGGCCCTTGGCGGCCAGGTCTGCGGTGAAAACGCCATCGTCCAGCACCGCGTGCACTGCCGCTTCCACTGCTGCTGCTTCGTCTTCCAGCCCCAGCGAATGGCGCAGCAGCATCGCCGCGCTGAAGATCGTTGCGTAGGGATTGGCGATGCCCTTACCGGCGATATCCGGCGCCGAACCGTGGATGGGTTCGTAGATGCCGACCGCGCCCGGCTCGCCCAGCGATGCCGACGGCAGCAGGCCCAGCGAGCCGGCCAGCATCGAGGCCTCGTCGGTGAGGATGTCGCCGAACATGTTCTCGGTGACGATCACGTCATACTCGCGCGGCTTGGCCAGCAGGTGCATCGCCATCGAATCGACCAGCTGGTGCTCCAGTTCAACGTCGGGGAATTCCTCGCGGCCGATGCGCGCGGCCACGTCACGCCACAGGCGTGAGGTTTCCAGCACATTGGCCTTGTCCACCGAGGTGACCTTGCCGCGACGCTGCTGCGCCAGGCGGAAGGCACTGCGCAGCACGCGCTCGATTTCCACCACGGTGTAGCGGCACAGATCGCTGGCGCTGTCGGCGTCGCGGGTCTTGTCGCCGAAGTAGATGCCGCCGGTCAGTTCGCGCACGACCACGAAGTCCACCCCCTGCAACAGCTCGGCCTTGATCGGCGAGGCGTGCAGCGCGGCTTCATGGGTTCGCACCGGGCGCAGGTTGGCGTACAGGCCCAGCGCCTTGCGGATCGCCAACAGGCCCTGTTCCGGGCGCACCTTGGCGTTCGGGTCGGACCACTTGGGGCCACCGACCGCACCCAGCAGTACCGCGTTGGCAGCCTGGCAGGCAGCCAGGGTGGAGGCGGGCAGCGGTTCACCATGGCGATCGATGGCAATGCCACCGATATCGTGTTCGCTGAAGGCAAAGGTGTGGTTGAAACGTTCGGCGACGGCCTTCAGGACGGCGACTGCCGCGGCGGCCACTTCCGGGCCGATGCCATCACCGGGCAGGACAACAATTTCAGCGTGCATGCTCACTCTCGTAACGTTCGATTTCAGGGACACGGCCCAACAGATATCCCAACTGGTCGACACCTTCCAGCAGGCAGGTCTGCGAGAAACCATCCAGCGGGAAGGAATAGACGCGACCATCGGGCGTGCGCAGTTCGCGGCTGGCCACGTCGATGGTCAGTTCATCGTCCGGGCGCTGCATCAGCGCCTGCACATCGGCCTCGTCCAGCACGATCGGCAGCAGGCCGTTCTTCAGCGAGTTGCCACGGAAGATGTCGGCGATCTCGCTGCTGACAATGGCACGCAGGCCGAGGTCGGTCAGCGCCCACGGTGCATGCTCGCGCGAGGAACCGCAGCCGAAGTTGCGGCCCGCCAGCAGGATGCTGCGGCCGGCATTGTGCGGTTGGTTGAAGGCGAAGTCCGCCACGGGCGAGCCATCGGCCTGCCAGCGCCAATCGTTGAACGCATTGCGGCCCAGGCCAGCACGTTCGGTGGTGGACAGGAACCGCGCCGGAATGATCTGGTCGGTGTCGATGTTGGTCTGGCGCAGCACCACGCTGGCCGAGCTCAGGGTGCGGAAGCCGCTCATCAGGCCACCTCCTGGGCGAACAGCTCACGGGCATCGGCGACGTGGCCCTGCACAGCGGCCCACGCAGCACTCATCGGCGAGGCCAGCAGCGTGCGCGAGCCCGGGCCCTGGCGGCCTTCGAAGTTGCGGTTGCTGGTGCTGACCGCCAGTTGGCCGGGGGCAACCAGGTCGCCATTCATGGCGATGCACATCGAACAGCCCGGTTCGCGCCATTCTGCACCGGCCGCGCGCACGATCTCATGGATGCCTTCGGCCTCGGCTTCGCGCTTGACGATCTCCGAGCCCGGCACCACCAGCATGCGCACGCGCTCAGCGACGCGACGACCGCGCAGCACCTGGGCCACTTCGCGCATGTCGCTCAGGCGGCCATTGGTGCACGAGCCGACGAAGACTACGTCCACCGGCGTGCCGGCCAGCGCCTTGCCTGCCTCGAAGTGCATGTAGTCCAGGCCCTTCTGCGCAGCGGCGTCGTTGGCAGCGGGAATCGGTGCATCCACCGCGATGGCGGTGCCGGGATGGGTGCCCCAGGTCAGCGTCGGGCGGATATCGGCGGCGTCGATATGCACCTCGCTGTCGAAGCGCGCGCCTTCGTCGCTGCGCAGTTGCGTCCAGCGTGCGACGGCCGCCTCGAAGTCGGCACCCTTGGGGCCGCGCGGGGTGGCGGCGACGAAATCGAACGTCACCTGGTCCGGCGCGACCATGCCGGCGCGCGCGCCCGCCTCGATCGACATGTTGCACAGGGTCATGCGCTGTTCCATGTCCATCGCTTCGATGGTGCTGCCACGGAACTCGATCACGTGGCCGGTGCCGCCGTTGACGCCGATCACGCCGATGATGTGCAGGACCACGTCCTTGGCACCAACGCCGGGTGCCAGGGTGCCATCGACGCTGATCGCCAGGGTCTTCGCCTTGCGCTGCAGCAGGCACTGCGTGGCCAGTACGTGGCCGACTTCACTGGTGCCGATGCCGAAGGCCAGCGAACCGAATGCACCGTGGGTGGAGGTATGGCTGTCACCACAGACGATGGTCATGCCCGGCTGGGTGAAACCCTGTTCAGGGGCGATCACATGAACGATGCCGCGATTGTCCGAGGCCATGTCGAACAGTTCGATGCCGTGCTCGGCGCAGTTGCGCGCCAGCGTGGCGACCTGGGCTTCGGAGGCGGCGCTGGCATAGGGCAGCTTGCCGTCGGCTGCAGCCGGCAGGGTCGGCGTGGAGTGGTCCATCGTCGCCTTGGTGCGATCCGGTCGGCGCGGAGCCAGGCCGCGCTCGCGCAGCTCGGTGAATGCCTGCGGCGAGGTCACCTCGTGGATCAGGTGCAGGTCGATGTACAGCACGGCGGGCGCGCTGTCGGATTCGGGGACAACCACGTGGGCGTCCCACAGTTTGTCGTACAGGGTGCGGGGTGCGGAAGTCATGCGTGTGCCTGGCAGAAGTACGAAGTTGCGAACATCGGAAAAGATAACGAATGGATCACGTCAGCGGCGACGGGCAAGTACCCGCAACCGCACATAGTCGGCCAGCGGCTGGCCGGCGGCATCGCGCGGCAGCTCGGCCAGCAGGGCGGCAGCGGCCTCGCGCACGGTGGCGCGTGCCTCCGCCGGCAGATCGTCCAGCAGTGGCGCAGCGAACACCCGCAGCCAGCCGGCCACGCCGGTCGGCAGTGCGGTCGGGCGCGGCACGGATTCGATCAGCTGCACCTGGAAGCCATGCTGGCGCAGGCGGTCGGCATAGGCGTCGGCAGTAGGGAAGTACCACTGGAATGCGCTGGCGCCGTGGCCATGGGCCACGCGTGCGGCCTGCACCGCGGCAATGATCGTGGCCACGTTGCCATGGCCGCCGAACTCGGCAACGAAGCGGCCGCCCGGGCGCAGTGCGCGGCGCACACCTTCCATCACCCGGTCGGGGTTGCTCATCCAATGCAGTGCCGCGTTGCTGAACACCGCATCGAACTCACTGTCGAACGACAGCGCGTGGCCGTCCATCACCTGCGCATCGACGCCGCGTGCACGTGCGGCGATCACCAGCTCCGGCGAAGCATCCACACCGTGGATGCGCGCACCGCTGAGCGCCAACTCAGTGCTGAGCACGCCGTCGCCACAGCCCAGGTCGAGGATGCGTTCACCGGCGCGCGGGTCGAGCAGGCGCGATACCGCGCCGCCGAGCAGCGGCACGAAGCCGGCGTCGATTGCATAGTCCTGGGCATTCCAGTGCTGCCCTGCGGGCAGTGCCGTGGTGTCGAAGGCGCTCATGTCGGGTTCCTCAGGCGGTGGCGGGGGTGGCAACGTCGGTGCTGCTGGGGGCGCTGGCCTGGCGCTGGCGCAGCAGGCGGTTGGCCACGTCCAGCCAGGCCAGCGCGGAGGCTTCGATGATGTCCTTGCTGGTGCCGGTGCCGTCGTACTCCACGCCCTCGTGGCGCACGCTCAGGTTGGCTTCGCCGCGCGCATCGGCGCCGATGCCGACGCTGTGCACGTGGTAGCTGTCCAGCATCAGCTGTACGCCGGTGGAGGCAGACAAGGCGCCGAACAGCGCATCGACCGGGCCGTCGCCCTGCGCGGTCTCGGCCACGCGGTTGCCGTCCGGGTCGGACAGCTCGACCAGTGCATTGGCGCGGCTGCCGACGTCGCTGATGGTCATCGACGCCAGGCGATAGCCCTGCGTGGTGGAACCGCCCTGCATCAGCGTCTGCAGGTCGGCATCGGTGACCACGCGCTGTTGCTCGCACAGGCCCTTGAACTGCTCGAACACCAGCTTCAGTTCGTCTTCGTCCAGCCAGAAGCCCAGCGCACGCAGGCGCGCTTCGACGGCGGCGCGGCCACTGTGGCGGCCCAGCACCATCTGCGAATCCTCCCAGCCCACGTCTTCCGGACGCATGATTTCGTAGGTGCCGCGGTGGCGCAGCATGCCGTGCTGGTGGATGCCCGATTCGTGGGCGAACGCGTTGGCGCCGACGATGGCCTTGTTGCGCTGTACCGGCATGCCGACCAGGCGCTGCAGCAGCTGCGAGGTGCCGACGATGCGCGGGGTGTTGATCGAACTGTCCTGCTCGTAGAAGGCCTGGCGCACCTTCAGCACCATCGCGATCTCTTCCAGCGAACAGTTGCCAGCACGTTCGCCGATGCCGTTGACGGTGCACTCGACCTGGCGTGCGCCGCCTTCGATGGCGGCCAGCGAGTTGGCCACGGCCAGGCCCAGGTCGTTGTGGCAGTGCGCGCTGAAGATCACGTTGGCCGCGTTTGGCACATCGGCCACGCCAGCGATGACCTGCTGGAACATCGTGCGGATTTCTTCCGGCGTGGTGAAGCCGACGGTGTCGGGCAGGTTGATGGTGGTGGCGCCGGCAGCGATCGCCACGCGCGAGACCTCGATCAGGTAGTCCAGTTCGGTGCGGGTGGCGTCCTCGGCGGAGAACTCCACGTCATCGATGTAGGAGCGGGCCAGCGCTACGTGCCTGCGTACCGATTCCAGTACCTGCTCGCGGGTCATCCGCAGCTTGTGCTCACGGTGCAGCGGGCTGGTCGACAGGAACACATGCAGGCGCGGGTTGGCAGCGGCTTCCAGCGCACGCGCCGAGGTTTCGATGTCGGCCTGCAGGCAGCGCGACAGCACCGCCAGGCTCAGGCTCGGGCGGCGCAGTTCGCGGCCGATCAGCGCCATTGCTTCGCGGTCGGACTGCGAGCTTGCCGGGAAGCCGGTCTCGATGATGTCCACGCCCAGTTCATCCAGCGCACGCGCCATCACCAGCTTCTGCGGCGGGCTCATGCTGCAGCCGGGGGACTGCTCGCCGTCACGCAGGGTGGTGTCGAAGATGCGGATGCGCGGGGTGGTAATTCGTTCGATGGTGGTCACAGGGAAATCTCCTCGACAGCGGGCGTGACGGCTTGCAGGGGGGAAGGGGAAGAGGTGGGGGGAACGATGGCGCTGGCCTTGCTGGGCGAGCGCGGGGATTCACTGCGCCGTCGCCGCGGTTTGCGCGGTGGGCGTGGGCGGATGTCGGTGAGCAGGCCGGCCAGTACGCCGGCATCGATGTTGCCGCCGGAGACCACCGCGCATTTGCGGCGGCCGGCGACGCGGCGGCCGGCGGCCAATGCCAGCGCACCGGCGCCCTCGGCGATGATGTGTTCTTCCAGCGCCAGGCGGACCAGGGTTTCGCGCAGCTCAGCCTCGCGCACGATCACTACGTCGTCCAGCAGCGAGGTGCACAGGCGGCGGGTCAGGAAGCCGGGGATCTTCACCCGCACGCCATCGGCCAGCGAGGCAACGGGGGCGATCTCGCGCACGTCACCGCGGATCGCGCGTGCCATCGAATCGACACCTTCCACCTGCGCACCGACGACGCGTACGCCCTGCGACTTCAGCGCCAACGCTACGCCGGAGGCCAGCCCGCCGCCGCCGATCGGCACGATCACCACGTCCGGCGCGTGCGCGGCCAGCTCGATGCCGACCGTGCCCTGGCCGGCGATCACGTCGGCATCGTCGAAGGCGGACAGGAAGCGGTAGCCGTGGCGCTGCGCCAGTTCAACCGCGAACGCGTAGGCCTCGTCATAGCTGTTGCCATGCTGGCGCACGGTCGCGCCCCAGTGGGCGACGCCGGCGATCTTGGTGGCCGGCGCGCCGTGCGGCATCACGGTGATGGCCGGTACGTCCAGGCGGTAGGCGGCCCAGGCCACGCCCTGGGCATGGTTGCCGGCCGAGGCGCAGATCACCGGACGGGTGTCGCCGCGCTCGCGCCCGGCCAGCAGCGCGTTGAGCGCACCGCGCACCTTGTAGGAGCCGGTGCGCTGCAGGTTTTCCAGCTTCAGCCAGGTGCCGAAGCGCTCGGCATGGTGCAGCGGCGTGGGCGGCAGGAAGCGGCGCAGGCGTGCCTGCGCTGCCAGTACGTCGGCGACGCTTACGTCGCCGACATCGCTTTCCTTGCTGGTGTCAGCGCCCGGCATGGACCACCAGCGAGGGGCAGGCGACCACCGCGTGCGGGGACGGGCGGCGAAGAAGACGCCTCCGTACCGGCACCGTGTTGGAAACGGTACGGGTGTTCATGCGGATACTCCTTCCAGTGCGGTCATCTGCACCGACACGCAGTCGTAGATCTTTTCCATCTGCCGGCACAGCGTTTCCGCCGGGCGCTGGCCATCCACCACCAGCTGCAGGTGCCAGCGACCATCATCGGCGGCCACCGGCGCACCGCTGATCGCGCACGGTGCGAAGCCGCGACGCTCGGCCATGCCGATCACGCGCAGCAGCGCTCCTTCGGCCGGGTGCAGCACCAGGTCAAGCCGGTATTGCATTGGGGATCTCCTGGCGGGCATGGGCGGGGTTGCTTTCCAGCATCGTGCTGTTGGCGGTGTTCGGCGGCACCAGCGGCCACACGTTGGCGCGTGCATCGATGGCCACGTGCAGCAGCGCCGGGCCCGGTTCGGCCAGCAGCGCGGCCAGCCCACCTTCGACGTCATCGCGTGCATCGATGCGGGTGGCGGCGATGCCGAACACCTTGGCCAGGGCGACGAAGTCCGGGTTGTCGGACAGGTCGATCTCGCTGTAACGCTCGGCAAAGAACAGTTCCTGCCACTGCCGCACCATGCCCAGCGAACTGTTGTCCAGCAGGATGATCTTCACCGGCAGGCGGCAGCGGGCGATGGTCGCCAGCTCCTGCACGTTCATCATGAAGCTGCCATCGCCGGACACCAGCACCACCGTGCGCTCGGGGCAGGCGAACTGCGCGCCCATCGCCGCCGGCAGGCCGAAGCCCATCGTGCCAAGTGCACCGCTGGTCAGGTGGTTGCGCGGATGAGTGAAGCGGCAGTGCTGCGCAACCCACATCTGGTGCTGGCCGACGTCGCAGGCCACCACCGTATCGGCCGGCGCCAGTTCGCTCAGGCGCTTCAGCAGCGCCGGCGCATAGATGTGCTGGCCGGGTGCGTCGTAGCGTGCGGCGAAGCGATCGCGATGCTGTGCACAGCGCTTGCGCCATGCGTCCTGGTGGGCCTTGGGGGAGGGGAAGGCCGCACGCAGGGCGCGGATGGCGTGGCCGACGTTGCCGGGCACGGCGACATCGGCGCTGCGCAGCTTGGAGATCTCGTACGCATCGGCATCGATGTGCACCACGCGGGCAAACGGTGCGAACTCGGCCAGCTTGCCGGTCGCCCGATCATCGAAGCGCGCACCCAGCACCAGCAGCAGATCGCTTTCCTGCACGGCCATGTTCGCCGCGCGGGTGCCGTGCATGCCCAGCATGCCCAGCGACTGCGGGTGCTGGGGAGGCAGCGCACCCAGGCCACGCAGGGTCATCACGGTGGGGATGGCGCTGGCTTCGACGAATTCGCGCAGGTCCTGCACGGCATCGCCCAGGGCGATGCCACCACCGGCGTAAACCACCGGCTTCTCGGCCGCCGCCAGAGCCGCGATGGCCTCGGCGATGGCCGCGTCGGCGGGGGCCGGCGGCGGTTCCACATGGGCCGGCACATGCGCCGGCAGGTGGCTGGCATCGGCCAGCTGCACGTCCTTGGGCAGATCGATCAGCACCGGGCCGGGACGGCCTTCGCGGGCGATGCGGAAAGCATCGGCCACCACGCGCGGCAGGTCATCGACGCTGCGCACCAGCCAGCTGTGCTTGACGATCGGCATCGTCAGGCCGAACACGTCCAGTTCCTGGAACGCATCGGTGCCCAGCAGCGGCGTGGCGACCTGGCCGGTGATGCAGACCATCGGCACCGAATCGAGCATCGCATCGGCGATGCCGGTGACCAGGTTCGACGCGCCCGGCCCGGAGGTCGCCACGCAGACGCCGACCTGGCCGCTGGCGCGCGCAAAGCCGTTGGCGGCCAGTGCCGCGCCCTGCTCATGGCGCACCAGGATGTGCTTCAGCGACGAATCCACCAGCGCGTCGTAGAACGGCATGATGGTGCCGCCCGGATAGCCGAACAGCGTACGGACACCCTCGGCCTCCAGCGCCTGGGTCAGCCAGCGCGCGCCGTTGGGCGGCGCGCTGCGGTGTGTGGGAGAGTTCATGGGGGAACCTTGCAGAGCGGGTGGGGGTGCCGCGTTGTTACGCGGCCTGTCCTTGCAACCAGACCATCTTGGCGCGCAGTTCCTTGCCTACCTTCTCGATCGGGTGCTCCAGGTCGGCCTGCTTGAACTTGTTGTAGTTCGGCAGGCCCGCTTCGTACTCGGCCACCCAGTTCTTGGTGAAGGTGCCGTCCTGGATGTCCTTCAGCACTTCTTTCATGCGCGCCTTGGTTCCGGCGTCGATCACCCGCGGGCCGCTGACGTAGTCGCCGTACTGCGCGGTCTCGGAGATGAACTCCAGCATCCGCGAGATGCCGCCTTCGTAGAACAGGTCGACGATCAGCTTCAGTTCGTGCAGCACTTCGTAGTAGGCGATTTCGGGCTGGTAACCGGCTTCCACCAGCGTCTCGAAGCCAGCCTGCACCAGTGCCGAAGCGCCGCCGCACAGCACCGCCTGCTCGCCGAACAGATCGGTTTCGGTTTCTTCCTTGAAGGTGGTCTGGATCAGGTTGGCGCGGGCGCCGCCCAGGCCGGCGGCATAGGCCAGGGCGTACTCGGCGGCCTTGCCGCTCTTGTCCTGGTAAACCGCCCAGATGCATGGCACACCGCGACCGATTTCGTACTCGCGGCGCACCAGCGCGCCGGGGCCCTTGGGTGCGACCAGCACCACGTCCAGATCCTCGCGCGGCTTGATCATGTCGAAGTGCACGTTCAGGCCATGCGCGAACAGCAGCACGGCCCCCTGTTTCATGTTCGGCGCCAGCACGTCGTCGTACAGTTTCTTCTGCACCATGTCCGGGGTCAGCACGGCGACCAGGTCGGCATCCTTCACCGCATCGGCCGGTGCTTTCACGGTGAAGCCGTCGGCCTGTGCCTTGACCTCGGTGGGGCCGCCCGGACGCAGGCCTACCACCACATCGAAGCCGGATTCACGCAGGTTCAGCGCGTGCGCGCGGCCCTGGCTGCCGTAGCCGATGACAGCGATCTTGGTCTGGGGCAGGTCGTTGGTGCTCATGGGGGAGGTTCCTTGCGGTGGGAAGAAAAAAGAACGGCCGGTCGTCGTAGTGACGTACCGGCCGGTCAGGGGAAAGCGGTGGGGGAGGCACCATGCATCGCACAGGCACAGCCACCACGAGGTGTCGCGGTGGTGCTGGTCCTGGTTTTGAAGGTGGCGTTGTTCATGGTGGTTGCGTCTGAAACCAGGTCCTGAAATGAAAAAACCCGCACCTGGACGGGTGCGGGTTTTTGAAGAGTTCCGGTGTGTTTGTTGCTTACACGCTGGCTCGTCCCGCACCTGTTGGTTGGGTAATAAGTACGAGCACAAGAATCGAACGCAGCGAGGCGGCGCCGGTGTCGGCGGCTTCGATGTGGGTTCGCGGTGGCGTGTTGTGATGCAACATGTGATCGAGAGAAACACAGCCGTTTCGGCGATGTCAACCCTTGCGATGGAATTTCCATCGGTTGCCGCTGCATCCAGTTCAATCGCTTGCAGCACAAGGATGGTTGCCGATGAAAGTGTTTCGGTGAACCCAAATTCACTCCTTTCAGCGGGTTTTTTGCGCGGATTCCGGCGGATTTTCACCTTGGTGGGTGCGGACCTTGGTCCGCACCGGATTCACAGAAGTCGGGAACAGTGCGGACCCAGGCCAGCACCCACCCCAGAATCAACGTCCATGACCTCTGCCCGATACCACGTGAAGGCCGCAGCGGCGAAGATCGGGGAACCACCCTTCCATCGGAACCCGACCGTGTCCCGACGCCTTGCCCGTTCCCTGCTCGCCGCCGCCGTGCTGGCTGCCGTACCCGCGCTGTCCTTTGCCGCTGACCGCATTACCGGTCATACCTTCGCCACCCGATCGGAGGTGATCGCCCCGCACGCGATGGCGGCCACTTCGCAGCCGCTGGCCACCCAGATCGCGCTGGACGTGATGAAAGGGGGCGGCTCGGCGGTGGATGCCGCGATCGCCGCCAACGCCGCCCTTGGCCTGATGGAGCCGACCGGCAACGGCATCGGCGGCGACCTGTTCGCCATCGTCTGGGACCCGAAGACGCAGAAGCTGTACGGCTACAACGGCTCGGGCCGCTCGCCGAAGTCGCTCACCCTGGCCGAGTTCCAGCGCCGTGGCCTGAAGGACATCCCGGCCACCGGTCCACTGCCGGTGTCGGTACCGGGCGCTGTCGACGGCTGGTTCGCACTGCACGACCGCTTCGGCCGCAAGCCGATGGCCGACAACCTGGCACCGGCCATCCGCTACGCCCGCGACGGTCACCCGGTGGCTGAAGTGATCGCCTACTACTGGGACCGCTCGGTGCCCAAGCTGTCGCAGTACCCGGGCTTCAAGGAACAGTTCACGATCAACGGCCACGCCCCGCGCAAGGGCGAGATGTGGAAGAACCCGAACCTTGCCGACACCCTGCAGAAGATCGCCGACGGCGGCCGTGATGCCTTCTACAAGGGCGACATCGCCCACACCATCGGTGACTACTTCAAGAAGAACGGCGGCTACCTGAGCTACCAGGACATGGCCGACCATCATGGCGAGTGGGTCGAGCCGGTCAGCAGCAACTACCGTGGCTACGACGTGTGGGAACTGCCGCCGAACAGCCAGGGCATCGCCGCGTTGCAGATCCTCAATGTGCTGGAAGGCTACGACTTCTCGAAGATTCCGTTTGGTTCACCGGAGCATGTGCACCTGTTCGTTGAAGCGAAGAAGCTGGCCTTCGCCGACCGCGCGCGTTTCTACGCCGACATGGCGTTCCAGCCGGCACCGGTGCAGAAGCTGATTTCCAAGGAGTACGCCGCGCAGCGCCGCGCGCTGATCTCGATGGACAAGGCGTTGAAGGAAGTGCAGCCGGGCACGCCGAAGCAGTTGGAGCAGGGCGACACCATCTACATGACCGTGGCCGATGCCGACGGCATGATGGTGTCGTTGATCCAGTCCAATTATCGCGGCATGGGCAGCGGCATGGCGCCGCCGGGGCTGGGCTTCATCCTGCAGGACCGTGGCGAGATGTTCGTGCTGCAGAAAAATCATCCCAACGGCTACGCGCCGGGCAAGCGCCCGTTCCAGACCATCATTCCGGCCTTCATCACCAAGGGCGGCAAGCCGTACGCGAGCTTCGGCGTGATGGGGGGCGCGATGCAGCCGCAAGGCCACGCACAGATCGTGATGAACCTGGTGGACTTCGGGATGAACCTGCAGGAAGCCGGCGATGCGCCGCGCATCCAGCATGAAGGCTCGACCGAACCGACCGGACAGGCCACGGCAATGAGCGATGGTGGCGAAGTGAATCTTGAAACCGGCTTCCCGTACGAGACGGTGCGTGCGTTGATGCGCAAGGGGCATCGCATCGTGTTCGCCGATGGTCCGTATGGCGGGTACCAGGCGATCATGCGCGATCCCGAGACCGGGGTGTATTACGGTGCGTCGGAGAGTCGAAAGGATGGGCAGGCGGCGGGGTATTGAGGTTTCCCGGCCACCGGGCTGAGCCCCCTCTGCGGAGGGTTCAGAAGCGGGATCGCTTGTTGGGTCGGGCGGGTGGGCTGGTCGGGGGACGCCGCAAGTACGTCCTTGTAGGCTTGGCAGCCGCATCCATGCGGCTGACACCCCCGCCCAGCCCACCCACCCGACCTCTGACAGTTTCCTGCGGCCGCCACCGCAGGAAGAGAAAGAAGAAGATCAAAAGCAAAGGCGGCAACAGCCACGTGCTGACGGTTGGGGTCGGATCCGTTTTCCGTAGGAAAACGGATCCGACCCCTTCTTGTTTTCCGATACACCTTCATCCACGCATGGCGTGGATCTACTGCCGTCACCGGGAAATTGTCGGAGGCGGGGAGGGGGCCGATGGCGGGACCGTCCACGGCATGGATGCCGTGGCCGAGCCTACAGGGACGTACTTGCGGCGTGTCCCGCCATCGGCCCCCTCCCCGCCAAACCCTTAGCATCCCAGAGCCGCTTTTGCCGTTGCCGTGCTTGAAAAAAGCGGTGCAGCCGCAGGCTGCGAAACCCCCTCAATCCTGATCGTGCGCGCGCGCGGCCTCCGCCTGGGTTTCCTCCTGCGCCGCCATCTCGCGTGCGATCCACGCATCGATCATGTGCCGCTGGCGCTGCGCCTGCCGCCGCTCGCGCGTGTACTCCTGGTCCAGTACCCGGTACAGCGACACCATCACCAGCACCATCAGCAGCGCGAATGGCAACGCCGCAATCGTGATCATGCCCTGCAGTGCCTCCAGCCCGCCCGCCAGCAGCAACGCACCGGCGATCAATGCAATGCCCACGCCCCACGCTACCTTGTGCTTCCGCAGTGGCTCGCCGGCATCGTCGGTGGACATGCTGGCCAGCACCAGTACCGCCGAATCGGCCGAGGTCACGAAGAAGATCATCAGCAGCACCAGCGCAATGCACGACAGCAGCAGCGGCAGCGACATGCTGTCGAACATGGTGAACAACACCGTTTCGTATCCGCTGCCCAGCGCCTGCACCAGGTCGGCCTGGCCGAAGATCTGCATCCAGATCGCGGTGCCGCCGAATACCGAGAACCAGAAAAAGCCCAGCAGTGTCGGCGCCAATACCACGCCGATGACGAACTCGCGAACGCTGCGCCCGCGCGAGATGCGCGCAATGAACGAACCGACGAACGGTGCCCAGGAAATCCACCACGCCCAGTAGAAGATCGTCCAGTCCGCGACCCAGGTGCTGGACGAGAACGGCGACATGCGCAGGCTCATCGTCACCAGCTGGTTCAGGTAGGAGCCCAGTGTGGTGGTGAAGGTGTTGAAGATCGCACCGGTCGGGCCCAACACCAGCACCAGTGTCAGCAGGACCACTGCCAGCGCCAGGTTGAAGTTGGACAGCCACTTCATGCCACGGCCGACGCCGCTGAGGGTGGACGCCATGTACAGCACGAATGCGACTGCGATGATGCTCAGCTGCAGAGGAATGCCCGCATGCAGGCCGAACACGCGCTGCACGCCCGCGGCGATCTGCACAGTGCCGAAGCCCAGCGCGGTGGCCACGCCGACCGCGGTGGCCACGACCGCAGAGATGTTGACCACGCTGCCGATCCAGCCGCGGTGGTGGCGACCGATGATCGGCTGCAGCATGTCGCTGACCTGGCCGCGACCGTTGCGGTTGAACTGGAACCAGGCCATCGCCAGGCCGATAAGGGCGTAGATCGCCCACGGGTGCAGCCCCCAATGGAAGAACACGTAGCGCATCGACGCACGCGCCGCGTCCATGCTCTCGGGAGCGAGGCCTTCAGGGGGCTTGCTGAAATGCGAGATGGGTTCGGCCGCACCCCAGAACACCAGGCCGATGCCCATGCCGGCAGCAAACAGCATCGACATCCAGCTGGCGCGGGAGAATTCGGGCTCGGCGTCCTCGCCACCGATTCGCAGGTTGCCGAAGCGACCGAAGGCCAGGTACATGAGGAACGTCAGCGCAAGGAATACGACCAGCAGGTACAGCCAGCCGACGCTGCGGATGACATCGGCCAGCGCCGATTGCACCACGGTATTGAAGGGCCCCGGTGCAACACCGGCAAGCAGCACCAGCAGTAGAACCAGCGCGATGGAAACGCGAAACACCATGAAGGAGCTTCTCCGATCAAGGGATTGAGGGGAGCGAGCAGAGCTTGCTGCGAGGGGGCCGGCGGCATGCAGCACGAGCCGGGCAGGGGCCGCGAAGACGGCAACGGAAACACCGGCTGCAGCGGCACGATGCGCGTGCACGTTACTGAATGCGATGTCACGGTTCTGTTAATGCCGATGGAGCAGCGCCACGCCATGCGTGGATGAATCGCCAGGAGATGCAGTGGTTTCTATGCTCTAATGCATGCCAAGAAGCGGGGGTACCGCGGCCTGGTGGCCACGGTTGAGACAGTCCCTTGGAACCTGATCCGGCTCATACCGGCGTAGGGAAGCTTTGCAGTGCAGCCGTGCCCGGACTCCGCCCAAGGACCGTCCGCGCGCGGCAGCAGTGCGCCGCCGCTTCGTCCCTGACCTTTCTGGACGATGCCCGATGAACGCACAGCTCTCCGCCCTGCAGCAACAGGCCCAGCAACTCTCCGAATCCGTGACCCGGCCGATTCCCGGTTCGCGCAAGATTCACGTGCCCGGCTCGCGCCCGGACCTGCTGGTGCCGATGCGCGAGATCGCGCTGACCCGCACGCCGACGCTGTTCGGTGGCGAAGAAAATGCACCGGTCACCGTCTATGACACGTCGGGCCCGTACACCGATCCGGAGGTGCGCATCGATCTGTCGGCCGGTCTGCCGGCGCTGCGGCGCGGTTGGGTGGAGGAACGTGGTGATACCGAGCAGCTCGACGGCCTGAGCTCGTCGTTCGGCCGCGACCGCGAGCATGACCCGAAGCTTGATGCGGTGCGCTTCCCCGCGCGCAGCCTGCCACGCCGTGCGCGCGCAGGTGCCAACGTCACCCAGATGCACTACGCGCGCCGCGGCATCATCACGCCGGAGATGGAGTTCGTCGCCATCCGCGAAAACCAGCGGCTGGACGCGATCCGCGATGCCGGCCTGCTGCAGCAGCACCCGGGCGAAGCGTTTGGTGCCTCGATCCAGAAGATCATCACCCCGGAGTTCGTGCGCGATGAGATCGCACGCGGCCGCGCTGTGCTGCCCAACAACATAAACCACCCGGAAAGCGAGCCGATGATCATCGGCCGCAACTTCCTGACCAAGATCAACGCCAACATCGGCAACAGCGCGGTGTCCTCGGGCATCGCCGAGGAAGTGGAGAAGCTGGTGTGGGCGATCCGCTGGGGTGGTGACACAGTGATGGACCTGTCCACCGGCAAGCACATCCACGAAACCCGCGAGTGGATCATCCGCAATTCGCCGGTGGCGATCGGCACGGTGCCGATCTACCAGGCGCTGGAAAAGGTCGACGGCCGAGCCGAAGCACTCACCTGGGAGATCTTCCGTGACACGCTGATCGAGCAGGCCGAGCAGGGCGTGGACTACTTCACCATCCACGCCGGGGTGCTGCTGCGCTACGTGCCGCTTACTGCCAAGCGGGTCACCGGCATCGTCAGCCGCGGCGGTTCGATCATGGCCAAGTGGTGCCTGGCACATCACAAGGAGAACTTCCTCTACACGCACTTCGAAGACATCTGCGAAATCATGAAGGCCTACGATGTGACCTTCTCGCTGGGTGATGGGCTGCGCCCGGGCTGCATCGCCGATGCCAACGACGCCGCGCAGTTCGGTGAGCTGGAGACACTGGGCGAACTGACGAAGATCGCCTGGAAGCACGACGTGCAGACCATGATCGAAGGCCCAGGCCATGTGCCGATGCAGCTGATCAAGGAGAACATGGACAAGCAGCTGCGCGAGTGTGGTGAAGCGCCGTTCTATACGCTGGGCCCGCTGACCACCGATATCGCACCCGGCTACGACCACATCACCAGCGCGATCGGCGCGGCGATGATCGGCTGGTTCGGTACCGCCATGCTCTGCTACGTGACGCCGAAGGAGCATCTGGGCCTGCCCAACCGCCAGGATGTGCGCGACGGCATCATGGCCTATCGCATCGCCGCGCATGCGGCCGATCTGGCCAAGGGCCATCCGGGCGCGCAGGTGCGCGACAACGCGTTGAGCAAGGCGCGTTTCGAATTCCGCTGGGAAGACCAGTTCCACCTTGGCCTGGATCCTGAGAAGGCCAAGGAATTCCACGACGAGACGCTGCCCAAGGACGCGCACAAGCTGGCCCACTTCTGCTCGATGTGCGGTCCGCACTTCTGCTCGATGAAGATCACCCAGGACGTGCGCGAGTACGCAGAGTCGGGCATGAAGGAAAAGTCGGAGGCGTTCCGCGCCGCGGGTGCCGAGGTCTACCACCAGAGCTGATCCCGAGCGGGTAGCGCCCGGCCATGCCAGGCGACGCGGTGGTCCAGGAAAGCCGCCGGGCATGGTCCGGCGCTACCGGAGCCTCACATCCGTCCCGGTTATCCTCCGCCCATCACCCCGGGGAAGGGACGCCATGCCTGTTGCCTTGACTACCCGCTGGCTGGCCATCGCCCGCCGCATTCCGTCCGCCTGGCTGCTGGGCGCACAACTGCTGGCGGTGCTGTTGTATCCGGCGCTGGATGACACCGCCAGTGGCCGTGCGGCACTGGGCATGTTCGGCATGGCGGTGCTCGGCCTGGCGTTGTGGGTGGTGCAGCGCAGTCCGCTGGGCACCTGGTTGGCGCTGCTGTTGGCGATCCCTGCAGTGGTGTTCTCGCTGGCTGGGGCGCTGCTGGACCGTAGCGCCTTGCTGACCACCGCACAGTTGCTGGAGAGCCTGCTGTACTTCTACACGGCCGGGGCGTTGATCGCCTACATGCTCCAGGACCATAAGGTCACGCGCGATGAACTGTTCGCAGCCGGCGCAACGTTCACGTTGCTGGCCTGGGCATTCGCCTTTGCTTTCTCTGTGTGCCAGCAGTGGTATCCGGGCAGTTTCCAGGGCACGGGCGGGGGGGCGCAGCGCACCTGGATGGAGTTGCTTTATCTGAGCTTCAGCTTGCTGTCAGGGGTGGGCTTGAGCGACGTCGTGCCGCTGCATCCACAGGCACGCGCATTGGTCATGCTGGAGCAGTTTTCCGGCGTGATGTACGTGGCTTTGGTGGTTTCGCGACTGGTCGGATTGACCATGCTGAGGCGCGTTTGAAAATGAACGCCAGATAAAAATTTCGCGCCCAAAAGGGCGCGAATGGTGTTGCGAATTATGTGAATGCGTCGGCGAGAGAGAGCCTGATGTCGACCACGCGATAGGCGAGGTAACCGGCATAGGCTAGTATTCGCGCGCTTCATTGTTTTTGCGGTATGCGCCGATGCTTTGTGCGGAGTCTGGCTTTTCGCTGTTCCCAGGACGGGACGGTATCGAAGGCGAACACTGCCCGGGACCTGTCTCCACTGTGTAGCGGAAAATGAACAGCAGCGAATTCCAGCCCCCCGGATTCGATCGGATCCGGATAGGAGAGTGCACCGTCACTCTGTCCTCGCGCGAAGTCGAGGTCGTCGGTGCGCGTCGCCCGCGCCGGCTGACGCCGAAGGCGTTGGGCGTGCTGCGCGCGTTGCTGCGGCAGCCGGGTCGTGTCGTCACCCGCGATGAACTGTTTGCCGAAGTGTGGCCGGACACGCTGCCGACCAACGATGTGCTGACCCAGGCCGTCACGCAGCTGCGCAAGGCCTTCAGCAACGACGACGACAATGGTCAGGCCTATATCGAGACCATCGCCAAGACCGGCTATCGCCTGCTGGTGCCCGTGCAGGTGCTGGACGATGTCGAGCCGGTCTCATCGCTGATGCCCGATGACGAGCCCGTGGAAGTGCAGGCAGCCACTGCGGCGATTGCCGTGGTGCCTGCGCATGTGCAGGAGAAACGTCGCCGTTGGCGTCATGTCCGTCGTCGCGTGCTGCTGCTAGTGGGTGTGGTGATGCTGGTTGCGTTGCTGGTATTGACCGCGCTGCTGCTTCGCCGGGCACCGGCCAGCAGTTCGGCGGTGGACGCCGCCGTGGAGAACGGCACGCGAGTGATTGGCAGTCCAGAACGACCCTATCGGCTGATCACTGCGACCAGCGGCTTTGAAACCTATCCCACGCTCTCACCTGATGGCTCGCTGGTGGCCTATGAAGGCGCCAACGAAGATGGCACTGGCGGTGGCGCGATCAAGGTGCAGACCTCCGGCAACGCACCGGCACGGCAGCTCCTGGTGCCACCGGCCGGCGCGGTCGATCGTTTCCCGAACTGGTCGCCGGATGGGCGCGAGATCGCCTTCGCGCGTTTCTCTGCCGATGGTGGCTGCCAGGTGCTGGTCGCCAGCGCCACCGGCGGTGCAGTGCGCCAGGCCACGCGTTGCGATGGCACCGAGCTGCTCAGTTTCGACTGGACCCCCGATGGCCGCGGGTTGGTGTTTGGCAGTATGGTCGGGCGCTACGCACATCGCGGCATCCGAGTGCTGGATCTGGCCAGCGGCCAGTGGCGCGCGCTGGAATACAGCGTCGACCAGGATGACTTTGACTACGCACCGCGCTATTCGCCCGACGGACAGTGGCTGGTGTTCGTGCGCAATCCGCAGTTGGGTGATCTGTGGCGAATGCCGGCCAGTGGTGGTGTGCCCGAACAATTGACCAACGAAGCGGCCGAGCTGCGTGGCTGGGCCTGGCTGGACGATGGCCGCACCATCGTGTTTGGTCGCCGCGTCGACAGCGAAGCGCGGCTTTACTACCTGGATGTCGAGCGGCATACGCTGCGTGATGCCGGTCTGGATGATGCACAGTGGCCGGCAGTGTCGCGCCGCGGTGGCATGCTGGCCTTCGTTCACCGGCGCGCTCAGTTCGGCGTGTTCAAGGTGCCGATGCAGGGCAATGGCGCGCCTGAGCGCCTGTTTGCTTCCAGTGGCCGCGATGGGCAGCCGATGGCCGCGCCGGATGGGCGGCAGCTGGTTTTCACCTCCGATCGCTCCGGCAGCTTCGCGCTGTGGTGGGCGGATATGCAGCGCCCTGATTCGCTGCGACCCATTGAAGGGCTGCGGCCGGAAGCGCGGCAGGCGCCGGACTGGTCGGCCGACAGTCGGCAGTTGCTGGTGGTCGGCCGCGACCAGCATGGACGGACCGTGGTCTATGAAATCGCCCCGCGTGATGAACGCCTGCACCCTTTGCCGGTCCCGGCCGAGCAGCCCCTGCAGGCCTTGTATGGAGCCACGCCGGAACAACTGCTGGTGGTCGAGCGCGATACCGACCAGCGCACCCGGCTGAGCCTGTTCGATCGCAGTGTGCAGCCATGGCGCCTGCTGGCCAGCATCGATGGTGTTTCGCAGGCGCGATTCGACCGCAACAGTGGCCGGGTGTTGTTCACGCGGTTGGCCGCTGGCGGGCTGTGGTCGGTGGACGCGGCGCTGTCGCCAGCCAGCGTGCAGCAGATCAGTGATGACCGGCCCAGCCGTTGGCGATACCGGGCCTGGACCGTGGCCGGCAACAGCAGCATCGGTTACCTGGGCACATCGACCAGCTGTGGCACGACTCTGGTGCGGATCCAGGTCGGTCGCGAGGAACCGGAGCGCTGCCTGGACGCAGAACGGCTCAGTGCCGGCAACGGGCTCAGCGCCAGTACCGATGGACGTGACCTGTTCGTGGCGATGGCGGTCAGCGATGGTGCCGACATCGGTGTGATGCGGTTGCCTGAACGCCCGCCCGCGCTGTTCCCGGCTTTCTCCAAGTTGCTGTTGTTCAAGGGAAATGGGCCTTCGTAATTTTTTCGTCGGGACCTCGCCGCGAATTCGTGGCGATCTCGTCGGACTTTCCTGACGCGGTGCCGCCTGATTTGGCAAAACGGAGTCCTGTACTAGGCAAATCCGTGGTGCCCCCATGCGTCAACTCTCGCTGGCCGATCGCGGCCAAACCGTCTCCCTGGATCGCTCGCCCGACGATGTCGCCCCGACCTGCCTCGGTGTGGCACGGCTGGGCAGCCTGCAGACCGCTGGCAGCAGCTTCACTGTCTGGATGCAGGTACGTGGCAGTTCCTGGGTGGAAGCCAAGGAAGGGCGTTTCCGCCTGCGCCAGGGGGAGTGGATCGCCTTCGAGAAGGAATCGCGTCCACTGGTGCAGGCAGGTCGCAACGGGTTGTGCATTGGCCTGAACCTGACCGTCGAAGCCCTTCGCGTGCTGACCGAGATGGCCGACTGCGGACTGTATGCCGGTCGTGGCCGGATGAACCGCGGCGACGCCCGTGTTGCCCTGCGGCTGTGGCGCGATGCGCTGGCCAGCGGCCAGCCGGCCCAGGCGCTGCGCCCGCTGCTGCTGCACCTGGCGGGCCTGCAGCGCGGACTGGCCGACAACGTGCAGCGCTGCCCGGGCCGCTCGCGCAGCCGCAAGCGCCAGGTGTTCGGCCGCATGCAGCGTGCCCGCCTGTACCTGGAAGGCAACAGCCACCGGGTGGTGCGCATCGGCGAGCTGGCCGAGCTGACCAATTTCTCCAGCTGGTACCTGTCCAAGACCTTCCAGAGCCTGTACGAGGAAAGCCCGCAGTCGCTGTCGGCGCGGCTGCGCCTGGAGCGGGCCGCCGATCTGCTGCGTGACACCGACATGATGGTCGGTGAGGTCGCTGCGGCCAGTGGTTTCGACAACTGCTGCAGCTTCGCGCGTGCGTTCCGTGCCCGCTACGGCCAGTCGGCTTCGCGCTTCAGGGAGAACGGCGGCTTGCTCCCGCCACATTCTGCAAAGTCTCCGGTTGGTTCGCGCAAATACAGCGCTGCAACGCAATCGTAACGTGCTGGGGTGTTTTAACACGCTGCTAACACGTACCTTGGAGAGATTGATGAACGTTCGTAATCCCGCAGTGCGGTTCGGCTTGCTGCCGGCCGGCATCGCGCTGGCGCTGGCGCCGGCCTTTGCTTCGGCTCAGGAAGCAAAGGGCACCACCGACCTGGACCGCATTTCGGTCACCGGCTCGCGTATCCGTGGCGCCAACATGGAGACGCAGCAGCCGATCCTGACGATGACCCGTGAATCCCTGGAAAAGCAGGGCTTCTCGAGCGTCGCAGACGTGCTCGGCAACCTGACCTCGGCCGGTTCCCCGGCCATCTCGCGTTCTGAATCGCTGGCTTCCGGCGAGAACGTGGGCGGCTACTACGTCGACATCCGCAACCTGGGCGCCGCGCGTACCCTGGTGCTGATGAACGGCAAGCGCCTCGGCGCGACCACCTCGGGCCTGCAGGATCTGAGCCAGATCCCGATGTCGGCCGTGGAGCGCATTGAAGTCCTGAAGGACGGCGCTTCCTCGATCTACGGCTCGGACGCGATCGCTGCCGTGGTCAACGTGATCACCCGCAAGAACTTCGATGGTGGCGAAGCCAATGTCTACGTCGGCCAGTACAGCGACGGCGACGGCGATACCCAGCAGTACTCGATGACCCTCGGCGCCCGCGGCGAGCGCGGCAGCCTGACCCTGTCGGCCGAGTACTCGAAGATGGACCCGGTGTGGGCCAAGGACCGTTGGTACAGCCGTGATGGCGCCAAGGGCCCGAACTCGGTCGCCGCCGATGGCAGCCCGATCAGCCAGTTCGGCAGCTGGTGCAATCCGACCCAGGTCGATTGCTCCGACTCCAAGACCGCCGTGTGGAAGACCCTGAACCCGGGTGGCGATCCGAAGAACCCGAATGACTACCACGTCATGACCCCGGCGGAGTACGCCAACTCCAACGAGCAGATGACCCTGCTGACCGGTGTCAAGCGCAAGTCGCTGTACATCAACGGTACCTACGACTTCACCGATTCGATCAGCCTGAACACCGACGTGCTCTACAACGAGCGCCAGACGTTCCAGCAGATCGCAGGCTATCCGTTCCAGTCCAGCGCCTGGGACCAGCCGCTGGCCGGTGACAGCGCCTTCAACCCGGTCGGCCAGGACGTCAATGTCCGTCGCCGCCTGTGGGAAGTGCCGCGCACCACCGACAGCCAGATGAAGACCCTGCGCTTCGCTCCGACCATCAGCGGCTTCTTCGAGCTCGGCGGCAAGACCTTCGACTGGGATGTCGGCGCACTGTGGAACCGCAACGAGACCATCAAGCGCAACCGTGGTGACATGAGTCTGATCAGCGCCGGGCAGGCGATGGGCACCTCGTTCATCGATGCTGGCGGCGTGGCACGCTGCGGCACCGCGGCCAAGCCGATCCTGGGCGATTGCCGCCCGTGGAACCCGTTGCTGCCGTACGGCGCAAATGGTCAGGGCTCGCTGGCCAACCAGGAACTGCAGGACTTCCTGTTCCCGACCTACACCACCCGTGGTGAGACCAAGACCACCAGCTTCAACGCCAACCTGGCCGGTTCGATCGTGACCCTGCCGGCCGGCGACCTGGGCTTTGCTCTGGGTGTCGAGCACCGCAAGGAAGAAGGCAACTACGTGCCGGACGCCTTCGCGCAGTCGGGCATGTCCACCGGCCTGGGCCAGAAGCCGACCAAGGGTCAGTACGACCTGAACGAAGTCTTCCTGGAACTGAACGTGCCGATCCTTGCGGACAAGCCGTTCGCCAAGGAACTGACCCTGAACGTTGCCAGCCGTTATTCGGACTACAGCAACTTCGGTGGCACCACCAACAGCAAGTTCGGCCTGACCTGGCGTCCGCTGGATGAACTGCTGGTCCGCGGCACCTACGCCCAGGGCTTCCGCGCTCCGACCATCAACGATCTGTACGGTGGCCTGAGCTCGAGCTTCGAGCGTTACATCGATCCGTGCGCCGTTGGTGCTCCGGGTAGTGTTGCTGGCAACGCGGCCTGCCTGGCCGGCGGTGCTCCGGCCAACTACGTGCAGCTGGGCCAGGGCAACGTGCCGTGCGCCACCCTGCCGTGCCAGTCGGGCGACCAGTTCGTCTCCGGTGCCAACCCGAACCTGAAGCCGGAAACCTCCAAGAGCACCACCTTCGGTGTGGTGTGGAGCCCGCGTTGGGTGCAGGGCCTGGACCTGTCGCTGGATTGGTACAAGTACGAAATCAGCGACATGATCATCGCTGACAGCGTCGACCGCATCCTGCGTGACTGCTACGTGCTGGGTAACTCGGCCCGTTGCGGCAGCGTGACCCGTGCGGCCGATGGCCACATCAGCGGCATCACCTACGGCACCGCGAACCTCGGCAAGATGAAGACCGAAGGTTACGACGTCGGCGTCAAGTACCGCCTGCCGGAACTGGCCATCGGTCAGTTCAACATCGATTGGCAGACCAGCTACACCGCCAAGTACGACGAGCAGGCCCAGAACAGCGCCGGCGACAACATCATGATGGGCCGCGTCGGTGAGTCCGGCGACACCACCGTGTTCCGTGTCCGTTCGAACCTGGGCGTCAACTGGCAGTACGGTGATTTCGGTGTGAACTACACCGCGCGTTACTACTCGGGCCTGCGTGAGTCGTGCATCTCGATCGGCTGCACCGATCCGGATCGTTACGCTTACGGCGAAAAGGCTCCGGTGCGTCGTACCGGTTCCAATACCTTCCACGACCTGCAGGTCAGCTGGAAGGCACCGTGGGATGCCACCATCGCCCTCGGTGCGAACAACCTGTTCGCGCACAAGGGCCCGCTGATGTACTCGGCACCGAACTCGAGCTTCGCTTACTACGGCGGTTTCGATGTCGGTCGCTTCCTGTACATGAAGTACACCCAGCGCTTCTGATAGTTCGAAGTGCAATCGCAGTAACAGGAGGGCGGGCCGCAAGGTCCGCCCTCTTTTTTTGTAGGGAAACTCCGAAGCATGTTGGAAGGTGAGCGAAGTCACGATCCTGCTGTGTCGTAATCAACACAGTTAAGGGGTCCACTTCCGGACGCCTGCACATGGAGAGAGCGATGAAGAGCACGCTGTTGCACAAACTGTCTGCTGCTGCACTGATCTATGCAACATTGGTGGGGGCGGTGTTCGCCCAGACCGGTGGCGTCTGCGGTGGTGGACTCTACTGCGAAGAGTTCCGGCAGCAGTGCCTGGCCGCAGGCAAGTCGAAGGTGCTGTGCGATCTGCAGTATCGTCATTGCGTGCAGGACGCCTGCGGCGCGCGTTGATGCATAAAAGGCGCGCCTTTGCAGGCGCGCCTTTTATTGGTCCTGCCAGTGTGATGGAGAGACTCAGGCCTCTCCTGGAATCAGTCCCATCAACGCATTGGCATGCTCGCGCCACTGCGGCAGCTTGTTGAGTACGCCCGCGCGCTGCAGGTAGTCCTCGTCCACCGGGTCGCCATTGACCAGTGCCAGCGCCACATGCACCGCGCCGGTTACCCAGAAGCTGCGGGTGCTGGCACGCTGTGGCTGCAGGTGGAACGCCACCGCTTCGATGATCGGCATCGGCAGTCCCCACAGACCAAGAAGGTAGGCGCCAGCTTCGGCGTGGCCTGGGCGGGTATCGCCAGCCAGCGACGGCTCGGTGCGCTCGTTGCGTACACCCGGCAGCAGCAGGCCGATATCGGCCAGCAGCGCGGCGGTTGCGCCCAGTTCGGCACTGGATTCGGGCAGCAGGCGTGCGGCCAGCCGCGAGGCGAGCAGGGCACGTTGCTGCAGCGAGTTGCGTTCGGCCGTGGACAACGTCGGTGCCGAGAACACTTCGCTGGCCAATACCAGGTCGCGCAGCGTCGACAGGCCGAGGCGTGTCACCGCCGTGCGCAGGTCGGCAATGGTGCGGCCCTGGCTGAAGAACGCCGAGTTCGAAAGCTGCAGCACCTTGGCGGCAATCGCGGGATCGGCGGCAACCAGCTTGGCCACGTCGGCGCTGTCGGCATCGTCGTCGTGTTCCAGCGCCTGGGTCAGGCTCAGGTACAGGTGCGGCGGCGACGGCAGCTTCTCGATGCGGCCGATGGCACCGCGCAGGCGGGGGCTGTCCAGTACCTCGCGCAGCTCTTCCAGGCTGGTCAGTGCCTCCAGCAGCACTTCCGGCGCCAGCGGCAGTGGCAGGAAGCGGTGGGCGACACCGATCAGGCGCGCCGGCGGCGGACGGTTGCCATGCTGGGCATCCACCAGTGCGATACGGATGGTTTCCGGGCGCAGCGTCCGGATCTGGCCGAGCAACGTGGTTGCATTGAGGTCCGGCAACTGCGGACAGACAATCACCGCATCCACGCCCTGCGTAGCCACCGCGGTCATCGCGGTCTGGCCATCGGTGGCGGTCAGCGGCTGCCAGTCTTCCCCAAGATCGGCAATGAATTCGGTCAGCTCGGCCGGCAGGCTGGCTGCATCCCCAACAAGCAGAATACGCACGACACATTCCCCTGGCTGTCTCGACGATGGATGTCGACGACGTGTGAAGTGACGCAATTTACCTAATACGGCGGCACGTGTGATGTGCCGCAGTCATGAAACGTGACCCGCATCGCTCCGACGGCCTGCGCCGGAGCGATCCGGTTCAGGCTCAGGCCTTGCTGTCGAGATGGCGCTGGTGCGCCTCGATCAGGATCTGCTTGGCCTCAGCGGCGCCGCCCCAACCGTCCAGCTTGACCCACTTGCCCTTCTCCAGGTCCTTGTAGTGCTCGAAGAAGTGGCCGATGCGCTCCAGCCAGTGGCTGGACACCTGGGCGATGTCTTCCACGTGGGCGTAGCCACTGAAGATCTTCGAGACCGGCACGGCCAGGATCTTCTCGTCGCTGCCTGCCTCATCGCTCATCTTCAGCACGCCGACCGGACGGCAGCGCACCACCGAGCCCGGTACCAGCGGCAGCGGCAGCACCACCAGCACGTCGGCCGGGTCGCCGTCGCCGCACAGGGTGCTTGGCACGTAGCCGTAGTTGCACGGGTAGCGCATCGGGGTCGACAGGATACGGTCGACGAAGATCGCGCCGGTTTCCTTGTCCACTTCGTACTTCACCGGCTCCGAGTCCTTCGGGATCTCGATGATGACGTTGATTTCTTCCGGCGGGTTCTTGCCGGGCGAGACGAGTTCCAGACCCATGGTCGTGCTCCAGGTGGGGGATATAGACGGATAGCCCCCCATTTTATGCCTTTGCCGGGCGCTGTGCAGGGGGCGGGGCCGACAGCACGGCGCGGCAGTGGCCCACCCTTGCGGGAGGTGTTGCCCGATGGGGTTGTCGGGACGCCGGGTGCAGGCTGGAACCCTCTTCCCGAGGAGCTCCCGCATGAAAGTGTCTGCCCTGCCGATCGGCCTGACCTGCGCGCTGCTGATGGCGCCGTCGGTACAGGCGTTTCCCTATGTCGATCTGATCGACTACCCGCACCAGGAGGCCAACTGGGACCGCTTCTTCGCCCTGGAAGGCCGGTTGCAGCATGGTTTCGACGCCATCTGTGGCGACACCTTCTGCGAGGGCGAGTACAGCGACATCCGTGCCCTGCGCCTGCGCTGCTCGGTCGATGCGGTGCGTGGCACGGTGCACGAGTGCCTCTGGGCATTTGCCGCCAGTGACCTGGCTGTATCGCGGAATGACGGTGCGATCGTGGCCCGGCAGCCGACCTGGCTGTGCCGGCTGCCGCTCATGCCGGGCACGGCGGTGGAGGCCTTCCATGCCGCCCTGACGGCTCGCAATCCGCTGCACGATCCGCTGCCAGGCACGTCGCAAAGCGCCTACGACGGATTGACCGAGTGCATTCACTGATGAGAACGTGACTGATTCGTATTTACGGAGTAGCATGCGCGGCGCCTTCCGTCTGTCCTCCCGGCCTCGCGCATGTCCTCCAATGCCGCCACCCTCACCGAACTGCTGATCCGCGAGCGGCCGGCACTGCTGCGCCGGGTGCAGCGCATCCTGGGGGGCGACAACGGCGCCGAAGACGTGATCCAGGCGGTGTGGTTCAAGGCGCGTGGGGTCGACGACAGCCAGGCCATCGACAACCCACGGGCCTATCTGTACCGGCTGGCCGCCAACCTGGCCACTGACCACGGCCGCGAATCGACCCGCCGCAACCGCCTGCTCGCAGACCATTACCTGTGGGGGCCGGACGAGGTGATCTCGACCGAAGAGCAGGCGATGGCACAGGACGAACTGCAGCGGGTGCTGGATGCCGCCGGCCACCTGCCGGAGCCGACCCGCACCATTTTCCGCCTCAACCGCCTGCAGGGCCTGACCCAGGCCGAGATCGCACGCCGCCTCGGCGTGTCGGTGACCACTGTCGAAAACCACGTGCGCTCCGCGCTGCAACGCCTGGCCTGGGCGCGCAGCGGCCGATGATCGACCCGGCTTGGGGCAGGCCTTCGCTGAAACGTCTTGATTACTGGACCGTGCATGCGGTCTAGTTTCTCTGCCCGCGCTTGAATGCGCCTCTCTGCCAGCCGATGAGCCCGCCGAACACGCTGCCCGCCGCCAACGACGATGCCCTGGCCGAACAGGCCCGGGGCTGGATCGCGTGGTTGGCGTCGGGCGACATCAGTGATGCGCGCATGCGCGACTTCGAGTGCTGGCTGGCACTGCCGGGGCATCGTCGTGCCTTCGAGCACGAGCGTGTGCTGTGGCGCAGTGCCGGGCCGCGTCCGCCACAGGCCGCGACGATCGTGCGGCGCCGGCCGCAGCGCCTGCGGTGGGCGATGGCCGCCGCTGCGGCGCTGGCGATGCTGGTGGTGTGGCCGGAAGCCTGGCTGCGTGCGCAGGCCGACCATCGAAGCACGCATGTCGTACAGAACGTGCAGCTGCCCGATGGCAGTCGCGCGGTGCTGGATGCCGACAGCGCGATCGCCGTGCGCTTCGATGCGAATGCGCGCCAGATCGAGCTGCTGCGTGGCCGCGCCTGGTTCGAGGTCAGTCCGGACGCGCAGCGGCGTTTCAGCGTGCGTGCCGGCAATGGCGTGGTTGAGGATATCTCCACCGCGTTCACCGTTGCGCGAGGCGATGACCGGGTGGAAACCCAGGTCGGGCAGGGCAGGGTGCGTGTGGCCAGCCCGGCCGACGGTGGCTGGACCTATCTGCAGGTGGGGCAGCGTGCGGTCTATGGCGAGCGCAGTGGCGTGACGCGGCTCGATGACGTGGCCGCTGACAGCGTCGGCGCCTGGCGGCAGGGTGAGCTGTTGCTGGAGCAGGCCAGCGTCGCCGACGCGGTGCGAGGGGTGGGGCGCTATCGTGCCGGCCCGACCTTCGTACGCGGTGATCTGTCGCGGTTGCCGGCGGTCAGTGCGGCGTTGCGCATCGATCGTCCGGAACAGGCGCTGGACGCGCTGGCGGCAACGGCAGGTTTGCAGGTCACCCGCCTGCCGCTCGGGATCGCCATCGTCCACCCGTAGATCCTCGCCATTGCCCGTGTGCCGACCAACGGTAGGCACCCACCGCGACAACCCGGGATACACCTTCAACTGCAAATCCCTCTTGGGGTTGTCGCCACCCCATCCGTCTTACCCCGCGAACGTACCCGCCGCCGCCACGTACGTCGCCGTGTCCGCGCCTGCCGCGGATGACGCCGCGCCCGCGGCTCCGATTACCTGACAGGTTCCCCCATGTTCGACTCCCATCGCCCGGGCCGCGTGCTGCGCCCGTCCCGCCTGTGCATCGCGTTGCTGGCTGCCGGCCTCGCCAGCGCTGCACCATCGTCCGTACTGGCGCAGAACGCCAACAACGGCCATGCGGCCATGCAGCGTTTCGACATTCCCGCGCAGCCGCTGGATGAAGCGCTGCGCAGCTATATGCGCCAGTCCGGGGTGCAGGTGGTGTATCCGGCTACGCTGGCCCAGGGCGTGAGCTCGCACGCGGTCAGTGGCAACCTGTCTTCCGATGAGGCCCTGGCCCGCCTGCTGCAGGGCAGTGGCCTGGCGGTGCGCCGGGTCGGCGCCGATGCGGTCACCCTGGAGGCGGCATCCCCAGCGCAGGCCGACAGCGGCGTGATCGTCACCGACACGCTGAGCGTGGCCGGCGACCGCGTCGACAGTGGCGCGGCCAGCGATGAGGCGCGGCTGCTCGACAGCTACCGCAGCGTGGGCTCCACCACCACGCTCAATCGCACGCATCTGGAGCGCTTCCGCGGTACCTCCAACGGCGACATCGTCAAGGGCGTGGCCGGCGTCACCGCCGGTGATCCGCGCGTGGGCAACGGTTTCGACGTCAACATCCGTGGTATCCAGGGCCAGGGCCGCGTGCCGGTGATCATCGACGGTGGCCAGTCGAGCATGGACACCTACCGAGGCTACGCAGGCCAGTCGCAGCGCAGCTACCTCGATCCGGACCTGATCTCCAGCCTGACCATCACCAAGGGCCCGAGCCTGCAGGCCAATGCCTCCGGTGGCATCGGCGGCGTGGTCGAGATGGAAACGCTGAAGATCGGCGACGTGCTGCGCGAAGGCCGTGACTTCGGCGTACGCGTGCGTGGTGGCCTGGCCAACGCCAGTGCCAACAACCTGCCTTCCTACAGTGCCGCGCCGCGCAGCGATCGCAGTGCCACCGGCAGCCAGTTCTTCAACGTCGCCGCGGCTGGTCATTGGGATCGTTTCGATCTGGTCGCCGCCTATGCCTACCGTGACAATGGAAACTACTTCTCCGGAAAGCACGGCTACGACGATTTCCCGCAGACCCGGCGCACGCTGGCACCGCTGAATCCGCCGCGTACCGAGGTCTTCAATACCTCGGCGCGCTCGAAGTCGGCGCTGCTCAAGGGCACCTGGCGCATCGACGATGCACAGACGCTGGAAGCAGGCTATCGCCGCTACGAAGGCACCGCCGGCGAGATCATGGCATCGCAGATCATCCGTGTGGATCGCGACCGCATCCCGCAGTGGGATCCGGGCCACGTTGACATGGACAGCTACACCCTGCGTTACCGCTTCAACCCGGACAGCGAGCTGATCGACCTGCGCGTCAATGCCGCCTACACCGACACCGACAGCGTGATGTACAACAGCCTCACCGGCATCACCCCGTGGTACTTCGATCGACGCACCGAGTGGTACGACGCGCCCAGCTTCAGTGGCGACCCCGGCTACAAGGATGCCTACCGCAATCCGCTGCGACAGAAGCGCTTCGGCCTGGATGCCAGCAATACCTCGAAGTTCGACACTCGTGCCGGCGCGTTCACCCTCGACTACGGCCTGTCCTACAGCGACGAAGACATCGCGCCGGGTAGTTCGGGGCCGGTCATGCACGACGATCTGATCAACAACCGTTTCCTGCGCAACGCCGAGCGCAAGGAATACAGTGCCGTGGCCTCGCTGAAGTGGCAGCCCGATGAGCACTGGGAACTGCTGGCCGGCGGCCGCTGGAACCGGGTGGACGTGCAGGACCGCAACCGCTTGGCCACGCCCGATGCCTATGAGGTGCAGGGCCAGTACCGCTACACCGAACTGCTCAACGGCAACCCGGCGCTGCCGTCGTGGCGTGCCAAACGCATCGCGCTGCTGAACTGGTATCCGGATGCCAACGGCAACTTCACCCAGGCATCGCTGCTGGCTTCACCGTACAAGAAGGGTACGGTGGGCGACATCGGTGGCTGGAACTTCTACGACGCCGGCAAGGCGCAGGACCTGGAGGTGCCGGTCAGCTGGACCTGGTCGCAACCGATCCGCCGTCGTGACACCGCGTTCTCGCCGACCGCCAGCGTGGCCTACCGCTTCAGCGAAGACACCATGGTCTACGTGAAGTACGCCGAAGGCACCAAGCTGCCGAGCCTGTTCGAGACCACGCTGGGCCTGTTCACCGCCGCCAAGCCGGTCGGCGAGCTGAAGCCGGAGCGTGCGCGCAGCTGGGAAATCGGTGCCAGTACCATCCGCTACGACCTGTTCACCGCCGGCGACCGCCTGGCGCTGAAGCTGGCCTACTTCGATACCCGCATCGACGATCTGATCACCCGCGACTACCGCACGCTGTCGGCCGGCCTGATCCGCAACGTCGATCAGTTCAAGGTCTCGGGCATGGAGTTCCAGTCCAGCTATGACAGCGGCAAGGTGTTTGCTGATCTGTCCGCGCACTACTACTTCAAGGCCAAGACCTGCGCACCGGACATCGCCGCCGAGCGCCGTGCCTATGGTGCGCAGCGCAAGAACGATGAGCTGGCCAATACGCCCAACTGCGTGGACGGCGGCTTCGAGGGCTCGTATACCAACACCCAGAACCCGCCGCGCTACATGGTCAACCTGACCCTGGGCTCGCGCCTGTTCGACGAACGCCTGACCTTCGGTACCCGCGTGGTCCACAACGCCGGCCCGATCAGCAAGCTGGACAAGGACTGGAACGTGGGCCTGTCGGCGATCCAGCAGCTGTACCGGCCGACTACCCTGGTCGACCTGTTCGCCAGCTGGAGCTTCAACGACCAGCTGTCGGTGGAAGCGGGCGTGGACAACGTCACCGACCGCTACTACCTGGATCCGCTGGCGCTGGGCGTGATGCCGGCCCCGGGCCGTACCGCGAGGCTGGCGCTGACCTGGAAGTACTGATCGGTCGCGGATGAGTGGTGGGGTCGGATCCCTTTCCTGCGGAAAGGGCTCTGCCCCCATCGGGCCCCGACCGCCCTCGGTGGGTGCGGACCTTGGTCCGCACCGCTTCTGCCGTGCAATCGCCAGCGCCGGGCCATGCCCGGCGTCTGCTTACAGCCCGGTGGCAGCCTTCACTGCATCTTCGTGCAGCGACTCGTTCAACTCATCCACCACGGTGCTCCACGCCGCGTCGGCCTGCAGCGATTCGGACAGGAACTGGCGCTGGGCGTCGTTCCAGTAGGTCGCCTCGGCCACCTCCACATCGGTGGCCAGCTGGTGCTCGCGGATGAAGCGGGCGATGCCCTCGGCGCTGGCGTCCAGGCCCAGCTGCAGGAACAGGTTGGTCATGCGCGGTTCGGTGGTGATCATCATCGGTTCCGGGTGGAAGAAGGGACTGGCCCATTATCGGTGCACATGGGCTTGGGGAAAGCCCCGTGGCGAACGTCTACAGCAGGACGACCCCCTTGGCATTCCCCCATGAACGCACACATCGCCCCTGAAGACAGCCGCAGCCTGCGGCTCAAGGCCGCCACCCGCGACAGCCACGGCGCGTTGGACAAACGCATCATGGCCGGCGACATCTTCGCTGACCGCGGCAACTTTGCCCGTTTCCTGCGCGTGCAGTACCGCTTCCACCGCAGCATCGATGCGCTGTATGCCAACCCCGCGCTGGACGCACTGCTGCCCGACCTCGGTGAGCGCCGCCGCCTTACACAGGTGGCACGCGATCTGCAGGACCTGGAGCAGACCCTGCCGGGGGCCGACATCGCGGCGTTGCCGTCCGATCTGGAGCTGCCCGCTGCATTGGGGTGGCTGTATGTGGCCGAGGGCTCCAACCTGGGCGGCACCGTGCTGTACAAGATGGCTGCCAAGCTCGGCCTGGACCGCGATTTTGGTGCCCGTCACCTGGCCGCGCACCCGGATGGCGCGGCGCGCCACTGGCGTGAGTTCACCGCTGCGCTGGATGCGGTGCCGCTGAGCGCCGAGCAGGAGCAGCAGGTGATCGATGCGGCGGACGCCGCCTTCCGCAGCGTGCACGGCCACGTTGAAGTGGAATTCGCCTGATGGACACCTTCTGCGTGCAGGCGCACGGCTGATGCGCTGGCTCTGGTTCGCGCTGGGCTGGGTGATGGTCGGGCTCGGGGTGATCGGCGCGCTGCTGCCGGTGATGCCGACCACCATCTTCCTGATCCTGGCAGTGGGCTGCTTCGCACGCAGTTCACCGAAGTTCGAGCAGCGCCTGCTGGCGCATCCGCGTTATGGCCCGTCGCTGCGTCTGTGGCGCGAGCAGGGTGCGGTATCGCGCAAGGGCAAGGCGTTTGCCAGCGCCGGCATGGCAGTGGGGTTCGCCCTGTTCTGCTGGGGCGCGCACCCGTCGTGGCGGCTGCTGCTGGGCGTGGGCCTGTTCTTCGCGGTCAGCGCCGGCTACGTGCTCAGCCGCCCGGCACCGCGGCTGGAGCCCAATCCGGTCGTGGAAGTGGACGACGCCAATGATCCGCGCACGGCCCGCCGCCGTGCAGCGACCCCTGATGCTGATGGAAAACGAGACGATGCTGCCTGCTGACCTGGCCCCCGTGGCTGCCCCTGCACTGACGCCCTGGGGCATGTATCTGGCCGCCGACGTGGTGGTGAAGACAGTGATGATCGCGCTCGCGCTGGCATCGCTGGCCACCTGGACCGTCCTGTTGGCCAAGGGCTGGGAGCTGGCCCGCCAGGCACGGCAGCTGCGGGCGGCGCTCGCGCTGTTGCTGCAGGCGCCGAGCCTGCCCGGCGAGAGCGCCGACGCCAGTGTTCAACAGGGCACCGCATTCGCCATGCTGGACGCAGCGCGCACCGAATTGCGCCTGTCGCAGGAACTGGATAGTCGCGACGGCATCAAGGAACGCATTGCCTCGCGCCTGGACCGCATCGAACTGGAGACCGCGCGCATGCAGCGACGCGGCATCGGCGTGCTGGCCAGCATCGGCGCGGTGGCGCCGTTCGTCGGCCTGTTCGGCACGGTGTGGGGCATCATGAACAGTTTCATCGGCATCGCGCACAGCAACACCACCAACCTGGCGGTGGTTGCACCCGGTATTGCCGAGGCCTTGCTGGCGACCGCGCTGGGCCTGGTCGCAGCGATTCCCGCAGTACTGGTCTACAACCATTTCAGCCGCGTGCTGGCCGGCCTGCGTGGCCTGCTCGGCGATCTGTCGGCGGCGGTGCAGCAGCTGGTGTCGCGTGACCTCGATCGTGCCGTTCCGCGTAACGCAGCGGCGCCGCTGCGTGCCGTGCACTGAGGCGCGACGATGGCGATCAGGACCGCGTCCGACCGTGACGACGCGCCGGAAGAAGCGCACGAGATCAACGTCACGCCCTTCATCGACGTGATGCTGGTGCTGCTGATCATTTTCATGGTGGCTGCACCGCTGGCCACCGTATCGGTTCCGGTGCAGCTGCCGGCCAGCAGCGCCAGTGCCACGCCGCTGGAACAGGCGCCGGTGTATGTGACCGTGCAGGCTGATCTGTCGCTGCGCGTTGGCGAACAGGCCGTCGCGCGCGACGGGCTGGCGGCTGCATTGCAGGTGGCCACTCACAGTGACACCGAGCAGCGCATCTTCCTGCGCGCCGATACCCGTGTGCCCTACGGCGAACTGATGGCGACGCTGGATGCATTGCGTGCGGCGGGTTACCTGAAGGTGGCGCTGGTCGGCCTGGAGCAGGGCACGCGATGAGTGGACTGCGGCGCTGGGCGACCAGCCTGGCGATCGTGCTGCTGGTGCATGCGCTGTTGATCGGCGCGGCCTGCTGGTGGGCGGCGCGCGCACCGGTGCTGTCTGCGACGGCCCCACCTGCCGCGCTGATGCTGGAACTGGCGCCGATGGCACAGGCACCGCCGGTGCCGCCGCGCGAGGTCGCCACCGGGCCACTGCAGCAGCAACAGCAGCGGCAGGTGCCGAAACCGGCCCTGCGTGAGCTGCCGAAGGCGCCGGTGCAGCCGCAGGGCGACCTGCCACCGGCGCGTACACCGGAGCCGACGCCGTCGCCGGACAGCGCTGACGCCAACGTCGCGCAGACCAGCGCACCGCCGCAGGTGGCGGCCGACGCGGCCGCACGCTACACCGCACCGCAGACCACGGCCGGCGAACGCAGTCGCGCCGAGGCAACCTGGGAAGGGCGCCTGCTAGGGCATCTGCAGAAGCACCGGCGCTATCCGCGCCAGGCCGAGCGGCTGCGCCAGCAGGGCGTGGTCTATGTGCGCTTCGCAGTGGCCCGCGATGGCACGGTTTCCAGCCTGAAGCTGGGCCGCAGCAGTGGCTTCGAACTGCTCGACCAGGAGACGCTGGACACCGTGCGGCGCGCCAGCCCGTTGCCGGTGCCTCCGGCCGAAGTGGCCGGTGACCCGGTGGAAGTGATGGTGCCGGTGTCGTTCTTCCTGCGCGGGCGGTGACCTTGTAGAGCCGATCCGATGCTCGGCTGTTCTCCGATCCCGCGAGCCCGTTGAGCCGAGCATGGGCTCGGCTCTACAGGGGGCCTTACAGCAGCGGCACCAGCAGCAGCGCCACGATGTTGATGATCTTGATCAGCGGGTTGATCGCCGGACCGGCGGTGTCCTTGTAGGGATCGCCGACGGTGTCGCCGGTCACTGCCGCCTTGTGCGCCTCGCTGCCCTTGCCGCCGAAGTGGCCATCCTCGATGTACTTCTTGGCGTTGTCCCAGGCGCCGCCGCCGGTGGTCATCGAAATGGCCACGAACAGGCCGGTGACGATCGTGCCGATCAGCAACCCGCCCAGCGCACGTGGCCCCAGCAGCAGGCCGACCACCACCGGTACCGCGACGGGCAACAGCGAGGGCACAATCATTTCGCGGATCGCCGAGCGGGTCAGCATGTCCACCGCACGGTCGTACTGCGGCTTGGCAGTACCCTGCATGATGCCGGGGATCTCGCGGAACTGGCGCCGCACTTCCTCCACCACCGCGCCGGCGGCGCGCCCAACGGCTTCCATCGCCATCGCACCGAACAGATAGGGAATCAGACCGCCGATCAGCAGGCCGATGATCACCGTGTGATCGCTGAGGTCGAAGCGGAACTCCTGGCCGGGATTGGCTGCCTGCAGGTTGTGGGTGTAGTCGGCGAACAGCACCAGCGCGGCCAGTGCCGCCGAGCCGATGGCATAGCCCTTGGTCACCGCCTTGGTGGTGTTGCCCACTGCATCCAGCGGATCGGTGATGTCGCGGATTTCCGAGGGCAGCTCGGCCATCTCGGCGATGCCACCGGCGTTGTCGGTGATTGGCCCGTAAGCATCGAGGGCGACGATCATGCCGGCCATCGACAGCATTGCAGTGGCAGCGATGGCGATGCCGTACAGGCCACCCAGCGCGAACGCACCCCAGATGGCCGCGCACACCGCGATTACCGGCAGCGCGGTGGACTTCATCGAGATGCCGAGGCCGGCGATGATGTTGGTGCCGTGGCCGGTGGTCGATGCCTGTGCCACGTGCTGCACCGGCTTGTACTGGGTGCCGGTGTAGTACTCGGTGATCCACACGATCAGCCCGGTCAGGACCAGGCCGATCAGCGCGCAGCCATACAGCGCGATGGGGCCGTGTACGTTGTCGGCCATCAGCCCGGTGGTGATCGGGTAGAACGCGATGGCCGCCAGCACGCCGGACACGATCACGCCCTTGTACAACGCGCCCATGATGGAACCGCCCGGCTTCACCTTGACGAACAGCGCACCGATGATCGAGGCGATGATCGATACGCCGCCCAGCACCAGCGGATACAGCACGGCATTGGCACCGGCTTCGGCCAGCATCAGGCTGCCCAGCAGCATGGTGGCGATGACGGTGACCGCATAGGTTTCGAACAGGTCCGCTGCCATGCCAGCGCAGTCGCCGACGTTGTCACCAACGTTGTCGGCGATCACCGCCGGGTTGCGCGGGTCATCCTCGGGAATCCCGGCTTCGACCTTGCCGACCAGGTCGGCGCCGACGTCCGCGCCCTTGGTGAAGATGCCGCCACCCAGGCGCGCGAAGATCGAGATCAGCGACGAGCCGAACGCCAGCCCGACCAGAGCATGCAGCGCCTGGTCCATCTGCAGGCCCATGCGCAGCAGCAGCGCGTAATAGCCGGCCACGCCCAGCAGGCCCAGCCCGACTACCAGCATGCCGGTGATCGCACCGCCGCGGAAGGCGACGTCCATCGCCGCGCTGATGCCGTGTCGTGCAGCCTCGGCAGTGCGCACGTTGGCGCGCACCGAGACGTTCATGCCGATATAGCCGGCTGCACCGGACAGCACCGCACCGACCGCGAAGCCGATTGCGGTGTACCAGCTGAGGAAGATGCCGACCAGCACGAACAGCACCACGCCGGCGATGCCGATGGTCAGGTATTGGCGGTTGAGGTAAGCGCGTGCGCCTTCCTGGATCGCGTTGGCGATCGCGATCATGCGCTCATTGCCGGTGGGTTGGCGCAGGATCCAGCGCGCCGAGACGATTCCGTACAGGATCGCGAGAATGGCGCAGCCCAGCGCCAATGACAGCCCATGACGTTCCAGCATTAGACCCCTCCGCAGAATGGATGGACAAGCATCCAGTGGCGATGAACGGCACCACGAGGGGGACGACGGGCTGCAGCCTGGAACCAACCCGTACCGACCTTGGTGGTCGTCCGACGTATGGCGGTGTTCAGCATTCCCTGGTGCCCGCAGTATGCGTGCACCGGCCCCGGGATGGTAGCGCCGGGCCGCGCCTCATGGCCCGCGGCCGCCATCACGACGAACGCATCGCCATGCGCGGGGAACCCGCCGCCGGGACGTGGACTGATTCATGAACCCACGAGCCTTTGCACCCCGTTAAGCCTCCCTCTGCAAGCCTGCGCACAGTCCTGAAGGAGATCCCGCATGCGCCTGTCCCTGTTGATGCTTGCCGTCCTGGCCCCGGCGATGCCCGCGCTGGCTGCCGAAACCCCCGAACTGCAGCGTGCCGTCGGTGCGCCACAGGTGGTGGGCGCGGTGCACACGCTGCGGCAGATCCCCGAGGCCTGCGCGCGCCTGGAAGGTGCATTCACCGGCCAGGCTGCCGAGCCATATCGCTTCGCGCCGGTGCGGACCAGCGAGCAGTGCCAGCCGCGCGCACGCTTCGTCGACTACGCCAAGGCGCAGCCGAGCGCGGACAAGGGCTGGAAGCTCAATGATGTGATCCGCGTACCCAATGCCGCATGCCCGGCGCAGCAGGCGGTAGTGCGGGTGTGGCGCCTGCCGGTGAACAGCACCCAGGCATTGGATGGGCAGGGCCAGTCGCGCATCTATCTGGAAGAGGCGAAGAAGCAGGCCGCTGCCGGCAAGATCCCGCAGGTGACGATGTTCGCCGCGCAGCTGCAGATGGAGGGCAAGGCCTGCAATTGAAATTGCGTGGGCGGTGTACCCACGCGGTCATCCACGGGTAGTGCCGGCCGCTGGCCGGCAACCCTGCAATCATCACTCCGCCAGCGTCGCCCCGCGCGCCACCAGCAGTTCGCGCAGCGCCGTGCGATGGCAATGCGCCTCGTCCTCGCAGTAGCACCCCACGCTGATGTCGCTGTGCTGCGACATCGCGGCCAGCAGGTCCAGCGCGTGCGCCGCATCGGGTGCCTTCATCTCGGCCTTGTAGTGGCGGAAGAACGCATTCCAGTCGGCCTCCGTCTTCGCCTCATGCGCCTGCTTCACCAGTTCCGCGCTGGGCGACAGGGTCGGGAACCACACGTCGTACCAGTCCTGCCGGGCGAACTCACTGCGCGGCACGCCACGTGGCGGCCGTCGCACCGTGCCGATGCGCAGCCCCTCACCGGGCGCACGCGGTGTACCCAGTCGAACAACACGCAATGCCATGGCAGGCCTCCATAAAAAGGGGACGGAGGGGATTAAGTCGTATCCGGCCCACTGCTGACGCTGTTGGAGATGACGGAGGGGCAGATGCGACTTAATCCCCTCCGTCCCCTTTTTCGACTCAGCCCTCGAAGGCCGGCAGCTTCTGCTTCACCGCCACGTTTTTCAGCGTCACGTACTTCGGCAGGCCATCGCTGCCATACGGCAGCGGCGCTTCGCCCTTGATCAGCGGCGACAGGTAGGCGCGTGCCTTGGCGGTGATACCGAAGCCATCGCGGCGGATGAAGCCGGCGGGCATCTTCTTTTCATGGTTGGCGATCTTCGACAACGGCGCCGCTTCGATCTTCCAGCGATACGGCGCATCACTGCTGCGCACGATCACCGGCATCACACCGTTCTGGCCCTTCAGTGCCAGCTGCACCGCGGCCTTGCCCACTGCCTGCGCTTGCTCCCAGTCGGTCTTGCTGGCCAGGTGGCGGGCCGAGCGCTGCAGGTAATCGGGCAGCGCCCAATGCACCTTCAGGCCCAATTGGTCCTTGACCCGGCCAGCCAGATGCGCGGCCACGCCGCCCAGCTGCGAGTGCCCGAACGAATCCTTGCCGCCACCGGCGTCGGCGACGAAGCGGCCATCGGCGGTAGCGATGCCTTCCGAGGCCACCACCACGCAGTAGCCGACGCGGTCGACCACGGCCTTGACCTTGGCCAGGAACACCGCCTCGTCATAGGCGCGTTCGGGCAGCAGGATGATGTGCGGTGCTTCGTCATCGCCGTTGCCGGCCAGGCCAGCGGCCGCAGCCAGCCACCCAGCGTGGCGGCCCATTGCCTCGTAGATGAAGACGCGGGTGGAGGTCTCGGCCATCGCCGCCACGTCCAGCGCCGCTTCGCGCACCGACACGGCGGTGTACTTGGCCGCTGAGCCGAAGCCGGGGCAGGTGTCGGTCACCGCCAGGTCGTTGTCGATGGTCTTGGGCACACCGATGCAGGTCAGGTCGTAGCCAGAGGCCTTGGCCAGCTGCGAGACCTTCAGCGCGGTATCGGCCGAGTCGTTGCCACCGTTGTAGAGGAACCAGCGCACGTCGTGTGCGCGCAGCACCTCCAGCAGGCGGTCGTAGCGGGCGCGGTCGGCGTCCAGCGATTTCAGCTTGACCCGGCATGAGCCGAAGGCGCCGCCCGGGGTATGGGCCAGCGCGCGGATGGCCGCGGCGCTCTCCTTGCTGGTGTCGATCAGCTCCTCGCGCAGGGCGCCGAGGATGCCGTTGCGGGCGGCCAGGACCTTGATGCCCTTGGCCCGGGCCTGCTCGATCACCGCTGCGGCAGTGGCATTGATGACCGCGGTGACACCGCCGGACTGGGCATAAAGGAGAGTACCGTTGCGCATGCTTCTACCTGCTCGGGGGAGGGGACATTGCAGGGACATTACCCGTATGCGGTAAAGTGGCGCTATTGCGGTGCAGCGATACCGGACCGTCCGGGACGCGAACCTTCTTAATTTTCAACACGTTGGAGTCAGGTCGATGCGATTGGTTCTGTTGGGACCGCCCGGTTCGGGCAAGGGGACACAGGCGACGCGCCTGAAGGAAAAGCTGGGTATCGCCCACATTTCGACCGGTGACATGCTGCGCGCGGAAATCGCTGCCGGCTCCGAGCTGGGCAAGCAGGCCAAGGCGGTGATGGACGCCGGCAACCTGGTCTCGGACGACATCCTGCTGGGCATGCTGGAGTCGCGCCTGACCCAGGCCGATGTCGCCAAGGGCTTCATCCTGGATGGCTACCCGCGCAATGTGGCCCAGGCCAATGCGATGGACGGCCTGCTGGCCAAGATCGGCCAGCCGCTGGACGCGGTGGTGCAGCTGGACGTGGCCACCGAGCTGCTGGTCGACCGCATCGCCGGTCGTGCCAAGGAGCAGGGCCGCGCCGATGACAGTCCGGAAGCGGTGCGTCAGCGCCTGCAGGTCTACAACGACCAGACCGCCCCGGTGGTCGACTTCTACGCTGCCCGTGGCACCCTGGCCCGCGTCGACGGCGTCGGTGAGCTGGACGAGATCGAAGCCCGCATCCTGGCGGCGATCAAGGGTTGAACCGGCCGGGCCGGCACCTTGCCGGCCCCCGGGCGCAAAAAAACACAGGCCTGGTCCGCGAGGATCAGGCCTGTGTCGTCTGATAGGCGCCAGCAGAGGGCTTGCTCAGGGCCCCGCAGCATGAGCTCCCTTGGGGATGGCCTCTTGGGGAGTAGGACCGGTTCGGGTACTGCGGCTGGCAGTTCGAATTGTGTCCGGGTTCACAGAACATCGCTATCGGGATTTCCCTGACAGAAGATTGGAGTTTTCTCACATCCTGTGTAGGACTTGTCTTACCCCCGGTCGGACATTGGCCCTATACAGCCGTCATCAGTCACAATCCTCGGTCATGAGCAGCGTACATATCCTTGCAATCGCCGGCACCTTCATGGGCGGCGTGGCCGCCCTGGCGCGGGAACTGGGCCATACGGTCAGCGGCAGTGACCAGGCCATCTACCCGCCGATGTCGACCCAGCTCGAGCAGCTGGGCATCACCCTGGACCAGGGCTACCGCGCCGACAGCGTGCCGGCCGGCACCGGCCAGGTGGTGATCGGCAACGCGCTGTCGCGCGGCAACGCGGCCGTGGAGGCCGTGCTTGATGCCGGCCAGCGCTACATTTCCGGGGCGCAGTGGCTGTCCGAGCAGGTCCTGCCAGGGCGCGATACCCTGGCCGTCGCCGGCACCCACGGCAAGACCACCACCACCACCATCCTCACCTGGCTGCTGGAAAGCGCCGGCCGCTCGCCGGGTTTCCTGATCGGCGGCGTGGCCGAGGACTTCGGCGTTTCGGCCCGGCTGGGCCAGGGCCGCGAGTTCGTGGTCGAGGCCGATGAATACGACACCGCCTTCTTCGACAAGCGCAGCAAGTTCGTGCACTACCGGCCGCTGGTGGCCATTCTCAACAACCTCGAATACGACCACGCCGACATCTTTCCGGACGTGGCGGCGATCCAGCGCCAGTTCCACCACCTGGTGCGCACGGTGCCGGCTCGCGGCCGCTTGATCGTCAACGGCGAGGACCAGCACCTGGCCGAAGTACTGGCCATGGGCTGCTGGACCCCGGTGGAGCGTTTTGGTTTCGATCCCTCGCTGGAATGGCACGCCGAACTGCTGGCCGCCGATGGCAGCGCGTTCCGCGTGCACCATCGCGGGCAGGCACTGGGTGATGTGCAGTGGTCATTGCTGGGCCGCCACAACGTGCTCAACGGCCTGGCCGCACTGGCTGCCGCGCATGCGGTGGGCGTGGCCCCGGCCGAGGTGATTCCGGCGCTGGCGCACTTCCGCAGCGTCAAGCGCCGCATGGAAGTGATCGGCAGCCACGATGGCATCACCGTCTACGATGATTTCGCCCATCACCCGACTGCGATCGCCACCACGCTGGAAGGCCTGCGTGCCAAGGTCGGCGATGCGCGCATCGTGGTCGCGATGGAGCCACGCAGCAACTCGATGCGGCTGGGCGCGCATGCGCATGCGCTGGCCCCGTCGCTGGCGCTTGCCGATGAAGTGGTGTTCCTGCATCGTCCTGAGCTCGCGTGGGACGCGGCGGCAGTGATCGCCGCCGTGCGTGGTGAAGCGCATGCGGTGCCGGATACCGACGCACTGCTGGCGCAGCTGCAGTCCAGCGTGCGCAGCGGTGACCACGTGGTGTTCATGTCCAACGGTGGCTTCGACGGCGCGCCGCGTCGCTTCCTCGCCGCCCTGCAGGCCCGATGAGCGCCGACGATTCGCTGCCGCTGTTTCCGCTGCACACCACGCTGGTGCCGGGTGCAGCGGTGGGCCTGCGTGTGTTCGAGCGCCGCTACCTGGATCTGGTCCGCGACAGCGGCCGAAGCGGCGAGGGCTTTGGTGTCTGCCTGATCCTCGATGGCCAGGAAGTGGGGGCACCGGCGACGCCTGCGGCGTATGGCGTGCAGGTACGCATCGAAGACTTCGATGTCGGCGCCGACGGCGTGCTGCAGCTGCGCCTGCGCGGCACCCGCCGCTTCCATGTCGAGCGCACCCGCGTGCGCGACAACGGCCTGGTGGTGGCCGATGTGCATTGGTGCGAGGAAGATCCCGACGACGAACTGAAGCCGCAGCATGCGCTGCTGGCCACGGTGCTGGGGCACATCATCGAGCAGGCGGGCGAGACCTATGCGCCCGCCAGCCCGGCACTGCTGGACCAGGCCAGCTGGGTCGGCTGGCGGCTGGCCGAACTGCTGCCGCTGAGCGAGCAGCAGCGCCTGCAGCTGCTGCAGATGGATGACCCGCACCAGCGGTTGCAGCAGTTGCTGGGCTGGATGCCGTAACCGGAAACCGCCAACCAAGGTTGGCGACTACCAGGGCGCGGCGGAACCGGTAGATGCCGACCTTGGTTGGCAGCCTTTTCCCGAAGCGCCAACCAAGGTTGGCATCTGCCAGGGCGCGGCGGTAGCGCCGGGCCATGCCCGGCGGCTCCATCACGGCGTGGTCTTCAACCGCAGCACCGGCAGCCCGGTTTCGCTGTGCACGTCTTCGCGCTGCGGCAGGTCCTGCACGGCGTCCTTCACCGCGTTCAACGCCGGGTCGACGCCGCGCAGCGGGTGCCACATGCCGATCCACTCGAAGTGGCGCTCGTAGCGCAGGGTCTGCGCGCTGCCCAGCCACAACGGCGTGTTGCCCGGCTGCAGCTGTGCCGGTGCAGGCCACAGGCGCAGCACATAGCGCTCATCCGGCTTCGCGCCCTGGCGCACCATCAGCAGTGCTTCCACGCGGGTGTCCAGCGTTGCCGGCAACACCGGCAGTTCATCAGCACCGGTGTTCTTGTCCAGCATCAGCAGCGCCTGCTGCCAGCCGGCCTGTTCCTGCCGCTTCCAGCCGCGCGCTTCCAGCTGTGCCTGCAGTGGTGCCAGCGGCCCGGCCACCTGCACGTCAAGCGGCCAGCGCTGGTCGTCGTCGAATTCGTTGCGGCGCGCCGGCAGCGTGGACCAGTCGTGCTGCCACCAGGCCTGCGCATCCATCGCCTGCGAGGCCGGCAGGGTCGGCTCGAAGCGTTCCAGCTTCACCGGAATGTGGCGCGGCGCGTACCACATCGCCGCTACCGCGAACACGCCATAGAACAACCAGGCCACCGGCTTTACCCAGAACGAGCGGTTGAAGCGGCGGCGGTAGGCGATGCCCAGCACCAGCAGCCAGAACGTGCCGAACAGCATGCCGCCGATCACATCGCTCAGCCAATGCGCGCCCAGGTACAGGCGCGAGAAGCCGATCAGGCTGACCACGATGCCGGACACCAGGTACGGCCAGACGCGGGTTCGGCCGGGCATCTCGCGGGCGATCAGCACCGCGAAGAAACCGAAGGTGATGGTGGCCATGGTCACCGACACCGACGGGAAGCCGAAACCGCTGCTGGCATCGACCGGGCGTACCACATCCACGGTGGCGCCCAGCAGCATGGTCAGCGCCAGGCCGAAGGCGAGTGCGGCCAGCCAGTGCGCGGCTGCCATCCAGCGCCGGCGCCAGATCAGGTAGCCCATCGCCGCCGCCGTGGCCGGCAGCAGTACCTGCCAGGCGCCCAGCGAAGCCAGTGCTGCCATCGGGTAGTCGGCCAGCGGGTTGCGCAGCGCCAGCATGGCCTGGTGCACCAGCAGGTCGATCGCCAGCGGTTCACCGTGCGCGACCACCACGGTGAGCAGCGCGAACCAGCCCCAGCCCAGCACCAGCAGCATCAACGCCAGCATCGCCAGCGGCACCGATTCACGGCGCTTGGGATCCAGCACGCCGACGGTGTAGCGGCCCAGCGTCGGGTGGCGGTTGGACCAGTCCAGCAGGCGCGCCAGCCAGTTGTCCATGCGCGCGGCCGACCAGCGGTAGCCGTACAGCACGATGGCCCAGACCAGGCTGAGGATCACCGCCAGCAGGCCGACCACCACCACCAGACGCCCGGCCACCGCCGCGACTGCGTCATAGGCTTCGCCAAGAATCCAGCCCGGCGCCAGGAACAGCACCGCCCACGAAATGCTGGCGATGCCGCTGGCCTGCACGTAACGGCTGGCTGGCATCTTCATCATGCCGGCAATGGCTGGCACGAACGGGCGGATCGCGCCGACGTAGCGTGCGATCAGGATGCTCTTGAACGCATTGCGGCGGAACAGGTTCTCGCCGCGGTCGAGTAGCTGCGGGTAGCGGCTGAACGGCCAGACGCCGCGCAGGCGGTCACCCCAGCGGCGGCCGATCCAGTAGCTGATGCCGTCGCCGGCAAAGGCGCCCAGGGCTGCAGCCGCAACCGCGTACGGCCCGGAGATCTGGCCCAGGCCGATGAACACGCCCACCGCGAACAGCAACGGCAGCGCCGGCACGATGGCGCCGAGAATGATGACCGCATCGCAGAAGGCGATGAGGAAGATAACGGCACCCGCCAGCACGGGGTGAGCGGCAATCCACGCGAGCGTGGCGTCGATCCATGAAGAGTCCATTGCCCGATTATAGGGGCGTGAAGGTGACTGGTTCCCAGCCGCTTCGTGACCGTTTGCAACCGGCGCCATCGCCTAGAATGGGCCCATGCCGCATACGCCAGACGCTCCACCGCATGCTTTGAAGGCCGACAGTTTCGGCCAGATCCTTCTTGTGAAAGGGCCCGATGGCCCCTTCGTGCGCCGTGATCTGGGCGCCACACCGCTGTGGCTGCGGCTGCCGGCCTGGTGGCTGGCCCGCCGCGAGGCACGCGCGCTGCAGCACATCCACGGCATGGCCGATGTGCCGCAGCTGCTGGCCTGGAATGGCCGCCACCTGGACCGCAGTTTCATGGCCGGCGATGCCATGTACCAGCGTCCGCCGCGCGGCGATCTGGCCTGGTTCCGCTCGGCGCGTCGGCTGCTGCAGCAGCTGCATCGCAACGGCGTTGCTCACAACGACCTGGCCAAGGAAGCCAACTGGCTGGTCACCGAGGATGGCCGGCCGGCGCTGATCGACTTCCAGCTGGCGGTGATCGGCAACCCGCGCTCGCGCTGGATGCGGCTGCTGGCCCGCGAGGATCTGCGCCACCTGCTCAAGCACAAGCGCATGTACTGCCGCGAGTCGCTCACCCCGGTGGAGAAGCGCGTGCTCAAGCGCACCTCGTGGGTGCGCGAGCTGTGGTTCGCCACCGGCAAGCCGGTCTACCGCTTCGTTACCCGCCGCATCCTGCATTGGGAAGACAATGAAGGGCAGGGGCCCAAGCCGTGAGCCGTGCGCAGGTGGTGACCGGCCCGCCGGGTGCGGGCAGCGTCCTGCGCCCACAGCTGGCTGGCGCCGACTTCGTGCACGCCTGCCAGGCGACGACCCGTCGGGATGGGCGCTCGGCCCTGCAGGCCTACCGCGACATGGCCGCGACCATTCCCGGCTGGTTCGATGGGCTGATGGCGCTGCGCAACCACGGCATGCGCCTGCTCGGCATGAAGCACCTGGGCTCGTTGCGTGCGGTGCAGGTTGTTGAGGATCCTCAACCCGGCCAGCGGCTGGGCATCTTCAACCTGCAGTCGCTGGATGACGATGCCATCGTGCTGGAAGACAACGACCGCCATCTTCGCGTGCAGCTGGCCCTGCAATGGCAGGGTGACGTGCTGGAAGTGGCCACCGTGGTGCATACCCATAACGCGTTCGGCCGGGTCTACATGCTGCCGGTGGCGCCGGTACATCGATTGATCGTGCCGCACCTGCTGCAGAAGCAGGTACGCGCCTATCGGTAGCGCAGGGCCATGCCCGGCGGCATTGAGCGTTGTGTCCGCCGGGCATGGCCCGGTGCTACCTGCTTACGGCGTTGCCGGCACCACCTGCTGGCCGATGAAGTTACGCTTGGCGTCGAAGTCGTAGGCGATCTGCAACTGCCCCACATCCGGGCAGGCGTGGCAGTCGCGCAGCGGCGTGCGGTACAGCAGGCGGATGCCGCCGTTCTCCAGCGGCGAAGCACCGGCCGACTGTGCTGGCGCGAACGGCGTGGCCTGCGGGTTGGTCTTCAGCAGTTCCTGTACGGCAGGATCGGCGCGCAGCGTGTCGTCCAATTGCACGGCATCCACGTCGATGCGCTTGCCACCGGCATCGACCAGTCGCGTGCCCTCATTGGTGTTGGCGCGGAACGGATACTCGACCGTGGCAATGCCCAGTCCTTCGTTCTCGTGCCAGGCGGTCACATAGGCCAGCTCACCGCCGCTGGACAACTGCTCGGCGGCGGTAATGGCATCGGCGCTGGCGCCACCGGCGCGCATCGCATCGCGCAGGCAATCCCGGGTGGCCGCATTTTCGCCCTGGCGGCAGGCGTTGAGATCGCCATCCCAGACCACCGCCTCGCTCCAGCGCATCTTGCCGTCGGCGGCGGCCTTCTCCGCACTGGGCGCGTCACCGGCGGGCGGCTCCTTGCCGGGTTCCGGCGAACGGCCCTGGCAGGCAGTCAGCAGGGCAAGCCCCAGGGCAGGCAGCAACAGGCGGGAACGGCGCATGGCGTGGACCTCGTGCGTTGTCTGGAGGCCCGAGTATCGTCAAGGCCGGGTGAACTCCGCGTCGGCGCGGCATACTAGCGACTCATTGCATACGCTGGAGTGTGGAACGTGGGCAGTCTGCAGGGCAAAACGCTTTTCATCACCGGTGCCTCGCGCGGCATCGGCTTGGCCATCGCACTGCGCGCTGCGCGCGACGGCGCCAATGTGGCCATTGCGGCCAAGTCGTCGGTGCCGAACCCGAAGCTGCCGGGCACCATCCATAGCGCGGCCGAAGCGGTAACGGCGGCTGGTGGCCAGGGTCTGGCCCTGAAATGCGACATCCGCGAGGAAGAGCAGGTGCAGGCGGCGGTGGCGGCCACGGTCGATACCTTCGGTGGCATCGACATCCTGATCAACAACGCCAGTGCAATCTGGCTGCGTGGCACGCTGGATACGCCAATGAAGCGTTTCGACCTGATGCAGCAGGTCAACTCGCGCGGCAGCTTCCTGTGCGCGCAGGCCTGCCTGCCTTACCTGCTGGAGGCGCCGAACCCGCACATCCTCACCCTCGCACCGCCGCCGAGCCTGGACCCAAAGTGGTGGGCACCACATACCGGCTACACGTTGGCGAAGATGGGCATGAGCTTCGTCACCCTGGGTCTGGCCGCGGAATTCGGTCCGCAGGGCGTGGCGGTGAATGCGCTGTGGCCGCGCACCGTCATCGCCACCGATGCGATCAATATGATTCCGGGCGTGGATGCGGCCGGCTGCCGCACGCCGCAGATCATGGCCGATGCCGCGCATGCGGTGCTGGTGCGCGAAGCGACGGGCTTCCACGGCCAGTTCCTGATCGATGATGAAGTGCTGGCGCAGGCCGGTATCACCGATCTTTCGGGTTACGCGGTGGATCCGTCGCGTCCGTTGTTGCCGGATCTGTTCCTGGATTGACCGCGCGTCGCGGGAAGAGGCCGAGGGCTGCGACCCTCGGCCTGCTGCGCTAGAATGCGCGGCTGTAATCGTTTTCAACAGGGATGTGAGCACATGTCACGCACTCTTTCCGTTGCGGCGCTGGCCGCTTCGCTGTCGTTGATCCTGACCGCCTGTGGTGGCAAGGCCCCCGCAGCTGCGGGCGGCGCCGCTGCCTCCGGCACGGCGGACGCCAGCGCGGCCCCGTCCGACACACAGCAGCAGTTGACCGCCAAGCTCAACGCCTACATCGGCTGCTTCAACGCGCTGGATTCGAAAACCCACGGCAGCATCCAGTCCTACACGCGCTGGATCAAGGATGTCGACGCTGGCCCGACCGGGCGCGAGACGCACGTGTACGGACCGTTCGAGATCAGCGATTACGACATGAAGCAGTGCGACGCCCCGGTGACCGAGGCGATCGCTGCCAAGCCGGCGCTGGCCGATCTCGATGCGGCTGCAGGCCATTACCAGCAGGCGCTGAAGGCGCTGGTGCCGCTCAGCAAGGACGCGCATGATTACTACGATCGCCAGGACTACGAGGACGACCAGTTCGCCAAGGGCAAGCAGCTGCACGCGCCCTTGATGGTCGCCTTCAAGGATTTCGTGGCTGCCAGCGAAACGTTCAATGCCGAGCTGGAGCGTCAGAACGACGCTGCCCAGCGCGAGCAGCTCAAGGCGCTGGAGCAGGCCGAGGGGCGCACCCGCGAGTACTACCGTCTGGCGATGATGCTGGAAGCCAAGGCCATCATGGATCTGATGAGCGAGGATGATTTCGATCAGGCCAAGGCCCGTGAACGTCTGGATGCCTTCAACCGCATTTCCGATGAAGCGCACGCCAAGGTTGCCGACCAGGAACCGGGCAAGTCGGACTGGGAAGGCTTCGAACGTGGGGCCGAGAATTTCCGGCGCGAAGGCAAGGAGCGGCTGCAGCGCGTCAGCGAGAAGAAGCCTTACACCGATTTCGAACGACGCATGCTTGATTCGCCGTCGATGGCGCCGCGTGGCTCTGCCAACAAGCTGATGCAGGAATACAACACGCTCGTTTTCCAGAGCAACCGCCAGTAACCCGCGCTTCCGTCGTGTCGTTTATGTCGCAATCGAGCAGGTCGATTGCGACATGGCACACCTTGGGGTCCCGAATGGCAGGTGCTTCGGCAGTTGGCTGAGCGGCTGCCCGCGCCATGGCCGACGATGCACGCTGCTTCTGTTTCTGCAAGGAATCGATTTGAACACATCCACGCGCATGCTTCCTCTTCTTCTGCTGGGCACGCTGGCCAGCCTGACGGGCTGCAACAAGGTCGCGGGGCTGGCTGCGGCCGACCCCAGCCTGGCCAAGATCAACGCTTACATCGAGTGCTATAACGGTGTGGAGCAGCCCGTCCATGACGGCTTCCAGACTTACACCAGCTGGATCAAGGATCCCCAAGCCGGCCCTACCGGCAAGGAGGCGCAGCCGCGTTCGCCAGGCAAGGTGCTTTCGCATCGCGTCGAGTATTGCGGCCAGCCGCTGAGCGAAGCACTGGAGAAGGCACCAGCGACGCCCTTGGATGAGCCGGTGCGCCAGTATCAGAAGGCGTTCCAGTCGCTGTATGCGCGGATTGAGAGTGCCGATGGGTACTTCACCCGTGAAGACTATCGTCGCGACGGCGGCGATGGGATGCGTGCCCAGCACGCGCCGTTGATGCAGGCGTACGCGACGTTCTTCAAGGCCAGCGAGACGCTGGATGCAGCACTGGAAAAGAACGAGGAAGAACGCCGGGCTGAACAGCTCAAGCAGATCGAGGCGGACGAAGGCCGTTCGCTGACGTACTACCAGCTGCGCATCGTGGGGGACGGCAAGCGCCTGGCGACGTCGCTGCAGGGAGAGTCGCCGGATCTACAGGGGGCGCGCACGCAGCTGGCCAGCTATCAAGCCTTGGTCAAGGAAATGCAGGACGCAGGGGTGGGCAAGGACAACCCGCTGTGGGCACATGTGCAGCGATCGACCGACGTACTGATCCGCGATGCCGGGCGTCGTGTCGATCGCCTTGCGTCAGGCAAGGCATTCACCGACCGTGAGCGCGAGCAGGAACGCGCATCCAGCGGTCGCGTGGGCTCGGCGCCCGCGGGGACGGAGGCCGCAGTGATGGCCGCCTACAACGATCTGGTGACCACCAGCAACCGCATGCGGTGAGTAACGGCGCACGCATCCATGCGTAACCGCCAAGGGGGAGTGCCGGCCGCTGGCCGGCCTGCGCCTCAATGGTTGAACGCATCCGGCAGCTGGCCACCACACTTGCGGCAATGGCGCGCATCCGGTTCGTGCCCTTCCAGTCCGCAGTCCGGGCAGCCACGCGCATCACGGCGCGCGGCCTGCTCGGCCTCGCGCATGGTGCTGGCCAGTTCGGCGGTGTAGATGCCGGTGGGCACGGCGATGATGCTGTAGCCGATCAGGATCAGCACCGAGGTCACGAAGCGGCCAAGCACGGTCTGCGGAACGATGTCGCCGAAGCCGACCGTGGCCATCGTCACCACCGCCCAGTACATGCTGGTGGGGATGCTGGTGAAACCATACTGCGGCCCCTCGATCACGTACATCAGCGCACCTGCGATGATGGTGATGGTGATCACCGTGAACAGGAACACCAGCACCTTGCGCCGGCTGCGCCACAGCGACGTCATCAGGACGCCGCTTTCCTCGATGTAGCGGGTCAGCTTGAGGATGCGGAACACGCGCAGGATGCGCAGCGCGCGCACCACCAGCAGGCTCTGCGCACCGGGAATGAACATCGACAGATAGGCGGGCAGGATCGACAGCAGGTCGATGATGCCCCAGATACTCGTCGCGTAGCGCAGCGGCCGTTTGACCACTGCCAGCCGCAGCAGGTACTCGGCAGTGAAGATGATCGTGAAGCCCCACTCAAGCACGTACAGCCACGTGGACCACTCGGCATGCAGGTGCTGCACGCTGTCGATCATCACCACCAGGATGCTGGCGATGATCGCCACCACCAGGATCAGGTCGAAATTACGCGAGGGACGGGTGTCGTGGCGGTAGATGATGTCGAACCACCGACGGCGCCAGCCGGTCTCGGTGGCAGGGTTCAGCTGGGGGGCGGAAAACGGTCGCATGGGCGCATTGTGCCGCAGGGTTTCCGGCGCGAGAATGGGGATTCCTGAACCCTGCCGACTGCCATGACCGCCGCTACCGATCCGCTGATCTCCCTTTCGCACTATTACCTGCCGGTCTACAAGCCCCGCCAGGTGGTACTGGAGCGGGGCCAGGGCGCCCGCGTGTGGGACAGCCAGGGCCGTGAGTTCATCGACCTGGCCGCCGGCATCGCCGTGTGCGGCCTGGGCCACAACGATCCGGACCTGGTCGCCGCACTGGTCGAGCAGGCCGGCAAGCTGTGGCACACCAGCAACGTGTTCTACAGCGCACCGCCGCTGCACCTGGCCGAGGAACTGGTGAAGGCCAGCCGCTTCGCCGAGCGCGTGTTCCTGTGCAACTCCGGCGCCGAAGCCAACGAAGTGGCGATCAAGATGGTCCGCAAATGGGCCTCCAGCCAGGGCCGCCCGGCCGACAAGCGGGTGATCATCACCTTCCGTGGCAGCTTCCACGGCCGCACCATGGGCGCGGTCACCGCGACTGCGCAGCCGAAGTACCAGGAAGGTTACGAGCCGCTGCCCGGTGGCTTCCGCTACATCGATTTCAACGATGAGGTGCAGCTGGAGACCGCGATGGCCGCCGGCGACGTGGCGGCGGTAATGCTGGAACCGATCCAGGGCGAGGGCGGCGTGATGCCGGCCAAGTCCGGTTTCCTCAAGCGCGTGCGCGAACTGTGCGACCAGCACAACGCACTGCTGGTGCTGGACGAGATCCAGGCCGGCATGGGCCGCACCGGCACGCTGTTCGCGCACTGGCAGGACGACGTGGTGCCGGACATGGTCACCCTGGCCAAGGCGCTGGGCGGTGGCTTCCCGATCGGCGCGATGCTGGCCGGCCCCAAGGTCGCTGAAACCATGCAGTTTGGCGCGCACGGCACCACCTTCGGTGGCAATCCGCTGGCTGCCGCCGTCGCGCGTGTGGCGCTGCGCAAGCTCGCCTCGGCGGAGATCGCCGCCAACGTCAGCCGCCAGTCGAAGGCGCTGCGCGATGGCTTCGCCCGCATCAACGACGAGTTCGGCGTGTTCAGCGACGTGCGTGGCCGGGGCCTGATGCTGGGCGCGGTGCTGAGCAAGGACTTTGCCGGCCAGGCTGGTGCGATCCTCGATCACGCTGCCGAGCAGGGCCTGCTGACCCTGCAGGCAGGCCCGGACGTGCTGCGCTTCGTGCCGTCGCTGAACATCACCGACGAAGAAGTGGCCGAAGGCCTCAAGCGCCTGCGCGCAGCGATTGCTGCGTTCATCGCCGCGCGCTGAAGCCAGCGGCGATAACTATAGAGCCGAGCCCATGCTCGGCTCTACATTGGTTCACGCAATCTGGTAACGCTTCAACACCTTGCCCAACCCACGGCCATCGCGCACGGTTTCCGCGTGCAGGCCGGCGGCACGTGCGCCGCGCACGTTGGCGAACAGATCATCGACGAACAGCGTGCGCGCAGGCGCCACGTCCAGTGCTTCCAGCGTGCGCAGGAATACCGCAGGCGCCGGTTTGCGCAGACCGAAATCCGCGCTGCAGAACACGCGGCCCTGCAGGGCCGGGAACAGTTCCGGCAGCAGGCTGGGCAACGCCTGTACCATCAGCGCGCCATTGTTGGTCAGTACGGCCAGCGGCAGCTGCAGGGCCTGCAGCCGCTGCAGTACCGCGTGCTGCGGATGGCTGGCGGCCTGGCGCGCGGCAGTCCATGTCGCCACATCGACGGTGCGGCCCAGCTGTCTGCTCAGCTGCGCCAGATAGGTGGGGCCATCCAGTACGCCGCAGTCGTGCTGCGCCTCCAGCCCGCTGTCGTACAGCGCGGCCTGCACGGTTTCCGGCGCGACATCCAGCGCCTCGGCCAAGTGCAGCACGCGCTGCGCGCGCTGGTACTGCACCAGCACGCCATCCACATCCAGCAGCAACAGGTCGATCCGCATTGGCCGAGCATGCCATTGCAGTGAACACGCGGGAAACCCTGGACCAGTCATGCGACAGACGGTCGCAGACGGGGCCGCAGGCGCCTGCCTAGAATGGCGCTTGAATCCGCAGGAGATGCAACGATGAAGGCTTGGATGGTGGCAGTGGGACTGGGCGCGCTGATGCTGGCGCCGTCGGCGATGGCGCGGGTATGTGCGGTCAGCATCGACAGCACTGACCAGATGAGCTTCAGCAGCCGCGAGATCAAGGTGGCGGCCGACTGCACCGCCGTCGACCTGACCCTGCGCCACACCGGCAAGCTGGCCGCTACCGCGATGGGCCACAACTGGGTGCTGACCCGCAGCGCCGACTACCAGCCGGTGGCAATGGCGGGCATGCGCATGACCTTGGCCGACAGCTACCTGCCGAAGGCCGACAAGCGTGTGCTGGCACACACCAAGGTGATCGGCGGCGGCGAAACCACGCGCGTGCGCTTCTCTACCCAGGGGCTGCAGAAGGGGGGCGACTACACCTTCTTCTGCTCGTTCCCCGGCCACTTCGCGATGATGAAGGGCAAGTTCGTCTTCGGTTGATGCCTTATGTAGAGTCGAGCCATGCTCGACTGCTCCGTGCCAACCAAGGTTGGCACCTACCAGATGCGGCAGTGCCAACCAAGGTTGGCACCTGCCAGAGCGAGGCTCAGCCCTTGGCGGCCTTGAACGCCACGCGCGCAGCGGCCAGCGTCGCTTCGATCACCGCATCATCGTGCGCGCTGGACAGGAAGCCGGCTTCGTACGCCGACGGTGCGAGGAACACGCCCTGGTCCAGCATCGCGTGGAAGAAGCGGTTGAACGCCGGGATGTCACAGGCGGTGGCCTGCGCATAGGTCTCCACCTTCTCGCTGGTGAAGAACAGGCCGAACATGGCGCCCACGCAGGTGGTGGTCACGGCCACGCCGGCTTCGGCGGCGGCCGCTTCCAGGCCGGCACACAGGCGCGCGGTGCGCTCGGCCAGATCGGCGTGGAACCCCGGCTGCTGTATCAGTTCCAGCATCGCCAGGCCAGCGGCCATCGCCACCGGATTACCGCTCAGCGTACCGGCCTGGTAGATCGGGCCGGCTGGTGCGATCTGCTGCATCAGCTCGCGGCGGCCGCCGTAGGCGCCCACCGGCATGCCGCCGCCGATGATCTTGCCGAAGGTGGTCAGGTCCGGGGTGATGCCGTAATGCGCCTGTGCACCGCCGAGGGCGACGCGGAAACCGGTCATCACTTCGTCGAAGATCAGCAGCGCGCCATGCTTCGTGCACAGTTCGCGCAGGTGCTGCAGGTAGCCTTCGCGTGGCGGAATACAGTTGGCGTTGCCGACCACCGGTTCGATGATCAGGCCGGCGATGTCGTCACCCTGCTGCTCGAACAGGGCAGTGGCCGCTTCGAAGTCGTTGTAGGGCAGGGTCAGGGTCAGTTCGCTCAGGCCGGCTGGCACGCCCGGTGAGGTCGGCACGCCCAGGGTCAGCATGCCGCTGCCGGCCTTGACCAGGAACGAATCGCCATGGCCGTGGTAGCAGCCCTCGAACTTGACGATGCGGTTGCGGCCGGTGGCGCCACGGGCCAGGCGGATGGCCGACAGCGTGGCCTCGGTGCCCGAGTTGACCATGCGCACCATCTCGCAGGACGGCACCAGGCGGGTGATGGTCTCGGCCATGGTCACTTCGGCCGCACAGGGCGCGCCGAAGGACAGGCCATTGTCGATCGCCTTCTTCACCGCTTGGCGCACCGCCGTGTGGTTGTGGCCGACGATCATCGGGCCCCAGGAGCCGACGTAGTCGATGTAGCGGTTGCCGTCGACGTCGTACAGGTAGGCACCGTCGGCGCGCTCGACGAAGAACGGCTCGCCGCCGACCGACTTGAACGCGCGCACCGGCGAATTGACGCCGCCCGGCAGCAGCTGCTGGGCGCGGGAGAACAAGGCGTGGGACTGGTCGTGGTTCATGCGGATTTCCTGGGCATTACGCGAACTGGGCGAGGTAGGCGCGCTGGGTCGCCACCGGGTCTTCGGCGGCGAACACGCTGCTGACCACGGCGACCAGATCGGCGCCGGCGTCGATGATGGGACCGACATTGTCCGGCGTCAGCCCGCCGATCGCCACCCGTGGCACGCCCAGTGCGGCGCTTTGCCGCAGCAGGTCGGTGTGGGCGCGGCTGCTGGTGACCTTGGTGGTGGTCGGGAAGAACGCGCCGAAGGCCACGTAACTGGCACCGGCGGCCACGGCCTTCTCGGCATTGGCCAGCTGGTCGTAGCAGGACGCGCCGATGATGGCGTCCGCGCCGAGCAGGGCGCGCGCGCTGGGGATGTCGCCATCGGTGCCGCCCAGATGCACGCCGGCGGCGCCGACCGCCTTGGCCAGCGCCGGGTCGTCGTTGACGATCAGCGGCACGCCGTGCTCCGCGCACAGCGCCTGCAGCGCGTTGGCCTGCTCCAGTCGCAGCGCGTCGCTGGCGGTCTTGTTGCGGTACTGCAGCCAGGTGGCGCCGGCGGCCAGCAGCGGCGCGGTGCGGGCCAGCAGGCGCGCGGTATCGGGCTCGTCCGGGGTGATCAGGTAGACGCCGCGGGGCGCCGGGGAAGCAGAAGTCATCGATGGCTACCGGTGAGTGGGCCGCGATGGGACAATGGCGGCCCGTGAATCCAGTCCTGATTATCCGATGAGCGACGCCACCCCCACCACCTTGCGTACCTGGATGTGCGTGGTCTGCGGCTTTCTTTACAGCGAAGCGGAAGGCTTGCCGGAAGAGGGCATCGCGCCGGGGACGCGCTGGGAAGACATTCCCGAGACCTGGACCTGCCCGGACTGCGGGGTGACCAAGGCCGATTTCGAGATGGTCGAGGTCGATTGATTGCAATGGCCGCCGGGCATGGCCCGGCGCTACCGGTGGGTGCGGACCGTTGGTCCGCACACCGGACAACCTCAATGCAGCCGCGGCACCGGCCCACCCAGGTCGATCAGCTTCTCGCGCAGCCACTGCGCATCGCTGGCTTCCGGGTTGCGCTTCAGGTACTGCCCCAGGTCATGGCGGGCACCGGCCAGGTATTCCAGCTGCAGGTAGGCCAGGCCGCGATCACGCAGCGCGTCGTCCTGCTCCGGGGCCAGTTTCAGCAGGCGGTCAGCACTGCGTGCGGCGCGGTCCCATTCGCCCGCTTCGGCATACACGCCGTGCAGGTTGCGCAGCATCCGCATCAGGATCGCGCGCGCAGGGGCCGGGTCGAGGATCTGCGCCAGCACCTGGTCGTCGGGCATCTGCCCGCCCAGGTGTGACTTGGCCCGCTCGCGCAGTTCGTCCACGTCCAGCGGGCGGCCGCCATTGAACGGGTCCATCACCAGCACGCCGTCGTCCACCGGCAGGCGCACCAGGAAGTGCCCGGGGAAGGACACGCCATCCAGCGGGATTCCCAGCCGGCGCGCGACTTCCATCTGCACCAGCGCCAGCGAGATCGGGTTGCCCAGGCGGCGCTCGAATACCTGGTTGAGGTAGCTGTTGCGCGGGTCGTAGTACTCGTCGTGGTCGCCGCTGTAGCCCAGCTCGTCGAACAGGTGGCGGTTGATCGCCGCCATCTTCAGCGGGCTGTTGTCGATGCTGTCCACTTCCGAGCGGAGGTGATCGACGTGGCTCTGGATCAGCGCGTCGTACGTGGACGGCTGCAGATCGGGGTATTCGTCGCGCGCGATCAGCAGCGCGGTCGGCAACAGTGGCAGCGCCTCGTCTTCGAGGTCGGCCAGTGCATCCCAGTCGGGGAGTGAGATCCGGTCCTGCATGACCACAGACTGGCGTCATTCGCAGGCGGTTTCAAGCGGTGCCGCGTGAAAAGAACATCGTCTTGGAACTGTCGTGTCGATCAAGGTCGACACCTACCAACAGCCGCCGGCCAACTGTCAGAGGCGGGGCGGTGTGGGCTTGCAGGGCCGCAGGCGCCATGGATGGTGCCTACGAGCCCCCAGGGATGGGTTTACGGCGTGTCCTGCAGGCCCACACCGCCCCGCCATCCCTCGGTAGCCCAGCTTTTGCCTTTGATGTTGATTCGGCGGGTGCCGGGCGCAGCCCGGCAGAACCCTGTTACTCGATGCCCGGGCCGAAGGTCAGCTCAGTGCCGTCCTTCAGCTTGAGTTTCTCCGCCTGGCCGGCATTGAGCTCCAGCACATAGCGCGCCGGGCCTCCGCTGGGGTAGGGCGGGCACATGTCCCCGGCCGAGCACGGCGGCACATCGCGCTGCTGGCTGACCAGCTTGCGCTCGCTGTCGAAGTACAGGATGTCCAGCGCAAGCTTGGTGTTCTTCATCCAGTACGCCTGCATTTCTTCGCGGTCGTGGATGAACAACATGCCGTGGTCAGCGGCCATCTGGTCGCGGAACATCAGTCCGCGCGCGCGGGTTTCATCGTTGGTGGCCAGCTCTACCTGGTAGCGCGCACCATCCAGCTCGACCCAGTGGCGAGCCGCATCGGTGGCGCAGCCGGCCAGGGCCAGCAGCGCAAGCATCAGCAGCGAACGCAACAGTGACATCGTCAGGATCCTTGCAAAGGTCAGAGCACGACCGGCGGCTCGCCGCCGACGATCACCACATCGGCGCGACGGCGCGCGAACAGGCCGACGCAGACCACGCCCGGCAGCTGGTTGAGCTCGCGCTCCAGCTTTTCCGGATCGGTGATCTGCAGGTTGTGGATGTCCAGGATCTGGTTGCCGTTGTCGGTCACCACGCCTTCGCGCCAGGTCGGCTGGCCGCCGGTCATGTCGCGGATCTGGCGGGCGATCAGGCTGCGCGCCATCGGAATCACCTCCACCGGCAGCGGGAATCTGCCCAGCACCGGCACCTGCTTGCTCGGGTCGACGATGCAGATGAAGCGCTCGCTGGCCTCGGCGATGATCTTCTCGCGGGTCAGCGCGGCACCGCCGCCCTTGATCAGGCACTTGTTGGCATCGCACTCATCGGCGCCGTCCACGTACAGCGACAGGTTGCCGCTGTGGTTCAGCTCGATCACCTCGATGCCGTGCTGCTTCAGGCGCGCGGTGCTCTGTTCGGAGCTGGACACGGCGCCCTTGATGCGGTGCTGGATGCGGGCCAGGGCATCGATGAAATAGGCCACGGTGGAACCGGTGCCGACACCGACGATCATGCCGTCTTCAACGTACTCGATGGCTTTCTCGGCGGCCAGGCGCTTGGCTTCGGACATGGGAGAACTCTCAGGCAGGGAATCAGGATTTCTTTTCCAGCGACAGCAGCAGCTTCCACTGCGCAGCGGTCACCGGAAACACCGACAGGCGGTTGCCCTTGGCAACCAGCGGGAAGCCTTCGCCCAGCGCTTCGGCGTGCAGCTTGATCTCGTCCAGCGCGATCACCTGCTTGAGCTTGCGGTCGAAGGCCACGTCCACCAGCATCCAGCGCGGGTTCTCGCGCGTGCTCTTGGGGTCGTGGTAGTCGGATTTCGGGTCGAACTGGGTGTCGTCCGGGTAGGCCGTGCTGGCCACCGTGGCCAGACCGACGATGCCCGGCACCTTGGTATTGGAGTGGTAGAACAGGATGCCGTCGCCCACCTGCATGCCATCGCGCATGAAGTTGCGCGCCTGGTAGTTGCGCACCCCGTTCCAGGGTTCGACCTTGACCTTGGCCAGGTCATCGATGGAGAAGGCGTCCGGTTCGGACTTCATCAGCCAGTAGCGCTTGCGGGCGGTCATGCGTTCACGGGGGCAGCGGAGGGGAACAGGGTGCCGTCTTCGGTGCAGATCGCATCCACCGGCACGTCCCACGACGCCACCGGCAAGGACTCGACCTGCTGCACCGCGAACGCCGCGCCGACCAGCCAGGGCGGCGCCGGCCGGTCGTGGCGGAAGGCGAAGCTGCGATCATACCAGCCGCCCCCCATGCCCAGCCGTCGGCACTGTGTGTCGAATCCCACCAGCGGGGTGACCACCAGCGCCATCTGCGCCGGTTCCAGGGTGTCTTCCACGGCTACATCCGGCTCGGGGATGCCGTAACGGTTGCTGGTCAGCGGTTGTCCGGGCCGCCACGGCGCGAAGCGCAGCGTGTCGCCTGCCAGAATCGGCAGGCAGTAGGTCAGTGTGTCGGGTAGCTGCAACTGCCACCGGTGCAGGGCGATTTCGCCATCCAGCGCCCAGTAGCCGGCCACCGTACCTTTGCGCGGGGCGAAGGGCAGGGCCAGCAGGGCATCGGCGAGGGATTCGGCGGCGGCGATGCGCTCACCGGCGGAAAGGTCGCGGCGGCGTTGCCGCAGGTCGTGGCGCAGGGCCTGGCGCGGGTCGGTCATGGCAGCGTGCGGCAAGGATCAGCCGTCATTGTGCCGGAAAGAACAAGGGCGACGCCCGAAGACGCCGCCCTTGCTGGAATATTGCATTCTCCGCAATGTCGATGCATGCGAAACGACCTTGAACCCGGGGGCTCAAGTGGGAACGCTGGAGAACCATCGGGCTTCCCGCTACAAGGCGGACCTGCACTCCCGGCGCTGTCGCGCTCCCGGTGTCGTTCTTAAGGGACAAGGCGAATGTTTGCACATGCCGTCGAGTACCGCAGAGAACGCGTGGCCATTATAGCCAGCACACAGGATCTGGATAGGCCGTTCGTCGGCAACAGTCCGTGCCAATTCAGATATGAGAAGACGCGTTATGCGCGTTTCTCACGCACCGCCGTCAATCGCACGGTCCAGGCGCCGGTTCAGGTCGGCCAGCGTCTGCTGCAGCGCCACCGCCTGGCGGGCGTTCTCGTCGCGCAGCAGCTGCAGTTCGTGGGCCAGGTTCAGCGCGGCCAGCACGGCCACGCGGTCCACCGCAGCCATGCGGTTGCTGCCACGGATCTCGCGCATGCGTGCATCGAGCAGGCGCGCCGCCGCCATCAGGCTGTCGCGTTCATCACCGCCGACACCCACGGTGTATTCACGATCGAGGATGCGGACACTGACCGGTTCGGCGCTCATGTGTGCTGCTCCAGGGATTTGAGCCGGCTGATCATTGCTTCCACCCGCGAGCGCGCCTGTTCGTTCTTGGCCAGCAGCGTGGAGCGCTCGGCCACCAGTTGTTCCTGCTGGTGGCGCAGGCTGCGGTTCTCCTCGGCCAGCCGCTGGTTGCGTTCAAGCAACGCTTCCACGCGGGCGGCGAAGTCCTGCAGCTGGGCAAGGGGATCGGCGGGTTCCATGCGGGCACGATAGGCAAGCGGGGCAAGGGCGGTCAAGCGCTGTCGCAGCAAGGCCCGGCGGCCACGGGGAGGAGACCGTCAGGTTGCTACACTAGGCGGTCTCACGGGCGCGCGCGTGCGCGCTCCTGGTTTCCTTATCCGAACGAGCCGCACGATGACCGAACTTCCCTCCGTCGACGACGTTTCCCGCGCCAGCCAGGCGCTGGGCCTGGGTGCCACCGCTGCCGAGCTGCACGGTGCGCTGTGTGGCTGGCTGGCCGCTGGCGGCGCCCCCGGCAATGACTGGCCGGCGCGCGTGCTGGCCGACGACAATCTGGCCCCGGTGGCCGCCGACAGTGTGCTGGCTCAGCTGCTGCAGGCCACCATCAAGCAGCTGGAAGACCGCGACTTCGCCTTCGAGCTGCTGCTGACCGACAACGACGACGTGGCCGCGCAGGCCGATGCCATGTTCGCCTGGACCCGCAGCTTCCTCGGCGGCTTCGGCCTGGGCAGTGGCGGCCATCGCCCGGCGCTGTCCGAAGAGGGCGAAGAAGCGTTGAACGACATGGCCAGCCTGGCCCGCGCCTCCAGCGAGGACTTCGAGGCCGGTGGTGACGATGACGACGAAGCACTGTCGGAGATCGAGGAGTTCATCCGCGTGGCGGTGCTGTTGCTGCACGGTGACGTGGTGCTGGCCTCGCGCCATCGGCAGCGGCTGAATTGATGGATATCAAGCAGCGCACCGGCATCGCGGCCGGCGAGTACAAGCGTCGCCGCCGCCAGCTGATGGACATGGCCGGCGAGGACGCGATCCTGGTGCTGCCCGCCGCAGCCGAGAAGGTGCGCAGCCTGGATACCCATTACCCGTTCCGGCAGGATTCGGACTTCCAGTACCTGAGTGGCTTCCCGGAACCGGAAGCGGTGCTGGTGCTGATTCCCGGTCGCCGCCATGGCGAGGCGATCCTGTTCTGCCGCGAGCGCGACGCCGAGCGCGAAGCCTGGGACGGTGGCCGTGCCGGCCAGGAAGGCGCGGTGGCGCAGTACGGCATGGACGATGCCTATCCGATCGATGATCTGGACGAGATCCTGCCGGGCCTGCTGGAAGGGCGTTCGCGCGTCTATTACCACTTCGGCCGCGATGCCGACTTCGACCTGAAGCTGATCGGCTGGGTCAACCGTGTTCGTTCGCAGGTGCGCCACGGCGCGCAACCGCCGCATGAGTTCCTGGAGCTGGGCCATCTGCTGCACGAGCAGCGCCTGTTCAAGTCCGGTTCGGAAGTAGCGCTGATGCACCATGCCGCGCAGATCAGCGTGCGCGCGCACCTGGCGGCGATGAAGGCAGCGAAGGCGGGCATTCACGAGTACGAACTGCAGGCCGAACTGGAACGGGTGTTCCGTGCCAACGATGCGGTGCCGGCGTACTGCAGCATTGTCGGTGCCGGCCGCAACGGTTGCATCCTGCATTACCGCGACAACAACGCGCGTTCGCGTGACGGCGAACTGGTGCTGATCGATGCCGGTGCCGAGTACCGTGGCTATGCCAGCGACATCACCCGCACGTTCCCGGTGAATGGCCGCTTCAGTGCCGAACAGCGCGCGCTGCACGACCTGGTCGGTGATGCACAGGCCGCGGCACTGGCCCAGGCCAAGCCGGGCGTGGCCTATGAGATGGGCCACCTGGCGGCGGTGCAGACCCTGACCGAAGGCCTGCTGCGGCTGGGCCTGCTGAAGGGCACGCTGGAAAAGAACCTGTCCGAGGGCCTGTACCAGCGCTTCTACCGGCACAAGACCGGGCACTGGATCGGCATGGACGTGCACGACGTGGGCGACTACCGCCTGGCCGGCGATTCGCGCCTGCTGGAGCCGGGCATGGCGTTCACCATCGAGCCGGGGCTGTACATCGGCGTGGACGACACGACGGTGGAATCGCGCTGGCGCGGTATCGGCATCCGCACCGAGGACGATGTGCTGATCACCGATGACGGCCATCGCGTGCTGACCGAGGGCCTGGCGCGCAGCGCCGACGAGATCGAAGCGGTGATGGCGGGGTAAGAGGGGTTTCGGCAGGGCTTGCAGCCCTGCACCCGCAGAGGCAACAGCCAAGGCCAAAGCCAATGCCAAAGCCAAGACCAAAGCGGGCTATCCGTGGGATGGCGGGGCACTGTGGGATTGCGGGGACGCCGTGAATCCATCCCTGGAGGCTTGGTCGCGGCATCCATGCCGCTCACACCCCGCAAGCCCACAGTGCCCCGCCTTCGACAGGTTCACGCGGCTGTTGGTAACGGCGGTTGTTGGAACGAACGACGATTGGTAGGTGTCGACCTTGGTCGACACAGAGCGAGCGCAGCGAGCGACCCGCTTTTGCTTTTCTTTTTTCTTTTCCGTGGTTGAACGCGCGCAGGAAACTGTCAGGGGTGGGGCGGGGGGGGGGGGGGGGGGGGCGGGGCGCCCGGGCCCCCCCCCCCCCCCCCCCCCCCCCCCCCGCCCGCCCCCCCCCCCCCCCCCCCCCCCCCCCCCCCCCCCCCCCCCCCCCCCCCCCCCCCCCCCCCCCCCCCCCCCCCCCCC
>NZ_JBBCBL010000019.1:0-1151 GCF_037203745.1 Stenotrophomonas sp. CCNWLW162 | reverse complement strand
CTGTAGCAACTGTCTTGTCAGGCGGAGGCCATCTGGGCCTCCGCATCCCGTTTGCGGGCGTTGAGGATCACCAGCATCTTGCGCATTACCGCGACCAAAGCCACCTTGCCCGGCTTGCCCTGGTTGACGAGGGATTCAAAGAATTCCTTGAGCCTGGGCTCATAGCGTTTGGCGGTCAGCGCCGCCATGTAGAGTGCTTCGCGTACAACGGCGCGGCCTCCGGTGATGCATCGTCGCCCTTTCCAGGTTCCGCTTTCGCGGTTCATGGGGGCAACCCCTACCAAGGCCGAGATGGCTTTCCCGCTGAGCTTGCCCAGCTCCGGGAGCTCGCAGGCCAGGGTTGCCATCAACACCGGGCCGGCACCTTTGAGCTTGGCAAAGTCACGCCATCCTTCCTGTTCGGCCAGCAGCGCTGCGATGGTGGCGTCGAGCTGCTTGATGCTTTTCTGGATCTCGCACAGGTGCTGATTCAGCATGGAAATCAGGCTGGGTTCGCTGAACGCGCGCATGCGCTGATGCTCGCTCACCCGCATCTGGACCAGGTGGCGACGTCGCTGGCACAGCTCACCCAGGCGGCGCTGCCAAGCCGCTGGCGGTACGTAGCGGGTCAGCTTTAGGGCATCGGCCATGTGGGCCAGCACCATGGCATCAATACGATCGGTCTTGGCCTGCTTTCCCGTGGCTGAGGCAAAGCTGCGGCCACGGCCAGGATTGATTCGTACCATCGGCAGGCCTGCTTCATGCAGCGCATCCAGTGCCTTTTGCTCGTAGCCGCCACTGGCCTCGAGCACGACCTGCTTGGCTGGCCACTGCTGCAACCACCGGATCAGGCTATTCCAGCCACGTTTGCTGTTCTTGAACTGGCGAAAGGCCTGTTCATGGACGGCAACATCCAGATTCTCACCACTGACATCGATCCCGATCCCAAACATGAGGTAACTCCGCTAGGCTGGCAGGGCCGAGAGCTCCCCCCGCTTGCCCAGTCTTATCAGTGCGAGCGCCAACTCGATCAACTGTTCGGGCGGATCAGGGAGAAACCGGCGCGGAGATCCTTGCTACAGAGCGATCGAGAAGACCTAGAGCCGAACGGTCGCCCGCGCCGGGCTCTCGGCACCTAAGGTGCCAGAGTCGCAAGAGATAAGAGCCGAGCC
>NZ_JBBCBL010000018.1:0-1442 GCF_037203745.1 Stenotrophomonas sp. CCNWLW162 | reverse complement strand
AACGGACGGGCCGGCGCAGGGCCGGCCCGTAGGCGGATCAGGAGGACTTGGCCAGCTTGCTGTTGCGGATGCCGTAGCCCAGGTAGATCAGCAGGCCGAGCAGGGTCCAGCCAACGAACAGGTGCCAATGCACCACGAAGGCCTGCCAGAACAGGAACAGGCAAGTGGCCGCGCCGAGCGGGCAGATGATCCACACCGCCGGCACGCGGAACGGGCGGTGCAGGTCCGGCTTGGAATAGCGCAGTACCAGCACGCCGATGCAGACCGTGGCGAAGGCCAGCAGGGTACCCATCGACACCAGTTCGCCCAGCACGTTCAGCGGCACCAGGCCGGCCAGTGCGGCGGCGATCACGCCGACCACGATGGTGGCGACGTAGGGGGTGCGGAAGCGGGCATGTACCTTGCCGAAGAACTTCGGCAGCAGGCCGTCGCGGGAGATGGTGTAGGCGATGCGGGTCTGGCCCATCATCATCACCAGCACCACCGAGGACAGGCCGGCGATGGCACCGATCTCGACCAGCGTCTTCAGCCAGGCCAGGGTCGGGTAGGGCTCCAGCGCGGTGGCTACCGGCTTGTCGGTGCCCAGCAGGTGGTACGGCATCATGCCGGTCAGTACCGCGCAGACGATGATGTAGACAATGGTGCATACCGCCAGCGAGCCGAGCAGGCCGATCGGCATGTTGCGCTGCGGGTCCTTGGTTTCGCCGGCGGCGGTGGAGACCGCATCGAAGCCGATGTAGGCGAAGAACACGATCGTTGCCGCACGGAACACGCCGCTCCAGCCGAACTCACCCGCCACGCCGGTGTTTTCCGGGATGAACGGTTGCCAGTTGGCCGGATCGATGTGGGCCGCGCCGATGCCGATGAACAGGCAAATGACGGTGACCTTGATCGCCACGATGATCGCGTTGACGAAGGCCGACTGGGTCACGCCCACGTACAGCAGGCCGGACACCGCCGCGACGATCAGCACCGCCGGCAGGTTGAACAGCTTGCCCGAGGCGATGAACTCGCTGCCGGTCCAGGCAATGGGAGCTGCGCTGAGCGCATCCGGGAACGGCATGTGCAACGTGGTGGTGATGAAGCTGATCAGGTACGCCGACCAGCCCACCGCGACCGAGGCCGAGGCGAACAGGTACTCCAGCACCAGGCACCAGCCGATGAACCAGGCCATGCCTTCGCCGAGGGTGGCATAGGAATAGGAGTAGGCACTGCCGGAGACCGGCATCATCGCTGCGAACTCGGCGTAGCACAGGCCCGCCAGGGCGCACGCGAAACCGGCGATGACGAACGACAGCATCACTGCCGGGCCGGCGTGGTTGGCCGCAGCCTGGCCGGTCAGCACGAAGATGCCTGCGCCGATCACCGCACCCACGCCAAGCAGGATGAGGTGTTTAGCCGTGAGGGTCCGTTTCAACGTGGCTTCGCCGTCCAGGCTGCCT
>NZ_JBBCBL010000017.1:0-2500 GCF_037203745.1 Stenotrophomonas sp. CCNWLW162 | reverse complement strand
CGTGGCAAGCTTAACCGTATAGGGGAGGCGAAGGGAAACCGAGTCTGATAAGGGCGCATAGTCGCGGGCAGTAGACCCGAAACCGGGTGATCTAGTCATGGCCAGGGTGAAGGTGCCGTAACAGGTACTGGAGGCCCGAACCCACGTCTGTTGCAAAAGACGGGGATGAGCTGTGATTAGGAGTGAAAAGCTAATCGAACCCGGAGATAGCTGGTTCTCCTCGAAAGCTATTTAGGTAGCGCCTCATATGTATCCTCTCGGGGGTAGAGCACTGTTATGGCTAGGGGGTCATCGCGACTTACCAAACCATTGCAAACTCCGAATACCGAGACGGACTGTATGGGAGACACACGGCGGGTGCTAACGTCCGTCGTGAAAAGGGAAACAACCCAGACCCACAGCTAAGGTCCCAAATTTTGTGCTAAGTGGAAAACCATGTGGAAAGGCACAGACAGCCAGGAGGTTGGCTTAGAAGCAGCCACCCTTTAAAGAAAGCGTAATAGCTCACTGGTCGAGTCGGTCTGCGGGGAAGATTTAACGGGGCTAAGCACAAAACCGAAGCTTGGGGTGCATAACTTTGTTATGCGCGGTAGAGGAGCGTTCCGTAAGCCGTTGAAGGTGGATTGAGAAGTCTGCTGGAGGTATCGGAAGTGCGAATGCTGACATGAGTAACGATAATGCGGGTGAAAAACCCGCACGCCGAAAGCCCAAGGTTTCCTTGCGCAACGTTAATCGGCGCAGGGTGAGTCGGCCCCTAAGGCGAGGACGAAAGTCGTAGTCGATGGAAAGCAGGTTAATATTCCTGCACCTCGCGTAAGTGCGATGGAGGGACGGAGAAGGTTAGGTGTACCAGGCGTTGGTTGTCCTGGGGAAAGGCGGTAGGTTTGGATCTTTGGCAAATCCGGGATCCTTTAAGACCGAGCACCGAGACGAGCCTTTATGGCGAAGTCACTGATACCACGCTTCCAGGAAAAGCTCCTAAGCTTCAGCTTACGCAGACCGTACCGTAAACCGACACAGGTGGGTAGGATGAGAATTCTCAGGCGCTTGAGAGAACTCGGGTGAAGGAACTAGGCAACATGGCACCGTAACTTCGGGAGAAGGTGCACCCTTTTTGGTGGCTCGTGCGAGCTATAGCTGAAGAGGGTCGCAGTAACCAGGCCGCTGCGACTGTTTATCAAAAACACAGCACTCTGCAAACACGAAAGTGGACGTATAGGGTGTGACGCCTGCCCGGTGCTGGAAGGTTAATTGATGGGGTCAGCCGCAAGGCGAAGCTCTTGATCGAAGCCCCAGTAAACGGCGGCCGTAACTATAACGGTCCTAAGGTAGCGAAATTCCTTGTCGGGTAAGTTCCGACCTGCACGAATGGCGTAACGACAGCGGCGCTGTCTCCACCCGAGACTCAGTGAAATTGAAATCGCTGTGAAGATGCAGCGTTCCCGTGGCAAGACGGAAAGACCCCGTGAACCTTTACTATAGCTTTACACTGAACGTTGAGTTCGTCTGTGTAGGATAGGTGGGAGGCTATGAAACTGTGGCGCTAGCTGCAGTGGAGCCATCCTTGAAATACCACCCTGTCGTGCTTGACGTTCTAACCTGGGCCCATTATCTGGGTCGGGGACCGTGTATGGTGGGTAGTTTGACTGGGGCGGTCTCCTCCTAAAGAGTAACGGAGGAGCTCGAAGGTACGCTCAGCGCGGTCGGACATCGCGCACTGTGTGCAAAGGCATAAGCGTGCTTGACTGCAAGATCGACGGATCAAGCAGGTAGGAAACTAGGACTTAGTGATCCGGTGGTTCTGTATGGAAGGGCCATCGCTCAACGGATAAAAGGTACTCCGGGGATAACAGGCTGATACCGCCCAAGAGTTCATATCGACGGCGGTGTTTGGCACCTCGATGTCGGCTCATCACATCCTGGGGCTGTAGTCGGTCCCAAGGGTATGGCTGTTCGCCATTTAAAGTGGTACGCGAGCTGGGTTCAGAACGTCGTGAGACAGTTCGGTCCCTATCTGCCATGGGCGTTGGAGATTTGAGAGGGGCTGCTCCTAGTACGAGAGGACCGGAGTGGACGAACCTCTGGTGTTCCGGTTGTCACGCCAGTGGCATTGCCGGGTAGCTATGTTCGGAAGCGATAACCGCTGAAAGCATCTAAGCGGGAAGCGCGCCTCAAGATGAGATCTCCCGGGGCACAAGCCCCCTGAAGGAACCATATAGACTATGTGGTTGATAGGTCAGGTGTGTAAGTACAGCAATGTATTGAGCTAACTGATACTAATGATCCGTGTGGCTTGACCATATAACCTCAAGTTGCCTTGGCTTTACGACAACGTCGTAAGAGCATCCAAGTGCACGCTACGTCACAAGAACTATGCGAGGCTGGCGCCTTGTCCTCCGGGACGAGTGCGACTCTCCAAAAGCCTCCCTGGTGAAATTAGCGCTATGGAACCACCCGATCCCATCCCGAACTCGGAAGTGAAACGTAGCTGCGCCGATGG
>NZ_JBBCBL010000016.1:0-30469 GCF_037203745.1 Stenotrophomonas sp. CCNWLW162 | reverse complement strand
GGGGGGGGGGCGGGGGGGGGCGCCCCCCCCCCCCCCCCCCCCCCCCCCCGGCCCCCCCCCCCCGCCCCCCCCCCCCCCCCCCCCCCCCCCGGCCAAGCGCAGCTTTTGCTCATAGCGACCCGCCACGAGGGGCTCAGCCGTTGGCTGGACTCAAAGTGCCTCGCGGATCCGCTGACGCAGCGCTTCCAGATCCTTGGCAAACGCATCGATACCGGTCGCCAGCTTCTCGGTGGCCATCGGATCGGCCGCCAGATCCGCTGCGAACTTCGCCGCATCGATCGGGGTCACCACCGCGCCATCGGCCGCACCGGCCACCAGCTTGCGCGGCAGCTCGCCGTGGTCGGCGTCCAGCTTCTCCAGCAGGTCCGGCGAAATCGTCAGGCGGTCGCAGCCGGCCAGCGCTTCGATCTGCGCAGTCGAACGGAACGAGGCGCCCATCACCACCGTCGGCGAACCGCGGCGCTTGAATTCGGCGTACACGCCGCGCACGAACACGACGCCCGGATCTTCATCGATGCTGGCCGGGGTCTGGCCGTTGGCCACGTACCAGTCCAGGATGCGGCCCACGAACGGCGAGATCAGGAACGCGCCGGCTTCGCTGCAGGCCAGCGCCTGGGTCGGATTGAAGATCAGGGTCAGGTTGCAGTCGATGCCTTCGGCCTGCAGGATGCGCGCGGCTTCCACGCCTTCCCAGGTCGCGGCGATCTTGATCAGGATCTTCTCGCGCGGCACGCCTGCATCGGCGTACATCTGGATGAACTGGCGGGCCTTGGCCACGGTGGCAGCGGTGTCGTGGGCCTGGTCGGCGTCCACTTCGGTGGACACGCGGCCCGGCACCAGCGTGCTCAGCAGCGCGCCAACGCCGATGGTCAGGCGGTCGGCCACGGCATGCACCACGGCTTCGCGGTCGCCACCCTGCTGGCGGCCCCAGGCCAGTTCGCGTTCGATCAGCTCGGCGTACACCGGCAGGTCCAGCGCCTTCTTCACCAGGGTCGGGTTGGTGGTGCAGTCCACCGGCTGCAGGCGCTTGATTGCCTCGTAGTCACCGGTATCGGCAACGACCACGGACAGTTCGCGCAGCTGGGACAGTTTGGACGGGGTACTCATTACGGCTCCTGGTGCAGGGGGATCGAATCGCGCGCGGTGCGCAGCGGTAATCAGGGGCGGTCGTTGTGGACCGCAGTCACGCGCAGGCGCAGCTTGCGGCCGCCGGGCGCATTCCAGTCGATGCTCTGGCCGATGGCCAGACCAAGCAGGGCACTGCCGACCGGGGCCAGCACGGAAACCTTGCCTTCATCGACGTTGGCTTCGCGGGGGAAGACCAGGGTCAGGACGTGCTTCTCGCCCGACACTTCATCTTCGCACTCCACGCGCGAATGCATCATGACGATGCCTTCGGGAATCTGGTCCGGTGCCAGCACGGTGGCACGGTTGAGTTCTTCGGCAAGCGCGAGCGCGGCAGGCGTCTGGCTCAGCGCAGGGGATTCGAGCATGGCGTCCAGGCGGTCCATGTCGAAGGTAGAAACGGTGATCGACGGCGGCAGGCCGCTGGCGGTGTTCATGGTGAAGCTCCTTGGTTGAAAGCCATGCAAAAGGCGGCACCTGCTGGCGCCGCCTGTCTGTATTGTGGGGACAAATGCGACCGGAATCGACTCCCACCGATTCCGGGCCGGTGCTGCGGGGGATCAGCCGTTCAGCGCGGGGCCGGGCAAGGCGGTCGCGTCGCTGGTGGCATTCAACGCATCAAGGGTGAACAGCGCCTGTGGCAGGCGCTTGAACTGGTCGGCCAGCTCCATCAGGAAGTCGTTCATGGCCGAGCTGCGGCGCCAGATCATGGCGATGCGGCGGCTGGGGCGGCCTTCGCCGGTGAAGTCGAGCAGGCGGATGTTGTTCGAGCGCGGCACCGGCGGCTGCACCGACAGGCTCGGCAGCAGGGTGATGCCGACGTCGGCAGCGACCATCTGCCGCAGCGTTTCCAGGCTGGTGGCGCGGAACTCGGACTTCTCGTTGGCACCGAACAGGCGGCAGACTTCCAGTGCCTGGTCGCGCAGGCAATGCCCGTCTTCCAGCAGCAGCAGCTTCTGCGTGGCCAGTTCCTGCACGTCCAGATGTTCGCGGCGGGCCAGCGGGTGGCGCCCGGAAACAGCCAGCAGGAACGGTTCCTCGAACAGGAACTCGGCATGCAGCTGGTCGTCGATCACCGGCAGTGCCAGCAGCGCAGCGTCGAGCTTGCCTTCGCGCAGGCGGTCCAGCAGCACATCGCTCTTTTCCTCGACCAACAGCAGTTCCAGCTCCGGGAAGCGATCGCGGATGCGCGGAATCACATGCGGCAGCAGGTACGGACCGAGGGTCGGGAAGATCCCCAGGCGCACCGTACCGGCTTCCGGATCGCGGCTGCGACGTGCGGCTTCCTTCAGTTGTTCCACCTCGGACACGATCACGCGTGCCCGTGCCGCCGCTTCCTGGCCGGCCGGGGTCAGCATCACCTTGCGCGGTGCGCGTTCCACCAGCGGCAGGCCCAGCTCTTCTTCCAGCTTGCGGATCTGCGTGGACAGCGTCGGCTGGCTGACGAAGCAGGAGGCGGCAGCCCGGCCGAAATGCTTGTGGTCGGCCAGGGCTACCAGGTACTTCAGATCACGTAGGTTCATCCTTACACCCCAGGGGTAACGGACCGGCTGACGGCATGGTTACCCGACAGGCAGACAATGTTCCCGGTGATCTGGGAACGATGGATCAGGCAGCTTCAGCAACAGCACCACTGCTGCTGCTCACCGACGAGCGGATCAGGTGGTCGAACGCACTCAATGCGGCGGTCGAACCGGCACCCATGGCAATGATGATCTGCTTGTAGGGTACCGTCGTGCAATCGCCAGCGGCGAACACGCCCGGCAGATTGGTCTGGCCGCGATCATCGATGACCACCTCGCCACGCGGCGACAGCGCCACCACATCCTTCAGCCACTCGGTGTTGGGCAGCAGGCCGATCTGCACGAAGATGCCTTCCAGCTCGACGCGGTGGGCGTCGCCGCCGACGCGGTCCTTGTAGACCAGGCCGGTGACGCGGCTGCCGTCGCCCAGCACTTCGGTGGTCTGTGCGCTGGTCAGCACGGTGACATTGGCCAGGCTGCGCAGCTTCTTCTGCAGCACTTCATCGGCGCGCAGGCTGGAATCGAATTCCAGCAGGGTTACATGCGACACGATGCCAGCCAGATCGATGGCTGCCTCCACGCCGGAGTTGCCGCCGCCGATCACCGCCACGCGCTTGCCCTTGAACAACGGGCCATCGCAGTGCGGGCAGTAGGCCACGCCCTTGTTGCGGTACTGGTCTTCGCCCGGCACGTTCATCTGGCGCCAGCGTGCGCCGGTGGACAGGATCACCGAACGCGACTTCAGCACCGCGCCGTTTTCCAGCTGCACCTGCACCAGGCCGTCTTCACCGGCCGGCACCAGCGCGCTGGCGCGCTGCAGGTTCATGATGTCCACCTCGTACTCGCGCACGTGCTGTTCCAGCGCCGTGGCCAGCTTCGGGCCTTCGGTCTCCTTCACCGAAATGAAGTTCTCGATCGCCATGGTGTCCAGCACCTGGCCACCGAAACGCTCGGCGGCGATGCCGGTACGGATGCCCTTGCGCGCGGCGTAGATCGCCGCTGCGGCGCCGGCCGGGCCACCGCCCACCACCAGAACGTCGAAGGCGTCCTTGGCGGCGATCTTCTCGGCATCGCGCTTGCCGGCGTTGGTGTCCAGCTTGGCCACGATCTGCTCCAGGGTCATGCGGCCCTGGTCGAACACTTCACCGTTGAGGTACACGGTCGGCACCGACATGATCTCGCGCTTCTCGACTTCGTCCTGGAACAGGGCGCCGTCAATGGCTACGTGCTGGATGCGCGGGTTGAGCACCGCGGCCAGGTTCAACGCCTGCACCACGTCCGGGCAGTTCTGGCAGGACAGCGAGAAGTAGGTTTCGAACCTGTAGTCGCCTTCCAGATTCTGCACCTGCTCGATCAACTCGGCGGTGGCCTTGGACGGATGGCCGCCGACCTGCAGCAGTGCCAGCACCAGCGAGGTGAACTCGTGGCCCATCGGCAGGCCGGCGAAGGTCAGGTGGATGTCCTGGCCCGGGGTGCCGAGGTCGAAGGACGGCACGCGGCCCTGGCCATCGCGCAGCACCTGCAGCGAAATCTTGTCCGACAGGCTGTCCAGGGTCTGCAGCAGTTCCAGCATTTCCTGCGACTTGGCGCCGTCATCGGCGTGCGCGGTGATCTGGATCGGGCGGGTCACGCGCTCCAGATAGGTCTTCAGCTGCGACTGCAGGTTGGCGTCCAACATCGGGTCATCTCCTGGCTTCAGGCAAACAGGGGGCGTGGCACCGCTGTAGAAGGTAGCGGACCAGCAGGGGGTAGGGGTGAACCCAAGACAGCGACCGTGGAAGGGGCTGGCTGGCCAAGGCGGGCGAGCGTTGGCTGTCTTGGGTTCACCCCCACGCCGGCGGGGGGACCGGCACGGGGATGAAAGGCGCGCCGTGGCGTGGGGCCACGGCAGGCCGGTACTGCTTTAGATCTTGCCGACCAGGTCCAGCGACGGGGTCAGGGTCTTCTCGCCTTCCTTCCACTTTGCCGGGCACACCTGGTTCGGGTTGGCGGCGGTGAACTGGGCAGCCTTCAGCTTGCGCAGGGTCTCGGAGACGTCACGGGCGATCTCGTTGGAGTGGATCTCCAGGGTCTTGATCACGCCTTCCGGGTTGATGATGAAGGTGCCGCGCAGGGCCAGGCCTTCTTCCGGAATGTGCACGCCGAAGGCGTTGGTCAGCTGGTGGGTCGGATCGCCGACCAGCGGGAACTGGGCCTTGCCGACAGCCGGCGAGGTTTCGTGCCACACCTTGTGCGAGAAGTGGGTGTCGGTGGTGACGATGTAGACCTCGGCGCCGGCCTTTTTGAACTCGGCGTAATGGTCAGCGGCGTCTTCGATCTCGGTCGGGCAGTTGAAGGTGAAGGCGGCCGGCATGAAGATCAGGACCGACCACTGGCCCTTCAGGGTGCTGTCGGAAACCTTGATGAACTCGCCATTCAGGTAAGCATTGGCTTCGAACGGCTGGATCTGGGTGTTGATCAGGGACATCGTTTTTCCTCTGGGTGAAGGGGAGTGGGTGAATCGACAGGACCTAGGTTACCGGCTCGCTATCGATAAGAACAATCCATTGATTGCATCTATTTGATAGGTGCAGTCTATCAAAAGGCCATGAGCTGACACTGAACCTTGCCACCCTCATCCTGCAACTGCCTGTGTGACAAGAGAAATCTTCCCAAGGCATGGAAAGGGGCCGATAGCCCCTCCTTATTCCCTCCGGCGGAACCTGAACGGATCGCAGGTTTTTGTAGCGTCGAGCCACGCTCGGCTGGGTCTACCGCGAACAGCAGCCGAGCATGGGCTCGGCTCTACAATTGCGGAATGCCTTTCCAACCCGAACCCTCCCTGCGCCAGGTCGTGGCCGAGGCCAGTGCCCGCCTCGGCGGCGTAGAGGCCCGCCACGAGGCCGAACTGCTGCTGCTGCACGTGCTGGACCGCCCACGCAGCTGGCTGTTCGCGCATGCCACCGATCCGCTGGCCACCGCCGATCAGGCTGCCTTCGAAGCGTTGCTGGCACGCCGCGTGGCCGGCGAGCCGGTGGCCTATCTGACCGGCCGCCGCGGTTTCTGGACGTTGGATCTGGAAGTCGACCCGGCCACCCTGATTCCGCGACCGGAGACCGAACTGCTGGTCGAGCTGGCGCTGGAGCGCCTGCCGCCGGAACGCACGCTGCAGCTGGCCGACCTCGGTACCGGCAGCGGTGCCATCGCTCTGGCCCTGGCCAGCGAGCGGCCACAGGCCCAGGTGCTGGCCACCGATGCCAGCCCGGGTGCACTGGCTGTGGCTGCGCGCAATGCGGCCCGCCATGAGCTGCGCAACGTCCGCTTCGCCGAGGGCGGGTACGACTGGTATGCGCCGCTGCAGGGCGCGCGCTTCGACCTGATCGCCAGCAATCCCCCGTATATCGCCAGCGATGATCCGCACCTGGAACAGGGCGACCTGCGTTTTGAACCGGCCACCGCACTGTCTTCCGGCGTGGATGGCCTGGACGACATCCGCCGCATCGTCGATGGTGGCCAGGCCCACCTGCTGCCCGGCGGCTGGCTGCTGATTGAGCACGGTTGGGACCAGGGCGCCGCGATCCGCGCGCTGTTCGAGGCGGCGGGTTTCACCGATGTGCAGACAGTGCAGGACCTGGAGCAGCGCGACCGGATCACCCTGGGCCAGCGTCCGGCCTAGAATGGAGGTTCTCCTGCCCCGGCAGGGCATCACCCTGGAGCTGCAAGCATGCGTACGCTGTACCCCGCCATCACCCCCTACGACGTCGGCACCCTGAAGGTCGACGACCGCCACACGCTGTACTTCGAACAGTGCGGCAACCCGGACGGCAAGCCGGTGGTGATGCTGCACGGTGGCCCGGGCGGTGGTTGCAGCGACAAAATGCGCCAGTTCCACGACCCGTCCAAGTACCGCATCATCCTGTTCGACCAGCGCGGCGCCGGTCGTTCCATCCCGCACGCCGACCTGGTGGACAACACCACCTGGGACCTCGTCGCCGATATCGAGAAGCTGCGCGAGCATCTGAAGGTCGATCGCTGGCAGGTGTTCGGCGGCAGCTGGGGCTCGACCCTGGCGCTGGCCTACGCCGAAACCCATCCGCAGCGAGTGACCGAACTGGTCCTGCGCGGCATCTTCATGCTGCGTCGCTGGGAGCTGGAATGGTTCTACCAGGAAGGCGCCAACCGCCTGTTCCCGGATGCGTGGGAGCACTACCTGAAGCCGATCCCGTCGGTGGAACGTCATGACCTGATCTCGGCCTTCCACCGCCGCCTGACCAGTGAAGACGAAACCACCCGCCTGGAAGCGGCAAAGGCGTGGGCGGTGTGGGAAGGCGCGACCAGCTTCCTGCATGTGGACGACGACTTCATCAACAGCCACGAAGACCCGCATTTCGCGCTGGCCTTCGCACGCATCGAGAACCACTACTTCGTCAACGGTGGCTTCTTCGAAGTGGAAGACCAGCTGCTACGCGACGCGCACCGCATCGCCGACATCCCGGGCGTGATCGTGCATGGCCGCTACGACGTGGTCTGCCCGCTGGCCAACGCCTGGGACCTCACCAAGGTCTGGCCGAAGGCGAAGCTGGAAATCACCCCGGCGTCGGGTCACTCGGCGTTCGAAGCCGAGAACGTGGACGCGCTGGTGCGCGCGACGGACAGCTTCGCCTGATTGCAGGTAGTGCCGGCCGCTGGCCGGCAACGCCTTACCGGTAGCGCCGGGCCATGCCCGGCGGCATTCCATTCCGCCGCCGCAATGCGGCTCGCCGGGCATGGCCCGGCGCTACCAACGCTCATCCACGCAAGGCGTGGATCTACCAATCCCCGGCCAGCAACGCGTCGGCCAGCACCTGCAGTTTCGGTGAATGCTGCCGCGAAGGCGGATAGATCAACGACAGCGCGCGGCTGCGGCCTTCAAACGGCTGCAGCACGCGCTGCAGGCGGCCATCGGCCAACGCGTCGGCCACCGCGAAATCCATCACCTGCACGATGCCGATGCCCGCAATCGCTGCCTCCACCAACGGGTCGCCGCAGTCAAACACCATCCGCGTCGGCGGCGTGACCTCGCGCAGCTGCCCGTCCTGCAGGAACTGCCAGTCCACCAGCCGGCCGCTGCGCAGGTTGCGCACCGCCAGGCAGGCGTGATCCTGTAGCGCCGCCACATCGACCGGCGCGCCGCAGCGGGCCAGGTAACCCGGGCTTGCCACCGTCACCCAGCGCAGTGGCTTCAACGGACGCGCCACCATGCGCTGATCAGCGATGGTGCCGGTGCGCAGGGCGGCGTCGAAGCCTTCCTCCACCAGATCCACCAGGCGGTCGCTGAGTACCGCTTCCACCTGCAGGTGCGGATGCTGCTGCAGCAACGGCCCAAGCAAAGGCACCAGCACCCTGCGCCCGAACATCGACGGCGCGCTGATCTTCAGCGTGCCTGAGGGCGTGCACGGACGGTCGGCCAACTGCCGCTCGGCATCGTCGAGGCCGGCCAGCAGCGGCGACACCTGTTCGACGAATTGGCGGCCGTCCGGAGTCAGTGCCACGTTGCGGGTGTTCCGCTGCAGCAGCTTCACTCCCAGGCTGGCCTCCAGCCGCCCGATCGCGCGCGACAGGCCGGATTGGCTCAGGCCGAGCTGGCCGGCGGCCACGGTGAAGCTGCGGGCTTCGGCCACCTGCACCAACATGCGCACTGCGTTGAGGTCCATCGAGGCTGCATTCATGCTGAAAATCATGACAGATATGGTCGCTTAGGGGTTTATTGATTGGGCTGCATCAATGAGACTGCGTTCCCCCACCGTGCCAGACCGCCGATGCCTCCCCTCAAATACCCGCGCTGGGCGCTGACCCTGCTCGCCACCGCCCAGCTGATCATCGCCCTGGATGCCACCATCATTTTCGTCGCCCTGCATGACATGGGGCGCGCGCTGCAGATCAATGCGCAGCAGCTGCAATGGGTGGTCAGTGCCTACACCGTGGCCTTCGGTGGCAGCCTGCTGCTGGGCGGGCGCGCCGCCGACCTGATTGGCCGCCGTCGCTTCTACCGGCTGGGCATGCTGCTGTTCGCGCTGGCCTCGCTGCTCGGCGCGCTGGCGCCGAATGCCACGCTGTTGATCATCGCGCGCGCCGCGCAAGGCGTCGGGGCGGCGCTGCTGTTCCCGGCCACGCTGGCGCTGATCAACACGCTGTACGCCGAAGGCCCGGTGCGCAATCGTGCGCTGGCGATCTGGAGCATGGCCAGCGCAGTTGGTCTGGCGCTGGGCACGCTGCTTGGTGGCGTGCTGACCCAGGCGTTCGGCTGGCCGGCAGTGCTGGCGGTGATCGTGCCGCTGGCCACCGCCTGCGCGCTTGCTGCCGGTGCGTGGCTGCCGGCCGACGGCCCGCGCGTGCACGGCCGTTCCTTCGACCTGGCCGGTTGCCTCACCGTCACCGCCGGCGGCAGCCTGCTGGTTACCACCTTGGTGCAGGGCCCGGAATGGGGCTGGACTGCGCCGGCCACGCTCATCTGCCTGCTGCTGTCAGCCGTACTGTTGACGGTGTTCGTGCAGATCGAAAAGCGCAGCCGTGACCCGCTGATGCAGTTCGCGCTGCTGCGCTTGCCCGGCCTGCGCGCGGCGCTCGGTCTGACCTTCGCCTTCATGAGCAGCTATGGCGTGCAGTACTACTTCCTGGCGCTCTACTTCCAGGATGGTTATGGCTGGAGCCCGCTGCAGGCCGGCATGGCCTTCCTGCTGCCGACATTGGTGTGCACCTTCGGCATCCGCATTGCCGAACGCATGCTGCGGCGCCGTTCGCCACGGCAGGTGCTGGCCTGGGGCTTCGCCGCCGGTGCCATCGGCATCACCGCGGTGGCGCTGGCGATGCCGCATGGCGCCAGCTACTGGCCGCTGCTGCCGGGCATCGTGGTGCTCAGCGTGGGCCAGGGCATGAGCTGGACGGCGATGTGGATCGTGGCCGGGCACGGCGTGCCGGGGCCGCAGCAGGGTGTGGCGTCCGGCATGGCCGCCACCGCACAGCAGATCGGCGGCGCGTTGGGACTGGCGGTACTGGTGATGGTGGCCAACGCCGCGCGCGGCATGCAGGCGGCAACCAGCCCTGATGCGCTGCAGGGCATGGTCAATGCACAGTACGGCGCCGCGCTGTTCGCCGCGTTCGGCGTGGTCATCGCGCTGGGCCTGCGCCCGGCAACAGTAGTGGTAGTGCCGGCCGCTGGCCGGCAAACACAATGACCCAACTACCCTGAGGTTGCCGGCCAGCGGCCGGCACTAACAACCCGGGATGGATCCACGCGCGTTCAACCCAATGCCAGCAACTGCGGCTGCAACGCGCTGAAGATCCGCGCCAGCCGCTGCGCCCACGCCAGCTGCCCGGCGGCATCGGCGATCAGATCCTGGCGGATTTCCAGTTCCACATGCACCAGACCGCGGCCCTCGCCATGCACAGGTACCGCGTAGTCGCTGGTGCTGCTGACCGAATACGGTTCGTTGTCACCCACCACCAGATCGCCTTCCTCGCGCAGTGCCTGCAGCAAGGCATGGGCAAAACGCGTGTCCTGGTGGTACAGCACGCCGGCATGCCACGGTCGCTGTGCGCCGTTCATCGCCGGGGTGAAGCTGTGCATCATGACCAGCAGGGTGGGGCGACCGGCATCGCGGCGTGCGTCCAGTTCCGCGTCGATGCGTGCGTGGTACGGCGCGTGGACAGCATCAATGCGCTGCTGCCGCTGCGCCGCCGACAGCCCGGCGTTGCCCGGTACCACGGTGTGGTCGCTCACTTCCGGAATCAGCGTCGGCGAGGCCAGCGGGCGGTTGCAGTCGATCAGCAGCCGCGAATAGGTCTGTTCGATTGCCCAGGCATCCAGCCGTTCGGCCAGTGCGCGGGTGGTGCCGGCAATGCCGATGTCCCAGCCGATGTGGCGATCCAGTTCGACCTGCGGCAAGCCCAGGCCGGCGAGGGCGCGCGGCACCTGCTGGCCGGCGTGGTCGGCCAGCAGCAGGTACGGCGAAGCGCCCTGCGGCCGGTGGATCGTGTAGATCGCAGGATCACCGGCACCCAGCAGCGCCGGTAGTGAGTGCAGGTCGGCGTCAGCCACGTGGGCGCCCGTCCAGGTGATGCTCGATCATCCACAGGCCGGCCCAGAGCTTGGCGTCCAGCTCGTAGCCTTCGCCCATCTTCTGCACCAGCCACGCCGCCGCCTGTGCACGCGGGATCTCGTGCACGGTGATGTCCTCGCTGTCATCGCCTCCACCTTCGCCGATCCGGCGCAGGCCGGTGGCACGGACGAAGGCGATCTTCTCGCTGCTGGCGCCGGAGGACGTCGGGCCGATCATCAGCACTTCGGCGTGATCGGCGGTCCAGCCGGTTTCTTCTTCCAGTTCGCGTACGGCCGAGACCTCGATCGATTCGCCGGCATCGACGTCGCCGACCAGGCCGGCCGGCATCTCGATGGTGGGCGCCTGCAGCGGCACGCGGAACTGTTCGACGAACAGCACCTTGTCCTCCGGGGTAACGGCGATGATGATCGCCGCCAGGCCACCGGCGTGGGTGCGTTCGCTGTATTCCCAGGTGCCACGCACGACCATGCGCTGGTACTTGCCTTCGTAAACGACGCGCGGTGCTTCGGTGTTTCTCTGGCTCATGCGGGCTCGCTGGAAGTGGGGAAAGGGTCGGACATGCCGGCTGTGGTGGCAGCGCCGGGATCGTTCACGCCTGCGGCGTTGAACAGGCGGCGGCGGGTCAGCGGGCCGAAGCGCAGCGCCTGGCACAGGCCGCCCAGTAGTTCCGGGTCGGCTGACTGCCGCAGCAGGCCGGGCTGGCAGCCTTCCAGCGGCGCGTCCAGGGCAATGGTGGTCAGCTGCCGCCAGAGCTGGGCGTGCTCGCGCTGTTCGCGCAGGCGTACGGCCATCTGGGCGGCGCCGCGCAGGCGCAGGAAGGGCACTTCGTCCAGGCGTTCGTACAACGCGTCCAGGCTGCCGAAATGGGCCAGCAGTACCGCCGCCGACTTGGCGCCCACGCCGCTGATGCCGGGAATGTTGTCCACCGCATCGCCGCACAGCGCGAGGTAATCGGCGATCTGGTGCGCATGCACGCCGTGCCGCGCCTTCACCCCGGCTACGTTCCAGCGCTGGTTGCGTGCGTAATCCCACTGCTCATCGTGGTCCAGCAGCAGCTGCGACAGGTCCTTGTCGGCGGAGATGATCAGGCCGCGATGGCTGTGCCGGTGCTGGTGCAGCGCGCTGCCGATCAGGTCGTCGGCTTCGTAATCGTGGTGGGCCAGCACCACCAGGCCCAGCGCCGCACACAGGGCCTTGCAGTGCACGAACTGGCGCTTCAGCGCTTCCGGCGCCGGGTCGCGGTTGGCCTTGTAGGCCGCATACAGGCGATGGCGGAAGCCACTGTCCAGCGCCTCGTCGAAGGCGATGGCGATGTGCCGGGGGCGTTCGCGCTCGAGCAGGTCCAGCAGGAAGCGGGCGAAGCCGTGCACGGCGTTGGTCGGCCAGCCCTGGCTGTCCTGGAACTCGTCCGGCAGCGAATGCCAGGCGCGGAACACATAGATGCTGGCATCGACCAGATAAAGCGGCGGCGGCACCGGCGGAACACTTACGGCGCTCACTGCCCGGTCCAGTCCTGCAGCAGGGCGGCGGCGTCGGGGCGCTCGCGCTCGGGCACTTCGGCCTTCGGCGTGCCGATGTGGATGAAGCCGGCGATGCCCTCGCCCTCGGCCAAGCCCAGATGGGCATGCACGGCTGGATCGAAGGCCATCCATGCGGTCAGCCATTGCGCACCGAAGCCCAGCGCCTGCGCGGCCTGCAGCAGGGCGAAGCAGACGCAGCCGGCGGTCATCAGCTGTTCCTGCTCGGGCACCTTCGGGTCCGGGCGCGGGCTGGTCACCACCACGATCACCAACGGCGCATGGCTGAAACGCTGGCGGTCTTTCTCGAACACGGCGTCGCCCGCGTGCGGGTCGCGCTGGCGGCTGCGCTCTGCCAGGAAGTCGCCCAGAGTGTGACGTGCATCGCCAGCGATCTTCAGGAAGCGGAACGGCACGCGCTTGCCGTGGTCAGGCACACGCACCGCGGAGACCAGCATCCGCTGCAGAGTAGCCGGGTCCGGTCCAGGCTCGCCCAGTTGCCGCGAGGGCACTGAGCGGCGGGCATCCAGGGCGAGCAGGGCGGCGGGGTCGGGCATGGAGTCTGAACCGGTCATCACGGGTGTTTGATTATAGTCGGGGTGGTCAAAGACGCCGTTTGTGTCGCGTCCGGACCTTGAATATCAAACTGTGATGAACGTCATGCCACTGGCGGGAAAAGGACGGCCGCTTCCCCTCGCCTCGCAGGCCTTGCACGGCTTACGATATCTATCTTGCCGGGCCGCCGGTCATGAGGTTTGAAGTGAGGACTGTTTCACTGTCCGTGATGGGCTGGCCGGCCTACCATCGACGTACCGGTACATGGGGTGTACCGGTCGTCGCGATGTCCATGCTGTCTGTCGAACCAGAGAAGGTGGGGAGCCTTCCCGAATGATGAGCGCGCCCACACCGATGGGATCGCCGGGCCGTGACCCGGCACAGCTCCAGCGTGCCCGGGAGGCGGTCCTGCCTGCCCTGTGCCAGGCCTTCGGGGCCGCACTGGCGCGTTTCGACGATGCCCTGTTCGACCGTGCCGGCAATGCTGGCTCGTCGCAGCTGTTGTTCCTTGATGCGATGCGCGAACTGCGCCGCCGCCGCGAGGACATTGCTGCCGCCTTCGCCAGCCACCTGCAGCTGGCCTGGGATGCGTTGGCCAACGGTGAGCCGCTGTCGGCCGAGGCGACCCTGTCGGGTCCGGCCGAGGACAGCCTCAGCCTGCTGGATGAACACGTACTGGAATCGCGGCTGGCGGTGCGCAACTTCGCCACCGTGCTGCTGCGCGACTTCAAGCCGGTGCTGGCGCGGCTGGATCGCCGCCTGGGCCGGCTGATCGGTGGACCCGAACTGGATGCCGACCACAACCCGATCAGCCCCGAGCACCTGGGCGTGGCCATCCACGAAGCCTTTGCCGGCTGCGAGCTGGCCCCGGAAGTGCATCTGGTGCTGATCAAGCTGTGCGAGCGCGACCTGCGCGCGCCGGTGGGCCGCATCTACGAGAAGCTGGACGAACAACTGGCTGCTGCCGGGGTGATGTCGCAGATGGGGGCGCAGCAGCGTCCGTTGTCAGCCGCGCCCGAGCCGCGCGTGCCTTCAGGCCTGGACGATCTGGTCGAGCAGCGTCAGGGCGTGGGCTTCGATGCTGAATCCGGCGATGACGAACAGGCCGCACCGGCGTGGGCGCAGCGCTTCGCCGCACGCTGGTCCGAGCGCCGCGGCCACATGCAGCAGCATCTGGCTGGCGAAGACGGCGGAACCGGCGAGGCCTACGTGGGCCAGCAGGGCATGCTGCTGGAAGCGCTGCACGAACTGCTGCAGCAGACCCGCCATGTGCGCGAGGATGCAACGTCGGCCGCACAGGTTGCAGTTGGCCAGCATCGCCCGTTGAGCCAGCGCGAGATGATGTCGGTGTTGTCGCTGCTGCAGGCCACGCCCAGCGCGACCCTGCGCGCAGCCATCGGTGAGGACGGCGAATCGCTGGCGCAGCGGCTGAAGAGCGAAGTCCTGTCCAGCGCCACCCGGCTTGGCGTCGACCCCGGCCAGAGCCGGTTGGATCCGCAGGACGAAGATGCGATCGACCTGGTCGGCATGTTGTTCGACGTGATGCTGGACGAACGCGAGCTGGAGGGCCGCTCGCGCGAACTGATCGGCCGTCTGGTGGTGCCCTTCGTCAAGGTCGCCATGCTTGATCGCCGCATGTTCGTGCAGAAGACCCACCCGGCGCGCAAGCTGCTCAACTCGCTGGCCGAGGCCTGCGAAGGCAACACCGGCGAGAGCCAGGCCGAGCGCATGCTGATGGCCAAGGTCGAGGAAATCATCGAGCGCCTGGTGGCCGAGTTCAACGAGAACCTGGCCATCTTCCTGACCCTGGAAGAAGAGTTCCGCGAATTCCTCGTGCAGCATCGCCGCCGCGTGGAAATTGCCGAGCGTCGCGCCGCCGAAACGCAGCGTGGCCAGGAAAAGCTGGAAATGGCTCGCAGCCGTGCCGGCGCCGAACTGGACCGCCGCATCGGCGATGCTTCCCTGCCGCCGGCCATTGCCGAGTTTCTGCGCCAGCCGTGGCAGCACCACCTGACCCTGGCGCTGCTGCGCGAGGGCGAAGAAGGCGCGTCGGTGGCCGAGGCATTGAGCCTCGGCGACGGCCTCCTGGAGGAAGTGGCCGAGGCACGCCGGCAGATTGTCGGCAAGCCGTGGCTGCAGGCCTGGCAGCCGGTGCTGGCCAAGGTGTTTGCCAGCGTCGGCGTGCACGGCGATGCGGCTACCGGGGCGATCGACGCCTTGCATGACACGTTGCAGGGCATCGCCGAGTCGCGCCCGGAACTGCAGCGCGCGCTGCCGGAGCTGCCGCAGGTCGCATTGCCGGCGCCGCCGGTGGCCGAGTCGCCCGCAGTGGAGTTGAGCGGTCAGATCGACGCCGATGACTTCGACAATGCCGACGCCGATCGCTTCCGTCGCATGGAGATCGGTAACTGGCTGGACTTCGTCGACAAGGACGGCAAGGTCCAGGCCGGCAAGCTGTCCTGGGTCAGCCCGATTTCCTCGCGCCTGTTGTTCGTCAACCGCCGTGGCGTGCGCTTCTGCGTGGCTTCGCCGGAGGAACTGGCGGTGATGGTGCGGTTGGGCCGCCTGCGTGCCCACGTTGACGACGGCGCCTTCGACAGCGCCATGCAGGGCGTGATCGATCGGCTGGACCCGGGCAACGCCACCCTGCACTGAGCAGTGACGGCCTGCTAGGATCGGGAAAACACACCGATCAGCGGGGACCTGCATGGCCGTGGCGTTGCTGGGGATCAAGGAGTCCGCGCCGGGTGAACGGCGCGTAGCACTGACGCCGGAAACCGCGCGCAAGCTCGGCGCGCTGGGCGTCAGCGTCTGGTACGAAGCCGGTGCCGGCCTTGCTGCCGGTTTCACCGATGCTGCCTATGATGATGCCGGCGCGCGGGTCTTCGACGCCAGCCGTTGGGGCGAGATCGACATCCTGCTGTGCGTGCAGGCGCCGCCGGCGGCGGTGCTGGAGCAGCTCAAACCCGCCGCCAGCGTGGTCGGACTGCTGACCCCGGCCAGTGATCCGGCGCTTGCAGCATTGGCCGCTGACGATCGCCTGCACCTGTTCCCCCTGCAGCAGCTGCCACGCACCACCCGCGCGCAGGCGATGGACGTACTCAGTTCGCAGGCCGGCATGGCCGGTTACAAGGCCGCGCTGATCGCGGCCGAGCGCGCACCGCGCTTTTTCCCGATGCTGACCACGGCAGCCGGAACCGTGCGTCCGGCCAAGGTTCTGGTAATCGGTGCCGGCGTGGCCGGCCTGCAGGCCATCGCCACCGCGCGCCGGTTGGGTGCGCAGGTGGAAGGTTTCGACGTGCGTCCGGAAACCCGCGAGCAGATACAGTCGCTGGGGGCGCGTTTCCTCGACCTGGGCGTCAGCGCGGCAGGCGAAGGCGGTTACGCGCGTGCGCTGACCGATGAAGAGCGCGCCGAACAGCAGCGCCGGCTGGCCGACCATCTGCGTAGCGTGGATGTGGTGATCTGCACCGCAGCGGTACCGGGGCGACCGGCGCCGACGATCGTGACTGCCGCAATGGTGGAAGGCATGGCCACCGGCAGCGTGATCGTTGATCTGGCCGCCGAAAGTGGCGGCAACTGCGCGCTGACCCGGCCGGGTGAGTGCATCGAGCACCAGGGCGTGACCATCGATGGTCCGCTGGGGCTGGCCAGTCGCGGCGCGACCCAGGCCAGCGAGATGTACGCGCGCAACCTGCTGAATTTCGTCGCGTTGTTCGTGCGTGAGGGGCAGCTGGCGTTCGACTGGGACGACGAGCTGCTGGCGAAGACGCGCTGGCAGGCGTGACCCGGTAGCGCCGGGCCATGCCCGGCGAGCGCAGCGGAAGGCACTGGATCCGCCGGGCATGGCCCGGCGCTACCGTGTTACCGCGGCTTCGCCGGCGGCGGATTTTCCCGCACCCAGTCCTTGCGCTGTTCCGGCGTCATCTGTGACCAGCGCTCGCGCAGGGCGTCGCGCTGCGCCGGTGGCAAATCACGCATCTGGCCGAACAGGGCACGCGCCTGCTCGCGCTGCTCCGGGCTCATGTGTTCGAAGCGGCGTAGCCCACGGCGGGCCTTGTCGCGTTCCTCCGGACTCATCGATTGCCAACGCTGGCCATGCGAGAGCATGCGTTGGCGCTGGCCAGCGTCGGCGCTGTTCCAGCGGTCGCGCAGCGGCGCCAGCAGGGATTCGCGCTGGGCGTCGCTCAGTTGTTCCCATGCCGGCAGCGGTGCGGTCGGCACGGGACGCGGGGCAGGGGCGGGTGCGGCGCTCTGTGCCAGCGCCGGGACGGCCGGCAACAGCGACAGGGCCAGCAAGAGTGGCAGGGTATGCAGTCGGGACATGGGTTCACTCCATCGCCAGGTCGTTGTCGCCCAGCCACAGGTACAGATCAGGATTCTCGTCGTACAGCGCGCTGTTGTCTTCCACTGCCGCCAGCACCGGTGCTGGCGCAGGGCCCGTCAGCGTGCCATGGCCAGTGAACTGCAGGCCGATACCCAGTGCCACCACCAGCGAACAGGCGCTGGCCAGCCACCAGCGCCAGCGCCCGCGATGGGCCGCGCCGGCGCCATGGCGGGCCTGGCGCAGCCGTGCCAGCGTCGCCGGCGACAACGCCTGCAGCGACTGCGCGTGCAGGCTGCGCAGGGTGTCATCGGAAGGCAGGGGGCGGTTCACGGGTGGGTCTCCAGGTAGTCCTGCAGCGCTTGCCGGGCGCGTGCCAGATGGGTTTTTACCGCGCCTTCGCTGCAGCCCATGGCGCGGGCGGTGGTGGCCCCGTCCAGGTCCTGCAGCACGCGCAGGGTGAAGGCCTCGCGCTGGCGGGCGGGCAGGGTGCGCAGTGCCTGCACCAGCTGCTGGTACTGCTGGTGTTGCTCATGCGCCTGCGACGGGTCGGGGCCGGGGTCGGCCCAGTCGATCTCGCCGCCGTCGGCGTCCTGGTTGTCACGCCAGAACGGCAGGCGGAAGCGGCGCCGGCGCTGCAGGTCGATCACCCGCCGGCGCAGGATGCTCCAGAACAGCGGTGCCCATTCGGCGGCCGGCTTGTCGGCGTAGTCCAGCATGCGCAGCAGGGCATCCTGCACCGCGTCCAGCGCATCCTCGCGCTGGCGCAGGCCGGCCTCGGCGAAGCGGAACGCACGCGGGCCGACGCTGGCCAGGAACGCCTCCAGCGATGCCGGCAGGGCATCGGTCTCGGCGCTCGGGGGGAGGGGGCTGCTCACCAGCACAGGGTACGGTTCCTCGCTCGGGGTCACCATTGGCAACGCGTGAGCGCGGCTTTGGTTGACGCCGTGCGCGCGCCGGGTTCAGCCCATGGTTATGATGGGGCGACGAAGACAGAGCGGGAGCGTTGCCAGTGAGTGACGGGTTCGTAGCGCTGTACATCTTCATGCTGGCGGCCATTGCCGGCCACGTGATCATTTCGCGGGTGCCGGTGATCCTGCATACCCCGCTGATGTCGGGGTCCAACTTCATCCACGGCATCGTGCTGATCGGCGCGATGGTGGTGCTGGGTCACGCGCAGACGCCGCTGGAAAAGGCACTGGGCTTCCTGGCCGTGGTGCTCGGTGCCGGCAATGCCGCCGGTGGCTACGTGGTCACCGCACGCATGCTGGAAATGTTCAAGCCGAGTGCGCCCAAGCGCGACAAGGACGAACCGAAGGAGCCGCAGGCTTGAACATCAGCACCATCGAACTGCTCGATTGGCTGGTCAAGGCCAGCTACCTGGTCGCCGCCACGCTGTTCCTGCTCGGCCTTCAACGCATGGCCTCGCCGCTGACTGCACGCAGCGGCATCCGCTGGGCAGGGCTGGGCATGCTGCTGGCCACCGTGGCCACCTTCTTCCTGCCCGAGCTGCACAACGTGCCGCTGATCCTGGTGGCGCTGCTGCTGGGCGCCGGCCTGGCGTGGTGGTCGGCCGGCAAGGTCGCCATCACCGACATGCCGCAGATGGTGGCCCTGTACAACGGCATGGGCGGCGGCTCGGCCGCGGCCATCGGTGCAGTGGAACTGTTGCGCTACGCCTTCCTCGCCAACCGCGATACCAGCCACTGGAGCGCACAGGCGCTGGCCGACCTCGCTGCCCGCCAACCCTCGGGCATGGTGCTGCTGCTGGCGGTGGTCGGCGCGGCCATCGGTGCGGTGTCGCTGTCCGGCTCGGTGATTGCCTGGGCCAAGCTCGACGGTCGCCTCGACAAGCGCGTGACCTGGCCCGGGCAGCAGGTGATGAACCTGGTGGTGGCACTGGCGGTGGTGGTGCTGGCGATCATCGCGGCCAGCACGCTCAACACCTGGGCGATCGTCGCCTTCTTCGTGCTGGCGCTGGCGCTGGGCGTGCTGATGACGCTGCCGATCGGTGGTGCCGACATGCCGGTGGTGATCTCGCTGTACAACGCGTTCACCGGCCTGGCGGTGTCGTTCGAAGGCTATGTGCTGGGCAACGAGGCGTTGATCATCGCCGGCATGATGGTCGGCGCGGCGGGCATCCTGCTGACCCGGCTGATGGCCAAGGCGATGAACCGGCCGATCCGCAACGTGCTGTTCTCCAACTTCGGCGGCGCTGCGGCGGGCGAGGCGCAGGTGATTTCCGGTTCGCAGAAGCCGATCGAAGCAGCTGACGTGGCGGCGATGATGGCCTTCGCCGAACGCGTGGTGATCGTGCCCGGCTACGGCATGGCCGTCGCCCAGGCCCAGCACAAGATCTGGGAGCTGGCACAGCGGCTGATCGCACGCGGGGTGAAGGTGAAGTTCGCGATCCACCCGGTGGCCGGACGCATGCCGGGGCACATGAACGTGCTGCTGGCCGAGGCCGGCGTGCCCTACGACCTGATCGCCGACATGGATGACATCAACCCGGAATTCGCCAACACCGACGTGGTGCTGGTGATCGGCGCCAACGATGTGGTCAATCCGGTCGCGCGCACCGACCCGGCCAGCCCCATTTACGGCATGCCGGTGCTGGATGTGGTCAACGCCCGCAACGTGGTGGTGATCAAGCGCGGCAAGGGCACTGGCTTTGCAGGCATCGAGAATGCGCTGTTCTACGCTGACAACACCCGCATGCTGTACGGCGATGGTGCAGAAGCCGCGGCCTCGCTGGTCAGTGAGCTGAAGGGGCTCGACGGGGGGCATTGAGGGAACGGGGTCGGATCCCTTTCCGCAGGAAAGGGCTCTGACCCCACATCCAACATCCGCCATCCACGCATGGTGTGGATCTACGCGCTCAGCGTGCCAGCCAGGCGCCCACAGCCACACCCAGGGCCAGCCACAGCCATTCCATCGCGCCATTGGCGAGGGTGATCAGCGTCCAGGCCAGGTGCGGACCCATCCGCGTGGTCGCATCCCACAGGTCCAGCCCGATCGAGCCACCCATCCAGGCGCTGGCGATGGTCCAGTTGGCCACCGCAGCCACCAGCAACGTGCCCAGCACCACCAGGGTGATGCGCAACCGGCCCGGGCCCAGCGTGCCCATGCGCAGCATGAACACCAGCTCCAGTGCGGTCACCACGGCCATCCAGCCGACCTGCCGGCCGGTCATCAGGGCCAGCACCATCCAGGCAAGGGGAGCAACAAGCAGGCCCAGCAGCAGCATGAGGGGCCAGAGCCAGGTCACGGTCCTGGCACGCGCGGCATTGGAGGACATCGAAGCTCCCTGAAAGTCATCCACAGGATACTGTGGTTTGCCGCAGTGCACCGGCGAGGGTAGGGCGGCTGGGCTAGAATGCCGTCTTGCGTGGCCTTGGCCACGGCCCCATATCGGTCCCCATGTATTCCCGTAGCAGCGAACCTGTCCACTTCGAACGCGATTGCGAGGCCGTGATGGTCCCGCAGGGCGACACCGTGACCCTGCCCGCCGGCAGCTATGGGTACATCACCCAAGCGCTGGGCGGCAGCTATTCGGTGTTCGTGGAAGGCAACCTGTTCCGTATCGCCGGCAAGGACGGTGACGCCATCGGCAAGGAGGCGCCGGCTCCGCTGGAGCTGCCGGCCGATGCGACCGACGAGCAGGTGGAGCAGTTGGTGTGGCAGCAGCTGCGCACCTGCTTCGATCCGGAAATTCCGGTGAACATCGTCGAACTGGGCCTGGTCTACGAGGTCGAGATCAAGCACCTGGACGAAGGACAGCGCGAGATCGACGTAAAGATGACGTTGACCGCGCCGGCCTGCGGCATGGGCGACATCCTGGTCGACGACGTACGCAGCAAGCTTGAAATGATCCCGACGGTGGCCGAGGCCGACGTCGAGCTGGTGTTCGACCCGCCGTGGAACCAGCACATGATGTCCGAGGCTGCCCGGCTCGAGACCGGCATGCTTTGACCCACGGCCCGCAGTGACGCGGGCCCGGTACTACCCGCAACCAGAACAGGAAATCTCCGGTGTCCCAGTCCATTCCCAGCTTCGCCGTCACCCGTTCGGACCACCCGCGCAGCGCTGAAGAGCGCGCCCAGATCCTGGAGAAGCCGGGCTTCGGCCTGCACTTCACCGACCACATGGTGGAAGTGCGTTGGGACAAGGACACTGGCTGGCACAACGCCAACGTGCGTGCCTACGGCCCGCTGCAGCTGGACCCGGCCGCCGCGGTGCTGCATTACGGCCAGGAAATCTTCGAAGGCATCAAGGCCTACCGCCATGCCGACGGTTCGATCTGGACCTTCCGCCCGGATGCCAACGGCCGCCGCCTGCAGCGTTCGGCGCAGCGCCTGGCGCTGCCGGAACTGCCGGTGGAGATCTTCGTTGAATCGCTGAAGCAGCTGATCGCCGTCGACAGCGCCTGGGTGCCGTCGGCCGATGAGTCGAGCCTGTACTTCCGTCCGTTCATGATCGGCGACGAAGCCTTCCTTGGCGTGCGCGGCGCGCACAAGGCCGGCTACTACGTGATCGCCAGCCCGGCCGGCCCGTACTTCGCCAAGGGCGTGGCGCCCGTGTCGATCTGGCTGTCCACCGAGTACGCACGTGCGGCCAAGGGCGGCACCGGTGCCGCCAAGTGCGGTGGCAACTACGCCGCCTCGCTGCTGCCGCAGCAGAAGGCGCAGGCGCAAGGCTGCTCGCAGGTGCTGTTCCTCGACCCGGTCGAGGGCAAGTACCTGGAAGAACTGGGTGGCATGAACGTGTTCCTGGTCTACAAGGATGGCACCCTGGTCACCCCACAGCTGTCCGGCAGCATCCTCGAAGGCATCACCCGCGAGAGCATCCTGCAGCTGGCCCGCGACCGCGGCATGAAGGTCGAAGAGCGCAAGGTCAGCATCGACGAGTGGAAGCAGGGCGTGGCCTCCGGCGACATCGCTGAGGTGTTCGCCTGCGGTACCGCCGCAGTGGTCACCCCGATCGGCCAGCTCAAGGGCGAAGGCTTCTCGGTGGGCGACATCAATGCACCGGCTGGCGAAGTGACCATGTCGCTGCGCAAGGAACTGACGGATATCCAGTACGGCCGCCTGCCGGACCGCCACAACTGGCTGGTCAAGCTGGGCTGATCGCCCGCGTTGAACCTGTAGCGCCGGGCCATGCCCGGCGGCTCTTCTTGAAAGCCCGTCCCAGTGACGGGCTTTCTGCGTTGGGGCCCGCCCGTCGACCGCAGCAGATAGGCGCTTGACGCAAATAAGTTTGCGATGCAAACTTAATTCAAGCGACCCCGATGGAGCGTGTCATGCAGCAGCCGTCCGTCATTGATCCTTCCTCGCGCCTGCAGGCGTTGACCCGTGAATACTCGCGTTACTCGCGCAGTGCCGGTGGCCTGTCGGCGATCGCGGGCGGTGTTGCCTGTCTGGCCTCCTTCCTTGCGGGCGCGCTGTTGCCGACCACCCTGACGCTGCGCGTCGTGCTGATCGCCGTACCGGTGCTGTGGATCGTCGGCAAGCAGTGGCTGGCGCGTCGCTACTACCAGCGTCTGGGCCAGGTCGAGGAGCAGGTGACGCCGGCCGAGCGCAACTTCCAGCGCTTCTTCATCGCCTTCACCGCCTTGGTGAGCGTGCTGGTGATCGGCAGCGTGCTGACCCGGCTGGCGCCGATGGGCGAACGCCCCTGGGACCTGCGCGCGATGGGCTACCTGGTCGTGGTGGCACTGTTGCCCTGGGTGGTGTGGCGCTGGCTGCGTACGCCGCTGGAGTTCATTGTGGGCGTATTCCTGCTGTGCCAGGCCGCGCTGGCCTTCACCGGGCAGGCGTATGGCTTCGGCGCGAGCACCGTCGTGTTCCCGCTGGCATCCATCGCACTGATCGTGGCCGGCTGGCGTGACCACCAGCGCTTCCAGCGGCTGCAGGTGGAGATGCGCGCGTTCATGGCGGCGCGGACGAACGTCGAATGACCCAGCTGCCCGATTCCCGAGCGCTGCTCCAGCTCGATCGCTTGATCCATGAGCCGGCACGCCTGCTGATCCTGTCGATCCTGGCAGGTGCTGAATCCGCCGAGTTCGGATTTGTCGAGCATCTCAGCGGGTTGAGCAAGGGCAACCTCTCCAGCCATCTGAGCAAGCTTGAAGCGGCAGGGTTGGTCGCCATCGACAAGTCGTTCCGCGGCAAGCGCCCACTGACCACCCTGCAGTTGACGCCGATGGGCCGCACTGCCCTGGCCGAGTACCGCACGCAGCTGGCGGCGATCGTTGCCGGCATTCCCGATCCGGATCGAAAGGACTCCTGACATGACATTGCTCCCGCGCCTGTTTGCGGTTCTGGTTGTTTCCTTTTCTGCCCTCACAGGCGTGGCCGCGGCCGCAGATCCGCGCCAACAGGGAGCTGCGCTGACCACGCAGTTCTATGAAGGGCACATCGACGCCCTGTGGGAACGGATGACGCCGCAGATGCGGGCGGGGCTGCAGTCTCCGCAGAACCTGGTGACGCTGCGCGAGCAGGTGCTGGCGGGTTGGGGCGCAGAAACCGAGCTGGTCAGTGAGAAGGTCGAGAAGGTTGATGGATTCGACACCTATCTGCGACAGGCGCGCTTCGCCAGGAGCCCGGCCATCATCCAGGTGCTGTGGGCCATCGATGCCGACGGGCGGATCGGCGGCTTCTACATCCGCCCGCTCCAGGCCACGCCGCCACAGGCCGCGGCGAGCGGGTTCCTCGACTACCAGACCCGCACACGGCTGCAACTGCCGTTCGAGGATGAGTACTTCGTATTCTGGGGCGGGCGTAGCGTCGAACAGAACTACCATGCGGCCCATGCCGGTCAGCGCTTCGCGCTGGATCTGCTGGTGGTCCGCGATGGCCGCTCGCACCGTGGCGATGGCCTGCGCAACGATGACTACTACTGCTTCGGTCGCCCGATCCTTGCGCCGGCTGACGGTACGGTGGTGGACGTGATCGAGGGTGTGGCCGACAACGTGCCGGGTCAGATGAATGCCGCCCAGCTCACCGGCAACCGCGTCATTCTCGATCACGGCAACGAGGAGTACTCGGTGCTGGCGCACCTTCGCCAAGGCAGCGTGCGCGTCGCGCAGGGGCAGGTTGTCCGCAGCGGCGCGCACCTCGGTGACTGTGGCAACAGCGGCAATTCCTCCGAACCGCACCTGCACTACCAGCTGCAGGCCGGGCCGGTGTTCGGTGTCGGCGAAGCGTTGCCGGCACAGTTCTCCGATTACATCGCCGATGGCCAGCCGGTTGCACGCGGCGAGCCGGTCAAAGGGCAGCGCATCCGGCCAGCGGGCGTTCCGCGGGCGAAGTAGTCAGCGCGTCCGACGAGGGCCGGCCGGGGCACCGCCTGGATGCTGCGCGGTCGTTACGGGGGGCGTGGACGCCGATGTCGGCAAAGTCATCACAGGACACGTGATGACCCAGTCAGGTGCGTGCAGGGCACGAGAAAGTTCCTTCACCTTCACAAACCCTCGACCCGAAAAGTCTCAGAACGAACATTTCATCTTGCTGAAAAGACGCTGAAAATCTTGTGGTGTCCGGTTTTGGTCATTAGCGTCATCTGCACGGCGGATCGTTAGGGGGATCCGCTGACTCGCCGGACTTCGAACCTCGCCAATGCAAGCCAGCCCATGGTTCGGGCCGGTGCTTCTGCCGATTCCGGCATTCACACCACAAGAAAGGGAAATACGATGTCCCAGGTAACGCAACCGCGTGTGCGTCGAGTGTGGGTGGTCCTTGGTGCGTCCGTTCTGTCATCGCTGCTGCTGGTCACGCCTGCGCTGGCCGGTGACGTCCAGCTCAGCGGCCTGCAGTCCGCGCAGACCCACCAGCGTTTCATCGTGAAGTACCGCGACGGCAGTGCCCCGGTGGCCAATACCACCGCACTGGCCTCTTCACTGAAGAGTGCCGCCGCCGGCCTGGCCAGCAGCCAGGGCCGCGCGCTGGGCCTGCAGCAGGTCCGCAAGTTGGCCGTCGGCCCGACCCTGGTCAAGACCGATCGTCCGCTCGACCAGGCCGAATCCGAGCAGCTGATGCGCAAGCTGGCCGCCGACCCGAACGTGGAATACGTCGAAGTCGACCAGATCATGCGCGCCACGCTGACCCCGAACGACACCCGCTTCAGCGAGCAATGGGGCTTCGGCACCTCCAATGCCGGCATCAACATCCGGCCGGCCTGGGACAAGGCCACCGGCACCGGCGTCGTAGTCGCGGTGATCGATACCGGCATCACCAACCATGCCGATCTCAACGCCAACATCCTGCCCGGCTATGACTTCATCAGCGACGCCGCGATGGCGCGCGACGGCAACGGCCGCGACAACAACCCGAACGATGAAGGTGACTGGTACGGCGACAACGAGTGCCAGGCCGGCTATCCGGGTTCCAACTCCAGCTGGCACGGTACCCACGTCGCCGGCACGGTGGCGGCGGCGACCAACAACAGCACCGGCGTGGCCGGTACCGCGTTCAACGCCAAGGTCGTGCCGGTGCGTGTGCTCGGCAAGTGCGGCGGCTACACCTCCGACATCGCCGACGCGATTGTGTGGGCTTCCGGCGGCAGCGTCAGCGGCGTGCCGGCCAATGCCAATCCGGCCGAAGTGATCAACCTCTCGCTCGGCGGTGGCGGCAGCTGCTCGACCACCTACCAGAACGCGATCAATGGCGCTGTCGGCCGTGGCACCACCGTGGTGGTCGCAGCCGGCAACAGCAACACCAACGTGTCCTCGTCGGTGCCGGCCAACTGCCCGAACGTGATCGCGGTGGCAGCCACCACCTCGGCCGGTGCGCGTGCCAGCTTCTCCAATTATGGCAACGGCATCGACATCTCGGCACCGGGCCAGGGCATCCTGTCCACCCTCAACAGCGGCACCACCACCCCGGGCAGCGCCAGCTACGCTTCGTACAACGGCACCTCGATGGCCGCACCGCACGTTGCCGGCGTGGTCGCACTGATGCAGTCCGTTGCCCCGAGCCCGCTGAGCCCGGCGCAGGTGGAGAGCATCATCAAGAGCACTGCACGTCCGCTGCCGGGCGCCTGCTCGGGTGGTTGCGGCGCCGGCATCATCGACGCCGACGCGGCCGTGGCTGCGGCGATCAACGGCGGTGGCCCGAACCCGGGCGGCAACGTGCTGCAGAACAACGTCCCGGTCACCGGCCTGGGCGCTGCCAGTGGCGCCTCATTGAGCTACACGGTCAACGTTCCGGCTGGCAGCACCCAGCTGCGCGTGGCGATCAGTGGCGGCAGCGGTGATGCCGACCTGTACGTGCGCCAGGGCAGTGCCCCGACCGATACCGCGTATACCTGCCGTCCGTACCTGAGTGGCAACAGCGAGACCTGCACCATCAACAGTCCGGCCGCCGGCACCTGGTATGTGCGGGTGAAGGCCTACAGCACCTTCTCGGGCCTGACCCTCAACGCCCAGTACTGAGCCCAAGCCCCTCTCCATGGGCACGCCCCGGCTCCGGCCGGGGCGTTTTCTCTTTGGGTAGGTGCCGACCCTGGTCGGCACGCTGTTCCTCAAACCGATTCGAAGCGGTTCGCGGCCACGTTCTTGCGCACGTGCTGCGGATCGAAGATCCGGCCGTTCATCGCGATGTACACGCCGGTCGGCAGCGACTGCACTGCACCGATCGCACAGCCGATGTTGAACTCGGCATCCGACCCGCGGAAACGTGCCGGGCTCAGCGCACCGGTCATCACGATGGTCTTCTCCGGAATCGTCGCCAGCACCTGGCCGGTCTGCACCATCGAATCGGTGCCGTGGGTCACCAGCACGTGGCGGGTCGGCTGCGCGGCGATGGTGGCGCGGATCAGCTCGCGGTCCTCATCGTTGATGTGCAGCGAATCCTTGCGCAGGATCGGAATCACGTTGAAGCGGAACGTCACGCCCAGCTCGCGCAGGATCATGCCGATCTGGGGGTCGCCGATCTGGTAGTCCGACTTGTCGTCGAAGTAGATCTTGTCGATCGTGCCACCGGTGGTGACGACCAGGAGCTCTTCCATCATGTGCATGCGCGAAACCAGGACAGGTACAGCGGCGCGGGGCCAGGAACACAGATGATACGGCCCGGCGGCCGCAGCGTCAGCGTCGCTTGCCGAAGCGGGCGCGCAGCCCGGGCAGGCTGGCGCTGAAGATCACCAGCAGCGCCAGCGCGATCTCGATCAGCGCCAGCCAGCGCGTCTGCGGGTGGCTCCAGGCGCTCATCACGCCATGGCTGAACCAGCCCAGCGCCAGCACCGAGGCCCAGAAGCCAGCCTTGCGCCAGCCCAGGCGCAGCGCCACGGCCAGTGCCAGCGGCGGTGCGGTGAACACCAGCTGGGTGGCCAGCCAGTGCTTGTCATTGATGAACCAGCCGGCGAACAGCGCCGCCAGCCCCATCAGGGCCAGCAGCAGGACCGTGCGCGGCGGGCGGTTCATCGGGCCAACCGCTGTGCGATGTCAGCCACGCGGCGTCCCAGCGCGCGGGCCAGAACGGCCTCGTCGTCGGTCGGCTGCGGGTCATCGGCCGCGCCGGCCACATGGCTGGCGCCATAGGGCGTGCCACCACTGGTGGTATGGCTCAACGCCGGCTCGGTGAACGGGATGCCGACGATCACGCAGCCGTGGTGCAGCAGCGGCACCTGCATCGACAGCAGGGTCGATTCCTGGCCACCATGCATCGAGGCGGTGGAGGTGAACACGCCGGCCGGCTTGCCGGACAGAGTGCCGTTGACCCATTCGGCGCCCAGCCCATCCAGGAAGTGCTTCACCGGCGCGGCCATGTTGCCGAAGCGGGTCGGGCTGCCCAGCAGCAGGCCCTGGCATTCGACCAGGTCCTGAACGCTCACGTAGGGCGCGCCATCGTCGGGTACCGGCGGCTGCGCGGTCTGGGTGACGGCGGCCACCGGCGGCACCGTGCGCAGCCGCGCTGCCATGCCCGGAACCTCGCCGATGCCCCGCGCGATCTGGCGCGCCAGCCGTGCCACTGAACCGCCCCGGCTGTAGTACAGCACCAGAATCTCGCCCATCGTGACCGCTTCTCCTCGTCGTGTGGCCACCAGTATGGCTATCCTGCGACCATTCCGCATCGGGTACCCTTTCGCCGATGGAACCTTTGGATACGCTCAACCTGTGGATGGAGCGCGCGCGGGATCGCGCACGCGCCATCAGCTTCGGCCGCTTCCTGTGGCATCGCTTCCTCGACGACCGCCTGTTCCAGGCAGCGGCGGCGCTGGCCTACACCACGGTGTTCGCGCTGGTGCCGCTGGCGATCGTGGTGTTCGGCGTGCTCTCGGCCTTCCCCGTCTTCGACCGCTGGAGCGACCAGCTCAGCGATTACGTCTTCTCCAACTTCGTGCCCAACGCCGCGCGCGCCGCCGAGGGCTACCTGCGGCAGTTCTCGGCCAGTGCCGGCCAGCTCACCGCCGCCGGCTTCATCGCGCTGGTGGTGTCGCTGCTGATCACCCTCAACAGCGTTGAGGAGACCTTCAACCAGATCTGGCGCGTGGGCTCGACCCGGCCCAAGCTGACCCGCTTCCTGGTCTACTGGACCGTACTGACCTTGGGCGCGATGCTCGCCGCCGCCTCGCTGGCAGTGTCGGCGCGGGTCTTTGCGATGCCATTGTTCGGGACCCAGGAGGGCCGCTGGCTGGCCGACCTGGCGCTGCGGCTGGCGCCGATCCTGATCGAATTCGTCTGCATCACGCTGATGTTCCGGGTGGTGCCGCACCACACGGTCAAATGGCGGCATGCGGTGCCCGGTGCGATCCTCGCCGCCGTCATCCTGGAACTGGTGAAGTGGGGCATTGGTGCTTACCTGGGCAGCTTCCAGTCGTACCAGAAGCTCTATGGCACGGTGGCCTTCGTACCGATCCTGCTGCTGTGGATCTATCTGTGCTGGGTGGCGGTGCTGCTGGGCGCGTCGTTGTCCTCGTCGATGGCAGCGTTCCGGTACCAGCCGGTCGAGCTGCGCCTGCCGCAGGGCTACGAGTTCTACGGCCTGCTGCGCCTGCTGGGACGCTTCCACCATGCACGCGCGAAGGGCAAAGGCCTGGCCGACGACGAGATCCTGCGGCTGGAGCCGATGCTGACCGATTCGCTGCTGCAGGACCTGGCCTGCAACCTGCAGGAAATCGGCCTGCTGCGCCGTGATGAGCGCGGTGAATGGCTGCTCGCGCGCGATCTGGAGCAGGTCAGCCTGTCTGACCTGTACGAATGCACCCAGCTGCGCATTCCAGTGGCCGAGCAGCACCTGCCGTACCGCGACGACACCCTGGGCCGCGCCGCACTGGCGGCCCTGGACGACCTGCGACTGCCCCTGCGCGAGCGCCTCAAGCGCAAGGTCAGCGACATCTACACCGATTCTGGAGACGCACCATGACCCACAAGACCTCGTTGCCGCTGATGCTCCCGCTGGCCCTGCTGCTGGCGCTGTCGGCCTGCAAGCCGGCGCAGGAGCCGACCCCGGCCAGCAGCCAGCCGCCGGCACAGGCACCAACGCCGACCACGCCGGCGCCAGTGGATGAGACCCCGGCCGAGCGCATCACCGCCGAGTTCCCGACGTTGAAGATGAAGGCGGTGGACGGCAGTGATTACGATCTGGCCGCGCATCGTGGCAAGTGGGTGGTGGTGAACTTCTGGGCGACCTGGTGTGCACCGTGCCGCAAGGAGATGCCGGAGCTGTCGGCGTTGCATGCGATGCGCAGCAACATCGAAGTGGTTGGTCTGGCCTACGAGGACATCGAGGTGCCGGAGATGCAGTCTTTCCTGACCAAGCATCCGGTGACCTATCCGATCGTGATCGTGGATCCGTTCGATCCGCCGGCGGACTTCGCCACGCCGCGAGGCCTGCCGTTGACGCATCTGCTGGATCCGCAGGGCAAGCTGGCCCACACCTTCCTTGGCCCGGTGACCGCCGCCGACATCGAAAAGCAGATCGCGGCGGCCAAGTAGGTTGCGTATCGGCAGGGCTGCGCCCTGCACTCGCCGAAACATTCAAGCAACGGCAACAGCAACAGCCAAAGCGCGATTTCCGTGTGGTGGCGGGGCGGTGTCGGAGTGCGGGGACGCCGCAAGTACGTCCATGTAGGCTTGGCAGCCGCATCCATGCGGCTGACACCCCGCACTCCGACACCGCCCCGCCTCTGACAGATTTCTGCGATCTGGTAGATCCACGCCACGCGTGGATGAATGTCTGTCAGATTTCGAAATCAGAAAATGGGGTCAGATCCGTTTTCCTCTGGAAAACGGATCTGACCCCCATCGGCATGTCCAGCAGATCGCAGAAATCTGTCGAAGGCGGGGTGGGTCCGGTTGCGGGGGCGTGAGCCGCATGGATGCGGCGACCGAGCTTACATGGACGTACT
>NZ_JBBCBL010000015.1:29848-33274 GCF_037203745.1 Stenotrophomonas sp. CCNWLW162 | reverse complement strand
CGCATGGGCCCGAGGCATGCCTCGGGCGGGTTGGGCAGGACGCCCAACCCCGGTCTTGCCGTGTGCGCAGGACTGCGCACACGAGCAAGCGGCGATCGAGGCTACAAGGACGTACTTGCGCCGTCCCCCGCAATCGGACCCGCCCTGCCATCCCGCAGGAAGCCAGCTGTTGCTGTTGCTTTAGCTCCAGCCTTGGCTGCTGCGGGTGCCGGGCGGCAGCCCGGCTCAGGCGCCGAAGCGTTCGTCGTCCATCGCCATCAGCGGGGCGGCGCCGGCCTGGATCGCGGCGGCGTGGCTGAGCGTGCGCGGCAACACGCGGGCGAAGTAGAACCGTGCGGTTTCGCGCTTGCCCTGGGCGAAGGCGGCGCCATGCGCGCTGGCATCGGCGGCGGCCACGCTGCGGGCCCACCAGTAGGCCAGCACCACGTAACCCGAATAGAACAGGTAGTCGTAGCTGGCCGCGCCGAGTTCGTCCGGATTGGCGGCCGAACGCTGCAGCACATCCATGGTCAGCTTGCCCCATTCGGCGGCCTTGGCGCGCAGCGGGCCGATGAACTCCGCCAGCGCTTCGTCGCCCTCGTTGGCCTTGGCGAACGCCTCGATCTCGGCCAGCATCAGCTTCAGGCCGGCACCCTGGCTGGACGCGGTCTTGCGACCGATCAGGTCCAGCGCCTGGATGCCGGTGGTGCCTTCATACAGCGTGGTGATGCGCGCATCGCGGGCCAGCTGCTCCATGCCGTGTTCGCGGATGTAGCCGTGGCCGCCGAAGCACTGCAGGGCGTTGTAGGTGTTCTCGATGCCCCATTCGGTCTGGCAGGCCTTGGAGATCGGGGTCAGGAAGCTCACCAGGGTGTCGGCGCGCTCACGCTCGGCGGCATCGTCGGCGTGGTGGGCGACGTCGATCAGGGTGGCCGCGTGCAGTGCCAGCAGGCGGCTGCCTTCGACCAGCGACTTGATGGTCAGCAGCATGCGCCGCACATCCGGGTGCACCAGGATCGGATCGGCCGGCTTGTCCGGGAATTTGGCGCCGCTGAGCGAGCGCGACTGCAAGCGCTCGCGGCTGTACTTCAGTGCGTTCTGATAGGCGCGCTCGGACAGGCCGATACCCTGCAGGCCGACACCCAGGCGCGCAGTGTTCATCATGGTGAACATGGCCTGCAGGCCCTTGTGCGGCTGGCCAACCAGATAGCCCTGCGCACCATCGAAGTTCATCACGCAGGTGACCGAACCCTTGATGCCCATCTTGTGTTCGATCGAGCCACAGCGCAGCGCGTTGCGCTCGCCGACGTTGCCATCGCGGTCGACCTTGAATTTCGGGGTGACGAACAGCGAGATGCCCTTTGCACCCGGGGGCGCGTCAGGCAGCTTGGCCAGCACCAGGTGCACGATGTTACCGGTCAGGTCGTGCTCGCCGGCGGTGATGAAGATCTTGGTGCCGGTGATCGAATAGCTGCCGTCGGCATTCGGCTCGGCCTTGGTCTTGAGCAGGCCCAGGTCGGTGCCGCAATGCGGTTCGGTCAGGCACATGGTGCCGGTCCAGCGGCCTTCGATCAGCGGCTTCAGGAAGGCCTCGTGCTGCCATGCTTCGCCGTGCTGCTTCAGTGCTTCGATGGCGCCGTGCGAGAGCAGCGGGAAATTGCCCCAGGCGAGATTGGCGGCATTGATCATTTCGTTGAGCGGCACGCCCAGGGTGTGCGGGAGGCCCTGTCCGCCCAGTTCCGGTGCGGCGGTCAGGCCGGTCCAGCCGCCGTCCACGAACTGGTCATAGGCCTGCTTGAAGCCGGGCGGGGTGGTCACTTCGCCGCTGGCCTGGTCGAGCACGCAGCCGATCTCATCGCCGACGCTGTTGAGCGGCGCCAGCACGGTGGCGCTGAAACGGCCGGCTTCTTCCAGCACGGCATCGACCACGTCGGCGGTGGCGTCGGTGAAGCCCAGGCGGGCGAACAGGGGTTCGACCTTGAGCACGTCGTGCAGGCCGAAACGGAGGTCGGAAAGCGGGGCGGTGTAGCTGCTCATCAGGTACGTCTCGATCAGGGACAGGGGGAGCGGCGGCAGGCGCCGCGGCGGAAAGTGGAGTCAGCGCAGCACGCCGGGCAGGCCCGGGGCCTGGTTGAGGGTGCTGCGGCTGCTGATGTCGAAGCTGCGCTGCTTCTTTTCCTGCGGCGTGGCCGCCACCGAACCCTTCAGGCCATAAGCGAGGGTGCGATTGCCGGCCAGCGCGTCGGCCACCACCAGGCGTGCGGCCGAGCTGGGCACGAGGTCGACATTGATGACGTCGGCCGAGGTGCCGCCGATGGAGATGCCAGGCTTGGCCTGCAGGGTGCCGGCTTCGGTGTCGCCGACGGTCAGGGCCAGGGAGACATCATCGAAGGTCATCGGCATCGAGCTGTAGTTCTGCAGGCGCAGGGCTACGGTCCAGTTGCCGTCGGCGCGCACGGTCAGCTGCTGCAGGCTGGCCGCCGGTTCCGAAACACGCTTGACGATGCCGTTGTTGCAGGCAACAAGGGCGAGGGTGCACAGGACGATCAAGGCGATACGGAAACGGTGGAGCATGGGCGCAGGTCCTCTGGAGGGGTGCGTTGGATAAGCATACTACGGCGTATGGTCGTTTGGATCGCCTGTGGCGACCCGTCGCAGAGGGTAGCGCGTGAAGATGGCGGCCGGGCGTGCGCGGCGCCGGATGGCGCGCGCGTGGTGCGCCGGATGCGGCGCGGTTCAGTCGGCGGGCGTGTTGCGAATCGGAGCCATTAGGCGCAGTGGGCCGAGGTCGTAGCCCATCGTCTCGGCTTTCTCTTTCAACTGTTCGAACCGGGCGCGATCCATTTCCGGCAGGCGCGAGAGGATCCACAGGTACTTACGGTCCGGCTCGCCGACCAACGCCCACTGATAGTCCGGGTCCAGTGCCAGGACCCAGTAGTCCGCCCAGACCAGTGGCACCCAGCTCAGCCAGTCCGGCACAAAGCGCACCTGCAGTTGGCCGGGATGGCCGGCAACCGGGCGTGCCACGCCTTCAGCAACCACGCGTTCTCCGTCGCCGTTGCGGCAGGCATTGGTGACACTGATGCGGCCATCGCGGCGCAGCCCGTAGTTGGCGGTGATCTCGCCGACGCACTGCTTCTGGAACGACACCGGAAGATGCGCGATCTCGTGCCACTGGCCTGCGTAGCGATCGATGTCCAGCGTGTCGACTGCGCGCACCGGTTCGGCGGCGATCACCGGGGAGGCGGCCAGCAGCAGGCAGGCGAGCAGGGCGGGGCGAAGATGCATGGGCGGCTCCAGACAGGAGTCTGGAGCGTAGGTGGCACGGCGCGAGGTGGTGTAAATGTTTCGTCAACCAGGCGGCGCTGGCCGGGCCTGGATCCACGCCTTGCGAGGATGGCAGATCGCAGACAAAAAAAGACCTGCATTTCTGCAGGTCTCGAAAGA
>NZ_JBBCBL010000015.1:0-29748 GCF_037203745.1 Stenotrophomonas sp. CCNWLW162 | reverse complement strand
TGGTGGCCGAAGACGGAATCGAACCGCCGACACGGGGATTTTCAATCCCCTGCTCTACCAACTGAGCTACTCGGCCAAATTGTGCGGCAACCGTGATCAAACCCGGTTTCCGGAAAAAAAAGACCCGCATTTCTGCAGGCCTTCGAAAATGGTGGCCGAAGACGGAATCGAACCGCCGACACGGGGATTTTCAATCCCCTGCTCTACCAACTGAGCTACTCGGCCACATGTTTCGTTGCAGCGAGGTCGCTGCCAAGGACGCGTATATTACGGAGGTCGGCTGCCTTCGGCAAGCGTTTTGCCAAGATTTCTTCACATTGCCGTCTGCGCGCTCGCAAGTGCTTGATCCTCCGTTGTGGGGCGGGGCGTGGCCAATCGATCATCGTCTGCGGTGGAAATCAGCAGGTCGCCGCGATCGCCAAAGCTGCAAGGGCAAGGGTTGCGCCGGACCCGCGCGGGTACGGGCAATGGAACGCTGTTTTCGTGGCCGCTGGCGCCGCCCGCAGCGGCGTAGTGTCGACGCTCCTTTCCTGATGCTGGCAACAGCAGAGTCCGTCGCCATGACCGCTTCTTCGACTACTTCCCGCATCGTGCTGGCCTCGCGTCCACAGGGCGCACCGACCGCCGGCAATTTCCGTCTGGAGCAGGCCACGCTGCCGGCGCCCGGGCCGGGCGAAGTGTTGCTGCGCAACCGCTACCTGTCATTGGACCCTTACATGCGCGGACGCATGGACGAAGGCCCGTCCTACGCCCCGCCGGTGGCGGTCGGCGCGGTGATGGAGGGTCAGACCGTGGCCGAGGTGCTGCAGTCCAATGCCGAAGGGGTAGCGGTGGGGGATCTGGTGCTGGCGCCAGGTGGCTGGCAGACCCACGCGGTGCTGCCTGCGACTGCGCTGGGGCGTCGGCTGGATCCGGCCGGCCTGCCGTTGAGTACGGCGCTGGGCGTGTATGGCATGCCCGGTTTCACCGCCTATTCCAGCCTGCATGAAATCGCCCGCCTGAAGCCGGGCGAGACGCTGGTGGTGGCCGCCGCGACCGGGCCGGTCGGCGCGACTGTGGCGCAGCTGGCGAAGCTGCAGGGCGCGCGCGTGGTCGCCATCGCCGGTGGCGAATCCAAGCGTGCCTATCTGCAGACACTGGGCGTGGACGTGGCGCTGGATCATCGCGCCGCTGATTTCGCCGCGCAGCTGCGCGCGGCGGTGCCCAGGGGTATCGACGTGTATTTCGAGAACGTGGGCGGGCATGTGCTGGATGCAGTGCTGCCGCTGCTCAACGACTTCGCCCGCATTCCGGTGTGCGGCACCATCGCGACCTACAACGAGCGGGGCGTCGAGCAGCCCGGCCCGGACCGGTTGCCCGCACTGTTCAGCCAGATCCTGCGCCAGCGCCTGACCGTGCGTGGTTTCATCGTGCACGACTTCAACCACCTGTGGCCGGACTTCGAACGCGAGATGCCGCAGTGGCTGCGCGACGGCCGCATCCAGTACCGCGAGGATGTGGTGGAAGGGCTGGAGAATGCACCGGAGGCGTTCTTCGGGCTGTTGCAGGGGCGCAACTTCGGCAAGCTGGTGGTGAAGCTGGATTGAGGGCTTGGCGGCGTGCCGACCAAGGTCGGCACCTACCGGAAGCTGGGCGCCGACCAAGGTCGGCACCCACCTCAGGCAGTCGAGGCCTTTTCGCGGCGTAGCAGTTCGCGCTTGCGGGCCACGCCCCAGGCGTAGCCGGACAGGTCGCCGTCGCGGCGCACCACGCGGTGGCAGGGCACTGCCACCGCCAGCGGGTTGCTTGCGCATGCGCGGGCTACGGCACGGCTCGAGCGCGGGGCGCCGATGCGCGCGGCGACATCCGCATACGACGCGGTCTGCCCGCGCGGAATCTGCTGCAGCGCTTGCCACACCCGTTGCTGGAACGCGGTGCCGCGGATGTCCAGCGGCAGCGTGGCGCCCCGCGAAGGATCCTCGACCAGGCCTACGACCTGTGCCACCAGTTGCTCATAGCCCTGGTCGGCGCCGACCAGTTCGGCTTGGCGGAAGCGTTGCTGCAGCGACTGCAGCAGGGTCTCCGGATCGTCGCCGAGCAGGATCGCGACCACGCCGGTCCCGCTGCTGGCCACCAGCACGCTGCCCAGTGAGCTTTCGGCAAGCGCGAAGTGGATGACTTCGCCGCGACCACCTGCGCGCCATTGCTTGGGAGTCATGCCCAGCAACTTAGGTGCGTTCTCATAGAAGCGTCCACTGGAACCGAAGCCAGCATCGTGGAAGGCGTCGGTGATGCGTTCCTGTTGTTCCAGCCCGGTGCGCAGGCGGTCGGCGCGCAGCGCGGCGGCGTACTGCTTGGGGGTCAGCCCGGTGGCCTGCTTGAACAGGCGATGCAGGCGCGTCGGGCTGCAGCCAGCGATGTCGGCCAGCTCCTGCAGCGAGGGTTCGTCGAGGCTGGTCTGCAGGTGGCGGCAGACCCGTTCTACGCGGGCATCGAAGGCGGTGGTGGCGGTACTGTCCATGGCTGGATTCTGGCACGTGCCGGTTCTGCGGAAACTCCGTTTCCTGCACCGACGGGTCAGGCCCGGAAACGGAGTGTTGGCAGGCCGAAGGCACGGCATCGTGGCGGCCACTTCACAACCGGTACCACGACCATGCGCCTGAACAACAAGATCGCCCTCATCACCGGTGCCAGTGCCGGCATCGGTCGCGCCAGCGCGCTGCGTTTCGCCGCTGAAGGCGCAAAGCTGGTGCTCAACGCACGGCGGCCGGAGCCGCTGCAGGAACTGGCCGAGCAGATCCGCGCCGCTGGTGGCGAGGTGGTAGTGCATGCGGCGGATGTGGCTGATCCGGGCACGGCGCAGGCGCTGGTCGATCTCGCCCAGCAGTCATTCGGTGGCCTCGACATCGCCCTTAATAATGCCGGCATGCTCGGCCCGGGCGTGCCGGCCGCGGAGTTCCCGGTGGACGCCTGGCGCGAGGTGATGGCGACCAACCTGGATGCCGCCTTCCATGCTGCACGCGCGCAGTTGCCGGCGATGCTGGCGCGCGGCGGTGGCTCGATGGTGTTTGTCGGCACCTTCGTCGGGCACACCGTCGGTTTCCCAGGCATGGCGGCCTATGCGTCGAGCAAGGCCGGGCTGATCGGCCTGAGCCAGGTGATCGCCGCCGAATACGGCGCGCGCGGCGTACGCAGCAACGTGCTGCTGCCCGGCGGCACCGATACCGAAATGGGGCGGCAGGCGGCACCGACTGGCGATGCCCGCGACTTCGTGCGCTCGCTGCACGCACTCAAGCGCATGGCCGAGCCGGAGGAGATCGCCAACGCGGCGCTGTTCCTGGCCAGCGATGAAAGCAGTTTCGTCACCGGCAGCGCGATGCGCGTGGAGGGTGGAGTGTCGATCACCCGTACCTGAATGGGATCATGAGCGTGGCGCGTAGCGGATACCGCTGCTTGCCATGAAGCCTTTCGGATCGAAACGGGCCCAGGCTTCGCCCCAGTCGAACCGGGCGTGGCCACCGGCCAGCTTGCGACCCAACGCCGCGCCCAGTGTGCGGCGCATGAAGGCGACCTCGGCGTCGATCGCCACTTGGGTCGGCCAGCCGTCTTCCAACGTCGCACCAGGCAGACTGACGCTCATCGTCACCATGTCGAGCTGTTGCCCGTGGAAGCACAGGCCGATGCCAGCGGGCGCACCGCCCAGGCTGAGCCGGTGCAGGCTCAACCAGTGATAGCCGGTGCCGACATCACGCTCCCCACTTACCAAGGCGGCAAAGGCGACGCGCGCTTCATCCAGTGAGAGGGTGGGGCAGATCAAGGCCGGTAGATTGCCGAGACGGAGGCTGCCGTCGATCGCATCGAGGATCATCGGCACGGCGTGTGCTGCGTGCTGGACGGAAGAGGGCATGGTGCACCCGGTATGCATAGTGCGTCGGATTCTGGATGTACCTTGCCGATGGCTGCAAGCCGCGGGCTGCACACAGCGTTCGCACCGGGCTGACCTTCGACTTACCCGATGCGGTCTAGCGTGGAGGCAGCGTCGGCTCCCGCCGACGAGGGAGTTTTCGATGAGCGAGCACGATAAAGACCACGGCGACCCGAAGCAGGGCGTGCAGGAAAGCCGCCAGGACAGGAAGCAGGACGATGTGGCCAAGCAGCGGCCGGGGCAGCGCGATCAACAGGTGCGCGATACGCACTCGCGGAGCCCGCAGCGCAAGGACGGAGGCCAGGAGCCGGCCTGAGCCGGGATGCTGAAAAGAAAAAACCCGCAGATCACGTGGATCTACGGGTTCTTCCGAATAGTGGTGGAGCCAAGGAGGATCGAACTCCTGACCTCGTCATTGCGAACGACGCGCTCTCCCAGCTGAGCTATGGCCCCACGGCAGGGTTTCAGTGTAGCGCTGCCTGCGGGGCTTGCCAAGCGGAGGGCAGGGCGGCGGTATTGGCCCCGCCACCGGCCCACCTCTTCAGGCCAGAGCCTGACGCAGCCGGGCGCCCGCGCGCTGTACCGCGGCGTCCGTGGAGGTGACCACCCCGTGCAGATGGATGCAGGCATGGATCATCCCGGGCAACCGCTCCAGCGTGCACGCCACGTTCGCAGACTGCAGGCGCGCCGCGTAGTGCTCGGCCTCATCACGCAGCGGGTCGTGCTCGCAGCTGAGCACGGAAGCCGGTGCCAGGCCGGACAGGTCCGTTGCGTGGGCCGGCGAGGCGAGTGCGGGCGGCGGATCCATGTCGCCCAGATAGGCCTGCCAGCAGCGCTGCATCAGTTCGGCGCTGAGGTAGTAGCCGCTGGCGTACTCGCGGTAGGAGTCGCTGCCCATGCCGGCATCCAGCGCGGGGTACAGCAGCAGCTGGTGGTGCGGCTGCGGCAGGCCGAGATCACGCAGCAGCAGGCAGCAGGCGGCAGCGAGATTGCCACCGGCACTGTCGCCCCCGATCGCCAGTCGTTGCGGGTCCAGGCCCAGGCCAGCGGCGTTGATCTGCAGCCACTGCCAGGCGTCTGCTACATCCTGCAGCGGCACCGGGAACGGATGCTCCGGGGCCAGGCGGTAGCCGACCGCCACCACGACGCAGCCGCTGGCATTGGCCAGCGCACGGCAAGGACCGTCATAGACTGCCAACGAACACTGGAACCAGCCGCCGCCATGCGCGAACAAAAGGGCCGGTGCCGGTCCGTCGGGCAGCCCGTCCGGGGTGTACAGGCGCACTTCCAGCGGCTGTCCGTCACGTGCGGCCACGCTGTGCTCGATCACGTGTGCGACCGGCTGCGGTGCACCCTGCAATTGCGGCAGTGCGGTCTCGCTGATCGCACGCAGTTCGCGCAGGTCCTCGGGCAGCGGATGGGTCGCGACTGCATCGACGAACTGCTGCAGTGCGGGTTCAAGCGGCATGACGCGCCTCCTGCAGGAACGGCAGCAGCTGTTCCAGGAACGCCTGCGGTGCTTCCTCCATGATGAAGTGGCCACAGCCCGGTACGATGCTGCCGCGCAGGTCATCGGCGTGTGGTTGCAGGGTCAGCATCGGTGCATCGGCGGTGGCATGCTCGGCGCCGATCGCCAGCACCGGCATTGCGAGCCGGCGCTGCGCACGCAGCTTGTTCTGGCGGATCGTTTCCGGAATCGCGCGGTACCATGCGAAGCCGGCGCGCAGTGCACCGGGCCGACTGTAGGCGGCAATGTAGGTATCGGCGGCAACAGCATCACGGCGGTACGACCAGCGGTCGAACATGAATTCCAGATAGGCGCGCTCGCGTCCGGTGATCAGTGCTTCCGGCAGGTCGGCCACCTGGTTGAACATGAAGTGCCAGAGGAAGATGTTGTCGGCCGGCGCAGCGAAGATGCCCGGCTCCGGCGCCAGCCCGGGGATGACTGCTTCGGTGACGGCCAGCTGCTGCACGGCCTGCGGCTGGTCGCTGGCCAGCGCATAGGCGATCCACATGCCGATGTCGTGGCCGACCACCTGGTAGCGTTCGTGACCCAGCGCCTGCATGGTCTGGTGCAGCACTGCGGCGGCACTGCCGGTGTCGTAGCCATGTACGGGGCGATCGGATTCTCCAATGCCTGGCGGGTCGACCGCGATGGCCTCGAAACCGGCGGCTGCCAGTGCATGCAGCACATGGCGCCAGGCATACCAGGTCTGCGGCCAGCCAGGGATCAGCAGCACGGGCTGGCCGCTGCCTGCCGACACGCAATGCACGCGCTGGCCGTCGATACGCAGGTAGTGATGGCGCAGGGCATCGTCGCCGGCAGTGCCAGCGGAAGAAAGGGTGTTCATGGGGGTTGCTCCGTTGGGGCTCAGGCGATGCCGAGCATCTGCTGCATCTGTGCGGTGCTGATCGGTGCACCAGCGAAATCGTCGAAGATCTTGTCGGTGACCGGAATGATGTGGTCACGGATGAAAGCGGCACCTTCGCGTGCACCGGCCTCCTGGTCCTTCAGGCAGCACTCCCATTCCAACGTTGCCCAGCCCTGGTAATCGTACTGGGCCAGCTTGGAGAAGATCGACTTGAAGTCGACCTGGCCATCGCCCAGCGAGCGGAAGCGGCCCGCCCGCTCGGTCCAGTCGGCGTAGCCGCCGTAGATGCCCTGGCGGCCGCTGGGGCGGAATTCCGCGTCCTTGACATGGAACATGCGGATCAGTGGGTGGTAGATGTCCAGGTACTGCAGGTAGTCCAGCTGCTGCAGCACGAAATGGCTGGGATCGAACAGGATGCGGCAGCGCTCGTGCTGGCCGACACGCTCGAAGAAGCGCTCGAAGCTGGTGCCATCGTGCAGGTCTTCACTGGGATGGATCTCGTAGCAGAGGTTGATGCCGTTGTCCTCGCAGGTATCGAGGATCGGCCGCCAGCGCCGTGCCAGTTCATCGAAGGCCGCATCGATCAGTCCCGGCGGGCGCTGCGGGAACGGGAACAGGTAGGGCCAGGCGAACGAGCCGGAGAAGGTGCCCATGTCCTGCAGGCCCAAGCGGCGCGACGCGTGGGCGGCCAGGTGCAGCTGCTGCTGCGCCCATTCGCTGCGAGCCTTCGGATTGCCGCGCAGTGCTTCGGGGGCGAAGCCGTCGCAGAGTTCATCGTAGGCCGGATGCACGGCCACCAGCTGGCCGAGAATGTGGGTGGTCAGCTCGCTGACCTGCAGGCCGTGCTCGGCCAGCGTGCCACGAATGTCGTCGCAGTAGTCCTGGCTGTCGGCAGCGGTGGCCAGGTCGAACAGGCGTGCATCCCAGGCCGGAATCTGCAGCGCCTTGAAGCCGTGGCCGGCCGCCCACGCGGCAATGGCGGTAAGCGAGTTGAACGGGGCCTGGTCGCCGGCGAACTGCGCCAGGTGCAGGCTGGGGCCCTTGAGGGTCTGCATGTGTTGCTCCAATTGTTTGTCGATCAACAAAGAATAGGCGCGAGCATCGATGCGGTCAACACCCGCGTTACACTGCGCGCCTCAGAACGGCAGGCAGGCAGATGGCAGGGCGACCGCGCGAATTCGACAGGGACCAGGCATTGCGCAAGGCAATGCTGCTGTTCTGGCAGCACGGCTATGAAGGCACCTCGATGTCGGCACTGGTCGAAGCACTGGGCATTGCATCGGCGCGCATCTATGCCGCGTTCGGCAGCAAGGAGCAGTTGTTCCGCGAAGCCGTTGCGCTGTACGAGGAAGGCGAAGGCGGCTTCGCGCCGCGCGCGCTGGAGCAGGCCACGCTGCGCGAGGCGATCGGGTCGATGCTGCGTGACGCGGTGCTGACCTACACCCGGCGCGGGCGCCCGCATGGCTGCCTGGTGGTGTCTTCGGCCAGCAGCGTGTCGCCCGATGGCGAGGGCATGCGGGATTGGCTGGCCAGCCACCGCCGCCAGCGAACCGCGGCGATCATTGCGCGCCTGCAGCAGGCCCAGGCCGAAGGGGAGCTGGCCGACGATGCGGCGGTGCAGGCCATGGGCGATCACTTCGCCACCGTGCTGCACGGCATTTCGGTGCAGGCCCGTGACGGCATCAGCCGCGAGCGACTGCTGGCGATGGTCGATGTGGCGTTGACCCCGCTGCCCTGAGTCAAGCCTTCAGGGCGTGCGGAATGCCCGGTGACTGTGCCGAAATCGCTTGTTTCGCCGTGTTTGGGCGCCGCGCAACGAAATCGTAACAATTTGGGGGATAATGGCGGCTTGCGCAGTTTTCCTCCTTTTTGCCGCCCGGCCCGCGCAGGCCGCACGGACGCCTCCTCAGAGCATTCCATGCCCTCCCATTCCGATTCCCGCCGCCTGTCGGGTATGTCGTCTTCCTTCGTTTCCTTCCGCCGCCACCCGCTGGCGCTGGCCTGTGCCGGCGTGGCCCTGGCTGCCAGCTTCGGCGCCTCGGCGCAGGACAGTGCGCCGACCCCGACCGGGCTGGACACCATCACCGTGACCGCCGAACACCGTGAGCAGAACCTGCAGGAAGTGCCGGTCTCGGTCGGCGTGGTGCAGGGCGAGCGCATGCGCGACTTCACCGCTGGGGGTGACGACACCCTGCTGGCGCTGTCCGGCCGCGTTCCGAGCCTGTATGCGGAAACCACCACCGGCCGCATCTTCCCGCGCTTCTACATCCGTGGCCTGGGCAACATCGACTTCTACCTGGGTGCCTCGCAGCCGGTGTCGATCATCCAGGACGATGTAGTCCTCGAGCATGTAGTGCTGAAGTCCAACCCGGTCTATGACGTGGACCAGGTGGAAGTGCTGCGCGGACCGCAGGGCTCGCTGTTCGGCCGCAACACCACCGCCGGCATCATCAAGTTCGACACCCTGAAGCCGACCCAGGAGTACAGCGGCCGCGTCAGCGCCAGCTACGCGACCTACAACAGCGTGTCGATCGACGGCGGCTTCGGTGGCCCGATCAACGACATCGCCTCGTTCCGCGTGTCGGCCCTGTACCAGCACCGCGACGACTACGTCGACAATACCTACAAGGGCCCGAGTGCGGACGGTACGGTCAGCCCGAAGAAGAACGCCATGGGCGGTTTCGATGACCGCAACGTGCGCGCACAGCTGCTGCTGACCCCGAGCGACCAGTTCTCGATCCTGGCCTCGGCCCACGCCCGTGACTACGAAGGCACCTCGACCCTGTTCCTGCGCGGTGCGCTGACCAAGGGCTCGAACAAGACCGACGTGCCGCGTGACCAGGTGGCCTACGACGAAGCCGGCAACAACCCGCAGGCCTACAAGACCTACGGCGGCTCGGTGAAGGCACGCTACGATTTCGGCGCGATCGACTTCACCTCGATCACCGCCTACGAAACCACCTCCGGCTATAGCCGCGGTGACACCGACGGCGGCGCTGCGGTGAACTTCCCGGTCAATGGCGTACCGAACGGTTACGGCCAGTCGATGGGCCGCATCCGTGATCTGGACCAGTGGACCCAGGAATTCCGCCTGGCCAGCCATGACGACAGCGCCCTGCAGTGGCAGGCCGGTGCGTTCTACTTCAATGGCAGCGACACCACCGATTTCTACCAGCGCGCCTGGTTCCTCAACGGTGCTGCACGCAACCCGAACAACTGGGTGCGCCTGCGCAACAAGAACACCTCGTGGGCCGGTTTCGGCCAGCTCAGCTACGCGTTCACCGACAAGTTCACCGTCACCGCCGGCCTGCGCCAGACCAAGGACGAGAAGCACACGCGCCTGCTGAAAACCGCTGACACTGCCGCCGGCGTGGTTACCTACAAGGGCCGCACCGACGTCAAGATGTCCGACACCACCCCGAGCTGGGATCTGAGCGCGATGTATCAGATCACCCCGGACGTGAGCGTCTACGCCAAGGTTGCGCGTGGCTTCCGCGGTCCGACCATCCAGGGCCGTTCGGCGGTGTTCAATGCCGACTTCACCACCGCCGATTCCGAGACCATCCTGTCCTGGGAAGCGGGCGTGAAGAGCAGCCTGTGGGACAACCGCCTGCGCCTGAATGCCACCGCGTTCACCTACACCGTCAACGACATCCAGCTCAACGGCAACGATTCGGACGGCAACGGCGTGCTGTTCAACGCCGACAAGGCAAAGGCCTACGGTTTCGAAGCCGACATGGAGCTGCGCCCGATCCCGAGCCTGACCCTGAGCGCCGGCCTGAGCCTGCTGCACAGCGAGATCAAGGACAAGCGCGTGTACGCGCAGGTCTGCGGCCTCAACGGCCAGGTGGTCTGCACCGTCGGCGACCCGACCATCAAGGTCGGTGCCAACACCTTCGCGCAGATCGATGGCAACCCGCTGCCGAACGCGCCGAAGTACAACGTCAACCTGGCCGCCCGCTACGACTTCCCGGTCAGCGACGCAGGCACCATGTTCGTTTCCACCGACTGGAACAAGCAGGGTTACACCAGCTTCGTGCTGTACGACAGCAAGGAATTCAACTCCAAGGGTGACTTCGAGGGTGGCCTGAAGATCGGCTACTCGGGCAACTACGGTGCCTACGAAGTGGCGCTGTTCGCGCGCAACATCACCAACGAGAAGAACCTCAAGGGTGTGATCGAGAACTACATGGCTGCGGTCTACAACGAGCCGCGCACCGTGGGTGTCTCGCTGAACATGAACTGGTAATGCGCTGTCGCGATGGCGGGCACTGTCCCGCCATCGCATCGACGGAATGCAAAGGGCGGTCCGGTGATCCGGGCCGCCCTTTTCGTTGCTCAATCGGAATCGGCCCCATCATCCCCGGGTGTCCCGCCATGGACCCGATAGCCGGCTGCACGCAGATGCTCCGGCCAGGGCGGCGTGGCCATTTCTTCCAATGCCATCGACAAGCGCGAGGCAAGATGCAGGGGCGCCGACTCCAGCCAGTCAAGGTAGGCATCGCTGCGGATGATGGCGCGAAGTGCGGCGGCGTCATGCCATTGCGATGCCGGCAGCAGGGTGAAGCCGGTCACCTCGAACAGGCGCTGGCGTTGGCGGGCATCCATGCGCAGCGGGAACGCGAGCAGCAGGTCCGGCTGGTAGGCCAGTGTGGTGTGGCCGTAGCGCCACGCGGTGACTTCGGCGCGATCGATGCCGGGTACAGCACCTTCCAGTGCCAGTCCACCGCCGGCTTCGAAGTAGCCATGCATCAGGGCATGCGGGTGCAGCGCAGGCTCGAGCGTGTCCTGCTCGCTGGCATCGGCATCCTGTTCGATCAGTGCGGCCGACAGTGCCAGGTAGTGGACCGAGCGGGAAAGATCCAGCCCGCTGGCCAGTACGGTGTAGGCATTGAGCAGGCTGCTGCGATCGATGCAGGGGTTCTGCGGGGCATCGTCGGCGACCTGTTGTGCCAGCGCGATGTAGCGCTCCGCGCCGTGCGGATCCTTGAACAACACGCGATAACGCTGTGGATCGCGCAGCACCTCAATTGCGGCTTGCAGGTCGCCCCGCGAAAGGGCTTCGCTGATGGACTCGGGCGTCTGTGCCACGGCAACTCCGGATGCGGGTGGGCAGGAAGGTGCTGCAATGCTGCTGGACGCCAGCATCAGCAGCGAGGCTGTCATCCATCGTGATGTGCCGGATTGGAGCCACGCAGGCATGCAGCAACGTCCTTGTCGATCATCGGCAGGGCCGCCCCTGCCGGGCGGCTGATGCGGTCGGTTTTCTTATGCGGGCAGCAGTGCCTGCAGCCGCGATTCCAGTTCCTGCTGGCGCCAGCCGGCCAGTGCGGCAGGCCATTGGCGACGTTCCAGATAGCTTTCGAGGTGCTTGCGCGAGGCTAGGATGCCATCGGGCAGGCCCAGCTCTCGGCTGCGTTCGGCCACCGCATCCTGCAGCTTTTTCAGCGCCTGCTTGTTGCTGTCGTTGGCCGGCAACGCCAGTGGCGCTTCGGCTTCGTCAGCCAGCGGAGTGTCCAGCGCCTGCCACACGGCAGCGGCGAGCTTGCGCGGTGCCTTGGGGAACTGCTCGAACAGCTTGGCCAACGCGTCGGCGTCGGCCGGTGGCGTACGCGCCAGGGTCGCCGCCAGTTCGTTGTCCAGGATCCAGCTGCGCGGGCGGTCGCTGCTGCGTGCCTGCACATCGCGCCAGCGCAGCAGGCGCAGCAGGCGGTGCTGCGCGGCGGCATCAAGGAACTGCGCCGAGCGCATCGACAGGTGCGGCCAGCGGTCCTCGTCATTGGCGACGCTGGCCAGCAGGCGCTCGCCGTCGTCATGCAGCCACTGCTGGCGGCCGAGCGCCTGCAGCTTGGCATCGATGGCGTCATGCATCGCGAACAGATGCTCGACGTCGTCGGCGGCGTACTGCAGCTGCGACTCCGACAGCGGCCGGCGCATCCAGTCAGAGCGGGTCTCGCCCTTGGCCAATGCCACGCCGGTGATCTCAGCCACCAGCTTCTGGTAGCCCATGCCGCCGCCGATGCCGGCCAGTGACGCGCCGATCTGGGTGTCGAACAGCGGTCGTGGAAGCACGCCACAGGCCCACTTGAAGGCGACCAGGTCTTCGCTGGCGCTGTGCATCACCTTGATGATTGATTCGTCGGCCAGCCACGGTGCCAGCGCCTCGGTCATGCCGGGAATCAGCGGGTCGATCAGCAGGATGTCCTGGCCGACCGCCATCTGCACCAGCGCCAGCTGCGGCCAGAAGGTGCGTTCACGAATGAATTCGGTGTCCAGGCCGATGCGGGAGGGGCGCTGCTGGAAGTACGCATCCAGCTCGGTGGGGGTGGTGATCCAGGTTGCCACGGGTCAGGGCCTACTACTCGGGTTTGCTCAGGGAGGGGAGAATAGCCTAACGTCGGTCCGCGTCCGTGCTGAAGGAGATCCCGCTTGCGTTTTCCGCTGTCGTCCGTGCTGTGCACCGCCCTGGCCGTGGCCCTGGCCGGTTGCACGCCGTCGCCCCCCGCGACGGCGGACCGGACGACTGCTGATGAAGCGCGTCCGGCCGCGGACAAGGGCGCTGATGACAACCCGCAGGTGGCCCGGGGCAGTGTGACCATCGCCGGCGAGGATGCCGCCGAGGACGTGCAGCAGTGGACGCCGCCAAGGGTGGACCGGCAGGGCCGCAGCCTGGCCCAGTTGCGCCGTGCCGCAACGCAGGCGTACGCCGATGGCCGCCTGTACGAGGACGCCGACGCGGCCATCCCGCTGTGGCTGGCGGTCCAGGAAGAAGACCCGGATGACCGCCAGGCGCGACTGGGCCTGCAGCGCGCGCGCCAGCGCCTGCAGCAGCAGGCCGATGCGCTGCTGGTACGCCCGCTGAAACAGCGCGAAGCACTGGCCGAGGCCAGCCGCCAGGCACTGGTGCTGCTGACCCTGGCGCCCAAGGACGAGATCGTGCGGGCGCTGCAGGGCCGGGTGGAGAACGCGCAGCGGGTGGTGGCCTACAACCGTGCCGGCGAAGAGGACCTGCGCGCCGACCGGATTGGCGAGGACGGCGACGGTGCGATCGGCAATTTCCGCGAGGCGCTGGCGCTGGATGAACACAACAGCCGGGCGCGCCAGGGCCTGGCAGCGGCTGAGAGCGGGCTGATCCGGCGTGCAGAAGAGGCCGCGCGCGCGCGTGATTTCGCCAGCGCCGGCAGCTGGTTGGCCGAGGCCAGCAAGGTCCGGGACTCGTCGCCGACCATTGCCGATGCATTCGAGCGCATCGAGCAGATCCGGGCGACCGTATTGCTGCAGCTGCGTGACGACGGCCTGCGTGACCTGACCACGCCACAGGGTCTGAAGCCGGCGCGTGAGAAGCTGGGCGAAGCCCTGCGCATCGCCCTGCCGGGTGACCCGGTGGTAGCCCAGCTGCGCGAGCGTATCGACCTGGCCACGCACTATGGCAGCTTCCGACCGGGCCAGGTGTTCAGCGATGCGATGCGTGACGGCGGCCGCGGTCCGCAGATGGTGGTGGTCCCGCATGGGGGCTTCCAGATGGGCGCAGGCGATGCGGAGCCGGGCGCCTCTGATTCCGAACGTCCCTCGCATTACGTGCGTTTCGATCGTGGCTTCGCGATGGCGATCACCGAGGTCACGGTTGGCGATTTCGAGCGCTACGTGAAGGCGACCAACGCGCGGCCACGTGCGAGCCGTCGCGGACATTCGGTGGTCTATGACGAGCGCAGCGGCAATTTCATCCGCCGCAGCGGCGTGGATTGGCGTTCGGATTACGACGGCGCCCGCGCGCTGGGCAATGCCCCGGTGATGCATGTCAGCGTGCGCGACGCCGAGAACTATGCGGCCTGGTTGTCCGAGCAGACCGGTCGCAGCTACCGGTTGCCCAGTGAGGCTGAGTTCGAGTACGCGCTGCGTGGCGGCAGCAGTGGCCGCTATCCGTGGGGCGACGCCGGCATACCGCCGCCTGGCAGCGGCAACTTTACCGGCAGCAAGGATGTGTCGCCCTCGGGGCGGCACTGGCACAACGCCTTCGTCGGTTATGGCGATGGCTGGTGGGGGCCGGCACCGGTGGCCAGCTTCCGGGCCAATGCGTTCGGCCTGCACGACATGGGTGGCAACCTCAGCGAATGGGTGGCCGATTGCTGGCATGCCAGCTACCGGCGTGCGCCCTCCGATGGCGCGGCCTGGTTCAACCCGGGCTGCCGGGCCCGGGTGATCCGTGGCGGCAACTGGGCCAACGCGCCCGAGCAGACCCGCGCCGCCTGGCGGCAGTCACAGGATTCAGACACCACCAACGCGCGCATCGGCTTCCGCCTGGTGCGCGGCATCTGATCGGCGTCCGGCTTCACCCGCTACGGGCATCGGCGCACTAAGATTGCGCCGTACCCGCCGGCCGGCGGGGCTGCTGGAAGATCTCCCGATGAGCAACGATCCCTTCTCCCGCTCGCAGCAGGGCCCGCAGCGGCGCGGCCTGTTCGGCAACATCCGTTGGTGGGTGCTGCTGCTGGCCGCCGGTTACGCCGCGTTCTACTGGTTCTCCAACCGCACGATCGATCCCTACACCGGCGAGAAGGTGATGATCGACAGCAGCCTGGATGCGCGCCAGGAGACTGCACTGGGGCTGCAGGCCTACCAGCAGATCCTGTCGCAGGAACGGCCGATGGACCCGAATGCGCCGATCGCACGCGACGTGCGCGACATCGCCCAGCGACTGATCGCCAAAGTGGACGTGGTTGAGACCGCACTGGCGCAGGAGCACGGTGTGCAGCCGGCGCATTTCGCGCGTGATTTCCAGTGGGAAGTGAACGTGATCCCGTCCGAGCAGGCCAATGCGTTCTGCCTGCCGGGCGGCAAGATGGCGGTGTACATCGGCCTGGTGCCGGTGGCGCGCACCCGCGATGCGATGGCGGTGGTGATGGGCCATGAAATCGCCCATGCGCTGCTACGCCATGGTGCACAGCGCATGGCCCAGCAGAAGCTGACCCAGATCGGGCAGGTGGCTGGCGCAGCCAGCGGCATGGACGCGCAGCAGCAACAGATGATGATGTCGGCGATGGGCTACGGTTACTTGTTGCCGTATGCGCGCAGCCACGAGACCCAGGCTGACGAAGTGGGGCTGATGCTGGCGGCGGCGGCGTGCTTCGATCCACGCGAGGCGGTCCCGCTGTGGCAGCGCATGGGCCAGGCCAGCGGTGGTCAGGCACCACCGGAATTCTCCTCGACCCATCCCAACCCGGGTACCCGCATCCAGAACCTGCAGGCGCTGATGCCCAAGGCGCTCGAGTACCGGCAGAAGTTCTGCGAGCGGGCAAAGTAAAGGGTTGTTCGGCAGGGCTGCGCCCTGCACCTGCTACAAGCCAGAGCAACAGCAACAGCAACAGCAACAGCGTGCATTCCGTGGGATGGCGGGGTGGGTCCGGTTGCGGGAGACGCCGTAAACCCATCCATGGGGGCTTGGCCGCGGCATCCATGCCGCGGACACTCCCGCAACCGGACCCACCCCGCCTTCGACAGATTTCTGCTGCTGTTGGTAGGTGTCGACCTTGGTCGACACGGTAGATCCACGCCATGCGTGGATGCCTGTCGATCTCAACTCGAAATATTCGATTTCGATGGAGATTCATCCACGCGTGGCGTGGATCTACCGACCGTCACCGGGAAACTGTCGAGGGTGGGGTGGTGTGGCTGTGCAGGACCGTTGGCGCCATGGATGGCGCCATCGAGCCCCCATGGATGGGTTTACGGCGTGTCCTGCACAGCCACACCGCCCCGCCATCCCACGGAATACCAGCTTGGCTGTTGCTTCGGCTGTTGCTGTCGCTTGAACGCTTCGGCAGGTGCAGGGCGCAGCCCTGCCGAACAACCCTTTACTTGACCTGCACGTCGATCACGCCGTCGCCGACGCGGGCCTGCAGGGCGTCACCCGGCTGCACCTGATCGACCTGGCGCACCAGTGCGCCATCGTCGCTGCGGGTCAGGATGCTGTAGCCACGGGCCACGGTGGCCAGCGGGCTGACTGCTTCCAGCGAACGCGCCAGCCCGCGCAGGCGCAGTGCGTCGCGCTCCAGCAGACGCTGCATCGCGGCCTGCGGGCGCCCCCGCAGGGCAGCCAGACGGCGCTGCATCGCGTCGAGCTGGCGCTGTGGATGGTGACCGCGCAGCACCGCCGCCGCATGCCGCAGGCGCGCGGCACGGCGTTCCTGCTGCTGATTGAATGCAGCATGCAGGCGCCGGCCCAGATCGAGCTGGCGGCGGCGCAGCAGGTCCAGCCGGGCCTGCGGGCTCTGTGCGTTCAGGCGCAGCAGGGCGCGGTCGGCGCGCTGCATGGCCTGCTGCATCGTATGCCGTTGCAGCTGCACCATGCGCGCGGCCGTGCGGCGCAGGCGCAACGCCAGTTCGCGTTGATCGGGTACCAGCAGTTCAGCTGCCACCGAAGGCGTTGGTGCGCGCAGGTCGGCGGCGAAATCGCTGAGGCTGAAGTCGGTTTCGTGGCCCACCGCCGACACCACCGGGGTGCGGCTGGCGGCGATCGCGCGAGCCAGCACTTCATCGTTGAACGTCCACAGGTCTTCCAGCGATCCACCACCGCGGGTCAGCAGGATCACGTCGTAGCGGCCACTGGCATCAGCGGCCTGCAGCAGGCGGGTGATCTGCGCGGCGGCGCTGTTGCCCTGGACCAGGGTCGGCAGCAGGTCCACTTCCAGCAGCGGGAAACGGCGGCCCAGCACGCTCAGTACGTCGCGAACGGCGGCACCGGTGGGCGAGGTGATCACCGCCAGGCGCTGTACGTGTGCAGGCATCGGGCGCTTGCGTGCCGGGTCGAACAGGCCCTCGGCTTCCAGGCGTGCCTTCAGTTCCTCGAAGGCGCGGCGCAGTGCGCCTTCGCCGGCTTCCTCCATGTGGTCCAGCACCATCTGGTACTCGCCACGCGCGTCGTACAGCGTCACCTTGCCGCGCACCAGCACGCGCATGCCCTCGCGCGGCACGAACTTCAGGTACTGCGCCTTCATCCGGAACATCGCTGCACGCAGCTGCGCGCGCGCATCCTTCAGGGTGAAATACAGGTGCCCGGACGCGGGGCGGGCCACGCTGCCCAGCTCGGCTTCGACCCAGATCGCCGGGAAGCTGCCTTCCAGCAGGTCGCGGGCCAGGGTGTTGAGCTGGCTGGGGGTGAGGACGTCGTTGTTGCGTGGCTGCATGGGTACGGCGGTGACGGGCAGAGCAGGGCGCTCAGGATCGCACGTCAGCGCGCGCCGTGCTGGGCCAGCGCCCACTGCACGTGCTCGCGCACCACGGGCGAGGGATCGTCGATGCGGGTGTGCAGGGCGGCCAACGCATCGGTCGAGGCCGGCGCGTTGCCAAGTGCCACGGCGATGTTGCGCAGCCAACGCTCGTGGCCGCTGCGGCGGATCGGGCTGCCTTCGGTACGGCGCAGGAACTCGGCTTCGTCCCAGGCGAACAACTGGTCCAGGCGCGCGGTGTCCAGATGGTTGCGCGCACGGAAATCGGCTTCGTCGGTGCGCTTGGCGAACTTGTTCCAGGGGCAGACCAGCTGGCAGTCATCGCAGCCGTAGATGCGGTTGCCGATCAACGGCCGCATGTCCTCGGGGATGGCGCCATCATGTTCGATGGTCAGGTAGGAAATGCAGCGACGCGCGTCCAGGCGCTGCGGGCCGGTGATCGCGCGGGTGGGGCAGACATCGATGCAGCGCGTGCAGGTGCCGCAGTGGGCGCTGGCCGGGGCGTCGATCGGCAGAGGGATGTCGATGTAGATCTCGCCGATGAAGAACCAGGAACCGCCATGGCGGTCGATCAGGCAGGTGTGCTTGCCAATCCAGCCCAGGCCAGCGTTGCGCGCCAGTGCGCGTTCCAGCACCGGCGCCGAATCGACGAACACGCGGTAGCCCAGTGGGGCCACTTCGTCGTTGATCTGCGTGGCCAGCTTCTGCAGGCGGTTGCGCATCAGCTTGTGGTAGTCGCGGCCCAGCGCGTAACGGGCCACGTAGGCGCGGCCGGGATCGGCCAGGGTTGCCCAGGCTTCGGTGTCGTCCTTGTGGCTGTAATCCATGCCCACCGAGATCACCCGCACGGTGCCGGGCAGCAGCTCGGCCGGGCGGGCGCGCAGGGTGCCGTGGCGCGCCATCCAGTCCATCGTGCCGTACAGGCCCTGGCCAAGCCAGTCGGCCAGGTGTGCTTCATCCTCGCCCAGCTCGATGCCGGCAATGCCGCAGCGCTGGAAGCCATGCGCACGGGCCAGTTCGCGGATGCGCTGCACGGCCTGGGCCGGATCGACAGGGGCGGGGACGGGGGACATGTGCACCAGTATAAAATCCCCGCATGGCCAACCTTGCCGATCTGTTCGATTCCGCTGCCGCACGTGCGCTTGATGAGCAGGCCTCGGCGCTTGCCGCCGAGGGCGGTTGGGGCCTGATGGCGCAGGCCGGCCAGGCCGCCTGGCAGTGCCTGCTGCAGCACTGGCCGCAGGCGCAGCGGATCGGCGTGGTGGTCGGCGCGGGCAACAACGGCGGCGATGGCCATGTGCTGGCCCGTCACGCGCTGCAGGCCGGGCGCGAGGTGATGGTGATCGCCTTGCCGGGGAAGTCGCCGTCAACCGTGCTGGCACAGCGTGCAGCATCGGAATTCGCCCGCGCGGGGGGCATTGTTGCCGCATTCGACGGCACGCTGCCCGAGGCCGATATATGGGTCGATGGCCTGTTCGGGCTGGGCTTCGACCGCGCGCCGGGGGGCGCGGCGCAGGCGTTGATAACCGCGCTCAACGCGCAAACGGCGCCGGTGCTGGCGCTGGACGTCCCCAGTGGCGTCGATGCCGATCGCGGTGCCGTACCGGGCGTGGCCGTGAAGGCCGCTTTGACCCTGCAGTTCATCGTGCCGCATCGCGGCCTGTATACCGGCGACGCGCTGGATCATTGTGGCCATAAGGTGCTGGCGCCGCTGCAGCTACCCGCGGCCGCATGGCAGGGCGTGTCACCCGCCGCGGAGCACTGGACCCAGGCTCGCTTGCCGGTACTGCTGCCGCCGCGCCGCGCCAATACCCACAAGGGCGAATCCGGCCATGTGCTGTGCGTGGGTGGCAACCACGGCAGCGGCGGCGCCATCGCGATGGCCGCCGAAGCGGCGCTGCGGGCGGGCGCTGGCCTGCTCAGCCTCGGCACCCGCCGCGACCATGTCGGCCCGTTGCTGGCACGCCTGCCCGAGGCGATGACCCACGCGCTGGAAGACGGCGACGCACTGCCGGCGCTGCTGGACAAGGCCAGGGTGGTGGCGATCGGGCCCGGGCTGGGCCAGGACGAGTGGGCACGCGCATTGTTTGCGCGGGTGCTGGCATGCGGCAAGCCGTTGGTGATCGATGCCGATGCCCTGAATCTGTTGGCGCAGGACCCGCGCGCACTGCCCGAAGCCATTCTCACGCCGCACCCCGGCGAGGCTGCGCGTCTGCTCGGTTGCAGCACGCCTGATATCCAGGCCGACCGCTTCACCTGCGCACAGGCGCTGGCCGAACGTTTCCACGCGGTGGTGGTGCTGAAAGGGGCTGGCAGCATCGTGGCCGCCCCAGGACATCGGCCACGACTGATTGCCGCCGGCAATCCCGGCATGGCTGTCGGTGGCATGGGGGACCTGCTCACCGGCATCATCGCCAGCCTGCGCGCGCAGGGCCTGGCCGCCATCGACGCCGCTGCGGCCGGTGCGCTGTTGCATGCGCTCGCGGGCGATGTAGCTGCCGCCGATGGCGCGCGCGGCCTGCTTCCTACTGATCTGCTGTCGCCGCTGCGGCGACTGGCCAACCCGGAACTCTCTCGATGATCGATTTCTTCCTTGCCGACAGCGATGCCACCGAACTGCTCGGGCAGTGGCTGGCGGCCACCCGGCCGCCGCAGGCGCTGATCGAACTGCGTGGCGACCTGGGCGCCGGCAAGTCCACCACTGCGCGGGCACTGCTGCGCGCGCTGGGGGTACAGGGTGCGATCCGCAGCCCGACCTACACCTTGGTCGAGCGCTATCCACTGGCCAGTGGCGGCGAGGCCTGGCACCTGGACCTGTACCGCATCGGCCAGGCCGGCGAACTGGATTTTCTCGGCCTGGACGAGGGCAGCGCGGTGCTGTGGCTGGTCGAATGGCCCGAGCGCGGGGCCGGTGCGTTGCCGCCGACTGACCTGGTGGTAGCCCTGGAAATCGAGGGGCAAGGGCGGCGTGTTCGTCTCACTGGGGCCAGCGACGCAGGACGTGAATGGCTGGAACGGCTTCCCAAAGGGGGCGACTTGCAGGCCATTTCTGCCGGCTGACGAGAACAAACACCGGCAGGTTACGGATTATTAAGGAAAAAGGTGTTGCATTCCGTTCAGCGCGGTGATTGAATCCTGAGCCATGCGCCCGGGGAACCGTCTCATTGCCATCTGTGCCGCCGTCGGACTGAGTCTGGCGAGCGTCAGTGCGTGGGCCGGCGAAGTCCGCCAGGTCCTGCTGAACACCGGCGCGACCGGTACCCGCGCCGAAATCTCGCTGGTTGGCAGCGGCGGCTACAAGACCTTGTCGCTGGCGGGTCCGAACCGGCTGGTGGTCGATTTCCCGGACTCCAGCGCGATACGCAATCTGAAGATGCCGGCTGCGCAGGGCGTGGTCACGGCGGTGCGTACCGGACAGCCGGTGCCGGGTACCTTCCGTGTCGTTTTCGACCTCGCTGAATCGGTGGCGCCGTTCCGCCCGCAGATGCAGCGCGAGGGCAATGAATCCAAGCTGGTGATCGAATGGCCGGGTGATGGCCCGGCCGTGGCCGCCAGCCGTCCGGCGGCGACGCCGACCGTGCCGCCGCCGCAGGCACCGGTTGCCGCACCGGCGCCGACGCCTGCCGAAAGCGCGCAGTCGCGTTCAGACGCCGCGCGTGCCACGGCGCTGCTGACGGCACAGGTGCAGCAGCAGGCCAGCGCGGCCGCTGCCGCACCGGCCACGCCGACGCCGGCACCGTCCACCGCGCCGGCCCAGGTCGCCGCCGCCGGTACCACCTCCAGCAGCACGCCTTCTTCCTCGCCGGCCGCGATCCTCGCCGGCCAGCGCACTGCTGCGGTAGTGACCAATCCGCCGGCTACGGCCCCCGCGCCGATACCGACGACGGTCGTGCCGCCGCGCCCGGTCATGCCCAGCGATGCCTCGCGCATCCGCATGCAGGCCGGCATGCGCCACTTGGTGGTGGCCATCGATCCGGGCCACGGTGGCCAGGACCCCGGTGCGATCGGCCCGACCGGCAAGCGCGAGAAGGATGTGACCCTGGCCGTGGCGCGTGAGCTGGCCCGCCAGGTCAACGCGACGCCGGGCCTGAAGGCTTACCTGACCCGCGACAGCGACGTGTTCATTCCGCTGCCGATGCGTGCGCAGAAGGCGCGTGCGAACAAGGCCGACATCTTCATCTCGATCCACGCTGACGCTGCCGAGAACCGCTCGGCAACAGGTTCATCGGTGTATGTGCTGTCGACCAAGGGCGCCTCTTCGCAGCGCGCCCGCTGGCTGGCGGACAAGGAAAACGCGGCTGATCTGGTCGGCGGCGTGCGCCTGCAGCAGACCGAAGGCACGCTTGCCAACGTGCTGCTGGACCTGGCCCAGAGCGGCTACATGAAGGCGTCCGAGGACGCGGCCGGCCACGTGCTGGGCGGGCTGAAGCGGATCGGCAACAACCACAAGCCGAACATCGAGCGTGCCAACTTCGCGGTACTGCGTACTTCGGACATGCCGGCGATGCTGGTGGAAACCGCGTTCATCTCCAACCCGGACGAAGAGCGCCGCCTGATCGACCCGGCCTACCAGCGCAAGATCGCCGGTGCGGTGCTCGATGGCGTGCATACCTTCTTCAGCCGGCAGCCGCCGCCGGGCACGCTCTACGCGGCCCGCGCCCAGGCCGAGATCGACGCCGCCGGCACCATGGCCGGTGGCAGCAAGTAACCCGTGGTACGCATTGCGTAGGGTAGCGCCGGGCCATGCCCGGCGGAGGGGCGGCTCCGCTATCATCAACCCATGAAGTCTGCTGCCCATTCCGTCCCATGAGCGCGCCCGGCCCGCGTCCGATCCGGCCGTTGCCGGACATCCTGATCAACCAGATCGCCGCCGGCGAAGTGGTCGAGCGTCCTGCATCGGTGGTCAAGGAACTGGTCGAGAATGCGATCGATGCGGGCGCCAGCCGCGTTGATATCGACCTGGAAGAGGGCGGCGTGCGCCTGATCCGCATCCGCGACAACGGCAGTGGCATCGCGCCGGAGCAGTTGCCGCTGGCGGTGTCACGCCACGCCACCAGCAAGATCGCCGACCTCGACGATCTCGAATCGGTGGCCACGCTCGGCTTCCGCGGTGAAGCGCTGCCGTCGATCGCCTCGGTCAGTCGCTTCACCCTGTCCTCGCGCCGCGCGCATGACGAGCATGGCTCGGCGCTGCAGATCGAAGGCGGCAAGATCGGCGAAGTGACCCCGCGCGCGCATGCGCCGGGCACCACCGTGGAAGTACGCGAGCTGTTCTACAACGTGCCGGCGCGGCGCAAGTTCCTGCGCGCTGAGCGCACCGAACTGGGTCATATCGAAGAGTGGCTGCGTTCGCTGGCGCTGGCGCGGCCGGATGTCGAACTGCGCGTGTCGCACAACGGCAAGGCGTCACGCCGTTACAAGCCGGGCGACCTGTACTCCGATACGCGATTGGCTGAAACACTGGGCGAGGACTTCGCCAACCAGGCGGTGCGCGTGGACCACAGCGGTGCCGGACTGCGCCTGCACGGCTGGATCGCGCAGCCGCATTATTCTCGGGCCAGCGCCGACCAGCAGTACCTGTACGTCAATGGCCGTTCGGTGCGCGACCGCAGCGTCGCCCACGCGGTGAAGATGGCCTACGGCGATGTGCTGTACCACGGCCGCCAGCCGGCTTACGTGCTGTTCCTGGAGTTGGATCCGACCCGCGTCGACGTCAACGTGCATCCGGCCAAGCACGAAGTGCGCTTCCGTGATTCGCGGCTGGTCCATGACTTCGTCTACCGCACGCTGAAGGATGCGCTGGCCGATACCCGCGCCGGCATGTCGGCGCAGGAGATCGGTGCTGGCGCCATGCATCCGGTGGATGCGGCCGCTGCACCGATGGCATCGACCGCGGGCGCCTCCGGTTTCGGGCTGGTGCGCGGTCCCGCACCCGGTCCTGGCTCCGGTGGTGGTGGTGGCGGATTCTCAGGCTGGCGCCCGCAGCAGCCGCTGGGCCTGCAGGTAGCCGATGCACCGGCCGCCTACGCTGCGCTGTATGCCGCGCCCTCCGGTGCAGAACGCGGGGCGGCGTTACCGCCGATGCCGACCGAGAACGGGCTGCCGGTGACCAGCGCCGACGCCGGCGTGCCGCCGCTGGGTTATGCGATCGCGCAGCTGCACGGCATCTACATCCTGGCCGAGAATGCCGAAGGCCTGATCGTGGTCGACATGCATGCGGCGCACGAACGCATCGGCTACGAGCGGCTGAAGAACGCGCACGATGGCATCGGCCTGCAGTCGCAGCCGATGCTGGTGCCGATCACGCTGGCGGTGGGTGAGCGCGAGGCGGATACCGCCGAGAGCGAGGCGGATACATTGGCCGCACTCGGCTTCGAGGTGACCCGCGCCGGCCCTGGCTCGCTGCATGTACGCAGTATTCCGGCGCTGCTGGCCCACGCCGAACCGGAAGGCCTGCTGCGTGACGTACTGACCGACCTGCGCGAGCATGGCCAGAGCCGCCGCGTGGCAACTGCACGTGACGAGCTGCTGTCGACCATGGCCTGCCACGGCGCGGTGCGCGCCAACCGGCGGTTGACCGTGCCGGAAATGAACGCGCTGCTGCGCGACATGGAAATCACCGAGCGGTCCGGTCAGTGCAACCACGGCCGACCGACCTGGGCCCGTTTTTCGCTGGCGGAGATCGACCGCTGGTTCCTGCGCGGACGTTGAGGGGAGCATCGATGCGTTATCGGGGAATGGGCGGCCTGCTGGCCGCCTTGTTGTTGGCGGCCTGCAGCCCGGCGACGCCGCCGGCACCGGCCGTTGCTGAAGATCCAGCCTATGCCACCGCGCAGCAGCAGTGGCGCGTGGCGCGTTACCAGGACCTGACCCGGCCCGATGGCTGGACAGCACTGGTTGGCCTGCATTGGCTGCCGAACAAATCGCATTTCGTCGGAAGCGGCGCCACCAATGGCATCCGCCTGGCGGTCGGCCCGGACAAGCTGGGCCTGCTGCGCCGCGAAGGCAGCCAGTGGTGGTTCACCCCGGAAGCGGGCGCCGAGATCAGCCATGACGGCCAGCCGGTGCGCGGCCGCATCCGCATCGACACCGACAAGGATCCGCAGCCGACCCTGCTGGCCTTCGATGGTGGCAAGGGCCAGCTCGGCATCATTCGCCGCGGTCCGCGCGATGCGCTGCGGGTCAAGCACGCTGACGCACCGGCACGCCGCGATTTCGCCGGCCTGGAGTACTGGCCGGGTGGTCCGGACTGGCAGGTGCAGGCGCGCTTCATCCCGCATCCGCCGGGCAAGACCATGCCGATCGTCGATATCACCGGCCTGACCACTGAGATGCCGAATGCCGGTGCGGTCGAGTTCGAGCGCGATGGACGCGCCTGGCGGCTGGAGGCGATCGGTGCTCCCGGGCAGCCGCTGTTCCTGATCTTCGCCGACCGCACCAGCGGCCGCGGCAGTTATCCGGCCGGCCGCTACCTGGACACCGATGCGCCCGGCGCCGACGGCACGGTACGCATCGATTTCAATCACGCCTACAACCCACCGTGTGCGTTCACCGCCTATGCGACCTGCCCGTTGGCGCCACCGGAAAACCGGCTGGACCTGCGCGTGGAAGCGGGCGAGAAGGCCTACCACCTGCCTGAAGGAGAAGGCTGAGATGCCCATCAGATTGTTGTTCCGCGCCACGCTGCTGCTGGCCGCCTGTGTGATCGCGCCACTGGCGTTGGCGCGCAATGCACCCGCGGCTGACGTTGCTGCTGCCGGTACCGCCAAGCCGCCGGTACCCCTGCTGTGGAAGGTAACCGGCCCCGGCGATGCACGCGTGTACCTGCTCGGTTCGTTCCACCTGCTGAAGCCGCAGGACTATCCGTTGTCGCCCGATGTGGAACAGGCCTTCGAGGCGTCGCAGCGGGTGGTATTCGAGCTGTCGCCCGAAGACATGCAATCGCCGCAGCTGGCCAGCCGCATGGTGCAGGCTGCGGTGCGCACCGATGGCAGCGAACTCAAGCGCGATCTTGATGCCGCCACCTGGCAGAAACTGCAGACGTTCGCCACCGAGAACAAGCTGCCACTGGCGCAGATGCAGGGCATGAAGCCATGGTTTGTCGGCTTGAGCATTTCGGTCGGGCAGATGCAGAAGATGGGGCTGGACCCGGCCCTTGGCCTGGATCGGCACTTCATGGAGCGAGCGCAGAAGACTGGCCGCAAGACGGCGGGCCTGGAAGACATCGATACCCAGATCGGCATGCTCGACGGCATGACGGTGCAGGAGCAGCGGCAGATGCTGTCCGAGGCGCTGGACCAGGCTGGCAAGGGCGATGAGCAGGCCCGCCAGCTGCACGACGCCTGGCGCCGTGGCGATGAGCGCGTGCTGTGGACCAAGATGGCGGCGGAGATGCGCCAGCAGTATCCGCAGCTGTACCAGCGCATCAACACCGGTCGCAATGATGCATGGGTGCCCAAGCTGCTGCCGTACCTGCAGGCCGGGCAGGGCGGTACGCTGGTCGTGGTTGGAACACTGCACCTGCTCGGCAATGATGGCGTGGTCGAAAAGCTGAAGGCGAAGGGCTACAAGGTCGAGCGCGTGTGCACGGGGTGCAAGGCGAAACGCTGACGCATCGCGGCTGGACTGCAAAACAGAACGGCGCGCCAAGGGGCGCGCCGTTTTCGTTCCAGCCGGAGCAATGGCTCAGCGGCGCGTCTTGCCGCCGGTACCCGTACCGGTGCCGGGTTCGTTCGGCTTGTTACCTGTGCTGGTGCCGGTACCCGTTCCGGTACCACCCGGACGCGGGCCGCCGAAACCGGTGCCCATGTTGCGCTGGAACTCCTGCCACAGCTCCAGGTTGCGCTCGGTCAGCTGGTTCATCATCGCCCACGGGGTCTGCCCCAGCAGATTGCCCATCTGCTGGCGGAACTGCTGCTGCTGGTCGAGGAAGACCTGCATGCTGCGCTCCAGGTAGTTGCCCATGAAGCCCTGCAGGGAATCGCCGTAGAAGCGGATCAGCTGGCTCAGCAGCTGGGTGGACAGCATCGGTTCGCCGTCCTGTTCCTGGTCGGCGATGATCTGCAGCAGGACCGATCGCGTGAGGTCGTCGCCGCTCTTGGCATCGCGGACTTCGAAGTCTTCACCGTCCAGGATCAGCTGGCGCACGTCCTCGATGGTGATGTAGCTGGAGATCTCGGTGTCGTAGAGACGGCGGTTCGGATACTTCTTGATGATGCGGGTCGCAGCCATGAAGCGGTACTCGTCACAGTAGACGCGCAGCATGGCGCAGTGCAGCAGCCGTTGCAACCGCCTCAGCCCCCGCCAGGCTTGGCTTTCGGCGGCGATCATGTTGCGCAACAAGGGTTTGCGTGCTGCGCAGCATGACTCTCGGCAGGGGGCGGCAGCGCGCGCTGCAACCACCCCGTGCGCGGCTTACCAGCCCATATGGTGGCCGCCGTTGATGTCCAGGTTGCTGCCGGTGATCCACGAGGCCTCGTCGGCCACCAGGAACGACACGCCGTAGGCGATTTCTTCCGGCCTGCCCAGGCGCCCGGTGGGGATGTCGGCGATGATCTTGGCGCGCACTTCCTCCGGCACCGCCATCACCATGTCGGTGGCGACGTAGCCGGGCGAAATGGTGTTGACGGTGATGCCAAAGCCGGCATTCTCGCGGGCCAGCGAGATGGTGAAGCCGTGCATGCCGGCCTTGGCCGCTGCGTAGTTGGCCTGGCCATACTGGCCCTTCAGGCCGTTGATCGAGCTGATCTGGATGACCCGGCCCCAGCCGCGGCGGCGCATGCCCTCGATCACCGGGCGGGTGACGTTGAACACCGAATTGAGGTTGGTGTTGATCACATCGTGCCACTGGTCCGCGCGCATGCGGTGGAAGGTGGTGTCGCGGGTGATGCCGGCGTTGTTGACCAGGATCTCGACCGGCCCGAGCTCGGCCTCGACCGCGCGCACCATCGCCTCGGCGCTGTCCGGATCGGAGACATCACCTGGAAAGATCGACACGCTGTAGCCGCGTTCGGTCATCGCCTGCAGCCAGGCACGGGCCTTGGCTTCGTCGCGGTAATTGGTGGCGACCCGGTGGCCCTGGTCGGCCAGGCGTTGGCAGATGGCGGTACCGATGCCGCCGGTTCCGCCGGTGACCAGTGCGACGCGAGATGTCATGGAATGCTGTCCGGGAATCAGGTGGGGGAAGGGGGATTCTGCAACATCGGCGCGGAAAGTGCGCCGGCCGGCAGCAGGATATCGGTACGCGGCAGCCGCGCCGGGTCGAAGGCCCGTTGCGCGGCGGCGAACAGCGTGTCCAGATCCTGCGCGTGGTCCAGCGCGGCGGGGGCCTGGCCGAGCAGCTGCCAGAGCTGGCGCAGCACCGGCACCGGTCGCGTGCTGTCGACCGCCAGCGCCGCCAGTGACTTGGACAGCTTGTGGCCCGGTGCATCCAGCAGCAGGGGTAGATGCCAGTAGCGCGGCACCGCCAGGCCCAGCGCCTGCTGCAGCAGGATCTGCCGCGCGGTGGAATCGAGCAGGTCGGCGCCACGCACCACTTCGGTCACGCCCTGTGCAGCGTCGTCCACCACCACCGCCAGCTGGTACGCCCAGCAGCCGTCGGCGCGGCGCAGCACGAAGTCGCCGACCTCGGCATGCACGTCCTGCTGCTGTGGGCCACGCAGGCCATCGTCGAAGTGCACGAGGCTGCCAGGCGGCACGCGGAAGCGGACGGCCGGGTCCGGTCTTGGTTGCCGCGCAACGCAGCGATGGTGGATGCCGCCGCTGGCAGCCAGCTCGCTGCGGCTGCAGTGGCAGATGAAGGCCAGATCATCGGCGAGCAGCACATCCAGTGCGGCCTGGTAGACCTCGCCACGGGCGCTCTGCCAGAGGATCGGGCCATCATGGACCAGGCCGAACGCGGACAGTGCCCGCAGTTGTGACTCGGCGGCACCGGGCACGGTGCGCGGCGGATCGACGTCTTCGATGCGCAGCCGCCACAAGCCGCCGTGATGGCGCGCGAGCAGCCAGCTGCCGAAGGCGGCGAGCAGGGATCCGGGGTGGAGCAGGCCGGTCGGCGAGGGCGCGAAGCGGCCGCAGGGAATGGGGGAGGTCATGCAGGCTGAATCGTCGGTCAGGTTGGCGCTTGAATTCAAGCTGACCGCACCGCAAATTGATCGATATCGACCCCTTCCGAGCCGGAATTTCCCATGTTCACCCGTATAGCCCTCTTCCTGGCCACGAACTTTGCCGTGCTGATCCTGGCCAGCATCGTGATGTCGCTGACGGGAACCGACCCCAGCAAGATGAGCGGCCTGCTGATCATGGCCGGCATCTTCGGTTTCGGTGGCTCCTTCATTTCGCTGCTGCTGTCCAAGTGGATGGCCAAGCGCTCCACCGGTGCGGTGGTGATCACCGAGCCACGCAACCAGACCGAGCGTTGGCTGCTGGCCACCGTCGAGCGCCAGGCCAAGGCGGCCGGCATCGGCATGCCTGAAGTGGCGGTGTATGAGGGCCCGGAGATCAACGCCTTCGCCACCGGTGCCAACCGCAACAATGCGCTGGTGGCGGTGTCCACCGGCCTGCTGCACAACATGAGCGAAGACGAGGCCGAAGCAGTGCTGGGCCACGAGATCGCCCACGTCGCCAACGGTGACATGATCACCATGGCGTTGCTGCAGGGTGTGCTGAACACCTTCGTGATCGTGCTGGCCCGCGTGGTCGGCGGCATCATCGACAGCGCGCTGTCGGGCAACCGCGAAGGCGGCGGCCGCGGTTTTGCGTACTACATCATCGTGTTCGTGCTGGAGATGGTGTTCGGCCTGTTCGCCACCATGATCGCGATGTGGTTTTCGCGTCACCGTGAGTTTCGTGCCGATGCCGGCGGTGCCTCGCTGGCCGGCCGCCAGAAGATGATCGCCGCGCTGGAGCGCCTGCAGCTCAACCACGGCCAGAGCACGCTGCCGACCCAGATCGCCGCCTTCGGTATTGCCGGTTCGACGGCGAAGAAGCTGTTCATGAGCCACCCGCCGCTGGAAGAGCGCATTGCCGCACTGCGGGCGTCTACGGTGGCGTAAGCCTCCGCTTCCAAGGTAGTGCAGGAACGCCTGGCCTCGCGCCGGGCGTTTTTGTTTGCGGGGATGCATTGCTGATGCCGGGTCGTGCCCGGCGGATCGTTTCCGCGTCTGCGGAGAGGTGTCACTTTCTTTGCTCGTGCACCGCGCTGCAGGAGCAGCGTGGAACGGCGTAGCCGGCCCGTAGGGTGGCGCAC
>NZ_JBBCBL010000014.1:0-44929 GCF_037203745.1 Stenotrophomonas sp. CCNWLW162 | reverse complement strand
CCGCACCCACGCCAAGCAGGATGAGGTGTTTAGCCGTGAGGGTCCGTTTCAACGTGGCTTCGCCGTCCAGGCTGCCTTCGATGGGTTCGCCAGCATCGACGTGCCCGGCCGGTTCAACCGGCTTGACCCTCAACAGAGCTTTCAGCATGCAGTACTTCCTAGTGATCGGATTGGGTGGGCCGCCGATACGTTGCCGGCAACCCTGGAATGGTGAAGGCCGCGCGAACGGCCCGCTGTACCTTAGCCAAAGCTGAAGCCAACGCACAAGCGCAATCGCAACAATGAACGGCGATAATGAGCAGTATTTTTCCAAACGCCGCCCATTCATGAGCCAGACCGCCGAAACCCTTGCCGTGCTTGACGATCGCCTGCGTGGCCTGCTGCGGGACTATGCCCGCCGCGAGCCCGCCCACGACGCACTGGCTGCCGAATTCGGCACATTGTTGGACGATCCGGAAGATCCGTTCCGTCGTGAACGGCTGGCTGGCCACTTCACCGCCAGCTGCTGGCTGGTCAGTGCCGATGGCCAGCGCCTGCTGCTGACCCACCACCGCAAGCTGCAGCGCTGGCTGCAGTTGGGCGGCCACGCCGACGGCGACCGCGACCTGGCTCAGGTGGCGCTGAAGGAAGCCGAGGAGGAGTCGGGCCTGAGCGGCCTGGTGCTGGAAGACCCGGCCATCTTCGATATCGACAAGCATTGGATTCCGGAGCGCAAGGACGTGCCAGGGCACTGGCACTACGACCTGCGTTTCGTGATCCGGGCGCTGGGTGGCGAGGTCTTCGTGCTCAGCGAGGAGTCACTCGACCTGGCCTGGCGGCCAGTGACCGAGGTCGCCGCCGATCCGCAATCGGATGAGTCCATGCAGCGCATGGCGCGCCGCTGGTTGGCGCGCTAGCAACCTGTAGAGCCGAGCCGATGCTCGGCTCAATGCGGGCCGGAACCGCAGCCGAGCATGGGCTCGGCTCTACAAGTGCACGGCGGGATCCGCGTCAATACAGGATGCGCGTGCGCAGCGTACCCGGAATCGCGGCCAGCTCGTCGCGCACCGCAGCAGCCTGTTCCTCGCTGGCGGTGATATCGATCACCACGTAGCCCACCTTCGGGTCGGTGCGCAGGAACTGGCCGTCGATGTTGACGTTGTGGCGCGAGAAGATCTCGTTGACCTTGGACAGCACGCCCGGCACGTTCTGGTGGATGTGCAGCAGGCGCAGGCTGTCGGCGTGCTCGGGCAGGGTCACTTCCGGGAAGTTGACCGCCGACAGGGTGCTGCCGTTGTCGCTGTAGCGCACCAGCTTGGCCGCTACTTCAATGCCGATGTTGTCCTGTGCTTCCAGCGTGCTGCCCCCCACGTGCGGGGTCAGGATCACATTGTCGTGGCGGGTCAGCGGCGATTCGAAGATATCGCCGTTGCCCTTCGGTTCGACCGGGAACACGTCCAGCGCTGCGCCGCCGAGGTGGCCGCTGGCCAGGGCTGCATCCAGCGCATCGATGTCGACCACGGTGCCGCGCGCGGCGTTGATCAGGTGCGCGCCCTTGCGCATCTTCGCCAGCTCGGTGCTGCCGATCATCCACTGCGTGGACGGGGTCTCCGGCACGTGCAGGGTGACGATGTCGGCGCGCGCCAGCAGGTCGTCGAGGCTGGCCGCGGCCCGGGCATTGCCCAGTGACAGCTTGGTTTCCACATCGTGGAAGATCACCTGCATGCCCAGCGATTCGGCCAGCACACCCACCTGGGTGCCGATGTGGCCATAGCCGATGATGCCCAGGGTCTTGCCGCGCACTTCGTGGCTGCCGCTGGCCGACTTCGACCAGCCGCCGCGGTGGCATTCGGCATTCTTCTGCGGAATGCCACGTGTCAGCATGATCGCCTCGGCGATCACCAGTTCGGCCACGCTGCGGGTGTTGGAGTAGGGCGCGTTGAACACCGGGATGCCGGCCAGTTCGGCCGCGTCCAGGTCGACCTGGTTGGTGCCGATGCAGAAGCAGCCCACCGCGATCAGACGCTTGGCCTCGGCCAGCACTTCGGCGCTGAGCTGGGTGCGCGAGCGGATGCCGACGATGTGTGCCTCGGCGATGCGCGCCTTCAGTTCGTCTTCGGGCAGCGCCTTGGTGTGCGCTTCGATCTGGCTGTAGCCGGCGGCGCTGAACACCTCCACGGCGGTCTGGCTGACCCCCTCCAGCAACAGCACGCGGATATCCTGCTTCGGGAACGAGGTCTTCTTCGGCGACATGGGGCGACACGGCCAGTGGGACAGGGGCTGACCACTATGCCAGATCGTGTCGCCCATGGTGCAGTGCGCAATTGGTTGCATCCGTAGCTATCTGGGCCGCTGCAGGGCTGGACGCTGGCGCGCGCCGCTGGCACGCTTGCCCGTTCTTCACGCACCGCGCTGGACCGTCATGACCGATTCCCGCATTGCCTCGCTGCAACAGGCCTGTCCCGCCCTGAAGCTGAAGACCGACCCGGCCGACCTGGAGCATTACGGGCGCGACTGGACCCGGCGCTGGACGCCGGCGCCGCTGGCGATCGCACTGCCGGCCACGGTCGAGGAAGTGCGGGCGGTGATGCGTTGGAGTATGGAAGAGGGCGTGGCCGTGGTGCCGTCCGGTGGCCGCACCGGCCTTTCCGGTGGCGCGGTGGCCGCCAACGGCGAGCTGGTGCTCAGCCTGGAACGGATGAACAAGGCGCTGGCCTACGACGCGGTCGATCGCACCCTGGTAGTGCAGGCCGGCATGCCGCTGGAAGCCGTGCACAACGCCGCGCTGGACCACGGCCTGATCTACCCGGTGGATTTTGCCGCGCGCGGGTCCTGCACGATCGGCGGCAACATCGCCACCAATGCCGGCGGCATCCGCGTGATCCGCTACGGCAACACCCGCGAGTGGATCGCCGGGCTGAAGGTGGTCACGGCTGATGGCGAGTTGCTGGAGCTCAACAAGGGCCTGATCAAGAACTCCAGCGGCTATGACTTCCGCCAGCTGCTGATCGGCTCGGAAGGCACGCTGGGCGTGATCGTCGAGGCGACGGTGAAGCTGACCGACCCTCCGCCGGCCAGCAACGTGATGCTGTTGGCACTGCCCAGCTTCGACGTGCTGATGCAGGTATTTGCCGCGTTCCGCGCGCGCCTGCAGCTGCAGGCCTTCGAGTTCTTCACCGACCGGGCACTGGAGCACGTGCTGGCACATGGCGCACAGGCGCCGTTCGACGAAGTGCACCCGTATTACGTGGTGACCGAGTTCGCGGCCGGCGACGAGGCTCAGGAAGCGGCGGCGATGGCGGCCTTCGAGGACTGCATGGGCAATGGCTGGGTCAGCGACGGCGTGATCAGTGCCAGCGACGCCCAGGCCGCGCAGCTGTGGCGCCTGCGCGAGGGCATCACCGAATCGCTGGCGCGCTACAAACCCTACAAGAACGACGTTTCAGTGCGGATCTCGGCGATGCCGGCGTTCCTGGCCGAGACCCAGGCGCTGATCGGGCAGGCCTATCCGCATTTCGACGTGGTCTGGTTCGGCCATATCGGTGACGGCAATCTGCACATCAATGTGCTCAAACCCGACGACACCAGTGACGCTGATTTCGTGGCGCAATGCGAGCACGTAACCAAGCTGCTGGCACAGGTGCTGGCCCGCTTCGATGGCAGCATCTCGGCCGAGCACGGTATCGGTCTGGTCAAGAAGCGCTACCTGGACAGCACCCGCGGCCCGGCCGAGATCGCCCTGATGAAGGCGGTCAAACGCGCGTTCGATCCCCAAGCGCGGCTGAATCCCGGCAAGCTGTTCGACCTCTGAGTCGGGCAAATCCTTCACGTACCCGTTACGCTCCACGCATTCTCACAACCGGCTTCGAACCGATGACCCGTCCGCTTCTGCTGCTTGCCCTGCTGTCCCTGCCGCTGGCCGGCTTCGCTTCCAGCTTCGCTGGCACTTCGGCCGGCTCGGCCACCGGTGCGTCCTCCGGTTCGTCGGGCAGCAGCTCGGGCGATGACAAGGTGGTACTGGCTGCGCGCGACGATGCGGCTGCGTTCGTCGCCAGCGACGGCCAGATCCGTGGCGCCCGCCTGCAGGCGGCGCTGGTCCACCTGCGCGAGCAGAGCACCGCCGCACAGCAGCAGAGCGACCTGGAACTGGCCCGCACGCTGCTGGCGCGTTGATCCGGGCCGCATGACACCCGTGTTGAATGCCGCCGGGCATCGCCCGGCGCCACCGAAACGCGGGTGGCTTGTCGCATTGGCGTGGCTGGGCATTCCCGCGGCATATGCCGCTGACCGCCTGCAGCTGGACCCTGCCGGTCTCGACCCGGCGCAGCAGCAGCTCGCCCGCCAGACCCTGGCCGACGTGCAGTCGCTGTTGCCGCAAGGCCTGCTGCACGCCTTGCCTGCGCAGGTACGGGTGGCCTGGCGCGATGACCTGCCGGATGACGTGCACGGCCGAACCTTCGCCGGTCACATCGCGCTGCGCCGCGAGTTGCTGGATGACGGCATGCCCGGCGCCCGCCGTGCGCGCCGCAGTGCGCTGGTACACGAGCTGACCCATGTTGCCGACCGCAGTGGCGCGAACTGGTCGCGCAGTGCGCGTTGGCGGGACCTGGCGGGGTGGCAGCGCAAGCCGTGGCACCTCGGCCGTGGCGACAACGACTTCCGTGACCGTAGTCCGGATGCCTATGAACTGAAAAGTCCGGCCGAGTATCTGGCGGTGAACGCCGAGCATTTCGTGCTCGACAGTGAGTTCGCCTGCCGGCGACCGGCGCTGGCGCATTGGTACCAGGCGCATTTTGGAGCGCCGCCTTCGCTGCCTCAGCCGCACTGCTCTACGACAATGCCGTTGCTGCAGGCCGAACCGGAAGAGGGCGCTGCATCGCTGCTGCAACTTGACCCGGCGCGCGTCTACGCGGTGGATTACCTGTTTGCCGAAGGCAGTGCCCAGCCGATGAGCCGCTGGGGCCACAGCATGCTTCGGTTGGTGATCTGCCGGCCTGACCGTGCGCCGGGGCCGGACTGTCGCCTGGACCTGGAGTACCACCGGGTACTGTCGTTCCGTGCGTTCGTCGGTGATGTGCAGATTTCCAACTGGCGTGGGCTGACCGGCGGTTATCCCTCGCGGCTGTTCGTGCTTCCGCTGCAGCAGGTTGTGGACGAGTACACCAAGGTCGAGCTGCGCGGGTTGCAATCGCTGCCGTTGCAGTTGGAGCGCAGCGAGATCGCCAGCCTGCTTGAGCGCACAGCACAGGTGCACTGGAGCTACGACGGGCGCTACTACTTCGTCAGCAACAACTGCGCGGTGGAAACCGCAAAGCTGTTGCAGGCCGGCGTGCCGAGGTTGGGCGAGGCAGGCCTGGCCCAGCTCAGCCCGCGTGGGTTGAAGCGGCGGCTGTCGCGGCTGCAGGTACTGGATGAGCAGGTGCTGGCTGATCGCGATTCAGCACAGGCGCAGGGTTACTACTTCGCCTCGGCACGCGACCACTACCAGCAGTTGTTCGGCGTGGCGGCAGCCCGGCTGGCATTGCCCGCACGTGATGTACGCGGCTGGTTGAAGCTGCCTGCACAGCAACGGGCACCGTGGTTGCTGAAGGGCGACCTGCGCGCCAGCGCCGGCCTGCTGCTGCTGGAACAGGCCGCACAGCGGCGTGCCGAGCTGCGCGCACGTGACGTGCTCAAGCGCCGGTTGCTGGCCGCGCCCGACAGCGCAGAAACCCGCAGCCTTCGTGGGCTGCTTGAGCAGAGCGGGCAATGGCTGCGGCCGGGCACCCTGCTGCGGGACGCTGGCTACGGGCTGCCGTTGGCTGACGAACAGGCGGTGCTGACCGAGGCCGTGTCCACCGCCAGCGCACAGGCAGTACCGGCGTGGCAGGCGCTGCGCGTGCAGCTGCGTCAGCAGCTGCCGGTGAAGCAACGCGATGAGATGGATGCGATCGATGCCAACCTGGCCAGGCTCGGCGCGCATCTGCGCGAACAGGCCGCTGCACCGGCTACTGGCGCGGCAGTTCGATGACGAAACGGCTGCCGCCGGCACTGCCCGGCGAGCAGTAGACGCGGCCGCCGTGCGCGTCTGCGATGGCCTTGACCACCGCCAGACCCAGCCCGCTGCCGCCGCCCTGGCGTGAGCGCGAGCCATCGGCGCGCATGAACGGGGTGAAGATATCGGCATGCAAGGCCGGGTCGATGCCCGGGCCCTCGTCCTCGATCGCCACCTGCACATGGCCGGGCGTGTCGTGCACGGCAATCCGCACCTTGCCCGGGCTGGCGTAGCGGCGCGCGTTCTCCAGCAGTGCCAGCAATGCCTGGCGCAGCCGGGTCGGATCGCAATGGGCGGTGTGCTCCTCGCGGCTGGTTTCCAGTTCCAGCACGAAGCCGGCGGCGCGGAACTGGGGGTCGACCAGGGTCATCACCGAATGCACCTCGGCCACTACGTCGGTGCGCGCGCGGCGTACATCCAGCCGTGCATTGTCGGACAGGCTCAGCACGCGCAGATCTTCGATCAGGCGCGAAAGGCCTTCGACCTGGGCAAGCAGGCTGCGGAACTGGGATTCGTCTGGCTGGAAGACTCCTTCGGCCAACCCTTGCAGGCGGCCGCGCAGGATCGTCACCGGTGTCCGCAGCTCATGGGCGATGGCCGCATGCCACATCGAACGTTCGCTCTCCATGTGCTGCAGGCGGCGCGCCATCGCATTGAAATCCTCGACCAGGGTGGCCACTTCGCCCGGCGAGTTTTCCTCGACGCTGGCGCGCGCGCCGAGGTCGCCGCCCGCGAGCGCGCGCACGCTGTCGACCAGTGAATTCAACGGTGACAGGATGCGGTGGGCAAGACGGAACGAGGCGGCGATGGCCAGTGCCAGGCCAGTCAGGATCACGCCGACCATCCATGCCAGTTCGGGGCCTGTCGGCAGCCAGCTTTCCGGCTCATCGGTAGTGCCGGGGAAGAATTCGACCAGCACTGCATACAGCAGCCAAGACGACAGGATCATCATCACGATGACGCCGATCACCATCAGCGACATCGAAACGATGATGTGGCGGCTGAGCCCGGAGCGGCGCAGTCGGGCCATCAGCGGTCGGCCATCAACCGGTAGCCGACACCGCGCACGCTGGCAGGAACGTTGACCATGCCAACTTCATCCAGCTTGCGGCGCAGCTTGCTGACATGGCTGTCGACCGTGCGCTCCAGCGCCTCGCTTTCCGGCAGGCATTCGTGCATCAGTTCGCTGCGGCTGAAGATGCGGGTCGGCGCCAGCGCCATGCAGTGCAGCAGCTTGAACTCGGTGAGCGTGAGCAGCACCTCGTGGCTGTAGCCTTCGCCCTCGACGTGCACGGCATGGGTGGCCGAATCGATCAGCAGCGGGCCCACGCGCAGTGCGGTGGGCGCGTCCACGCGCGAGGTGCGCAGCGTACGCCGCAGCACGGCACGCACGCGCGCCGCCACTTCGGCGGGATTGAACGGCTTGACCACATAGTCGTCGGCGCCCATGCGCAGCGCGGTCAGCTTGTCCAGGTCCTGGTCCAGTGCAGTCAGCATTATCACTGGCGTCTCGCCGCGCTGGCGCAGCTGGGTCAACACGCTCCATCCATCCAGGCGCGGCAGCTGCACATCGAGCAGGACCAGGTCGGGGCGGGCGCTGCGATGCAGGTCCAGCGCACTGTGGCCATCGGCGGCACGGAGCGTGCGCAGTCCTTCGCGTTCGAGGTAGGCGGTGAGAATGTCGGCGATCTCGCCCTCATCCTCAACGATCAGGACGAGGGCGGCGAGGGCAGGGGAGGCTTGCATGCGGGGGGCGGGGCCTTAAGGTGCTTGCCTCCATCGTATCTCCACAGTTCCTCCATCGAAACCCCATCATCGCCACGCAGACTGCACGCTTCAGAACCTATCAGCCGCCTGCGCGGCATTGTGCACAACAATGAGAACCTTCAGGACTCCGGTCGCGTTGATCGCGGCCCTCGCCCTGGCCATGACGGCCTGTTCCTCTCCCGACGCCACGCCCGAAGCCGCACCGCGCGTCAGCGTGGTCACTGTCGGCCCGCAGGTGGTGCAGCGTGACGACGAGCTGCCCGGCCGCGTGGCCGCGGTACGTACCGCGCAGATCCGCGCCCAGGTGGGCGGCATCGTGCAACGCCGGCTGTTCGACCAGGGCGCGGAAGTCAGCGCCGGCGAGGCGCTGTTCCAGATCGATCCGGCCGCGTTCAAGGCCGACGTCGATTCGGCATTGGCCGCGCTGCAGCGCAGCGAGGCGGCACTGGGCCGCAGCCGCGTGCAGTCGCAGCGCCTGCAGGCACTGGCCGCCGCACAGGCCGTCAGCCAGCAGCACCGCGACGATGCCAGTGCCGAGTACGAACAGGCCCGTGCCGCCGTCAACGAAGCGCGCGCGATCCTCTCCCGCCGGCAGCTGGACCTGCGCTATGCGACGGTCAGCGCGCCGATTGCCGGCCGCATCGACCAGGCGCTGGTGACCGAAGGTGCGCTGGTCGGCGTGGCCGATACCGAGCCGATGGCGGTGGTGCAGCAGATCGACCAGGTCTACGTCGACGTGCGCCAGCCCGCCGCGCAGCTGGAGTCGCTGCAGCGCAGCGCCGCCGGTGGCGGCGAGTTGCCGGTAACCATCATCGGCGCCGCCGGCAAGCCGATGCCTGAGCGCGGACAGCTGCTGTTCTCCGGCATAAACGTCGACGCGCGCACCGGTGACGTGATCCTCCGCATCCTGGTCGACAACCCGGATCGTCAGTTGCTGCCCGGGATGTATGTGCGTGCCCGGGTGCCGCGTGGCGCGCCGGCCAGTGCATTGACCGTGCCGCAGCAGGCGGTGCTGCGCAGTGCTGGCGGCCAGGCGTACGCCTGGGTGATCGGTGGCGATGGCAAGGCAGTGATCCGCACGCTGGAGGTCGACGGCAGCGTTGATCGCCAGTGGCTGGTGCGCACGGGCCTGAAAGCGGGCGAGAAGGTGGTGGTCGAGGGCCAGGAGCGCCTGCAGGAAGGCGTGGTGGTCGATGCGCGCGACTGGCGGATGCCGGTCGCTGGCGCCGGTGCGGTGCAGGCCGGCAGCAAGGGCTGAGCCCGCTCCGGGCCAGCCTTCCAGGAAAAATCCAACATGGCACGTTTCTTCATCGATCGCCCGGTGTTCGCCTGGGTGCTGGCGATCTTCATCATCCTGGCCGGCGTGCTGGCGATTCCGCGCCTTGCGGTGGAGCGCTATCCGGCGGTTGCGCCGCCCAGCGTCAGCATCTACGCCAGCTACCCGGGCGCCAGCCCACAGACATTGAACGATGCGGTGGTCGGCCTGATCGAGCGCGAGCTGTCCAGCGTCAAGCACCTGCTGTACTTCGAATCGTCGGTGGATACCTCCGGTGAGGCCTCGATCACCGCCACGTTCAAGCCTGGCACCAATCCGGAGCTGGCGCAGGTGGACGTGCAGAACCGGATCAAGGCGATCGAGCCGCGCCTGCCGCGCAGCGTGCGCCAGAACGGCCTGTTCGTGGAGGCTGCCGATTCCGGCTTCCTGATGCTGGTCGGCCTGCGTTCGCCGGATGCGAGCGTGAGTGAGGCGGCGCTGGGTGACTTCATGGCGCGCAACATCATCGAAGAGCTGCGGCGCATCGATGGCGTCGGCCGTGTGCAGCTGTTCGGTGCCGAGCAGGCGATGCGGGTGTGGCTGGACCCGACCCGGTTGACCGGCTACGGGCTGACCATGGGTGATGTGGCCAGCGCCATCGAGCAGCAGAACCTGGAGATCTCGCCAGGGCGCATCGGTGATTCGCCGGGCGTGCCAGGCCAGCGCATCACCGTGCCGCTCAGCGCCGACGGCCAGCTGTCCACGCCGGAACAGTTCGCGGCGATCGTGCTGCGTGCCGGCGCCGATGGTTCGCGCGTGCTGCTGGGTGACGTCGCCCGCATCGAGCTGGGTGCGCAGAGCTACGCCTGGGGCACCCGCGAGGACGGCCATCCGGCGACGGCGGCCGGCGTGCAGCTGCGCCCCGGAGCCAACGCAGTACGGACCGCCTCGGCGGTGCGCGAGCGCATGGCCGAGCTGGCGCCGCTGCTGCCGCGTGGCGTGCAGTCGAGCATTCCGTTCGACACCGCGCCGTTCGTCAAGATCTCGATCCAGAAGGTGGTGCAGACGCTGCTGGAAGCGATGCTGCTGGTGTTCGCGGTGATGTACCTGTTCCTGCAGAACTGGCGCTACACGCTGATCCCGGCGCTGGTCGCGCCGATCGCGCTGCTCGGCACCTTCGCGGTGATGCTGGCGCTGGGCTTCTCGATCAACGTGCTGACCATGTTCGGCATGGTGCTGGCGATCGGCATCATCGTCGACGACGCGATCGTGGTGGTCGAGGGCGTGGAGCGGATCATGACCGAGGAAGGCCTGCCGCCGCGCGAGGCGACCATCAAGGCGATGCGCGAGCTGACCGGTGCGGTGATCGGCATCACCCTGGTGCTGACCGCCGTGTTCATCCCGATGGCCTTGGCCAGTGGCTCGGTGGGCGCGATCTACCGTCAGTTCACCGTGGCGATGGCGGTGTCGATCCTGTTCTCGGCGCTGCTCGCGTTGAGCCTGACGCCGGCGTTGTGCGCGACGCTGCTGCGCCCGAACACCCATGGCCACCATGGTCGTGGCGGGCTGTTTGGTGCCTTCAATCGTGGCTTCGAGAGAATGACCGGGCGCTACCAGCGTGGCGTGGCTTCGGTGCTGCAGCGCAGTGGGCGGGTGATGGGCGTGTTCGCCGCACTGGTGGTGGCACTGCTGCTGGGCCTGCACTGGTTGCCGGGTGCGTTCCTGCCAGAAGAAGACCAGGGCTATTTCATGACCTCGATCCAGCTGCCGGCCGAAGCCACCGCCGAGCGCACGCTGGCCGTGGTCGAAGCCTACGAACAGCATGTGGCGTCACGCCCGGGCATTGGCTCCAACCAGTCGATCCTCGGCTACAGCTTCTCCGGTTCCGGCCCGAGCGCGGCACTGACCTATACCATGCTGAAGGACTGGGGCGAGCGTGCAGGGGCCACCGCAGCCGGCGAAGTGGAGGCCGCGCAGAAGGCGATGGCGACGATTGCCGAGGGCGAGGTGATGAGCGTGATGCCGCCGGCCATCGACAGCCTGGGGCGTTCGTCCGGCTTCTCGCTGGCGCTGCAGGCGCGCACCGGGCAGGGCCAGGCAGAGCTGCGCGCGGCCCTGCAGCGGCTGCTGAAACTGGCCGAGGCCAGCCCGCTGCTGTCGGAGGTGCATGCCGATGGCCTGCCGGCCGGCACCAGCGTGCGGCTGGACATCGATCGGGCCAAGGCCGAGGCGATGGGCGTGGGTTTCGCCGATATCAGCAGCACGCTGTCGGCAGCGATGGGCTCGCAGTACGTCAACGACTTCCCCAACAAGGGACGGCTGCAGCAGGTGATCCTGCAGGCCGACGCCTCGCACCGGATGGAACTGGAGGACGTGCTGAAGCTCTATGTGCGCAACAGCGAAGGCGGCATGGTGGCGTTGTCCGAGCTGGTGACCCCGCACTGGACCGAGGCACCGCTGCAGCTGCAGCGCTATCTCGGTTTCCCGGCGCTGAACCTGTCCGGTGCACCGGGATCCGGTGTTTCCACCGGCCAGGCGATGGCGGAAATGGAGCGCCTGGCCACGCAGCTGCCGTCCGGCTTCGCCCTGCAATGGACCAGCCAGTCGCTGCAGGAGCGCGAATCCGGCGCACAGGCGCCGTGGCTGTTGCTGCTGTCGATGCTGGTGGTGTTCCTGGTGCTGGCGGCGCTGTACGAGAGCTGGTCGATTCCGCTGGCGGTGATGCTGGTGGTACCGCTGGGCCTGCTCGGTGCGGTCGTGGCGGTGTTGCTGCGCGGCATGCCCAACGACGTGTTCTTCAAGGTCGGCATGATCACGGTGATCGGGCTGTCGGCGAAGAACGCGATCCTCATCGTCGAGTTCGCACGCCAGCTGCAGCAGCAGGGCCGGGGCCTGGTGGAAGCGGCGCTGGAGGCGGCACGGCTGCGCCTGCGGCCGATCGTGATGACCTCGCTGGCGTTCGCGCTGGGCGTGGTGCCGCTGATGCTGGCGCAGGGCGCATCGAAGGAAACCCAGCAGGCGATCGGGACCGGCGTGTTCGGCGGCATGGTCAGCGCGACCGTGCTGGCGGTGTTCTTCGTGCCGGTCTTCTATGTAGTGGTGCAGGGCGCGCGGCAGTGGATCGCGCAGCGCCTGCACAGACGCCGGCCGACGCCGGAAGGATCCGTGGATGGAACGGAACATCGTTGACGATCTGCATGAACTGCAATTGAGGGCGCTGGAGCAGCGCCTGTGCGAAGCGCTGTTGGGCGATGATCACGATGCGCTGACCGCGTTGGTATCGCCGGCCTTGTTCATGATGGACGGGCAGGGTGGGCGCATGCTCGACCTGCCGTGGTTGCGCGAGTGGCTGGGCGGCCGCCTGCAGGTGCATGGCCTGCAGTCCTGCGCGACGGAAACGCTGCTGTGTGGCCGCTTGGCGCTGCTGTCCAGCGACGTGCGCTTGTCGGTGCGTGAGCAGGGCCAGGAGCGCGAGCTGAAACTGCGCCTGCTGCGGGTCTGGACCTGCAGTTCCGGCGGCAGCGGCGCACAGTTGCTGTCGATGGCGGTGCTGGCCGCATGAACGCGGTCAGGCCGCTTTCAGGCCCCGCTCACCGGCAGGTGGTAGGGTCGAACATCTATGTAGTGTCGACAAGGAGTCGAGCCATGCGTGTAGTTCCCAGTCTGTTGGCAGCCTCCCTGGGGTTGGTGCTGGCCGCGTGCCAGCCGGCCCAGCCGCCCGTCGCGGGCAGCAGCAACCCCGAACCGGCTGCTCCTCAGCCAGGCGCCAGTACCGGCGCCAGTGTCGGTAGCGAGACCACCTATCGCTGTGGCGATCTGGACGTGCGCGCGACCTTCAATGGCGAGGATGCGGCCACGGTGGTGATCGGCGACCGTACCTTCGCCATGACCTCCGAGCGTGCGGCGTCCGGCGCCAAGTACGGTGATGGCCAGGGCAACACCTTCTGGACCAAGGGCAGCGATGACGGCCTGCTGAGCCTGAAGGGTGAGGCCGACCGCGAGTGCCATGCGGTGGAAGCCACCGAGGGCGATGGCAGCGCCGGCAATGCCGCGTTCCGTGCCACCGGCAACGAGCCGGGCTGGCTGGCCATCGTTGACGGCGACACGCCCGGCCTGCAGGTGGAAGTCGACTACGGCGAGCGTCGCTTCGACGTCGCCAAGCCCACCGAAGGTGCTGACGGCTGGAGCGGCAAGGCGTCCGATGGCACCGACGTCAAGCTCAGCTTCCAGCGTACTACCTGCCAGGACGACATGAGTGGCGAGGCGTTCGATGCCAAGGTGAACCTGACCATCGGCACCCGCCAGTATCACGGCTGCGGCAATTTCGGCGCGAAGTAACGCGTGATTGCGCGGATCGGTGGCGCCGGGCGATGCTCGGCGTTGATCGATCAGCCCTCGCAGGGCTTCAGGTCGAGATCGAAGTCCAGGTCGTAGCGGCTGTTGATCCCGATCAGCGCTTCGCGGACAGCGCAGTCGCCGCGATGACGCGCGACCAGGCCGGTGAAGATCTTCTCGCGGCCCTCGCAGTACTTCGCGCTGGCCTCTTCCAGTTCGCGGCGGCGCTCGTCGTCGTAGGGTTCCTCACCCGCAAAGTGCTGGCAGGTGTTTTCGCGCGCGAGGAAGGCCTGCACGTCGGTCGGCATCGCGCAGTAGATGCGCACGTCGTCGACGTCATACACATCCTCCGGAACCGGGCAGCCAGCGGCTGCGCGTGCCTTGTCCAGTTCCTCATCGCCCGAGGTCAGGTCGGTAGAGGGCTCCGCTTCGGCGGTGGCCTCCACGGCGGCCGGTGCCTCCACCGCCGGTGCTGCCGTCACGGCCGGTTCAACAGGCGCTGCGTTCGGCGCAGCATCGGCCGTGCTGTCCGTTGCCTGCGGCGAACACGCCGCAAGCAGGGACAGGCAACCGATCAGCGCAAGGCGCTTAGTCGGCACGGCCAGCGAATTCGCCGGTGGCGGTGTTCACCAGCACGCGCTCGCCGTTGACGATGTACTCCGGCACCATGATTTCGATGCCGGTGTTGAGCTTGGCCGGCTTCGGGCGCTTGGTGGCGGTGCCACCCTTCAGTTCCGGCGGCGTCTCGATCACTTCCAGCACCACCGAGGCCGGCAGCTGGATCGCCACCGGCTGCTCGTCGATCACCTGCACGTAGATGCCGGTCAGGCCGTCGGTGATGTAGCCGGCGTCGTCGCCGATCACGTCCGCGTCCAGGGTGTAGGGGGTGTAGTCCTCGTCATCGAGGAACACGAACGCATCGCCGTCCTTGTACGAATAGGTGGACTGGCGGCGCAGCAGTTCGACCTCGACCAGGTTGTCGTCGGCATCGAAGCTGGCGTCGAGCTTGTTGCCGCCCGGCACGCTGTACATGATGAAGCGGAAGCGGACGTTGCCGCCGCGACCCTGCGGCGAGCTGCGCTCGATGTCGCGGATCTGGTACACGCCGTTGTTGAACTCGACGACGTTGCCCTTCTTGATGTCGTTGGCTTTCATGGTGATCTAGGTCGTTGGGGGAGGGCGCCGTCCCGGCGCCCGGGGGGAATCACTTCGGAGCGAGCCGGGTAGCGCCGTCCAGGCGGATGGTCTCGCCGTTGAGGTAGGTGTTGCCGAGGATGAAGCCGACCAGGCCGGCGAAGTCTTCCGGCTTGCCCAGGCGCGACGGGAACGGGATCGAGGCGGCCAGCGACTGCTGCACGGCTTCGGGCATGCCGTCGACCATCGGCGTCCAGAACACGCCCGGAGCGATGGTATTGACGCGGATGCCGAAGCGCGACAGTTCGCGCGCCATCGGCAGCGTCATCGAGACCACGCCGCCCTTGCTGGCGGCATACGCGGCCTGGCCGATCTGGCCTTCGTAGGCAGCGATGCTGGCGGTGTTGATGATCACGCCGCGCTCGCCGTCCACGCCGGCTTCGTTGTGCTGCATGCGGTTGGCCGCAGCCTTGGCGATGTTGAAGCTGCCGACCAGGTTCACCATCACTGTGCCCTGGAAGCCGGCAAGCGGCATCGGGCCCTCCTTGCCGAGTACGCGGCCGGCACCGAGGATGCCGGCGCAGTTCATCGCGACGTTCAGGCCACCCAGGAAGTCGTGGGCCTGGTCGATGGCCGCAGCCACGGCTGCCTCATCGCTGACGTTGACGTTGAAATAGCGGGCCTTGTCGGCACCCAGCCCGGCAACGGCGGCAGCACCCTTGCCGTCGTTGAGGTCGAACAGGGCCACCTTGCCGCCCTGGGCGACGAGGTGCTGGGCCACGGCCAGGCCGAGGCCGGAGACGCCGCCAGTGATCACGGCACGTACGGAAGACAGCTGCATTGAACGGTCCTGCAGGTTCGAGAACCGCCGATTCTAACGGAAGCCGCGACCGCCGCTGTTGTGCACTGCGCCGCCTTTGCGGGGCGGCACAGTGCGGTGGTCAACCGGCCGCGGCCAGCGCCTGCCCGGTGCGGCTGGCAGTGGCGCGGCCGAGCAGGCCGGCCAGCCAGCGGCCGGTCTCGGCCAGTGCCGGCAGGTCCACGCCGCTGTCCAGGCCCAGGCCCTGCAGCAGGTAGACCACGTCTTCGCTGGCGACATTGCCGCTGGCGCCCTTCGCATACGGGCAGCCACCGGCGCCGGACACGGCGCTGTCGACCACGCGCACGCCTTCTTCCAGGCAGGTGGCGATGTTGGCGATGGCCTGGCCGTAGGTGTCGTGGAAATGCACGGCCAGCGCCTCCATAGGGATCTCGGCAGCGACCGCCTGCAGCATCGCCCGTGCCTTGCGCGGGGTGCCGACGCCGATGGTGTCGCCCAGCGAGATTTCGTAACAGCCCATCTGGTGCAGGGCGCGTGCCACGCGCACCACGTCGGCCAGCGGTACCTCGCCCTGATAAGGGCAGCCGAGCACGGTGGAGACGTAGCCACGCACGCGCACGCCATCGGCGGCGGCGCGGCGCAGGATCGGCTCGAAGCGGGCCAGCGACTCGTCGATGCCGGCATTGGTGTTGGTGCGGTTGAAGGCTTCGGACGCGGCGGTGAACACCGCCACTTCCTCCACGCCCACCGCACGGGCGCGGTCGTAACCCTGTTCGTTCGGGACCAGCACCGGGTAGTGGATGCCCGGCCGGCGCTGGATGCCGGCATAGACCTCGGCGGCGTCGGCCAGCTGCGGGACCCATTTCGGGCTGACGAAGCTGGTCGCCTCGATGCTGCGCAGGCCAGTGGCCGACAGGCGGTTGATCAGTTCGATCTTGTCGGCGGTGGAGACCGACTGCTTTTCGTTCTGCAGGCCGTCACGCGGGCCGACCTCGACGATGCGGACGTAGTCGCTCATGCGCTCACCCCACCGGCTGGGTGGTGGCAGACCGCCTCGATGTTGTTGCCGTCGGGGTCGAGCACGAAGGCGCCGTAGTAATCGGGGTGGTACCAAGGGCGCAGGCCCGGGGCACCGTTATCCTGGCCGCCGGCGGCGAGCGCGGCGGCATGGAAGGCGTCCACCTGGTCTCGGCTGATGCAGGCGAAGGCCACATGCACGCCGTGGCTGGCGGTGCCGCCATTGCCGAGCCAGAAGAACGGCTTGCCGTCGCTGCCGAAGCCGATGTGATCGTGCGCGCCGGTCTGTTCGGCGGTGACTTCCATCACCACGCCGATCTGCAGTGGCGCCAGCGCCTGCAGGAAGAAGGTCTTGCTGCGCGCCAGGTCGGCGCTGGTCAAACCAAGATGATCGAGCATGTTCAGGCTTCCGTGACCCAATGGGGGGCGCGCTTGTCGAGGAAGGCGCCCAGGCCTTCCTGGCCCTCGGCGGACACCCGCAGGCGCGCGATCAGGGCGGCATTATCCCGATCCAGCGCGTCGCGGTCATGGCTGTCGCGGACCTGCCGGACCAGCTGCTTGGCGGTGGACGAGGCGATCGGGCCGGCCTTGTCGAGCAGGGCCAGCTGCCGCTCCAGCGCCTCGTCCAGGCGCTCGGGCTCGACCAGCTGGTGGACCAGGCCGATGCGCAGTGCGGTATCGGCGTCGAAGTGCTCGCCGGTGGCGAACCAGCGCCGCGCCTGGCGTGGGCCGATGGCCTCGATCACGTAGGGCGAGATCACCGCCGGCAGCAGGCCGAGGCGGCTTTCGGTCAGGCCGAAGCGGGCCGAGGTGCTGGCGATGGCGATGTCGCAGCAGGCAACCAGGCCGACGCCGCCACCGAAGGCCGCGCCGTGGACCCGGGCCAGGGACGGCTTGGGCAGCTCGTCCAGGGTGCGCATCAGCCGCGCCAGGGCCAGCGAGTCCTCGCGGTTGTCGGCCTCGCTGGCGGCGGCCATGCCGCGCATCCACTGCATGTCGGCGCCGGCGGAGAAGGAGGCGCCGTGGCCGGCCACCACCACGGCCCGGACCGAATCATCGCGGCCGGCGGCTTCCAGTGCGGCGGTCAGCCGGGCGATCAGGCTGGCGTCAAAGGCGTTGTGCAGCTCCGGCCGGTTCAGCCAGAGGGTGAGGACGGCGCCACGGCGCTCGATCTGCAAAGCATCGTTCATGGGATTCCAGGGTCACTCCATACCTGTATGGATCATAGCGGGCCATTGGTCATGGGCCATGACGCGACGCGGGAATGTTAGAATCGAGAACCATTTACATCCAGCAGAGAACACGCTAGATGACGCTGTCCGAACTGCCGCTGCACACCTCGGCCGTGGTCGAGTCCGTGCAGGACCTGCATGCCAACGATGCCATTGCCCGTCGCCTGCGCGAGCTGGGTTTCGTGAAGGGCGAGGAAGTGCGCCTGGTGGCCAAGGGCCCGGTGGGTGGGGAGCCGCTGCTGGTGCAGGTCGGGTTCACCCGGTTCGCGCTGCGGATCAGTGAAGCCAAGCGCGTCGTGGTCGACGCCAACCGCCAGGAGCGTCGCGCATGACCGCTGCAGCCTCTACCGCGCCCCTGCGCATCGCGCTGGTGGGTAACCCCAACAGTGGCAAGACCGCGCTGTTCAACCAGCTGACCGGCAGCCGCCAGAAGGTCGCCAACTACACCGGCGTCACCGTCGAACGCAAGGAAGGCCGCCTGCGTGCGCCGTCCGGTCGTGAGTTCGCGGTGCTTGACCTGCCCGGTGCCTACAGCCTGCATCCGGCCAGCCTGGACGAGGCGATCACCCGCGACCTGTGCCGGGGCTTCTACCCGGGCGAAGCCGCGCCGGACGTGCTGCTGTGCGTGATCGACGCCACCAACCTGCGCCTGCACCTGCGTTTCGCGCTGGAGCTGCGCGAACTGGGCAAGCCGATGGTGGTGGCGCTGAACATGGTCGATGCGGCCCAGCGCCGCGGCATCCAGGTGGATGTGGCCGCGCTGGAGCGCGAGTTGGGCGTGCCGGTGGTGGAGACCGTGGCGGTACGCAAGCAGGGTGCCAAGGCCCTGGTCGAGCGCCTCGACGCGATGGTGCCGCACCTGGACGCACCGGTGCCCGGCCCGGAGGGCGGCATCGACTACCACGCCAAGGTGCGCGAGATCCTGTCGGTGGCCGTGCGCATGCCGGCGCGCACTGCGAAGATCGACGACGCGCTGGACCGCTGGCTGCTGCACCCGGTGTTCGGCCTGATCAGCCTGGCGGTGGTGATGTTCCTGATCTTCCAGGCGGTGTACGCCTGGGCAACACCGTTGATGGACGGTATCGAGGCCGGTTTCGCCTGGCTTGGTGCCTTTGTCGGCAGCGTGCTGCCCGAAGGTCCGCTGGCCAGCCTGCTGACCGATGGCATCATCGCCGGCGTCGGTGGCGTGGTGGTGTTCCTTCCGCAGATCCTGATCCTGTTCTTCTTCATCCTGGTGCTGGAGGAATCCGGCTACCTGCCGCGTGCGGCGTTCCTGCTCGACCGCATGATGGCGGCCGCAGGCCTGTCCGGTCGCTCGTTCATCCCGCTGCTGTCCAGTTTCGCCTGCGCGGTGCCGGGCATCATGTCCACGCGCAGCATCCAGGACCCGCGTGACCGCCTGGCCACGATCCTGGTCGCGCCGCTGATGACCTGCTCGGCGCGCCTGCCGGTGTATGCGCTGCTGATTGGCGCGTTCATTCCGCAGAAGACGGTGTGGGGCGTGTTCAACCAGCAGGGCCTGGTGCTGTTCGGCCTGTATGCGGCCGGCATCCTCAGTGCGCTGGCGATGTCGTGGATCATGAAGAAGTGGCGCCGCGACAAGAGCGAGCACCCGCTGATGCTGGAGCTGCCGTCGTACCGCCTGCCGCATGTGCGCGATCTGGCGGTGGGCCTGTACGAGCGCGGCATGATCTTCCTCAAGCGCGTCGGCGGCATCATCCTGGCGCTGACCATCCTGCTGTGGGTGCTGCTGTCGTTCCCGGCGGCCCCGGTCGGCGCCACCATGCCGGCCATCGATTACAGCTACGCCGGCCAGATCGGCCATGCGATGGCGGTGTTCTTTGCGCCGCTGGGCTTCAACTGGCAGATCTGCATCGCGCTGATTCCGGGCCTGGCCGCGCGCGAAGTGGCGGTGTCTTCGCTGGCCACCGTGTACGCGCTGTCGGCGGCCGATGACGATGCCGCCAGCCAGGCACTGACCCCGCTGATCAGCGACGGCTGGTCGCTGGCCACCGCGCTGTCGCTGCTGGTCTGGTACATCTACGCCCCGATGTGCATCTCGACGCTGGCCACCATCAAGCGCGAGACCAATTCGTGGAAGACGATGGCCTTCTCGGCGTTCTACCTGTTTGCTGCGGCCTACGTGGCGGCGCTGATCACCTACCAGGTGACCAAGGCGCTGGGGGGCGGCTGATGGACGGCGGACTGCTGCTGCAGTACCTGATCATTGCGGTGGCCGTGCTGGTCAGTGCCTGGGTGGTGTTGAAGAAGCAGTTCCCCGGCACCGTGCGCAAGCTGCGTGGCGCGCTGGCGCTGGCCCTGCTGAAGCCGGGCCGCGCCGCCTGGATGCAGGCGCTGGGGCGAAAGATCGCGCCACCAGCGAGCGGAGGCGGTGGCGCCTGTGGCGGTTGCGACAGCTGCGGACCGTCGCCGCCCAAACAGCACTGACTCTGCCTTGGTAGGTGCGAGCCTTCGGCCGGTGGGTGCGGACTTCGCCCGGTGGGTGCGAACCTTGGTTCGCACGCTTTCCGGAGTTCAGACCTCCCTGCGGATGATTGCCCGGAAGCTTCCATCCTGATTCAATCGCCGCACCGACTCCCGGTCTCCATGGGTTGTCGCGAAGCTCGCCACGTCGGCAAGGGCGCCGAGCAGCAGGCATTTCATCGCATCGCGATTGCCGGCCTCCAGCAGATCATCAAGATCCTGCTGGATGAAGGCCCGGCGCAGGCCTGGCGTCGCTTCGATCCGCCAGTCGACATGGGGCGTAGGAATGCTGGAGCGGTACCTGAAAGCCGTTTCAAGATCGTCAGGCGCGAGGGGATACGCGAGCAGCTCTGGAAAGTAGAGCCCGGCATTCACATAGAAGCCCCGGCTTTCACTGGCGCGTTGGTGATTCACGACAAGCAGGGCGTCATCCAGCAAGCGGTAGCGGGTCGTCGACGTGCCGGCAAAGCCGGTCTTCCTGGCGCACTTGCTGAAGACAGTCGAGGATTTCATGGGCTTTGCCTGGGCCGGAAGAGGGCTCTCAGCCTTTAGGTGCAGCGCCTTGGGGTCAATTGGCAAACGCGACACGCGCAACGAGCGCCGCAGGTAGGTGCAAACCTTCCAGGTGGGTGCAAATCCTCGCCCCAGGTGGGTGCGAACCTTGGTTCGCACGCTTTACCCATGGCTGCGGATCTACCCGGCCCGCGCTCCCAGCTCCGCTGCCAGTGCCAGCCATTTGTTGCGTTGCGCCGGGCTGCTGCTGCGCACCGCCCCCAGCCGGCTGACCCGCACCGGGCGGATGCCGCAGAACTCCAGGATGGTGGCGCGGATCTGGGTGATGCCCGGGTCGCGGTAGATCCAGCGGTAGTACCAGGGCGGCGTGTCCAGCGTGGTGATCACGCGCGCGCTGCGCCCGGCCAGCAATCGGTCCCACCACACCGAATCGCGCCGGTAGCGGAAGGCGTACCCCGGCAACAGCACACGATCGAAAAAGCCCTTCAGCAGCGCCGGCATCGCACCCCACCAGGTGGGATAGACCAGCACCAGGTGATCGCAGGCCTCGATCGCATCGGCGGCGTCCTGCAGATCGGCTTCCAGTGGCTGGATCTGGCGATAGCCATGGCGCAGCACGGGATCGAACTCAAGGTCACCCAGTGCGATCAGTCGCACCCGATGGCCGGCGTTCTCGGCGGCGGTGGCGTAGCGCTGGGCGAGGGCGCCGCACAGGCTGTCGCGGTCGGGATGGCCCAGCAGGATCAGGATGGAGCGGGACACGGCAACCTCGGGCAATGGAAAGTGCGCGAGGGTGCGGTCTGCCCCAGGGGCAGAGTCAAACGCCGGTGGGGCAGCCGCTGGGTTGCAGGACGCAATCAGTGCCGCCGGAGTGCAGCCATCGCTGCAGTTCATCGCGGACCTGCCGCAGGGCAAGGTCGACCTGTTCCAGCCGCGCCCGCTCACTGGCAATGCGGGTGCGCTGCTGTTCCAGCAAGGCCAGTACCGCAGGCCAGTCGAGCCGTCCATCGCGACCCTGCAGGCCGGATATCGCGGCCAGGGTGATGCCCAGCCCCAACGCCTGGCGGATCAGTTGCACCCAGGCCACGTCCTGTTCGCTGTAGTCGCGATAGCGGTTCAGTCGTGGCACCGGCGGCAGCAGTCCGCGTGCCTCGTACAGGCGGATGGCCTTGGCGCTGGCCCCGGTCAGGCGGCTTACCTCGGAGATGCGCATCGGCTCAGTCCCGCACCAGCCCGCCGTCCACCACCAGGTTCTGGCCGGTCACCGCGCGCGACCAGGGGCTGGCGAAGAACAGCGCCGCATCGGCGAACTCGGCCGGGGTCGTGACGCTGCGCAGTGGTGTATTGGCGGCGATGTAGTCGAATACCGCTTCGGGCGTGGCGGCGCTGGCATCGGTGGTGCGCAGCAGGCCGCCGGACAGCATGTTGACGGTGATGCCGTGCGGGCCGAGGTCGCCTGCCAGGGTGCGGGTCAGCGACAGCAGCGCGGCTTTGGCGGCAGTGTAGTCGTGATAGGGCACCACCGGATTCTGGAACAGGTTGGTGCCGATGTTGATGACGCGACCGAAACGGCGCGCCTGCATCCCGGGCAGGGCGGCCTGCACGGTGTTCAGCGCACCGCGCACACTGCCTTCGAACTGTGCCTGGAAGGCCGGCCAGCCGATGTCGGCAGCGCTGTCGCGGGCGTCGCCATTGAACGAGAAGGCGGCCAGCGCGTTGTTGACCACGGTGGTGACGCCCTGGCCGAAATGTGCCAGCGCGTGCTGCAGCATTGCATCGACCTGGGTGCGGTCGGTGACATCGGCCGGCAGCGCGATCGCCTGGCCACCCAGCTCGCTGGCCAGCGCACGTGCGACGGCCTCGCTGCGGTGATAGTTGATGATGACGCGGGCGCCCTGTGCGGCGAAGGCGCGGGCGATGTGCTGGCCAAGGCCGCGGCCGGCGCCGGTGACCAGCACCAGCTGTTCGCTGATCTGCATGGTGGAACTGCCATCCATTGCATGAAAGGGCATGCAGCGTAGCAGCGATGGCGCTTGCCGGAGCAGGCGTGCTGCCGCTAGCCTGCAGGCATGAACCAGACTCCCCTGCGATTGCTCATTCACGGCGCCTCCGGGCGCATGGGCCAGGCCCTGCTGCGGCTGGCCGCCGAACATCCCGAAACCCTGCAGATCGTGGCCGCGGTGACCGGCCGTGCACCGGCCCAGCGCGTGGTCGACGGCGTCCCGTTCTTTGCTGCCAGCGAGCTGCCCGGTGCGCCGGCGTTCGACGTAGCGATCGACTTCAGCCTGCCGGAGGGCTTCGACCCGCTGCTGGCGCTGTGCGTGGAGCGGGGTGCGGGCCTGGTTTCAGGCACCACCGGCATCTCCAGCAGTCAGCGCCAGGCGCTGGAAGCCGCGGCAACGACCATCCCGCTGGTCTGGGCCTCCAACTTCAGCCTGGGCGTGGCGGTGCTGGACGAGCTGGTCGAGCGCGCCGCGCAGGCGCTGGCTGGCTGGGACTGCGATGTGGTCGAATCGCACCACACCCAGAAGAAGGACGCGCCGTCGGGCACCGCGCTGACCCTGGGGGCGGCCGCGCAGCGGGGTGGGGCGGAGCCGCATTACGCCAGCCTGCGTGCCGGCGACATCGTGGGCGAGCATCTGGTGCAGTTCACCGGGCTGGGCGAGCGCATCGAGCTGGTGCACCGGGCCACCAACCGCGACATCTTTGCCCGCGGCGCGCTGTTCGCCGCCCGCCAGCTGCAGGGGCGGGCCCCGGGCAGCTATCGGGTGCGGGACCTGCTGCAGTAAGGCGGGCTGATTCCGGGGGTCGGATCCCTTTCCAGTGGAAAGGGCTCTGCCCCCACCCGAGGGCGCCTGGGGTCAGAGCCTTTCCCATCCGGGAAAGGATCCGACCCCGCCTCCGGCCCGCATACGCCGCCGGATTGAAATGAATACGCAATCGCCTGTTCATGAAGCGCGATAACCGCTGGCGCGCGGGCCCCGGCACCGCTACAATTCGCACTCGCCGAATCACGAAAGCCGGACCGGTCCCAGACCGTACGTCCGCGCTTTTTTGCAACCGGATTTCCGTGAAGCGCAGGCGTGACTTCGGCAGCCCCCTCGGTAGCCAAAGTGAGATTCCAGTGACCCAAGCCGCAATCCTCGTCCTCGAAGACGGCACCGTATTCGAGGGCGAATCCGTAGGCGCGCCCGGCCTGTCCGTCGGTGAGGTGGTGTTCAACACCGCCATGACCGGCTACCAGGAAGTGTTGACCGACCCGTCCTACGCCCGGCAGATGGTCACGCTGACCTATCCGCACATCGGTAACACCGGCATGACCGACCAGGACGATGAAGCGTCCAAGGTGTGGTCGGCCGGCCTGATCGTGCGCGATGTACCGCGCCGCCCCAGCAACTGGCGCAGCCAGGTGTCGCTGCAGGACTGGCTGATCCAGCGTGGCGTGGTCGCCATCGCCGGCATCGACACCCGCAAGCTGACCCGCATCCTGCGCGAGAAGGGCGCGCAGAACGGTGCGCTGATGGCCGGTGACATCGACGTGGAAAAGGCACTGGAAGCCGCCCGCAAGTTCCCGGGGCTGAAGGGTATGGATCTGGCCAAGGTCGTCACTACCGAGAAGACCTACGTCTGGACCGAGGGCCAGCTGGACCTGGATGCCAACGCCTTTGTCAGCGTGCCGGCCAAGCACAAGGTGGTGGCCTACGACTTCGGCGTGAAGACCAATATCCTGCGCATGCTGGCCGAGCGCGGCTGCGAGGTCACCGTGGTGCCGGCGCAGACCCCGGCCGCCGAAGTGCTGGCGCTGAAGCCGGACGGCGTGTTCCTGTCCAACGGCCCGGGTGACCCGGAACCGTGCGACTACGCCATCGAAGCGATCAAGACCTTCATCGAGCAGAAGATCCCGACCTTCGGCATCTGCCTGGGCCATCAGCTGCTGGGCCTGGCCTCGGGCGCGAAGACCATCAAGATGGGCCACGGCCACCATGGCGCCAACCACCCGGTGCAGGACCTGGACAGCGGCCGGGTGATGATCACCTCGCAGAACCACGGCTTTGCGGTCGACGAAGCGACCCTGCCGGCGACCCTGCGCGTGACCCACCGTTCGCTGTTCGATGGCACCAACCAGGGCATCGCCCGCACCGACGTGCCGGCGTTCTCGTTCCAGGGCCACCCGGAAGCGTCGCCGGGCCCGCACGATGTCGGCCCGTTGTTCGACCGTTTCGTGGTGCTGATGGAGCAGGCCAAGGCGTGATCAGTACGCCGCCGGCCCCCCGGTGGCGTCGCGATGGACCGTAAGCCCCCGCATCGCTGCTGCCCCTGGCGCGGCGCTGCGGATCAAGATTCCTGATCGACAGCGTGCGATCACCCCCCTTGTCACGCTGTACTGACTTAGAGAAGAAAATGCCCAAGCGCACTGACCTCAAGACCATCCTCATCATCGGTGCTGGCCCGATCGTCATCGGCCAGGCCTGCGAGTTCGACTACTCCGGCGCGCAGGCCTGCAAGGCCCTGCGTGACGAGGGTTACCGCGTGGTGCTGGTCAACAGCAACCCGGCCACGATCATGACCGACCCGGAGATGGCCGACGCCGTCTACATCGAGCCGATCAACTGGCAGACGGTCGAGAAGATCATCGCCAAGGAAAAGCCCGATGCGCTGCTGCCGACCATGGGTGGGCAGACCGCGCTGAACTGCGCGCTGGACCTGGCCGACAACGGCGTACTGGAGAAGTACAACGTTGAACTGATCGGAGCCAAGCGCGAAGCGATCCGCATGGCCGAAGACCGCGAGCTGTTCCGCGTGGCCATGGGTGAGATCGGCCTGGAATGCCCGACCGCCGCTGTCGCCCACACCCTGGACGAAGCGCTGGAGATCCAGACCCGCGTCGGCTACCCGACCATCATCCGCCCCAGCTTCACCCTGGGCGGCAGCGGTGGCGGCATCGCCTACAACCGCGAAGAACTGGTCGACATCGTCAGCCGTGGCCTGGAGCTGTCGCCGACCACCGAAGTGCTGGTGGAAGAGTCGGTGCTGGGCTGGAAGGAATTCGAGATGGAAGTGGTCCGCGATACGGCGGACAACTGCATCATCGTCTGCTCGATCGAGAACCTGGACCCGATGGGCGTGCACACCGGTGACTCGATCACCGTGGCCCCGGCGCAGACCTTGACCGACAAGGAATACCAGCGCCTGCGCGATGCCTCCATTGCCGTGCTGCGCAAGATCGGCGTGGATACCGGTGGCTCGAACGTGCAGTTCGGCATCAACCCGGACACCGGCCGCGTCGTGGTGATCGAGATGAACCCGCGCGTGTCGCGTTCCTCGGCGCTGGCTTCGAAGGCCACCGGCTTCCCGATTGCCAAGGTCGCCGCCAAGCTGGCCGTCGGCTACACCCTGGACGAACTGAAGAACGAGATCACCGGCGGCCTGACCCCGGCCTCCTTCGAACCGTCCATCGACTACGTCGTCACCAAGATCCCGCGCTTCGCCTTCGAGAAGTTCCCCGCCGCCGATGCGCGCCTGACCACCCAGATGAAGTCGGTGGGTGAGGTGATGGCGATGGGCCGCACCTTCCAGGAATCGATGCAGAAGGCACTGCGCGGCCTGGAAACCGGCAAGGTCGGCTTCGACCCGACCGGCCTGGACCTGACCAATGAGGACGATCTGCAGACCCTGCGCCGCGAGCTGAAGGCACCGGGCCCGGAGCGCCTGTTCTTCGTCGCCGACGCATTCCGTGCCGGCATGAGCGTGGAGGACATCTTCAAGCTGTCCTACATCGATCCGTGGTTCCTGGACCAGATCGAAGAAATCATCGCCGCCGAGACCCAGGTCGCAGCCGATGGCATCGACGCACTGGATGCCGCGCGCCTGCGCAAGCTGAAGCGTTCCGGTTTCTCCGATGCGCGCCTGGCGCAGCTGACCGGCACCAACGAAGCGGCCATCCGCGCGCTGCGCCGTGCGCACAAGGTGCGCCCGGTCTACAAGCGCGTTGACTCCTGCGCCGGTGAGTTCTCCACCGGTACCGCCTACCTGTACTCGACCTACGAGGACGAGTGCGAGGCCGCGCCGAGCAACCGCGACAAGATCATGATCCTGGGCGGTGGCCCGAACCGCATCGGGCAGGGCATCGAGTTCGACTACTGCTGCGTGCACGCGGCACTGGCGCTGCGCGAGGATGGTTATGAAACCATCATGGTCAACTGCAACCCGGAAACCGTGTCGACCGACTACGACACCTCCGACCGCCTGTACTTCGAACCGCTGACCCTGGAAGACGTGCTGGAAATCGTCGAACTGGAACAGCCCAAGGGCGTGATCGTGCAGTACGGCGGCCAGACCCCGCTGAAGCTGGCGCGCGCGCTGGAAGCCAATGGCGTGCCGGTGATCGGCACCAGCCCGGACTCCATCGACCTGGCCGAAGACCGCGAGCGCTTCCAGCAGCTGGTCGACACCCTGGGCCTGAAGCAGCCGCCGAACCGCATCGCACGCAACGACCAGGAAGCCCTGCTGCTGGCCCGCGAGATCGGCTACCCGCTGGTGGTGCGTCCGAGCTACGTGCTGGGCGGCCGCGCCATGGAAATCGTCTACGGCGAATCCGACCTGGCCCGCTACGTGCGCGACGCGGTGAAGGTGTCCAACGATTCGCCGGTGCTGCTGGACCGCTTCCTCGACAACGCCGTCGAGTGCGACGTGGACATCATTGCTGACAAGGATGGCAACGTCCTGATCGGTGGCGTGATGGAGCACATCGAAGAGGCTGGCGTGCATTCGGGCGATTCCTCGTGCTCGCTGCCGCCGTACTCGCTGTCGGCTGGTACCCAGGCTGAACTGCGCCGCCAGGTGGTGGAGCTGGCCAAGGCCCTGAACGTGGTCGGCCTGATGAACACCCAGTTTGCGATCCAGACCAGCGATGAGGGTGATGACACCATCTACCTGCTGGAAGTGAATCCGCGTGCCTCGCGCACCGTGCCGTTCGTGTCCAAGGCCACCGGCATGCCGCTGGCCAAGATCGCCGCCCGCTGCATGGCCGGCAAGACCCTGGAAGAGCAGGGCGCAACCAAGGAAATCGTGCCGGACTACTACTCGGTGAAGGAAGCGATCTTCCCGTTCGCCAAGTTCCAGGGCGTCGACCCGATCCTCGGGCCGGAGATGCGTTCCACCGGTGAGGTGATGGGCGTGGGCCGCACCTTCAACGCCGCCTTCGCGCGTGCCCAGGAGGCGGGCGGCATCAAGGCCCCGCCGATCGGCAAGGCCTTCGTTTCGGTTCGCGACCCGGACAAGAAGCGCGTGCTGCCGGTGGCCAAGGCACTGCTGGCGCGTGGCTACAGCCTGGTCGCTACCCGTGGCACCGCCGCGTGGCTGCAGCAGCATGGCATGGACTGCGAGATCATCAACAAGGTGGTCGAAGGCCGTCCGCACATCGTCGACTCGATCAAGAACGGCGAGATCGTCTACATCGTCAACACGACCGAAGGTCGCTCGGCGATCAACGATTCGTTCTCGATCCGTCGCGAGGCGCTGCAGCATCGCGTCACCTACTCGACCACCATTGCCGGCGCCAAGGCGCTGGTGGATTCACTGGAATTCCGCGGCACCGGCCCTGTCTGGTCGCTGCAGGAGCTGCACAAGGAGTTGAATGCATGAGAGCCCCCATCACCATGAAGGGCGCGCAGAAGCTGCGCGACGAACTGGATCACCTGAAGTCGGTCAAGCGCCCGAAGGTGATCGCCGCGATCGCCGAAGCCCGTGAGCATGGCGACCTGAAGGAGAACGCCGAGTACCACGCCGCGCGCGAGGAACAGGGCTTCATCGAAGGCCGCATCAAGCAGCTGGAAGGCGAGCTGTCGCATGCCGAGATCATCGACGTGAGCAAGCTCAATGCCGGCTCCAAGGTGGTGTTCGGCGCCAGCGTGACGCTGGCTGACGTGGAAACCGACGAAGAACGGAAGTACCAGATCGTTGGCGACCTCGAGGCGGACATCAAGCAGGGCCTGATCGCGATTTCCTCGCCGGTGGCGCGCGCGATGATCGGCAAGCTGGAAGGCGATTCGATCGTGATCGACGCCCCGGCAGGCCAGCGCGAGTACGAGATCGTCAGCGTCAGCTACCTGGACTGACCAGGTGGCGACGGCGACCCTGCTGTTGCCCGCGCGCAGCCGCTTTGCGGCGGCTGCGCTGCCCGATGACGTGGCCCGTGCCCTGGGTCGCGCCAACGCCTCGCAGCATGAGGCGGGCGAGCGCGCGCAGCTGACGCGCCATTTCATGGTCGCCGCGTCGCATTGGCCGGTGGCCGCATTGACCCGCCAGCGTGACGTCGGTGATGCCGCTGGCGCCAGCTGGCTGCGTGCCGATCCGGCCTGCATGGTGCCGGACATGCACGGTGCGCGGATGATGGCATATGGCGAAACGCTGCGGCCGACGCTGGCAGACTGCCTGGCACTGCTGCCGGTACTGCAGCCGTTGTTCGCCGACGCCGGGTTCGCGCTGGATGCACCGGACCCTTCGCGCTGGTACCTGCGGCTTCCGATCGACAGTGAGCTGCCGGACTTCGACAGTCCGGACGAGGTGCTCGGCGATGACCTGTTCGCGCACCTGCCCGAAGGCGAGGTCGGCCGCCGCTGGCGTGCATTGATGACCGAGGCGCAGGTGCTGCTGCACAACCATTCCTGGAACCAGCAACGTGCGGCCCAGGGGCAACAGCCGATCAATTCACTGTGGTTCTGGGGCGGCGGCGTGATGCCGGTGTCGGTCAATACACCGCACGCGCAGGTGCGCAGCCGCGATGCATTGCTGCAGGGTCTTGCGCTGGCATCCGGTGTGGCGGTGGATGGCGATCAGTCCGTGGATGCGCTGGTCGATCTGCGCCAGCTGCGATCACTGCAGCAGCTGGGCAACGACGCGATCCGGCCACTGCTGGCCGCGTTGAAGCGCGGCGAGCTGCAGCGGCTGGTACTGGATTTCGAGGATGGCCGGCAGTTCCAGCTGGACCGCGGGCAACGCTGGCAGTTCTGGAAGAAGCCGCGCCAGCTTCACGACGCCTGAGGCAATCTGCGCACGCAGGCCATGCCTGGCGGAATCCGGTGATTGTGGTAGCGCTGGGCCATGCCCGGCGGATGCCCTAACGGAATTCAGTGATATAGGTCGGCAGTCGCCAAGTGGAAGCTCCAGCGCCACTGCAGGTGCCACCAACGTACTCCATGCTCAGCTGCATCCGCTGGCCATCCCATGCCCAGTAGCGCCCCGTTCCGCAGCGATCCCGATCGGTCTCCACAGTCTCTTCAACGAACATCAGCTCCCGTGAGTACGGGAACAGTGCGCCCTGGGTAATGAAAACGGGATTGAACGGTGCCTGGTCGTTGATCGACCACGTCCCACCCGGCACATTGAGCCCCGGGATGTGGCAGACAACGGAGGCCAGTAAGTGATGGTCGTCCAGGCGCTGGATGGCGATGTAGGGTGCGCTGGTCTGTGGTACATCCGCCGCGCACGCCCAGCCCGCCTTGTTGCCGGGCCGAAGCAGCCGGCGCAGGTCCTCGCGTTCGCCCAGGCGCGCATTCTCCTCACGCGGAGGTACCCGCTTGGATGGCATGGCCAGCACCGGCTTCGGCAGAGCGGGCGGCACGCTCGACTCCGGTCGGCTTCCGCGTTGCACCAGTGCACCGGGCGTATCCAGACGCTGCTGGATCTGATCCATCTTCAGCATCAGTGCGGCTGCGCCGGATGCAGACAGCGACCATGCCTGTCCCCTGCCATCGGTGATGCTGATGCGGGATTGCCTGATGAGGGCGGTGTTGAACGCCTGCACTTGAGCCGGGGTGAGCTTTGCATGCTCCGTGGCTGACTCAAGTGCCCCGATGCTGCCCACGCGTTTTCCGTCCAGCTGCAGGTGCAGTGCGCCAACAGGAGACTGCGCTTGTGACTCGGGGTCGTCAGCGTCGTCGCGGGCGAGTACCAGCCGGATCTCCACCGCTTCCCCGGGTCCGCCATTGCGCTCGATCAGCGCGGCCAGCCTCAGCGGTGCGGAGGCGCCGACACCGGCGATGCGGCAGGCACGCGTGTTGTCGCATACCATGAACCAGTCGCCCTCGGCGAACGATGCGCCAACCGGAACCGTGGCCCAGGCAGGCGAAGACATCGCCAGCAATCCCAGCAGGAACATCGGCAATTGCGGCAGAGCTGGGCAGCGCATTCAACGAACCTCGCTGACCAGGGTCGGCAGCATCCAGTGTCCGCCCGGCATGCCACGGCACAGCCCGGTGCTGAAAGCACTGCTTGGCTGGAATCGGCGGCCATCCCATGTCCAGTCCGAGCCGGAGACGCAGTCGCCGATGCCTCTGCCTTTGGAGCGTGCGTACAGCGTGCGCTCGAAGTGCGAAAAACCTTCCGCTTCGAGCGTGACCGTCTGCGGGGCGAACGGAGGGCGATCACGCGCGATCCAGAAACCATTGCTGTAGTTGTATGCACCCATCTGGCACAGCGCCTGCACCAGTACATGGCTGTCGTCCAGCCGCTCGATCACCATTTCCGGGGTGCCCTTGTACTCGATCAGACGCGGACAGTCGTCACCGTCGTCGAGCGTGGCAATCAGCGCGTCGCGCAGCGCTTCGCTGCTACCCAGTTTGCTGTCTCCGGGGCGAGTGGCCACCAGCGTGGCGCGCATGATCACGGGCCTGGTCTGCGCAGCCGGCACACTCGCTTCAGCACGCGTGCCACGCCGTACCAGGGCGCCGGGCGTACCAAGGCGCCCTTGTACTTCGTCCATCTTCAACAGCACGGCGGCGGCACCACGATCGGAAATCGGCCAGCGCGTGGCCCTGCTGTCGATCACCTCGATGCGCGACTTGCCGGGCAGAGCGGCGAGCAGCGCATCAACCTGCGCCGGCCGCAGCGTCACGGATTCGTCGGCACCGGTGTCCTGCACGGACCCCAGATCACGGCCGTTCACCTGCAGGCGCATCGCGCCTTCGGGCATGGCACTTTCGCCATCCTCGCCCACGCGCAGCCGCGCCTTCACGGTTGTGCCGGGGCCGCCGGCTCGTTCCAGCATCAGGCCCAGCGAGCTGTCTGCGCTCTCCGGGCCATAACCGGCGGCGCGGCAGGTGCCGGTGTTGTCGCAGGCCAGGAACCAGTCGTGATGCACGAACTCGATGCCGGGTTCCAGTGGCGTATTTCCGGCATGGCCGGCGAGCGGCAGCAACAGGCCGACAATCAGTGCGGACAGCAGGCGGTACATGGCGAATTCCATTTCAGAAGCGGACAAGCATGGGTGATCACCGCGCCTGCGCCAAGCCCGGGAAGAGCCTGGCAAGCCGGGCGGGGTATCATGCGCGGGTCTTCCGTAACCCGGCGATGCCGATGTCCCTTGCCGCCGATGCCGTGCAGCCCTCCTCTGATACGCCGACGATCCGCCGCCGCGATGCGGTCGCGCCCGCCAACTGGCCGGAGGGCACGCTGCCACTGCTGGCGCGGCTCTACGCCAGTCGCGGTGCCGGTACCCCGGAGCTGGCGCTGCCGAAGCTGGGCAGCCTGCATGCGCCCGAGCTGCTGACCGGCATCGAGGCTGCGGTGGGCCTGCTGGTCGAGGCCATCGCCAACGACAAGCGCATCCTGGTGGTCGGCGATTTCGACTGCGATGGCGCCACCGCCTGTGCGGTCGGCGTGCGTGGCCTGCGCATGCTCGGCGCACAGCACGTCTTGCACGCGGTGCCGAACCGCATGGTGCACGGCTACGGCCTGTCGCCGTCGCTGGTGGAGGAGCTGGCCGAGCTGCAACCGGACCTGCTGGTCACGGTTGACCATGGCATTGCCTGCCACGCGGGTGTGACTGCAGCCAAGGCGCGTGGTTGGCAGGTGCTGGTCACCGACCACCATCTGCCCGGCCCGCAGCTGCCACCGGCCGACGTGATCGTTGATCCGAATCTGGATGGCGATGCGTTCCCCAGCAAATCGCTGGCCGGCGTCGGGGTAATTTTCTACGTGCTGATGGCGCTGCGCCGGCAGATGCGCGAGGCCGGGGTCTTCGCCGATGGCAAGGGCCCGGACCTGACCACACTGCTGGACCTGGTGGCAGTCGGTACCGTCGCCGACCTGGTTGCGCTGGATTCGAACAACCGTGCGCTGGTCAGCGCGGGCCTGCGCCGCCTGCGCGCAGGGCAGGGCTGTGTCGGCCTGCGTGCGCTGATCGAAGCCAGCGGCCGTGACGCTGCGCGGCTAACCGCCACTGACATTGGCTTCGCGCTCGGCCCGCGCCTGAACGCCGCGGGCCGGCTGGAAGACATGGCGCTGGGCATCGCGCTGCTGCTGACCGAAGACCCGCGCCAGGCGCGCGAGATCGCGCAGACGCTGGAGCAGATCAATTCGGAACGGCGCGCCGTGCAGCAGTCGATGACTGACGACGCCGAGCAGGCGTTGACCCGCGTGGTGCTGGACATGGCCGGCCAGCGTCCGGTGGCCGCCTGCCTGTTCGATGCCGATTGGCATCCGGGCGTGGTCGGCCTGGTCGCGTCGAAGATGAAGGATCGCCTGCATCGCCCGGTGATCGCCTTCGCGCCTGCAGAACCCGGCGCCGACACCCTGCGTGGCTCCGCCCGCTCAATTCCCGGCCTGCACATCCGTGACGCACTGGCATTGGTCGATGCGCGGCATCCGGGCCTGATCGAACGCTTCGGTGGGCATGCCATGGCGGCTGGCCTGAGCATGCGGCTGGATCACGTCGATGAATTCAAGACCGCCTTTGTTTCGGTGGTGCTGGAAATGCTCGACCCGGCGGCACTGCAGCAGCAGGTCCTCAGCGACGGCGAACTGGCCGCGGACGAACTGGACCATCGTCACGCCGATGCGCTGCGCCTGGCCGGGCCGTGGGGCCAGGGCTTCCCCGAACCGCTGTTCGACGGCCACTTCGAAGTGGCCAACTGGCGCGTACTGAAGGAGCGCCACCTGAAGCTGGAACTCCGCCTGCCGGGCGTACCCGGCACGATCAACGCGATCCACTTCGGTGGCTGGCACGGCAATGCACCCGGCCGTCATGTGCATCTGGCCTATCGACTGGCCTGCGATGACTATCGTGGCGGCAGCGCCATCCAGCTGATCGTGGAGCACTGCCTCCCTGCATGAAAAAAGGGGACGGAGGGGATTAAGTCGCTTGTGCCTTGTTTGCCACTTGCGACTTAATCCCCTCCGTCCCCTTTTTCTGTGGCGTCAGCGGACCTCGCTGACCAGCATCGGCAGTTCCCAGGTGCCACCGGGCACGCCCCGGCATAGCCCAGGTGCCACCTCGGACGTCGCGATGAAGTTCGTCCCGTCCCACGTCCAGGCTGCGTGCGACATGCAGTCAGCGAGGCCGCGGCCCTTCTGCGCGGCAATGATCTGGCCGTCGGCGTAGTCGATCGCATCGCTGGTCACCCATTGCGCCCGGAACGGCGCCTGCGGGCGCGCGACCCAATAGCCATCGCCGATGTTGTAGGCCCCGCGCCAACACGGGACCGTGACCAGCACATGCTGCGCGTCCAGGCGCCGGACCTGCAGCGGGGAGTTGCTGAGCGGAACGTCGGCATCAGTTTCCTGCAGGCCTTCGCAGCTGTCGTCCTCCAGCGTGGCACGCAGTGCTGCGAGCAGGGCGGGTGAGGCGGCCAGCCGAGCAAACGCGGGATCATCCGGAGTCGAGTCCAGGGTAGCGGCCTTGTGCACAACCGGCACCGGCAGTGCGGCGGGGACGCTGGATTCAGGCGTGCTGCCCTTGCGCATCACGGCGCCGGGCGTGCCGAGGCGGCCCTGGTACTCATCGATCTTCAGCAGTACCGCTGCGGCACCCTTGTCCGACAGCGGCCAGCGATGGCCAGCGCCATCGGTCACGCTGATCCCTCCATCGCGTACAAGTGCGGATAACAACGCGCTGGTCTGCGCGGCATTCAAGCTGTGCGTGCCTTCGCCCTTTGCCGGGGTCAGCACGCCCAGGTCCTGTTGCTGGATGCGCAGATGCAGCGCGCCCTTGGGCTGGGTTTGGCCTTCTTCCGGCTGCAGCGACAGGCGCCCCTGGATGACCTGGCCGGGGCCGCCCTTGCGGGTGAGCAGCACGCTAAGGGTGCTGTCATCGTCGGCGGCGTAGCCGGCGGCGCGGCAGGTCAAGGTGTTATCACAGGCTACGACCCAGTCGTGGTGCTGGAAATACAGGCTCTTGGCCGGAGCTGTCGCAAGGGCGGTCAGGGGGCAGGGAAGGGCCAACAGAGTGGCCAGCAGGGGCAATCGCATCGGCATCCTTGCGCGTGTGGGAGAGTGGGGCATGGTGCCTGTGGGTGGGGCCAAAGAAAAGCCGCGCACGGTCCAACCCCATTCCGGCTGTCCGTGCGTTCAGACGTCCACGATCCCACTGGAGCCCTGTCATGGTCTTCGTCCGTTGCTGCGCTGTGTTGTTGCTGGCCCTCGCGGCCGGGCCTGTCGGCGCTCAGTCGCCACGTATTGCCAGGCCGCAAGCCACCACCCCGCTGTTGATTGCGCCCGCCGCCGAACAGCCGGTGCAACTGCAGCGTGCCCGCATCGAAGGCGAGGTCCAGGCCGGCATCGCCCAGACCCGGATCACCCTGGAGTTCCACAACCCGAACCGGCGCGTGCTGGAGGGCGAGCTGCAGTTCCCGCTGGCCGATGGCCAGCAGATCACGGGCTTCGCACTGGATATCAACGGTGAACTGCGTGACGCGGTGCCGGTGCCCAAGGACCGTGGCCGCCAGGTATTCGAGGAGATCGCCCGCCGTGGTGTGGACCCGGGCCTGCTGGAACAGACCGCCGGCAACCAGTTCCGCCTGCGCGTCTACCCGCTGCCGGCCGGTGGCAGTCGGCGCGTGCAGCTGGTGATTCGTGAGCCGTTGGCCTTCGCCGGACAGGGCTGGCAATGGACGCTACCGCTACAGTTCGCTGCCGGTGCTTCATCGGTTGAACTGAAGCTGGAGGCGCCGGGCGCGGCCACCGCAGGTACGGCTCCGTTCCGCATCAATGCGGGCCAACTGCAGTGGCAGGGCAACGGCGCACAGTTGCCGAAGCAGCTGCAGTGGAGCCTGCCGGCAGCCCGCCAGGCACAGGTGCAGGTGGCGCCCTGGGAGGATGGCCATTACCTGCTGGCGCAGATGCCGGTGGCGGCCAGCAGCACGCCCCGCACGTTGCCCAGCGAAGTCGGCCTGCTGTGGGACGGCTCCGGTTCGGCGGGCCAGCGCGATCGCACACGTGAGTTCGCGCTGTTGGATCGCTACTTCGCCGCGATGGGTGACGGTACGGTGGCATTGACCGTGCTGCGCGACCGTGCCGAACCGGTGCGTCGCTTCCGTATCCGAGCCGGCAACTGGAACGAGCTGCGCGCAGCGCTGCAGGCCGTACGCCCGGACGGTGCCAGCGCGCTGGCGCAGTGGCAGCCGCAACCGAGCGTGAAGGAATACCTGCTGGTCAGCGATGGCCTGCTGACCTATGGACCGGAAGCATTGCCAGCACTCGCACCGCAGCAGCGCCTGTTCGCGGTCAGCAGTGCTGGTGCGCGAACCGATGCAGTGCGCCTGCGCGGCTGGAGCGAAGCCCATGGCGGACGCTTCGTCGCGCTGGGCAAGGATGTTGACGCGGCTGCGCGGGAACTGCTGTCGTCACCGTTGGACGTACAGGTGGATGCGGGCCGTGGCGTACAGGATGTTGTGATCGATCGTCGCAGCGAGGCCGAAGGCTGGCTATGGCTGCATGCTCGCCTTGCGGCGGACGGCGTGCCGATGCGGGTACGCGTCGGCGGCGGTGAATGGCAGGCACTGCCGGCAACGCAGAAGAGTGACGACGGTGAACTGCTGGCCGGCTTGTGGGCGCAGGCCCGTCTGCAGCAACTCGGCGCCGACCGCCGAGGCAACCGCGAGGCAATGCAACTGCTGTCGCAGCAGTTCGGCCTGGTCGGGCCGGATACCTCGCTGATCGTGCTGGAGACCCTGGAGGACTACCTGCGCTATGCGATCCGCCCTTCGGGCAAGCTGCGCGCCGAGTACGACGCCAGGTTTGCAGTGCAGGTAAGTGATCGCGCCGCTGCTGATCGCCGGCGTCTGGATGAAGTGGCGGCACGCTGGAAGGAGCGCCAGCAGTGGTGGAACCGCAGCTGGCCGAAGGGAGCGCCTCCACAGTTGAAAGGCGGGGCGCTGGAAGTTGCATCCGCGGAATACGCGATGGACTCGGCGCCGGTGGCGATGCTCGCTGCGCCGGCCCCCGCGGCACCGCCCGCGCCGGCACCGATGGCCGCCGCCGTCGAGCAGCGCATGGAAGCCAGCAGTGCGCGTGCACGTCGCTCAGCGCCTGCATCGAACAAGGCCCTGGATTCAATCACGGTCACTGGTGGCCGTGTCGCTGCGCCCGCTGCCGCCAACGAGGGCGAGCTCGGCATCCAGCTGGCGGCCTGGCAGCCGGACTCGGCCATCGCCAGACGCCTGCGCCAGGGCCCGGCGTCGCAATTGTATGACCGCTACCTGGCCGAGCGCGATGCGCATGCCGACAGCAGCGCGTTCTTCCTCGACGTGGCCGATCTGCTGCTGGAGCAGGGCCAGCGCGAACTGGCACTGCGTGTGCTGTCCAACCTGGCCGAGATGGACCTGGACAACAGGCACCTGCTGCGCGTGCTCGGCTACCGCCTGATGCAGGCGGATGCCCCGGCGCTGGCGGTGCCGGTGTTCGAGCAGGTGCTGGCGATGGGCCAGGAAGAACCGCAGAGCTTCCGCGATCTTGGCCTGGCACTGGCGGCTGCGGGCAAGCCGCAGCAGGCGTTGGCGCCGCTGTACCAGGTGGTGGTGCGGCCGTGGGACAACCGCTTCGACGGCATCGCCCTGATCGCATTGGACGAGCTGACCAACCTGGTGGCACGCAGCACGCCACGGCTGGATACCCGCAGCATCGACCCACGCCTGCTGCAGGCGATGCCGCTGGACCTGCGCGTGGTGCTGTCGTGGGATGCCGACAACAGCGACATGGACCTGTGGGTGACCGACCCGAACGGCGAGCGCGCGTACTACGGCAACCGCCTGACCTACCAGGGCGGGCAGATGTCGCAGGATTTCACCGGCGGCTATGGCCCCGAGCAGTTCTCGCTGCGTGACGCCAAGCCGGGCAAGTACAAGGTGGAGGCCAATTACTTCGGCAGCCGCCAGCAGCTGGTGACTGGTGCGACGACGCTGATGCTGCGCCTGACCACTCACTGGGGCACGCCGAAGCAGAAGGACCAGATGGTGACGATGCGGCTGAAGGATCGTGCCGAGACCGTGCTGGTGGGCGAGTTCGAGGTGAAATGATCGATTCCGGGCTTTTGTAGAGTCGAGCTTGCTCGACTGCCTCAAGGTAGAGCCGAGCCCAGGCTCGGCTCTATACGATGCAATCCAGCCGCTATTTTCCGCGCATCCATGCGTCGAGTTGTCTAGCCAACGTACGATTCTTGTAGGCAGATGCAACTGAGCCCGTGCCTGGAACCAGATTGATTCCTAGTCGTGCGTTTATCTGCTTGACCCATTCAGGAAAATGATCAAGCGTGGCGCCGATGATTGGCGGCAATTGGAAATCATTGCTGGTGGGTTCGTCCCGGTAGGCGACGTAGGAGCCATTGCCGACGCTCAGATTGATTGACCAAGGGGTATCAGGCCAGCTGTTGAGATCAAGTCTGATCCGGGGATGCCCCGGCTCGCTGCTGTACTCACCTCCGTGATAGAGGGTGATGCTGGCACTCCAATCACGGATGTTGTCAACGTGCCAGCCCTCCCGCTGCGCCAACTGGACTGCGTCACCCGTCATGATCCGGGTGTCGTGCAGCTGCGCCAGATGTTCGCAGAGAACGTCGAACTCGGCGTCCGCTGCGCAGTGGGGCCGGGTCGCCTCGGCGGTGTGATGAAGCAGGGAGAGCACATGGCCGCGTTCCCTGTCTTCGGGCCAGTTCCTGGCTATCAGGTCGTTTGTCATCTGGATGCGCGTGTCCTCATCGAGCAGTGCAATGAGCGCCATGCCCCAATAGAGGATTCGACCCATACCCTTGATATCCTGTTGCAGGAACCGGGCTGTCTCGAGAATGGTTCGCGCAAATGGGCGATATGGCAGAAATTTATCGACCTTCTCTCGCTGGGCCTGGAACGACTGGTACTTCCTGCAGTGCTCCACCAGACGCGTGCGCTGTTTCAGATCCGCGGCATTGTTAACCACACCGCTTGGCAGCTCGCCATGTTCATTGAAGCCGAAGCAGAAGAGATGCGGGAGGCTGAGGCCTGGCTGGCGTGTGTCGTAGCCCACAGGGAGCTTCGTGAGCTCCTGGTACGCAGCAACAAGGATGGGAAAGTCTCTCTGCGGGAGTCCTGCGACCTTCCAGTCTCCCACTCGCAGCCAATGGAAGTAGAAGCGTTGCAGCATATCCTGGGGCAGGTCGTTACCAGCCCTTGGTGCGAGTGCCGCGAGTTGATAGTGATAACTCGGATAGAAGTCGCCCTGACGTTCTTCAGCAAGCGCAGCCTCCTCTGATTCAATGAAGGCGGCCAGCATATTGATGTCGGATTGATCCATTGCAGGTCTCCAGGGCAAAGGTCCACTTCCGTCTGGAAGGCGACCGGGGAGAATCGCAAGGTTCTTGGGAACATCCAATGCGAATAGTTGCAAATGCCGTGAAGGTAACCAACAGGTAGGGTTAGTCTCAGACCTTGGAGACCCCATGCGGAATCCACCGCATCCACCGCGCCAGTGCCACGCCGCCACCGAGGATCAACAGCGTGCCAACGGTCTGCCACAGCACTTCGGTCGCCGGTACATCAGGCAGCGGAATGGCCGCGGCGAACAGATCGATCAACGGCCGTGCCAGTAGATAGATCACCACCACAGCCAGCACGCGCAACCCCCGCTGCACGATGCTCTTCGGATCCACCGGCCAGCCGCGCCATTGCAGCCACGCCACCAGCAGGCCCAGCGCGAGCAGTCGCCCGGCTTCACCAACTGGAACGTAGAGGGTGGTCGCTGCCGCCCACGCCAGCAGCACGCCAAGCCCCAACAGGACCGGCAGCTGCCACTGTCTGCTTGAGCGCATCCCTGGCATCAGCTGCCATGCCAACAGAGCCACGCCGATGCCGATCAGCCATCCGGCCAGCACGTCGGCCAGGAAATGCCGGCCCAGGTACATCCGTGACAGCGCCATCAGCAGCGGCCAGCCCAGCGCCAACGCCCAGCGCAGCCAGCGTCGGCGAATGCCGAAGGCCAGCAGCAGGCCGACGCAGGCAGCGGTGGCCACGCCAACATGGCCACTGTTGAAGCCATAGTCGGCGTCGGGCTGCGCGCGCAGCATGGCGGTGGCCTGCGCATCCGGCAGCGACCAGAACGATTGTCCGCCGCCGTTGACCACGAAGGGGTGCGACGGCACCCCTTCATCCAGCACGCGCGCATCCACATCCGACGGGCGGGGCAGGGCGGCACCCTGCTTGATCGCGTGGGTGGCGCAGGCCATCAGCAGTACCGCCAGCATTACGCACAATCCGGCGCGCAGCCGTGCGCCGAACGCGCACAGCAGGATCAGCGTCGTGTAGGCCATTTCGTAGCCGAGCAGGCTGATGAAGTGCATCAGCGACAGCATCCCGCCGGCGTCGAAGGTCTGCTGCAGCCACAGGTGCCAATAGGTCTGGAACATCCGTTGTCCTCATTGCGCTGTTGCCATGCGCGTAGGCGCTGACATTAGCGGATTATCGGTTGGTGGACGGGTAGAGCCGAGCCTATGCTCGGCTCAAGGCACAAGCAGCCGAGCGCGGGCTCGGCTCTACAACGTCGCGGCGTGTGCAATCGCCGTTGCTGGCCGTTCGGCGCGCAGACCGAACAGGGGGCGCAGCCAACGCGAGCGTCGGATCAGCAGTTCGTGGATCAGCAGGCAGCCGCCGACGGTGCCGGCCAGCAGCAGGGCCGGTTCCATCCACGGGCCCAACTGCAGTGGCTTGAGCCAGAACAGCAGGGCGATGATCAGGCTCTGGTGCAGCATGTACCAGGGATAGATGGCTTCGGTGCAGTACGGCAGCCAGCGGAACGGGCGATCGAGGAAGACCTTTCCCCAGCCGAGGATGGTAAGCAGCGCGGTCCATACGTAAAGCGACTGGCTGGTCCGGACCTGCAGGTCCCAGAACGGTTCGGGCCAATGCCGCAGCGAGGAATCAGCCGGCAGTACCTGGCCGAGGATGCGCAACCCGAGATACCAGCCGACTGCGGCCAGCGCCAGCCATAGCGTGGTGCGGCGCAGGGCGACTACGCGTTGCCAGAACGCCGGCTCGCGGCCGAGCAGGTAGCCTGCCAGGAACACCGTCGCGTACTTCGCGTGCTGGTACCAGTCGCCAAGCAGGGCATTGGTGGACGGATAGATCGGCTCCAGCCAGATCACCCATGCCAGCAGCAGGGCGGATGGAAGACCGACCAGCAGTATCGGTGATGCTGCGCAGAAGGCCATCGCGCGGCGCACCACTGCCGTTCCCAGCAACGGCATCAACAGGGCCAGTGCCAGCGTGTAGTTCCACAGATAGGCCAGGTACCACAGGTGGTTCCAGGTGATGCCGTACTGCCAGCCGGCGAAGCTGCCTTCCGGCCACGGCCGCACCTGCCAGTAGCGCAGCAGGAAGTGGCCGAAGCCCGGTGCCACATGGCCGTTGGCCACGCCTTCGCAGTACGGCTGGATCGGTACGATCACGAACATGCCGAACAGCAGGGGCAACAGCAGCTTCCACGTACGTACGCCAGCGAAGCGCAGCAGCCTGCTTTCGGGCCGCATCAGTGCGATGGCGATGCCCGAGATCAGGAACAGCAGTGACATCCGCCAGCGATTGACGAACACCATGGGCCACTGCAGCCATTCGGCGGTGTGCACGCTCTTGAGGTGAAAGCCCCAGTCGTCCACATAGGCCATCGCGGTGTGGTAGAGGATCAGCAGGGCGAAGGCGAACACCCGCAGGGCGTCGATGTCGTGGCGTCGGTTCATGGTCATGGTGTGCCGGGAAGTCGAGCCAATGTGACGCCGTCTCGTCCGTGCAGCGACTGCCAAGGGGTCGCCGGAACCCGTGCAGTGACCAATGGCGGGGGTGGTGGGACCAATGGAGCCGCTACCCTCGGTTCCTTGAGGCACGCTGGAGCACCGCAACACCATGGATCACCCAATGGCACCAGGCCGCCCACCGCGCTGGCGTACGTCAACCCGTCTATTGCTATGGGCGGCGATCCTGTCGGCCTCGGCAGTGACCAATGCGTTGGTCGAGGTGATGGACGCCAGTCGCCGCGGCGCCGATCTGGGCCTGTGGGAGCCGATGATCTGGGAATTCAGCAGCCTCGTCCCGATCCTGCTGACCCTGCCGCTGCTGTGGCGGGCGTGCGAGCGCTGGCCGCTGCATGCCGATACCTGGAAGCGGCGGCTGCCGCTGTACCTGCTGGCCAGCCTCGGTTGGTCACTGCTGCATGTGGGGGGAATGATGCTGCTGCGGCATCTGGCATACGCATCGCTGGGCTATCGCTACCAGGACGATGCCGGCTGGCTGGAACGCTTTGCGTACGAATACCTGAAAGATGTGCGCACCTTTGCGCTGTTCGTGGCACTGGAGCACTTTGCCAGCTGGTTCGGCCGGCGCAGGCAGGGCGAGGCGAGCCTGCTGGCCGAGCCCGACGTAGGTCCGCCGGTGGAGCCGGTCGAGCGTCCCCAGCATTTCCTGGTACGCAAGCTGGGCAAGGAGTTCCTGGTGGCCACCGCAGACGTGGAATACGCCCAAGCGGCGGGGAATTACGTGAATCTGCGGGTGCGCGGCCACGATTACCCGCTGCGGATCACCATGGCGGTGTTGGAGCAGCGGCTGGACCCGGGCCAGTTCCTGCGCCCGCACCGCAGCTGGCTGATCCACCGCAGCCAGTTGCGTTCGATCGAACCGCTGGATGGCGGCGAGGCCTTGTTGCATATGGCCGACGGGGCCAAGGTGCCCTGCAGCCGGCGCCAGTTGCCGCTGCTTCGGCAGGCGCTGGGCGGGGCGGGAGGGTAGAGTCGACTGTTAATCGACTATCGCGCGCAGCGCGGGCTTCACCGCAATCTGAATGAAAAGCAGTCGACTGACAGTCGACTCTACCAACGGACGGGTTTGCAGCCTGGGGCAGGCCCTGACCCCTCATTCCGGGCGCCCCCGGCCTGCGGTATCATTGCCAGTCATCTTTTGAATGCATAACCGCCGACATGATCGAACTGAATCCTGTCCGCCAGCGCATCACCGATCTGACCGATCGCGTGCTGTCGCTTCGGGGGTATCTTTGACTACGACGCCAAGAAAGAGCGTCTTGAAGAAGTAACGCGGGAGCTGGAAAGCCCCGACGTCTGGAACAACGCCGAATACGCCCAGAACCTGGGCCGCGAGCGCTCCAGCCTGGAAAAGACCGTGGGCGGCATCGCCTCGGTGCTCGACGGCCTGGCTGATGCCACCGAACTGCTTGAGCTGGCCGAATCCGAGCAGGATGAGGACACCGCGCTGGCCGTGGTCGCCGACCTGGACAAGCACCAGTCGCACGTCGAGAAGCTGGAATTCCAGCGCATGTTCTCCGGCGAGATGGACAATGCTGCCGCATTCGTCGACATCCAGGCCGGTGCCGGCGGCACCGAAGCCCAGGACTGGGCCGAGATCCTGCTGCGCATGTACCTGCGCTGGTGTGAATCGCGCGGCTGGAAGACCGAGCTGATGGAAGTCTCCGGTGGCGACGTCGCCGGCATCAAGTCGGCCACGCTGCGCGTGGAAGGCGACTACGCCTACGGCTGGCTGAAGACCGAGACCGGCGTGCACCGCCTGGTGCGCAAGTCGCCGTTCGATTCGGACAACCGCCGCCACACCAGTTTCACCTCGGTGTTCGTGTCGCCGGAAATCGACGACAACATCGATATCACCATCAACCCGGCCGACCTGCGTACCGACGTGTATCGTTCGTCCGGTGCCGGTGGCCAGCACGTGAACAAGACCGAGTCGGCGGTGCGTATCACCCACATCCCGACCAACATCGTCGTGGCCTGCCAGACCGGCCGCAGCCAGCACCAGAACCGCGACAACGCGATGAAGATGCTGGCCGCCAAGTTGTACGAGCTGGAGATCCAGAAGCGCAACGCCGAGAAGGACGCCGTGGAAGCCACCAAGTCCGACATCGGCTGGGGCAGCCAGATCCGCAACTACGTGCTCGATCAGAGCCGTATCAAGGACCTGCGCACCGGCATCGAGCGTTCGGATACGCAGAAGGTGCTCGACGGCGACCTGGACGAGTTCGTCGAGGCCAGCCTGAAGGCCGGCCTGGCCGTGGGCTCCAAGCGCGTCGATGCCTGATCGACGCGCCTGCGCGGATATCATCGCCCTCCGTGATGGAGGGAGATGATGCGCAGCGAAAGTGAACGCAAGGAACTCGGCGGCTTCCTCAAAGCCTGCCGCGCCCGTGTCGACCCCGCCACGCTCGGCCTGCCGGCCGGGCGCCGGCGTACCCCGGGCCTGAAGCGCGAGGAAGTGGCACTGGCGATCGGGGTCAGTGTCAGCTGGTACACCTGGATCGAGCAGGGCCGCGAAGTGCGCGCCTCGCCGGAGGTGCTTGAACGCTTGGCGCAGGTGCTGCGCATGAGCGACGACGAGCGCGCCTATGCGTTCGCGCTGTCCGGCTACGGCGTGCCGCTGGAGTCCCCGGACGAGACGGTCACCGATGGCCTGCGGCAGCTGGTGGAAGCCATGCAGCCGATCCCGGCCTACGTGCGCAATACCCGCTACGACATCCTGGCCTGGAACCCGGCCATCGCCGACCTGTTCGTGGATTACAGCCAGCTGGCGCCGCACGAGCGCAACACGCTGCGGCTGATGTTCCTGTATCCGCCGTACCGCACGCTGATCCTCAACTGGGAAGAAATGACCCGCGGGCTGCTGGCGGGCTTCCGCGCGGCGATGGCGCAGGCGCCGGACAAGGCCCCGTTCCTGGCGCTGGCCGAGGACATCGCCGCGCACAGCGAGGAGTTCCGCCAGTGGTGGCCGGAGCACGATGTGCGGCGGTTCGATGAAGGTGCGAAGAAATTGAACCATCCCACGCGCGGGTTGCTGGACCTGCAGTACGTAGCGCTGGTGCCGGAGAGCCGGCATGACCTTTCCCTGGTGACCTACCTGCCGCGTAGGTAGGTTGGTCGGCAGGGCTGCGCCCTGCACCCGCAGAGGCCGAAGCAACAGCAACAGCAACAGCAACAGTGGGCATTCCGTGGGATGGCGGGGCGGTGTGGGTTGGCAGGACACGCCGTAAACCCGTCCCTGGGGGCTCGATGGCGCCTTGCTCGTGTGCGCTGTCCTGCGCACACGGCAAGACCGGGGTTGGGCGTCCTGCCC
>NZ_JBBCBL010000013.1:0-50892 GCF_037203745.1 Stenotrophomonas sp. CCNWLW162 | reverse complement strand
GGTGGGGGGGGGGGGGGGGGGCGCCGGGCCGCCCCCCCCCCCCCCCCCCCCCCCGCGCGGGCCGGGCCGCCCCCCCCCCCCCCCCCCCCCCCCCCCCCCCCCCCCCCCCCCCCCCCCCCCCCCCGACAGTTTCCGTGCGCGTCCAGCCCACGGAAAAAGAAAAAGAGCAAAGAGCAAAAGCACTCGCTCCGACCCGCCCAGGCCGAGTCAATCCAGAGCCGATGAACTCAGGCTTTGCGCTCTAGCTGTAGAAAGCGGCGCCGGCCGCAGGCCGGCCAAACACCCCGCTGCGCTGCGGCGCGACCTGCGGGCGACCGATCTGGGATAATGGGGATTCTTGTTTCCTCTGCTGCCGGACCCGGTCATGACCCAGAAGACGCTGCTCAACGATACCCACCGCGCCCTTGGCGCCAAGATGGTCGATTTCGGGGGTTGGGACATGCCCATCCACTACGGCTCGCAGCTGGACGAACACCACCTGGTGCGTCGCGAGTCCGGTGTGTTCGACGTCAGCCACATGACCGTGGTCGACCTGCGCGGTGACCAGGTCAAGCCGTTCCTGCGCCGCCTGCTGGCCAATTCCGTGGACAAGTTGAAGGTGACCGGCAAGGCCCTGTACTCGTGCATGCTGAATCCGCGCGGCGGCGTCATCGATGATCTGATCGTCTACTACCTGGGCGATGACTTCTTCCGCATGGTCGTCAACGCATCCACCCGTGAGAAGGACCTGGCCTGGCTGCGTGAGCAGGCCGCGCCGTTCGGCGTCAGCGTCGAGCAGCGTCCGGACCTGGCCATCCTTGCCGTGCAGGGCCCGCAGGCGCGCGACATCGTCATCGGCCTGGCCCGCGAAGCCGACCGTGCAGCGCTGACCAAGCTTGGCCGCTTTGCTGCGCTGCAGGCGCAGTCCGACGATGGCGTCGAGCTGTTCGTCGCCCGCACCGGCTACACCGGTGAAGATGGTTTCGAGATCCTGCTGCCGCAGGATGCCGTGGTCGCGTTCTGGAACCGCCTGCTGGCGGCGGGCGTGAAGCCGGCCGGACTCGGTGCGCGCGACACCCTGCGCCTGGAAGCCGGCATGAACCTGTATGGCCAGGACATGGACGAAGCGATCAGCCCGTACGAAGCGGCGCTGGCCTGGACCGTGTCGCTGGACGAAGGTCGCGACTTCATCGGCCGCGACGTGCTGGAAGCGCAGAAGGCCGCTGGCACCGCACGCCAGATGATCGGCCTGGTGATGGACGAGAAGGGTGTGCTGCGTCATGGTCAGGCGGTGACCACCGCCGGTGGCCAGGGCGAGATCCTGTCCGGCACCTTCTCGCCGACCCTGGCCAAGGGCATCGCCTTCGCGCGCGTGCCGGCCGGTGAAGTGGGCGAGGTCACCGTCGACATCCGCGGCCGGCAGGTGCCGGTGCGCGTGGTCAAGTTCCCGTTCGTGCGCGAAGGCCAGGCCCAGCCCGGCGTGCTTGGCGACGCCTGATCCAAACATGCCGGTCGTCACTGACAGCAGTGGCGGCCGGTTGGTTACACTAGCCCCGTTTTTTCCACCCCTGCATATCTCTGGAGCAGTCCCATGAGCGAGATCCCCGGCGACCTCAAGTTCCTCAAGTCCCATGAGTGGGCCCGTGTCGAAGGCAATGGCCGCGTGACCGTCGGTATTTCCGACCACGCCCAGGGCCTGCTGGGTGACCTGGTCTACGTCGAGCTGCCCGAAGTCGGCGCGACCGCCAAGGCCAACGAGCAGATCGCGGTCGTCGAGTCGGTGAAGGCCGCCTCCGACGTCTACAGCCCGGTCAGCGGCACCATCGTCGAGGTCAACTCGGCGCTGTCGGACAAGCCGGAAACCATCAACGAAGATGCCTACGGCGACGGCTGGATGTACGTGGTCGAACTGTCCAACGCCGATGAGCTCAACGAGCTGCTGGATCCGGACGCGTACGCCGAAGCCCTGGAAGACGAAGACCACTGAGTCGTCACTTCCGGGTTCGGACACGGCCACCTTCGGGTGGCCGTTTTTGTTTTGGCGATGGTGCCCGACTCATGACGACGGGTTCGTTGCCGACCCTCGGCATGGCATCAGCGGGCAGACGAACGGCACGGAAGGGCATGCGCAGTTTTGCGCAAATCCGCGTTTCCACCCCGCGTTGGCGTGTCCGGATGTGAAAACTTTTGATGCCCCGTTGCGGCGCCGTTGTGCTGGCGTTGGCGGCAGCGGTGATGGTTGTTTGCAATGCATGCATGCTGTGGCGACGGACATGCACGCTTCTGCGTAGAGTGCTTATTTCAAGTGCTTTTTGTTCAACGATTGCGTCTGCGTTGTTGCAGACAACGTGCGTGCGCGGCGCTTCGGCGGTCGCTGCAGGCGCGACGTGGCGACCGTGCAGACGCCGCCGCGGACGGCGCGGATGTGAAAATTTTTCGCGGGGGTTGTTGACAGTAAAAAAAACCGTGATTAGGTTTCGCCTCAGCAGACCTTGCCTGCCCAACCGAGTGCGCAGAATCAATCGTCCGATGCGAAGCAGCCCCTTCAAGACCACCGCGACCCTGATGACGGTGGACATGGCCCCGCTTCCCCCGGAGAAATGCAAGGTACCTCCCGTTCCGATGCCCGCTCCGCCGATCGAGGCGGGCATTGCCGCATCCGTAACGGCGCGCCTGACGCGCCGGCGGTCCCCGCACGCAGCATCCGCGGGTTTGATCCACCTGGGCGTTTCAACTCCCTATCACTGACGAGGAGCCATCCCATGGCAACCAAGAAAGCTGCGAAGAAAAAGCCCGCCGCCAAGAAAGCGGTGAAGAAGGTCGCTAAGAAGGCCGCTGCCAAGAAGGCAGTGAAGAAGGTCGCGAAGAAGGCGACCGCCAAGAAGGCAGTGAAGAAGGCTGCGAAGAAGGTCGCCAAGAAGACCACTGCGAAGAAGGCAGTGAAGAAGGCGGCAAAGAAGGTAGCCAAGAAGTCCACTGCCAAGAAGGCCGTCAAGAAGACCGCGAAGAAGGCCGTCAAGAAGGTAGCCAAAAAGGCCACCAAGAAGACTGCCAAGAAGACTGCCAAGAAGGCTACTGCCCGCAAGCCGGCCAAGAAGGTCGCCAAGAAGGCAGTAAAGAAGACTGCAAAGAAGGCGGTAAAGAAGACCGCCAAGAAGGCAGTGAAGAAGACCGCGAAGAAGGCCACCAAGAAGGCTGCCCCGAAGAAGGCAGCGAAGAAGGTTGCCAAGCGCAAGCCGGCCGCCCGCAAGAAGAAGGCTGCTCCGGTCGCTCTGCCGGCAACCCCGGCGCCGCTGATCTAAGTACTTCCCGATAGCCGCATCCTGAAACCCCTTCCCTGTTGCCCAGCAGGGAGGGGGTTTTTTTATGCTCGGATGTCGGTTGCGAACGTGGTCGGCAAGGGCGGGAAACGCTCGACCAGGAAGTCGAGGAAGCTGCGCAGGCGGGTTGAGCGGTAGCGGTCGTGGGCGTAGACCACGTGCATCGGCCGACCGGCCTGACCGTGCTCGGGGAACAGCTGCACCAGGCGCCCGGCGTCGACATCTGCGGCCAGCAGCAGGGTCGATTGCAGCACGATGCCCAGCCCATGCAGTGCGGCCGAACGCAGTGCTTCGCCGTTGTTGATCTGCAGCCTGCCATCGGGCGCGTGGTCGAGCTCGCCAGCGCCGGCCTGCAGCCACTGCGCGAGCGCGCTGGGTTCGAAGGACAGGCATTGATGCGAGGCGAGCGCTGGCAACGTGTCCGGGGTGCCGTGGCGCGCGAGGTAGGCCGGCGAGGCGCACATCATCAAGCGATACGGGGCGAGCGCCCGTGCTATCAGTTCGCTGCTGCCGGCCAGGGTGCCGATGCGCAGCGCTGCTTCGAAGCCTTCCTCGGCCAGGTCGACCACGCGGTCGGTCAGCGTCGCCTCGACACGGACGTCCGGGTAGCGGGCCATGTACTCGGCCAGCGCCGGCACCAGTGCATGGGTGCCGAAGATTACCGGAGCGCTGATGCGCAGCGTTCCTGCGGGTGCCAGCTGCTGGTGCTGGGCCTGCGCATCGGTCTCGTCCACCAGGCGCAGGATCTCCTTGCATCGCGCGTAGTAGTCCTCGCCGAAGGGGGTCAGGTGCTGGCGCCGGGTGGTGCGGCTGAGCAGCTGCATGCCGAGCCGGGCCTCGAGCGAGCGCAGGTGCTTGCCGGCCATCGTCGCGGAAATATCCATCGCCGCTGCCGCAGCGCTGAGGCTGCCCTTGTCCACGATCAGCACGTAGACCCGCATGCTCTCCAGCAGGTTCATCTGACACCCCGGGTGTTGAATGCTGAAACCTGCGCGGAGTTTATCAATCAGGGGTGATCAAAGAGCATGCGCTGCACGGGCCGGATGTCCCGGCCATGCTCACAGGAGAACACCATGGATTTGAACCTCGAGGGACGCACCGCGCTGGTCACCGGTGCGGGCAGTGGCATCGGTGCCGGTGTTGCCAGGTTGCTGGCGGCGCAGGGTGTGCGTGTTGTGATCAGTGCACGGCGCGCGGAGCCGCTGCAGGCCCTGGCGGCGGAAATCGAAAGCGGTGGCGCGCCCGCGCCGGTCATCGTGCTCGGTGATGTCACCGATGCCGATGATGTGCGCCGCATCGCCGATGCCTCGCTGGCAGCGCTGCAGCGGGTGGACATCCTGGTCAACGCGGCTGGAGGAGGGCGGCCGGCCACGGTGGATGCGGGCGACGATGTCTGGGAGGAGGCGATCGCACTGAATTTCTCTGCGGCGCGACGGCTGACCCAGGCATTGCTGCCGGCGATGCAGGCGCAGGGGTGGGGACGAGTGATCAACTTCAGTGGTTCGATGGAGCCGCGTGCCGTGAACGCCGCCACGGCAGCAAAGGCAGCGCTGCATCTGTGGAGCAAGGGGCTGTCGTCGGCGCTGGCCACACAGGGCATCACGGTCAATGCAATCGCGCCGGGACGGATCAATAGCGCGCAGATCCGGGACCGCCTGCATCCCACCGAGGAAAGCCGGCGCGAATTCATCGCCCGCAACATCCCGATCGGGCGCTTCGGCGAACCGGAGGAAGTGGCGCCGCTGGTGGCGTTCCTGGCCTCGCCGCTGGCCGGCTACATCACCGGTGCCGTGATTCCGGTGGACGGCGGAATGCACTACTTCGCGCATTAGCCCTCCGGAACTGTAGAGCCGAGCCCTGCTCGGCTGCTTCACGCATTTGTAGAGTCGAGCCGTGCTCGACTGCTTTGCACGGACAGTCGAGCAAGGCTCGACTCCACGACAGCCAACAAAAAGGGCGACCCGCGGGCCGCCCTTCGTACTCACCGTCGAGCCCGCCAGATCAGCGCGGCGAGGCGACGGCACGGTTGCTGGAAGCACCCTTGCCCTTGCGCTTGTCCTGCTGCGCAGGGCTCGCGCCTTCGGCCATCAGGTTGTCGCTGCCGAAGTCGGTGTCCACGTCCAGCCAGCGCTGGGTCGGCAGGCCGAGGGCGGCGTCGAGCACGGTCGGCAGCAGGCCGCTGGGCAGGCCGCTTTCGCCGTTCCACATGATGGCGATGCCAAGGTCGCGTTCCGGCACCAGCGCGACCAGGCCGCGGTAGCCCTGCACGGCGCCGGCATGGAACACCACGTCGTGACCGGCATAGTCGAAGGTGCGCCAGCCCAGTGCGTAGCCGGCCGAGTGCAGGCGCTCGCGGCGCCAGCCCGAACGCATCTCGCCCGGGGTGTTGATCAGGCTGGAATGCAGGGTGGCCAGCAGCGGCGCCGGCAGCACGTCCGGACGGTGGCCGGTGTGGGCCAGCAGCCATTGCGCCATGTCGCTGGCGCTGGCGTTGACGCCGGCGGCCGGGGCGACGCGGTAATAGGTCGGCTTCGGCGTCAGCGACACCCAGCCATTACGGCTGCGCACGTGCGGGCGCGCCCAGCGTGAGCTGGCCTGGATGCCGGCCAGGCCGAGGCTGGCATCGTTCATGCCCAGCGGCTTGAAGATGCGGCGCTCGACCGACTGCTCGTAGAAGCTGCCCGAGGCGGCATAGACCACGTCACCGATCAGGCTGAAGGCCACGTTCTGGTAGGCGTAGCAGTCGCCCGGCAGGCACTTCAGGCTGGTGTTGGCCAGTTTCTGGGTCAGCGAGTAGTACTCGGCATTGCCTTCGATGTCGCGGTCGTAGGCGTTGTACGGCAGGCCGACGCGGTGGCTGAGTACGTCGGCCACGGTCAGGCGGTCGGTTGCTTCCGGCGAGTTCAGGCGGAAGCCCGGCACGTAGTCGGTGACCTTGCTGTCCCAGCGCAGGGTGCCATCGTTGACCAGCAGGCCGGCCATGGTGCCGGCGAAGGCCTTGGACAGCGACGCCAGGCGGAACACGGTATGCGCATCGACCGGCAGCGGGTTGTTGACGTCGGTGACGCCATAGCCGCGCGCGCTGAGCACACGGCCACCCTGCACGATGGCCACGGCCATGCCCGGTACGCGCTCACCATAGGTCAGCTGCTGCGCCATCGATTCGATGTTGGCCACGTTGAAGCCGGCCGCCGGCAGCTGCACCTGCGGCACCAGGCCGGTACGGTAGGCCGCCGGCTGCGTGTGGGCGACAGCAGCGCCGGCAGCGGATTCGATGTTGGCCGGCATCGGCGGCAATGGCGGCGGGGTCTGCGCAGTGGTGGACAAGGCAACGGGCATCAACATGCCCAGCAAACCGGTGGCCGCCGAACGGATCGGACGACGCAGGCTGTTCTTTTTCATCGTGGAGACCCGTGCGCGACTGCTGATGGCGATTCTAGCGCCGCTTTTCCCTTGTGCACAAACAAAGCGAAGATGAATGCGCATCTCGTTGAAAAAGTTGGAATTTTGACGCTCCGGAAGCGTGTATCGGAACGTGTCGTCCGGGTGGGGCCGTGACACTGCGTTTCAGCCTTCTGCGGGGCTGCTGCTGGCGATGTTGCAGTGCATTGGCTAACGTACGCGCTTCATCGCCCCGGAGCCTGCCATGCCGCTGTCCAACCGCCGTCTTCTGGCGAGGGACGCCGCGTGAGCGCGGTGCAGGGCAAGGGGCCGTTGCGTGGGTTGACGGCGGCACTGCGTGAGTCGCCGGCGCTGTGGTGGTCGTTCCTGTACTTCTTCTGCCTGCTGAGCGGCTACTACGTGCTGCGCCCGGTGCGTGAGGCGATGGCCGCTTCGGCCGACCTGGAGACCGTGTTCCCGCCGATGCTGATCGCCTGGTTCGCCAGCCATGGCATCGCGCTGAAGGACTTCGTCCTGCAGTTCCTGTTCTCCTGCGTGTTCGTGATCATGCTGGTGCTGCAGCCGGCCTACGGCTGGCTGGTCAGCCGCTTCCCGCGCCGGGTGTTCCTGCCGGCGGTGTATGGGTTCTTCATCGCCACCCTGCTGGGCTTCTACGCACTGTTCGATAGCAACGTGCCGGGGCGGGGCATGGCCTTCTTCCTCTGGGTGATGGTGTTCAACCTGTTCGCGGTGGCGGTGTTCTGGAGCTTCATGGCCGATGTGTTCTCCAACGTGCAGGCGCGTGCCTACTACGGCTACATCGGTGCGGCTGGCACCATCGGTGCCTTCCTCGGCCCCATCATCACCAGCGCACTGGTGCAGCGCGTGGGCATCGCCAATCTGATGCTGGTTTCGGCCGGTTTTTTGACCGTCTGCATGTTCTGCATCTGGCGGTTGCGGCACTGGGCTGTGCTGCGCGAGCGTGAGCAGCAGCTGGTGTCGGGCGAGCAGCCGATGGGTGGCAGCGTGCTGGATGGCCTGAAGCTGATCGTGCGTGAGCCGCTGCTGCGCTGGCTGGCGGTCATGGTGGTGTTCGGCGTTGGCGTGGGCACCCTGCTGTACAACCAGCAGGCCACTATCGTGCGTGCGGCGTTCAACGATGCAGGCGCTGCCACTGCCTTCTTCTCGCGCATTGACCTAGCGGTGAACGCGCTGGCACTGCTGATGCAGCTCGGCCTGACCCGTTGGTTGCTGTCACGCCACGGCATTGCTCCGGCGCTGTTGATCCCGGGCTTCGCGATCCTGATCGGCTTCTCGGTGCTGGCTGCCTCGCCGATGCCGCTGATGGTGGCCGTGGTGCAGGTGATGACCCGCGCCAGTGAGTTCGCATTGGCCAAGCCGGCACGCGAAACCATCTATACCCGCGTCGACCGCCAGTGGCGCTACAAGGCCGGCGCGGCCATCGATACGGTGGTCTACCGCGGCGCGGACCTGAGCTTCACCTGGGTGCACAAGGGCCTGTCCCTGTTTGGTTCGCACGTGGTGTTCATCGGCGGCGTGGTGGTTGCCGCGTGCATGACCGCTGCCGCATTCGGCGTGCTGCGCGAAGAAAAGAAGCTGCCGCGCGACCGCTGAGCCGCGCGGGGTCGGATCCCTCTCCCACGGAGAGGGCTCTGACCCCATCACCCCATCCATTTATCCAAGGAAACGCCCATGTACTGGATCGCACTTGCCTTGACCCTGCTGGTCGCCCTGCTGCACGTCTATTTCCTGGTGCTGGAGATGTTCCTGTGGACGCGCCCACTGGGCCTGAAGACGTTCCGCAACACGCCCGAGAAGGCAGAGACCACGCGCGTGCTGGCGGCCAACCAGGGCCTCTACAACGGCTTCCTGGCTGCAGGCATCGTGGTGGGGCTGTTGATCGACCAGCCGGTGCTGGTGACGTTCTCGCTGGCCTGTGTGGTGGTAGCGGGGTGCTATGGCGCCTACAGCGTGAACCGCCGTATTTTCATGATCCAGGCGCTGCCGGCGATTCTGGCGTTGGTGTTTCGCGCGGTGGCGTAGTTTCCTGCCAACGGCGCAGCCCCTCGTGGGGTGGTCGCGTAGAGCTTGTCATGGGGTTGGCCGGGCGGGTTGGGTTCGCGGGGGACGCCGTGAACCCATCCCTGGGGGCTTGGCCGCGGCATCCATGCCGCGGACACCCCCGCGAACCCAACCCGCCCGACCCCTGACAGTTTCCGTGCGCGGCCAGCCCACGGAGAAGAAAAAAGAAGATCAAGAGCAACAGCGGGTCGCTGCGCTTGTGGGTTCTGCGTGCATGAAAAAAAGCGGCCGATGGGTCGCTTTTGCTTTTGCTCTTCTTTTTCTCTTCCGTGGGGGACGCCGCAGAGATCCGTCCGAGGCCGGAGGGGTGGGGCCGGGCGGGGTATCCGCGCCATGGATGGCGCGGCTAAGCCTACAGGGACGTACTTGCGGCGTCCCCGCATGGACCCACCCCTCCGGCCCAACCGATAAACCGCTTTCGCCGTCCACCCACGAGGGGCTGCGCCGTTCGCGGGAACCTTACTTCGCCGGCGACAGCCACATGTCGATCACCGCGCTGAACACCTCCGTTCCCGCGTGGTCGCGCACGCTCACCGTCACCGGCAGCGCATAGCCCTCGGCCGCAACGACAATCGGCTGCGCCGGCAGCGCCACCGCCTGCAGCGTGCCACGGGCCTTGGCCAGGTACTGCACCTGCATCCCCTTCGGAATCCAGCGCATGCCCTTCGGCAACGACGCATCGACCATCAGCCCGGCGGTCAGTTCGGCCAGGTTGCACATCGCGATCGCGTGCACCGTGCCGATGTGGTTGCGCACCTTGCGGCGGTCGGGCAGCGTGCCTTCGCAGCGGCCGTGCTCAAGGCGGGTGATGCGCGGGGCGATGCTGGCGAAGTAGGGTGCCTTGAAGCACACCGCACGCGAGAACAGCCAGTTGCCGGCAGGCCATCGCTGCAGACGCTGGTAGAGGGACAGCAGGGGCGTGGACATGGTTGGAATTCCGGTCGGCAGATGAAACAACGGCGGGCCGAAGCCCGCCGTCGAAGGCAACACATGTCGCGGGCGATCAGGCCGCCTGCGAGTGCGGGTCCTTGTGCTGGCGGTCGTAGTAGCTGGCCGCGCGCAGTTCGTGGGTGTCAAAGTCGTCCACTGTGATGGTGTCCAAGGTCAGCGTACGCAGCTCTTCCAGCAGGCTGCGCTCGTCCTGGGTGATCACGCCTTCGGCCACGGCTTCGTCCAGCTGGCTGTTGAAGTCCAGCGCTTCGATGCCCTTGCTCTTCAGCGCCTTCAGGAACTTGCGCTCCACCGGCTCGGCCATGATCGCCTTGCTCAGGTAGCTGTTGATGCGGCCACCCGGGTTGTTCTCGCACGGGGTCAGGAACACGCCGCTGGCCAGACGATCACGCGCTTCGTTCGGGGCCATCAGCAGGGCGGCGACGCGGCGGCTCAGGCGGTCACCCGGGGCCTCGGCACGACGGCCCAGCGGGAAGATCAGCGCCCACATCAGCCAACCGATCGGACGGATCGGGAAGTTGCGCAGGGCGGCCGACAGCGATTCCTCGATCTTGTGCACGCTGTCATGGAAGGCCCAGGCCAGCAGCGGCTGGTCGGCCTGCGGTGCGCCTTCGTCGTGGTAGCGCTTGAGCATGGCGCTGGTCATGTAGACGTGGCTCAGCACGTCGCCCAGGCGGCCGGACAGCGATTCCTTGAACTTCAGCTTGCCACCGAGGGTCATCATCGAGATGTCGGCCATCAGCGCCAGGTTGGCCGAGTAACGGTCCAGCTTGCGGAAGTAGCGGCGGGTGTAGGCGTCACCCGGAGCGGCACCGAAGCGCGCGCCGGTCAGGCCGAACCAGAACGAACGCACGGCATTGGAGATGCCGTAGCGGATGTGGCCGAACAGGCTGCGGTCGAAGTCCTGCAGGCCGGCACGGGTGTCCGGATCCTGCGCGGCCTTCATTTCCTTCAGCACCCACGGGTGGCAGAGGATCGCACCCTGGCCGAAGATCAGCAGGCTGCGGGTCATGATGTTGGCGCCTTCCACGGTGATCGCGATCGGCGCGGCCTGCCAGCTGCGGCCGGCGAAGTTGCGCGGCCCCAGGATGATGCCCTTGCCGCCGATGACGTCCATCATGTCCGAGATCACTTCGCGGCTCATGTTGGTGCAGTGGTACTTGGCGATCGCCGACGGCACCGACGGCACGTCGCCGCGGTCCACCGCTGCCGCCGTGGCCTGCGACAGCGCGCTGATCTTGTAGGCTTTGCCGCCGATGCGGGCCAGCGCTTCTTCCACGCCCTCGAAGCGGCCGACCGACAGGCCGAACTGCTTGCGGATGCGAGCGTAGGCACCGGTCACCGCGGCACCGGCCTTGGCACCGCCGCTGGCGGTGGAGGGCAGGGTGATCGAGCGGCCCACGGCCAGGCACTCGTTGAGCATGTTCCAACCCTTGCCGGCCATGGCAGCGCCACCGATCAGCTGGGTCAGCGGAATGAACACGTCCTTGCCGCGGATGGGGCCGTTCTGGAAGGTCGAATTCAGCGGGAAGTGGCGACGGCCGATTTCAACGCCGGCGGTCTCGCGCGGCAGCAGGCCCAGGGTGATGCCGATGTCGCGGGTTTCACCGATCAGGCCGTCCGGATCGTACATGCGGAAGGCCAGGCCGATCAGCGAGGCAACCGGGGCCAGCGTGATGTAGCGCTTGTCGAAGGTCAGCTTGACGCCGAGCACCTGCTCGCCGTTCCACTCGCCCTTGCAGACGATGCCGTAGTCGGGAATCGAGGTGGCGTCGGAGCCGGCGAACGGACCGGTCAGGCCGAAGCAGGGCACTTCGCGGCCATCGGCCAGGCGCGGCAGGTACTGGTCCTTCTGTTCCTGGGTGCCGTAATGCACCAGCAGTTCACCCGGGCCCAGCGAGTTGGGCACGCCGACCGTGGAGCTGACCACCGAAGACACCGAGGCGAGCTTCTGGATCACCTTGTGGTGAGCCAGCGCGGAGAAGCCCAAGCCGCCATACTCCTTCGGGATGATCATGCCGAAGAACTTGTTCTTCTTGATGAAGGCCCACAGTTCCGGCGGCAGGTCCGCGTGGACGTGGGTGATTTCCCAGTCGTTGACCATCTTGCACAGCTCTTCCACCGGACCATCGAGGAAGGCCTGTTCTTCGGCGGTCAGCTGCGGCTTCGGGTAGTTGAGCAGGATGTTCCAGTCCGGGTCACCGGTGAACAGCTCGCCTTCGAAACCGACCGAGCCGGTTTCCAGCGCAATGCGCTCGGTCTGCGACAGCGGCGGCAGCACCTTGCGGAACACCTTCATCATCGGGCCGGTCAGCAGCGGCTTGCGGATGAACGGCAGCAGCAGCGGCACGGCGATGACGGCCAACACAGCGGCCGCGACGATCGTGGCGGTCTGGTTGACGTAGGGAATGAACCAGCAGGCGGCCAGCAGGGCCACGCTGATCAGCGTCCAGGTAACCAGCCGCATGCGGTGGTAGGCGACGAACGCGCCTGCCAGCAGCAGGGCGAGGAAGGGAAGAACGATGCTCATGAGCGTGCTCCGGTGACGTGCTCGTTTGTGGCGGACGAAGCCGCAGCATCCGCTGCGGGCAACACGTCCAGATAGTCCAACACAGTAGCGGTAAAGGCGTTGTTGTCGTCGCCGGCAACCATATGTGTGGCCTGCGGCAGCTGTACATGGCGCGCGTGCGGCGCCAACGCCAGGAATTCGGCCACGGTCTGTGGCGTGACCAGGTCGCTGCGGCCACCGCTGACCAGCAGCAGCGGGCACTTCACCTGGCGTGCGGCTTCAGCCAGCGCGTCCTGGTGCTGTTCGCTGTCGCGGGCCAGTTCGGCTACCAGCCGCGGGTCCCAGTGCCAGCGCCAGCGGCCGTGGTCGTCCTCGCGCAGCAGCGCGCGCAGCGACTGTTCGGATTTGCGCGGGCGGTGCGGCATGTAGGCCGAGATCACGTCGGCGGCTTGGGCCAGCGAGGCGAAGCCATCGGGATGGGCGGTCATGAAGGCCAGGATGCGTTCGACCCCGGCGGTATCCCAGCGCGGGGTGATGTCGACAAGCACCATCGCCGAGAACAGGCCCGGCCAGCGCGACTCGGCCAGCAGGCCGAACAGGCCGCCCATCGATGCCGCGACCAGCACCGGCGGGCGCGGTTGCTCGCCGGCCAGCACGATCAGATCATCTGCGAACTGTTCGCCGTGATAGGGCAGGTCGGCGGCATTCCAGTCCGAATCGCCATGGCCGCGGGCATCGTAGGCCAGGGTCTGCAGGCCCGCTGCGGACAGGGCGCCGGCGGTCGCATTCCAGGCGTGCCGGGTCTGGCCGAAGCCATGCGCGAACAGCACGCGGCCACGACGACCGTGGTCACTGGCGGTGGCGGCCAGACGGGTGCCATGGGCCGCTTCCAGGCGCAGGTCATGGAACGCAGCGGGAGTCGGGGACATAACCATACTTGCTAGTATGGATTGCTTCGGAAGGAAGTCAATACTGCATCGTATGGTGCGGTGCGGGAGGCGATCTGGACGCCGCTGTGACGGTTCCGGCTGCAATCGCGTACTGCAACGAACCCCGGCGTATGGTTAAATCAGCCCATGAATCAACCTGACGCTTCTGCCGGCGAACCGCGCGCCGGCCGCAACAGCCGCCTGAGTGCCGAAGACTGGGCCCAGGCGGCCCTCGATCTGATTGCTGAACAAGGCGTGGGTGCCGTCGCGGTGGAACCGTTGGCGCGGCGCCTGGGCGTGACCAAGGGCAGTTTCTACTGGCATTTCCCATCGCGCGATGCGTTGCTGCAGGCGGCGTTGGAGCGCTGGGAACTGTTCGAACAGGAACAGGTATTCGGCAGCCTCGAAGACGTGCCGGATCCGCGCGTGCGCCTGCGCCAGCTCTTCCAGATGGTCGCCCATGAAGTGCAGCCGCACATCATCTACAGCGAACTGCTGAAGGCGCTGGACCACCCGATGGTGCGCCCGGTGATCGACCGCGTCTCGCAGCGTCGCCTGGATTACCTGATCGCTTCCTTCCGTCAGGCAGGGCTCAGTTCGACCGATGCACGCCATCGTGCGCGCCTGGCCTATGCCGCCTACGTCGGCTTCCTGCAGCTGTCGCTGCAGCTGCAGCAGCCCAAGCAGGCCCGTGAGGATTTCGAGGCGTATGTCGAACACCTGATCGACACGTTGATTCCGAACGGATAAGCGCCCTGCGATGAGGTTGCTGGAAGGTCGCAGCCCTGCTGCGGCCTTTTTTGTTGGGCGCCGGTCAGCCACTTGCCCGGTGGCACAAAGAACAACGGCCCCTTGCGGGGCCGTTGCTGCATCAGCTGATCAGTGGATCGATCAGAACTTCTGCTTGTACTGCATGTACATGAAGCGACCGATGTCGTAGCCGCCGTAGTACGAGTACTGCGAGTTCGGCGCCGAGTACATCTGCGGGCCGTAATGGTCGAACACGTTGCGTGCGCCGACCGCGATGGTCGCATTCCACGGGGCGTTCCAGGACACCTGGACATCGTGGAACATGGTCGAGCCACGCTCGTTCATTGCGCGGTCGCGCACCGGATCCGGCGAGCCGAAGTCCGGCAGGGTGCACTCAGTGCTGTAGTAGCAGCGCTCCTTGACACCCGAGAAGTAGCGGGTGCCCCAGGTGACGCCCCAGTCACCACGCTCCCAGCCCAGCACCAGGTTCGAACGCAGGCGGAAGTTGCTGCCGAAGCCGTTGAGGATCGACACCGGCACTTCCTGCGCATTGGTGGTCTTCAGCACGTTCTTGCTGACGTAGCTGTTCTGCAGGTTGGCGTTGAAGGTACCCCAGCTGCTGGTCTCGAAGCGGTAGGCCACGTCGAAGTCGAAGCCTTCGGTTTCCTGGTAACCAGCGTTGCGCGGTGCATAGGTCAGGTTGACCACGTTGTGGCGGTTCGGATCGCGGGAGAACGAGTTGCAGCGTTCAGCAATGCCGAGCACGTAGCAGTCGTTCAGCTGGTCATCCGGGCTGTCGGTGACGATGGTGTTGGTGATCTTGATGTTCCACCAGTCCAGGCTCAGGTTCAGGCCCTGGGCGAAGGTCGGGCTCCACACCAGGCCGACGGTCTTGGACTTCTCCGGGGTCAGGTCCGGATTGGAGACCGCATTGAACGGGTCCGGCGTCTGCTCATCCGGTCCGCTGGCAGGCACATAGCCCTGGCGCAGCTGACGGAAGGTGCTGGCGGTCGGGCCGATGGCGGCGGCGCAGCGAGCGGCGACGGCCGGATCGCCGGTCGAGCCGAACGACGTGTCGCACGGATCGGTGAAGTACGCGAAGGTCTGCGAACTGCCACCGTACAGATTGTCGATGGTCGGCGCGCGGAAGCCTTCAGCGTAGGTTGCACGCACCAGCAGCTGGTCGATCGGCTTCCACTTCAGACCGAACTTGTTGTTGGTGGTGTTGCCGAAGGTGTTGTACTTGGAATAACGCGTGGCCGCGTTGAAGCTCAGTTCCTTGGCACCCGGCAGGTCAGCCAGGATCGGAACATTCAGCTCCAGATACACTTCGTTGACGTTGTAGCCGCCACCGGTCGGACCTGCGGCCAGATCGGTGGAGTAACCGGTCTGCGACAGGGCGTCAGGATTGTAGGAGCCCTTGTCTTCACGGTACTCGTAGCCCAGCGCGAAGCCCAGGTCGCCAGCGGGCAGGGTGAACAGGCTGCCGGCGATGTTCGCGTAGTAAGTCTTGGTGGTGACTTCACCAGTGTTCTTGGTGGTCGGGAACAGGAACTGCTGCAGGTCCGGGTTGCCGCTCAGGCCACCGTCGCCGGTACGGCCCGCCGGAATGGCCGGATTCCACGGGATACAGCCGCCGGCACCGGAACCGTAGATCGGGTTCGAACCATCCACCAGCCCAGCTGCACTGCCGCACTCGACGCGACCGGTGGCCGGGTTGAAGAACGACGGACCGGTAGCTGCGTTGACCGCCAGCACGTTGTAGTTACCGGTCTGGGTCTGCAGGTTCTCCGAGTTCTGGTAGATGTAGCCAGCTTCCCAGTCGAAGTACTTGTCATTGAACTGGAAGCTGCCCTGCAGTGCTCCGGTGAATCGGAAGGTGGTCAGCTTGTTGGTCGACAGGCGCGGCACTTCCCAGCCACGGCGCATGAAGCCCATGTCCTTGCCGAACGGGTTGTAGTAGCTGTCAGCGTCCCACTTTGCGCCCTGCCGCGAATAGGCAGAAGACTGCAGCGGATAGCCGGCGACCTGGGCCTGCGCTTCACGACGCGTGTACAGCAGGTCGGAGACGAAACGGACGTTGTCGGTGAGGTCGTACTGGACATTGGCAAATACCGAACGCCGCTTGGTCGGCGTCAGCAGGTGCATCTGCTCGTTCGAGTTGCTGGTATCACCGGTGATGCCGGCGAAGTCCTGGTCGTGATACTGGTTGACGTCGCGGTAGTCGCCACCGCGGTTCAGGGTGAGCCAGTCATCGGTGTCCGGATCGATGATCGTGCCCCACTGGCTGACCGGGCTCCAGTTCTGTTCCGGGTGGAAGGTGGTGCGCGAGTAACGGCTGAACCAGCGATCCCTGGCCCAGACTTCCTTTTCTTCGGCGTACTCGGCACCGATGGTGACCGAGCCACGGTCACCGGTGAAGCCGGCCACGAAGTCGTAGCTGGTCTTCTGGCCGTCACCTTCGCCGTACTGGCCGACGTAGGCATTGGCCTCCAGGCCTTCGAAGTTCTTGCGGGTGATGATGTTGATCACGCTGGCGATCGCGTCGGAGCCGTAGATCGACGAAGCGCCATCCTTCAGCACGTCGATACGCTCGACGATGGCCGACGGGATCTGCGAGACGTCCTGCAGGCCGCTGACGCTGGCGCCGAGGCGCTTGCCGTCGACCAGCACCAGGGTGCGCTCGGCACCGAGATTGCGCAGGTCGATGTAGAAGCCACCGACGGCTTCACCGGAGGACAGCGGCTCGGAACGGCTGATGGCCGGGCTGCCGGCGGCTGCGATGTTCTGCAGGACGTCGGCAACCGTCTTGAAGCCGCTCTTCTCGATCGAAGCACGGCTGATGCTCAGAACGGGCTGGGCGGTTTCGGTATCGACCTGACGGATGCGCGAACCGGTGACCTCGATACGGTCGAGGTTGGTGGCTTCCTGGGCATGTGCCGTCGCGGTGGTAGCACCGGCGACAAGCGCGATCACAACTGCGTCACGCAGCTGGCTGGACTTGAGTTTCATTGGCTCTCTCTCTCCAAGAAATCTTGGCTGGGTTAATGCCCGGCGGGGGAGCGAAAAGCGCTCCCAAATCGCGAGGCTGAGCCGATAGTAGCGGGCGTTCGCCAAGAATTAAAGCTGTGTTAATCAAACCTGTGATTTTGGTAAAAATTCACTGTTTCAAGAAAAATCAAACGTTTACGTTGTATGGGATGACGAGGTGCCTCGTTTGTTAACGCAGAATGACGAAAAAATTCTCTTTTGATATGTGTCGATACGTATCAATATGTTTTCCGCAGTATCTCTGCCGCGGCGGAATTTCCTTCAGAAGATTCCAGGCGCGCACATACAACGGGCGCCTTTCGGCGCCCGGGAGAAAGTCACTGCGGTATCCGCGTAGCGGGATCAGAGATCCTGTTCGTAACGCACGTACGGCACGGTGCCGTCGTCGTTGCTCTCGTTGCGGGGCGAGAACGGATTCTTGCCGCGGCTGATCACATTCTCGGCGCCGACGGTGAGCTGGCCAGACCACGGGGTGCGCCAGGTCAGGCCGATACCCAGGCCTTCCCACTTTCCGGGCTTGCCCGGTACGTCGATGACGCGGCCGATGATGCTGCCGGTAAAGTTGCCATAGCCGGCGCCGATGCTCAGGCTTTTGCTGTCCCAGCGGTCGACGAGGGCCGGTGAGGCATCGGCCAATGGCACCAGCCGCGCCTTGGCGTAGGTACCGGCGATGGAGACGAACCCCTCGCGGCCGATGTTCTTCTGCGCGAATACAGTCAGGTCGTTCTGCTCGGCGCGCAGCGAAGGCGTCTTGTTCGGTCCTGACAGCCAGGCGGGCAGGGTTTCACGGCCGGTGCCGGCGGTTATGCCCAGTCGGCTGTTGCCACGGTTCAGCGCTGCGGTGCCGGTGAAGCGACGGCTGTTGAGGTCATCGTCATCGCCGAGGCTGGCCAGCATGCAGTGGCTGGCGAGACCGCTCATGCTGGTTCCGCTGCTGTTGCTGCAGAGCAGGCCCAGCGAGTCGCCGGACGACAGCCCGAAGGCGGCATCCAGCGAGTTGCGGCCGAAGTGCCAGCGCGCGCCGGCGGCCTGTTCGCCGGTCGGTTCAAGGTACAGCAGGGCCTCGACCTTGCCGCTGCCCTTGTTCCACACCGGTAGAACGGTGCGGGTGTCCTTGCTCTGCGCATGCACGCCCGTGATCGCGCCAAGGGCGATCAGCAGGGCCAGCGGTAGACGCAGGAAGGTACGCATCGGACCAGTTCAGACAGGGACGGACAACGGAAGTTCCCGCGAATACGGGAACTTGATCCTAGGGTGTTTATGAATTCTTAACAAGCCTTGATCCCCCCAGATGCAAGACAAGCCGTTTACTGAAGCCGTTCAGGCGCCGGTACAGTCCCCTCGGCACCGTGGAACAGTATGCCGAACTCCGTCAACGGAAAGTGATACTCCCGCCCGCAGAATTCGCAACGGACCTCGACCGCGCCACTGGCTTCGGCGGCAGCACGGGCCTCGTCCTCGCCCAGCGACTGCAGCATCGAGGCCACCCGGTCACGGGAGCAGGAACAGGCGAAGGACAGCGTCTTTTCGCCCAGCAGCGCCGGCTGCTCCTCGTGGAACAGCCGGTGCAGCAGCTGCTCGGCCGGGGTGGCCAGCAGTTCGGCCTTGCCCAGGGTCTCGAACAGGGCGCTGGCGCGTGCCCAGCCATCCTCGTCGCCCTCGTCACCGGGCAGCTTCTGCAGCAGCAGGCCGGCGGCGCCGTCGCGGTCGGCGACCAGCAGCAGGCGGGTTGGCAGCTGTTCGGACTGGCGGAAGTAGTCCTCGAAGGCCTCGTCCAGTTCCGGCGCGGTCAGCCCGACCAGGCTCTGGTAGCGCTGCGGCTCGCGCGGGTCCAGTCCCGGGTTTTCAATGGTGATGGCGAGCAGGGCGTCATCGCCGAGGCTGGACAGGTCGCGCGGCGCGTCGGCGCCCTCGCTGAGCTGGGCGATGCCACGCAGGGTGCCGGCCGCCGTGCATTCGGCGAACAGGGTGCGCAGCGCAGTGCTGCTACGCAGCTGGATCGACAGGCGGCCATCGATCTTGGTGTGGCCGGTGAACAGTGCCGAGGCCACGCAGGCCTCGCCGAGCAGCTCGGCGGCGGTATCCGGGTACTGGGCGTGGGACAGGATCTCCTGCCAGGTCGCCTGCAGGCGCACATGGACGCCGCGGACGCCGGCGTCGGGCAGCAGGAAGCGGATCAGGGAATCGGGGTTGGCGGTCATCGGCTCACATCGCGCGTAAACAGGGGCGGTTGCCGGATAATGTGCCGACAACCAGACAGAAGAAGGATGCACCAGTAATGGGGGCAGCGGGAGAGCAGCACAAGGTAGAAGCGGTTGCGGTTCCGCCACGCCGTCGTCGCTGGCACTGGAAGCGCCTGCTGTGGCTGCCGGTGCTGCTGGCTGCCTTCAGTTGCCTGCAGGTGCTGGTGCTGCGCTTCATCGACCCGCCACTGTCCACGGTCATGCTGTGGCGCTATGGCGAGGCGCTGGGCGAGGGTGACTGGTCCTATCGCCTGCACTACCAATGGCGGGATATGGAGCAGATGGCGCCGAGCCTGCCGATTTCGCTGGTGGCGGCCGAGGACCAGCGCTTCCCCGAGCACAGTGGCTTCGATCTGCAGGCCATCGAGAAGGCCCGTGACCACAATGCCAAGGGCGGGCGCCTGCGCGGTGCCAGTACGATCAGCCAGCAGGTGGCCAAGAACCTGTTCCTGTGGCAGGGCCGCAGCTGGATCCGCAAGGGCCTGGAGGTCTGGTACACGGTGCTGATCGAGGCGCTCTGGCCGAAGGAGCGGATCCTGGAGATGTACGCCAACATCGCCGAGTTCGGTGATGGCGTGTACGGCGCGCAGGCGGCAGCGCAGAAATTCTGGGGCAAGGATGCAGCGCGGCTGAGCCCCGCCGAGAGTGCGCGGTTGGCAGCGGTACTGCCGGCGCCGCGACGCTACAACGCAGCGGCGCCGGGGCCGTATGTGCAGCGGCGCGCGGCGTGGATCCAGCGCCAGGCGCGGCAGTTGGGTGGAGCGTCATACCTTTCGGAGGATTGAGGCGCCCACGGGCGGATTGGCAGGCCGGGCGCCTGCTGCCAACGTACAATCCAGGCATGACACGTGAACGCCTTACTTTCGTCATCGCCGCCTACAACGAAGCCCAGGCCCTGCCTTGCCTGCATCCGCGCTTGTGTGCGGTGCTGGACGCAATGCCCGACATCGACGGCCACATCCTGTACGTGGACGATGGCAGCCACGATGGCACCTGGGAGGTGATCGCGGGCTTGGCACAGGCCGATGGGCGCGTGTCGGCGTTGAAGCTGTCGCGCAACTTCGGCAAGGAAGCGGCACTGACTGCGGGCCTGGACCTGGTGCGCGAAGGTGCGGCGATGATTCTCGATGCTGATGGACAGGATCCGCCGGAACTGGTGCCGCAGTTTGTTGAGCGCTGGCGCGAAGGCTACGACAACATCTATGGCACACGCTTGGTGCGTGATGGCGAGAACTGGATCAAACGCGCCACAGCTGCGATGTTCTACCGGGTGATCGGCCGCCTCTCGCGCACACCGATCCCCGCCGATACCGGTGATTTCCGCCTGCTCTCGGCGCGCGCGCTGAGCGCACTACGCGAAATGCGTGAGCGCCATCGCTTCATGAAAGGCCTTTTCAGCTGGGTCGGATTCAAGCGGATCGCCGTGCCCTATCACCGCCATGCGCGCGTGGCCGGATCCAGCAAGTTCAGCCTGTGGCGGCTGTGGAATTTCGCGCTGGAGGGCATCACCGGGTTCTCGACCGTTCCGCTGCGGGCGGCAACCTATATGGGCCTGGTGACGGCGGCGGTGGCCTTCGTGTTCGGCGTCTGGGTGATTGCCAAGGCGGCCCTGTACGGCGACCGGGTTGCCGGCTGGCCGACGATGATGGCGGTGATCCTGTTCCTGGGCGGCGTGCAGCTGATCGCACTCGGACTGATCGGGGAGTACCTGGGGCGGCTGTACGAGGAGTCCAAGCAGCGGCCGTTGTACCTGGTTGACGCCTGGCTAGCATCCGCCGTGGCAGACTCGGCCCTGCAACCCACCCTCGGAGGGCAGGCGGATGACGACGGTACGGCAACTGTTGGACGGCAAGTCTCCTGAAGTACATGCGGTCACGCCCGATGCGGCGGTGATCGATGCGATCCGGTTGATGGCGGAGAAGGGCATCGGTGCGGTGCTGGTGATGGACGGGCCGCGGCTGGTCGGCATCCTGTCCGAGCGCGATTACGCGCGCAAGATCGTGCTGCGCGATCGTTCGTCGCGCGATACAGCGGTGGCTGAGATCATGACGGCCAAGGTGGTGACGGTGTCACCGGGCGAGCAGGTGGAGCACTGCCTGCAACTGGTGACCGATTACCGCATCCGCCACCTGCCGGTGGTGGAGGGTGCGCAGGTACTGGGGGTGATCTCCATCGGCGACCTGGTGAAGTCGGTGATCGATGCGCAGCGGCGGGAGCTGGATCAGCTGCAGCAGTACATCGTGGCGGGATGAGTTGTTTGCTGGCGGGCCTGCGGCCCGCCGGCCCGCTTTTTGAGGCCAAAGCCAGGGCTGAGAGCAGCGCCTTCCTGATACATCTGAAGGCGGAGGGTGCGGCTGGGCAGGACACGCCGTAAACCCATTCATGGGGGCTCGATCGGCGCATGGATGCGCCGACCGAGCCTACAGGGACGTATTTACGGCTTGTCCTGCCTGTCGCCTTGCTCCGGCTCTACGCGCGGAAAAACGAGGCGCCGCGAACAACGCTTCTACTTCGCATACTGCCCCCCGCAGTCGGCGTCCTTCCCCGGCCCCAGTTCGATGGTCGCCAGCAACGCCGCTGGCGGCGCGATGCTGCCCAGCGCCAGGGCCACCGCGCCACGAATCCCCAACGCCTTGAAGTCCGGGCGGAATGACGGGTCCTTGAACGTGCCACTGATGTGCAGCGGCGAGCGCAGCACCAGGATGCTCTTGTCCTTCGGGCGCGGCTTCAACAGCAGGTCCAGGCTCTCGTCGCGCAGGCTGACTGTGCCTTCGCCGATGAGAATGGTGTCGGTGGTGTCCACCGCCAGCGCCTGGCTGGTCATCAGTCCGTTGCGTACGCCGAAGTCGGCGAAGGCGCAGCGCAGCGGGATCTGCTTGTCGCCGGTCACCAGGAACTTCAGCGACTCGGTGATGTCCAGGCCGGCCAGTTCCATCACCAGGTTGCCGACATGGCCGCGCCCCATCGCCAGCCCGACCTTGCCGCTGCTGCTACCCAGCATTGCAGCGATCGAATTGCCGTGGCCGCTCAGGTCCACGTTACCGCCGATGCCGCCCTTGGCCTGCTCGGCCAGCTTGGCATCAGGGAACAGCTGGCCCAGCTGTACGCCGCGCACGCTGGCCTTCAGCGCGGTGGCGATCTGCGGCTGGCGTGCGTCCATGCGGATGGTGCTGCGGATATCGCCGCCGGCCACGCCAAAGTTCAGCGGGTCCAGCCGCAGCACGCCATCATCCAGCAACAGGTGCGCATCCATGTCATCCAGCGGCAGTGACGGTGCATTGATGCGGTGGGCCTTCCAGCGGACGTCGGCATCCATCGCGCGCAGCTTGCCCAGGTTGTACGGAGTATCCGGCAGCACCCGCGCGCTGGCCGCAACGCGTGCGGCCTCGGCCTTCTGCTGCGCGTTCGCGGTTTCACCGCCGCCGGTCTTCGGTGGCGCACCGACGAAACCGGCCAGGTCGTCGAAGTCCAGGCGCTTGGATTCCAGTGTGGCAGTCAGCCGCGGCCGTGCGCCGCCCACCTCGAACTGCAGGTTGCCGCCGAGGTCGCTGTCGCCGACCTTGCCGATGAACTGCTCATAGCGCCAGACGTTGTGATCGCGCTTGAGGCGACCGTCCAGTGCATACGGTGGCGACGGTGGAATGGCGATACCCAGCAGTGGATAGAGATCAGCCAGATCCTCGCCGCTGAGCGCAAACTGCAGGTCGAATACGCGCAGCTGGAAGGGATTGGTCAGCGTACCGGTGGCCACCGCATGGGTGGCGCCGGCGCGGCCATCGAGGTGGATGCGGAACGGATGATCGCTGTCGGTCAGCTGCAGTGGCGACTCGGTACCGCCACGCAGGGTGAATGGATTGCCCCGCCAGCGACCCTTGCCCTGCACCAGCAGCGGTGGTGCGGCGTCGGCCTGCTTCGGCTGGCCGCTGCGCACATCCACACGGATGTCGGTGCGGCCCAGAGCGTCGAGGAACTGCAGGCGCCCGTCATCGATGCGCAGGCGCTTGAGCTGCGGGCTGGTCCCGCCGGAGCGGTCCCCGAGGAAATCCCAGTTGCCTGGTTCATCCTTGCGCGGGGCGGTTTCCAGCAGTACATCCGGCCGGGTCAGGCGCACCTCGGGCAGTTGCACGCTGCCGCGCAGCAGGGGCCACACCCGCACATCGATCTCGATGCGGTCGGCCGTGGCCATCTCCGGCTGCTTCGACCAGCTTGCATTGGCGAAGGTGATCGCATCGGCGCGGATCGTGCTGGTGCGGCCGAGGTCGACATCCAGGTGGCCGATGTGCAGCACACGGCCGGTGCGCGCCTGCACGGCGCGCTCGACCGGGCCCTTGAACCAGTTCCAGTCCCACAGCGCGATCAGCAGCAGGATCGCGGCCAGCACGAAGACCAGCACGGCCAACCAGCGCTGGCCGCGCGGGCCTGGGCGGCGGAAACGCCAGCGGGATGCGCGTGGCGCGGCAGGGGAGGGGGCAGCATTCACGCTGCCATGGTTGCCCCCTGATCGTGGAGGGGGCGCGAAGCGTCCATGTGCGTGGTGTGCACAAGCCGCGCGCGTGTGCGCTTACAGCACCTGCATGGTGACTGCGACGAAGTGGCAGACGCTGCCGCCGATCACGAACAGGTGCCAGATCGCGTGCGAATAGGGGATCGACTCGCGGTGGTAGAAATACGTGCCCAGCGTGTACGACAGGCCGCCACCGAACAGCCAGGCCAGGGTGCCGCCATCGATGGAGGCCCACATCGGCTTGATCGCCACCACCACCAACCAGCCCATGGCGATGTAGATCACGGTCGAAAGCACCTTGAAACGGCCGGTGTAGAACAGTTTGAAAACCACGCCGCCCAGCGCCAGCGCCCAGATCGCGGTGAACAGGCCCCAGCCCCAGGGGCCGCGCAGGCCGATCAGGGTGAATGGTGTATAGGTGCCGGCGATCAGCACGTAGATCGCGCAATGGTCGAAGACCTTCAGGCGGCCCTTGGCGACCGGATGCTGGATGGCGTGGTACAGCGTGGAGGCGGTATACAGCAGCAACAGGGCGATACCGAACACGATCGCACTGGCCAGCTGCCAGCCGTCACCGTAGATCGCGGCCAGGGTGATCAACACCGCACTGGCAGCCAGGGCGAATACCGCGCCCAACCCGTGGGTCAAGGCGCTGGCGATTTCTTCACGGATCGAAGCAATGGACGTCGTGGACATGGGCATGGGCATCGGTCGCGGGGAGGGGGACCCGCGTCCCCCTATCATCGCCGCGATGGCCGGCGCGTGCACGCCCGTCACCGTATGGTCGGTGAATCCCTGTGTTGCGTGGATGAACCGCCCGCGACTGCCGGGGTCAGAGCCCTTTCCTGGCGGAAAGGGATCCGACCCCACGGCTCAGCCTACCGAAACGGTATGCGCCGCTTCACGGGTGGCCGAGAAGCGCACGTCGGGCGAGCGCTCCTGGGCCAGCTGCAGGTTGACCCGGGTTGGTGCCAGGTAGACCAGATGGCCGGCTGCATCCAGTGCCAGGTTCAACGCGTTCTTCTCGCGGAACTCTTCCAGCTTCTTTTCGTTGCTGCAGTGGACCCAGCGTGCGGTGCTGACGCTGACCTGCTCGAAGGTGGCTTCCACGCCATATTCGTCCTTCAGGCGGTAGGCGGCCACGTCGAACTGCAGCACACCCACCGCACCCAGGATCAGGTCGTTGCTGGTCAACGGGCGGAAGAACTGGGTCGCGCCTTCCTCGGACAGCTGGGCCAGGCCCTTCTGCAGCTGCTTGAGCTTGAGCGGATCACGCAGGCGGGCGCGGCGGAACAGTTCCGGGGCGAAGTTGGGGATGCCGGTGAAGGTGACCGCTTCGCCTTCGGTGAAGGTGTCGCCGATCGAGATGGTGCCGTGGTTGTGGATGCCGATCACATCGCCCGGCCACGCCTCGGCGGCGATCTCGCGGTCGCTGGCCATGAAGGTCAGCGCGTTGGCCAGCTTCATGTCCTTGCCGGTGCGCACGTGGAAGGTCTTCATGCCGGCGCTGAAACGGCCCGAGCAGATGCGCATGAACGCCACGCGGTCACGGTGCTGCGGGTCCATGTTGGCCTGGATCTTGAACACGAAGCCGGTCAGCTTGTTCTCTTCCGGGGCGATCACCCGGCCGGTGGTGGTGCGCGCCTGCGGCGGTGGTGCATGCTCGACGAAGAAGTCCAGCAGCGGCTGCACGCCGAAGTTGTTCACGCCCGAGCCGAAAAACACCGGGGTCTGCTTGCCGGCACGGTAAGCGTCGAGGTCGAACGGATGGCTGGCGCCCTGCACCAGGTCAAGCTCGTCGCGCAGCTCGGCCAGCATCTGTGCACCGATCTTCTCGGCCAGGCCGGGCGCATCGATGGACGGGAAGATGGTGGAGTCCTGGCGGGTGAAGTTGCGGCCCGGTTCGTACAGATGCACCTCGCCGGTCAGCAGGTGCACCACGCCCTTCAGGCGCTGGCCCATGCCGATCGGCCAGGTCACCGGTGCGCACTGGATGCCGAGTACGGTCTCCACTTCATCCAGCAGCTCGATCGGGTCCTTGCCCTCGCGGTCGAGCTTGTTGATGAAGGTCATGATCGGGGTGTCGCGCAGGCGGCACACTTCCATCAGCTTGATGGTGCGCTCTTCCACGCCCTTGGCCACGTCGATCACCATCAGCGCCGAGTCCACCGCAGTCAGCACGCGGTAGGTATCCTCGCCGAAGTCGGCGTGGCCGGGGGTGTCAAGCAGATTGACGATCTTGCCTTCGTACGGGAACTGCATCACCGAGGAGGTGACGGAGATGCCGCGCTCCTTTTCCAGTGCCATCCAGTCGGAGGTGGCATGGCGGGCGGCCTTGCGGCCCTTGACCGAACCGGCCATCTGGATCGCGCCTCCGAACAGCAGCAGCTTTTCGGTCAGCGTGGTCTTGCCGGCGTCAGGGTGGGAAATGATGGCGAAGGTGCGGCGACGCGACGCTTCGTTGGCGACTTCGGACATGGCAGTGGCGCCCGCCCGGGGCGCTTTTCAAAGAGATAAGCGCCCGATTATACCGGCCGGGGCCGGTCAGCGCCCGGTGCCGCCGTCGGCCTCGCCCTCGCGGGCGAACTGCAGCTGGCCCTGCTCGGCGAAGATCCGCGCCGGCACCGAGCGCAGGCCCATGCCGCGGTTGACCTGCACCACGAAGTGCAGGTGCGGGGCGCTGCTGTAGCCGCTGTTGCCCGACAGGCCGATCGGTTGCCCGGCCTGCACCGCCTGGCCGCGACGCACACGCATGCCACCGGCCTGCAGGTGGCCGTAAAGGGCCATGCTGCCGTCGCTGTGCAGCACGCGGATGAAGTTTGCGCGCGCACCATTGCGTTCGCGGTCCTGGCCGTTGCCCTGGAAGCCGTCCTGGATCTGCATCACCGTGCCCTCGCGCGCGGCCAGCACCAATGTTGCCTCGGGCAGTGCGAAGTCGACCGCGTCGCGGTTTTCCTCGTCATCGTGGCTGAAACGGCCCTGTGGTGCCTGGTCCACGCGCGGGCGGGCGTCATCGAAGGGCAGGCGATAGGCCACGTCCTCGGCCTGTGCGGCCGGGTTTCCCGGCACCGACTGCAGGCGCAGGTCCAGTATGCGGCCGTTGACCGGCGCGGGCAGGTGGCCGACCACCAGGCTGCTGTCGCCCTGGATAAGCGACTGTACCGGCAGGCCCTCGACAGGGTGTCCGGGCGCGGCGCGCAGCTCGACCTGTAGTGGCCCGGCCAGGGCGTTGTCGATCCGGGCTTGCCACTGCTGGCCGATCGGCTGCAGGCGCAGCTGGGCCATCGGCGCGCCGCTCTGGGCGGTCTCGCCACGGGGGGGCGGAGCGACCGGGGCGGGCTTGGGCACCAGTCCCCAACCCTGGCGCCAGTCGCCGGCGCTTACCGTCGCGCTCGCCAGCAGGGACAACAACAGGCAGGTCAGGGGCAGGCGCGGCATCAGCGGTTCCAGCGGGTAGGGACCGCCGGGACTGTAGCCGATCCTGAACGGGACGACCGCGACCGCCTTCGCACAGCTGGGCTGAAAACATTTATCGCTCTATCCGCATGAAGGGATTGACAGCCCCGAAAGAGGCTGGCATCGTAGCTCCACCATCGAGACCGGCAGAGGGACAGGCCCTTTGAAGCCGGGGCAGCCCGCAGGCGCGCAAGCGACTGCGTAGGTGCCAAATCCTGCGGGGACCGTGGCGTCCACCGGAAGATGGTTCGAACCATGCACCGCACGTGCATCTCGAACGCGGGCCCCGCGAAGGCTCGATGGCCGATTCCCCAACCGGATCCCGCCATGAGCTTCGCCGCCAGTACCGCCATTCGCCCCGAACCCTTTGTCCCCGTCAGCGTGCCGGTCGAAGACCGTGTGCATGCCGAGCGCGGTGAGTTCGCCGCGGTGCTGTCGATGCGTCACGCCGGCCCCAGCCCGGTGCGCCTGCGCTACGAGTGGGTCGGCCCGGCCAACGCGCCGGTGGTGGTGCTGGCAGGCGGCATTTCCGCCCATCGCCACGTGGCGTCCAATGCACAGTTCAGCGAGAAGGGCTGGGCCGAAGATCTGGTCGGCAGCGGGCGCGCGCTGGATCCGCAGCAGCTGCGTGTACTGGCCTTCGATTTCATCGGTGCCGACGGCGCGCTGGACGTGCCGATCGATACCGCCGACCAGGCTGATGCACTGGCGCTGCTGCTGGACCATCTCGGCATCCGTGCGCTGAAGGCGTTCGTCGGCTATTCCTATGGCGCGCTGGTCGGCCAGCAGTTCGCGATCCGTCATCGTGCCCGTGTGCGCCAACTGGTGCTGGCCAGCGGCGCACATCGCCCGCATCCCTATGCCGCCGCCTGGCGCGCACTGCAGCGTCGTGCGGTTGCCCTTGGCCAGCTGCAGTGCGGTGAAGACCACGGCCTGGCCTTGGCGCGGCAGTTCGCCATGCTCAGCTACCGCACGCCGGAAGAATTCGGCGAGCGCTTCGACGCAGCACCGGAAGTGATCAATGGCCGCGTGCGTGTTGCCGCCGAGGACTATCTCGATGCCGCTGGTGCGCAGTACGTCGCGCGCACGCCGGTGACCGCCTACCTGCGCCTGTCCGAATCGATCGACCTGCATCGCGTCGACCCCACCGCGATTCTGCCGCCGACCGTGGTGGTGGCCGTGGAGGGCGACCGCCTGGTGCCGCTTGCCGACCTGGTCGGCCTGGTCGAAGGACTGGGCCCACGCGGCAGCCTGCGCGTATTGCGCTCGCCCTATGGCCACGACGCCTTCCTCAAAGAAACCGATCGCATCGACGCGATCCTCGCCACCGCCTTCCGCACTTCTGGAGAGTCCGCATGAGCCTGCACGCAAACGAGCCGTCCTGTAGTCGCACCACTGCCGCCGTCCGTGCGGGCATCGATCGGGATACTGCGCATGGCGCGGTCACGCCGCCGATCGTGCTGTCATCGAATTTCAGCTTTGAAGGTTTCGGCAACAAGCGCCAGTACGACTACACGCGCAGTGGCAACCCGACCCGCGACCTGCTGGGTGAAGCGCTTGCGGAACTGGAGGGCGGCGCCGGTGGCGTCATCACTGCCACCGGCATGGGCGCGATCAACCTGGTGTTGAACGCGCTGCTGCAGCCGGGCGATACCCTGGTGGTGCCGCACGATGCGTACGGTGGCAGCTGGCGCCTGTTCAATGCGCTGGCGAAGAAGGGCCACTTCGAACTGGTCACCGCTGACCTGACCGATCCGCGCGCGCTGGCGCAGGCGTTGGCCACCCAGCCGAAGCTGGTGCTGGTGGAAACGCCGTCCAACCCGCTGCTGCGCATCACCGACCTGCGCTTCGTCATCGAGGCGGCACGCAAGGCTGGTGCGCTGGTAGTGGTCGACAACACCTTCCTGTCGCCGGCGCTGCAACAACCGCTGTCGTTCGGCGCGGACCTGGTGCTGCATTCGACCACCAAGTACATCAACGGCCACAGTGACGTGGTCGGCGGTGCGGTGATCGCGCGTGATCCGGCACTGCATGAGCAGCTGGTGTGGTGGGGCAATGCGCTGGGCCTGACCGGTTCGCCGTTCGACGCCTTCCTGACCTTGCGCGGCCTGCGCACGCTGGATGCGCGCCTGCGCGTGCACCAGGAGAACACCGCCTCGATCGTGGCCCTGCTGGATCAGCATCCGGCGGTCGGCGCGGTCTACTACCCGGGCCTGGCAGATCATCCGGGCCATGCCATTGCCGCGCGCCAGCAGAGTGGTTTCGGCGCGATGCTGTCGTTCGAACTGGCAGACTGTGCCGGTGACGATCCGCATGCCGCTGTGCGCGCGTTCGTCGATGGCCTGCGTTGCTTCACCCTGGCCGAATCGCTGGGTGGCGTCGAAAGCCTGATCGCGCATCCGGCGACGATGACCCATGCAGCGATGACCGCCGAAGCGCGCGCGGCCGCCGGCATCAGCGAAGGCCTGCTGCGCCTGTCGGTCGGCATCGAGGCCGAGCGTGATCTGCTGGCGGATCTCGGCGCAGCACTGCGGCGCGCCGAAGCGGTGATTGATGCGGCTGCACGCCGCAAACAGGTGGTGGATGCATGAGCGCACTCGCCGCTGACATTCCTGCGCTGGGCGCGGGGCGCCTGGCGCTGCTCGGCACTGGCACGGTTGGTTCGGCCTTCGTGCAGCGCTACCAGGCATTGCAGGCGCGCGGGCTTGAGCTGCCCAGCGTGCAGTGGCTGGCCAATTCGCGCACCGCGCTGGCGATCGACCGTGATCTGGCGCTGCCGCTGGAACTGGCGCGGCGTGCGCCGCGTGATGGCCAGAGCTCGCCGCCATGGGCCAGTGCCGAAGGGCTGGAGCGTGGCGACGTGGTGGTCGATGCCACCGCCAGTGAAGACGTCGCCGCGCGCCACGTGCAGTGGTTGGCGCGCGGTGTGCACGTGGTGACTGCCAACAAGCTGGGCCGTGGCGCGCAGCTGGCACGCGCACAGGCCATTGCCGATAGCTGTGCCGACAGCGGTGCGCGCTACGGCGACAGCGCCACGGTGGGCGCGGGCCTGCCGTTGCTCAGCAGCCTGCGCGCGCTGGTGGCCGGTGGTGACCACATCCATGCCATCGAGGGCGTGCTGTCCGGTTCGCTGGCTTGGCTGTTCCATCGCTATGACGGCCAAGCGCCGTTCTCGGCGGCGGTGCGCGAAGCGCTGGCGGCGGGCTACACCGAACCCGACCCACGCCTGGATCTGTCCGGCGAGGATGTGCGCCGCAAGCTGCTGATCCTGGCCCGCAGCAGCGGGCTGGCGCTGGATGCTTCGCAGGTGCAGGTGGATTCGCTGGTACCCGAAACACTGGCAGCGCTGCCGCTGGAGGATGCCGTGGCTGCGCTGGAACAGCTGGATGCGCCGCTGCAGGCGCGCTGGCAGCAGGCACGCGACAACGGACGCGTGCTGCGGTTTGTCGGCCGGGTTGACGGCAATGGTGCCCAGGTGGGCCTGCGCGAGCTGCCGGCCGATCATCCGCTGGCACAGGGCGCGGGCACCGACAACCGGGTAGCGATCCACAGCGATCGCTATCAGCGCCAGCCGTTGTTGATCCAGGGACCGGGCGCGGGCGCGGAAGTCACCGCGGCCGCGCTGCTGGATGACGTGCTGCGGATCGTGGGTTGACGTCCCTGCTGCTGCGCTCGCCGGGCATGGCCCGGCGCTACCAACCCCGCTCGCAGGTAGCGCCGGGCCATGCCCGGCGGACCCGCAATCTCAACGCGACTTCAACGCATTCAACAACGCCGCATTGAACTGCTTCGGGTCCTGCACCTGCGGTGAATGCCCAAGCTCGGAGAACTCGACCAGCGTCGCGCCCGGAATCGCCTCGGCCGCCCTCTTGCCCAGCACCGGATAGTTGCCCAGCGTCGCCTTCAGTTCCGGCGGCGCCAGGTCACGGCCGATCGCCGTGCGGTCCTTCTGGCCGATGAACAGCGTGGTCGGCACCTGCAGGTTCTTCAGCTCGTAGACCACCGGCTGGTTGAACACCATGTCCGAGGCCAGGGCCTGGCTCCACGCGACGGCCTGCCTGCCCGGGCCTTCGTACATGCCCGACTGCATCCTCGCCCAGGTTTCATAGGCCGGCTTCCATTGGCCGTCGTAGTACACGTCCAGCTGGTAGCGGCGGATACTGTCGTAGCTGGTTTTCAGTTCGCCTGCGTACCACGTATCCAGGCTGCGCCATGGCACGCCCAGCGCCTTCCAGTCTTCCAGTCCGATCGGGTTGACCAGTGACAGACTGCGCAGGTCCTGCGGGTACATCAGCGCATAGCGCACCGCCAGCATGCCGCCCATCGAATGGCCGACCAGATGCACCGGCATGCCCTCCAGTTGCAACTGCTGCAGCAGCGCATGGGTGTTGGCCGCCAGCTGCGCGAACGAGTACTGGTAGCGCTCGGGCTTGCTGGATTTGCAGAAGCCCACCTGGTCGGGCGCGATGACCCGGTAACCGGCGTTCAGCAGCGGCGCGATGGTCTGCTGCCAGGTGGCTGCGCAGAAATTCTTGCCGTGCAGCAGTACCACCACGCCGATGGCGCGGCGCTTGGGCAGGACATCCAGATAGGCCATCTCCACGGGCTGCCGCTGTGATTCCAGTGCGAACGTCTTGACTGGATAGCCGTAGTCGAAGCCCTCCAGCCGCGGACCATAGGTCGGTGCGGCAGCGACGGATAGCGGCAGGCAGGCAAGCAGTGCGGCGGCGGTTACGCGCATGGGGCAATCCGGGGCGAGGGAGCCCCGAGCCTAACCGGAACGCGGTGACGGTGTCGTCCGGCGGGGCAGATTCGACCGGGTATAGGCGACCGGGTAGAGTCGACTGTTAGTCGACTGCCTTCCCGACAACCAGCGAAAAGCCCGCGCTGCGCGCGATAGTCGACCAACGGTCGACTCTACCCCGGGCGTTCAGCACTCGATGACGTTCACCGCCAGGCCACCGCGGCTGGTTTCCTTGTACTTGTCCTGCATGTCGCGGCCGGTATCGCGCATGGTCTTGATCACCTTGTCCAGCGACACCTTGTGCTTGCCGTCGCCACGCATCGCCATGCGCGAGGCATTGATCGCCTTCACCGCACCCATCGCGTTGCGCTCGATGCAGGGGATCTGCACCAGTCCACCGATCGGGTCGCAGGTCAGGCCCAGGTTGTGTTCCATGCCGATTTCCGCGGCGTTCTCGATCTGGCTGGGGTTGCCACCCAGTGCGGCAACCAGACCGCCCGCTGCCATCGAACAGGCCACGCCCACTTCGCCCTGGCAGCCCACTTCGGCGCCGGAGATCGAGGCGTTTTCCTTGTACAGGATGCCGATCGCCGCCGAGGTAAGCAGGAAGTCGAACACGCGCTGCTCGTTCGCACCCGGGCAGAAACGGTCGAAGTAATGCAGCACGGCGGGCAGCACGCCGGCCGCACCGTTGGTCGGCGCGGTCACCACGCGGCCACCGGCGGCGTTCTCTTCGTTCACCGCCAGCGCGTACAGATTGACCCAGTCCAGCGTGGTCAGCGGATCGCGCATTGCCGCTTCCGGCTTCGACGACAGCTCGCGGTACAGCGCTGGTGCACGACGGCCCACCTTCAGGCCGCCCGGCAGCACGCCTTCTTCACGGATCCCGCGGCTCACGCACGACTGCATCGCGCTCCAGATCTCGCGCAGGTTGGCGCGGATCTCGTCTTCGCTGCGCCAGCACTTCTCGTTCTCGAACATCAGCTGGGCGATGCTCAGGCCACTGCGCGCGGTCTGCGCCAGCAGCTCGTCGCCGCTCTTGAACGGGTAGGGCAGCGGGGTTTCGTCGGGCACGATGCGGTCATCGGCCGCGTCGTCCTGGTTGACCACGAAGCCACCACCGACGGAGTAGTAATCGCGGGTGGCGATCACTTCGTCCTCGGCGTTGTACGCGGTGAAGCGCATGCCGTTGGTGTGGTACGGCAGCTTCTGGCGCTTGTTCATGCCGAGGTCGCGCTTCTCGTCGAAGGCGATCTCGTGCTGGCCCATCAGCTGGATGCGCTTGCTGCTGCGGATGCGCTCCAGGGTGGCCGGAATGATGTCCGGGTCGATCAGGTTCGGCCGCTGCCCTTCCAGGCCCAGCAGGATCGCCTTGTCGGTGCCATGGCCGCGGCCGGTCAGCGCCAGCGAGCCGTAGACATCGGCACGGATGCGCGCGACCTCGTGCAGGCGGCCCGGATCGAGCAGCCAACGGTGGATGAATCGCTCGGCGGCCTTCATCGGCCCGACGGTGTGCGAGGAGCTCGGGCCAATGCCGATCTTGAAAACGTCGAACGTGCTGACAGCCATGGTTGCCGTACTGCGGGTACCGGAAGAGACCGCTATTCTAGCGGTTCACGCCGCACTTCCATGGCTGCGGCGCAGCATTTCCGCCAAGGAGACCCATCCGGTGTTGACTCTGTTCCAGCGTGACGACTGCCACCTGTGCGACATGGCACTGGCCGAGCTGGCCAAGGCCAGGGCGCCGGAGTTCGAATCGGTGTTCCTGGATGACCAGCCGGCGCTGGAAGCGCGCTACGGCGCGCGGGTGCCTGTGCTGCGCGACGAGCGCGGCGGGCGCGAGCTGGACTGGCCGTTCGATGCGGCCACGGTTCAGGCCTGGCTGGCTGTCGATCGGTAGTGCCGGCCAGCGGCCGGCACTACCGGAGATGATGGCCGGGGCGGTGCCCCGGCCGTTACTCATTTCGCGTCGAACTTCACGATCGTGCTGATCGCGGTTTCGTCCGGAATGGTCTTGGTGTCGGCCCAGTCGCCGCCGCCAACGCCGAAGTCGAGGCGCTTGACCGTGGCCTTGCCGGTCAGCACCGGCTGGGTGCCCGGCTTCCAGGTGAAGGTGAGGGTGACCGGCTTGCTGACGCCGCGCAGTTCCAGCGTGCCGTCGGCAGCGAACTGGTCGTTGCCCACCGCGCGGAAACCCTTGGCGGTGTAGCGCGCAGTGGCGAACTTGCCGACGTTGAAGAAGTCCGCGGTCTGCAGGGTCGAGTCGCGATCACTGTTGCCACTCTTGGCGCCGGCCAGCGGGATCACCACGTCCAGCGAACCGGCGGCCGGATTGGCCGGGTCGAAGCTGAGCTTGGTGGCGAAGCCCGGGAAACTGCCGGTGAACACCTCACCGTCGTACTTGGTGGCGAACACCAGGATCGAGCCGGTGCCAGGCGCCTGCGCGTAGTCGGCGGCGAGCGCCGGGGCGGTGGCCAGCATGCCGGCCAGGGCGGCGGCCACGGCGGCCGGAGTGGTCAGTTTCAGGTTCATCGATCAGTCCTTCTGAGGGGAGGCGAGCCAGCCGCGCGGCAACATGCGGGACAACGTTGCATCGCGCTGGAACAGGTGGTGGTAGAAGGCAGCACCGGCATGGGCCAGCACCACCGCGATCAACAGCCAGAAGCCGTATTCGTGGATGGCATGGGACACCGCCACGACCTGCGGGTCCGGGCCGCTGAGTTTCGGCACATCAACCAGGCCGAACCAGCGGAAGGGGCGCAGGCCACTGGCCGAGTCGTACAGCCAGCCCGACAGCGGGATGGCGAACATCAGCACGTAGAGCAGCACGTGGGTGGCGCTGGCGATGCGTTCCTGCCAGCTGGGCACGCCCGGCACCGGCTTGGGCGCACCGGCATACACGCGCCAGCCGAGGCGGAAGAGCACCAGCGCCAGCACGGTAATGCCGATCGACTTGTGCGCGGTGTAGACCCAGAAATACTTGGGGGTCTTGGGCAGTTCGCCCATCGTCAGGCCGACCACGCCCAGGGCGAGGATCAGCAATGCGATCAACCAATGCAGGATCTGGCTGACACTCCCCCAGGCGGCGGGGGTGTTCTTGGCGGTCATGAAGGGTCCTCTAGCGGGCCGTCTTGGGATCGGAGTGCGGAACGGGAGCGGGAGTTCCCGGGGCGTCGCTGCGGTCGAGGGTGGCTTCAGCCTCGATCCTCAGCTGTACTGCATCACCGATGACGCCCGGCCAGGCGGTGATGCCGAACGCACGCCGGCTCAGTGTGGTGCTGGCGGAAAAACCGGCGGTGCGTCGGAACGGGGGTAGCGGGTAGCGCTTGATGGCGTTGAGGGTCACGTCCAGCGTGACCTCCTGGCTGACCCCGCGCAGGGTCAGGGTGCCGATCACGTGGGCACGCCTGGCATCGATCGGTTCAACCCGGGTGGAGACGAAGCGCGCGCTCGGGAAGCGCTCGCCATCGAGCAGGCTGCGGGCCAGCGTGGCCTGGTTCCACTTGGCATCGCCAAGGTCCAATCGCGACACGGGGACTTCGACGTCGAGCGTAGCCTCGCGCCAGTTGTCGGGATCGAACTGCAGGCGGCCCTCACTGCCGGAGACCGTCCCCATCGCCTGCGAGTAGCCGGCATGGTCGATGGCGAACAGCACCCGCGTATGTACTGGGTCGAGGCGATAGGTGTCTGCGTCCGCCCAAGCGGGCGCTGTGGCGAGCATCATCGGCAGCAGGGCCAGGCAGGGACGCATCGATGGCGGGTTCCGGAAGGGGGGACGCTGCGATCATACGCATAGCCCCCTGCCAACGTTGCGTGCACGGCTGCAACAGTTCGTGGTGGTATTGCCTCTGGAAACAGGCTGTTGCAGCGATGGACCTGCCCCTGTGTGACAATCGGGACAGGACAGGGGGTTCAGGATGACGAGCGGCTGGCGCCTGTGGTGCCAAGGCATCGCGGGTATGGGGCTGCTGCTGATGGCGTTTGCCGTGGCAGCCGCTACCTTGGACATGGCGGAAACACCGCGCCTGCGCCGCTTTGGTGCCGCCGAAGGCTTGCCGTCGCGCATGGTGCTGGCCCTGGCCGAGGATCGCCAGGGGCATATCTGGGCGGCTACCGACGGCGGCCTGGTGCGCTACGACGGGGGCGGCCTGAGGGTCTGGGAGCACGATCCGGATCAGCCGGGCTCGCTGCCCGGCAACGAGATCGAGACCCTGCTGGTCGATCCGCTGGATCGCGTATGGGTGGGTATCAACGGCAAGGGCGTAGCACGCCTGGATGCCGATCGCGAGCGCTTCAAGACCTTCGACACGGTCAATGGTCCGTGCATGAGCCAGTTCTGGACCCTGGCCTATGCCGAGGACGCCCTCTGGATCGGCACCAGCGGCCATGGTGTCTGCCGTTTCGGCGAGGACGGCAGCCTGCGCTTCTTCCAGCATGATCCGGCGCATCCCGGTGGACTGCCCAGCAACACCATCTTCAGCAGCCTGGTCGATGCAAAGGGCCGTCTGTGGATCGGCACCGAAGCGGGGCTGGCGCGCTGGAACGGTAGCAGCTTCGAGGCGGTGGCCCCACGCGAGCTGGGTACGCTGAGCGTGCTGCGGCTGAGCCAGGATCCTGACGGCTCGATCTGGGTCGGCAGCCAGAACGAGGGCCTGTACCGCATCGATGCGCAGGACCGGGTCAGTCGTCCGCGCTGGGCCGACAGCGCCAGCCTGCGTTCGGCACTGGTGCTGGCCGATCGCCAGGGCGGTTACTGGGCCGGTACGTCCGATGGCCTGCTGCGTGGCGATGCCAGTACGCTGCGCCGGCTCGAGGGGGACCGTGGCAGCGGCTTCCTGACTGCGCAAAGCGGTGTGCTTGATCTGCTGCAGGACCATGAAGGGGGACTGTGGGTGGCGCTGTTGACCCAGGGCCTGGCCTACCTGCCGCCGGACTGGCGTCGCTTCTCGATCTGGAACCAGCTCGATGGCAAACCGCTGGACAGCCAGTATCTGCTGAGCGCCGCCAGCGACGGCAGGAACTACTACGTCGGCTCGGCGCATGGTGTGTACCAATTGGATGCGCAGGGCACGCTGCGCCTGCTGGCCAGCGATCGCGAGATCGGCAGCGGGGCGGTGTGGTCGGTGCTGCCGCGGCCGGACGGGCGCCTGTGGCTGGGCCGTGCAGGCCGCATCAGCGTGTACGATCCGGCCAGCCGTGCGCTTCACGACTGGCGCATCGACGGCGGCGCCGACCTGCGCCAGCGCATCGATCTGATGCGGCAGGCACCGGATGGCACGGTCTGGCTGTCGGTGATGAACCTGGGCCTGCAGCAGCGCAGCGCCGATGGCCGGCTGCTGCGCAGTTTCCCGCTGGATGACATCCGCGGCACCGCCGATTCACCGATCGAGCAGATCCGTTTCGATGCCCGTGGCCAGGCCTGGGTGATGGGCGACATGGGCATCTGGCGTGAGCACGCGGGACGATTCGAAGCAGTGCCGGGTGTCTCGCGTGGGCTCATCTACGACTTGGTGTGGATTGATCCGCAACAGCTGTGGCTGGCCCGGCAGGGCGCGCTCGAGCGCTACCAGTGGGATGGCATGAGCCTGCGCCTGATCCAGCGCGTTGATGGTGGTGCCGGTGTGCCCGCGGTCAGCATGGGCGGGCTGGCGCTGGCCGATGACGGTCGCCTGTGGGCGACCACGCCGCGTGGGCTGCTGCGCTGGGATCCCAAGGCGCGGCGACTGCAGCAGTTCAACGAACGCGATGGCCTGTCCGATGCCGAGTTCACCAGCCGGCCACCGGCGGTGAATGCCGATGGTCGTGTGCTGGCGGTGAGCCAGACCGGGCTGGTCGCATTCGATGTGAACTCGGTTGACGCGGTGTTGCCGCCTTCGTCGTTGGTGATTGCCGAGGTACGTGTGCGCCGTGATGACGCCCGCGGCTGGCAGCCGCTGCCGAACACCGGCACCCTGCTGCTGGGGCCGGATGATCGTGATCTGCAGATCGACGCGCGGCTGCTGTCCTACGCCAACCCGCAGGGCAATCGCTATCGCTTCCGGGTGCGAGGGTACGACCAGAACTGGGTCGAGCAGGGCGGCGATGGCCAGCGCACGCTCTCGCGGTTGCCCACCGGCAGCTATGTCATCGAAGTGCAGGCGGCGACCGCCAGCGGCGCATGGACACCATCACAGCGACTGCAGGTGAAGGTGCTGCCGCCGTGGTGGCGCAGCGGCATGGCGATCTTCGGCTATATCCTGCTTGGTTCGTTGCTGCTGGTGACCCTGGTGTGGTCGATCCGGGCGCGCCTGCGTCGCCGCCAGCAGTGGCAGCTGACCGTGCACAAGCAGCAGCTGGCCGAGCAGGCGTCGCAGGCCAAGAGCCGTTTCCTGGCCACGCTGGGCCACGAAGTGCGCACGCCGATGACAGGCGTGCTGGGCATGAGCGAGCTGCTGCTGGCCACGCCGCTGGATCCGGTACAGCGCAGTTACGCCGGCTCGATCCAGCAGGCGGGCAGCCACCTGTTGCGGCTGGTCAACGATGCACTGGACCTGGCCCGCATCGAGGCTGGGCGGCTGGAGCTGGACCTGCGTCCGTTCGACCTGGGCGGCCTGCTCGACCAGGTGCAGGCGCTGATGCAGCCGATGGCGCGGCAGCGTCAGCTGGCCTTCCAGCGGGGCGACGATCCGCCCGGGCCGATCAGCGTCAGCGGTGATGAGATGCGCGTGCGCCAGATCCTGCTCAACCTGCTGGGCAATGCGATCAAGTTCACCGAACGTGGCCATGTTGGACTGGCCGTGCGGCTGGATGACAACGGTGCTGGCCTCTGCTTCGAGGTGCATGACAGTGGTCCGGGTATCAATGCCGAGCAGCAGGAGCGCTTGTTCCATCGCTTCGAGCAGGCAGAGGGGCCGCGCACGGCGTCGCGCTATGGTGGCAGCGGCCTGGGCCTGGCGATCTGCCAGGAACTGGCGGTGGCGATGGGCGGGCGCATCGAAGTGGACAGCCAGCCAGGCAAGGGCGCGCGCTTCCAGGTGCGCCTGCCGTTGCCGTGGACCCGGCAGGCGGCCAACGCGCAGGGCGACTCCCCGGCGCTGCCGGTACTGCCGCCCTTGCGCATCCTGCTGGTCGAAGACGATGCCACCGTGGCCGAGGTCATCGCTGGCCTGCTGCGTGGCCGTGGCCACGAGGTGGTGCATGTGCTGCACGGGCTGGGAGCCTTGTCCGAGATCGCTACCGATGGCTTCGATGTCGGCCTGCTCGACCTCGACCTGCCTGCCCTGGATGGAACCGCGATCGCCCGCCAGCTGCGCACCATGGGCTATGAACTACCGCTGGTGGCGGTAACCGCACGCTCCGACGCCTACGCCGAAAGCCAGGTGCTGGCGGCCGGTTTCGATGGTTTCCTGCGCAAGCCGGTCACCGGCGACCTGCTGGTGACCGCGATTGCCCAGGCTCGCGCAAAACGACAAGTTGCCCATTGAAAGCGTCGGTGCCAGACGTTAACGACGTGACTTTCGGTTTACCATGCCGACGCCCGCAGCGCGGGAATCCATCAGAAGCAGCGTGAGGAGGCAATCGGTGGTGTATCTGCGGGCGGCGATGCTGCTGCTGGTCCTCCTGTGCTGCCTGTCGCCAGCTGCGGCGCAGCCGGTACCGCCGAGCCCGCGCCAGGTGACGGTGTTCGATGGCCTGCCGTCCAATACGGTCAACCGCATGGCCGAGGACCGCTACGGCTACCTGTGGATCGCCACCAATGACGGCCTGGCCCGCTACGACGGCCGCAACTACCGGATCTGGCGCTCGGAAGACGGGCTGCGCGACAACCGCATCTGGACGGTGCTGGTGGACGCACGCAACCAACTCTGGATCGGTACCGAGAACGCCGGCCTGGTGCGGATGTCGGCCGACCGCCGGCAACTGCATTTCTACGACCGCAGCAGCCAGCCGCTGATGGGCACCAACACCATCTGGAGCCTGGCAACCACGCCGGACGGTTCGATCTGGTTCGGTACCCACGAAGGCGGCCTGTACCGCCTGGACAGCCAGGACCGCCTGCAGCGCTTCCTGCCGGAGGCGAACAATCCGCGCAGCCTGCCTGCTGCGTCGGTGCCGTACCTGGTCACGCTGGCCGATGGCAGCCTGTGGGTCGGCACCAAGCATGGCGTGGCGCGCTGGACCGGCACCGATTTCGAGCGCATCGGCGCCGACGTGATTCCCAGCCTGCTGATCAATGGCCTGACCAGCGAACCTGACGGCAGCCTGTGGATCAGCACGATGGCCGGCGCCACCGTGCGTCGTCCCGATGGTCGTTTCGAAACGTTGCCGTGGAAGCTGCCGCAGGGCGAGCAGGTGCTCGGCATGATGTTGCGCGACGAGCAGGGCGGGCATTGGCTGGATACCCGCAGTGGCCTGGGCCGGGCCGTGGATGGCCAGTACCAGACCGTTCCGCTGTACAGCGCGGTTGCGCGCGGCCCGGTACGACCGAACTGGACCGGCGCCTACGAGGACCGCGAAGGCGGCATCTGGCTGGCCAGCACCAATGCAGGCCTGTGGCACCTGCTGCCGCGCTGGTGGCAGTTCTCGGTGCTGTCGCGGCTCGAGGACGATGCCAGTTCGCTGCGCAATGCTTTCGTGCTCGGGACCAGTCCCTCCAGCAATGGCGGTATCTGGACGGTGGGCAGCCACGGCGCGCTGGACCGTTTCGACCCGAAGACCGGCAGGATCGAGCAGCACCGGACCTGGGTCAATGGCATGTACTGGCTGACCTCGGTGCGCGAGGACCGGCGTGGCCAGGTCTGGATCGGCTCGACCGACGCGCTGATGCGCTACGACCCCAAGCGTCGCGACCTGCGCCGGTGGGGCCGTGACGCTGGCGCCGACGCGACCATGGAAGGGGTCATCGAATCGATGATGACCTGCGATGGCGACAGCCTCTGGCTGATGCTGCCGGCCGGCCTGCAGCAGCGTGATCTGGATGGGCGCCTGCGCCGGCAGCTGGACAATGGCCAGCGTGGATTGCAGCAGGGCCAGCTCAACCTTGACGTGGAATGTGGCCCGCAGGACCACATCTGGCTGGCCAGCAGCCGTGGCCTGCTGCAGTGGTTGCCGGAGAGCGAACGATTCCAGCCGGTGCCCGGTGCACCTGCCACGGCGATCCACGCACTGCACGTGGGCCGCGATGGCCAGGTCTGGCTGTCCGAAGACGGGCGCCTGTCGCGTTACCGCTGGAGCCAGGGGCGCCTGGAACGGCAGGCCGTGATCGGTGCCGAGCAGGGCTATCCGGCAATCTCTGCCTCTGGCCTGGTGGTCGACGCGCAGGGCGTGGCCTGGGCGACCAGCGCACGCGGGCTGGTGCGGGTGGGTGCCGACGGCCAGAGCGTGCGTCTGTATGGCGTGCATGACGGCCTGCCCAGCCAGGAGTTCCGCGAGCACACACTGACGACCTCGGGCGACGGGCACCTGGTGGCGGGCACGCCGGCCGGCGTGGTGGTGTTCGACCCGGAACAGGTGCGACCGTCGGTGCGGCGTGCACCGCTGGTGATCGAGCGTGTCGAGGTGCGCCGCAACGAGCAGGTGCTGGACCTGACCCATGACACGCCGTTGCAGATTGCCGATGGCGACCGTGACCTGCGCATCGTCGCGCGCCTGCTGTCGTTTGCGGATTCGGCCTCCAACACCTATCGCTACCGGCTGGCCGGCTACGACCCGGACTGGGTTGAAGTGGGGCCGGCCGGTGAGCGCCTGTTCTCGCGGCTGCCGCCGGGCAGCTATCGCCTGGAAGTGCAGGCGCGCTCGGCCGACCATGTCTGGTCGCGCGTGCAGAGCCTCGAATTCCGCGTGCAGCCGCCATGGTGGCGCAGCCTGTCCGGGTTGCTGGTGCTGGCGTCGATCGCACTGCTGCTGACCAGCTGGTTCGCCTGGCTGTATCGCCGCCGCCTGCAGCGTCGCCATGCCTACCAGCTGGCGCTGCACAAGCAGGAGCTGGCCGAACAGGCCTCCGCCGCCAAGACCCGTTTCCTGGCCAACCTCGGCCATGAGATCCGCACGCCGATGACCGGTGTGCTGGGCATGAGCGAACTGCTGCTGGCCTCGCCGCTGGATCCGCAGCAGCGCGGCTATACGCAGTCGATCCGCCATGCCGGCGAACACCTGCTGCATCTGGTCAATGACGCCTTGGACCTGGCGCGGATCGAATCGGGCAGGCTGGAACTGCAGTCCAAGCCGTTCGCGTTGAGTCGCCTGCTGCAGGACCTGGCCGCGTTGATGGGACCGCTGGCCGCGCAGAAGGGCCTGCGTTTCACCCTGGACAACCAGTTGCCGCCGGGGCTGCAGGCGACCGGTGATGCGATGCGGGTACGCCAGATCCTGCTCAACCTGCTGTCGAACGCGGTGAAGTTCACCAGCCGCGGGACCATCACCCTGCACGCGCGCAGTGATGGCGAACTGCGCGCGCTGCACTTCGAGGTGCGCGATACCGGTCCGGGCATCAGCCAGGAACAACAGCAACGCCTGTTCCGCCGCTTCGAGCAGGCAGACGGTGCGCGCACCGCCGCGCAGTACGGCGGCAGCGGCCTGGGCCTGGCGATCTGCCGCGAGCTGGCGCAGGCCATGCAGGGCCGGATCCAGGTTGAGAGTCAGCTGGGGCGGGGCACCTGTTTCGGCGTGACCTTGCCGTTGCCGCTGGTGGTCGACGCCGGCGCCGAAGCCGCTGGCGAAGCGCACCGTGAGGAGGCGGCGAACATGCCACCGTTGCGGGTGCTGCTGGTGGAGGACGACGCCACCGTGGCTGACGTGGTGCGCGGACTGTTGAGCGCGCGTGGGCATGACGTGGTACATGCCGGCCACGCGCTGGCGGCGTTGCGCGAGATCAGTGCCGGTGACTTCGACGTCGGCCTGCTGGACCTTGACCTGCCGGGCCTGAGTGGCTTCGAGCTGGCCCAGCACCTGCGCAACCAGGGCTACATGCTGCCGCTGCTGGCGGTGACCGCGCGTACCGACCCGGATCTGCAGCAGCAGGTGGAAGCGGCCGGCATCGGTGGCTTCCTGCGCAAGCCGGTGACCGGCGAACTGCTGGTGGAAGCGATCGCCCGGGTCATGGGCAGGTAGGGTTTATTGCAGGGCTTGCAGCCCTGCACCTGCAGAATCAACGTCAACGTCAAAAGCCTGCATTCCGTGGGATGGCGGTGTGGATCCGGTTGCTGCGCAACAGGCTCCGACCCCAATCTGGAATTCGATATCTGACAGATGTGTCGACCAAGGTCGACACCTACCAACAACCGCGTGTTCCAACAGCCGCCGTTACCCGCAGCCGCGTGAACCTGTCAGAGGTGGGGCGGTGTGGGCTTGCAGGACCGTTGGCGCCATGGATGGCGCCATCGAGCCCCCATGGATGGGTTTACGGCGTGTCCTGCAAGCCCACACCATCCCGCCAACCCACGGAATGCTCGCTGTTGCTGTTGCTGTTGCTTCGGCCTCTGCGGGTGCAGGGCCGCAGGCCCTGCCGAACCCCTCACTCCGCGACGTGCTCGACCTGCCGCGGTTCGGGCTTGGTGTCGGGCAGCTGCCAGAAGATCATCGTCGAGGTCAGGGTGATCGCACCCACGCACAGGAAGGTGGCGTGCAGCGCGGCGGTGGCGCTGTTGCTGTCAAGGTGGTTGCCGAACGCCGCCAGCAGGCTGCCGGCGGCGGCGGCACCGAAACCGGCTGCGAGCATCATCACCATCGATAGCAGGCTGTTGCCGGAGCTGGCGAACTCGCGGTCCAGATCACGCAGGGTCACGGTGTTCATCACAGTGAACTGCAGCGAATTGACCGCACCGAAGAACGCCAGCTGCAGCAGGCGCCAGGCCAGATGCTGGCCGGGCGTCATCAGGATGAAGCTGGCCATCGCCAGGCCCACCAGCACGGTGTTGACCATCAGCACGCGGCGGTAGCCGTAGCGCTCGACCAGCTTCACCGCCAGCTTCTTGGACACCATGCCGGCGGCCGCCACCGGAACCATCATCAGGCCGGCGTTCATTGGGCCCAAGCCCAGGCCGACCTGCAGCAGCAACGGGATCAGCATCGGCATGGCGCTGCTGCCGATGCGCGAGAACAGGTTGCCAAGGATGCCGATGCGGTAGCTGGGTACGCGGAACAGTGCCAGCGAGAACAACGGTGCAGTGGAGTTGGCGGCGTGCAGCCAGTAACCCACCAGCGCCGCCAGGCCGGCCACGGTCATCAGCATCACCAGCGCGTGTGGCGTACCGAGCCCGGAGATGCCATCCAGCGCCAGCGACAGCACCACCATCGCAAAGGCCAGCATGATGTAGCCGCGCAGGTCGAAACGGGTGCGATGGCTGGCGTAGTGGTCGGGCATGATCTTCATCGCGGCGATGAAACCGATCACGCCAATCGGCAGGTTGATCAGGAACACCCAGTGCCACGATGCGATCTCGACCAGCCAGCCACCCAACGTGGGGCCGATCAACGGGCCGACCAGGGCCGGGATGGCGATGAAGCTCATCGCGCGCAGGAAATCCTCGCGTGGTACCGAACGCATCACTGCCAGGCGGCCGACCGGTAGCAGCATCGCACCGCCGATACCCTGCAGCACGCGCGCACCGACCAGCTGGTGCAGGTGCTGGGCCAGCGCGCAGGCCAGCGAGCCGAGGGTGAACAGGATGATCGCCACCAGGAAGGTGCGTCGGGTGCCGTAGCGGTCGGCGATCCATCCGGAAGCGGGAATGAAGGTGGCTACCGCCAGCGCGTAGCTGAACACCACCGACTGCATCTGCAGCGGGCTTTCGCCCAGGCTGGCCGCCATCGCCGGCAAGGCCGTGTTGACGATGGTCGAGTCCAGCATCTGCATGAAGATCGCCAGCGAAACCAGCCAGAGCAGGGGGCGCTGGCGGTTGTAGGTCGATGGCGATGTGGACATGGGGTGTGGCCGGTGCGACGTGGGGGATGCCATGATCGCGCACTGCGGGTCACGGCGCGATCAAGGTCGCGCCGTGACGGCATGCCGGATGCTCAGCGCTGGCTGTGCGCGTGCACCGTGTCGACCAGCACCTGCACGTGCGCCGGGTCCATGTCCGGCGACATGCCGTGGCCGAGGTTGAATACATGTCCCTCGCGCGAGCCGCCATTGCCGGCGGCATAGGTGTCGAGCACGCGCGCGGCGGCGGCGGCGATTGCATCCGGCGAGGCATACAGCGTGGTCGGGTCGAGATTGCCCTGCAGGGCAACGCGACCACCGGTGCGGCGCATCGCCTCGTCCAGGTCCAGCGTCCAGTCGAGGCCCAGCGCATCGGCACCGGTCCGTGACAGCGCCTCCAAGTGCAGGCCGGTGCCCTTGCCGAACAGGATCAGCGGCGTGCGCTCGCTGCCTTCGCCACGCTCCAGGCCCTCGGCGATGCGCTGCAGGTAGCGCAGCGAGAACTCGCGGTACATCGACGGCGACAGCACGCCACCCCAGGTGTCGAACACCTGCAGCGCCTGCGCACCGGCTGCGCGCTGCGCGCCGAGGTAGGCGATGACCGCCTCGGTGGTGACTTCCAGCAGACGGTGCAGCGCCTGCGGATGGTTCAGTGCCATCGCCTTGATGCGCGCGAAGTCCTTGCTGCCGCCGCCTTCCACCATGTAGCAGGCCAGCGTCCAGGGGCTGCCGGAGAAACCGATCAGCGGCACCTGGCCATCCAGCTCGCGGCGGATCAGGCGCACCGCGTCCATCACGTAACCCAGGTCATGTTCCATGTCCGGCACGGCCAGCTTGGCGATGGCCGCTTCATCACGCACCGGGTGGCGGAACTTCGGGCCTTCGCCTTCGACGAAGTACAGCTCCAGGCCCATCGCATCGGGAATGGTGAGGATGTCCGAGAACAGGATCGCAGCGTCCAGCGGGAAGCGGCGCAGCGGCTGCAGGGTCACTTCGCAGGCGATCTCCGGGTTCTTGGCCATGGCCAGGAAGCTGCCGGCCTTGGCCCGGGTCGCGCGGTACTCCGGCAGGTAGCGGCCGGCCTGGCGCATCAGCCAGACGGGGGTGCAGTCCACCGGTTCGCGGCGCAGGGCGCGCAGCAGGCGATCGTTGCGGAGAGGGCTGGTCACGATGAGCATTCCTTGGGCGAAAGTTGGCAGCGGCGTCAGTCGCCGTGCGGAAGAATCTGGAAGCCGCGATGCAGTTCGGCATCGCGGGCCTTCTCGAAGGCATGGCGGGCTTCGTCGGCCTGCAGGAACAGCTCACGCCGCAGCTGCGAGCGACCACCGACGCGACCGCTCTCGCGCAGCAGCTCCCAGCCGCCGAACAGGTCCGTCTGCAGGCTCAGGCGCAGGAAGCGTGGTGCCTGGGCACCGGCGTCGGGATGTTGCAGGTAAACGTGCATGGCACCGATTGTAGCGGGGCCCGGGTGACCCCGGCCGCAACGCGGTAGTGCCGGCCGCTGGCCGGCAACTTCATGAGCGCAGCAGCCGGCCAGCGGCCAGCACTACCGGACCAGGGGATGGTCAGGCCGCGCCCAGCACCTTCAGCACCGCGGCCTCATCCACGTCCGGCACCACTTCGGCACGGCCCATGCCACGCCACAGCACCAGGCGCAGGCGGCCGGCCACGTTCTTCTTGTCCAGCCGCATGCGGCCGAGCAGGGCCTGCGGGTCCAGTCCGGCCGGGATCGCCACCGGCAGGCCGAGGCGTTCCAGCAGCGCCTGCAGGCGCGCACGGTCGGCATCGTCGGCCAGACCCAGGTCGGTGGACAGCTTTGCCGCCAGCACCATGCCCACCGCCACCGCTTCGCCGTGGTTCAACGCATCGCGGCCCGGGGCCGAATAGCCCTGTTCGGTCTCGATGGCATGGCCGAAGGTATGGCCCAGGTTGAGCAGGGCACGCTCGCCCTTCTCGAACGGATCGCGTTCGACGATGGCGGCCTTGTGCCGGCAGCTGCGCGCGATGGCTTCGGCCAGCACTGCGTCTTCGCTGGCCAGCAGCGCATCGGCATGCTGCTGCAGCCATTCGAAGAACACCGCGTCGCCCAGTGCACCGTACTTCACCACTTCGGCCAGGCCAGCGCGCAGTTCGCGCGGCGGCAGGGTGGCCAGCACGCGGGTATCGGCGATCACCGCGCGCGGCGGATGGAACGCGCCGACCAGGTTCTTGCCGGCCGGGATGTCGACCGCGGTCTTGCCGCCCACCGACGAATCGACCATCGCCAGCAGGGTGGTCGGCAATTGCACGCAGTCCACGCCGCGCATCCAGCAGGCGGCGGCGAAACCGGCGAGGTCACCGACCACGCCGCCGCCGAGGGCGAACACGCAGGCATCGCGGGTGGCGCCGAGTGCGGCCAGCGCTTCGATCGCGCGGCCGAATTCGGCCAGGGTCTTGGAGGCTTCGCCGGCGGCCAGCACGTGCTCGCCGACGATCAGGTCGGGGCGTGCGGCCAGCAGCGCCTGCTTCACGGCGGCCAGGTAGCGCGGGGCCACTTGGCTGTCGCTGAGCAGCAGCACGTGGCGGCCGCGAACGTGCGAGGCCAGCGCAGCGCCGTCGGCCTGGGCACCGGCGCCGATGGTGATGGAGTAGGGGCGGTCGCCGCCAACGGCGACCTGCAGCAGGGCGGGGGAAGTCATGCGGTCAGGTCCTGGCGCTGCCATTGCGTAGCCAGCTTGACCACCAGGTGGGCGGTCGCGTCGGCAGCGGTATACGGGTCGGTATCGAGGGTGAGGTCGGCCAGCTCACGGTACAGTGGGTCGCGATGTGCGGCCAGATCGTGCAGCACCTGCTCGCGGTCAGGGCGCTGCAGCAGCGGCCGGCCCTTGTCGCGGGCCAGGCGCTCCAGCTGTTCGGCCACGCTGACCCGCAGATAGACCACGAATCCGCGCTGGGCGATCAGCGCACGGTTGCCCGGATCCAGTACGGCGCCGCCACCGGTGGAGACCAGCTGGCCACGGCCTTCCAGTACGCGCGCAAGCGCCTCGCGCTCATGGCTGCGGAAGCCGGTTTCGCCCGAGTGCTCGAAAATGGTCGGGATGCTGGCGCCGGCGGCATCGACGATGGCCTGGTCGACATCGACGAAGTCCAGCGTGAAGCGCTCGGCCAGGCGGCGGCCGATGCAGGTTTTACCGGCGCCCATCGGGCCGATCAGGATCAGGTTCGGAGCAGGGTTCATGCCCCTCTGATCCTAACACCTCCGTGCCTTGGCCTTTACGTTCTTCACGTCACGGTGGGGGTCCCTGCGGGGTTTCCCGCGCCTGACGGAGTAGCAGCCATGACGGTCGCCAAGGTCATCGAAATCAATGCGTCCTCGCCCAAGAGCGTGGAGGATGCCGTGCGCAGTGGCTTGAAGAAGGTGTCCGGGACGGTCAAGGGCATCCAGGGCGCCTGGATCAACGAAACCAAGGTGGTGACCGATGGCAACGGCGAAATCACCGAATGGCGGGTCAATCTGCGGGTGACGTTCCTGGTGGAATAGGCGCCCTCAGCGCACCGCCTGCACCTGGCGCTGGCCGTCCAGCACCACCACGTGGTCGGCCAGGCCGGGCAGGGCATGCAGTGCCTGCCGGCTGACCCGCTCGTAATACTGTACGAAGCGCTCCAGCTGCGGCCGGCTCATGCCATGCCGGCCCGGCTGCGCCGCCTGCAGGTTCTGCTCCTGCTGCCAGCGCCAGCGCGGCACCACCGAAAAATCCGGCGGCTGCAGGAACCACAGGCGGTTGCAGCGCTGCCACAACGCCGGGTAGTCGCGGGCTAGTGCCTGATTGCACCAGCGGCGCCAACGGCCATCGGCGTCGGCCTCGCGTTCCAGCGCGTTCAACGGGCTGTCCAGTGCGTTGTCATCCTGCGCTGGTGTGCCGAGGAACCAGCCTTCGAACACCAGCAGGTCCAATGGCTGCTGCAGCTGCGGCCACTGAGCCTCAGGCAGGCGCTCGTCGGCCAGCTTGTCGAATCGTGGCATCGCAAAGGGCTGGCGTGCGGCCACCGCGTCCAGCACGGCGTGGGCCAGCGGCAGGTCGTGGGTGCCGGGCGGCCCGCGGGTGATCAGCAGCGGATGCACCTGGCGGGCCAGCCGCTGGCGCTGCGCGCGGGTCAGGTAGACATCATCGATCGACAGCGTGGCCGCGTTCAGGCCACGTGCTTGCGCGCGCGCCACCACCTGCGCCGCCAGCGTCGATTTGCCGCTCCCCTGCAGGCCGCTGATCGCCAATACTGGAACTGCTGCACCGCTGGCCAGCGCATCGTCCAGCGCCTGTTCGGCCAATGTTTCGGGGAATCCTTTCACCTGGGGCATATACGCAGCAGCGACCATGCAGCCACAATAGCCCAATCCGTGTGAGAAGAACGCAATCATGAGCGACCTGTACGCCGAAGCCCTGTCCACGTTTGCCGGCCTGTTCGAAGAGGCCAAACAGAGTCGCGAGGTCGAGCCGAATGCGATGACCGTGGCCACTGCTGATACGCAGGGCCGTCCCTCGGCGCGCACCGTGCTGCTGAAGGCCTTCGACGAGCGTGGCTTTGTCTTCTACACCCATCTGGACAGCCACAAGGGCCAGGAACTTCAGGCCAATCCGCAGGCCGCACTGCTGTTCCTGTGGCGCAGCCTGCGCGAGGCTGGCATCCAGGTGCGCATCGAAGGCCGTGTCGAACAGGTGGCAGACGCCGAGGCCGATGCCTATTTCGCCAGCCGCCCGCGCATGAGCCAGATCGGCGCGTGGGCCTCGCAGCAGTCGAAGACGCTGGCGACGCGCGAAGAGTTCGACGCGCGCGTGGCCGAGATCGAAGCCCGCTTCGAAGGCAAGGACGTGCCGCGCCCGGAGGGTTGGAGCGGCCTGCGTGTGGTACCCGACCGCATGGAGTTCTGGTACGGCGCGCAGTTCCGCCTGCATGAACGCTGGTGCTATGAAGCCGGTGCCGAAGGGCGCTGGAGCAAGCGTCTGCTGTATCCGTAAGGCTGCCCGATGCAACGCCTGCCGCTGTACCGCGTGGTGGTGTTCGTGCCATCGGCAGCACTGGACGCGGTGAAGCAGGGCATCCTGGCGGTGGACGCGCTGGCGGCCGGCGACTACGAACACGGTATGTGGTGGTCGGCGCCGGGGTTTGAACAGTTCCGTCCACGCGTGGGTGCGACGCCCGTACGGGGTGAGGCGGGTCGCACCGAAGTGGTCGACAGCGTGCGTCTGGAATTCTGCCTGCCGCGTGATCCGCAGCGGCTTCAGCGCATCTTCGAACAGGGCATTGCGCCGCATCACCCGTGGCAGGTGCCGGTGGTGCAGGTGGAGGAAATCGAGCTGCTGCTTACTGATGCAAGCTCCTTGTAGAGCCGAGCCATGCTCGGCTGCTGTTGCTCTGGCGCGTAAGGCAGTCGAGCATGGCTCGACTCCACAAAAGCTCGTTGTCGCGAACGGACTGGTCAGCTTCATCTGCGAGCAGGTCAGCAACCGGCACACTCCGAAGAGTTTCCTCGATTTCCGGAGTCGCCATGCCTTCCTGGCGCTGCCTGTTCGCCGTACCTCCCCCCCGCCGCGGCGTGGAAGCGTACCTGCTGCTGCTCGCCCGTATCGTCGCCGGTGTGATGTTCTGCGTGTCCGGCTGGAACAAGGTGTTCACCGACGCGGGGCGCGAGCGCATGGTGCATACGTTGGTTGATGCGGGCATTCCGTTCCCGGTGTTCAGTGCGCCGGTGCTCGGGGCGATCGAATGGATCGCGGGCGGCCTGTTGGTATTGGGGCTGCTCAGCCGCCCCTCTGCGTTGCTGCTGGCGGGCATCTGCGCGGTGGCTGCATTGACCGATGGCATCGCACGCATTCCTGCAGGATTGAGCGTGCTGGATTGGTTGAGCTGGTTCTTCTATCTGAGTGAAGTGCCGCTTGGGGTGCTGCTGTTATGGGTTGCGGCAGTGGGCAGCGGCCGGTTTGCGATAGAGGCGCGCTGGGCACGCTGACGGCACGCACCCTGTAGCAACTGTCTTGTCAGGCGGAGGCCATCTGGGCCTCCGCATCCCGTTTGCGGGCGTTGAGGATCACCAGCAT
>NZ_JBBCBL010000012.1:0-64120 GCF_037203745.1 Stenotrophomonas sp. CCNWLW162 | reverse complement strand
ATCCATGTGCGCCACCCTACGGGCCGGCTACGCCGTTCCGCGCTGCTCCTGCAGCGCGGTGCGCGAGCAAAGAAAGTAACACCCCCTCCGCGGTCGCGGAAACGATCCGCCGGGAACACCCGGCGAACACGATCAGTCCTTCCCGCGTGCCATCGCCTGGAACACGCCATCCCGCCGCACCCACAGGTGGAACAGCGCTGCACCCACATGCATCAGCACCGTGGCGAACAACACATACGCCAGAAGGCTGTGCGCATTGCGCAACGCGGCGTACAACGCCGGGGTATGCGGCACGATCGGCGGCAGATGCAGGCCGCCCCACAGCACGATAGGGTAACCGCCGGCCGACAGCATCGCCCAGCCGATCAGTGGCATCGCCAGCATCAGCGCATACAGCATCCAGTGCGAGGCCTTGGCCGCCATCGCCTGCCATACGGGAAGATCCGCCGGCAACGGCGGTGGGCGATGGCGCAGCCGGTTGTACAGGCGGAGCAGCACCAGTACGCCGATGGCGATGCCCAACGGGCGGTGCAGGTCGATCAGCACCGGCCGCAGGTGCAGCGAGGCGACCATGGTCACGCCAATGAACAGCATGGCGATGATCATCAATGCCATCGACCAGTGCAGCACCCGTGCCAGCAGGTTGAAGTGGCCGTTGCCGGTGCTCATCGTGCGGCCTCCTTCGGTTGTTCGACGTTGCCGCTGGCGCGCTCGCGTTCGCGTCGGTTGAAGGATTGCGAGTACACGGCCGAGCGGGCGGCCAGGATCGGATCGTCACTGCCACGCACGCCACTGGGCAGGATCAGTGGATCGAAGTTGATCTGTCCGCAGGCGCCTTCTTCCTGCGACTGCAGGCGGTCCAGGCTAAGTACGCCGGCCACCACCTGTTCACGCGACTCGGGCCACGGCACCGACGGATCATCGATGGCATCGCCGGGTTCGGCGGTGGTGACGACGAGGTTCCAGCGCACCGGGCCACTGGCCAGGCGCTGCTGCAGTTCCTGGCTGAGGAAGTCGACGCTGGCCTGCTTGCGCGTGTCCGCATCCATCTCCACCACCGGCGCCTGCGGCTGCCAGCGCCAGCGCACCGCGCGCTTCTGGCCCTGCACATTGGTGAACCAGAAGCTGTTGACGCTGTTGAAGGTGGTGTTGGCCCAGCTGCTGGTCCACGGCGCTGTCTTGGCCCATTGCTGGAACGCCTGCGCACTCGGGTACTTCGCCAGCACCGCGGCCATCTTCTGCGGGTCGGGCTTGCCGGTGGTGGGGTCGGGGATGGAGGCGCGCGTCTGCTCGTAGAACGCCTCGGCGTTGGGTACGGCGAAGAACGGGAAGCTGTTCATCGCCATCCGCCATTCCTGGCCGTCGTCGCTGACCATCTGCACAGCGAGGCTGCGCACGCGTGCGGTGTTGTCCGCGCCGTAGGGGTCGCCACCGCCGATCGACAGGCGGCCCATCACGGGTACCTTCTGCTGTGAAAACACCCGTGCGCTGGACAGCGTCGGCGCCTGCGCACTGGGCTCGAACCAGCCGCTCACGCAGATGCCCTTGCTGTGCGCACGGCGGAAGCCGGGATGGGCCGGGCCGGTAGCTTCGATGGTGTCGGTGAAGCGCTGCGCGGTCAGGCGGTTGCCAACCCAGCCGGCCAACCAGGCGAAGGTCAACGCGACCGCCCCCAGAATCAACGCGATCAGTGCGATCCAGAGCAGCGGCGAGTGCTTGCGCGGTGCGCCCGGTGTCTGGCCGGCGCGGGTGTAGCGGAAGAGCGACATGGTCGGTGTCCTGCCTTCACGGAGCGTGTGGGTGGTCGACCCACACATCCTCGCAGAACCCGGCCGGGGCCGGAATTCAATTTTTCGTCAGATTTACCCGCTGCATCAGGGCAGGTTGCGCCGGGCCATGCCCGGCGCCTCCATCAGGCGTAACGCGCCTTCAGCATCGCCCACGCCGAGCGCAGCGCCAGTGCTTCACCACCGGCCGGCCGGCCCGGGCGTTCGCCGTCGTTCCAGGCGTACACGTCCAGATGCGCCCAGCGCTGGCCGTCTTCCAGGAAGCGTTCCAGGTACAGCGCAGCGGTGACCGAGCCGGCCATGCGCGAACCGGCGTTGGCCAGGTCGGCGATACCGCTGCTCAGGTAGCGCAGGTACGGGCGCCACAAAGGCATGCGCCAGACCGGGTCGCGGGTTGCGTCGCCGGCCTGCAGCCACTGCTGGGCCACGCTGTCGTCATTGCTGAAGAGCGCCGGCAGATCAGGGCCCAGCGCGATGCGCGCAGCGCCGGTGAGGGTGGCGAAGTCCAGCACCAGGTCCGGTTTCTGTTCGCTGGCGAAGGTCAGCGCATCACACAGGATCACGCGGCCTTCGGCGTCGGTGTTATCGATCTCCACGCTCAGGCCCTTGCGGGTGGAGATGACTTCGCCCGGGCGGAACGCATCCGGGCCGATCGCATTCTCCACCGCCGGCACCAGCAGGGTCAGGTGCACCGGAAGCCCGCGAGCCATGACCAGGCCGGCCAGGGCCAGTGCGTGTGCAGCACCGCCCATGTCCTTCTTCATGTTGCGCATGCCGTCGGCCGGCTTGATGTCCAGGCCGCCGGTATCGAAGCACACACCCTTGCCGACCAGCACCAGTGCAGGATCGGTTTCCTTGCCCCAGCGCAGCACCACCAGGCGCGGCGCGCGGTGCGAGGCGCGGCCGACGGCATGGATGGCCGGGAAGTTCTGCTTCAGCAGTTCATCGCCGGTGATCGCCTCGACCTGGGCGCCATGTGCCTGAGCCAGGGTGCGCGCTGCGTCTTCCAGCTGCTGCGGGCCCATGTCTTCGGTCGGGGTGTTGACCCAGTCACGCACGCGCAGGCTGGCGGCGATCAGATCGGCCACTTCACCGGAAGGTGCAGCCACCAGCTGAGCCGGGGCGCGGTTACGCTTGCGGTAGCGGTCGAAGCGATAGCTGCCCAGGCCCCAGCCCAGCTGCAGCAGTGCCTGCTCCTCGGCCGGCAGTTCAGTCGCCAGCTGCCACACGCTGCCTTCCGGCAGGGCGTGCGGGGCATGCGCATAGCTGTAGGCATCGGCGCGGTCACCAACGCCGATCACCGCACCGGCCAGGCCGTCGGCACCCGGCAGCAGGGCCACGCTGTGCGCGCCGGCATTGAAGCCCTGCGATGCCAGCCAGGCTTGGGTAGCGGCTGGCTGGCCGTCCTTCCATGCCGCGAACTGCTCGCGGCCCAGCACATGCAGTGGCAGTGCTGCGGCGGTTTCGGCGGTGAAACCAGTGATCTCGCTCATGCGTCAGGTACTCCGGGGTGCGGCGGCATCGAGGTTGTCATCCAACCAGTCGGCCAGGCCGGTGAGGGTGTCGAACTGCAGGTCCGGCTGCAGTTGCGGATGGGTCCAGGTGGCGGCTTCGCGGTTGATCCAGCAGCCGCGCAGGCCGGCGGCGATCGCCCCTGCCACGTCCATCTCGGCGTGGTCGCCGACATGCAGCACCTGTGCCGGCGCCACACCCAGGCGGGTGCAGGCGGCGTGGAAGATGCTCGCTTCGGGCTTGGCCGCGCCGTGTTCGCGCGCACCCAGCTGGAAGGCGAAATGATGGGCCAGGCCGATCCGCTCCAGATCGGCATTGCCGTTGCTCAGCGCTGCGACCGGTACCCGCGCGGCAATCCGCGCCAGTGCATCGATCGCATCGGGATAGCACTCGACCTGGTTGCGCGCGGCGTAGAACGCCTCGTAGGCCGGTTCGAGCAATTCCAGGCTGGCACCGCTGTTCTGCAGGGCCTCCTGCAGCGTCAGCCGGCGCAGCGCGCTCAGGTCATGGTGAAGGTGTGGATTGTCTCGGAACGAGCGCTCGCGCAGTTCGCGCATCGCCGCCAGCGGATACATCTCGGCAGTGGCGGGGCTGTGTTCACGCATCCACTCGTGCAGGACCAGGTCGATGCGGGCGCCGATCGGGGCGAACGGCCAGAGCGTGTCGTCGAGGTCGAGGGTGATGGCTTGGACAGGGAAATTCACCCTGCCATTCTACCCCCGCCAGCGCGGGCTTTCATTCCAGCAGGCGCGCCCATCCCTGCATGCCGTCCAGCCGTGCCAGCACCAGCTTGATGCAGACCAGCAGCGGTACTGCCAGCAGCAGGCCGATCATGCCCCAGGCCCAGCCGAACAGCATCAGCGCCAGGATCAGTACCAGCGGCGACAGCTTCATGCGCCGCCCCAGCACGATCGGGGTCACCATCTGTCCTTCCAGGGTGTGCAGGCCCAGGTAGGCGGCTGCGGGCAGCAGGGCCTGCAGCGGGTCGCGGAACTCGACGAAGCCCATCAGCAGCATCAGTGCTACGCCGATCAAGGGGCCTACATACGGTGCGAAATTCAGCAGGGCGGCCACCGTGCCCCACAGCAGCGCTTCCTGCAGGCTGATGCCCAGCAGCATCAGTACGCCGGCGAACACCAGTCCGACCAGGGTGTTGATCACGCTGATGGTCAGCACGTAGCGCGACACCTCGCGCTCGATCGACCGCAGGATGTCGCTGGTGAAGCGTTGCTGCTGGCGGTTCGGGAACAGGGCGATCGCCGCGCGCTGCAGGCTCTGCCCGTAGATCATGAAGAACAGGGTCAGCAACACCACTGCCAGCACCGAGGCGGCCAGACGCGGCGCACGGGTCAGCATGCGGTACGGGTCGTCCAGCTGGGTGCGGATCACCTGCACCTTGCGGTTGCTGTCGCCGCCAGCGACGCGTGCAAAGTTCTCCGCGGCCTGGTTGGCCTGCTGCACCGGCTTGGTCAGGTCCTGCACCTGGCGGGCCACCTTGCGCAGCTGTTGCGGGGCTTCCTGCGCCCATTCCATCGCCGGGCCGATCAGCTGCACGGCCAGCGAACCGGTCACGCCGAGGCCGGCACCGAGGATCAGCAGCGCGCCCAGCGCACGTGGGATCCACAGCTTCTGCAGCAGGCGCAGGATCGGGTTGCCGACCAGCGCGAAGAACATCGCCAGCAGCACCGGCAGGATGATGTCCTGTGCGGCCCACAGCGTGTAGCCCACCGCCAGCGCGGCCAGCACCACCAGCGACATCGGCCCGCGCGGGCGCGATGGCGGCGGCAGTGGCGCCTCGGGCGCTTCCGGGCCAGCCGGTGACGGGGACAGGAGGGACTCGCTCATCGACGCATCAACCGGAAAGGGGAGCGCATTATCCGCCGGCCGCGATCGGCGCGGCGGATCCCGTGAATCAACGTTCGGACAGCTCGGTCGCCGCTTCGGCCGGACGCGGTTCGCGCAGTTCCGGTTCCGGCGCTGCCTGCGGTTGTGGTGCTGGTGCCGGTCGTGTGCCCGCCGCTGATGCTGCCGCCTGTGCATGTTCGCTGGCATCGTCGGCTTCTTCAGCCGCATCGTCGGCGGTGGCTGCGGCCTGCGCTGCCATCGCCGTAGCGAATGCAGCCTGCGCGCTGGCGAACAGGTTCGACACCGACCCCACCATCTGCAGCCAGCGTGCGCCGTTGACCTTGCCCGGCACTTCCAGCTTGCCGGCGATGAAGCCACCGGCCAGGCCCACCACGACGATGCGCAGAGGCGACCAGCCCTGGCGCCAGACCTGGCTGAGCGTGCCCCAGTGGTCTTGGGTCTCGCCCATGCGCACGGTCACCACCTGTTCGCAGCGCTTTACCCGCCGCTGCAGCGCGCCGAATTTCATGGCTTGCCCTCCGGCAGCTGTACCCCGGCATCAGGGTCGTCCTCGCTGGGCTCATCGAACAGGCCCAGGCGCGACAACTGGCGCCGGGTGGCGTGCATGCCGGTGTGGTGGAAGAAGTAGGACACCCGCCAGATCGCATAGCCGGTAACGGCCAGGCTCAGCAGCGAGGTGATCAACAGGGCCTGCAGCCAGCTCAGGCCCCAGCTCTGCAGCAGGGCGATGAGCGTGGCGGCCATCAGCAGCCAGGCCGAGGCTCCAAACACGATCGCCACGCCGGCCCAGGCCAGCGCGCGACCGAATGCACTACGCGCCAGCGCGAAGTCGGCAGAGGCCAACCGGCGCAGTGAGCGTACCGTGTGCTTGGCAGAATCGGCGGCGGCACGACCGGCCGCGCCGACCTGGCGGATGCTCTCATCCAGCGGCGGGGTAGCCGCCGGATCAGGCGCTTGCGCGTTCTCTTCGCTCACGCTGCGGCTTACTTGTCGCTGCTGCCGCGGGCCAGCTTGGCGATGATCCAGCCGGCTGCGAAGGCGACACCGAACGAAGCCAACGGACGTTCGCGGATCAGTTCAGCGGCGCTGTCGATCAGGTCCTTGCCCTTGTCCATCAGTGCGTCGACCTGTTCCTTGGCTGCGGCTCCACCGAATTCGGCGGCGGCCAGGCCGGACAGCGCGCTGTCGGACAACTCTGCCTTGACGTTGGCCTTGCCGATGCGCAGTTCGTCGGTTGCTGCACCGGTTGCGCCCTTGATCGCACCGCCGGCAGCGCTGGCGGCCTGCTTCAGGTGGGAACCGGCTTCACCCAGATGGTCCTTCAGGTTCTCGGTATTGGTGGGGCTCATCGAATCACTCCTGTTGCGATGGGGGAACGGGGGACGGCGGCGCCGACCTGGACTGACAGCAATAGCATTGCCGGGGTATAGGGGGTGTTACGGCTGGGCGATCAGCGCATCACGAGCTGGCCCTGCTGCTGGCCATTGTTGCGCAGCACGCGCAGCACCAGGGTGGGGGGGCGCTGCTGGAAATTGGCGCGCCAGCTGGCCAGGTCGGCGAATTCACCTACCGTTGCATCAGTGATGATGTCGCCCTGCTGCAGCCCGTTGCTGGCGGCGCGGCTGCCGCGCTTGACCTCGCTGACCAGCACGCCGCCAGCGCCGGACTGGCGCAGCGATTCGGGCAGGTCGACGAAGGTGGCACCGCCCAGGCGCGGGTCCAGGCTGTCGCCGGTGACCGCGCGTGCCTGTTCCTTCAATATCGCCTTGATCTGCAGCGGCTTGCCTTCGCGACGCACGTCCAGCGTCAGCGGGCTGCCCACTGTGGCCAGGCCTTCCACGTTGTGCAGCGCCTCGGCGCTGTCCACGCGCTGCCCGTTGGCCGACACCACGACGTCGCCCGGTTTCAGGCCCGCAGCGGCCGCGGCCGATCCGGCCAGTACGCGCGTGACCAGTGCGCCACGGGTTTCGCCCAGGCCCAGGCCCTGCGCTATCTGTGCGGTCAGGTTCTGGCTCTCCACGCCCAGGGTGCCGCGCACCACTACGCCGTGCTTGACCAGCTGGTCGACCACGCTGCGCGCCAGGTTGGAGGGGATCGCCAGGCCCAGGCCGATGTTGCCGGCCATGCTGCCCTGCGGGTTGAAGCTGGCGGTATTGATGCCGACCAGCTGGCCCTGCAGGTCGACCAGTGCGCCACCGGAATTACCCGGGTTGATCGACGCATCGGTCTGGATGAAGTTCTGGTAGCCCAGCCCGCGGATGCCGCTGCGGCCCACCGCCGAGACGATGCCGGAGGTGACCGTCTGGCTGAAGCCGAACGGGTTGCCGATGGCCACCACGAAGTCGCCCACGCGCAACTGGTCGCTGTTGCCGAGCTTGATGTCGGTCAGGTTCTGCGCCGGGATACGGATCAGCGCGATGTCGGTATCGCGGTCCGAGCCGAGGAACTCGGCCTTGACCGTGCGCCCGTCGGCCAGTGTCACCTGCACGTCATCGGCGTTGTCGATGACATGGTGGTTGGTCAGTACCAGGCCTTCCTTGGCATCGATGATCACGCCCGAGCCGAGCGATTCATTGATGCGCTCCTGCGGAATGTCCGGGAACAGACGGCGGAAGAACGGGTCGTTGAAGAACGGGTTGCGCACCCGCACGACCTGCTTGGTATTGACGCTGACCACGGCTGGCATCGCTTTCTCCAGCATCGGTGCCAGTGACGGCACCGCCTGCCCGGCCACCGAAGCTGGCAGCGCGGCGGCGGTGGGCAGCACCGCCGGCAGCGGCGCTGCATCGGCTCGGTTGTCCAGGTGCGCATTGAGGCCGGTGGCAACGAAGCCACCGAAGGCGGCGGCGATTGCGAGCGTGAGCAGGGTGGGAAGCGGTCGCATGGGAGTCGGTTCGCTGGCGTGGGTGGGGGCCGTTTGGCTCTACGGTAAAACAAGCTGAATGAGTGTGTCGCGATCTGGATAAATGCGCCATGAAAACGGAACGCCGGAAAGCGGGGCCACTGCCGCCCGCTTCGGGGTGGTGGCGTCATCAGTGGAGGTGCCTGGTGCGCGTTCGTGCGACATCGGATGCATTGCAGATACAGGCCGATACTTGCGCAGTTCGGCGCAACCGGGTGCCGCGATGCGCCATAAAGCGCTCCTTCGCCTGCATTCGATCAAGCACGTGCAGCGAACGCCCGCCGCAGCCTCGCCAGCGCGGCTCAGTGCTGAAAAGAAGGGTTTTCCTGCACACATGTATCGCCGGCAAGGGCGGTGGGCTACACCATCAGCGTCGCAGCAGATGCGATTGCTGGCGCGTGCCCCGTTCCACGATCGTCAATGTCGGTATAGCATCGCCCCGTTTTGATACTTAAGGCCCCCAGGAGGGCAACATGAGCAACGGTAATGGTGTGTCGGTCGTGACCGACGCCGTCGAGAACGTCAAAGAAACCGCCACCAACGTTGGCGAGACCATCGCCCACGCCGCCGAAGACGCCGTGAAGTCGGTCAAGAAGACCGTCAAGCGCGCCACCAAGGCTGCCGGTACCCGCGTTGCCAAGGCCAAGAAGGCTGTGGCCAAGGTCGAGAAGACCGTTGCCAAGAAGGCTGAGAAGGCTGCCAAGTCGGTCGGCAAGACCGTTGCCAACGCCAAGAAGAAGCTGGAAGCCGCCAAGAAGAACGCCAAGGCCGAAGCCGCTGCCCTGAAGAAGGAAGTGGCCAAGAAGAAGGCAGCTGCAGGCAAGGCCGTGGCCAAGAAGGCCGCTGCTGCCAAGAAGACCACCAAGGCCGCCACCAAGGTTGCCGGCAAGAAGGTCGCTACCGTGAAGAAGGCCGCCACCAAGAAGGCTGCCGTCGCGAAGAAGGCTGTTGCCAAGAAGACCAAGGCCGCCAAGAAGGTTGTCGGCAAGAAGGTCGCCACCGCGAAGAAGGCTGTGGCCAAGAAGACCGTCGCTGCCAAGAAGGTCGCCGGCAAGAAGGTCGTGGCTGCCAAGAAGGTTGTCGGCAAGAAGGCTGCTGTCGCCAAGAAGGTCGCCACCAAGAAGACCGCTGCTGCCAAGAAGGTTGTCGGCAAGAAGGCCGCCGTTGCCAAGAAGGTCGTCGGCAAGAAGACCGCTGCCGCCAAGAAGGTCGTCGGCAAGAAGACCGCCGTCGCCAAGAAGGCGGTTGGCAAGAAGGTTGCCTCCACCCGCAAGACTGTCGCCAAGAAGGCTGCGCCGCTGAAGAAGGTCGCTGCCAAGAAGGCTCCGGCCAAGAAGGCTGTTGCCAAGAAGGCACCGGTCAAGGCCGTGCGCAAGGTCGCCAAGCGCAAGTAATCGCGCGGGTACCGAAGGCCCTGCCACCTACCGGGTGGTGGGGCCTTTCGCGTTTCTGGGACACGGGATGGGGCAAGATGCAGGTTCTTCCCGCCGGAGCCCCGAGCATGCGCGGTATCGACTTCAGCTCCTGGCAGGGCGTGCTGTCCACCCTGGCCGGCCTGGTCCTGATCACCCTGCTGGGCGTGGGCATCCGCCTGCTGGTGATGCAGACCCTGCAGCAGCGGCGCGAGCGCGAGAACCGGCAGATCAACGAGCGCCTGCGCACGCTGATGGCCGCCTACAAGACCCTGGGCGGCTCGTTCACCGGTGAACTGGGTGTCGATCCCAGCCACCGCCGCGACCTGCGCCAACGCGAAGATGCCGAAGGCATCGCCGAACCCCGCTCGGATCGCGCGCGCCGCATCCGCGACGCCGTAGAAGCGGCGCTGTCGGACATCCTGCTGCTGGGCACCGATGAGCAGGTACGGCTGGCCGCGCGTGCGGCCAACGAGTTGGCGCAGGGACGACCGGTGCACACCCACGATCTGGTGGTTTCACTGCGCGACTTCGTGCGCGAAGCGCTGGACCTGGCGCCGATCCCGGCCGATCTGCAGATTCCGCCGCAGGGCCCGACCCGCCCGGGCGGTGCCAGTGGCAAGGGCCGCACCGATGGTGATGCGAAGGGCGGCCGCACTGGAGGCGGCAGCGGTGGGGGCGGAATGGGCGCCGGCATGGGGGGCGTGGGTCTGGGCGCCGGCGCCGCACTGGGCGCCGGCCATGCCTCTGCCAGCGATGAAACGGACGCGCGCTGAGCACGTCCGCCCGGTTCAGCGCGTTAGTTCGTAGATCGGCACGAAGCCGCCGTAGATCATCCGCGCGCCGTCGAACGGCATCGGATTCGTCGCCGGATCAAACCGCGGGTCTTCCATCATCTTCTTCATGCCGGCGTCGCGGGTCGGCTTGTCCGGCCATTCGATCCAGGAAAACACCACCGTCTCGTCTGGCGTGGCTTTCACCGCGCCGAAGAAGTCGGTGGTCTTGCCGTGCGGCACGTCATCGCCCCAGCACTCGACCACGCGCAGCGCGCCGTATTCGATGAAAACGGGATCCCCTGTGCGTGCATGAGCGAGGAACTTCTCTTTGTTGGCGGTGGGCACCGCCAGGACGAAACCATCGATGTAGCTCATTGCTGCCTCCGGATGGACCGTGCCGCATGCACGGCCTTCAAGTACCCGACGAACCAGTGCGTCGTGGATCGACATCCTGTGTGCGCCTGTTCAGCCCGGACCACCAGGCAGCGGCGCCAGCATCGTATCCGGTGGCTGCTGGCCCGCCAGGTGGCGCACGAAGTAGTCCCACATGCGGTGCGTGTAGGTGGCGTCGTTGCGGAACAGTTCGTGGTCCTGCCGGGCCAGGTACAGCAGGTCGTAGCTGCGCTGGGCCTTGTTCAGGGCGGCGGCCAGCTGCAGGGTCAATGCCGGAGGTGCGTTTTCGTCCAGCTCGCCATAGACCAGCATCAGGTGACCGCGCAGGTTGCCGGCCAGCGCTGCATTGTCGAGTCCGGCAAACGGCGCCGGCACACCGTCGGCAGTGGTCGTGGCCGGCAGCACGCCACCGAACAGCCGGTCCATGCCATGAACGGCCCCACCGTACATGCCCTGGAAATTGTGGCTGCCGGCCGAGGCCACCCCCACCTTGTAGAACGCCGGGTAGCGCAGCAGGGCGCGCGCTGCACTGTACCCACCGAACGAATGCCCGTAGATGCCCACCCGTTGCAGATCGATACCTCGGTAGCGCGCGCCCAGCTGGCGCAGCGCGGCCACGTGGTCATCCAGCTGCACATCGGCGGCTTGCACGAAGCTGCTGTCATGGAACGCCTTGTCACGGCCGCCGGTACCGCGCGCGTCGATGCTGACCACCACGAAGCCGAGTTCGGCCAGGCTGGCGCGTGACACCGGATTCAAGGCGGACACCGCCTCGGCGTAGGTGACCGGCGCATTGCTGATGAAGGAACCACCGTACATCGCGTCGATCACCGGGAAGCTGCCGTCATCGCGATAGTCGCGGGGCAGGTAGACGGTGGCGAAGATCGGCGTGCGGCCATCGGCGGCCAGCAGTCGTTCGCGGTGTGGTGGGCGCCACCCGGCAGCAACGATCGCCCTGTCATCGGCTGTTTCCAGCACCATCACTTCACGGCCGTCATCGCTGGCCCGCAGCACGGTGCGTGGCGGTTGATCGAGACTGGAGACGGTATCGACCAGGTAGTCGCCCCGCGGTGACAGGGCCTGCGGGGCGCGATCACCGAACAAAGCGCCGCTGCCGGCATCGGCCAGATGGTCGCTGCCATCGGCGGCCAGGCGCTGGATGGGGCCGCCCTGCAGCGATACCCGGTACAGGCCGCGCACGTAGGGATCGCCACCGTCGACGCCGCCGGCGCTGAAGTATGCCCAGCCACTCACAACGTCCACGCCGAGCAGGTCACGCACCACCCATGGACCGCGGGTCAGTTGTTGCATCACCTTCCCGTCGGACAGGCGCACCCGGTACAGGTGGCCCCGGCCATCGCGCTGCGAGAACCACACCGCAGTGTCCTGGCCGGGCAGGATCGCCACCGCTGGCCGGTTGTACGAATACACGTTGAGCTGCAGGCGGGTATCGCTGGCTTCTTCCAGCACGGTGCGCACTGCACCGCTGCCGGCATCGATCTCCACCAGGCGCAGCTTGCGCGGTGTGCCGAAGTGCGCGATCGCGGCATACAACCGGTCACCGTCCCAACCCAGGATGCCGGCCTCACTGAGCGTGTTCCAACCCTCTGGCAGCGCGATGTCATGCTGCCTGCCGTTGCGGGTATCGACCACGTACAGGCTGTCGCGCACCTGATCGGTGTCACCCAGCACCCCCAGCTTCACGGTATGCACGCGCGGCCGCGCGCTGTGGGTCGGGCTGCTTTCCAGATAGGGGTAGTCCTGCAGCGCGCGTTCGTCGTAGCGGATGCCGGCCACGTAGCGGCCATCCGGCGACCAGCCGACCGCGAATGGCCGCGGCGGCATCCGGCCCTGGCTGCGCGGAATGCCGCGCAGGCTGAAGTCCGGCAGCACACCATAGCCGTGGCCGGCTTCACCGCCGCTGGTCAGTGCGCGCGGCGCCGTTCCAGAGCGCTGCAGCCACAGATTGTGGTCGCGCAGCTGCAGCCAGGCGTCACCGCCGGGCGACGGCAATGCATCGGCTGGCGGCGGCGCCTGTTGTGCGGCCGTGCACTGCAGGCGTGGCCATTGGCAGTTGATTGCCGCCTCGCCGTTGAACTGCAGGCGCAGGCCATCATGCAGTACCTGCACGCTGTTCAAGCGCAGGCGTGGCCCGTGGGTACCGAGAGGTGCAACTGCGGCGTCCAGCACATCGGGTTCGAACAGGATCGTACGCATAGCGTTCGCCGGATCGACCAACACCGCCTGGCGTCGGCCCTGCGCGTCTTCGCGTTCGTACCAGAAGCGGCCATCAGCCAGCCAGTTTGGCAGGAGCGAGGCATTGCGCAGCGCACCGCGCAGATGACTGTCGTGCACGCGTTCGGCGCGCTGGTAGTCAGCGGCCTGCAGTGCGTGCGCAGGCGCGGAGGAAAACAGGGCCGCGCAGGCCAGGACAGCAGCGCGGACAGTCATCTGCAGCGGGTAGGGCAGGTGCAAGGCAACCTCCTGTTGCAATCATCGATGGATGACAGATGCACGCGTGGCGCGCGCGTATGCCAGACGCAGCCTGAATCAAGCCAAAAAATTCAGCAATGCGAAGACCGCTGTTTTCAGGGAGCGTTGTGGCGAATAACGGAGAATTTACATTCCCGATGCGATGGCGCCCTGGCGCTGCTGCACACCATAAGAAAGTAAAGGTGTACCCCCATGAAGAATTCGCTGATTGCTCTGGCCCTGGCCGCTGCCCTGCCGTTCACCGCCTCGGCTGCTGAGAACCTGTCCTACAACTACGCCGAAGCTGACTACGCCAAGACCGACATCGATGCGTTCAAGGCCGACGGTTGGGGCGTGAAGGGTTCCTACGGCTTCCTGCCGAACTTCCACGCCTTCGGTGAGTACAGCCGCCAGGAAATCGACAACACCAACATCAAGCTGGACCAGTGGAAGATCGGCGCCGGCTACAACGTTGAAATCGCTCCGACCACCGACTTCGTTGCCCGCGTTGCTTACCAGAAGCGCGACCAGAAGCACGGCCTGGACTTCAACGGCTACAGCGCCGAAGCCGGCATCCGCACCGCTTTCGGTGCCCACGCCGAGGTCTACGGCATGGTCGGCTACGAAGACTTCTCGAAGAAGCACGGCATCAATCCGGAAGGCCAGTGGTACGGTCGCCTGGGTGGCCAGGTCAAGCTGAACCAGAACTGGGGCCTGAACGGCGAGCTGAAGATGAACCGCGACGGCGACAAGGAATACACCGTCGGCCCGCGCTTCAGCTGGTAACTGCTTCCTCGGCGCGCATGCGCGCTTGAGGATGCCTCGACAGGCCCGGCTCATGCCGGGCCTGTCGCGTTGGAGCGATCCGAAACCGCAGCTGAGCGCCTGCGCGCGTCTTTGGTGCGTTGCAATAAATTGGATTCCGCTGCTCCAGACGCGGGCCTACGGTGGGCACTTCGTACCGCCGGATCCGCGTGATGCCGCCTGCTGTTCCCGCTCTGCCCCTCGATCGACCCCGCCGCCTGGCAATGCTGGCGCCGCACCCCGTGCTGCGGCTGGGGGTGGAGGTAGTGCTGCGCCAGCACGGCGGCGTGCAGATCTGTGGCAGCTTCACCCGCGAAGGTGATCTGCTCGACCTGCTGCATCGCCAACCCGGTGGCATCGACCTGTTGCTGATCGATCTGTTGGCGCCGCGAGGACCCGAACAGGGCCTCGCCCTGCTGCGGCTGTTGTCACGACGCTGGCCGCTGTTGCCGGTGCTGGTGCTGTCCGAACACTGCAATGCAAGCACGGTGACCATGGCGATGCAGGCCGGTGCGCGCGGATTTCTTCCCAAGGGCACTTCGCCAGCGATGCTGATGCGTGCGATCGACGTGCTGGCCCGTGGCGGCCGCTTCGTGCCCCCGGAGCTGCGCACGCAGTTGAATCGATCGCGCATGCGGCGCACACCGGCGCCGGTGCTCACGCCCTTGAGCCGACGCGAGCGCGAGGTGCTCCGGCTGGTGCTGCAGGGCTGCACTACCGGAGAGGTGGCGCGGCGCTTCGGGCGCACCGCCAGTACGGTCAGCACGCAGAAGCGGACGGCCTACGAGAAGCTCGGTATCCACAGCGATGGTGAGCTGTTCCGCATCCGGCACCTGCTCGAATACGGATGAGCGGGCTCATTCGCCCTGGTACTGCTTCTCTTCCACCAGGGCCGAACCGGCCACGCGGTTGATCTCGTTCTTCACCTGCACGCGCTCACCATTGGTGCCATACACGCCGCGCGCGAGCTGGATGAATGCATCATCGAACACCTGCGCCGCTTCCTTGTCGCGCAGCTGGTCCTGGATGTCCCACATGCGTTCGTTGATCGCCTTCAGCTGCTGCTTCAGCGCGGCAAGCGCGGGCTGTGCCTGCAACTGCTGCTGCAGCAACGGCAGCAGGCCGTCCAGCTCGGTGCGCACGTTGGCCAGCTTGGCGGCATCGTCGATGCGCTCGGCCTTGATCTCGAGAATGGTGATCTTGTCGATCAGCTCGCCGATCGATACCGGGGTCAGGATGGCGTCCACGTGGTTGGTTCCTGGAAACAGGCCTGCATGATACCGCGCCCACCGCAGCGGGATTTACGCCGAATTTGCGCTGCGGGCCGGGCAGCACCCTCGATCCGTTACGCCGCTCCCTCCGACACTGCTGTCCCGGCGGCGTGACCGCCTTCGACGAGGAACACAGTGCAGTGAACAGCAAGGGGATGATGGCAGCGATGATGGCCGCGCTGGCAGGAATGCTGGGTATCGGCAGCGCGCAGGCCCAGGTGCAGGTGAGTGGCAGTGCAGCATTGACCAGCGACTACGTGTGGCGCGGCAGCTCGCAGAGCGACGGCGACCCTGCAGCGCAGGTGGGCGCAAAAGTGGCACTCGCATCCGGTTGGTACGCCAGCGCGTGGGGCTCCAACGTATCGTTCAAGCCGGACAACGGCGCGCGCAGCGAGTTCGACCTGGTGGCCGGTTGGAGTGGCGCACTGGCAGCGGACTGGACGCTGGATGCCAACCTGACCCGCTACGTGTACCCAGGCACTGGCCGCGCGCTGGATTGGACCGAACTCAATACCACGTTGACCTGGAAGCAGCGCGCCTGGCTGCAGGTCGCGCATTCCAATGATGCGCTGGCCGGCGGTCATCGCGGCACCTATGCCCAGCTCGGCGTGCGTGTGCCGCTGCACGAGCGCGTCCGGCTGGAGGCGGCGGTAGGCCAGTATTGGCTGGCCACCGCACAGGGGCCGGATTACCTGCATGGTCAGCTCAGTGCCATTGCCACGCTGACCCCGGCGTGGGAGCTGCGGGCCACCGTGCACGACACCGACAACGCAGCCAAGCGCCTGTTCCCGGGCAACGCCGGGGGACGTTGGGAGCTGGCGCTGCAGGGCAGTTTCTAGTTGGCAGCTGTGGCCTGGCGCGCACGCAGCGCGCCGGGCAACCACAGCAGCAGGGCCAGTGCGGCAACAGCGGCGCCGGCCACGCAGACGCCGGTCCAGCCGAAGCGCTGGTAGACCTGGGCCGACAGCAGTGAACCCAGCGAGCCGCCGATGAAGTAGCCGGTCATGTAGCCGGCATTGAGGCGGTTGCGCGCAGCCGGTTGCAGCGCATAGATCAGGTTCTGGTTGCTGACGTGCAGCAGCTGCGCGGCCAGGTCCAGCACCACCACGCCCACCAGCAGTGCCAGCAGCGAGTGCGCCGACAGCCCCAGTGGCAGCCACGACAGCAGCAACAGTACCAGCGCGATGGCCGTGGCACGGCCGGTCTGGCCACGGTCGGACATGCGCCCGGCCAGGCCCGCGGCCAGCGTGCCGGCTGCACCGACCAGTCCGAACAGGCCGATGGTGGCGTCGCTGTAGGCGTACGGTGGCTGTGCGAGCAGGAACGCCAGTGGCGTCCAGAAGATCGCGAACATGGCGAAGCTGCATGCACCCAGCAACGTGCGATGGCGCAGCACCGGCTCCTGCACGAACAGGGAGCCGATCGAGCGCAGCAGGGCGAAGTAGCTGAGGCCTGCGCTGTGGTGGAAGCGTGGCAGGCCACGTTGGAGCGCCAGCGCGGTCAGCACCAGGGTGCCGGCGGCGATTGCATAGACCAGGCGCCAGTCGCCAAGGCTCGACAGCAGCCCGGCCACGGTGCGCGCCAGCAGGATGCCCAGCAGCAGGCCACTCATCAGCGTACCGACCACCCGGCCACGATGCTCCGGTGCGGCCAGGGTGGCCGCAAATGGCACCAGCACCTGCGCCACCACCGAGAACAGGCCGGTGATCGCCGTGCCCACCAGCAGCCACGTGAGTGACGGCGCCCAGGCGCTGATCACCAGTCCACTGGCCGACAACAGCGTCATCACCACGATCAGCCGGCGGCGCTCGAACAGGTCACCCAGCGGCACCAGCAGGATCAGCCCGGCGGCATAGCTCAGCTGCGCCACGGTGACCACCATGCCGACCTGGCCGAATGGCAGGCCGAAGGCATCGGCGATGGTGTGCAGCAGCGGCTGCGCATAGTAGTTGCTGGCCACGGCCACGCCAGTGGCGACCGACATCAGCAGCACCTGCCAGCGGTGCAGAGGGGGGAGGGACGGGCTCACGCGGTGTTCCAGAATGCGGGGTGCACAGTGTCCGCCCGCTGCAGTCATGATGGAAATGAATCATCATCATCCCTGTCATCTGGAAATGAGATGGTTGTGTGAATCTCAAGCAGCTTGAATTCGCCGTCGCCCTGGCCGAGGAGGGCAACTTCACCCGTGCCGCCGAGCGCTGCCATGTGGTGCAGTCGGCGCTCAGCCATCAGATTGCCAATCTGGAACAAGAGCTGGGCACGCCACTGTTCGAACGCCTGCCGCGCCAGGTACGTGCCACCGCCGCCGGTGAAGTGCTGCTGGTTCACGCGCGGCAGGTGCTGGCCAGCCTGCGCCACCTGCGTGCCGACGTCGCCGCAGTCAGCGGCGAAGTACGCGGGTTGTTGGCGATCGGGCAGATCTCTTCGCTGACCGACATCGACGTGGTGGCGATGCTGGCGGCCTTCCAGCAGGTACACCCGCAAGTTGAATTCCAGCTGCGGGTGGACAAGAGCGAGGACCTGATCGCGCAGGTGCAGTCGCGCGAACTGGATGTCGCCCTGGTCGGGTTGGCGCCCTCGGCGGGGCTGGATGGCGTGTGCCACAAGATGCTGCAGGAGGAAGACCTGGTGGCGGTGCTGGCGCCGTCGCATCGGTTGGCCGGGCACACGCGGCTGCCATTGGCCGCGCTGCAGGATGAAGCGCTGGTCGACTTCCCGCGCGGCACCGGCGCGCGCCGGCAGACCGATGATGCGTTCGCCGCTGCAGGCCTGCCGCACACGGTGCGTTTCGAGGTCAACCTGATGGAACTGGTCGAGCGCTTCGTCCGCCATGGGCTGGCGGTCGGGATCGTGCCGGCGTTGATCGCCGAAGGGTTCGAGGGGGTGGTCCAGATTCCGCTGCAGCCGACCCCGACCCGCCGCGTGCACCTGGTCTGGCAGCGGTTGCCGACGCCGGCGGCACGGGCGTTCGTCGCGGCCGTGCTCAGCCGCGCAGGCGCAGGCTCAGGCCCTTGAGGAAGTTGCGCAGCATCTGGTCCAGGCAGCGCCGGTAGTTGGTGTGGCCGGGCTGGCGGAACAGCGCACCGATTTCCGACTTGGAGACTTTGAAACCGGCGCTGGCGAAGATCTCCAACAGGTCCACGTCACGCAGCTGGAAGGCTACGCGCAGCTTCTTCAGCACCAGGTTGTTGTCGATGCGGGTTTCCACCGCGCGTTGCGGCTGGCTCTCGTCGCGACCACGCAGGTGCACGATCAGGCCATCGAGGAAGTGGGCCAGCGCGCTGTCATTCATCGCCTCGAAGCCGGCTTCGTCATCGCGGCGCAGCCAGGCCTTCACCTGCTCGGTATCCACCGCGAAGGCCGGGTCGGCCAGCTGGCACAGGGTCACCACGTGGTGGTCGCCCAGGTCCAGGGAGTAGCGCACGCTGCGCAGGACATCGTTGTTGATCATGGCCCAATTGTACCGGTCACCCCGGCAGGTGGGGTCAGATCCCTTTGCTGGCGGCAAAGGGATCTGACCCTGGTTCTGCTCCAGGTTCTGGCCGATCCGGCAACACGGGGATCGGTCGACGGTGCCAGAATGGGGGTCTGGTTTTCCCCCTGGAGTTGCCTGATGACCCGCACTGTCCTGATTACCGGCGCCACTTCCGGCTTCGGCGCCGCTGCCGTCCACCGCTTCGCCCAGGCGGGCTGGAAGGTGATCGCCACCGGCCGCCGCGGCGAACGCCTGCAGCCGTTGGTCGAACGCTATGGCAAGGACGTGGTGCATGCCGCGGTCTTCGACATCCGCGACCCGGTGGCGATGGAAGCGGCGCTGCTGGCGCTGCCGCCGGCCTTCGGTGAGATCGACCTGCTGGTCAACAACGCTGGGCTGGCACAGGGCACCGCGCCGGCACAGAGCGCAAAGCTGTCCGACTGGACCACGATGATCGACACCAACATCACCGCGCTGGTGACCCTGACCCACCGGCTGCTGCCGCAGCTGGTCGAGCGCAAGGGTGCGATCATCAACATTTCCTCGGTGGCCGGCGTCTATCCCTACCCGGGCGGCAATGCTTACGGTGGCACCAAGGCCTTCGTCAGCCAGTTCTCGCTGGGCCTGCGCTCGGATCTGCATGGCACCGGCGTGCGCGTGACCACGATCGAGCCGGGCATGGCCGAAACCGAGTTCACCGTGGTGCGTACCCATGGCGATCAGGCTGCGTCGGACAAGCTCTATACCGGCGCCAACCCGATGACCGCCGAAGACATCGCCGAACAGATCTTCTGGGTGGCCACGCTGCCGCCGCATCTCAACATCAACCGCCTGGAACTGATGCCGGTCAGCCAGTCCTTCGCCGGTTTCCAGGTCGCCCGCGAAGGCTGACCTGCGCCGTGCGTCCTGTAGAGCCGAGCATGGGTTCGGCTCTACAGAAGCACAAAAAAAGCCGGGCAATGCCCGGCTTTTTCATTCACATCGGCAGGCTTACTGCGCCTTGATCGCCATCGCCTGCAGGCCGGTGCCATCCAGCTTCTGCTTGGCTTCGGACAGCTCGCCAGCACTACCATACGGCCCCATGCGCACGCGGTACACGGTCTTGCCGTTGATCTGTGCCGACTCCACGCGTGCGGCCAACCCCATCATCGCCAGCTTGGCCTTGGTCGCCTCGGCATCGCCGGAGGCACCGAAAGCGCCTGCCTGCAGGATGTAGCGGGCGTTGTCGGCAGCAGCGGGTGCGGCAGTGGCCGCTGTGCTGGTCGCAGCCGGTGCAGCTTCCGCACGCGGTGCCGCGGTGGCCGCAGCCGTGTTGTTCGAAGCCGCAGTGGTGTTGGCCGCCGGCGTTGCCACTGCCGGACGCTCGCTCAGCGGTGCCGGCAGCGGACGGCTGGTGGCGGTGACCGGTGCAGTGCTGGCCACGCTGGCAGTTGCCGTCGGTGCCGGCGCAGTGGCAGTGGCCGGCGGAACCGGCTTGCCTTCCAAAGCGGCCTGCGCACGCTGCGCTTCGGCCTTGGCCCGGCGCTGGTCTTCGGCACGCGCGCTGGCGGCCAGCTCGGCGTCGGACATCTCGACTTCCTTGCCCGGCAGCAGGGTGTAGAAGTCGTACTGGGTGGCGGCCGGCTTTTCTGGTTCTGCCGGCTTCGGCGTGGCTGGCTGCGCGGCCGGCTGGGTGCCGACATCGCTGTCGGCATCAGCGACCGGGGCTGGCTGCGCGTTCGGGTTCGGCTGCGGACCGGCGCGCAGGAAGCCATCGCCTTCGCCCTTGAACAGGTTCGGCGCCGCCAGGAACACCACGGCCGCGATCGCCACGCCAGCGACCAGCCACACCCATCCGGGTGTGCCCTGGCTGCTGCTGTTGCGTCGTGCCTGGTTTTTGCCGCGTCGTGCTGCCATGTGTACTGCGTCTCCTGATGCTTACATTTTTTCCGGGGCGCTGACGCCCAGGAGTTCGAGGCCGTTGGCCAGCACCTGGCGCGCTGCGCAGGCCAGGGTCAGCTTGGCGTTGCGATCGGCAGCGTCTTCCACCAGTACCGGCGTCCCGTGATACCACGTGTGGAACGCGTGCGCCAATTCACGCAGGTACTGCGCCACCAGATGCGGTTCCAGCGCCACGCCGGCTGCCTCCACCACTTCCGGGTACCGCGAGATCTCGTTCATCAGCAGCAGCGACGCGTCGTCGGCCAGGCGGCCGAAGTTGGCAAGGCCATTGCCCTGCTCGTACACCAGGCCCTTCTCCTGCGCCTGGCGCAGCAGGCTGCAGACGCGGGCGTGCGCGTATTGCACGTAGAACACCGGGTTGTCGTTGCTCTGCTGGCGGGCCAGGTCGATGTCGAAGGTCAGCTGCGAATCGGGCTTGCGCGCGATCAGGAACCAACGGGTGGCATCGCGGCCGGCTTCTTCGATCAGGTCGCGCAGGGTGAAGTAGCTGCCGGCACGCTTGGACAGCTTCACTTCCTCGCCGCCGCGCATGACGGTGACCATCTGGTGCAGCACGTATTCCGGCCAGCCCTGCGGGATGCCCACTTCCATGGCCTGCAGGCCGGCGCGCACGCGTGCCAGTGAACCATGGTGGTCGGCTCCCAGCTCGGTGATCGCGCGCTCGTAGCCGCGCTGCCACTTGGACAGGTGGTAGGCCACGTCCGGCACGAAGTAGGTGAAGGTGCCGTCGGACTTGCGCATCACGCGGTCCTTGTCGTCACCGAAGTCGGTGCTGCGCAGCCACAGCGCGCCGCCTTCCTCGTAGGTGTGGCCCGAGGCCTGCAGCTTGGCGACCGCTTCGGCGACCTTGCCATCGGCGTACAGCGAGCTTTCCAGGAAGTAGATGTCGAAGTCGACGCCGAATGCAGCCAGGTCCAGGTTCTGCTCGTTGCGCAGGTAGGCCACGGCGAAGCGACGGATCGCCTGCATGTCGTCCGGGTCCTTGGCGCCGACCACGGTGCTGCCTTCCAGATCGACGCTGGCGCCGGCCATGTAGGCGCGGGCGACGTCGGCGATGTATTCACCGCGGTAGCCGCCTTCCGGCCAGCCGTCCTGGTCCGGCGCGATGCCCTTGATTCGCGCCTGGGTGGACAGCGCCAGGTTCTCGATCTGCACGCCGGCGTCGTTGTAGTAGAACTCGCGCTTGGCGTTCCAGCCGTTGGCGTCGAGCACGCGCGCCACGCAGTCGCCGATCGCCGCGGCGCGGCCGTGGCCGACATGCAACGGGCCGGTCGGGTTGGCCGACACGTATTCCACGCCCACCGTGCGGCCATTACCGGACAGGTTGCGGCCGTAGTCGTGACCTTCCTTGATGACCGACGCGGCTTCACGCTGGTACGCGGCCGGGGCCAGATAGAAATTGATGAAGCCGGGGCCAGCGATCTCGACCTTGCTGACGTCCTCGCTGCGCGGCAGCGCCTCGACCAGCGCCTGTGCCAGTGCGCGCGGATTGCTGCGCGCGGCCTTGGCCAGCAGCATTGCGGCGTTGGTTGCGAAGTCGCCGTGGTCGCGGGTCTTCGGGCGCTCGACCACGAAGTCCGGCGGCAGGGAGTCGGCGGGCAGGGTGCCATTGGCGCGCAAGGCTTCGATGCCTTGGCTGATCAGGGCGCGGAGGAGATTTTTCACGAGGCCTGCTGTGAGAATGAGCGGCGGAATCGCCCATTTTAGCGCAGATACCAGCGGCCACGCTGACCGGAACCTGCCGATGGCGCCGTCCGGCTGCCCACGCAGGGCGGGCGCTCAGCCGAACAGGCGGGGCTGGGGCGGTGACAGCAGGCCTCGTTCAGCAAACGAAACGGGACGACCCTCACCCACCACGAAGTGGTCCAGCAGCCGCACATCCACCAGTGCCAGCGCCTGCTGCAGTTCGTCGGTGATGCGGGTGTCGGCGCCGGAGGGCTCCGGGTCGCCCGAGGGGTGGTTGTGGCTGTTATGTCGCATGCACCGCAAGTCGTTGCATTATGAAATTCTCTTGAAAATCAAACTGATAGCTGAGCTAGATCCCCGCATCTTGGAAGAGTTGCGCGAGAGTTGAATTCAGGCCGCGGCCAACCCGCTCCAGCGTAGCCAAGGTCATGTTGCGTTGGCCGCGCTCCAAGGCTGCGTAGTACGACCTGTGCATCTCGATGTGATCCGCGAACGAATCCTGACTGTAGCCAAGTGCAACACGCCTTGCGCGGATCACGCGAGCTAGGGCGGCGGCGACTGTGTCTTTTTCCATCCCGGGAAAACTAGGAGGCAGACACTTTTAACACTACGCCTATATATGTAGTCTACATATATGTATCATTTGGGCTCGCTATGGACCTCTACCTCGTTTGCACCGATCTAGACCTCACCATTGAAATTCCCTTGCCCCAGGACAGAAGTTCGCAGATCGCCAGCCAACTCTCGCGCATCAAGGAACGGGGGGACAGGCGAGGTTTCCAGATTCGGCTTGCAGAAGAGGTCGCGAAGATCATCCCGGACCTGACTGACTGGGATCTCAAGCCTCCTACTAGGGCACAGCTAGCTTTCGCAAGTTCTCTCTGCAATCAACTCGGCTGTGAGATCCCGGCGCCCGCGCTCCATTCCAGGACTTCTATGCAGACATTTATCTCAGAGGCGAGGCTAAAGGTGCGCGCGCACCAAAGCAGAGAGCGGAGCTAGCCATCTCCCCTCATCGTAGTACCAAGCGCCAAAGCTTCGGCATCACTGTTCCATGTTGTACAGAGCTGCCAAACGCGGAGAACACATTGAAGACAAGTCTTTCTGATCCACTGCGGATAGACACTATTCCCGTCGGAAGACAGGGCGGTGCGGTTGGCGTCACCTTCGCGCCCGGCAAGTATCAAGAGACCGCGATGACCGGAGCCTGGGCCAGGGACTTAGACCTTGACCTCTGCGAGATTCGTAAGTGGGGCGCTCGGCACCTCGTCACCCTGATTGAACCGTCGGAGTTGCACGAGTTGCGTATTCCATCTCTGCCTGAGCGTGCTTCGCAGCACGGCTTGGTCTGGCACGGTCTGCCGATCACCGATGGGGCGGCACCAGACAGGCGGTTCCTTGACCCCTGGAGCGCCCTTGGACCGATGCTCTCACGCAAGCTTCTGGCAGGCGCAAAAATCGTTGTGCACTGTAAAGGTGGGCTCGGTCGAGCAGGTACAGTGGCATCGATGCTGTTACTGCAAAGCGGCGCGGCTGCCGACGGTGAAGAAGCAATACTTCAAGTGCGCTCGGCACGTCCAGGTGCTATTGAGACCTTGGAGCAGGAGGCGTTCATCCGAGCCTGGGCATGCCAAGTTAACGGCTAGCTCATCGCGTTCCTCGGCGACCTCCTACACAGACCGATCTTGGCAGTCGAAAAGCCGCTGTGTCGCGGCAAGCTATCCTTACAAGATGCCGGCCGTTAGGCTGCAACGCTCGATGCAGGACCACGCTACATAGCTCGCGTTGGTGACACGTAACAGTGGTGGTGCAAAAGCGTCGGAACTGAAACGACGGGACATAAAATGAAGCCAACCATCCTGGCGCTTGACCTCGAAGGGACACTCATCTCAAACGCTATCAGCCAGTTCCCACGCCCGGGCCTCTACCAATTCCTCGTGGAGGTGGGGACGATGTTTGATCAGCTGGTGATGCTTACCACCGTTCCAAGAGATCGCTTCTACTCCATAGCAAAGTTGCTGGTCCTTGAGGGCGCTGCACCTACTTGGTTTCCAGCAATCACCTACACCGACTGGTACGGGTCGACAAAGGATCTTCGCTTCGTTTCGCCGAGGCTTGGCGATGCGCTTTTGCTGGATGATCACGGTGCATATGTGCACCGTGGGCAAGAGCATCTCTGGGTCGAGATCCCGCTCTTTGCCTCACCGTATACCGCCGAGGATGATGGTCTCAATCTCGCTCGCCAAGAACTTATCCTACGGCTCGAAAGGCTGAATTAGACGATCGGAGACCTCACCTGTACCGCTTTAAGAACCGCGCTGGTCGATCAATCTTTCTACCAGACGGCGATGGACGGCTATGAGGCAAGGACTTGGGCCAAGTGCGGAAGCAAATTCCCAACAGAGACTCCCAACACAGAAGGCCGCGATTTCGCATTCTCTACAAGTCCCGGCAGGTAGGGGTCCGCGGGCGGAAAGCGCCGTGGGCAAGATGCCATCCGCGGAATGCGCATGGGGGACATGGCAGAACGACTATTTGCCAGTCACTTCTATTCCTGATTGTCCTCGTCAGCGAAGCAAATTGTCACGATCTGAATGTTGTTAGGTCGGTTCTCCTCGTTGACCGGACAGTTCGGATCACGGCAAGCTGAATCCAGCTTTGGCGCGTTGAGATTGTAGGGATCCCCAACTACCGAGATAGAAACGGTGCGGCCGCACTTGGCGCAATCAGCATCATCGATGACGGGGAAGAGGTAGTCCATTTCTTGCCTTGTCGAAAAGTCAACGTTGTAAGGTACAGAAGCGAGCGGGTGCCATACAGTGCTTCTGTATTCGACTGGGTGATCTCCAGGGGCGCCCAATCGTAGAACTGCAGGATCTGACTATCAAGAGAGTCCAAGATCAGCGCCCAGCCAATGCAGCCGATTCCGCGGCATAAAGATTTGATAAGACGCGCCGATAGTACGCTCAAGGAATTCATCGAGCGCGCTATGCACGTAGTTCTAATGCTAACCGTGGTGGGATCGCTGCTTTGGGGATTGGTCGCTCTGACCCCATACCTGCTTCAAAAGGGATGGCCGCTTGCACTGGCTGTGCCCTTCATAGGCCTCATCGACGTCTTCTGGGGCGTATCGATGATCTACGTCATTGATCTCCTCAATTCACATTATCGAAGGAATAATGAGTTTCTAAGAAAGTTCTATGCGGAGCTCCATTCTGACCTCCTATCCATGCTGGCGCTAGCTGTGGTCCTGTTTGTGATCTTCTCTCTTGCCAGGACCAGCTACTCGCTGTCGAGCATCGACGTCGCGTGCTTGGGTCTCCCGATGTTCATCTGTGCACTAGATTCACTGGCACGGACCAAGGATCCGTCTGGCATATTAAAGATGAGCCTCCCTCGAAGGCTAGTTCTGATGGCGTTTCCCGCTGGACTACTCGTCGCATCCTGCTGGGTGCTGATCGAGATTCTATCTAACGAATTCTCTGCTTCTGCGTCCCTCTGGCTTCAGCTTTGCATTCTCTTCGCCGGCTTCGCGTCCTACGTGGGATCCAAGCAGACGCGATACTTTATGCTGCACCGTCGCCTTGGAATATCCCCGACGATCATGGCCCTTCTCAAAAAAGTACGGGGCAGAGGAGCACCGGCGTTCTACGAGCAGACCGCCCAGATGGCAGAGAAGTTCCAGCGGGATATCAACGTAGCTACCGCTAAGGCGGCTGCGGATAAGCGAAGGTTGGCAAGAGCCTCACGGAAGAAGCGATAGGCCGCAGACTAAGAACGCGCATTCCATGCGCCGTCATCCTTCGATGACACCCACAATGAGGTTGGGCTTCCTGTGGAACGGCAGTACTCTACGCTACCGCCTGCCCGGTCGGGTGGGAGCAACCTCAGGAGGTGCCGGCTCCGTGAAATAGTGGATAGGATCAATCCCGTCGCCTTGAAGGCGTTCACACGCGGACACGATGGCCTCGACAAGAAGCTCTACGTGCGTGCGCAATTGTTCGACTTCCAAGACGAGGGCTGCTGAGTGTTCCGATCGACCCCTACGCTTTACCTGGACCTGCCCTGACTTTCGTCTGGCCGTGGCGAGTCTTATCCGCGCGGATAGCTCCTCATCCCGCCACAGCGTCTGACGACTTACTCCGATGAGCTCTGCAAGCTGATTCAAGCTCCGCTCGGGACCGACGCCCCTCTCCAGCTCCGCTATGACAACGAGTGCTCTCGCCCTCCAACTAGGAATATTAAGCTTCTGCATGGCCTATACGACCTTGATATCAATCTTTTTGCTATCTGGCGCCCGCGTATCACGGTAGCTCTGTAATATCTGATCACATGAGCGCACGACGTCCAAGAGGAATTCGATGTGCTGATCCAGTGGCTCGCTGTGATCAAGCTCAGCTTCGAGACGCTCTCCTATCGCATGATAGTTCGGCATCAATACTCCCAACATCCGCTGATGGCTAGATCGCAGCTGTTCGATGTTCCGTCGCGCGTCTTGATCGGTTACATCGACCTGGAATGATCTACAGGCGTCGCTCGTTCCAAAGCCTCGAATGCACACGAGCGTCTTATCACAAGGTGAGGTGTACAGTTCGCGTGAACAGGTGCCGTAGGGTGTCACGTGCAGGATCGACAGTTTGCTGTCGATGATGGATTGGATATCTTCCTCGCTAACGTTTGATGAGCGGAGCTCCCTTACTCTCCTGCCCAGGAAGTCGTTAGGCTCGGATCCCTTCTCAAGGTACATCCACCGACGTTGTTCAGCGCGTTCCTTCGCGGTTCGATGGTCGTACTGCCTGCCTTGCCGCGGCGCTCGATTCATCCAAGCATCGACCACGAGCTCATTCGTGCCGGCCCGCAGCATCGCATCGGTCACCCAATGTCGAATCATATGAGGACTGAAGGCGACAATCATTCCATCATCATCGCGAATGTTCGCCCTCCGAAAGATGCTCTTCTGAATCGAACTGTCGCTAAGGTACCTGTAGATGTCTGGCCTGCGCAGCGGAGATGGCAGGAAACCCTCTCTATGTCTCAGTGATGTTTGCGTGTCCCATACCACGATAAGGTGGTCACTCAGCCTCCGAGGCACGCCAGCAGGAGGAGACGATGCGATGAACTCTCTGCCAGGGTGATTTCCTTGAGCCGAGAGGTTCTCAGAAAAGTGCTGAGAAAGAAGCTTCGCGTACCTCTCCCGAAGAGCTATCTCAAGCCTGCTGAGCACGACCCCTGTTCCGTGTGCGCCTCCTCGTTTAGCAAGCGCTGCCTGCCGAACCTTCATCCATCGCAGGCGAAAGCGCGCGACGAGAACTTCTGACATTGCCGCATTGAACGCGCCTTCTACGCTCATATCGCGCAGAAGAACACGCAGATCGGCGATGAACCATTTCATCTTTTGAACGGACGCCCGGTCCACGCCGCTTCCTCTAACCAGCCCATCGACAGAAAGGCCGTTGGGTATGTCGCCCTTCACCTTGTGGGTAAATAGAGCCCAGTCCCAAGAAGAGAAACGATCATCCAGCCACTGGACGACCACTGATACAGTCGACATTGGGAGCGCTATTAGGCATTCTTTGTATCGACCATCAGCATTGAATAACTTTTGGCTCACATCAAAGCAGGCGCAAATTTCGTCGATGAAGTAGACATCTTCGCAGCCGGAGAGTTCTATTTGCGCGAGTCGTGAGCGCGATAGACCCTGCGCGTTACGTAGCGTATCCAGCTTATCGCGAAGGAATGTGAACCCTTCCTCCTCAATGAGACGCGCCCTGGCTCTGGCTTCCGCGCACGCTTCCACCAAGTAGCCAACGGCTTCCACCAGCGGTTTCTCCCACACCTCTGGAACTGGGACAGACGTTGCGTCGTTTGACTTCTCTACAGGCTGCCGAAGAAGCGTGTAGCCCGGGCCGAGTCTTCTGTCGATGCAGCGTACCGGAAGCGATATGCATTCTCCTATACGTGCACCTACAGCTAGTGCTGGAGCAAGAGCCTCTAACCTGATGCGGTCGTATCCTAGAGTAGGCTCGATCTCAGGGGTGGAGATGACCGCGTTTCGAGCGCGAGCCAAGGCGATGGCGATGTCTGGTCTGTGCTTTGATCGGGAGTGCCTGCTGAATTCCGCCGACTCCGGATCCTCAATTTTTCTAATTGGATTCTCGACCTTGTGCTTCCAGATGATGACTTTCCGAAGGAAACGGACCTCTTTCCCGTCTATCCGAACATGTAGCCTGTTCAAGTAGTCAACGATTGCTTGTAGCGAGCCCGCTCGGTTGTAGGCCGTTGCTTCGCTCATGCCTGGGTCGGTCTTGATTCTTGCAATGAGCCGTATAAGCGTAGTCCGCGTTAGTCCACACCAAGAAACCATCTCTTCATTGACAATCGATGCCAGGAGCCTGAACGTCATAGCCCTACCCCTGACCAATGTAGCGGACGGTCTGCGCCCTGACGAGATCTGATCAACTACCATCGCCCGTGCGATTCTTCCTGAAAGCGGATCAAGTTCAGGCTGCCTAGTCGAGCCAGCGCGCTTGTCGCCTACCTCACAGAACAGTATTGATGATCCCCTATAGGTCCAGGCTGCGTCATCGTACGCGCCGATAATCTGACCGGAGTCTGCAAGCGCCCTAAATCGTCCACGGCTCTCGCTTTCGACAGCGTTGAGCACCCTTTCTGCGGATTCACTCAGGTCCTTCATTCCCGCCTCCGTCATCGCGGCAAAGATGCTGCACTAAGCTCATGGCTCCCAAGACTTCTAGAGAGAGCTGATTACGTACAGGCCCGGTACTCTGCTGCCGCATCAGTTCGTCGTACGCCACAATCTCTTTGAGTGCTGCTGAGTGGTCCGCATTCCTGTCTGGACGGAATCGATGGCACGCATAGCAGCTGATACGAGGGTGTTTCGGACAAGGAGTCTTGAGCGTGCAACGCCCCAGCCCGCCGACAGGTCGTTCACCTGTTTCGGGGACGGCATCTTGAAGAAATCGACCTTCCCACATGTTGGCCGCTTGGGCGATCTGTTGGCTTGAGGCTGCCGCTGCGCTGATTAGATCGTGCGTTTCGGTGCTGTACCGAAAGTAATGTTCCACGGACCAAGGCGTTGCATGGTCGAGGGCTTCGGCGACCTCCTCACGCGAACAGCCCATGAGGACCATCGCTGTACCCTTGGTTCGCCTTAGCCGATACGCGAGAATCGTGGCGAATGAATCTCCGGTTAGATTTGCTATTGCCTCATCCTGTACAAGCGCCAAAGCCTTACCGATGTCTGCAATCTCCCGGCCTATCATCCCGCCGGTCGCATGTAGCGTGTATGGATAGAGCGCCGAATCTTCGCAGAATCTCATCAGCGCGGGCTCCGGCCTTTCGCGGCGCGGGAACAATGGCAATGGTGCAGGGCATCGCTCTATTCCGAGCTCGCTGAGGCACCCCTGCATCTTTTCGCGGAGCATGGATACCTGTGATTCAGCCTCAAGCATCTGCCTATGAACAGCTTCTGCTGCTTGGTCTGTTATGTGTCGTCTAACTATGTTCCCATCTGCACGGCGCAGTTTGGCACGCTGGGCCTTCACACTCGGTATATCGACATAGGGACCGAAGCTATCCTCGCCAAAGTCACTGGCGCGCATGAGGGCCAACTGTACTGGCCTAGGTCCCCAGTCCCGACACAGGTAGAACGCGGCGCGCTGTCGAGTGCTGACGGCGGCAGAGGAGCTGATTGCGGTTTCGATTCTCGCCAATTCAGGGCGCGTGTACGGACCACCAACGGGGTCTCGGAGTGTAGTTAGCTGTCCATAACTCTTCCCTCTCCCTCTCCAAGCCAGCGCCTGAAGCCTATACAAGGTCCAGTCGCTGAATCCGGGCACGGCTTGAACCTCTAGCGCCCACTGGTAGAGCAGGACGCCGGCCATGGGGACGTCGTCCCGATTCTCAGCTACACACGCTGTCGCCATATCTTCAATCCATGCAGACAGCGCCCTCTCAATTGACACCGCGTCAATCGCCGATACTTGCACGTCGGAGATCCTACGTAGGAGCAACTGGATCGGTCTGACGTGCAGGACCGTCTGGAGTCGATCAATCAGCCAGCTTCTGACGATCCACTCAAGTAGCGGATTACTGTGAATCTGTCCAGCCCATGGAACTTTCTTCGTGCCAGTGCCAATCAGTTCGATGAACAGCGTTGTCGGCCATTGCCCCTCTGGCGTAACGACCTCAATGCTTTGCCCGCTCGGGGACGCGATCCGATGGTCAAATTCATCAACTTCTTCGCCCAGGGCCTTCGCGGCGACTAGGCGCAACTGCGCTGGTGGGAGTGCGCGCTTCATTTCGCACCTCCCGCAGGTTCCGAGCGAAAACCAAGAAGCCGCTCCACCTTCTCTTGAATGGCAAGTCGCGTATAGAGCTGAACAGACCGGCTGTCTGGCGCCCAACCTCCGTGATATGAGAGGGCTAGCAGAAGGTCAGAGTCAGAAATTGCCGCTATCGACTGCAGATGCTTCCGTTGCATCGTGGTGGAGGTGGCACGAAGTCCGTGCGGGTGCAAACGAAGTGCTGCCTCCGCTCCGATCACTTCAGAGACTTTGGAGAACAGCCGGTTGATTGAGGATCCAGACAGGCGCTTTCCGTCGGCGGCGCTTGGGAATAGCGCAGTACTCACTCTCCCCTTGCCGATTAGTTCCGGCCGGCAGCTTTCCAGGTAGGTTGCCAAAAGACTGGCCAATTCTGAACTCAATGGAAGGGTCTTGGTTTGCGTCTTTAGGGCCGACCTGTCGCGGCGCTGTCCGATGACCCTGGGTGTCGGACGCTTAATGGAGATCGTCGGACTTCCGGATAGGTCCAAGTCCGTCGTTTCCAGTAATACGAGTTCTGATCGCCGCGGGGCGGCGTCACACGCGACCCTCAAGATGCAATAGTTGCGTAACCTTACGGCGTAACTTCGGAATGGGTTGAGCTCGGACTCCGGATGCATGATGAGATGGATCAGCTCGATCTCTGCTTCGGACAGGACCCTTGAGTGGATTGAGCTGGCGCCACGGTTTATGTGCTTCTTAAACGCGCTCGCAAATCTTCTCTCCATTGCGCTGAAATACACGCTGACACCATGAAGCTCATCCTTGGTTAGATCCTGTGTAGACAGAAGATGGTCTTGAACCGAGCGCAGAAGTGACCGGATGGCATCCAACCGCCGTGTGCAAGTAGCTCTCGCTAAGCTCCTCCCGTTCCTCACGCAGAGAAGCTCAACAGCCCCGATCACTTCGTTCTTAGTGATTGATCTTAGATTGATTAGGCGAGACTCAAGATCCACCGCCACGCTGGAGAAGTAGTGGTAGAGGATGCGGGCATCGCGCGCGAACGCATCCCTAGTGTTGTCCTTCTCACTGAGCGATCCGATCCATAGATTTGCTAGTACCGCCGGAAGTCCGCATTGGAGTAGGTATGGACGGATGCCCGTCCTCTGCTTTATGAGCAGAAGCGTTGGAACTTCATTCCGCTGAGGGCAAAGCTGCATTCCCACTTGAGTTGCCTGGACCGAAATCGCGGTGAACCCTAGCAACTCGTTTTTCCCGTCGCTAGATCGTGAGCCTGCTGGTACGTTTCGGATGAAACTTTTCACGCGCATCCCTACTTATATCAATAGCTTGCTGATTTCCTATACTTTTGAATTAACATTTATGTGGCGGCGCAACATTTGTGGCTAGCGATTCTGCGCACTTGAACGATGGCTGGATGGACATGAGCGGCTCTCTCCCATGTTGAATCTGAGGAGGGGTTATGGGAAATGTGCAAGAGCCACCGTAGGCTGTGGCGTAGCCGGAACTGAGATGCGATTGCCTCCACAAGCGGCGCGGCGCAGGGCGCCCTAGAACTCTCGTCCTGCGTTGTTCGGGTGCTCGTGATGACGGGTTCTATCTATAATTCCACTTTGTCCAGAAGGGGAAGGGAATCCTATGCGTATCGAGTCCGTCCGGATTTCGGGGTTTCGTTGTTTCGGGGCGACACCGACCAAGGTTTCCTTGGCCTCCAGTGTCACTGCCATCATTGGTCCGAATGCCGCCGGGAAGACGGCAGTGTTGCAAGCGCTGACCAAGCTGTTTGGCGTGTCTCGCGCGCAGCGCACGATTCATCGATCCGATTTCCATGTAGGACCGAGAGACAATCCGGATGACCGTGACTCCAAGGCGCTCTTCATCGAAGTAGTCATTGGCTTCCCTGAGCTCAAGGCGGGGGAAGCGACCGCCGAGGCAATTGCGCCGTCCTTTCGGCGAATGCAGATCAGCGAATCGGGTGAGGCGCCGGTCTGTCGCATGCGTCTGGAGGCGACTTGGCAGGACGATGGCACCGTCGATGGCGAGGTTTCCCAAGAGCTGTATTGGATGGAGACCCTGGACGACGATCCACTCGACCCCGTATTGACCCCAGTCCTTGCATCGGAACGCGCGCTCATCCAGCTCTACTACACCCCCGCGAGTAGGGATCCCATTGCACAGGTCAAGGCGTCGGCCGGCGCACTGGCGGCTCGCCTGCTACGAGCGATCGAGTGGACCGAGGCAACCACGGGTGCCGTGGAGCGGGCGACGACAGAACTTGCCGCCGTGTTCGGTGGCGAACCGGCGATTCACGCCATCAGTCAGGCTCTTGGTGAGCGTTGGGGCACTCTTCACGACGAGGTGGTTGACACATGCCCCCGGCTGAGCCTGGTTAGTACTCGCTTTGAGGAGGTCGTCAACAAGATTGCCGTGGTCTTTGCGGAAGGCCCCGATGGTCACGAGCGTGGTCTCGAGGCCCTCAGCGATGGACAGAAATCGCTGTTCTACTTTGCGCTGGTCGCGGCCGTGTTCGATCTAGAGCGTCAAGTGGCGCGCGGCACTTTGGCTGGATTTTCCGACGACAGGCTGCGGGTGCCCGCGCTGAGTCTGTTCGCGATCGAAGAACCGGAAAACCATCTGTCCCCGTTCTTTCTGACTCGGATCATCGAGCAGGCGCGTTCCTTGACTGAGAGTGGCGCTAGTCAGGCGCTGATCACCAGTCATTCGCCAGCCGTGCTGAGCCGCGTGGAACCGAAGGAGGTCAGGTACTGCCGTCAGGATCCGAAAAAGAGGACCTCGACAGTTAGAAGAATCAAACTGCCGGCAGCAGCGGACGAGGCTGCGAAGTTCGTGCGTGGCGCACTCTTGGCCTACCCTGAGCTTTATTTCGCCCGCTTTGTTGTGCTCGTTGAGGGCGACTCAGAGCGGATCGTTCTACCGGCGCTGGCAAGATCGCTGGAACTTGCGATCGACCCCGCGTTCGTTGCCATTGTGCCGCTGGGCGGTCGCCATGTTCAGCATTTCTGGCGACTACTGAAGCAGCTGAAGATTCCCTACGCCACGCTGCTGGATCTGGACCTTGGTCGGTTGGGAGGCGGCTTTGGTCGAGTGAAGACCGCCATTGAGTACCTGATCGAGATGGGGGAATCGAGGGACGAACTGCTCAAGCTTAAGAACGGTGTTCTTTCTGATGAAAAGTTCGCGGAGATGCATACATGGCAGACTCCGGAAAAGGTGAAAATTCTCTCCAGCTGGGCCCTAATGCTCAGGAACTACGGTGTGTTTTTCTCTGCTCCGCTGGACCTTGATTTGGCAATGCTGAAGGCGTTTCCCGAGGCCTACGAGGCAATTGTTCCTCCAGGAGGCGGACCGAAGCTCAAAATCGAAAAAGCTGCTGAAGTAGTTCTTGGTACTTCGGGCCCCGGGATGATGCTCTATGTGGAAGAGCTCGAGCCGTATCCAAAACTTTTCCCCCTCTATCGCTACCATTTCCTTACTCATAGCAAGCCGGTTACTCACCTCGAGGCGCTGACGCAGATTGGGTCGGCCGACTTGGCGGAGAATATGCCGCGGGTGCTGAAGAAGCTGTTGACGTACATCCAGTCTGCGCTGCGAGGCAACTAACAATGGTCGCGTCGTCTAGGCGGATGAAGCCCGAACAGTGGATGCCCGTGGGGGTGGCGGCATTAGAGGAGAGCGCTTTGGAGGTCGTTCGCTCGGCGGGGCATCGCTCGGTGATTGCCGGACCCGGCGCGGGCAAGACTGAGCTGTTGGCGCAGCGCGCTGCGTTCCTGCTGCAGACAGGAGCATCGCGATCCCCGCGGCGAATTCTAGCGATCAGCTTCAAGCGTGACGCAGCCGCGAATCTGATGGCACGAGTTCGGGCGCGCTGCCATCCCCGTCAAGCAGATCGTCTGGATTCGATGACGTTCTCGGCGTTCGCTAAAAGCTTGCTGGATCGATTTGGCCAGGGGCTGCCGGAAGCATGGCGGCCAACGCCGGACTATCAGATTCTGATCCCTCGCAAGGGATTCTACGCAGATTTCCTGAGCGATCTTCGGAAAGTGCCACCTGAGGTCGGTACAGTCGAAGACATCAGCGCCATCTTGCACAAGTCATTTGAAAGGGACTTTGTGCTGGCCAATCCGCTTCAAGAGGAAGGTTTCGATGCGCCTACGCCAGGACAGTGGGCAGCTGAATGCTTCTGGTTGACAGCGCTTCATGTATATAAGCCGAGCCAACTCACCTTCGAGATGTTGACGCGCTTGGCGGAGCTTCTCGTACGGGTGAACCCGCAGATTCGTAGCGCTCTACAGGTTACGTATTCCCATGTGTTCTTGGACGAGTTTCAAGACACGACGAGGGAACAGTATGACCTGGTGCGTGCCATCTTCCTCGGTTCGGAAAGTGAGATCACCGCAGTCGGGGACAATAAGCAGCAGATCATGCGATGGGCCGGAGCTATGCGTGATCCCTTTGCTGCCTTTGAGCAAGATTTTGGCGCGCAGCGAGTTCCGTTGTCGAACAACTATCGTTCTTCTTCTAATCTGGTACAGATGCAGGCCGTACTCGCTCGGGCTCTTGACCCGCGGGCCGTGACGCCTGTTCCGATGGCGTCGTTGGTGCGAACGGTTGGGACGTGTGAATTGTGGAATTTCACAAAAGCCGAAGAGGAGGCTCAAGGCCTGGCTGATTTCGTTTCGCGTGTGACTCGTGATGAGGCTCTCGATCCCGACGAGGTGGTGATTCTTGTCCGTCAGCTCCCTCAGAATTACCTTGCCGAACTAGAGCCTGCTTTCGGAAGCAGGGGTCTACGTTTGTTCAATGCGGCGGGAAAGATTGGTGAGATTGTCCTGCAGGATCTGCTCGTCGAGGATGCCTCTCGGTGGATCATCGATGTACTTCGCTTGGCGATGGTCACAGATGCTAGGCAGTATTGGATATCGAGTCAGATAGCGCTGCGCCGGCTATGGGGGGGCTCGAGTGAAGATGAGCGTGTGCAGGCGCTACTTGCCCGAGATCTGGATGCCTTTGTGACTCAACTCAGGTGTCGGTACGCCGGTCCTCCAGCGTCGATGGATACTGTTGCGTCGTTGATTGGCGAGATTGCTGACTTCTTGGGGCGCGAACGTATGGCTGCAGCGATTCCCTCCTACGAACAGGGGGACTGGTTGGAACAAGTGCTGAGGTGCATTGCTACCCATCTCCACCGGTGCTCCGAAGGAAGCCAGGGCTGGAAGGATGCCTTGGATGCGTACGAGGGAGTTGGCGCAACCCCGTTGATGACCATCCACAAGAGCAAAGGCCTCGAGTACCACACGGTGATCTTTGTCGGTCTTGATGACCAGGCATGGTGGAACTTCTCGAAGGACGAGCACGAGGCAAAGGCGAGTCTCTTTGTCGCATTCACGCGCGCGAAGCAGCGGATCATCTTCACCTACTGTCGTGAGCGAGGGGCGCGTGCTGACATCGCTGCACTCTATGAGCTCCTGCAGGAGGCAGGTGTACCCAGTAGAAACATGACATAGATTCTTGCGACGGAAGGTCCAGAGTCAGTTGCGAAGCCCCGTCGTACCAGGCGCGCAGGCCCGAGCCATTCCTGCTTCGCTCGGACAATGGCCTGGTCTTCACCAGATGTAATTGCACCCGGCTGGTACATGCAGCCAGCGAGTTGGGCGCCGACGCCAACTGGGGGGGGCAGTAACTCCAAACAACTGGGCACTCCGGCATCGCTCAAATCTTCAACCAATGACCGTCTCCGGTCGCGGAGTCGATTGGCCGCCTAGCCCATTGCCGTCCTACCTCGCCGCATAATAGAGTTGGGGCGATGCGAGTCCCGTTCGGGTCGTCGATTCGGAGGAAAACACAATGGCAAATGGCTCGGCGAATTACACCGAAGAACTGGTCATGGCATTGGTCACCACGCAGCTTACGATCATGAGCTTTCCAATCTTCAATGTGCAGATCGTGCCGTTCTCGTCAAACTTCGAAAATCTGTTCGGGGCGGACGCAAAGATTCCAGGGTCGGCGAAGATCGCGCCATTCTACATGCAGTTCAAACGCCCCAATCGCTCGAAGCCGGGTGGAGATATTTCGAGTGACCGAGCCGCTTTGGGGCTTCACTGCACAACGGGCAGTCTGAACTTCAAGCTCAGGGAGAAGGCAAAACGCAAGGGTTCTGCCAAGGTTCCTGTTCATAAGCTGCAGCACAATGTCCTATATCGAATGCGCGCGCGGCTGCTGAAGCGGGGGATCGGAGACGCTGCCTATGTGTGTTCTCTGTTTCTGAGCTCCAAGGAATATGTGGCCCACACGCACCTGCATGGCTTACTGGGGTGGCCATTCTACTGGTTCAATGGGCCATATTCGAATCGAGCTGTAGTGATTCACGGCACCGCAACTCCCTCATTTTCCGCCATCCCCTGGCTTGAAGGACACGTGAGCATTCCGCCGCACGACACTGTTGCCTCCGCCAGCCATTCGTACAGCTTCGATCCGACTGGTGGCGAAGTGTGTTTTCACTCGCCGCGCTTACTGGACGGAGAGAGACGAACCCTTCCTGCCTGGATTGCGAACTTGGCGGAATCGATCCAGTTCGACCGCGCGCCTGCCATCGGCCGATCTGATGAACTACTGGCGGAGTTGCGCGACATCGTCGGGCTGAGAGCGGAACCGAGCGGTGATCGCGACCGCGAGGGTCTGGAGGAGCAACCAGAGAGGGACCTCGATTACATAGCGGAGTGGATGGCATTCGGAGATCAGCTCGAGGAACACTTCGGCATCTCCCAGTTTGCGTTCATTCTGGAGGCGTAGGATGCACGCTGTGCTGGTCACATTCAGTAAAGTAGTCCGACACGCAGTTCTATGTTCAATGTGACTATGGAGAGTTCTCGGTGCATCCGATCATTCTGGCGCGCTTCGACGCATTGGCCGCGTACTGCCGTCTGGGGCCGGCCATGGGGTCGATTGAGGAACATTCATGGTACGAATCTGAGGATGGCCGACTGCTAGGTCTGGTGCTTCGCGACCTCACCGATGGCGACTACCAGGCTGTTTTCCTAGCCCGCGACCATGTCGAGCGTTTCCGCTGGATCCACGGAACGGAGTTCTTCGACACGCCGGAGGGCGCGATCACTGCACTGTATGAGCAGGCTCCAGAGTTGCTGGTCCGGCTGGAGGGCGAGCGCTGCCAAGGTGATGAGCCCGCTCTGGCCGTGGACTTCTTTACCCTACAGGTACCACCGAATCGCCTGCATCCACACTTCGCCATCCTTCGCAGTGGCGAAGGCTACAGCCCAGCGCGAGAGCTCATCATGGCCATGATGCGCTGGCACGATGACAGCGACGGAAATTACGTTGAGCAGTTTCAGTCCACCGCATTCGATGCCCGCTTGCTGGAGCTGTACGTGTTCGCGATGCTAGTTGAGAACGGCTTCATCGTGAGACGTCAAGGCGCCGCTCCCGACTTTCTCGCCAATGATGGACATGGCGAGCTCGCAATCGAGGTCACGACTGTGAATCCCACGGTCGAACGCGGCCAAGTCGTGCCTTACCCGGACCCCGTGACGTTCGAAGAGAAGACGGCGTACCTCAAGCAGTACATCCCGATCAAGTTTGGAAGCGCTTTGTTCTCTAAGTTGCGCCGCAGGTACTGGGAGCTGCCACACGTCGCCGGCAAGCCGCTGCTGTTCGCGATCCAGGACTTCCATGCGCCGCAATCGATGATACGTGCACGAACGGGCTTGGGGATCTATCTGTACGCCTACGACTATGAATGGAGCCACGACGTGGAAGGCCGGTTGGTTATTGAGCCGCGGCGGGTCACCGAGCATCGCTGGAGCAACAAGGTCATCCCTTCCGGCTTCTTCGACCAAGAAGGCGCCGAGCACGTCAGCGCGGTACTGTTCAATAACAGCGCTACCCTAACTAAGTTCAACAGAATGGGCTTCGTCGCCGGCTTCGGGTCGCGCCGCGTCCGAATGGTACGTACGGGAACGGCCCTAAATTTAGATCCGAACGCGGCCGAACCGCTTCGCTTCACAACAGCCGTGGACGAGGATTACCAAGAGAGCTGGTCCGAAGGGCTGGATATATTCCATAACCCTCGTGCCTTGCACCCCCTTGACCCGCGCCACTTCCCGACGGCGATGCACCACCATCTCCAGGCCGATGGTCAGGTCCTTTCTCGTAAATTAGTCGAGGGATTCCATCCACTCGGGTCAATGACGAGCATCGTGGTACCGATGAACGACGACGCGGTAGGCTGAAAGTGTCCGCTGCTGTCCCGGGAAAACAATTGTACCTAGGCACTCTTCAACGAGGCGCGATGTCGAGCGATTCAGCTACTTGGCGGGCGAGCGCTTTGGGAGACATGTCGTCCTATGGGCACATGAGATGCTGCTGTCCAATCCGCTTGTTTTACGGCCCAGAATGCTTGGTGGCGGTGTCCAGTTGCTCGGCGATTAGTGGCCAACTGTTCGGCGTTCTACACGGCTGGTGCGCAGCGACGACCTGAAGCAGGCGTTCGTCACCCCGCGCTGGCCGCAGTAGAACGGGATGGTGCAACGTGTGATCCGGACGTTGAAGGAATAGTGCATGCACCGACATTGCTTTGGGAGCCAAACGCGCCCACTGCGAGTGATCGCTGATCACCTTCTTCAACTAACAGCACTCTCATCAGGTGCTGAAGAAGATGGCCCTGGATGCGGCCTACGCCGCTACATTAGAGGCGGTGGATCATTGCATCCCTTCCCCGGTCTCAGGGGGGGGCTGGTTCAACCCCAATGACTTCGACTTGGCTGAAATCGTTCCGCACTCGATGAGATTTCCCAACCTCATTACGAAGCTTCGTGAGCCGCGCTCGTAGCGCTTGCCCTTCATTGGCGTGGAGTCGAGCAAGTCGACTGACCCGACCAGACACTGAGTTGAGCTCTTTAATCAAAGCAGGGCAGAGAACCCCTCCCGTCACAGCAAAACTCCTCTCCAGTGCGAATACAGCTGCGCGGGTGGCTTGGCGCTCGGCAGTGCCGAGCGCCGCGCGACGATTTACGAGCAACTTGGTGGCTCGCATGCCTCTATGAGCCCTCTGTATCTCCTGCTTGCCACGGTGAGCACGATGGCCGGTGCTCCTGATCATTCCATAGACAAGTGATATATGGCGTGCCAAGTCATCGTGAGTCACCGGAAGTCGCGAAGAGAGCGTGATGTCGTCAACGTAGCGGGAATAGCGGACCCCCTGAGACGCGAGCCCCAAGTAGAGAGCGTGTTCTCGGCGCCAGAAAACCAGATTTGCTAAGTGAGAGCTGGTTACAGCCCCCTGAGGCAACAAGTCGTCTTTGGTCGTTAGCAGCGTAAGTAGGTTCGACACATCTTCAGAGAAGCCAAAGAACCCTCGCCAGATGTCAAAGATGACTTCGGAAGTTGTACTTGGGAAGAACGATTTAATGTCTTCACAGACGGTGATGGACGCACCCTGATGGAGCTTCGCATTGCGAACCTGATCTTGGCCCTTAAGGCTCCCGGTGAGGTATGCGGGAAAAATCACCGCCGTCAGTATTCGTTGCTTGATTCGGATCTGAATATCTTTTAGTGGGTAGAGTGCGTCAAATGGACGGCGAAAGCTCCCATCTTCCTTCAAAATAGGCTTGGCAAGCCGATAGCGAGAGCTACTGGTTCCGGCCACATGCTTTAGTGTTTCTACCGAGTAGCCCAGTACACGAGACAGTGCAGCGACGCTATGAATTGGGTTGTGGCGGTACCGAGGAGGGGGCTGAAGCTGGCTCATTCAAGAGGTCCAAAGCAGTCATTGCTAGTTGGCCCGCTAAGCCCTTGTCGATGCCGGTCAGCTCTCCCTTATCCGCACCCAGGAAGAAAAGAATCTCGACTGGCACTCCAAGGCCGGAGGCGATATTTTCAATCGTCGAAAGCGTTGGGTCGCGCTTGGAATTCTCTAGCATGGAGAGGTACGAAACCGAACAGCCAGCTAGCTTGGCGAGTTCTGCCTGGCTGAGCTGGCGCCGAATGCGACACATTTGTATCGCGTTTCCAATGTTCATACAAACTCCGAAAAAACATGAAAGGCTTGTTGCGTCGTGTCGTCCATCCAAATCAGCTCATCAAATCTGTGATGTTCGAAATAATTCGAAGCACATCACCGATGATGGACAGAACTCGATATGTCAGATTTTCTGCCGACTTCTTGTTCTGACGGTCGCAGCCCGCTTCAAGCGCCGCGATAACTGCGTTGAGTTCTTCGATGACGCTTGCATCGAGTTGGCTTTGATAAGCGTCACGCAACTGCTTCAGCTGCGCGGCGCTGTTCTCGCAAGTGTGAGTGTCCACGGGGGACTTCTCCTTCAATCCGGGCGAAATTGCCCGCGCCCATTAGCAAAGAAGCCGGAAGGAGCCAACCCGATGCAACAAGCCAATCACCATTCTTCCGCTCTAAGAACGCGCCCCTAAACGAGAACGTTCCTCGTACGTCGATCAAGGATGAGCCCGGACCTGCGTGCGGCGGATATAGCCTCGCCATGGAGCGAGGCGACCCAAAATGAATTGAGTCGATTAGCTAGCTTCTCTGTACTGGAGATCGAAGACGATCACACTGACTCGAACTCAACCGAGCGGTATCACTCGGCCTGGAAGCAGGCTAGAGGACGTGACGCACGATGTCAATAAATTTTTACTGTCAGTGAATACATGTGACGGAAGCCACGTTTGGGAGCGTTCTTTTTTGGCCAGTAGCGAAGGGCGCATCCAACGCGATCACCATTCAGATTGACAAGCCGTGCGCGGGTTATCTGTGCAGAGGCGATTCCCTCTACCAGTGTTACAGTCGCGAGCGTTACAGTGCGGTGGTCGATCAGGCGTAAATTCCATTAAAATCAATTATCTAGAGGGCGTGGAACATGATGCGCTCGACGTAATGGCCGAGGATCACCGCCGCCGCATTGTGCAGCAGGGCTCGCCGCACCACCTCGCGAGGGTAGACCGGGGCGGCGTTGATGGTGCCGTGGAACAACTCCTCGCAGGCGATCAGCCGGTGGCGGTTGTCCAGGAACAGGGCCATGAAGATCTCCCGGGCCTGCCCGCGCAGCCGGTGCTGCAGATAGCGGCCAACCGCGGCCGGATTGTTGCCGACCGCCTCGCCATGTTCCAGCTCGGCGGCCAGGTAGCGATGGGCCAGTTCCAGCCCGGCGGCCAGGGTACAGCTGCGTGCCGGGCCCAGCCCGGGCAGCCGCGCAAGTTCACGTGCGGGGCGGTCCAGAAGCACCCGTAGCGGACCATGGGCCTGCAGCAGGTCGCGCGCGGTCTGCACGGCATCGCGGCCGCCGAAGCCCGAGCCCAGGAACAGCGCCAGCAGTTCGGCATCGGAAAGTGCCGTGGGTCCGCGTGCCATCAGCTTTTCGCGGGGACGTTCCTGTTCGGGCCAGTCGTGGATGGGCATGCCTGCATCATCGCCAGCCCGGTCGGCGCAGCCCATCAGCGCACACCGCGGCTCCGGGTCGGGCGATACCTCAGTCGCGCCGGGTCTGCAGGTAGTCGAACAGTTCCTGGTTGTTCTGCAGGCCCAGCTTGCGCTTGGCTTCAGCCTTCTGCCGGCTGATCGTCTTCGGACTGCGCCCGCAGTGCTCGGCGACGGCGTTCACGCTGAGCCCGGCCGCCAGCAGATCCAGCACCTCCTGCTCGCGTGCCGACAGCGGTGCCGGTTCGCGCGGGAACATAAGGTCGCGGGCCTGCAGGTGGTGGCGAAGCTGTCGGGAGACGAACACCTGCCCCGCCAGTGCTGCATTCAATGCCTGTGGCACCTCGGCGAAATCGGCGCATTTGTCGACCAGCCCATTGATGCCCTCGCGCAGGAGGCCATCAAGCAGGCCCGGATGCCGCGCGCCGGTCAGCACCACCACCGGCAGGTGGGGATGGTACGCGCGCAGGGCATCGATCAGTTCCGGACCATCCGGCCCGGCGCCGGGCATCGACAGATCGGTCAGCACTGCATCGCAGTCGTTGTTGTCCACCAGCTGAAGCAGCTCGGCGCCATCGCACGCACTGCCGACCACGTCCATCAGGTGGGTCTGCAGCACGACGCGGATGCCGTGCAGGACCACAGGATGGTCGTCGGCGATGATGATGCGTGGGTGCACGCGCTTCCTCGGAGATCGAACGGACCGCTGCATACAGCGGCCAACGTCTGATTCTGCAAAAGGGCGGGGTCGTAACGGTATAGGAAAGGTCCGAAACCGATGCCCGGCGTCTGCCAGGTCAATACGGGCGGACTCCATCTGCTGATAGCCGCCCGCTATGTATGCCGTGTACCGGGACATTACCGACCATCGGGTAAGCTACCGCCCTCGTTTGCACAGGAATTCCAGGTGGCTGACTCCCCCAATGCTTCTCCCGCGCCGGCCCGCGCGCTGGAAGGTCAGAAACTGCTGTTGTGCGTCGGAGGCGGGATCGCGGCCTACAAGGCTTTGGAGCTGGTGCGGCGCCTGCGCGACGCCGGTGCCCAGGTGCAGGTGGCGATGACCGCCGGTGCCCAGCAGTTCGTCACTCCGCTCAGTTTCCAGGCCCTGTCCGGGCAGCCTACCCGCACCACGCTGTGGGACAGTGCCGCCGAACAGGCCATGGGACACATCGAGCTGGCCCGCTGGGCCGACCGCATCGTGGTCGCCCCCGGCACCGCCGATCTGCTGGCGCGGCTGGCCCAGGGCCATGCCGATGACCTGGTCAGCACCCTGTGCTTGGCCAGCACCGCGCCGCTGACGATCTGCCCGGCGATGAACCATCGCATGTGGCTGCACCCGGCCACCCAGGCCAATATCGCCCTGCTGCGCCAGCGTGGCGCGCAGGTGATCGGCCCGGTTGACGGTCCGCTGGCCGAAGGCGAATCCGGTCCTGGCCGTCTGGCCGAACCGGGTGACATCGTCGCCGCGCTGGCCGCCAACGGCAGTGCCGAGGCACCGGCTGCCGCGCCGGAAACCCGCGCGCTGCAGGGCCTGCGCCTGCTGATCAGCGCCGGCCCCACCTATGAGGACATTGACCCGGTGCGCTACGTCGGCAACCGCAGCAGCGGCAAGATGGGCTTTGCCCTGGCCGCCGCAGCCACTGCGCTTGGCGCCCAGGTGGTGCTGGTCAGTGGCCCGGTGCAGCTGCCGACGCCGCCGGGGGTGCAGCGTATCGATGTGCGCTCTGCCGCGCAGATGCGCGATGCCGTGCTGAAGTCGCTGCCGGCCGACATCTACATCGGTGCGGCGGCCGTTTCCGACTACACGCCGCGCCAGGTCGCGCCGCAGAAGCTGAAGAAGACCGCGGACAGTCAGTCGCTGGTGATCGAGCTGGTGCGCACGCCGGACATCCTGGCCGAGGTGGCCGCGCAGACGCAGTCGCTGAAGCTGGTGGTCGGCTTTGCCGCCGAGACCCACGACGTGGAGAAATATGCGCGGGGCAAGCTGGTCGACAAGCGCCTGGACCTGGTGATCGCCAATCAGGTCGGCATCAGCGGCGGCGGTTTCGAGAGCGACAACAATGCCGCCACTGCCTTCTGGCAGGATGGTGAACAGGTATTCCCGGCCACCTCCAAGCGCGAGCTGGCCGAACAACTGCTGGCGCTGATCGCGCGGAGACTCCAGGCATGACCCAGGCATCCACTTCCCAACCGCTGCAGGTCAAGCTGCTCGATCCGCGCTTCGGCGACAGCTGGCCGCTGCCGGCCTATGCCACCGAAGCCAGCGCCGGCATGGACCTGCGCGCGGCGCTGGATACCGCGCTGACCCTGCAGCCGGGCGATACCGCGCTGGTGCCCAGCGGCCTGGCCATCCATATCGCCGATCCGCACCTGTGCGCGGTGATCCTGCCGCGTTCGGGGCTGGGCCATCGCCACGGCATTGTGCTCGGCAACGGTACCGGCCTGATCGACGCCGACTACCAGGGTCCGCTGTTGATCAGCGTCTGGAACCGTGGCCGTGAGGCCTTCACCATCGAGCCGGGCGATCGCATCGCGCAGCTGGTGGTGGTGCCGATTGCCCGCGTCAGCCTGCAGGTGGTGGATACTTTCACCGACAGCGTGCGGGGAACGGGTGGATTCGGCCATACCGGGGTGCGTTGACGGGGGACATCGATGAGCGGCATCGGGGAAGGACAGCGGGGACGGTCGTTGGGACGCAGCGCGCCACTACTGGGGGTGCTGCTGGTCCTGCTGGCCGGTTGGTTCGGATGGAGCGCGGTGCAGCAATGGCGGCAGGAAGCCAATGGGCAGGCGCTGGAAGAAGCGCGTGACCAGGCCGTGCAGGGCCTGCAGGACGCTGCAGCCGGCCAGCTGAAGCAGCTGCAGCAGCAGCTGAAGAACGAACGCGTGCAGCAGGCGCTGCAGGCCGGTGATGCCGCGGCAGCGGCACTGGCCGTGCGCGAGAGCTGGACCGGCGTGGAACAGGCGGAAGTGCTGACCGCCGATCTGGCCAACGCCTACGCTGCCCCGGCCGCCTTTGGCTATGCCCGATTGGCGCTGCTGGAAGCGGCATTGGCCGAAGGCAAGCCCAGCCTGCGCGTGGTCCGCGATGGCGGTGGCAACCGCCTGGGCCTGGCCGCGCCGGTGCAGCTGGGCAGCCTGGGACCGGCGGTGCTCTACGTGCGCCAGCCGTTGCTGCGGCTGACCGCGCCGCTGGATCAGGTCAGTGCACCGACTACGGGTTTCCTGGGTCTGCGCCAGGGTATGCATGATCTGGTCACCCAGGGCGATGCCAGCCTCGCCGAGAGCGCCGAGGCACTGGCACGGCCTGTCAACGGCACTCCGCTGCGCCTGGTGGCCGCGGTCCCCAATGTCGAAGCCGGGCCGCTGGGCCTGGGCGCGCTGGCCAGCGCCATCGTCGCACTGCTGCTGGCGTTCATTGCCGTGCTGCTGGTGGTCGGCCGTGGCCGCCTGCCGAAGACGCTGCCACTGCCGCGTCGCGCCGCTGCGGCGGTTGCCGACCATGGCCCTACCCTGAGTGAAAGCCTGCAGCAGGCTCCGCCAGCGGCGGCCGCCGTGACCAGCAGTGGCGATGCCACGCCACCGCCGCCACCACCGGTGCCGGCCGAGGCGCTGGCCGCCGGCATCTTCCGTGCCTACGACATCCGTGGCGTGGTCGGCAGCGAACTGACGCCGAAGACCGCGGCATTGATAGGCCAGGCCATCGGCACCGTGGCACTGGAGCAGGGCCTGCGCGAGGTGGTGATTGGCCGCGATGGCCGCCTGTCCGGCCCGGAACTGGCCGCCGGCCTGGCCGAAGGCCTGAGGCGCGCCGGTTGCGCGGTGATCGACATCGGCCTGGCGCCGACCCCGCTGGTGTACTACGCCGCCTTCCATCTGCGCACGGGGACCTGCGTGGCCGTGACCGGCAGCCACAATCCGCCGGAGTACAACGGCTTCAAGGTGGTCATCGGAGGTGAAACGCTGTCCGGCGATGCGATCACCGATCTCTACCAGCGCATCGTCGAGGGCCGGCTGGTGCAGGCCGCCGAACCGGGTGACTACCAGCAGCGCGACGTTGCGGCCGACTACATCCAGCGCATCGCCGACGACGTGCAGCTGGACCGCCCGTTGAAGGTCGTGGCCGATGCCGGCAACGGTGTCGCCGGCGCGCTCGCACCCCAGCTGCTGGAAGCGATCGGCGCTGAGGTCATTCCGCTGTACTGCGATGTCGACGGCAGCTTCCCCAACCATCATCCGGACCCGAGCGAACCGGCCAACCTGGAAGACCTGGTGCAGACGGTCAAGCGTTTCGGCGCCGACCTCGGCGTCGCCTTCGATGGCGACGGAGACCGGTTGGGCGTGGTCACCGGCGAAGGCAAGATCATCTATGCCGACCGCCTGCTGATGTTGTTCGCGGCCGATGTGCTGATGCGCAACCCGGGCGCGATGGTGATCTACGACGTGAAGTGCACCGGCAAGCTGTCCGACCACGTGCTGCGCAATGGTGGCAGCCCGCTGATGTGGAAGACCGGGCATTCGCTGATGAAGGCGAAGATGCGCGAGACCGATGCCGAACTGGCCGGCGAGATGAGCGGCCACTTCTTCTTCAAGGAGCGCTGGTTCGGTTTCGATGACGGCCTGTATGCGGCCGCGCGCCTGCTGGAGATCCTGGCCCAGCGCGAGGAAACGCCGGATGAGGTGTTGGCCGAGCTGCCGGAGATGGTGGCCACGCCGGAACTGAAGGTGCCGGTGGCCGAAGGCACGCCGCATGCGCTGGTGGCGATGCTGGTGGCGGCGGCGCAGTCGCCGGACAACCCGTATGTGGGCGGTCGGCTGTCGACTATCGATGGCCTGCGCGTGGACTTCCCCGATGGCTGGGGCCTGGTGCGCGCCTCCAACACCACGCCGGTGCTGGTGCTGCGTTTCGAAGGCAACGACGAGGCGGCACTGGAACGCATCCAGGCGCTGTTCCGCAGCCAGCTGCAGCCGGTGCTGGGCGACACCCCGCTGGGGTTCTGAGGAGGAGCCGGGCCGCGCCCGGCACCCGCCGAAGCAACAGCAACATCAACGTCAACGTCAAAAGCGGGCTATCCGTGGGATGGCGGGGTGGGTCCGGTTGCGGGGGACGCCGTGAACCCGTCCCTGGGGGCTTGGCCGCGGCATCCATGCCGCGGACACCCCCGCAACCCGACCCACCCCGCCTTCGACAGTTTCCCGCGAGCTGTCGGAACGGCACGGGCTCTGCCCCCAGGTGCCGACCAGGGTTGGCTCTGGTAGGTGTCGACCTTGGTCGACACGCCTCAACCCTTGAACCGCAAACCCACGCCGGGTTCGGTGAACAGGTAGCGCGAATCCAGCGCTGAATCGCCCAGCTTGTGCCGCAGCTTGCCGACCAGGATGCGCAGGTAATGAGTGTCGTGCTGGTGGGTCGGTCCCCAGATCTCCTGCAGGATCTGCGGCTGGGTCACCACCCGCCCGGCGTTGCGCAGCAGTAGTGACAGCAACGCGTATTCCTTGCGGGTCAATGCCACCGGCTCGCCATCGAGTGCCACTTCGCGGCGCACCAGGTCCACGTGCAGGTGGCCGTCGTCGAACACCGGCGGCGTGCCGTCGCTGGGTACGCTGCGCGTGCGCAGCAATGCCCGCACCCGCGCCATCAGTTCCTGCGTGCCGAATGGCTTGGTCACGTAGTCGTTCGCGCCTGTATCCAGCGCGCGCACCTTCTCGGTTTCGCCGGCACGCACGGTCAACATGATCACCGGCACCTGGCTCCACTGCCGCAGCTGTTCCAGTACCTCGTGGCCTTCCATGTCCGGCAGGCCGATATCCAGGATCACCAGATCCATGTCCTCGCTGGCGGCCAGCTGCAGGCCTTCCTGGCCGGTGGCGGCCTGCCGCACCTGGTAACCCTGCGCACGCAGGCTGATGTCCAGGAACCGGCGGATCTGGGTTTCATCATCGATCACCAGCACGCGCGGGGCCGGGACGCTGGCATCAATCGGGGTCGGACTCATCGTGGGAGACTGGCTTGAGCAGGGGCAGGGTGATGCGGATCAGGGTACCGCGACCGTCGCGCCCGGGCAGCGCCTGCACGCTGCCACCATGCGCACCGATCATGCCCTGGCAGATGGTCAGGCCAAGACCGGTGCCGTGGCGGCCGCGGTCACCGCGTTCGACGCTGTAGAACATGTCGAAGATGCGCGCACGCTCGTCGTCGGGAATGCCGGGGCCGGCATCGATCACGTCGATGCGCAGCTGGCCGTCCAGCTCGCGCGCTTGTACCTGTACGGCGGCGTCGGGCGGCGAGAACTTGGCCGCGTTCTCCATCACGTTGAACACGGCTTGTTCGACCAGCGCCGGATGCACCCAGATCGGCGCCAGCGTGGAAGGAATGTCGAGCTCCAGCCGCACCTTCGGCTGATAGCGCTGCAGGCGTCGCGCTGCCGAGCCGATCAGTTCGTCCACGCCGATCCAGTCGCGGTTGATCTTCAGCCCTTCATGGCCGAGGCGGGTCATGTCCAGCAGGTTCTGGATGTAGCGGTCCAGCCGTTCGCCCTCGACCAGGATGGTGTCCAGCAGGGCGCGGCGATCAGCCGTATCCATCGCCGCACCGTAGCTGGCCAGGCTGTCTGCCGAACCGATCATCGCCGCCAGTGGCGAGCGTAGGTCGTGCGACACCGAAGAGAGCAGGGCCGAGCGCAACCGCTCGGTCTCGTTGCTGACGTGCGCCTGTTCCAGTTCGGCCACCAGCCGTGTGCGAAGCGCGGCCTGGGCGATGTCATCGACCATTGCCTCGGCCAGCTGCCGTTGCTCGGGCAGCAGGCGCGCCTGCGCGCCGGGCAGGTACAGGCCGGCCACGCCAATGGCGCGGTCCTCGCCATCCAGCAGTGGCAGGAACCACCACTGCGCACCGGCCAGGGTATCGGTGAAGCGGCCGCTGGGCTGGCCATGGCGCAGCGCCCAGTCGGCGGCGGCCAGATCGGTGTCCCCCGGCTGGCTGCGACCACCGGCCGCGGTGTCTGTTCCAATGCGCAGCCACGCCGGAACGTCCATCGCCTGTTCCAGCGCCAGCCTGCCGGCCTGTGCGACCTCGCCATTGCCGGCCGCACTGGCCAGCTGCCGGCCCAGCTGCTGGCGCGCACGCGCATGGCGGTTGGCTGCACGCAGCGCGATCACCTGCATGCGCAAGCGCGAGGCCAGCCGTCCGGCCACCAAGGCGGCGGCCAGGAACAGGAACACGGTGATCACGCCCTGGCGTGCACCGATGGCGAAGGTGAAGCGCGGCGCGATGAACAGGAAGTTGTAGGCGAGGAAACACAGGATCGCCGCCATCACCGCCACGCTGGCGCGCGTGCGCGCGGCCACCACTACCACCGCCACGATGAACACCATCGACAGGTCGGCCATGCCGACCCAGCGCTCGGCCAGCCACGCCACTGCGCAGGCCAGTGCGGTAGCGATCAGCGCCTGCGCTGGCTCGTAGCTGATGCCGCGCACCGGCGGCAGCAGGCCCTCGCGGCGCGAGCGCGCCCGCGCCTGCGGGGTGCTGATGATGGTGATCTCGTAGTGCGCGCCGCGCTGGATCAGCTGCTGGGTCAGGGTGCGGTTGAACATCCGCGCCAGCGGACGTTCGCGGGTCCGGCCCAGCACCAGGGTCGACACGCCGTTGTGCGCGGCATGGTCGAGCAGGGCATCGGCGATGCTCGAACCATGCAGCAGTTCGGCGTCGCCGCCCAGCCGACGTGCCAGTGCAAAGGCCGCATCGATTTCGCGCCGGGTCGCCTCGTCCTGGCGCCGGCCCTGCACGGTCACCACCGTCCACGGCGCGTCGCGGCGTTCGGCGATGCGCCGCGCCACCCGCACCAGGTATTCGCTCTGGCCGCCGCCATCAATGGCCACCAACACGCCACGCCGCAGCGGCAGGTTGCTCTCGCCGCGTGCCGCCCGTGCTTCGCGCAGGCTGCTGTCGACGCGGTCGGCGGCCTCCTGCATCGCAAGTTCGCGCAACGCGGTCAGGTTGGCTGGCGAGAAGAATGCCTGCAGGGCCTGCGCGGCCTGTTCGGGCACATAGACCTTGCCCTGCTGCAGGCGTGCGATCAGTTCGCGTGGCGGCAGGTCGACCAGCACGATGTCGTGCAGGCGGTCGAGCACACCGTCCGGCACAGTCTCGCTGACCCGGACGCCGGTGATGCGCATCACCACATCGTTGAGGCTTTCCAGATGCTGGATGTTGACCGTGGTCCAAACGTCGATGCCGGCGTCCAGCAGCTCCATCACATCCTGCCAGCGCCGCTCGTGGCGGCTGCCCGGCGCATTGCGGTGGGCCAGTTCGTCCACCAGCACCAGCGCCGGATGCCGTGCGAGCACGGCATCCAGATCCATCTCCTGCAGGGTGTGGCCGTGGTAATCCACGTCCTTCAGCGGCAGCTGCGGCAGGCCTTCCAGCAATGCCTGGGTATCGGCACGGCCATGGGTTTCCACCAGGCCCACCACCAGGTCGACACCGCGGCGCAGCTGTTCCTGCGCGCGGGTCAGCATCGTGTAGGTCTTGCCCACGCCCGGCGCCGCACCGAGGAACACGGTCAGCTTGCCGCCGGCTTCGCGTTGCAGGCCTTCGACCAGGGCATCGGCCTGGCGGGTACGCGCATCAGTCATGGGTGCCGCTGTCATGGCCGCCATTGTGCGCGCAGCCGGTGCAGGCCGGCATCACGGTGCCTTGGCCGCGTGGTCCAGTGCGAAGTTCAGCGTCACCACGTTCACCCGTGGCTGCCCGAACAGGCCCCACTGGCGTCCCTCGGTATGCGCCTGCACCAGGGCCTGCACGCGCTCCACCGGCAGGCCACGGGCGCGCGCCACGCGTGCCACCTGCAGCTGCGCCGCGGCCGGCGACAGCTGCGGATCCAGGCCACCCGCGGACTGTGTGACCAGGTCCGCCGGTACCTGCGCCGGGGTGACGCCTTCGCGCGCGGCGACCGCAGCAGTGCTGGCGGCAACACGTTCGGCCAAGGCCGGGTTGCTGCGGGCCATGTTGGAACCGGCAGCGGCCATCGGGTCATAGTTGGCCGCCGACGGACGCGCCTGGAAATAGCCGTCACCCGTGAACGGCTGCGACAGCCACGCCGAGCCGCGAACCTGGCCGTTGCCATCGCGCAGCAGGCTGCCCTCGGCCTGGGTCGGGTACGCCAGGCCGGCAAAACCAGTGGCGATGCCGGCGTAGACCGCACCCGCCAGCAGCAGTGTGGCCAGGCCCAGGCCGATCGCCGGGCGCCAGCTGGCGCCATCCTGCAGGCTGGCCACGCGGGCCTCGGCCTTCTGTTCGCGCGGAAGGGAAGATGAAGTGGAAGCAGTACGGTTCATGCGCCGAATACCAGGACAAGAAGGAGGTCGATCGCCTTGATCGCCGCGAACGGCAGCAGCACGCCGCCGAGGCCGTACACCAGCATGTTCCGGCGCAGCAGCGCGGTTGCAGTGGCCGGGCGGAAGCGCACGCCACGCAGGGCGAGCGGGATCAGGGCGGGAATCACCAGGGCGTTGAAGATCAGCGCCGCCAGCACCGCATTGCGCGGGCTCGACAGCTGCATCACGTTCAATGCGGCCATGGTCGGCACGGCGGCGGCGAACAGCGCCGGCAGGATCGCGAAGTACTTGGAGACGTCGTTGGCCAGCGAGAAGGTGGTCAGCGCACCGCGGGTGATCAGCTGTTGCTTGCCCACTTCCACCACTGCCAGCAGCTTGGCCGGATCCGAATCGAGGTCGACCATGTTGCCGGCCTCCTTTGCCGCCTGCGTGCCGGAGTTCATTGCCAGGCCGATGTCGGCCTGGGCGAGCGCCGGTGCGTCGTTGGTGCCGTCGCCGACCATCGCTACCAGGCGGCCACCGGCCTGTTCCTGGCGGATGCGTGCCAGCTTGTCTTCCGGGCGCGCTTCGGCGATGTAGTCGTCGACGCCGGCTTCGGCGGCGATGGCGGCGGCGGTCAGCGGATTGTCGCCGGTGATCATCACCGTGCGGATGCCCATCGCCCGCAGCTGCGCGAACTTCTCGCGCATGCCGTGCTTGACCACGTCCGACAGCTCGATCACGCCCAGCACGTGGCGACCTTCGGCCACCACCAGCGGGGTGGCACCATTGCGTGCGACCTGCTCGACGCGACCGGCCAGTTCAGCCGGCACGTTGCCGCCCAGCGCCTGTACGTGGGCACGGATCGCATCGGCGGCGCCCTTGCGGATCTGCCGCCCATGTTCCAGATCCACGCCGGACATGCGGGTCTGCGCACTGAACGCCAGGTACTCGGCCTGCTCCGGTTCGGCGGTGGCGCAGCCCTGTTCGCGCGCCAGGCGCACGATCGACTTGCCTTCCGGGGTCGGGTCGGCCAGCGAAGAGAGCAGTGCTGCTTCGCGCAGCTGGCTGGCGTCGATGCCGGCCAGCGGATGGAAATGGCTGGCCTGGCGGTCGCCGTAGGTGATGGTGCCGGTCTTGTCCAGCAGCAGCACGTCGACGTCGCCGGCCACTTCCACCGCCTTGCCCGACTTGGCCAGCACATTGGCGGCCAGCGCACGGTTCATGCCGGCGATGCCGATGGCCGGCAGCAGGCCGCCGATGGTGGTCGGGATCAGGCACACCAGCAGCGCGATCAGCAGCAGCGGGTCGACCTTGACGCCGACCGAGGCACCAATGGCCGGCAGCGTTGCCACCACCACCAGGAAGGTCAGCGTCATCGCCGCCAGCAACAGGGTCAGCGCGATCTCGTTCGGGGTCTTCTGGCGGTTGGCGCCTTCCACCAGCGCGATCATCCGGTCCAGGAAGCTGTGGCCCGGTTCGGCGGTCACCCGCACGATGATCTGGTCGGACAGCACCTTGGTGCCGCCGATCACGCCGGAGCGATCGGTACCGGCCTCGCGCAGCACCGGCGCCGATTCGCCGGTCACCGCGGCTTCGTTGATGGTGGCCAGGCCCTGCACGATCTCGCCATCGGCCGGCACCAGCTCACCGGCGCTGACGATCACGTGGTCGCCCGGGCGCAGTTCGGCGGCCGGCACCTGGGTTTCGGCGGCACCCGGTTGCGGCGCGGCCAGCCGGCGTGCCACCAGGTCCTGGCGGGCACGCCGCAGCGACGCGGCCTGGCCACGGCCACGTGCTTCGGCCACGGCTTCGGCGAAGTTGCCGAACAGCACGGTCACCAGCAGGATCGCGGTCACTGCCAGGCCAAAGCCGAGCGGCGCGTTGCCGGTCAGGGTGACGATTGCGGCGACGATCGTGCCGGCCATCACCACCGCCATCACCGGGCTGCGCACCAGATGCATCGGCGACAGCTTGAGAACCGCTTCGATCAGCGCACGGCGCAGGCCGGCGCCATCAAGCAGGGCAGGGCGCGGTGCATGGGTACTACGGGTTGAACTTGCTTGGGTACTCATCAGGGTGTCCTTAGTGCAGTCCCAGGCTCAGGTGGTCGGCGATCGGGCCGAGTACCAGCGCCGGCATGAACTGCAGCACGGTCAGGATGACGATCACCGAGACCAGGGTCAGGGCGAAGGTCGGGGTTTCGATCTGCAGGCTGCCGGCCGATTCCGGTGCCTGGCGCTTGGCGGCCAGCTGTGCGGCCACCACCAGCGGGATGATCAGCAGCGGGAAGCGGCCCAGCAGCAGCACCAGCGAGCAACTGAGGTTCCACCAGAGCGTGGCGTCACCCAGTCCTTCGAAGCCCGAACCGTTGTTGGCATAGGCCGATACGTACTCGTAGAAGACCTGGCTGATGCCATGGAAACCGGGGTTGGAGGTGCCGGCCAGGCCGGGCACGGCCAGGGTTATCGCGGTGAACACCAGCAGGGTGATCGGCTGCAGCAGCACCAGCAGGGCCAGCAGGCGTACCTGTGGCGTCTCCAGCTTGCGGCCGAACAGTTCCGGCGTACGCCCGGTCATCAACCCGGCCAGGAACACGCCCAGCAGCAGGTACACGATGAACTGCTGCAGGCCGCAGCCGATACCGCCCCAGATCGCGCTGACCAGCATGTTGACCATCGCGATGCCGCCACTCAGTGGTGCCAGCGAATCGTGCATGCCGTTCACCGAACCGTTGGAGACCTGGGTGGTCACCGCCGCCCACAGCGCGGTGCCATCGGCGCCAAAGCGTACCTCCTTGCCTTCCATCAGCAGCGGCGTGGCGGCGCTGGCACTATGCCCCTCGCTCCACACCATGGCGCCGGTGGACAGCAGCGACATGCCGAGCATGCAGCTGAACACCAGGACGCCGAAGCGGCGTCGGCCGGTGAACGCGCCGATCATGAAGATCACTGCCATCGGCACCAGCAGGATGCCAACGATTTCCAGCGCATTCGAAACCGGCGTCGGGTTCTCCAGCGGGAAGCTGCTGTTCGGGCCGTACCAGCCGCCGCCGTTGGCACCGAGCTGCTTGGCCGCGACCATCGCCGCCACCGGGCCCAGCGGCAGTTTCTGTTCGGCCATGCCAGCGCTGGCATCGATAGGCGTCGCCTGTGGCCCACCGGCCATCGTCGACGGCACGCCCTGGCTGGTCAGCACCAGCGTCCACACCAGGCACAGCGGCAGCAGGAAGCGCACGCACAGGCGCACCACGTCCACGTAGTAGTTGCCCACCGCCACCTGGCGGTCATCACCGGTACCACTGGCCGCTGCGGCCTGCGGCGAACGCGAGAACAACGCGCGCAGCGTGGCCACCGCCAGCGCCAGGCCCATCATCGGCGTCACCACCTGCAGGCCGGTGATGCCGGTCATCTGCGAGAGGTAGGACAGCTGCGCCTGGCCCGAATAGTGCTGCTGGTTGGTGTTGGTCAGGAACGAGATCATCGTGTGCAGCGCGGTGTCCCAGCGCATGTTCGGGATCTGGTCCGGATTCAGCGGCAGCCAGGCCTGGGTCATGAACACCGCCTGGGTCAGCACCGCCACCACCACGTTGCTCAGCACGAAGGCCAGCACGTAGCCGCGCCAGGACATCGAGCGCGACGGGTCGACGCCGAACACCCTGTACAGCGGTTTCTCGATCCAGTGGAACAACACGTCGACCTTCATCGGCGCGCCACGCATCACGCGCGCCAGATACAGGCCCAACGGCCAGGCCAGCAGCAGGCTGGCGGCAAGAATGACAATAATCTCAGTCATGGCAGTCTCCGCTCAGAACGACTCGGGCCGCAGCACGACATAAAGAAGATAGGCGGCGGCGACCAGCACCACGACGCCACACAACAACGACAGCCAGGGGGACATTGCATTAGCGTCCTGGTGGAACCCCTCCACCTCAGGCCGTCATCGTCGTCCTGCCCCCCATAAACGCACTACGCGCCGGACCGGGCCGACGCGTAAAGAGTGCATAAATTCCGCCGGCCAAACCGTAACCAGCCGCACCTGCTGCAGAGCCGAGCCCATGCTCGGCTGCTCTTTGCCGAGGTCACGCGGAGCCGGGCATGGGCTGGGCGCTACAGGGGAATCAGGGGGCCTGATCTGCTGGCACCAGCCCCTTGAGCTCGCGATAGCGCTGCAGGCTGCTGTCGATCTCGGCCTTCAATGCCTGCTGCTGCTGCAGGAATCCGGCCTGCAGGCGCTGCTGCGCCTGCAGCTGCACATGCCGTTGGCGGATCGCCTCGGCCTGCTTGTCGGCCACCTTGCCGCCGGCCAGCTCACGGTCACCGGCGGCCGACAGCAGCGCCACCAGCGATTCGCGCAGGCTGGTGACGTTGTACTCGGCAGTCTTCAGGTTGTTGTCCAGCACTTCCTGGCGCTCGGTGAACACCCGGCGCAGGTCGTCCTCGCTGCCATAGGTGGACAGCATCGCCTGCTCGGTACGCTGGCGGGTCTGCGTGGCCATCAAGTCCAGCTGTTGCTGCTGCGCCACGGTGCTGGCGGCAGCGCGCTCCTCGTCGGTCAACGCGCGCTGGACCTGCGCATTGCGCAGGCCACTCTTCGCGTTGAACTCCTCGCGGGCATGGTTGACCGCATCGGCCGGCAGCGAATCACTGCAGATCCGCTCCTTGCCCTCGTTCCAGCAGTACAGCTTCTTTTCCGCCTTGCCGCTGTCGCGCGACTGCGCCGGCACGGTGAACGGCAGGGCCAGCAGCAGGCCGGCGAAGAGAACAGCAGGAACTCGGGACATGACCTTTCCCCTGGGTCGGTCAGCGGATCGAACGGACGCCGTACTGGGCCCGGTAGGCTTCCAGCGGCTGCCGGTAACCGACAAGTTCCGGGTTGCCGGAGGCGAAATCAAGCAGGTCGGCCAGCGTCGCCACGGCGATCACCGGAATGCCGGCCTCTTCGGCCACGGCCTGTGCGGCGGAGCGATGGTCGGTGTCCGAGGCGATCTCCTGGCGGTCCAGCGCGACCACGATGCCGGCCGGGATGCCACCGGCGTCGCGGATGATGCCCAGCGCTTCGCGGATCGCAGTGCCGGCGGTGATCACGTCATCGACGATCAGCACGCGCTTGCCATTCATGTCGGCGCCGATCAGCTGGCCGCCTTCGCCATGGGCCTTGGCTTCCTTGCGGTTGAACGACAGCGGCAGGTCGCGGCCACGCTGGGCCAGCTCGCAGGCCATCGCGGTGGCCAGCGGAATGCCCTTGTAGGCCGGGCCGAACACCACGTCGTACTTGATCCCGCTGGCGTCGATGGCGTCGGAATAGCACGCGCCCAGCTGCGACAGCAGGGAGCCGGAGTCGAAGCGACCGGCGTTGAAGAAATAGGGGCTCAGCCGGCCGGACTTGAGGGTGAACTGGCCGAAGCGCAGGGCATCGGCGGTCAAAGCCAGCTGCAGGAAACGGTGACGGTGGTCGCTCATCAAAACTCGATTCATCTTCATTTGGAGCACAAATCCTAATCCAGCTGGGCGTTTCGCGCTCGTCCAGCACTTTGTGAAGGGTGCCCGGGCGGTGCCTGGCGGACTGCGCAGCCCGGCAGGCAACCGGTATGCTTGCCCGGTTTCCCGCCGCAGGTCCCCCGCATGCGCATCATCAGTTTCAACGCCAATGGCATCCGTTCCGCCGCGACCAAGGGCTTCCTCGACTGGTTCCGTGCCCAGGACGCCGACGTCCTGTGCATCCAGGAGACCAAGGCCCAGGAAGACCAGCTGACCGACCCGATGTTCCGCCCGGACGGCCACCACTGCTTCTACCGCGACGCCATCACCAAGAAGGGCTACAGCGGCGTGGCGATCTACAGCAAGCGCGAGCCGGACCAGGTCATCACCTCGCTGGGCTGGGCCCCGTTCGACGACGAAGGCCGCTACATCGAAGCGCGCTACGGCAACCTCAGCGTGGTCTCCTTCTATATCCCGTCCGGCAGCTCGGGCGACCTGCGCCAGGGCTTCAAGTTCGAAGTGATGGAATGGCTGCGGCCGATCCTCGAGGAGTGGGCGCGCAGCGGCCGCGACTACGTGCTGTGTGGCGACTGGAACATCGTGCGTTCGGCGCTGGACATCAAGAACTGGAAGTCCAACCAGAAGAACTCCGGCTGCCTGCCGGAAGAGCGCGACTGGCTCAACGCCCTGTGCGCCGACCACGGCCAGACCACCGATGTCGCCACCGGCCGCGGCTGGGCCGACGCCTACCGCCTGCTCAATCCCACCGGCGAGGACTACACCTGGTGGAGCAACCGTGGCGCCGCCCGAGCCAACAATGTCGGTTGGCGAATCGACTACCAGTTCATCACCCCGGGCCTGCGTGACCGCCTGCGCAGCTGCTCGATCTATCGTGATGAGCGCTTCTCCGACCACGCTCCGTTCATCGTGGACTACGACCTGTGACCGAGGCTGCCAAGCCGGTCAGCTACAAGGGTTGGGCAGGAATCAAGCGCGCCTTCGGCACACCGTCGGCGCTGACCATGGCCATGCTGGGCTTCGGCAGTGGCCTGCCGTTCCTGCTGATCGCCTCGCAGACCCTGTCCACGCGCCTGCGTGACGTTGGCCTGGATCTGGGCAGCATTGGCCTGATCAGCCTGGCCAGTTTCTTCTACCTGCTCAAGTTCCTGTGGGCGCCGCTGCTGGACCGCTACGCCTTCCCGTTGCTGGGCAGGCTTGGCCGCCGCCGCTCATGGTTGCTGGTATCGCAGGTGATGGTGCTGGTCGGTCTGGTCGCGCTGGCCTTCGTACGGCCCGAGCAGGGGGTCTGGCCGCTGGTGATGTGGGTGCTGGTGGCGTCATTTGCCGGTGCCACCCAGGACTCGGCAGTTGATGCCTACCGCATCGAGATCGCGCCACAGGCGGCCCAGGCGGCGCTTGCGGCCACCTACACGCTGGGCTATCGGATCGGCCTGATCCTGGCAGGTGCAGGCGCGTTGTACCTGGCCCAGTTCGAAGGCTGGATCATCGCCTATCTGGCCATGGCGGCGCTGATGCTGCTGCCGATCATCACCACCCTGCTGTGTACCGAACCAGAGCGTCCGGCCACGGCCGTGCAGCGTCGCATCGATGTTGCCGAGGCTTTCGTCCAGCCGATCAGCAGCTTCTTCACCCGCAACGGCGTGGCGTTGGCGTTTGCGTTGCTGGCCTTTGTCGGCTTCTTCAAGTTCCCCGACCAGGTCATTGGTGTGATGGCGGGGCCGTTCTACCTCGACTCCGGATTCGACAAGGCGGACATCGCCACGGTCTCCAAGCTGTTCGGCGTGTGGATGGGGATTGCCGGCGCCTTCCTGGGTGGCATCGCGGTGGCGGCGTTCGGCTTCCGGCGCATGTTGCTGGTGGCGGCGCTGGGGGTGGCCTTGTCCAACCTGGCCTTCCTGCTGATGGCGCACAATCCAGGCAAGCTGTGGGCGTTCTATGCCGCGCTCAGTGCCGACAACCTGTTCCAGGGCTTTGCCGGCACCGTGCTGGTGGCCTTCATGTCGTCGCTGACCGACCGCAATTTCACCGCCACCCAGTATGCGCTGCTGGTCTCGCTGGCTAACCTGCCGGGCAAGTTCGTCGGCGGCGTGTCCGGCTACATTGTCGAGGCCACGTCCTACAGCACGTTCTTCATCCTCAGCTCGGTAACGGTGGTACCGACCCTGCTGCTGCTGGTCTGGCTGTGGCCGCGCATCGCCGACCGCGGGCCGCCACCGGTCGCCTGATTGCCTGCCCGCCCGGTCTGCGGGATCATCGCCCCCGACGCGCCGAGGGGGCGGTGCCTTGCGAACGGGGAAGTGAGCATGGCCGACGTTGTGCTGCGGGACCTGGACCCGCTGTTGCTGGAACGCATCCGACGGGTCGCGGTCGCTCGCGGCTGGACCCATGAACAGACCTGCGAGGCCTTGCTGGAGCAGGGCTTGTTCAGCAGTGAACTGGAAGTCCGCTCCGGCTTCGGTGATCCCGAAGTGGACGCCCTTTCCGATGCCATCGCCGCCCTGCAGGCGTTGCCCGCAGGGCAGGGCTTCGACTGACCTGACACCTGGTCGCGGTGATACCTGCCGGCCGGGCATGGCCCGGCGCTGCCGGGATGCTGCCGACGGGGTAGCGCCGGGCCATGCCCGGCGGATGTAGCCCCGCTCAGGCCAGGTGGATCGCGCCCAGGATCCGCGGGCCCTTCGCCCCGGTCACACTCGGCAGGTTGCCGGCCAGCCCGTCCATCGTCCGCTGTGCCAGCCACGCAAAGCCCATCGCTTCCACGTACTCCGGGTCCAGACCGTGCACCGCACTGGACTCCACCTGCACCCCCGGCAGCCGCGCCGTCAGTCGCCGCATCAGCTGGGTATTGCGCACGCCGCCGCCACACACCAGCAGGCGTCGTGTCTGCGGCTGCTGTGCCAGCAGTGCATCGACCACCGTCGCCACGGTCAGCTCCAGCAACGTCGCCTGTATGTCGGCGGCGGTGTACTGGCCTTCGCCCATGTGCGCCTCGGCCCAGGCCAGGTGGAACTGCTCGCGGCCGGTACTCTTCGGCGGCGGCAGTGCGAACCACGGGTCCGAGCGCCAACCCGCCAGCAGGCCCTCGTCCACCGCGCCACTGGCCGCGTACGCGCCGTCGGCATCGAAGGTGCGGCCGGTGTGGCGCTGGCACCAGGCATCCATCAGCGCGTTGGCCGGGCCGGTATCGTAGCCACGCACCGCGCCCTCGCGCGGGATCAGGGTCAGGTTGGCGATGCCGCCCAGATTCAGCACTGCGCGGTCTTCATCGGCAGTGCCCAGCATGCCCAGATGGAATGCCGGCATCAGCGGCGCACCATGGCCTCCGGCTGCCACGTCGCGGCGACGGAAATCACACACCGTGGTGATCCCGGTCAGCTCGGCGATGCGGTTGCCGTCGCCCAGCTGCACGGTGAACGCCGGGTCGGCCAGTGGCCGGTGGCGCACGGTCTGCCCATGCGAGCCGATCGCGCGCACCTGGCTGTGGTCCACGCCGGCCTCGGCCAGCAGCTGGTTGGCCGCCTCGGCAAAACGGATCGCAATCCGCGCGTCCAGTTCGCCGAGCTCTTCCAGCGAATCCAGCGGTCCGCCTTCGCCCAGCGCCACCAGCCGCGCGCGCAGCACCGGCTCCCAGCGGGCGGTCAGCCCATGCACGAAGCGGCAGCCACCACTGGCGGGGAACTGCACCAGTGCGGCATCGATGCCGTCGGCGCTGGTGCCCGACATCAGGCCAAGGTACAGGGGGGCGTCGCTGTCGGCAGTCGTGTTCATGGCAGGCATAAAAAAAGGACGCGGCAAGCTTGGGCTGCCGCGTCCTTCTTCGTCAACGCATGGGCTCAGCCGCGCTTGCGGCCGGTCGTCTGCTTGTCCTTGGCGCTGGCCACCTCGGGGGCGGCCTCGTCGCGGCCGGTCGGCGTCGGGCTGGCGTCGGCGTAGATCAGCTTCTCCATGCCCTGGATGCGGGCCATCGCCGGCGCGGTCTGCGCACGGAAGGCGACCAGCTCGGCACCCTTCAGCGGCTCCGGCGGCGGCATGGTCACGGTCAGCGGATTGCGATGCTCGCCGTTCACGCGGAATTCGTAGTGCAGGTGCGGGCCGGTCGCCAGGCCGGTCGAGCCGACATAGCCGATCACCGTGCCCTGCGCCACGCGCTGGCCGGTCCGGATGCTCGCAAAGCGCGACATGTGGCCGTACAGGGTGGTGTGGCCACGGCCGTGGTCGAGGATCACCACGTTGCCGTAACCGCGCTGCACGCCGGCGAACTGCACACGGGCGTCGCCGGCGGCCATGATCGGGGTGCCGGTGCGCGCGGCGTAGTCCACGCCCTTGTGCATGCGCATCTTGCCCAGCACCGGGTGCTTGCGCGCACCGAAGGTCGAGCTCAGCCGCGCGAACGGGATCGGCATGCGGATGAAGCTCTTCTTCAGCGAGCGGCCGTTGATGTCGTAGTACTCGGACTTGCCGTTGCGGTCGAAGCGGAAGCCGGAATAGGTCTTGCCACCGGTGGTGAAGGTGGCCGCGAGGATCTTGCTGGTGTCCACCTTCTCGCCTTCGCGCCAGGTTTCATCCATCACCACGCTGAAGCGGTCGCCCGGCTGCAGGTCCTTCGAGAAGTCGATGTCGTACTTGAAGATGTCGTCGGTCATCGTCGCGATCGCCGACGGCGACAGCCCGGCCCGGCGGGCCGCAGCGTACAGCGAGCTGGTGATCTCGCCGCTGGTGACCACGGTGCGGGTGGAGGTCTCGCGTTTGGTCACCTTCTCCTTGATGTCGTCGCCGGACAGGCTCAGCTCGACCCGGTTGTCGGCATCGCGGTCGAAGCGGATGCTGCGCAGGTCGCCGGACAGCGGCATGTCGAAGGCGATCTCGGCACCCGGGCGCAGCTTGGTCAGCGCCTCGCGCGCACCCGGATGGTCCAGCACCCGGTGCAGGGTGGTAGCCGGGATGCCGGCCTTGTCGAACAGGTCGCTCAGGGTCTGGCCGCGCTGCACGCGCAGCACCTGCCAGCTGTCACCGGGCACCTGCTGCTGTCGGGCCATGGTCAGCGGCGGCAACGGCAGCGCCAGGCTGGTATGGCTGTCGGCGAAGGGCGCATCGATGGTGTGCGAGAAGCCGGGGACGATCGTCGCCACCAGGGCGCCGATGGTCGCGAACAGGCTGGCATGCATCCAATGGCGGCGGGTCCAGCGCTCATTGAAGGCGGCGGGAAGATGTTGCCTGAGCTTCCGATGCAGGGCGTTGTCGTGCAGGACGTGGAGGCGTTCCTGGAAGCGCTGCTTGCGTGCGCGCCCTTGTTCGGAATTGTGCATCGGCGGTTCTTTCCTGGCAGCCCGGGAGCGCGGGCCTGATCGCCGGTTACCATAGACACCTGAGAAAACGGCGTCAAACCCTTGTGCCCATTGGCTTTTGTGAAGCCAATCGGGTTAACTTTGCTTTAACACCCCACACAAGAATCGGCGTTGCCGGGAGTAGTCACGTGTCCTCGATTGAAGAAGCCCTTGCCCTGATCGGCCGCGGTGCCGACGAGATCCTCAAGCTCGAGGATCTGCGTGCGCGCCTGCAGGAAGGTCGCCCGCTACGGATCAAGGCCGGCTTCGACCCCACCGCGCCCGACCTGCACCTGGGCCATACGGTGCTGCTGAACAAGATGCGCCAGTTCCAGGACCTCGGCCATCAGGTCATTTTCCTGATCGGCGATTTCACCGGCATGATCGGTGACCCGTCCGGCAAGAGCCTGACCCGCAAGCCGCTCAGCAAGGACGACGTGCTGGCCAATGCCCGTACCTATGAAGAGCAGGTGTTCAAGGTGCTGGACCGCAGCCGTACCGAAGTCCGCTTCAACTCGGAGTGGTTCGGCAAGATGGGCGCGGCCGACATGATCCGCCTGGCCGGCCAGCACACCGTGGCGCGCATGCTCGAGCGCGACGATTTCGCCAAGCGCTACGCCGCCCAGCAGTCCATCGCCATCCACGAGTTCCTGTACCCGCTGGTGCAGGGCTACGACTCGGTGGCCCTGGAAGCCGACGTCGAGCTCGGCGGCACCGACCAGAAGTTCAACCTGCTGATGGGCCGCGGCCTGCAGGAGCACCACGGCCAGAAGCCGCAGGTGGTGCTGACCATGCCGCTGCTGGAAGGCCTGGACGGCGTCAACAAGATGTCCAAGTCGCTGGGCAACTACATTGGTATCAGCGAGCCGGCCATCGACATCGTCACCAAGACCATGAAGGTGGACGACACCCTGATGTGGCGCTGGATCGAGCTGCTGTCCTTCGACATCAGCCAGGCCGAAGCCGTGCAGCTGCGCGAGCAGGTGGCCAATGGCGGCCTGAACCCGCGCGTGGTCAAGCTGCGCCTGGCCCGTGAGCTGGCGACCCGCTTCCATGACGCCGCAGCGGCCGAACAGGCGGTTGCCGGTTGGGAAGCGGCGGTGACCGGGCAGGGCGACATCACCCAGCTGCCGCTGCAGGACGTGGCGATCCCGGCCGAAGGCCTGCGTATCGCCGCGCTGCTGACCGCGGCGGGCCTGACCCCGAGCAACTCCGAGGCCAACCGCAAGCTCAAGGAGCGTGCGGTCAAGGTGGACGGTGAAGTGGTGGAAGACGGCCAGCAGGTGCTGCAGCCGGGCTTCGAGGGTCTGCTGCAGGTCGGCAAGCGCACCTTCGCCCGCGTACGCCTGGTCGCTGCCTGATACAAGGAAGGGCCGGCGCCAGCCGGCCCTTCCTTGTGCTCTTGTAGAGCCGAAGGCAACGGCAGGAGCCGTTGCCAACGTCGCTTGCGACGGCCCGCAGGGGGGCGGGCAAGGACGCCCGGCATAGCCGCGCTCGGCTGCTCTTCGCGGAATCCTCCCGCAGCGTGCGATGGATGAATGAACGCAACATCCAGCAAAAAAAGTTGCCACACCCCCTTCACAAATGACCGGAATGGGGACATACTTCTCCTCCCCCGTCGCAGGGGTCGCCACCAAGGGGCTTCAGCGACAACAGGGCGCCCACCACCGCCGAACGAGATGATCGAACGAAGGTGTTGACGGACTGAAAAAGTCTGGCATAATGGGCGGCTCGCTACGAAGGAAACTTCGCAGCATGCGGGAATGGCGCTGAGGCCACTTCCCCGGATCTTTGAAAGTATGCGCAGGTATCTTGTGAAGGCGCCTGCAGGAAGGGTGATTGTCCATCTTGCAGACGTTTGATCAAGCAACTATTAATTGTTTTAAAGCAAGCGATACGTTGCCAGAATCATT
>NZ_JBBCBL010000011.1:0-68722 GCF_037203745.1 Stenotrophomonas sp. CCNWLW162 | reverse complement strand
ACCTAGAGCCGAACGGTCGCCCGCGCCGGGCTCTCGGCACCTAAGGTGCCAGAGTCGCAAGAGATAAGAGCCGAGCCCATGCTCGGCTGCTTCTGCGGGAAGATCAGCCGAGCATGGGCTTGGCTCTACAGGCCTTCAGCGCGCAGCCAGCGCCACAGCGTGGTGCGCGATACACCCAGCGCCTGCGCCATGCCCTCGCGATCATTGCGATGTTCCTGCAGCAGCGCTTCCAGCTGCGCACGCGGTGGGCGCTTGCCGTTGCGTTCCACCGGCAATGCTGCAACGCCCTCATTCACAAGTTCGGGCGCAAGCTGCAGCAGTCGCGCGGCATCAATCAGCCCTTCACCGGGCTGCCAGTGGATGCGCAGGCGATCCATCAGATTGCGAAGTTCGCGCACGTTGCCGGGCCATTCGGCAGCGGTCAACACCGCCAGTGCATCCTCATCCAGCGGCGCGTCGATGCCGCGCAGCTGGCGGAAGAAGTGCTGCGCCAACATCAGGATGTCACCGCGCCGCGCACGCAGCGAGGGCAGGGCAATGCGCAGCGCTGCCAAGCGGTAATACAGGTCGCGGCGGAAGCTTCCGGTGGCCGCGCGCTGCTCCAGCGACTGCAGGGTGGCGGCCACCACGCGCAGGTCCACCGGGGTCGGTTCGGTGGCGCCGACACGCAGCACTTCACGTTCTTCCAGCACTCGCAGCAGGCGGGTCTGCAGTGGCAGTGGCAGTTCGCCGATCTCATCCAGGAACAGCGTCCCGCCGTCTGCGGCTTCAACCAGGCCAACGCGGCCGCCACGACGTGCGCCGGTGAAGGCGCCATCGCTGTAGCCGAACAGTTCCGCCTCCAGCAGCGATTCACTGATCGCGCCGCAGTTCAGCGCCACGAAGCGTCCGCGACGACCGCTGGCGGCGTGCAGCTGGCGCGCCACCAGCTCCTTGCCGGTGCCGGTTTCGCCGCTGACCAGCACGGTGCTGTCATGTGGGGCATAGAGCGCGATCTGCGCGCGCACCTGCGCCATCGCGTCGCTGTCGCCGAGCAGTTCATGCGCATCGGCACGCGCTGCCGGGCGCCGGCGCGGGGCAGGGCGGTTGCTGCCGGAACGTGCCAGGGTCTGGGTCAGTTCCAGTGCATGTTCGAACGCCTGCCGCACCGAGTCGGCCGAATACAGCAGCACCCCGGGCAGGCCGGCCTGCTCGGCATGGTCGATGGCCATGCCGGTGCCGACGATCACCTCGATGCCGTTGGCGCGCAGGTCGGCGATGCAGTCGCGCGCGTCCTCGCGGGTGACGAAGCGGCGATGCTCGATATCCAGGCCGAAACTCTGCTGGAAGTTGCTGAACACCGGTACATCGCTGGCGTGGGTGACCAGGCCGATGCGCGGAGCGATGCGTCGCGCGCGCGCCAGTGCTTCCATCAGGTCGAAGCCGTTGGCCTGGATCGGCACCAGTGGCAGCTCCAGCCGACCACGCAGCCACGCCGCGTTGGAGCCGCCGGCAATCACCACATCGCAGTGCTCGCGACGCAGGCGCTGGCCGATCACCTCTACCGCCTCCTCGAAGCCGAGGTTGATCTGCTCGATGCGTGCGCGGCGGTCGAATTCGGGAATGACGTCGCCGAGCAGGCCGGTCAGCCGCGAGACGCTGACGGTCCAGATCACCGGGCGGCCGGGGTCGATATCGGCGTGGCGCAGGGGTGATCGGGGCAGGTACATGGCGGCGGGTTCGGGCGGGGTGTTTCATGATACATCTGTTTCAATGTTTCATTTGTTTCGCCGTTGCGTGCCGGTCATCCCCGTGAAATCAACCGCTTGCAGCTTGGCATGGTGCTTGCGCCTACCTTCCCGTTCTTCAACCTGGATTGCCGCATGACCGCTTCCGCCCCATTCTCCGCCGGTGCCCGCTTCCGTGAGGCGCTGGCTGCCGAATCGCCGCTGCAGGTGATCGGCGCGATCAACGCCAACCATGCGCTGCTGGCCAAGCGCGCTGGCTTCCGTGCCATCTATCTGTCCGGTGGTGGCGTCGCCGCTGGTTCGCTGGGTCTGCCGGACCTGGGTATCAACACCCTGGAAGACGTGCTGATCGACGTGCGGCGTATCACCGATGTCTGCGACCTGCCGCTGATGGTCGACATCGACACCGGTTTCGGCCCGAGCGCGTTCAACATCGCGCGCACCGTGAAGTCGCTGATCAAGGCCGGCGCGGCTGCCTGCCACATCGAAGACCAGGTTGGCGCCAAGCGCTGCGGCCACCGTCCGGGCAAGGAGATCGTCTCGCAGGGTGAAATGGTCGACCGCGTGAAGGCTGCCGCCGATGCCAAGACTGATCCGGACTTCTTCCTGATCGCACGCACCGATGCCATCCAGGTGGACGGCGTGGACAAGGCCATCGAGCGCGCCATCGCCTGTGTCGAGGCAGGTGCCGACGGCATCTTCGCCGAGGCTGCCTATGATCTGGACACCTACCGCCGCTTCGTCGATGCGGTGAAGGTGCCGGTGCTGGCCAACATCACCGAATTCGGTGCCACCCCGCTGTTCAGCCGCGATGAACTGGCCTCGGCCGGCGTTGCCATCCAGCTGTTCCCGCTGTCGGCGTTCCGTGCGGCCAACAAGGCCGCCGAAAATGTCTACCAGGCGGTGCGCCGCGATGGCCATCAGCGCAATGTGGTGGAGAGCATGCAGACGCGCGAAGAGCTGTATGACCGCATCGGCTACCACGCCTTCGAGCAGCAGCTCGATGCACTGTTCGCCGCCAAGAAATAAGCAGTACCCTGCACCATCAGTTTTCGGAGGGAAAACATGAACGATACAACCGCAACCCCGACCTTCAAGCCGAAGAAGTCCGTCGCCCTGTCCGGCACTGCTGCCGGCAACACCGCGCTGTGCAGCGTCGGCCGCAGCGGCAACGATCTGCACTACCGTGGCTACGACATCCTGGACCTGGCCAACACCAGCGAGTTCGAGGAAATCGCCTACCTGCTGGTGCACGGCAAGCTCCCGACCCGCGCCGAGCTGGTTTCGTACAAGGCCAAGCTGAAGTCGCTGCGTGGCATTCCGGCGGCGGTGAAGGCCGCTCTGGAAGAACTGCCGCCGTCCGCACACCCGATGGACGTGATGCGCACCGGCGTGTCCGTGCTCGGCTGCGTGTCGCCGGAAAAGGACGACCACAACCATCCGGGCGCGCGCGACATCGCCGACAAGCTGATGGCCTGCCTCGGTTCGATGCTGCTGTACTGGTACCACTGGAGCCACAACGGCCGCGCCATCGATGTGGAGACCGACGACGACTCCATCGGTGGTCACTTCCTGCATCTGCTGCACGGCGAGAAGCCGCAGGATTCGTGGGTGAAGGCGATGCACACCTCGCTGATCCTGTACGCCGAGCACGAGTTCAACGCTTCGACCTTCGCCTGCCGCGTCATCGCCGGCACCGGCAGCGACATGTACAGCGCGATCTGCGGTGGCATCGGCGCGCTGCGCGGCCCCAAGCACGGCGGCGCCAACGAAGTGGCGTTCGAAGTGCAGAAGCGCTATGACAATCCGGACGAAGCCGAGGAAGACATCAAGGCCCGCGTGGAGCGCAAGGAAGTGGTGATCGGTTTCGGCCACCCGGTCTACACCGTGTCCGATCCGCGCAACAAGGTGATCAAGGACGTCGCCCGCGAACTGTCCGAAGAGCAGTCGAGCATGAAGATGTACGACATCGCCGAGCGCCTGGAAACGGTGATGTGGGACATCAAGAAGATGTTCCCGAACCTGGACTGGTTCAGCGCCGTCAGCTACCACATGATGGGCGTGCCGACCGCGATGTTCACCCCCCTGTTCGTGATCGCCCGCACCGCCGGCTGGAGCGCGCACATCGTCGAGCAGCGTATCGACGGCAAGATCATCCGCCCGAGCGCCAATTACATCGGCCCGGAAGACCGCGACTTCGTCGCCATCGACAAGCGCGTCTGATCCACCTGCTGTATCCATCCGGCCGGCCCTGTGCCGGCCGGATGCTTTCGCCGCCGCACTGCCGGCACCCGGCCCGCCCAAAGCATCCCGCCAGCCCATGAATACCGATTACCGCAAGAACCTCCCCGGCAGCTCGCTGGACTATTTCGACGCGCGCGCCGCTGTCGATGCGATCCAGCCCGGCGCCTACGCCACGCTGCCGTACGTATCGCGCGTGCTGGCCGAGAACCTGGTGCGTCGCTGCGATCCGGCCACGCTGACCGACTCGCTGAAGCAGCTGATCGAGCGCCGTCGCGACCTGGATTTCCCGTGGTTCCCGGCGCGCGTGGTGTGCCATGACATCCTCGGCCAGACCGCGCTGGTGGATCTGGCCGGCCTGCGCGATGCAATCGCCGACAAGGGCGGTGATCCGGCCAAGGTCAACCCGGTGGTGCCGGTGCAGCTGATCGTCGATCACTCGCTGGCAGTGGAGTGCGGTGGTTTCGATCCGCAGGCGTTCGAGAAGAACCGCGCCATCGAGGACCGTCGCAACGAGGACCGCTTCCACTTCATCGACTGGACCAAGCTGGCCTTTGAGAACGTGGACGTGATTCCGCCGGGCAACGGCATCATGCATCAGATCAACCTGGAGAAAATGTCGCCGGTGATCTACGTGCAGGACGGCGTCGCCTTCCCCGATACCTGCGTGGGCACCGACAGCCACACCCCGCATGTGGATGCGCTGGGTGTGATCGCCATCGGCGTGGGCGGCCTGGAAGCAGAGAACGTGATGCTGGGCCGTGCGTCGTGGATGCGCCTGCCGGACATCATCGGTGTCGAGCTGACCGGTCGGCCGCAGCCGGACATCACCGCCACCGACGTGGTGCTGGCCCTGACCGAATTCCTGCGCAAGGAGCGCGTGGTCGGCGCCTGGCTTGAATTCTTCGGCGAAGGTGCCGCTGCACTCACCATCGGTGATCGCGCCACCATCTCCAACATGTGCCCCGAATACGGCGCAACCGCCGCGATGTTCTACATCGACGGCCAGACCATCGACTACCTGCGCCTGACTGGTCGCGAGGAAAAGCAGGTCGCACTGGTTGAAAACTACGCGCGCAGCACCGGCCTGTGGGCCGATGACCTGGCCACTGCGGAATACGAGCGCGTGCTGCACTTCGATCTGTCGACGGTGGTGCGCAACATGGCCGGCCCGAGCAATCCGCATCGCCGCCTGCCGGTATCGGAACTGGTCGAGCGCGGCATCGCCGATGCCGCCAAGCTGGAAGCCGGCAAGGCCGAGCAGGCACAGGGCCTGATGCCGGATGGCGCGGTGATCATCGCTGCCATCACCAGCTGCACCAATACCTCCAACCCGCGCAACGTGATCGCCGCCGGCCTGCTGGCACGCAAGGCCAACGAGCGCGGCCTGCTGCGCAAGCCTTGGGTGAAGTCGTCGCTGGCACCCGGTTCCAAGGCAGTGCAGCTGTACCTGGAAGAAGCGGGCCTGCTGCCGGACCTGGAGAAGCTGGGCTTCGGCATCGTCGCCTTCGCCTGCACCACCTGCAATGGCATGAGCGGCGCGCTGGATCCGAAGATCCAGCAGGAAATCATCGACCGTGACCTGTACGCCACGGCGGTACTGTCGGGCAACCGCAACTTCGACGGCCGCATCCATCCGTATGCGAAGCAGGCGTTCCTGGCCTCGCCGCCACTGGTGATCGCCTACGCCATCGCCGGCACCATCCGCTTTGACATCGAGAAGGATGTGCTGGGCGTGGACACCGACGGCAACGAGGTGCGCCTGAAGGACATCTGGCCGAGTGATGCCGAGATCGATGCGGTGGTGAAGGCGGCGGTGAAGCCGGAGCAGTTCCGCAGCGTCTACAACCCGATGTTCAACGTACGCGTCGAACACGGCGCAGCGGTGAGCCCGCTGTACGACTGGCGCCCGCAGAGCACCTACATCCGTCGTCCGCCATACTGGGAAGGTGCACTGGCCGGTGAGCGCTCGCTGGCCGGCATGCGTGCGCTGGCGGTGTTGCCCGACAACATCACCACCGACCACCTGTCGCCGTCCAACGCGATCCTGGCCTCGAGTGCGGCTGGCGAATACCTGGCGAAGATGGGCCTGCCGGAAGAGGACTTCAATTCCTACGCCACCCACCGCGGTGACCACCTGACCGCGCAGCGCGCCACCTTCGCCAACCCGAAGCTGTTCAACGAGATGGTGCGCAATGAAGACGGCAGCGTGAAACAGGGTTCGCTGGCGCGCGTCGAGCCGGAAGGCAAGGTGATGCGCATGTGGGAAGCCATCGAGACCTACATGGAGCGCAAGCAGCCGCTGATCATCATCGCCGGTGCCGACTACGGGCAGGGTTCTTCGCGTGACTGGGCCGCCAAGGGCGTGCGCCTGGCTGGCGTGGAGGCCATCGTTGCCGAAGGCTTCGAGCGCATCCACCGCACCAACCTGATCGGCATGGGCGTGCTGCCGCTGGAGTTCAAGCCGGGCACCACGCGTCTGACCCTGGGCATCGATGGCACCGAAACCTTCGACGTCATCGGTGAACGCACGCCGCGCGCCGAGCTGCGCGTGGTCATCCACCGCCGCGACGGCCAGGACGTGATCGTGCCGGTCACCTGCCGCCTGGACAGTGACGAGGAAGTGGCGATCTACGAAGCCGGTGGCGTGCTGCAGCGTTTCGCACAGGACTTCCTGGAAGGCGCCAAGGTGGCGTAAGGCATCCGACGGCCCGGTAACGGGCCGTCTTTCATTGCAAGGAACCGTTCCATGGCATTTCTCCCGCAACTCCGTATTCCCGCCACCTACATGCGCGGCGGCACCAGCAAGGGCGTGTTCTTCCGCCTGCAGGACCTGCCCGAGGCCGCGCAGGTGCCGGGCGCCGAGCGCGATGCGCTGCTGATGCGCGTGATCGGTTCGCCCGATCCGTATGGCAAGCAGACCGACGGCATGGGGGGCGCCACCTCCAGCACCAGCAAGTGCGTGATCATCTCCACCGCTTCTGTGCCGGATCACGATGTCGACTATCTGTACGGCCAGGTCTCGATCGACACCGCCTTCGTCGATTGGAGCGGCAACTGCGGCAATCTCAGCACTGCGGTGGGTCCGTTCGCCATCGCCAACGGCCTGATCGATCCTGCCCGCGTGCCGCGCGATGGCCTGTGCACCGTGCGCATCTGGCAGGCCAACATCGGCAAGACCATCATTGCCCATGTGCCGATGCGCGATGGCGAAGTGCAGGAAACCGGCGATTTCGAGCTGGATGGCGTGACCTTCCCGGCCGCCGAGATCCAGCTTGAATTCATTGATCCGTCCGACGACGGCGATGCGGGCGCGATGTTCCCCACCGGGAATCTGGTCGATACGCTGGAAGTGCCGAGCGTGGGCAGCTTCGAGGTGACGATGATCACCGCCGGCATTCCGACGATCTTCCTCAACGCCGCCGACCTGGGTTACACCGGTACCGAGCTGCAGCCGGTGATCAACGAGGATAAAGGAGCGCTGGAGCGCTTCGAGAAGATCCGCGCCTACGGTGCAGTGCGCATGGGCCTGATCTCGAAGCTGGAAGACGCGGCCACCCGTCAGCACACGCCGAAGGTGGCCTTCGTGGCGCCGGCACAGGACTATGTCTCGTCCAGTGGCAAAGCTATCCCGGCGTCGGCGATCGACCTGCACGCGCGCGCGTTGTCGATGGGAAAACTGCACCACGCGATGATGGGTACCGCCGCCGTGGCGATCGGCACTGCAGCGGCAATTCCCGGAACACTGGTCAACCGTGCTGCAGGCGGCGGCGAGCGCGAAGCGGTGACCTTCGGTCATCCCTCCGGCACATTGCGCGTGGGTGCGCAGGCGGCACTCGTTGACGGGCAGTGGACAGTAAGCAAGGCCATCATGAGCCGCAGTGCCCGCGTGCTGATGGAAGGCAAGGTGCGGGTGCCGGCCGAGTAACCAGCAGGTCGGCGCTGGCATCACACGCTTCGGTAGATGCCAACCTTGGTTGGCATGGCATTGGCACCGCCCGGGCAATCTCCAGCGCCAACCAAGGTTGGCGACTACCGGGATGCGCGGCCTGACCTGCTTTTCTGAAGAGGAGATCGACGATGTCCGGCAACCACACCCCATCCAACGAGCGTGCAGCGTGGGATGCGCTGCTGGTGGACATCGTCGACTACGTGCGCGACGCGCGCATCGACTCACCACTGGCGTTCCAGACCGCGCATCACTGCCTGCTTGATACGCTGGGCTGCGGCCTGGAAGCGCTGTCCTTCCCGGCCTGCAGCAAGCTGCTCGGTCCCGTGGTGCCGGGCATCAGCGTGGTCAATGGCGCGCGCGTGCCGGGTACGCACTACGTGCTGGATCCGGTGCAGGCCGCCTTCAACCTTGGCGCGATGGTGCGCTGGCTCGATTTCAACGACACCTGGCTGGCTGCCGAATGGGGCCACCCGTCGGACAACCTGGGCGGCATCCTCGCCGTCTGCGATTGGCTGGGACGCAACGCGCAGGCCCTGCGTCGACCACCGCCGACCGTGCACGACGTGCTGCTGGCGATGATCAAGGCGCATGAGATCCAGGGCGTGCTGGCGCTGAAGAATTCCTTCAACCGGGTCGGGCTGGACCATGTTGTGCTGGTCAAGGTGGCGACCACCGCCGTGGTCGCGCAGTTGCTCGGGCTTGATCGCGAACGCATGCTCAATGCAGTGTCGCTGGCCTGGGTCGATGGCCAGGCGCTGCGCACCTACCGGCACGCGCCCAACACCGGTTCGCGCAAGAGCTGGGCCGCCGGCGACGCCACCAGTCGTGGCGTGCGCCTGGCGCTGATCGCGGCAACGGGCGAAATGGGCTATCCGAGCGTGCTCAGTGCACCGACCTGGGGCTTCGAGGCAGTGTCGATGCATGGCCAGGCACTGACGCTGGAGAGACCGTTGGGCAGCTATGTGATGGAAAACGTGCTGTTCAAGATCAGCTATCCGGCCGAGTTCCACGGCCAGACCGCGGTGGAGGCGGCGATCACGCTGCACCAGCAGCTGCGCGTGGCCGGCAGGCGCGTCGAGGACATCGAACACATCGCGATCCGGACCCAGCAAGCCTGCATCCGCATCATCGACAAACAGGGTCCACTGCATAACCCGGCCGACCGCGACCACTGCGTGCAGTACATGATCGCCATCGCGCTGCTGCATGGGCGGCTGGTGGCCGAGGACTATGAGGACGACGTCGCCGCCGATCCGCGCATCGATGCATTGCGCGCGAAGATGGCCTGCCACGAGGATCCGCAGCTCAGCGCCGACTACCTGGACCCGGGCAAGCGCAGCATCGCCAACGGCCTCAGCGTGCGCTTCAACGATGGCAGTGAACTGCCGGAGGTGCTGGTGGAGTACCCGCTGGGCCACGCCCGCCGCCGCGGGGAGGGCATTCCGCTGCTGATGGACAAGTTCCGCCGGCACCTGGCCCACCGCTTCCCGACCGCCCAGCAGCAGCGCATCCTGGCCGCCTCGCTGGACCCGGTGGCGCTGGCGGCGACGCCGGTGACCGATTACGTGGACCTGTACCTGCCGGGGTAGGGTGGCGTTGGTGGGTGCCAACCTTGGTTGGCACGGGCCCAACGGCAACCAAGGTTGGCGACTACCAACCCCGCCGGGCATGGCCCGGCGCTACCGTTCCGATGCATTCCTGCCGAATTCGCGTCAACACCTTGACGCGGCCTGCCTATAATGGCCGCCTCGATCAAGGAGTGACGACATGAGCGGTCCGGCACGGCGGAAGCGGTGGGGTTGGGCGGCGGCTGTACTGGCAGGAGGCCTGTTGCTGGGTCTGGCCGGTTGCCGCAACGACAGCGGGCAGCTGCCCAAGAGCAGCGGTGAGGCCATCACCACCAAGGCCGAGCAGGTGAAGGAATTCACCCTGCTGCGCGCTTACCCGGACCAGAAGAACGAAGGTTTGTCGTTGGCGCTGGAGTTCTCGCGCCCGCTGGTTGGCACCCAGGATTTCGACAAGCTGGTGCGCTTCGAGGAGAAGGTCGGCACCGACGACAGCAGCTGGACGCTGTCCGATGACGGCCTGACCCTGCGCTATCCGTTCGTCGAGGCCGGCAAGGAGTTCAGCCTGGTGGTCTCGCCCGACCTGCTGGCCGCCGATGGCAGCCGGCTGGGCAAGGAACTGAAGCAGAAGGTGTTCAGCGGCGAGCTGAAGCCGGTGGTTGGCTTCGCCTCGCAGGGCAGCGTGCTGCCGGCCAAGGACAGCCGCGGCCTGCCGGTGGTCTCGGTGAACGTGCCGGAGGTTGACGTCGAGTTCCTGCGCGTGCGCGAGAAGGACCTGCCGACCTTCTTCAGCCAGTACCAGCGCGGCGGCCGCCGTGGCAGCTGGGAGCTGAGCAGCGACTACGAGCGCAGCCCGATCAACAAGCTGGCCGAGCCGGTCTACGTCAACCGCTTCATCCTCGGCGGCAAGAAGAACGAGCGGGTACTGACCTACCTGCCGACCCAGGACATCAAGGAGCTGCAGGAGCCGGGCCTGTACTTCGCCCTGCTCAAGCGCACCGGCGACTACGAAGGCGAGTTCGATACCGCGTTCTTCTCGGTCAGCGACATCGGCCTGCATACCCGTGCCTACAAGGACAAGCTGTTCGTGCACACCGCCGGCCTCAAGGACGGTGCGCCGCTGAAGAGCATCGACCTGCGTGTGCTCGACGCCAAGGGCGAGGTGGTGCTGAAGGGCAGCACCGACGGCAACGGCAATGCGCTGCTGAACTACACCCTGGATGCCACCCACGTGCTGGTCGCCAGCACGGGCAAGGACACCAGCTTCCTGCCGTTCAACCAGCCTGCGCTGGACCTGAGCGAATTTGCCGTGGCCGGTCGTGACAATGCCTGGTTCGACGTTTACGCCTGGTCCGGCCGTGACCTGTATCGCCCGGGCGAGACCGTGCGTCTGTCCGCCCTGCTGCGTGACAACGACGGCAAGCCGGTCAAGGCACAGCCGGTGTTCCTGCGCCTGAAGCAGCCCGACGGCAAGACCTTCCGCGAAACCCGCCTGCAGCCGGGCGAGCAGGGATACATCAACTTCGAGCAGGTCATTCCCACCGAGGCGCCGACCGGGCGCTGGCAGGTGGAGTTCCGCACCGATCCGGCCAGCAAGGAGGCGATCCAGGGCATGACCCTGCGTATCGAGGAGTTCCTGCCCGAGCGCATGAAGCTGGACCTGGACAGCGCGCAGAAGACGCTGAAGCCGGGCGAGGACCTGCGCCTGCAGGCCAATGGTGCCTACCTGTACGGTGCGCCGGCGGACGGCAACCGTTTCACCGCGCGCATGGCGGTGGCCGCCGAGCAGCAGCCGGTCGAGGGCCTGCCGGGCTACTTCTTCGGTGACCCGACCCTGCAGCTGCCGCGCGAAGCCAAGGACGTGATCGACACCACGCTGCCGGGCAACGGCCAGCTGCGTGAGGATGTGGCGTTGCCGGAAGAGGCGGCCAAGGCCAAGGCGCCGATCGCCGTGGTGCTGTCCGGCAGCCTGTATGAAACCGGTGGCCGTACCGTCACCCGCACCCTGAAGCGGGTGATGTGGCCGGCCAACGCGCTGGTCGGCGTGCGCCCGCTGTTCAACCCCGAGGATGGTGCTGACTCCAACGGCAACGCACGCTTCGAGCTGATGCGCGTGGATGCTGCCGGCACACCGCAGCCGGCCAAGGGCCTGAAGATCACCCTGGTGCGCGAACTGCGCGACTACCACTGGACCTTCAACGACAACCGCTGGGACTACGATTTCACCCGCCGCTTCGAGAACAAGGAAACCCGCACCGTCGATGCCGGCAGCAGCGCGGTCGCCTTCGATTTCCCGGTGGAGTGGGGCGAATACCGGGTGGACGTGTTCGATCCGTCCACCGGCCTGACGAGTCGCTACCCGTTCCGTGCTGGCTGGAGCTGGGGCGATGACAACCGTGGCCTGGATGCACGCCCGGACAAGGTCAAGCTGGGCCTGGACAAGACCGGCTACAAGGCTGGTGACACCCTGGAAGTGACGGTGACCCCGCCGCATGCCGGCAAGGGCATCCTGATGGTCGAGACCGACCGCATGCTGTACGTGCAGGACATCGAGGCCAAGCCGGGTTCGACCTTCAAGATTCCGGTCACCGCCGATTGGGAGCGCCACGACGTCTACATCACCGCACTGGTGTTCCGCGGCGGCAGCGCGCCGAGCAAGATCACTCCGGCCCGTGCCGTGGGCGTGGTGCATGTGCCGATGGATCGCAAGGGGCGCACCGTAGCCGTCGGCCTGGCCGCGCCCAAGCAGATGCGGCCGGAGCAGGACCTGCCGGTGACGGTCAGCGCGCCGCAGCTGGCCGGCAAGATGGCGCACGTCACCGTCTCGGCGGTGGACGTGGGCATCCTCAACATCACCCGCTTCCCGGTGCCCGATGCCGGTGCGCACTTCTTCGCCCAGCGTCGCCTTGGCATTGATGCCTACGACATCTACAGCCGGGTGATCGAGAGCTTCGACGGCGGTGCCGGCAAGCTGAAGTTCGGTGGCGACATGGCGCTGCAGGCATTGCCGCAGGCCAAGCGCCCGACCGCGCGCGTGCAGACCGTGGACCTGTTCTCCGGCCCGGTGCAGCTTGATGCAAAGGGCATCGCCCGCATACGCCTGAAGGTGCCAGACTTCAACGGCACACTGCGGGTGTCTGCGCTGGTCTACAGCGATGACCAGTACGGCAAGCGTGACGTGGAAACCGTGGTGCGCGCGCCGATCCTGGCCGAAGCCAGCATGCCGCGCGTGCTGGCCCCGGGCGACCGCAGTACGGTGACCCTGGACGTGCAGAATTTCACCGGCAAGCCGGGCCAGTTCAACGTGAAGGTGGAAAGCGAAGGCCCGCTGAACCTGGGCGAGGGCAGCCGCAGCGTGCAGTTGAATGCAGATGCCAAGACCACGCTGAGCTTCCCGCTGTCTGCACGCGAAGGCCACAGCGTGGCCAAGGTGCGGGTGCGGGTGGATGGCAACGGCTTCAAGGCCGACCGCCGCTACGAGCTGCCGGTGCGTGCGGCGTGGCCGCAGGTGCTGCGTTCGCAGGTGCGCACGCTGGATCCGTTGGCGGCGGTCAGCCTCGACAACAGCCTGACCGATGGCTTGATGTCCGAGTCGGTCAATGCCCGCCTGCTGGTCAGCCCGCTGCCGCCGATCCCGTTCGCCAGTGCGCTGCAGGGCGCGTTGAACTACCCGTACGGCTGTGCCGAGCAGACCACCAGCAAGGGCTATGCGGCGCTGATCCTGGACCAGGCGACATCGTCGATGCTCGGTGCCGACGGCCTGGATGCCAAGACCCGCCGCGAGCGCATGGAAGGCGCGTTCGGCCGCCTGGCGTCGATGCAGGTGGCCAACGGCAACTTCTCGATGTGGGGTGACGACGGCTATGTGAACCCGTGGCTGACCCCGTACATCACCGAGTTCCTGCTCGACGCCAAGGACGCCGGCTTCGCGGTGCCCGACAACGTGCTGCAGAAGGCACTGAACCGGCTCAGCGAGGACCTGCTGTCCGGTGGCAACCAGTTCTACGGCCAGGAGGATCGCGAGAAGCTGAAGTTCGCCAATCAGGCGTACTCGGGTTACGTGCTGGCCCGGGTCAACCGTGCGCCGCTGGGTACGCTGCGCACGCTGTACGACAACGAGCGCAGCAAGGCGGTGGGTGGCCTGTCGCTGGTCCACCTGGGCGTGGCGCTGTCGCTGCAGGGCGATGCCAAGCGTGGCCAGGCGGCACTGGCCGCGGCCTTCGCCAAGTCCAGCAGCGAACGCCCGTCGTACTTCGGCGACTACGGCAGTGCGATCCGTGATGACGCGCTGATGATCGCGCTGACCCACGAAAACAAGCTGGCCAAGCCGGCCTGGGATGCACGTGCGGTTGATCTGGGCCGTGGCCTGGATGCGCGCCGTAATGCGGGCTGGATGTGGCTGAGTACGCAGGAGCAGGTGGCCATCGCCCGTCTTGGCAAGGCCCTGGCCGCCAACCAGAAGGCACTGGTGGCCGGTGAACTGGTGATCGGTGGCAACACCGAGACCATCGGCGAGCGCAAGCTGTTCGGCCGCAACTTCAGTGCCAGCGAACTGGCCAGTGGCGTGCGCTTCACCCCGCAGGGGCAGCCGCCGATGTTCGCCAGCATCGACGTGGCCGGCATTCCGCGCAGTGCGCCCGCACCGGACAACCGCGTGCTGGGTATCGAGCGCAGCTACTTCGGCACCGATGGCAAGCCGTGGTCGCCGCGTCCGCTGAAGGAGGGCGAAGCCCTGATCGTGCGCGTCACCGTTACTGCCGACACCACGATGCCCGATGCATTGCTGACCGACCTGTTGCCGGCCGGCCTGGAGATCGAGAACTTCAATCTGGGCGATGCCAAGCAGTGGGCCGATGTGGTGGTTGATGGCATCACCATCAGCGACCGCGGCGAAGCTGCCGACACCAAGCACGAAGAGTTCCGCGACGACCGCTATGTGGCCGCGCTGAAGCTCTCGCGTGGCAGCAAGGCCAACGTGTTCTATCTGGTGCGCGCGGTGACCCCGGGTACTTACTCGGTGCCGCCGCCGCTGGTGGAGGACATGTACCGGCCACAGCTGCGCGGCGTTGGCCGCAGCAACCCGACCACGATCACGGTGGTACAGCCGTGACCACGCGGACGGGCCGCGACGGCGCGGCCCGTCCCGCTGGCAACCTGCAATGAAAGACGCAATGAAGACCCGGCTGGCGGCCCTGCGCCGCCGGCTGCGGCCGCTGTGGCCGTGGTTGCGCTGGGGCACGGCCGCCACGCTGGCGCTGCTGCTGGTGCTGGATTTCGCTTTTCCGCCGCCGCTGCCGAAGCAGCGCGATACCAGCACCCTGGTGGTGGCTGCAGACGGCACACCGTTGCGTGCGTTCGCCGACGCCGAGGGCGTGTGGCGCTATCCGGCATCGATCGACAGCGTCTCGCCGTTGTACCTGCAGGCGCTGCTGACCTACGAAGACCGCTGGTTCTGGCGCCATCCGGGCATCAATCCGCTGGCGATCCTGCGTGCCAGCGGCCAGCTGCTGCGCGGTGGCCGCATCGTGTCCGGTGGCTCGACCCTGACCATGCAGGTCGCACGCATCCTCGACCCGCATACGCGTACGCCCTGGGGCAAGCTCAAGCAGATGCTGCGCGCAGTGCAGCTTGAGGCGCACCTGAGCAAGCAGCAGATCCTGGCCCTGTATCTGGAACGGGCGCCATATGGCGGCACCATCGAGGGGGTGGAAGCGGCCAGCTGGGCCTACCTGGGCAAGCCGGCGGCGCAGCTGTCGCATGCCGAGGCCGCGCTGCTGGCAGTGCTGCCACAGGCGCCGAGCCGGCTGCGTCCGGACCGTCATCCGGAAGCGGCGCAGAAAGCGCGGGACAAGGTGCTGTCACGCATGGCCGAACTGGGGGCGTGGACGCCGGAAGAGGTGGAAGACGCGCGTATCGAGAACGTGGTGGCGCGCTCGCTGCGGCCGCCGCTGCACGCCGCATTGCTTGCGCAGCGCCTGCATTCGGCGCATCCAGGACAGGCACGCATCCAGAGCAGCATCGACATCGGCCTGCAGCGCACGCTGGAAGAACGCGTGGCCAGCTATTTCTCGACGCTGCCCGAGCGCACCTCTGCCGCGTTGCTGGTGGTCGACAACCAGACCCTGCAGGCGCGTGCCTATGTCGGCACGTTGTCCTTCGGAGACCGTCAGCGCCTCGGCCACGTGGACATGGTGCAGGCCTGGCGCTCGCCGGGCTCCACGCTGAAGCCGTTCCTGTATGCGATGGCACTGGATGACGGCCTGATCCATTCGGAAAGCCTGCTGGTTGATGCGCCACAGAGTTTCGGCAGCTACCGACCCGGCAATTTCGACATGGCCTTCAATGGGCCGATCGGCGCGTCCAGCGCATTGCGCCTGTCGCTCAACGTGCCCTCGGTGGACCTGCTGCAGCGGGTCGGGGCTGCGCGCTTTGCTGCGCGGCTTTCACACTCCGGCATCCAGCTGCGCTTCCCGCCGGGCAGCACGCCCAACCTGTCTTTGATTCTGGGCGGTACCGGTGCGCGGCTGGAAGATCTGGTCGGCGCGTTCGCCGCGCTCAACCGCAACGGCATTGCTGGACGTGTGCGCTACACCGATGACGAACCGATGATCGAGCGGCGCCTGGCCTCGCCGGGCGCAAGCTGGATCGTGCGCGAAATGCTGGAATCGAACCCGCGCCCAGGCTACAGCGCTGGCACCTTCGATGTTGGCGGTCGCCCGCGCGTAGCCTGGAAGACCGGCACCAGCTATGGCTATCGCGATGCGTGGGCGATCGGTAGCACGCGCCACTACACCGTGGGCGTGTGGGTGGGACGGCCGGACGGCACACCGTTACCCGGCCAGTACGGCGCGGTCACCGCGTTGCCGTTGATGTTCGAAGTGGTCGACAGCCTGCCGCGCCAGCGTGGCGACTCGGCGGCCGCACCGATGCCGTCCAGCGTCAGTGAGGAAGAGATCTGCTGGCCGACCGGCGAACGCGCCGAAGGCCTGCCTCCAGCGTTGTGCCAGCGGCGGATGCCGGCCTACCTGCTGGATGGTGCCGCACCGCCAACCTTCCCCGAGCGCGAAGCACGACGTTGGCAGCCGGGCCGGCAGCGTTACCTCGCTGACGCGCACACCGGCCTGCGTGTGTCGGCGGACTGCCGCGTGCCACATGAGGAAGTGCCACGGGAGATCGCGCGCTGGCCGGCGCTGCTGTCGCCGTGGTTGCCCAAGGCCACGCGCGAGGCCTCGCAGTTGCCAGCGCTGTCACCGGATTGCCGTGATGACGGGCGCGATGCCAGCGTGGCGCTGCACATCGACGGTCTCAACAACGGTGCCACCCTGGCTCGCGCACCCAATGCCGAACACGGCGTGCGCCTGCAACTGCGCGCGCTGGGCAGCGAGCAGACGGTGGACTGGCTGCTGGATGGCCGCTGGATCGCGCAGACCCACGGCTCACAGTTGATGCAGCGCGAGTTCGCCGAGCCGGGCACACATACGCTGACCGCGCTGGCGGCGGATGGCGCGTGGACGCAGGTGCGGTTCAACGTCCTGCGGTAGGTGCCGACCTCGGTTGGCGCTCGGTCCAGCGCCAATGACACCTTCGTGCTCTGGTAGGTGCCAACCTTGGTTGGCACGCGGCGAAGCGCCCACCAAGGTGGGCATCTACCGGATCATTCCCCGATCCACCCATCCAGCAGGTCGGCAAACTCGTCGGCGTGCTCCTCTTCCTGCGCCAGGATCTCTTCAAGGATGCGCTTGGTGGTGGTGTCGCGGTCGCCGATGAAGTTGATCATCTCGCGGTAGCTGTCGATGGCGATGCGCTCGGCCACCAGGTTTTCGCGGACCATGTCGCGCAGGTCACTGCCTTCCTTGTACTCGGCATGCGAGCGCGCGGTCAGCGTATCGGGGTTGAAGTCCGGCTCGCCGCCAAGCTGGACGATGCGCTCGGCCAACTTGCCGGCATGCGCCTGTTCCTGCTGTGCATGTTCCAGGAACTCGGCTTTGATCGCGTCGGCCAGCATGCCCTTGGCCATGAAGTAGTGCCGGTAGTAGCGCAGCACGCACACGTACTCGGTGGCCAGTGCATCGTTGAGCAGCTTGATCACCGCCTTGCGATCGGCGCTATAGCTGTCGGTGATCGCCCCATCTTCGATGTTGCGCCGGGCGCGCTCGCGCAGGGTCTTGCGATCGCTGATGCCGGGTACCTTGGCGGCAGGCTTGGGAGCTTTGGCTGGCTTGGTGGACATGGCTGGCCGTTTCCTCTTGCGGTGGAAGATCAGGTGGGCAGGTGCTCCAGCACGTAATCGGCTGATGACACCTCGAACTGGCCGGGCTGCTCGATCCACGCTGCGCGGACCACGCCGTCGACCACGTACAGGGCAAAGCGGCGCGAACGGATGCCCATGCCCGAGGCGCTGGCATCGAGTTCCAGGCCGAGCGCGCGGGTCAGTTCGGCGTTGCCGTCGGACAGCATCAGCAGGCCGTCTGGCACGCTCTGGTCGGCGGCCCAGGCCTTCATCACGAACGGATCGTTGACCGCCATGCAGTAGACGTCGATGCCGCGCTTGCGGAATGCATCGAATTTCTCGACGAAGCCGGGCAGATGGCGTGCCGAGCAGGTCGGGGTGAACGCGCCGGGCACGGCGAACAACACCACCTTGCGCGCATCGAACAGCGAATGCGTATCGAGTGTTTCGATGCCCTCGCGGATACGCTTGAGGGTCACTTCCGGAATGCGGTCGCCGACATGGATGGTCATGGGGAACTCCTTGCAGGGGCAGGCTAGTTGGCCGGATGGGACAGACGCGTCAAGACATTGGAAACCCGGTGTGCAGGCCCCATCTTCAGGCTTTGTGGCAGGGGCTTCCAGCCACAGCGTGGGGCATGGGGATGGCAGCCGCATTGCGCAGGATCAGTCGGCCTCACCGGGGCCGCACGAGGGGCGGCGTAGCATCGCCGGCGCGTAGAATGAACCCGGGGCGGCGCCACCGGCGCGGCCGAAGCAGATCGAGGTAGCTGGATGGAATTCAAGGATTACTACGCCACCCTGGGGGTGGAACCGAGCGCGGGCGAGGCGGAAATCAAGACCGCCTACCGCCGGCTGGCACGCAAGTACCACCCGGACGTCAGCAAGGAGGCCGGGGCCGAGGACAAGTTCAAGGCGGTCAACGAGGCCTACGAGGCGCTGCGTGACCCGGAGAAGCGCGCGGCCTACGACCAGCTGCGCGCACAGGGCTATCGCCCGGGCGAGGAATTCAACGTACCGCCGAACTACGGCGGTGCCGGTGGCTTCAACTTCGAGGAAGTGTTCGGCGGCGGTGGCCCCAATGGCGGCTTCAGCGACTTCTTCGAGAGCCTGTTCGCGCGCCAGCGTGGCGGTGCAGGTCCGGGCCCGGGCTTCAGCAGCCAGGGCCACGCGCCGAACCGCGACACCCGCGCCAAGCTGTCGGTGCCGCTGGAAGCGGCCTACAACGGCGACAGCCTGCGCATCACCGTCAACGGCAAGCAGCTGGATGTACGCGTGCCCAAGGGTATCCGCCCGGGCCAGGTGATCCGCCTGGCGGGGCAGGGCAACCACGGCGGTAACCTGCTGCTGGAAGTGGAATACGCTGCCCACCCGCAGTTCGAGGTCGATGGCCGCAACATCCTCTACACGCTGCCGGTCACGCCGTGGCAGGCCGCGCTGGGCACCAGCATCAGCGTGCCGACCCTGGGTGGAGCGGTGGAATTGAAGATTCCGGCCGATTCCGATGCCGGCCGCAAGCTGCGCCTGCGCGGCCGCGGGCTGCCAGGCAGCCCGGATGGCGACCAGATTGTTGAAATCGAGATCGTGGCCCCGGCCGCGACCGACGAGGCGCAGAAGAAGGCGTACCGGAACCTGGCAAAGGCCTTCGGCGAGACGATCTGAGTGATACGGCGGGGGCGGTTCCTGGCCCCCACGCCTTCCGGTAGTGCCGGCCGCTGGCCGGCAATTTCATTGGCCTGGATGGTGATGCGTGGTTGCCGGCCAGCGGCCGGCACTACAAAAGCGTGCCAACCAAGGTTGGCACCTGCCAGAGCGGTGGGCCAAGCACGGTTGGCACCGCCAGGAAGCCTCAGCCCTGCCCGGCGAACACCCGCTCCAGCACCTCGGACAGTTCGTCTTCCGAGAACGGCTTGGTGATGTAGGCCTTGGCACCCTGGCGCATGCCCCACATGCGGTCGGTGTCCTGGTCCTTGGTGGTCACCAGGATCACCGGGATGTGCCGGGTCGCCTCGTCGCGCGCAAGCGTGCGGGTGGCCTGGAAGCCATTGAGGTTGGGCATCACCACGTCCATCAGGACCAGGTCAGGCAGCTCGGCCTTGGCGGTTTCCACGCCGGCCGCGCCATCGGTGGCGGTCAGGATCTGGTGCCCGAGCTTCTCGACGATGCGCTGTATCCCCAACAGCTGCGACGGTGAGTCGTCGACGATCAGAATGCGTGCCATGTTGTTCCCCATGTAATGCCCGCAGTGTAGTGCGGGCTCATTACCGGTGGGAGGGGCCCATCTGCCGTCCGTCGCCTGCCTGCAACGTTCAGTCGATCCGCACTACGGTGCGGCCCAGCGAACCGCCGGCCAGCATCCGCTCGAACACCGCCGGCAGGCCGTCCAGGCCGACTTCGGCGGTACAGATGCGGTCCAGGTGCTGCGGCTTCCACTCGTTGCCCAGTCGCGCCCACACCGCTTCGCGCAGCCCGCGCGGTGCATTGGCCGAGGACACGCCCAGCAGTGACACGCCGCGCAGGATGAACGGCATCACCGTCATGTCCAGTTTCGGGCTTGCCGCGAGGCCGGCGCTCACCACGCTGCCATAGGGCACGGTCTGCGCCAGCAGGCTGGCCAGCATGTCGCCTCCGGCATTGTCGAGGCCCCCGCCGAAGCGGGCGGACTGCAGTGGGCCGGTATCGGCCAACGCCTCACGTGGCAGCACTTCGGCGGCGCCGATGCCGCGCAGGAAGTCCGACTGCTCTGGCTTGCCGCTGACCGCGTGCACCGTGTAGCCGGCGCGGCTGAAGATGGACAGCGCCAGCGCGCCCACACCGCCGCTGGCACCGGTGACCGCCAGCGGGCCGAGCTCCGGGGTCTGCCGGTTGTCCTGCAGGCGCAGCAGGGCAAACGCCGCCGTGAAGCCGGCGGTGCCCAGCACCATTGCCTCGCGGGCACTCAGCCCGGCCGGCAGCGCGATCACCGCGCTCGATTCCAGCCGCACATACTGGCTGTAGCCGCCGTCGCGGGTTTCGCTGAGGCCGCAGCCGGTGGCCAGTACCGCATCGCCTTCACGCCAGGCCGGGTCGGTGGATGCCACCACGGTGCCGGCCACATCGATCCCGCCGACCAGCGGGAAGCGGCGCAGGATCCTACCCTTGCCGGTGCCCGCCAGCGCGTCCTTGTAGTTGACCGAAGACCACTGCGCGCGGATCAGCACCTGGCCGGGGTTGAGGTCGTCGACAGTGAGCTGGGCGAGGCCGGCGCGGTAACCGGCATCGTCATTTTCGATGCGGAAGGCGGTAAACGGGGTGGTGGGGGCCATCGGCGCTGCCTGACTTCGAGGAAAACGCCACCTTACCCCGTCGAGCCCCTTTCAATCCTGCCGGTCCGCCCCATCTTGTATGATCGGTAATGGTTTCACGGCTGGCGTTGCGGGAAGGGCCCGCGCCGCAGCCCACATCTTGATGGAGCGTGCATGGCCTGGAATACACCCGGCGGCAACAAGGGCGGACAAGGCCCCGAGAACAATCGACGCGGGCCGTTCGGGTCGCGCGGTGGTGGCAATGGTGGTGGCTGGGGCGGACTGCCCGGGCCGCTGAAGGACCTGTTCGACGGCGGCATCCTGCGTTGGGTCGCGGCGGCCGTGGTGCTGCTGGTGCTGTTCTCCAGCTTCCAGCTGATCGGCGAACAGCAGCGTGGCGTGGTGCTGCGCTTCGGCCAGTTCTCGCGGATCCTGCAGCCCGGCCCGAACTTCAAGCTGCCGTGGCCGGTCGAATCGGTCACCAAGGTCAACGCCACCGAGATCAAGACCTTCTCGATCCAGGTACCGGTGCTGACCCGCGACGAGAACATCGTCAACGTCTCGCTGAACGTCCAGTACCGCATCGACGACCCGCAGCAGTACCTGTTCGGCACGGTTGATGCCAACCAGGTGCTGGAGCAGTCGGCGCAGAGTGCGGTCCGTGAGGAAGTCGGCCGCGCCGACCTCAACGCGGTGCTGAACAACCGTGGCCCGCTGGCCGTGGCCGCCGAGGAGCGCCTGCAGGCGCTGCTGAAGGCGTTCAAGACCGGCCTGACCGTGACCGGCCTGACCCTGCAGGACGCCCGTCCGCCGGAGGAAGTCAAGCCGGCCTTCGACGAGGTCAACGGTGCCCAGCAGGTCAAGGAACGCTTGATCAACGAAGCGCAGGCCTACGCCGCCAAGGTCGTGCCGGAAGCCCGAGGCCAGGCCTCGCGTGCCCGTACCACCGCAGAAGGCTACAAGCAGGCCGTGGTGTCCAAGGCCGAGGGTGACGCGCAGCGCTTCAGTCTGTTGCAGGCCCAGTACAAGGACGCCCCGGAAGTGACCCGCAAGCGCCTGTGGCTGGAGACCGTGCAGCAGGTGCTGAGCGAGAACCGCAAGGTGATCGGTGGCGATGGTCGCCAGCTGATCTATGTGCCGATGACCGGCGATACCCGTCCCAGCACGTCGGCTCCGGCCGCAGTAGCGAACCCGGACGTGGTGATGCCGTCGCTGCCGGGTGCAGCGGCGGAAGCTTCCCGTGATCCGGGCCGGCCGGTGGGCCGCCCGACCGGGCGACCGAGCGGCCGTGAGGAGGGCAGCCGATGAAGAGTCCTATCTGGATCGCCGTGATCGTGGCGGTGGTGCTGGGCCTGCTCGGCTCGGTGTACGTGGTCCGTGAGGACCAGACTGCCATGGTCCTGAACCTGGGCAAGGTGGTGCGTTCGGACATCAAGCCGGGCCTGCACTTCAAGGTGCCGGTGGTGGAAACGGTGAAGGTCTTCGACCGCCGCTTCCAGGTGCTCGACACCGCTCCGGCGCGCTACTTCACTGCCGAGCAGAAGGACGTCAGCGTCGACTTCTTCGCCATCGGCTACATCTCCAACGTGGGTGACTACTTCCGTGCCACCGGCGGCGATCCGCGTATCGCCAACGCCCGCCTGGCACCGATCATCACCGACTCGCTGCGCAACCAGATCAACTCGCGCACCCTGCAGCAGCTGGTCTCCGGCGACCGCAGCGAGCTGATCGCCGAGCAGCTGAAGGGGATCAACGAGGCCGTGGCCGGGCTGGGCATGCAGATGATCGACCTGCGCATCAAGCAGGTGGACCTGCCCACCGACAGCCAGGTGATCAACGACGTGTACGAGCGCATGCGCGCCCAGCGCAAGCAGGAGGCCGCCAAGCTGCGCGCCGAAGGCGAGGAGCAGTCGCTGACCATCCGCGCCCAGGCCGACCGTGACAGCACCGTGCTGATCGCCGAAGCCGAGCGTGATGCGCAGCGCCTGCGCGGTGAAGGCGATGCCGATGCGGCCCGGATCTACGGCAAGGCCGGCTCGGCCGATCCGTCGTTCTATGCGTTCTACCGCAGCCTGGAGGCCTACCGTGGCTCCATGACCGACGGCAACGGCGTGATCGTGCTCGACAAGAACGACCCGTTCCTGCAGTACCTGAAGAACGACCGCTGAGGTCGCAGGGCAGTACCCCACGGGGCCCGGCCAGATGCCGGGCCCCGTGCTTTTTCCGGAGTCCCCCATGAAAGATCTGTTCGCCGCCGTCTGCCTGGTGGCGGTGCTGGAAGGCCTGTTCCTGTTCGTCGCCCCGTTCGCCTGGAAGCGCATGGCCGAGCGCCTGCTTGACCTGCCCAGCCCGGCCCTGCGCAGCTTCGGCGGGCTGGTGCTGCTGGCTGGCCTGAGCCTGCTGTGGTGGGCGCGGCACTAAACGCGCCGGGGCCGGCGGCGTCTACGTGGGTGGCCCGGCTCTGGTAGATGCCACCTTGGTTGGCATTGCCGACCAGCGGCCGGCACGACCGGATGAGGCGCCTGACCGGGCGGTGAAGCCGCCCGTCGGAAAGGTGGCACCGGACCCCGGAAACCCGGATAATGCACAAAAGCCGGACGGGCCTCCCCGTTCGGCTTTTTCTGTGTCTGGGCCTTCCATCGCCGGCTGCTCCCCGTTTGGAGCCGCCATCCAGGTGCTGGGCAGCCCCGCCACGGTTTACCCGTCCGCGGCCCCGATGGCCGCTACAAAATCGAGGAGCCCGTCATGGGTCAGTCTGTCGTAGTGTTGGGTGCCCAGTGGGGCGATGAAGGCAAGGGCAAGATCGTCGATCTGCTCACTGAGGAAATCGGCGCTGTCGTGCGCTTCCAGGGCGGCCACAATGCCGGCCATACCCTGGTCATCAACGGCAAGAAGACCGTCCTGCACCTGATCCCGTCGGGCATCCTGCGTGACGATGCGCTGTGCCTGATCGGCAACGGCGTGGTGATCTCGCCTGCCGCGCTGCAGAAGGAAATCGCCGAGCTGGAAACCTCCGGCGTGGAAGTGCGTTCGCGCCTGAAGATCTCCCCGGCCGCGCCGCTGATCATGCCGTACCACATCGCCCTGGACCAGGCGCGCGAACGCGCTGCCGGCGGCAAGGCGATCGGCACCACCGGTCGTGGCATCGGCCCGGCCTACGAAGACAAGGTGGCGCGTCGCGGCATCCGCATCGCCGACCTGCATTATCCGAAGCAGCTGGAAGAACTCCTGCGCACCGCGCTGGATTACCACAACTTCGTGCTGACCAAGTACCTGAACACCGACGCGGTCGATTTCCAGAAGACCTTCGACGAGGCGCTGGCCTTCGGCGAGTACGTGCAGCCGATGAAGTCCGACGTGGCCGGCATCCTGCACGATCTGCGCAAGCAGGGTAAGCGCGTGCTGTTCGAAGGTGCGCAGGGCGCCCTGCTGGACATCGACCACGGTACCTACCCATACGTCACCAGCTCCAACACCACCGTCGGTGGTGCGCTGGCCGGTGCCGGCGTCGGTGCTGACGCGATCGACTACGTGCTGGGCATCGCCAAGGCCTACGCGACCCGCGTTGGCGGCGGCCCGTTCCCGACCGAGCTGGACGATGAAATCGGCCAGGGCATCCGCGACCGCGGCGCCGAATACGGTGCCTCGACCGGCCGCCCGCGTCGCTGTGGCTGGATGGACATCGTCGCGCTGAAGCGCGCCGTGGCCATCAATGGCATCAGCGGCCTGTGCATCACCAAGCTGGACGTGCTGGACGGCATGGAAAAGCTGAAGGTCTGCATCGCCTACGAATACAACGGCAAGCGTACCGAGTACGCGCCGCTGGACGCGCAGGGCTGGGAAGAGTGCACCCCGGTGTACCTGGAGTTCCCGGGCTGGACCGAAAACACCCACGGCATCACCAACTGGGACGACCTGCCGCCGGCCGCACGCGCCTACCTGCGTTCGCTGGAAGAGCTGGCCGGCTGCCCGATCAGCATCGTCTCCACTGGCCCGGACCGCGACCACACCATGGTCCTGCAGGATCCGTTCGCCTGAGTGATGCGGCGATGCCGGGTTCTGCCCGGCAACGTTGCCGCAATGGTAGCGCCGGGCCATGCCCGGCACCGCTGGAAGAAAAAGCCCCGCGAAAGCGGGGCTTTTTCGTTACTGTGTCGCCAAGGCCAGCGGGGAAGCGACGCGATGACCAGGATGTCAGCGTGAAGGGCGAAACAGTAGCGCGAATCACCCTGTGGGTGCTGTGGAGCCTGTGGGCGCTTGCCTGCGTGGTGCTGGTGCTGGGCGCGATCGCCAATCACATGGCCTCACGCACGCAGGTGCTGCCTCTGGTACTGAACCCGGGTACGACGGCCGAGATCACGGTCTACCGTTTCATTGATGACCAACTTCGGCTGCGCCTGCGTTATGCGGATGACGGTACTGCCACGGTGATCGATCCTGAGGTACGCCTGCGCGCGGAAACCCCGACAGATCAGACTGACTTCCGCGCCGACACGCGTTCGGGCGCGCCGTGCTCCGACATCACCCGCGCGCTGGAATCGGTTGAGCCTGGTGGATTTGCCGCCTCGTATTTCGGTTATGGCCGAGGGGATGCGCTGCCGCGCGGTCGTTCCTGGCTGCGGCTGACTGTGCAGGAGGTCGACCCGGCGCTGGCCGGTCGCGCGGCCTCGGTGGAACTGCTGCCGCCGATGGACGTGCTGAAGCTGACCGACCTGGACTATGTGTGGTTGTGGCCGTTCTTTTTCTGGAAGGTGGCGGCGTTGTTGCTGCTGGTTCCAGGCATCGCACTGGTGATCTTCACCATCGCGCTGCGCAGGCAGCGTCCACGCGCTGCCTAGGCGCCACGACCAGACCATGCGGGTTGCGACTTAATCCCCTCCGTCCCCTTTTGTCAGCAATGGATAGGGATTGATCGACTCGCCCTTCCACCACTGCTTCTCCGGGCCCAGCACGTGCACTTCGAAATGCAGGTGCGGGGCTTCGGGGTTGGCGTTGCCGGTGCTGCCGACGTAACCGATCACCTCACCGCGCTTGATGGTCTGCTTCTCGGCCAGGCCGTCGGCGTAGCGCTGCAGGTGCGCGTAGTAGTAGCACCAGCGGCCGCTGGGTTCGAACTGGTAGACGGTTAGGCCGCCGCGTTCGCTGTCGAACAGCTTCTCGACATGGCCATCGGCCACCGCCAGCACCGGTGTGCCGGCAGTAGCCATGATGTCGATCGCATCGTGCACGCGGCCTTCGCTGCGTGCGTCGGTGAAGGTGTCCTGCAGTTGCGACGGTGCAATGCCCTGTACCGGCAGCAGCAGACCGGAGGGTGTGTCGCCCGTTGCTGCTGGGGCGGGCGCGGCGATTGCCGTTGTCGCCTGCTCCACGGGTACAGCACGGGCGCTGTCGGCCGCAGCGGAGGTCTGCGCCACTGCAAGGGGGCGTATACCCGCATCAGCGGACGGCGCGGCATCGCGCTGCAGCCACCATCCGGCTGCCACGCCCATCACCAGCCCCAGTACGATCAATTGCGCTAGTCGCATCGGCTCACTCCTGCATGACGACCGGTACCGAGGTATCCACCGCTGCAGCCACGCGCAGCGCATCCCAGTTGGTCATGCGCACGCAGCCGTGCGATTCGGTCTTGCCGACATGGCCGGGCACCGGCGTGCCGTGCAGGCCGTAATGGGGTTTGGACAGGTCGATCCAGACCCGGCCGACCGGATTGTTAGGCCCGGACGGAATCGTGGCCTTGCGATCGCCCTTCCTGGCATCCCAGAACAGCTTCGGGTTGTAGTGGAATGGCGGGTCCGGGTAGACGCCGAGGATCTTCCACTCACCGATCGGCAGCGGGTCGTGCTCGCTGCCCGACGACACCGGTACCTGCGCGATCACCTTGCCCTGCGCGTCCAGCAGCTGCAGGGTGGAGTCGGATTTGTCGACCACCAGTTTGGCGGCCTTGGGCAATGCAGCGGGCGCAACATTGGGCACCTGGATGCGGCTGCCGGCCTTGCTCAGATCCACACCGGGATTGAGCGCCTTCAGCAGCTCCGGTGCGGCATGGAAGCGTTCGCCCAGCGATTCCTCCACGCTGCTGAAGCCGAGTGCCTTCAGCTTGGCCTGGTCGGCGGGCTTTTTGGGAACCGCAACGAACGGACCGGCCACGTCCTCTGCGGTCAGCGTGTAGCTGGCAAGGGGGCCGACCGAGTCGGCCTGCAGGGCCTTCCAGGTGGCGTCGTCCAGTTCGCCGCTGACCGTCAGCCCGTGCGCTGCCTGGAAGCCGGACACCGCGCGGCGTTGATTGCTGCCCACTTCGCCATCGATTTCGCCCGGAGAGAAATTGGCGCGGTCCAGAAGTACCTGGGCGTGCAGGCGCGAGTGCGCCGCCGTGTCAGGGCCGGCCTTTTCGGCGATGGGTGCTGGCAGGCCGGCGGGCGGGGGCGTCTGCGCAAAGGCGGGCGACATCAGCAGCGACAGGGCGAGCAGGGCGGGGCGGCATACGGGCATGGGCATCTCCAAGCAGATCACGCCTCCACCCTGCCCGTAGACGCTGCGCAGCCGCCGTGAAAGAAAACTGATGCCAGCATGAGCAGTGGGGCCGCGCCGCCGGGCCATCCTCCCACCGCAGAAGCGGGAGGCCGGGTCTCACCAAGGTGAACGGCTTCCGACGCGGTCGAGTGGGAGGCGATCAAGATTCCCGTTTGGCAGGCCGATATGGGCGCATCCCCCCCGTTTTGGATTCACCCCATGAACTACTTGAGGAACGTCAGGGTCGCCTGGCGTCTTGGGCTTGGCTTTGGCCTGTTGTTGCTGCTGGTTGCAGCCGTGGTCGCTACCGGTGCCACCGCCACCATGGTGCAGAAGCGCGCGATGGAGCAGGTGGTCGAGGTCGGCGTAGCCAAGGTGCGGCTGCTGTCGGAGATGCTTGATGCCAACAACCAGATGATGGTCGTGCGCCGCGAGATGCTGATCCGCCAGGGCGAAGACCGTGCCAACGACGAGCAGCGCATCGCCGATCTGGTCAAGCGCTACGAGACCAGTTGGACGGCCTACCAGGCCCTGCCCGGCGATGCCGAAGGCAAGGTGATCGGCGAGGCCATCGCCGCCAAGCGCGCGATCGCCCGTCCGCTCAACAAGCAGACCAGCGAACTGATGGAACAGGGGGATTTCCCCGGCGCCGTGGCGCTGACCCTGGGCCCGGTCCAGGAAGCGGCCAATGGCTGGAACAAGGCACTGGCCGATGGTGTGGCCTTCGAAGAGAAGGAAAGCCGTGATGCCGCCGCCGAGGCGATCCGCCTGGGCGAGCGCAGCCTGCTGCAGCTGCTGGTGCTGGGCGGCGTCGCGCTGTTGGTCGGCATCGGTGCCTCGGTGATGATCGGCCGCAGCTTGACCGGTCCGCTGGCCCGCGCGGTGAACCTGGCTGAACGTCTGTCCAAGGGACAGCTGGACCAGGAGTTCCGCCTTGGCGGCCGCGATGAACTGACCCAGCTGGGTGAAGCTATGGCCAGCGTGCGCCAGAGCGTGCAGGCCGCCATCGGCGCGCAGCTGCAGATGGCCGAGCAGCATGAAGCCGGCGCGATCCGTTACCGGATGGACGCCAGTGCGTTCCCCGGCGACTTCGGCCGCATGGTGCAGGCCACCAACCACCTGGTCGAATCGCACGTGCAGGTGCAGCTGCTGATGGCCGAGGTGATGCAGCGCTATGCCATCGGCGACCTCAGCCGCGATCTGCCCGAGTACCCGGGTGAGAAGGGCACGCTGACCCGTACCCTGGCGGCGGTGAAGCAGAGCCTGATGGCGATCAACGCGCAGATCGATGAACTGGCCCGTGCCGCGCGCGCTGGCGATTTCAGCGTGCGTGGCGACGCCGCGGCATTCCAGTACCAGTTCCAGGCGATGGTGAACCACCTCAACGGCATGATGGCCAGTTCGCAGGCCAGCATCGCCGATGTCTCCGACGTGCTGCGCGCCATCTCGCATGGCAACCTCACCGCGCGCATGGAGGGCGAGTACGAGGGCGTGTTCGCGCGCATGCGTGACGATGCCAATGCCACCACCACGCAGCTGACCGGAATCGTGCGTGGCATCCAGGTGGCCGCCGACAGCATCAACAACGCGGCACAGGAACTGGCGGCCGGCAACAACGATCTGTCGCGCCGTACCGAACAACAGGCCGCGAATCTGGAAGAGGCTGCGGCCTCGATGGAAGAGCTGACCTCCACCGTGCGCCAGAACGCCGAGCTGGCACGCCAGGCCGACAGCGAAGCGCATGCGGCCGGCGTTGCCGTGCGCGAGACCGAGCAGGCCATGGCGCAGATGGCCACGGTGATGGGTGAGATCGACCAGTCTTCGGCGCGCATTTCGGAAATCTCCACGGTGATCGATGGCATCGCCTTCCAGACCAACATCCTGGCGCTGAACGCTGCAGTGGAAGCGGCGCGTGCCGGCGAACAGGGCCGCGGCTTTGCGGTGGTGGCCAGCGAAGTGCGTACGCTGGCACAGCGTGCCGGTGTCGCTGCCAAGGAGATCAAGGAGTTGATCGAGGACGCCGCTGCCAAGGTGCAGAGTGGTCTGGCCGTGACCGTGGAATCGGAAGCCGCCATTGCCCGCGTGGCCCAGGCGAGCTCGCGTACCACCCAGCTGATGAGCGACATCGCCGCCGCCAGCAAGGAACAGGCGGCCGGCATCGAGCAGGTCAACCAGGTGGTGGTGCAGATGGACCAGGTGACCCAGCAGAACGCTGCGCTGGTGGAAGAGGCGACCGCTGCCAGCCGCGCGCTGGAAGAGCAGGCGCATGCGCTGACCACGTCGGTGTCGGTGTTCCAGATCGAGCAGGACGGTGCAGCCCGCGCCGTGGTGGCGCGCGCGGCCTGATCGTCACCGCGTCGGCACGGCAAAGTGCCGTGCCGACCGAGAAGACCTCAGCGCTTGAACAAGCGCTCGTGCATCCAGCCGTCGTTGGTCAGCACGAGCGTCGCTTTGCCATCGATTTCGTCCTTAGCTTGATCCGCGAGGTTACGGTAGCTGGCCTGGACCTCTTTCGATCTGGCCCAACTGTCCGCATCTTCGACCTTGTAGCGGAAGTTCACCTGAGACAATTTCACGCCCATCATCTCGCTGGGCTCGGTAAAGGTGTCCACCTCTGTCACCCTGAACTTGCCGGTGCAGAACGCTGCTTGACCTGCAATTGTTTCTGCCCCGCCTTCTACGAGGAACTTCTTTCCTTTGGATGTAAGCGCGTACTCGCCAGCCGGTACGGTCGATGTGCCAAACATCGACTTCATTTCAGATGCTTGGCGGCTCAGCAACCCGGCCTCGACCAAGGCGTTGGCCTGCAGGCGCGCGCGCTCTCCCAAGCTGCCATCGTTGGCCAGTTTGAAGGGGAGTTCCCGCGCGGGCAAAGCAGCGCAGAGCCCGTTCTTGGTATCAAGATATTTCTGAATAGCCTTGCCGAAATTGCCCTTGTTGGCGGTCTGGGAACTGCTGCATGCCGCCAGTACGAGCATCAGCGCGCTGGTCGCCAGAACTCGGTTCACATTCTTCATCTCAACTATCCCTGTCAGTGGGTCAATCAGCGTAGCCGCTACCACCGAGCGAAGCTACAGGGTGGTGGATGTCGATGATCTGTCCTTGAGGGAGCCCAGCGAGGATGCCCTGGCGGCGATCAGCAGTGCCAGATGACTTCCGGATTGCTCTGCACGGGATATAGCCGTTTACGACAAACTGCGCGACGTGCACTGCCTTCATCGGTGTGCCTGAGCTACGAGTGTCTCTGGATGGCAGAGCAGGTGAGTCGCGCTATCACCGATGCCGTACGGCCGTTGCCGCTCGGTCTTCACTCCTCCATAGGAGAGGGCGTAGGCCTGCGCCCGCTGATCGCGATGACCCTGGCCGTGGCCGCCTTCATGGCGCTGGGCGCGGCGAACTACGTGACGGTGCGCGGGGAGCAGATCCACAACGCCGGCAGCGGCGAAGTGATCCGCCTGCAGTTGAACGGCGACCGCGCGCCGTTGCCGGGCACTGCGCGCCTGCTCGGTTCCAGCAGCGCGTTCCTGTTCGTCTGGTGGCCGCAGCAGCGGCGTGCCGAGACCATTCCGATCGCGGCGTTGCGCACGCTGCAGGCGGCTGCCGTGCCGGTGCCCTCAGCCGCAGTGACGGTGGGGCCGTCCCGCTGAGGTAGGGTGCGTGGGTCGCTTGGGACCGATCCAGCGAAAGTAGGCGCTGCGCCACAGATCCAGCGCCTGTGATGCGGGCGCGGGCTGCTCCCCGTTTTCGGGGACGATCAATTTCTGCTCCGCGTTCGGGCAGCCTTTTTCGCTGCGGTCTTGCGTGCCGCTGTCTTTCGGGTACGGGTAGCCGCCGCCTTCTTGGCGGCGGCGCTGCGGGTTGCGGCGGTAGCCTTCTTGACGGGCGCCTTTTTGGGAACGGCTTTCTTCGCCGTGCTGGATGCAGGCGCCCTCTTTGCAACCGTCCTTTTCGCAGCAGACTTCTTCGCAGGCGACTTTTTCACGGACGACTTTTTCTCAGCCGGTTTCTTGGCAGTCGACTTCTTCGTAGTAGTCTTCTTCACAGCGGCCTTCTTCGCTGGCGCCTTTTCCGCCGCCTTGCGCGCGCTGCCGCTGCGCTTGCCACCACCATCCTGCTTGTTCACGGTGGCCCAGGCGATTCGCTCGGCGGTGCCTTCACTGGCACCGCGTTCGCGCTCACTCTCTTCGATATGCTCGGCCTGGCGCTTCTGCTTGTCGGTATAGGCGGATTTGTCACCACGAGGCATGGGGATTCTCCTGTTGGATGATCAGGCCAGCAGGCGCAGCTTCGGCTCGCGTGCCCACTGGCGGGTGGCGGCAGCGGCGAGGAAGGCCTTGCTGTCCTCGGCCTCCAGGGTGCCGGCATCGTTGCCGACGCGCGCTGCCTTCAACAGGGCCTGTGCGCCTTCGTCACTGGCGATGGCTTTCAGGTGCGCCCAGGCATCGCTGACAAAGCCCATGGCTGCCGCTTCCTTGGCCAAGGCCTTGCCGGCGTCGGCACTCAGCACGACCGCCACTGCGTCGAACACCACCGACGGGGTACCGGCCAGCTGTCCATCGGCGGCCTGCGTTTTGCCGTCGCTGAGCGTGGCACCGCCAATTTTCGGCGCGACCAGCTTGACGCTGGCGCCGGCCTTTTCGGCGGACTTGCGCAGAGTGGCGATCACCCGTGCATCGGAGCCCTCGTCGAACAGGATGCCGATGCAGCGCCCCTGCAGCAGGGGCTTGTTGCGGCCGATCACGCGCACCTCGGGTGCGGCGGGCAGGTCCTGTGCAGGGGTTGCCGTCGGTGCCGGGGCGGGCAGGGTGCCCAGTGCCAGCCCGTCGGCCACGCGCTTGGCCAGGCCTTCGTCGATGTTGCGCAGATGGCTGACGGTGCGCACGCGCACCTTCTCGGTTTCCACCTTCGACAGCTCGAACACCAGCGCCGAGGCCAGGTGCGCCTGTTCCGGTTTTTCCAGGCTGCGGAAGAACATCCGCGCCTGGCTGTAGTGGTCGGCAAAGCTCTCCGCGCGGGTGCGGCCCTTGCGCCCATCATCGGCGCTGGCGTGGCTGCGGAAACCGGCAGGCGTCTCGCGAGGGCTGTCTTCCTGCAGCGAGCTGGGGTCGTAGGCCACGCGCCCCTTCGGCACCTGCATCTGCATGTGGCCATCGCGCTGGTGGTTGGCGAACGGGCACTTCGGTGCGTTGATCGGAATCTGGTTGAAGTTCGGTCCGCCCAGGCGGATCAGCTGGGTATCCAGATAGGAGAACAGCCGCCCCTGCAGCAGCGGGTCGTTGCTGAAATCGATGCCCGGCGGCACGTTGGCCGGGCAGAAGGCAACCTGCTCGGTCTCGGCGAAGAAGTTGTCCGGCCAGCGGTCCAGCACCATGCGTCCGATCACCTGCAGCGGCACCAGCGACTCGGGGATGATCTTGGTCGGGTCCAGGTGGTCGAACGGGAAGCCATCGGCCTGTTTTTCGGTGAACAGCTGCACGGCCAGCTCCCACTCGGGGAAGTCGCCGCGCTGGATCGCCTCGAACAGGTCGCGGCGGTGGAAATCGTTGTCGGCGGCCTGCAGCTTCAGCGCCTCATCCCAGATCGTGGACTGCAGCCCCAGCTTCGGACGCCAATGGAACTTGACGAAGGTGGAATTTCCTTCCTCATCCAGCAGGCGGAAGCTGTGGATGCCGAAGCCTTCGATGGTGCGCAGCGAGCGCGGGATCGTGCGGTCACTCATCGCCCACATGATCATGTGCATCGACTCGGGCATCAGCGAGACGAAATCCCAGAACGTATCGTGCGCGCTGGCCGCCTGCGGGAACGCGCGGTCCGGTTCCATCTTCACCGCATGGATCAGGTCGGGGAACTTGATCGCATCCTGGATGAAGAACACCGGAATGTTGTTGCCGACCAGGTCCCAGTTGCCTTCCCTGGTGTAGAACTTCACCGCGAAGCCGCGCACGTCGCGCGGGGTGTCGACCGAGCCTGCGCCGCCGGCAACCGTGGAGAAGCGGGTGAACACCGGCGTCTTCACCCCGACTTCGGTGAGGATCTTCGCCCGGGTCACCTTGCCCAGCGACCGGGTCAGTTCGAAGAAGCCGTGGGCAGCCGAACCGCGCGCGTGGACGATGCGCTCGGGAATGCGTTCGTGGTCGAAGTGGGTGATCTTCTCGCGCAGCAGGAAGTCTTCCAGCAAGGTCGGCCCACGCGGCCCCTGGCGCAGGGAATTCTGGTTGTCGGCGACCGGGATGCCCTGGTTGCTGGTCAGTACCGGATGGGCGCCTCCTGCCAGCTGATGCAGTTCATCGCCCTGGCCGCGGCTGTCACGGTCGGCGGAGGGAGTGGCGGGAGCGCGCTTGCCGGTCGGCTTGCTGGCGGCCATGGAGGTTCTCCTGGAGCGGGTAGGGGCAGACTCCGGACACTGGCGCGGGTGGCGTTAATCCACAGTCCCCTGGGGGTGAACGCGCAGGGAAATCGGCGGCTCGGGTATGCTTGCCGCATGCGAGTCGAGCCCGCCGACATCGAAGCCCTGTTCGACGCCATTCCGGACGTGCTGTTCTTCATGAAGGACCGCCAGGGCCGCTACACCTACGTCAACCAGACCATGCTGCGACGGCTGGGCCTGCGTGCGCGCAAGGACGTGATCGGCCGTACCGCGGCCGAGATCTACCCGACCGGCCTCAGTGCGGACTACGTCGACCAGGACGCCCGTGTGCTGTCCGGCGAGGTGATCGAGAACCTTATGGAGCTGCACCTGTTCGCCAACCGCGAACCGGGCTGGTGCCTGACCTGCAAGCGCCCGCTGGTGGTTGATGGGGCCATCGAGGGTCTGATCGGCATTTCCCGCGACCTCGGCCAGAAGGACAGCCTGGGCACCCAGTACGAGCAGCTGCGACTGGCCCTGGCCCACCTCAATGCGCACTACGCCGAGAACGTACGCATGCAGACCCTGCTGGACATCACCGGCTTCTCGCTGTCCAAGCTTGAACGCAGTTTCCGCAAGGTGTTCCAGATGACCCCGCAGCAGGTGCTGACCCGGCTGCGGATCCAGATGGCCATGCACCTGCTGCACGGCGACGACAGCATCGCCTGCATCGGCCAGGCCTGCGGTTTCAGCGACCAGAGCGCCTTTACCCGCAAGTTCAAGGCTGAAACCGGTTTCTCGCCGCGCGCCTATCGCGCCCGTATCGGTGGGAACGTCGGCGAGCCAGCGCTGGCCTGAGCCGCCTGCTGCGCTGCGCCTATCCCCGTGGGCATGGGACAGGGTAAGGTGTCGCCCCTGTAGCCGCCGCCAGCCCTGCCGATGCCCAACTCGATTCCGACCGCTTCGCCGTCCCGCCTCGGGCACTCGCTCAAGCCCCGCCAGCTGATCATGATGGGCCTGGGCAGCGCCATCGGCGCCGGCCTGTTCCTCGGCTCGGGCGTGGGTGTGCAGGCGGCCGGTCCGGCGGTGCTGGTGTCGTATCTGGTGGCTGGCGCGCTGGTGATCATCGTAATGAACGCGCTGGGCGAAATGGCGGCGGCCAAACCGACCAGTGGTGCGTTCTCGGTATATGCGGCCGACGCCATGGGCGCTACCGCCGGCGCTACCGTGGGCTGGCTGTGGTGGGTGCAGCTGGTGATCGTGATCGCCGCCGAGGCCGTCGGTGCAGCCGGGCTGCTGGCCTCGGTCTGGCCGGTGATACCGGTGCCGATGGCGGCACTGGCCTTCATGCTGTTCTTCACCGCGATCAACCTGCTCGGAGTGAAGAACTTCGGCGAGTTCGAATTCTGGTTCGCCATCCTCAAGGTGGCGGCGATCCTGGCCTTCATCGCCATCGGCGTGGCGCTGCTGATGGGCTGGCTGCCGCAGGTGGCCTCGCCGGGCCTGAGCAACTTCACCGAGCATGGCGGCTTCGCGCCGAAGGGGCTGGCCGGTATTGGCGCGGCACTGCTGGTTGTCGTTTTTGCCTTTGGCGGCACCGAGATCGTGGCGGTCGCCGCAGCCGAAACCGAAGATCCCGAGCGCAGCATCGCCCGTGCCATCCGCACCGTGGCCTGGCGCATCCTGGTGTTCTACATCGGTTCCCTGAGCGTGATCATCGCCGTGGTGCCGTGGACCAGCGAGGCGCTGAAGTCGCCGTTCGCTGCGGTGCTGGATATCGCCCGCATCCCGGGCGCAGGTACGGCCATCACCCTGATCGCCGTGATCGCGCTGCTGTCGGCGCTCAATGCCAACCTCTACGGCGCCTCGCGCATGATGTATTCGCTGGCGCAGCGTCGTGAAGCGCCGGCCGTGCTCGGCTGGACCGACCCGCGCCAGGTGCCGGTGATCGCCGTGCTGGCCAGCGTGCTGTTCGGCTTTGCCGCCACGGTGATGGAGCTGCTGTTCCCGGACCGCGTACTGCCGGTGCTGCTGAACATCGTCGGTTCCACCTGCCTGCTGGTGTGGACGCTGTCGCTGGTCTCGCAGTTGGTGCTGCGCCGCCGCGCCGACCGCCTCGGCACCCGCCTGCCGTTCCGCATGGCCGGTTTCCCATGGCTGACCGTCTGTGCGCTGGGCATCCTGGCACTGATCTTCGGCCTGCTGCTGAGCGAGTCGCATACCCGGCTGCAGTTCCTGTCGATGGTGGCGCTGACCGCCACGATCGCCGCCGGCAGTGCCATCGCACGGCGCATGCGCGAGGCGTGACTGAAGCTGCCGGCCAGCGGCCGGCACTACCACGGGGGCTGCACATCCGCCGTGCCATCCTGATCGCGTGGGCCGCCAGCGGCCCGTCGACCAGGAGTACCGCATGCTGCGCAGTCGCCCCTTCCTGATGTTCACCGGCCAGGCTGAGGCCGCCCTGGCCCTGTACGCCGAAGCCTTCGCCGATTTCCGCCTGCTGGCCCTGCAGCGCCACCCGGAAGGCCCGGGAGCGGGCGTGCCGGGGCAGGTGCGCCAGGCCATCTTCCTGCTCGGCGGCACCCATTACCTGTGCTTTGACAGTCTGGACGTGCACGATTTCACCTTCTCGCCGTCGATCTCGCTGTTCGTGGAGTGCTCCGGCGCCGAACAGTTCGAGCGTGCCGCGCGGGTGCTGGGCGAGGGTGGCCACTGGCTGATGCCGGTGGGCGACTATGACTTCAGCAACCGCTATGGCTGGGTGCAGGATCGCTTCGGCGTGTCGTGGCAGTTGAGCCTGGGGCAGATGCCGGACCCGTGACCGGATGTTTGTGGGTGTGGGCCTTGGTCCATACGCCCTTATGAAAACGGCCCGCTTGCGCGGGCCGTTTTCTTTACCGATGCAGCGAGGAATCAAGCCTCGACTTCATCATCCTTGTAGGCATCGACCGGGATACAGGCGCACATCACGTTCTTGTCGCCGTACACGTTGTCGACGCGAGCCACCGGCGGCCAGTACTTCTGCAGCTTCAGGCTCGGCAGCGGGAACGCAGCCAGTTCACGCGGGTAGGCGTGGGTCCACTCGCTGGCGGTCACCGCGGTCGCGGTATGCGGCGCGTTCTTCAGCGGGTTGTCCTCGCGGTCCAGGCGGCCGTCTTCGATCGCGGTGATCTCTTCGCGGATCTGGATCATCGCGTCGATGAAGCGATCCAGCTCATGCAGCGATTCGCTCTCGGTCGGCTCGACCATCAGCGTGCCGGCCACCGGGAAGCTCAGCGTCGGGGCATGGAAGCCGAAGTCGATCAGGCGCTTGGCCACGTCTTCGGCACCGATGCCGCTGGTCTTCTCCAGCGGGCGCACGTCCAGGATGCACTCGTGTGCCACCAGGCCGTTGCGGCCGGTGTACAGGGTCTTGAAGTGCGGAGCCAGGCGCTTGGCGATGTAGTTGGCGTTGAGCTGGGCGACCTGGGTGGCCTTGCGCAGGCCTTCGGTACCCATCATCGCGATGTACATCCAGCTGATCGGCAGGATCGAGGCGCTGCCGAAGCTGGCCGCGCTGACCATGCCGACCGGGCCGTGGTCCCCCAGCTTGCCCGGCAGGAACGGCGCCAGGTGCTCCTTGACCGCGCACGGGCCAACGCCCGGGCCGCCGCCGCCGTGCGGGATGCAGAAGGTCTTGTGCAGGTTCAGGTGGGAAACGTCCGAACCCCACTTGCCCGGCTTGGCCACGCCGACCAGAGCGTTCATGTTGGCACCGTCGGTGTACACCTGGCCGCCGTGCTTGTGGATGATCTCGCAGATCTCCACCACTTCTTCCTCGAACACGCCGTGCGTGGACGGGTAGGTCATCATGATCGCGGCCAGGCGGTCGCTGTACTTCTCGGCGTTGAGGCGGATGTCCTCGACGTCGACGTTGCCGTTGGCGTCGGTCTTGGTCACCACCACCTTCATGCCGCACATCTGCGCCGAGGCCGGGTTGGTGCCGTGCGCCGAGTCCGGGATAAGGCAGATGTCACGATGGTCTTCGCCGCGCGAACGGTGGTAGGCACGGATCGCCAGCAGGCCGGCATACTCGCCCTGCGCGCCGGAGTTCGGCTGCAGGCTCACTGCGTCGTAGCCGGTGCATTCGACCAGCATCGCTTCCAGCGAGTCGATCAGTTCCTTGTAGCCCAGCGCCTGGTCGGCCGGCACCAGCGGATGGATCTGCGAGAACTCCGGCCAGGTCACCGGAATCATCTCGGCGGTGGCGTTGAGCTTCATGGTGCACGAGCCCAGCGGGATCATCGTGCGGTCCATCGCCAGGTCCTTGTCGGCCAGCGAGCGCAGGTAGCGCAGCAGCTCGTGCTCGCTGTGGTGGGTGTTGAACACCGGGTGGGTCAGGAATTCAGACTGGCGCAGCAGGCCGGCCGGCAGTGCGTCGGCGGTGCTGGCATCCAGTGCGTCCACGTCCAGCGAGGCACCGAACACGGCAGCCACGGCCACGATGTCGGCGCGGGTGGTGGTTTCGTCCAGGCTGATGCCGACCGAGTCGCTGTCGATCGCACGCAGGTTGTAACCGGCGGCACGGGCCTTGGCGTGGATCTCATCGGCGTGCACGCCGGTGACATGCAGGGTGTCGAAGAAGTCACCACCGACCTGCACGCCGGCCTTGCGCAGTGCCGCAGCCAGGATCGAAGCCAGGCGGTGGGTGCGGCGCGCGATGCGGGTCAGGCCTTCCGGGCCGTGGTAGACGGCATACATCGAGGCCATCACCGCCAGCAGCACCTGCGCGGTGCAGATGTTGGAGGTGGCCTTCTCGCGACGGATGTGCTGCTCGCGGGTCTGCAGGGTCAGGCGGTAGGCCGGGTTGCCCTGCGCGTCGATCGAGACGCCGATCAGGCGGCCCGGCATCGAACGCTTGTAGGCGTCACGGCAGGCCATGAACGCAGCGTGCGGGCCACCGAAGCCGAACGGCACGCCGAAACGCTGGCTGTTGCCGACGACGATGTCCGCGCCCCATTCGCCGGGGGCGGCCAGCAGGGTCAGCGCCAGCAGGTCGGTGGCAACCGCCACCAGGCCGCCGCGTGCGTGCACGGCATCGACCAGCGCCTTGTAATCGCCCACCTGGCCGAAGGTATCCGGGTACTGCAGCAGCAGGCCGAAGCCGTCCGCTTCCAGCGCTTCGGCCGGCGTGCCCACGCGCAGCACGATGCCCATCGGTTCGGCGCGGGTGCGCAGCAGTTCCAGCGTCTGCGGGTGTACGGCGTCGTGCACGAAGAAGGTGTCCGACTTCGACTTGGCCGAGCGCTTGGCCAGGGTCATCGCTTCGGCGGCGGCGGTCGCTTCGTCCAGCAGCGAGGCGTTGGCGATTTCCATGCCGGTCAGGTCGGCGCACAGGGTCTGGAAGTTGATCAGCGCTTCCATGCGGCCCTGCGAGATTTCCGCCTGGTACGGGGTGTAGGCGGTGTACCAGGCCGGGTTTTCCAGGATGTTGCGCAGGATCACGTTCGGCGTGTGGGTGCCGTAGTAGCCCTGGCCGATGAAGCTGCGCAGTACGGTGTTCTTGTCGGCGATCGCGCGGATCTTCGCCAGCGCCTGCACTTCGGTGATCGACTCCGGCAGCGCCAGCGGTGCCGGCGACTTGATCTTGGCCGGCACAATGGCATCGGTCATCGCATCCAGCGAGGCGTGGCCGATGACGCCGAGCATCTGCGCGATCTCGGCATCGTTGGGGCCGATGTGGCGCTCGACGAAGGCCGAATGATGCTCGAGCTCACGCAGGGAAGGGGTGTTCTGGGACATGGCGAAGGATCCGTCAGGAAAGGGCACACGCACGGGCACAAGCCGCCGGTCGGCGGTCTGCGGGGCGCCCCTCTGTCCTTTTGCCTGAGAGTTTGAAAGCGCGGCGGACCGCTGCTTCTTGCCCCTTCGGCGCCGGATTGAACCGGTCTCTCCAGAGTTCTGTTACGGGTGGTATCGGGCCTGAGCGATTACGGGCGTTGCGCCTTCGGCAGCGGTGTTCCGCTTCTCCCACCGTGTTGCCCGCCGATTATAGCCCGTTGCGCGCCGGCCGGCCGCTCCCGGGAGGCGCCGCTGCGCCTGAATGGCCGATGGCCCGGCCGTGCGTTTTGTGCATCCGTGCATGGCGCGGGGCGCAATCCCCACCTATGATGGGCGGATACCCGAATTCATCTGGCGCTGTCCCTGTTTCAGGGGACTGGCGCCCGCCGTGCGTGCCGCGCATGGCCCTGCCGGACGCCTCTCCATGACCGCCGCTGTTGCTCCCTCCACCCGCCGCATGGCCCTGCTGCTTGCTGGCCTGGCCATGTTCGGTCCGTTCTCGATCGACACCATCTTCCCGGCGTTCCCGCAGCTGGCCCAGCGCCTGGCGGTGGACGAAGTGGCGGTGCAGCAGACCATCAGCGTGTACCTGCTGTTCTACGGCCTGATGAGCCTGGCCCATGGACCGCTGTCCGACGCCTGGGGCCGCAAGCGGGTGATCCTCGGCGGTCTGGTGATCTTCGTCGGCGCCTCGGTGGGCTGTGCATTGTCTACCGACCTGACCACGCTGCTGGCGTTCCGCGCACTGCAGGGCCTGTCGGCAGGTGTCGGCATGATCGTCGGCCGAGCGGTGATCCGCGACCTGTACCACGGCCATGACGCACAGCGGCTGATGAGCCAGGTGTCGATGCTGTTCGGCATCGCTCCGGCAATCGCCCCGATCATCGGTGGCTGGATCCTGCTCAGCGGCGCTGGCTGGCCGTTGATCTTCTGGTTCCTGGTGGTGTTCGCGCTGGTGCTGCTGGCGGCTACCGCACGCTACCTGCCGGAAACCCATCCGGTCGAGGCGCGCGTGCCGTTGTCACCGCGCGTGCTGCTGCGCGACTACGTGCGCATCGGCTTCAATCCGCGTTTCCTGCGCCTGGCGCTGGCCGGCAGCATCGGCTTCGGTGGCGTGTTCCTGTACATCTCCTCGGCGCCGGTGTTCGTGATGCAGCACCTGCACCTGGGCGAGGGCGGCTTCGCCTGGCTGTTCATTCCCACCATCGGCGGCATGACCACCGGCTCGTTCCTGTCCGGGCGCATGGCCGGGCACAGCAGCCCTACGCGACAGGTCTCCATCGGTTTCGGCCTGTGTGCGCTGTCGGTGCTGCTGAACATCGGCTACGTCGGCCTGGCACCACAGTTCGCACTGCCGTGGGCGGTGATGCCGATCTTCCTGGGCGGCATGGGCATGGCGCTGATCTTCCCGATCCTGGCGCTGGCGGTGCTGGACATGTATCCGCACCAGCGTGGCCTGGCGTCCTCGCTGCAGGCCTTCGTGCAGCTGATGATCAGCACCGTGGTGGCCGGCGTGGTGTCGCCGCTGCTCAGCGCCAGCCCGCTGCACCTGGCACTGGGCCAGGCCGCGTTCTTTGGCGCCGGCTTCGTGTTCTGGTACTGGGAACACCAGCGCGAGCGCGCGGCGCAGGCAGCCTGCACGGGTCATTGAGCAGCGTGCAGGGGTAGAGCTGGCGGGGATGCCGGCACATCCTTGCAGCCGCGGACAACCGGACTAGGCTGGGCATTCCAGCCAGCCGGTGCGTGGATGCACGACAGCCAGCCAATCCGATGTCGTCGCATGAGGTACCCCCATGGCTGCGCAGCAGACCTACCGCCTGTTCGAGGTGGCGCTGAAGGAGCGCCGCGTTCTTTCCCCTTCCCTGGACCGCATGGTGTTCACCGGTGCCGACGTGGCGCGGATGAAGACCGAAGGCCCGGACCAGCGGATCAAGGTGTTCTTCCCCTTGCCCGGCCAGGAGGTGCCACAGGTGCCCAGCGGCGAGGACTGGTATCCGCGCTACCGGGCCCTGCCTGATGAGCTGCGGCCGCCGATGCGCACCTACACCATCCGCCAGCTGCGTGCCGAGCAGGGCGAGGTCGACGTTGATTTCGTCATCCACGGCGTGACCGGGCCCGCTTCGCGCTGGGCCATGCATGCGCGGCCGGGTGACCGTGTCGTGCTGCTGGCCCCCGATGCCGACTGTGCCGACAGCAGCGAAGGTTGGGAATGGAAGCCGCCGGCCGGTGTCGGCCAGGTACTGCTGGTGGCCGATGAGACGGCGTTGCCTGCGGTGGCGGGCATCCTGGAGGAACTGGCGGCCATGCCTGATCCGCCGCGCACGCTGGCATTGCTGGAAGTGGCCCAGGCCGGCGACGCGGTGCCGTTGAAAGCGCCGGGCACCGCCGAGCTGGTGTGGTTGCCGCGTGGGCAGGCCGCCTATGGCCAGCCGCTGCTGCAGGCGGTCCAGGAACGGCTGGCGGCGACCTCGAGCGTGGCTGCCGGCGATGCGCTGGAAGAGATCGATGTCGACGCGCAGATCCTGTGGGAGCAGGCCGATGCCAGCGTGGCCGGACCGCTGTATGCCTGGGTGGCCGGCGAGGCGGGTGCGGTCATGGCGATCCGCCGCCATCTGGTGCGTGACTGCGGGCTGGACCGCCGCGCCATCACCTTCATGGGCTACTGGCGGCACGGCAAAGTGCTGGACTGAGCGGTGGCGTGAAGCGGTGCTGCGGGCGGGGTGCGTTATCCTTGCGCCCCCCTCGCAGCGGTACCGCATCATGTCCACCAGCTCCAAGATCCGCCGCGACCAGCGCCGTCGCCAGGAAAAGCAGGCCGCCAACAAGGCAGCCGCGCAGGCCTCGCCGGTGGAGCCGCATGCCGAACTGCGCGACCCGCAGCGCACGCTGCTGGCCGGTATCGTCCGGCGCGATGGCGAATGGGTGCTGGGCATGGATGGCCGCATCGCCGGCCAGAGCGAGAGTGCTGCCCAGGTGCTGGCCTTGATCATGCAGGCTGGCGAACTGCACGAACGCAACGGCACGCCGGTGCGCCTGGTGTACTCGGATGCACTGCGTGATGCTGCGCAGGCCGAAGCGAAGGAAAAGGGCCAGACCTTCGAGGAATTCAAGGCCGAACTGGCCGCAGCGATGGCCGCGAAGAAGAACAGCTGACAGGCATTTCGGTAGAGCCGGCCGCTGGCCGGCTGCCCGTTGGGTCTTCATCGCGTAGTTGCCGGACAGCGGCCGGCACTACCAGAAAGGGGCGGATCCTCGCGGATCCGCCCCTTTTTTCATTTCGCCGCCGGGGCCGCGTTGGCCTGCCAGCCGCACATCTGGCCTTCGTTCTGCTGCTTCAGCCATTCGTTGACCGGGCTGAAGTACTCGATCATCGGGCCGGCATCGAGCTTGTCGGTGCCGGTCAGTTCCTTCAGCGTGGCCTGCCACGGCTGGCTGGCACCCTTGCTCAGCATCGCCCAGTACTTCTGGCCGGCTTCCTTGTTGCCGTAGAAGGTGCACTCATGCAGCGGGCCCTTGTAGCCGGAGGCATCGCACAGGCCCTTGTAGAACTGGAACTGCAGGATGCGCGCCAGGAAGTAGCGGGTGTACGGAGTGTTGCCCGGTACGTGGTACTTCGCGCCCGGATCGAAGAACTCTTCGCCGCGGGTGCTGGCCGGGGCCACGCCCTGGTACTTGGCCTTCAGGTCCCACCACGCCTTGTTGTAGTTGTCGGCGGTGATGGAGCCATCGAACACGCCCCAGCGCCAGCGGTCGATCATCAGTCCGAACGGCAGGAACGACACACCCGACAGCGCCATGCGCATCTGGTTGTTGATGACCGCCTCGCGGCTTTCGGTCGGCGCATCGACCAGGCCGATCGAGCTGAGGTACTTGGGCGTCATCGCCAGCACGATGGTGTCGCCGATTGCTTCATGGAAGCCATCGTTGGCACCGCCCTGGAACAGCGGCGGCAGCGGGTTGTAGGCCAGGTCGTAATAGATGTGGCCCAGCTCGTGGTAGATGGTGGTGAAGTTCTCTTCGTTCGGCTTGATGCACATCTTGGTGCGCACGTCGCCTTCCATGTTCATGTCCCAGGCGCTGGCGTGGCAGACCACATCGCGGTCATCGGGCTTGATGAACTGGGTTTTTTCCCAGTAGGACTGCGGCAGCGACGGCATGCCCAGCGACACGTAGAAGTCCTGCGCGCGCTCGGTCATCTGCTTGGCGGTGCGCAGTTCGGCCTCGCGCTGCGCCTTGTACTGCGCCGCTACGTTGGCATCCTTGCCGGCCTTGGCCAGCGCCGCGCTAAGGTTGGTCTGGTACTGCTTTTCAAGCGCAGCGGTGATGTCCAGGCTGCCGGCACCCGGGTACGGTTCCAGCTGGTCCCACAGGTTCGACCAGTCCTGCTGCCACATGTTGCCCAGCAGATGCGCCGCGATCAGGCCGTTGCCCACTTCGGCCTTGTCCTTGCCGTAGGTCTTGTCCAGCTTGCCGCGTGCATAGCAATGCAGCTGCTCGTACATCGGCTTGACCTGCTCCCACAGGCGGTCGGTTTCCGGGCCGATCTGCTCCGGCGGCATGTCGTAGCCGCTGCGCCACATCTGCCCGGCATCGGTGAAGCCCATGCCCTTGGCACCTTCGTTCACCAGGCCGACAAACTTCTGGTAGTCGCCGCGCATGCTCTTGGTGGTGCTGTGCCAGCCCTGCCAGGCATCGAGCTGCTGGTCATAGTCGCGGCTGCGCGCCAGCACCTGCTCCAGTTCGCCCAGCTGGCGGCAGGAGTTGGGATCGTTGGCGTCGGTGCAGTACTTGCCGGCACCGTAGCTGCCTTCCATGCGGGTGGCGATCTGGGTCAGTTCTGCCAGCTTGGCCGGGTCACGGGGTGCCGGCATCGAGGACATCAGCTTCAGCAGGTGGATCGCGCGCTTGCTGTCCTCGCTCATCGGCTTGCCATCGAACTTGGCGGCCTGTTCGATCCAGCTGTTGAGCTGGGTCAGTGAGCGTTCGTTGGCCTTGGCCGCGATGCGTTCCGAATCACTGTTGATGTAGGTGGAGGACAGCCACTGCGCCGAGGTCATCTCCGGGTAGGCGGCCTTGAATTCGGCATTGATGCGGGCCACGAACTGGTCGGCGGTTTCGCCGGCCGGGGCGCTGCTGCTGGCGGTGTCGGTGCCTGGCGCAGCTTCCTTCTTGCAGGCGGCCAGGGCCAGCGTGGCGGCGGCGATTGCCGAGGCCAGCAGGAGATGACGGTGTTTCACGGGCGGTCCTTGGGTGGTGAACGACCGCCGAAGGCTAGTGGGCAGGCGTTGCCACCGCAAGTGGCGGAAGTCGGTAGGGTTCGGCAGGGCTGCGCCCTGCACCCGCAGAAGTAACGGCAACGGCCGAAGCAACAGCAGAAGCGGGCTATCCGTGGGATGGCGGGGCGGCGTGGGCTTGCAGGACACGCCGTAAACCCATCCATGGGGGCTCGATGGCGCCATCCATGGCGCCAACGGTCCTGCAAGCCCACACCGCCCCACCTCTGACAGATCGCGGCGGCCGTTGGTGGGTGTCGACCTTGGTCGACACATCTGTCAGGTATCGAAAATCAAAATGGGGTCGGATCCGTTTTCCTCAGGAAAACGGATCCGACCCCACGGTCGTTCCATCAGATCGCGGCAAACTGTCGAAGGCGGGGTGGGGCCGGTTGCGGGGGCGTGAGCCGCATGGATGCGGCGACCGGGCCTACATGGATGTATTTACGGCGCCCCCCGCAACCGGACCCACCCCGCCACCCCTCGGGAAACCCGCTTCTGCTGTTGCTTCGGCCGTTGCGGTTGACGTTGCCTCTGCAGGTGCAGGGCTGCAAGCCCTGCCGAACAACCCTCAACCTTCGCAGTTGGCGAACACGTCACGGTCGCGCTCGTACAGCGATGTCTTCACCTGCATCAGACCCAGCACCGACGGGAACAGGTTGTCGTGGTCGGTATACGCTGCCGAACGTGCGCGCAGGCACTGCAGGTTCAATCCGCGGCTGCTGGCGAAGCCCTGCGAGAACCACATCGTCATCGGCACCCGGGTCTGTTCGGCCGGGGCGATCGCGTAAGGCACGCCGTGCAGGAACAGGCCCTTCTCGCCCAACGACTCGCCATGGTCGGACAGGTAGATCATCGCCGAGTCGTAGTCCTGCATGCCCTGCAACGTGCCGATGGTCCTGGTCAGGAAGTGATCGGTGTACAACACGGCGTTGTCGTAGCTGTTGGTGATTTCTTCGCGTGAGCAGCGGCCGATGTCACGGGTGTCGCAGGTCGGGGTGAAGCGTCGGAACGCCGGTGGGTAGCGCTCGAAGTAGGCCGGGCCATGGTTGCCCAGCTGATGCAGCACCACCACCCGGTCGCCCGGTTTCGCACGTACCTGGGCGGCCAGATCCTGCAACAGGATCTCGTCCATGCAGCGGCCATCGGCACACAGGCCCGGTGTGGTCGCGTCGGACAGCGACTGGAAGTCCAGGCCCTCGCACACGCCCTTGCAGCCGGACTGGTTGTCACGCCACAACGGGGCGATGCCGGCGCGGTTCAATACGTGCAGCAGCGACTGGTGTGCGCGGATCTTCTTCTCGTCGTAGTCGTGGCGGCCCCACGGCGAGAACAGACACGGCAGTGAGACTTCGGTGCTGGTGCCGCACGAATGCATGTCGGGGAAATTGACCACGCTGGCCTGTGCCAGTTCCGGGGTGGTGTTGCGCCCGCCGTTGAGGCCCCAGTTCTGCGCACGCACGGTCTCGCCCATGACGATCACCAGCAGGCGCGGCTTGCTGGCTGCTGCGCGTGGGGTGGCCTTGGCGTCGGTGCCGATCGGAAGCTTCGGTGCGCGCTGCACCGGGTTGTCGCCGCGCAGTGCACGCGGCAGGCCGAGCAGTACGTTGGCCGGGGTGGCCAGGTAACGCACTTCGCGCTGGTTGCGCATCAGTGCCGAAACATCCTGGAACGAAATCAGCGCACCGCCGAGTGCGGTCACCGCCGCCACCACCAGGAAGCCGATGCGCCACAACAGGCTGCGGCCCCAGCTGCGGCGGCGCAGCTGCACGCGCCACAGCACCACCATCGGCAGCACTGCCAGCAGCAATACCGGCCACAGCAGCGACACCGTCATCAGCTCGCGGCTTTCCTTGGGATCGGTCGCCAGCACATTGCGCAGCATGTCCGCATCCAGATAGATGTGGTAGCGGCTCATGTAATGCGCAGCGAACGCGGTCACCAACAGCAGCACGCTGATCACCACCTTGGCGTTCCAGCGCCAGACCAGGATGCCCAGCAGCAGGCCGTGCGCGCCCAGCAGCAACAGCAGCAACGAAAGCGCGTAACGCAGGCTGCCCGGATGGCTGGCCATCGCGCTGTGCCAGAACAGGCCGTTGCCGGCTACTGCGAAGAACAGGCTGGTCAGCGTGATCAATGCTTCGGTGGACAGCTGGGGACGCCAGCGAAGAAGACCCGCCAACGCAGGGAGGCGGGCGGGGCGTTGGACCGATGCACTCATGCGTTCGCCTCCTGGCGGTTGGGACGGTCCAGCTGACGGCGGATCAGGACGCGCTTGACGATCAGGTACAGGCCCAGCGAAAGCAGCCAGCAGATCATTGCAGTGGCAATGTCATGGGAAAGGAAGTGGGCGCCGCGCAGTTGCTGGCCGATGCCGAACACCAGACCAGCACCGAGGCCGATCCACAACCCGGCCCAGCGCCAGGCAGGACGCCACAACAGCGCGAAGAAGTACAGGCACAGCCAGGTGTAGCCGGCGCTGGCGTGGCCAGCGGGGAAGCAGGCCTGGGGCGACATGCCGCTTGGGCGCACGGTGAACAGCCCGATGAAAGGCTGGTGGCCGCCGTAGCGCAGCAGGTCCCAGGGGCATTCCATCGGCACCAGCGACTTCAGCAGGGAGATCACACCCGTGCCCAGCGCCATGGCAATTACGACATAAAGCAGCGCCCACCGCAGGGTGCGATCGCGACCCTTACGCCAGTGGTGGAAGCACAGCAGAATCGCCACAAGGGCAGCTGCCGTGCTCAGCCATTTGCCGGCTTTGTGCACCAGTGTGCGGGTGACAAAGGCGTCCTGCAGCGCCCAATGGCCGCCTTCGAGGCGGAACAGATGATCGGCCACCCACTGGTCGCCGCCGAAACCCATCAGCAGCGCAAACACGGGCAGACCGATTGCGACAGGCAGCCAGAGGTGAGTTACGGCAAATTTTGACGCCAGTGGCGATGTCGCAAGCGGTGCTACCGAATCAATGGGACGGACGGGCATGCTGGGAAAGGGCGGTTCGGGAATCCGCGGTCATGCTCGTCATCTGGATGTCGGAGAAGGGTCGGACGCTCGTTCGTGCCGGGTTAATGTTTGCCCGGCACATATCAACGTTCAGTCTTCTTCGGCGGTCGACCCGGTCCGTTCGGCATGGCACTCGGGATCCCATGCCGTTCCTGGAAGCAATTGCCAACGATTGCGATTGGCAACACCAATATCAATCACCTTGGCCGGGTCCACGCAGGGGCTCATTGCATCGTCCAGCACCAGCAGCCAGCGCTTGCCCGGTGCCTCGGCCAGCCATGGGCCGGCGTCATGCCACTGTTCGGCCCACGGCCGCTTGAAGCCGAACTCGCGCACTGGGCGGTCGGCCTGCAACAGGTTCTGTTCGCGCCAGGCGACCAGGGCCAGTTCGGCGTCCGGGCCGATCCGCGCGCCGACCCTGCGCATCAGCGCCGAAGCCGAGGCATACGGATCCAGCGCCGGAATCAGCACCAGGCCGTAGAGCATCCACAGCATGCCGTGGGTGAGCAGTACCAGCGTTGCAGCACGACGTACCCGCAACCACACGATCAGCGTGGCCAGGGCGATGGCGAAGGTCAGCAGGCCATCACCGAGCACTGGCAGCAGGGTGTCCGGCATTGCACGGCGTTCCAGCTGAGCCACCGCCCAGGGATGTTCGGTCATCAACATCACGCCGAGCACGCCGGTGGCCAGCATCAGCACCATGCTGTAGCCGAACAGGTAGCGGCGTACGCACAGGCGGCGCAGCAGGCCCGGCAGCAGCGGCGCTACGGCCAGGGCCAGCGCCGGCAGCATCGGCAACAGGTACACCTCGCGCTTGCCCGGGCTGGCGCTGAAGAACACCAGCACCAGTACGGCCCAGCCCAGCAACAGCCACTGCCGACGGTCGCCACGACGCAGGCGGCGCCACCAGGGCTTGAACAACATCGGCAGCAGCAGGCTGCCGGGCAGCCACAGCGTCAGAATCACCTGCAGGTAGTACCAGACCGGCTGCCGGTGGTGCCACGCATTGGCGTAGCGGGTGCCGGTCTGCTTGAACAACAGTTCATGTGCGTAGGCCTGCAGTTCGGCGCTGGGTGAATGCAGCAGGGCCCAGCCGAGCGGCGCCAGCCACACTCCCACGCCCAGCAGGAACGCGGGAATCAGCCACAGCAGCGTGGCAGGATGCGGGCCGTCCACGGTGTACCCGCGACGGCGCTGGTACAGCCACCAGCCGAACCAGGGCAGCACCATCAGCAGCGGCAGGAAGCCCACGCCCTTGGTCACGGTACCCAGCCCGGCGGCAAACCCCGCCAACCACAGTGCAGGCAGGTTGCGACGTTCGCACAGATGGCGCATCAGCCCCCACAGGGCCACGGTGGTCATACCGACCAGCGCCATGTCGATCTGCGCACGCTTGGCCATCAACCCGAACTGCAGGGTGCAGAAAAGCGCGGCCAGGGCATAGACGGAATGCCGCGGTGTCCACAGCCGCCGTGCCAGATCCGACACCAGCCACAGGCTGAGCAGGGCACCCAGCAATGACGGCAACAGGAACGACCACTGCCAGCTGCCGACAATTTCATAGGCGACCGCCTGCAGCCACATGAATACCGGCGGCTTTTCCGCATACAGCTCGACGCCACGGTGCGGCAACAGCCATTGCCCGCTCTCGACCATGGTCCTGGCCGCCAGCACGAAGCGCGGCTCGTCCGGTGGCTGTGGCTGCCGAAGACCGATACCCGCTGCCAGCGCAGCGATGATCAGCAGCCACAACAGGGGCAGGCGCCATTGGCGGGGAAAGGCTACGGGCACGGCAGGCTCCGGGAGCAAAACAGCCACTTTGAGGTGACAAAGGTGGAAAAAGCGTCAGAACGGGGCAGGGCGACCGCATTCCGACATGAGCAGCGCTACCATGCTACGAACTTCCGTGGATGTTTCGTGCATGCGTCTGTTGGTGATCGAGGACAACCGCCAGCTGGTGGCCAACCTGTTCGACTATTTCGAGTCGCGCGGGCACGTGCTCGACGTGGCCCCGGATGGCATCACCGGCCTGCACCTGGCCGGCAGCCACCCCTACGATGCGGTGATCCTGGACTGGATGCTGCCGCGCATGGAGGGCCCCGAGGTGCTGCGCCGGCTGCGCGCCGAGCATGCTTCGGAGGTGCCGGTGATCATGCTGACCGCGCGCGACGAACTGCCGGACAAGATCGCCGGCTTCCGTGCCGGTGCCGATGACTACCTGACCAAGCCATTCGCGCTGCCTGAGCTGGAGGTACGGCTGGAGGCCCTGCTGCTGCGCGCACAGGGGCGCAACCCGCGCAAGCGGCTGCAGGTCGGCGACCTCGTGCTGGACCTTGCGACCCTGGAAGCCCAGCGTGAGGGCCAGGTGCTGCACCTGTACCCGGCCTGCCGCAAACTGCTGGAGGTGCTGATGCGGGCCAGTCCCGGTGCGGTCACCCGCCAGCAGCTGGAATTTGCCCTGTGGGGTGACGAGCCGCCGGATGGCGACCTGCTGCGTTCACACGTCTACGAACTGCGCCGCAGCGTCGATGGGCCATTTGGCGAAAAGCTGATCCATACCCTGCCGCGGGTCGGTTATCGGTTGGCTGTGACCGCCGGCAGCGACGCTGGCAAGGATCCTGATGAAGGTGCGTAAGCCCGGCCCGCTGTACCGGCGCGTGCTGTGGTGGTTGCTGGGGTACCTGGCCCTGCTGTCACTGGCGGTGTTCAGCGTTGGCAACTACGTGCATGAGCATGCCGAGCACGCGGCGTGGCGCGCGCTGCTCAATTCCGAACTGGACAGCATCGTCGAGCATGTTGAACACGAGCCGCATTACCGCTGGCAGGATTCGGACACGCTCAGTCTCTACCGCTTCGATGCGATCAACCTGCCCGACAGCCTGCGCACCCTGCATCCCGGACTGCATGACGGGGTGATGGTGAAGGGCCGCGAGATGGCGGTGATGGTGCGCGAGACCCAGTCGATGGGACGGGTGGCGCTGGCGCTGGACATCTCCGACTTCCACGACCTGGAGCAGTTCGCGACCCGCTGGGTGATGCTGGCGGGCGTGATCATGATCTTCGTTACCGTACTGATGGCCTCGTTCGGCATGGAACGGATGGTGCGCCCGCTGAGCCTGCTGGCCCAGCACATTGCCACGTTGCGGCCGGGGGCGCAGGGCCAGCGCATCGATGTTGATCCGCGCGGCAGCTCCGAGCTGCACACGATTGCCGATGCACTGAACGACTACCTGGATCGCAACGAGCAGTTCGTCGAACGCGAGCGGGTGTTCATCAGCACGGCCAGCCATGAGCTGCGCACGCCGATCGCGGTGATGACCGGTGCCGCCGAGCTGGCGCTGGAGCAGCCGGGCCTGCCCGAGCGTGCGCGCCAGCAGATCCAGCGCGTGCTGCGCACCGCACAGGGCGTGGAGCAGCTGATCGAGCTGCTGCTGGTACTGGCCCGTGATCCCGATCGCCTGGCCTCGCGTGCCGAGCGCATCGCGCTGGACCAGTTGCTGCCGGAGATCGTCGACGATCATCGACACCTGCTGGGCGACAAGGACCTGAGCATCGGTATCCAGGCGGCGCCGGTGGACATTGTTGCGCCGCTGGCGGTGGTGCAGGCGGCGATCGGCAACCTGCTGCGCAATGCCATCGAGAACAGTGGGCGTGGGCATATCGAACTGCGGCTGAGTGCGTCGGCGGTGCTGACCCTGCAGGACCCCGGTCATGGCATGAGCCCCGAGGAGATCGCGGCGATCCATGCGCGGATGGCGCGGGGCGAGCGAACCGACCGCGGCGGCATCGGCCTGGACCTGATCGCGCGGCTGTGCGAGCACCTGGGCTGGACCCTGCAACTGCAACCCTGCGAACCGCGTGGCACGCGGGCGAGCCTGGACTTCAGCGCCTCCCGCCCATCCTGATCCAGATGCCCTGGTAGATGCCAACCTGGGTTGGCATGCTGTCCGTCGACCAAGGTCGACGCCTACCCAGGCAATGGCTGGCCGTGTCCCGGTAGATGCCAATCTAGGTTGGCATGTTGTCCGCGTCACCGCCCGCCGGCCGCGCCACGTGCTGGTCGATCAGGATCACGTTGCCGTCGGGATCGGCCAGCTGCAGATAGCCCGTACCCTGGCCATCAGGATCGGTGCGGACCGCCAGTTCGATGCCCTGGGCATCCAGTGCGGCCTGCAGCTCACGCACGTCCTGGAAGCGGGGCAGTTCCTGCTTGTGCTGGTCCCAGCCGGGGTTGAAGGTCAGCAGATTGCCTTCGAACATGCCCTGGAACAGCCCGATCACCGTGCCGTTGCTGCGCATCACCAGCCAGTTCTGCGCCGGGTCACCGCCGGTGACTGAAAAGCCGAGGGCCTCGTAGAAGGTGCGGGAAACCGCGAGATCCTTCACCGAGAGGCTGACCGAAAAGGCGCCAAGCTGCATGAGTGGGCTCCCTGAGGGGATGTGGTCGTGGTCGGCACTGCAGCATGACCCGGCGTGAAGACAATGTTAATCTCATCCTGCGCCGCTTCATGCGGCGCTTTTTTTTCCCGCTCTTTCGATCGACAGAGGATCCCATGCCGACCGAACCCGCTACTGCCCTGATCAGCAACGACATCGTTGGCCTGGGCCTGATTGCCGCCACCCTCGCCCTGATCTTCTGGGCTGCCAGTGGTCCGACGCCCTTGCTGAAGAAGATCTTCGCCTGGGTGCCGGCACTGCTCTTGTGTTACTTCATTCCGGCCATCTACAACACCGCCGGTGTCATCGATGGCCACAACACTTCGTTGTACAACCCGGTCGCGCGTGATGCGCTGTTGCCTGCCGCGCTGGTCCTGCTGACGTTGTCGATCGACCTGAAGGGCGTCATCAAGCTGGGTCCGAAGCTGCTGCTGGTGTTCTGTGCCGGCACCGCCGGCATCATGCTCGGTGCCATCGTCTCGTTCCAGGTGATGAAGCTGATCCATCCGGAAACGGTGGCCGGTGATACCTGGGCCGGCATGGCCGCACTGGCCGGCAGCTGGATCGGTGGCGGTGCCAACATGGTCGCCATGCGCGAAGTGTTCGGTACCGATGCCACCACCTTCGGCCAGTTCGCCGTAGTCGATGTGGCCTGCGCCAGCCTGTGGATGGCAATCCTGCTGTTCATGGCCAACCGCGCGCAGCAGATCGACACCCGCAACGGTGCCGACACCCGTGCCATCGACGAAATGAAGGCACGCATCAGTGCCTACGAGGCGCAGAACGCACGCATTCCCAGCATGACCGACCTGATGGTGATTGTGGGTGTGGCTTTGGGTGGCGTCGGCCTTGCGCATGCGATCGCCGCGCCGCTGTCGGGCTGGTTCAAGTCCAACGTCAGCTGGGCCAGCCAGTTCAGCCTGGACAGCCAGTTCGTGTGGGTGATCCTGCTGTCCACCGCGATGGGCCTGACGCTCAGCTTCACCCGCGCGCGCCGCCTGGAAGCCGCCGGTGCATCGCGGCTGGGCACGGTGTTCCTGTACTTCCTGATCGCCTGCATCGGCATGCAGATGAACCTGTTGTCGCTGCTGGATCGGCCGTGGCTGTTCCTGCTTGGTGCAATCTGGATGGCGACCCATGTGCTGGTGCTGTGGGTAGTGGCCAAGCTGCTGCGCGCACCGCTGTTCTTCTTCGCGATTGGTTCGCAGGGCAACATCGGTGCGGCGGCATCTGCCCCGGTGGTCGCAGCGGCCTTCCATCCGACACTGGCGCCGGTAGGCGTGCTGCTGGGTACGGTCGGCTATGCCACAGGCACGGGGCTGGCCTATGTAACCGGCCTGATCCTGAAGTGGATGGCCGGTGCCTGAGTTCTGACCTGACGGACATGTTGCGGGTTCACGGCAAGTGCCGTGAACCCGCGCTCCCCGTGTAGAGCCGAGCCCACGCTCGGCTTTCTTTTTGCCTGCCACCAGGTAGATCCACGCCATGCGTGGATGCATTTCACGGGTATCCATGAACAAAGAAGGGGTCGGATCCGTTTCCCAGAGGAAACGGATCCGACCCCGGATGTTTCTTGCCGTCACCGGAAATCTGTCGAAGGTGGGGTGGTGGGGGGGGGGGGGGGGGGGGGGGGCGGCCCCCCCCCCCCCCCCCCCCCCCCCCCCCCCCCCCCCGCCCGCCTTGGACAGTTTCCCGGTGACGGTTGGATTGATCCTGGAACGACATGGGGTCGTGGGGTCAGATCCGTTTTCCTTTGGAAAACGGATCTGACCCCGATTGATTTCGTTATCTGTCAGAGATTGATCGACGCATGGCGTGGATCTACCGCAGATCGCGGAGATCTGTCGAAGGCGGGGTGGGTCCGGTTGCGGGGGCGTGAGCCGCATGGATGCGGCGACCGAGCCTACATGGACGTATTTACGGCGCCCCCTGCAACCGGACCCACCCCGCCATCCCACGGACAGCCGGCTTTTGCTGTTGCTTCGGCTTCGGCAGGTGCAGGGCGCAGCCCTGCCGAACACCCTCTCTCATGCTGCGCCGCAGAATGCATTCGGCTGAACCTGCATGCTCTACTTGAATCGATCTAAATTCACGGTCTGGTGGGTCGGGCGTCATTCCAGGGGGAGCTCTCTGCAGGTCAGGGCAGGGCTCAGCGGAACGGTGTCGGACGGCCCCGGCCGTCTGCCTCCGCGTCATCGACTACAGGAACCCGACATGCGTCCAGTGCCGTCCGCTCCCGCCGTCCCATTGTCCACGCGCCCGCTGGTGCGCCTGGCCTGCCTGCTCGCACTGTCGGCGGCGCCGATGCTGCTGCAGGCGGCGCCGGCTGCGCTGGAGCGCGAGGTCAACACCTTCATCGGCAGCAAGGACGATGGCAACACGTTCCCGGGCGCATCGGCGCCGTTCGGCCTGATCCAGGTCAGCCCGATCGGCAGCCACTATTCGGGCTGGCGCTACGACGACGAGAAGATCCGCGGTTTCGGCCACTCCTTCATCTCCGGCGCCGGCTGCTGGGAGCAGGGCGGCCAGGTGTCGGTTCTGCCGGTCACGGGCTCGATCGGTCCGGGCGGCGATTTCGATACTGGCAATGCGAAGAAGTTTGACCATAAAGCCTACGCCGCGTCGTACACCCATGACGGCGAGATCGGCCAAGCGGGCTATTACAAGGTGCGGCTGACCAGCTACGGCGGCATTGATGCGGAGGCGACTGCACGTACGCGTGCTGCAGCCGAGCGCTACACCTTCAGCCAGCGCAGTGGCGATGGCCACGTGCTGGTCAACGTCGGCCAGGCCAACGAGCGCCATTCGGTGATCGGCAGCGTGGTCGACGTGGTCGGCGACCGCGTGGTCGAAGGCAAGCTGGTCACCAAGAGCTTCTGTGGCGGGCACCAGTACACCACCTGGTTCCGCATCGAGTTCGACCGTCCGTTCAAGGCGCATGGCACCTGGGGCGAGGGCGGTGGCCTGCCCGGCGCGCGCCACAGCATGGAAGGCGAGCAGAAGCCGAACGGTGCCTGGCTCAGCTTCGATCTCGGCAAGGGCCAGTCGGTGACAGCGGTCAGCGCGATCTCGCACGTGGATGCCGAAGGCGCGCGCACCAACCTGCGCGCGGAGGGCATGCAGGGTGGGGCGCTGCTCGGCTTCGACCGCATGCGCGCGCTGTCCCAGCAGTCGTGGCGTGAGCAGCTGGGGCGGGTACGTGTGCAGGGCGGTACGGCCGATGACCGCACCGTGTTCTACAGCGCGGCCTACCACGCGCTGCTGCAGCCGATGACCGGCAATGATGCCGACGGCCGCTATCGCGGCTATGACGATGGCATCCACCGTGCCGATGGCTGGACCTACTACGAGTACTTCTCGCTGTGGGATACCTACCGCGCGCAGAACCAGTGGCTGGCGCTGACCCGCCCGGACGTGGCGCGGGACATCGGCCGCACCCTGCTGGCGATCGACGAGCAGGGTGGCTGGCTGCCGCGCTGGGGCTATGCCAACTTCGAGACCAACATCATGACCGGCGATCCGGTCACGCCGTTCATGGTCGATCTTTGGCGCTTCGGTGCGCTCAAGGGCCGTGAATCGCAGGCGTGGGATGCGCTGCGTCGCAATGCGTTCGGTACGCCGCCGCTGAACTCGCGCATGGCCGGTCGCTCCGGCAACCCGACCTACCTGGACAAGGGCTACGTGGTCTACGACCGCGCGTTCCCGTCCAAGGGCATGGACGTCGATCCGCACCACGGCGGCTCGGCCACGTTGGAATATGCGCTGGCCGACTGCGCGCTTTCGCAGATGGCCGATGGGCTTGGCCATGCGCAGGACGCGGCGACGTTGCGTGAGCGCGGCCGCAACTGGCGCAAGGTGTGGGATCCGCAGGTGCGTGACGCCGAGACCGGCTTCACCGGTTTCCCGCGCCCGCGTACCGAAGATGGCCAGTGGTATACGCCGGCCGATGGCCACTACAGCCCGCGCTCGCACCACGGTTTCCATGAAGGCACGGCATGGCAGTACCAGTGGCTGGCGCAGCAGGACGTGCCGGGCCTGGTCGAAGCGATGGACGGCCGCGAACAGGCCGGCCGCCGCCTCGATGCATTCTTCGCGATGGACGCGCTGCAGGCCGATCCGCTCAATGCCGCGCGCAAGGAGTGGGTGGTCGGGCCGTACAGCTATTACAACCAGTTCCGCTACAACCCGAACAACGAGCCCGACCTCCACTCGCCTTGGCTATACACGCTGATCGGCCAGCCGTGGAAGACCGCCGCCGTGGTGCGCGCTGCCCAGCAGCTGTTCACCAATGCACCGAATGGCGTGACCGGCAACGATGACCTCGGCACGATGTCGGCCTGGTACCTGTTCAGTGCCATCGGCGTGTACCCGGCGGTGCCGGGCAGTGGCCAGTTCCTGCTGCACACGCCGCGCTTCAGCAAGGTGGAGGTGGACATGGGCAATGGCCGCACCCTGCGCATCGATGCGCCGGGCGCCGATGGCCGCCGCCTGCAGTACGTGCAGGGCGTGCAGGTCGATGGCCAGGCGCATGCACCAGTGTGGCTGGACTGGAACCGCCTGCGGCAGGGCCCGCGCCTGCAGTTCGCGCTCGATGCGAAGGCGCCGGAGCAGGGCTGGGGCACGGCGGTGAAGGACCTGCCGGTATCCTGGTGCGCGGCACCGGGCAGCCAGCTGCGCTGAGACGGACTGTGCCGTTCGCGGTCACCCAGCGAACGGCACGGCACGACAGGGCCCTGATCCATTAGGCTTGAGCATCCAGCGGAGTCCGGGAAGACGATGAACGACAACGGCAGCAGTCCCAGCAAGCGCGCCGGCAAGGCGGTGACGGTGACCGACATCGCGCGTGCCATCGGCGTGTCACGGGCAACCGTGTCGCTGGTGCTGCGCGGCAGCCCGCTGGTCAACGTTGATACCCGCGCCAAGGTCGAGGCCGAACTGCGCCGCCAGCGCTATGTCTACAACCGCGCCGCTGCCAACCTGCGCCGGCGGACCTCGTCGAGCATCGCGCTGGTGATCAACGATCTGTCCAACCCGTTCTTCGCCGAATTCGCTTCGGGCGTGGACGAGGCGCTGGGCGGGCGCGGCTACGTGACCCTGCTGGGCAGCACGGGTGAATCGCCGGAGCGCCAGCAGGCGGTGCTTTCGACACTGATGGAACACACCCCGGCCGGCCTGATCCTGTCGCCGGCCGAAGGCAGTGACACCGCGCTGCTGCGCCAGGCGCTGGGTGCCAATGCCAACGTGCTGCTGTTCAACCGCGAACTGGAGGGGGCCGACTGGGACTTCCTGACCCTGGACAACCAGCACGGCGCCTACCTGGCCACGCGCCACTTGATCGAGCGCGGCCATCGCCAGATCGCCTTCTTCGGTGGCCACGCGGCATCCAGTTCGTGCCATCAGCGCCGCGCCGGTTTCCAGCAGGCGCTGGCCGAGGCTGGGCTGTCGTTGCCGCCGGGTTGGATGATCGAGTCGGCGCCGAACCGCCTGGAAGCTGCGGCGCGCACCGATGAGCTGTTTGCCGACGGCCATCGGCCGAGTGCAGCGGTCTGCTACAACGACACCGTCGCGCTGGGCTTGATGCTGGGCTTGAATTCGCGTGGCATCCGTCCGGGCGGTGACTTTGCCGTTACCGGTTTCGATGATATTTCCGAAGCGTCGGTGGCGGTGCCGCCGTTGACCACGCTCACCGCTGACCCGCGCGAGCGGGGCCGGCAGGCTGCCGCGCTGCTGCTGCAACGACTGGACGAACCGGACGCGCCGCCACGGCGCACGGTCGCGCCGGTGCAGCTGCGCATCCGCGAAAGCAGTGCCGCACGACCGAACTGATTCCTTCCATACACCCCTTCCACGCAACAACGACCTTCCGCGCATCGAGGCGCGTACCGCATGCCGATCTCCGCAACGCCCCGTCCATCGGGTTCTTCGGGCAACGCACCCGCCGTCACCAACGGCAAGGCGCTGGCCGTGGTCACCACGATCTTCTTCATGTGGGGCTTCCTGACCTGCCTCAATGACATCCTGATCCCGCACCTGAAGGCGGTGTTCGAGCTGAACTATGCCAAGGCGATGCTGGTGCAGTTCACCTTCTTCGGCACCTATTTCCTGATGTCGCTGCCGGCAGGTCGCCTGGTGGCGGCGCTGGGCTACAAGAAGGGCATCGTGGCCGGCCTGGTGATTGCTGGTATCGGCGCGCTGGGCTTCTGGCCAGCGGCCGAGCTGCGCGTGTACGGCGCCTTCCTGGGCGCGCTGTTCGTGCTGGCCACCGGCATTACCGTGCTGCAGGTCGCTGCCAATCCCTACGTCGCACTGTTGGGCCCGGAGCAGACCAGCTCCAGCCGCCTGACCCTGGCGCAGGCGCTGAACTCGCTGGGCACGGCCATTGCGCCGATCTTCGGCGGCATGCTGATCCTGTCCAACACAGTCAAGAGCGCCGATGAACTGAGCGCGCTGCCGGCCGCCGAGCAGCTGGCCTACCGCGCCGCCGAGGCGCAGGCTGTGCAGGGCCCGTACGTGGGTCTGGCAGTGGCGCTGGTGCTGCTGGCGTTGTTCGTGTTCCTGTTCCGCCTGCCGGCGCTGAGCGACGCCACCGAGCAGGCCGACCAGGGCCACCACCACAGCTATCTGGATGCGCTGCGCAAGCGCCACCTGTTGCTGGGTGTGCTGGGCATCTTCTTCTACGTCGGCGCCGAAGTGTCGATCGGCAGCTTCCTGGTCAACTACTTGTCGATGCCGAGCATCGGCGGCTTCAGCGAGCAGGAAGCCACCCACTACGTGTCGGCCTACTGGACGATGGCGATGATCGGCCGCTTTGCGGGCTCGGCGCTGCTGGCGCGCTTCTCGCCGAGCCGCCTGCTGGCGATCTTCGCGCTGGTCAACGTGGCGCTGCTGGCCACGACCATGCTGACCTCCGGCAGCGTTGCGCTGTACTCGGTGGTGGCGATCGGCCTGTTCAACTCGATCATGTTCCCGACCATCTTCGCGCTGAGCATCGAGCGCCTGGGCCCGCTGACCAACAAGGGTTCCAGCCTGCTGATCATGGCCATCGTCGGCGGCGCCGTGGTGCCGTACCTGCAGGGCGTGCTGGCCGACCACATCGGCGTGCAGGCCAGCTTCATCCTGCCGCTGCTGTGCTACGGCTACATCATTTTCTACGGACTGGTCGGCGCGCGTACGCCGGCTTCCGCAACGCAGGGAGGCTGAGTCCGGAATGGGTGCCATTGTCTGCTTCGGCGAAATTTTGATCGATCTACTAGCGCAGCCGCCGGCCTCGGCCGACACGCCGCGCGCGTTCCTGCAGTACGCCGGCGGTGCGCCGGCCAACGTCGCGGTAGCGGCTGCGCGGCTGGGCGCGAAGACCCAGTTCGTCGGCATGCTGGGCCGTGACATGTTCGGCGACTTCCTCGCCGACAGCCTGGTCGAGCACGGCGTGGGCACGGATTACATCGTGCGCACCGACGCGGCCAAGACCGCGCTGGCCTTCGTCGCGCTGGATGCCAGCGGCGAGCGCAGCTTCAGCTTCTACCGCCCGCCGGCGGCCGACCTGCTGTTCCGTGACAGCGACTTCCAGGCCGCGTGCTTCGACGGCACACAGTGCTTCCACGTGTGCTCCAACAGCCTGACCGAGCCGGCCATCGCCGAAGCGACCTTCGCCGGGATGGACCGCGCCCGCGCCGCCGGTGCGGTGGTCAGCCTGGACCTCAACCTGCGTCCGGCCCTGTGGCCGGCGAACGAGGATCCGACGCCACGCCTGTGGCAGGCGCTGGAACGTGCCGACCTGGTCAAGCTGTCGCGCGAGGAACTGGACTACCTGGCAGCACCGCTCGGCGATGACGGCGAGGCGCTGGTGCTGCGTCGCCTGCTGGCCGCGCAGGCGCGCTGGGTGATCGTCACCGATGGTGCGGCCACTCTGCACTGGTACACCCGTGACAACCACGGCATGGTCACCAGCTTCCGCGTAGCTACGGTCGACACCACGGCGGCCGGTGATGCCTTCGTCGGCGGCGTGCTGGTCGGCCTGCTGCAGCGCGGTGGGGCGGGCGCGGGTTTCGCCGCGTTCTGCCAGGACCCGGACGCGATCGCCGCCACGCTGCGCTTCGGCGCCGCCGTGGGTGCGCTGGCGGTTACCCGCAAGGGCGCGTTCGCCGCGATGCCCTCGCTCGATGAAGTGCAGCAGCTGCTGCAGGCACAGGACATTACTGCATGAGCATCCCGCCCGATTTCCGTTCACCCGCGTTCCTGCGCGCGCATATCGCCGACACGATGGCGTTCTACCATCCGCGCTGCATCGATCCGAACGGTGGCTTCTTCCACTACTTCCGCGATGACGGCAGCATCTACGATGCCAGCCACCGCCACCTGGTGAGCAGCACCCGTTTCGTCTTCAACTACGCGATGGCCTACCGTGAGTTCGGCAATGCCGAGTACAGGGAGGCCGTCGAGCATGGCGTGCGCTACCTGCGCGAGGTGCACCGCAACCCGGCCACCGGCGGCTATGCCTGGACCCTGCGCGACGGCAAGGTCGAGGACGACATGAACCACTGCTACGGCGTGGCCTTCGTGCTGCTGGCCTACAGCTGCGCACTGAAGGCCGGTGTCGAGCAGGCCCGCGAGTGGATGGACGAGACCTGGCAGCTGCTGGAAGCGCGCTTCTGGGAGCCGCAGCACGGCCTGTACAAGGACGAGGCTGACGGCCAGTGGAACTTCACCGGCTACCGCGGCCAGAATGCCAACATGCACATGTGCGAGGCGATGCTGGCGGCGTTCGAGGCCAGTGGCGAGCAGCGCTATGTCGAGCGCGCGCTGCAGCTGGCCGACAACATGACCCGCCGCCAGGCCGCCAAGGCCGGTGGCCTGGTCTGGGAACATTACGATGTGAACTGGGAAATCGACTGGGACTACAACCTGGACGACCCCAAGCACCTGTTCCGCCCGTGGGGCTTCCAGCCCGGCCATCAGACCGAGTGGGCCAAGCTGCTGCTGATCCTCGATCGTCACGTGCAGGCCGACTGGCTGGTGCCGACCGCGCAGCACCTGTTCGACGTCGCCGTCGCACGCAGCTGGGACGACGCCCGGGGCGGCCTGTACTACGGCTTCGCTCCCGAATCGCGCCGCCAGCCCGGCATGGATGGCGCGCCGATCGGCGGCGACAGCTTCGTCTGCGACGACGACAAGTACTTCTGGGTGCAGGCCGAGACGCTGGCGACCGCCGCGCTGATGGCCAAGCGTACCGGTGATGATCGCTACTGGCAGTGGTACGAGCGCATCTGGGCGTACTCCTGGGAGCACTTCGTCGATCACCAGTACGGCGCCTGGTTCCGCATCCTCGATGCCGACAACCGCAAGTACAGCGACGAGAAGAGTCCGGCCGGCAAGGTGGATTACCACACCATGGGTGCGTGCTACGAAGTGTTGAACGTCGTGCGTTGAGGCGCGTAGCGCCGTACGCATGATGAATCGGAATCGGTAGCGCCGGGCCGCGCCCGGCGGAAAACAGGAGCATCACGTGCATCGCATTTCCCTCGTTGTCCGTCTGCTCCTGCTGCTGATTGCAGCCATTTCCTTCCCGTTGGCTGCAGCCCCGCTGCAGGCGCAGTGGGAATTCCGCATGCTGCCCGGCGACGCCCAGGGTGCAGCCCACCCGGGCCTGCAGCAATGGCGGGCCGCGAAGGTGCCGGGCAGCGTGCACACCGACCTGCTGGCGCATGGGCTGATCCGCGATCCGTACGTCGGTGCACCCGAGGCCGAGCTGCAATGGATCGGCCTGGCCGATTGGGAATACCGCGCCCGCTTCGACGTGGACGCGGCGACGCTGGCCAAGCCCAATGCCGAGCTGCGCTTCGATGGGCTGGACACCTATGCCGAAGTCAGGCTCAACGGCAAGCCGCTGCTGCGCGCGGACAATGCGCACCGTACCTGGCGAGCGCGCGTGGAGGGACGCCTGCGCGCCAAGGACAATGAACTGCAGATCGTATTCCGTTCACCGATCCGCACCCTGCTGCCGGGTGTGCGGGCGATGCCGCACAAGATTGCTGGTAACTATCCTTCACCCTATGGTGATGAGCCCAAAGACGCGATGGTCGGCAACTTCGCGCGCAAGCCGGCCTATCACTTCGGCTGGGACTGGGGCCCGCGCTATGTCACCGCCGGCGTCTGGCGCGGGGTCGAACTGCAGGCCTGGGACGCGCACCGCCTGACCGATCTGGCGGTGCGTACCGATGCATTGAGCGCGGAGCAGGCGAAGCTGGCGGTGCTGCTGCAGGTGGAGCAGGGCAGCGCTGCCGGTTCTGCGGTGGTCAATGTCGATGTGCGCGATCCGCAGGGACGCAGCGTGGCCCAGGTGCAACGCACGGTGCTGCTGAAGCCCGGCCAGAACACGGTTGAGCTGCCGGTTGAGCTGGCCACGCCGCGACGCTGGTGGCCGGTGGGCCATGGTGCGCAGGACCGCTATACGGTGCAGGCTCGCCTGGACGGTGGCGCCGATGCAACACTGGCGCGCGAGCAGCGCATCGGCCTGCGCACGGTTGAACTGCGCCGCGAGGAAGACGGCAAGGGCGGGCAGGGCTTCGCTTTCGTCATCAATGGCGCGCCCATCTTCGCCAAGGGCGCCAACGTGATTCCGTTCGATGCCTTCCCCGCACGTGTCGATGCCGCACGACTGCGCCAGGTGCTGACCGCCGCGCGCGACGCCAACATGAACATGCTGCGCAACTGGGGCGGCGGCTACTACGAGGAAGATGCATTCTTCGACATCGCCGATGAGCTGGGCCTGCTGGTCTGGCAGGACTTCATGTTCGGCGGCGGCATGCAGCCGGGCTACGATCCGGCCTTCCGTGCCAGCGTGGTGGCCGAGGCGCGCGACAACGTGCGCCGGCTGCGCCATCACCCCAGCATCGTGCTGTGGTGTGGCAACAACGAGGAAGAAACCGCCTGGAAGGACTGGGGCCACGGCCGCGACCTGAAGGCGGCCGACCCGGCATTTGCGGCGAAGGTCTGGCAGGGCTATGTCGACCTGTTCGGCAATGATCTGCGCCAGGTAGTGGGTGAGGAAGGGCTGGGCGTGCCGTATTGGTCCAGCTCGCCCAGCAACGATCTGGATGAAAAGGCGAACGATTCCACCCGCGGCGACAAGCACTACTGGCAGGTCTGGGGCAATCCGGCACTGCCGGTGCAGGCCTACCTGCGTGAGACCCCGCGCTTCATGTCCGAATATGGACTGCAGGCATGGCCGTCGGTGGCGACGGTGGACCAGATCGCCACCCGCGCCGAGCAGCGCATCGACAGCCCGGTGATCCGCGCGCACCAGAAGTTCATGGCGGGCGAGGGCAACAGCCGCTTGCTGCACTATATTGAATTGGGCTATGGCACGCCGAAAGACTTCGAGGACTTCGTCTACCTGAGCCAGGTGATGCAGGCCGATGGCATCGCACTGGCGGCGCTGCACCATCGCGCCTCGCGGCCGTACACGATGGGCTCGCTGTACTGGCAGCTCAACGACGTCTGGCCAGGTGCTTCATGGTCCAGCGTGGACTACTTCGGTCGCTGGAAGGCGCTGCACTTCGCCGCGCGGCGCTTCTTCGCGCCGGTCACGCTGGCGGCATTGCGTGATGAGGGCAGTACGCGGGTGCGCCTGCTCAATGACGGGGCCGCGCTGGATGCGCGCTGGCGGCTGCGGGTGATGGACGTGGACGGCAAGGTGCTGCGCCGTCGCGAGGAAGCGGTGACGCTGGCCGCTGCCGGTGTCACCTCGATCGGTGATTTCCGCGATGCCGAATTGTTGGCCGGTACCGACCCCAAGCGCACCGTGGCGGTGTTCGAGCTGCTGCAGAACGGGGCGGTGAGTGCCCGCCAGGTGGTCGGATTCGTCGAAGCCAAGGATCAGATCCTGCCGCGGCAGAAGCTCAAGGCCAGCCTGTCCATTGAAGGCGACCACTATCGTCTGCGATTGGAAAGCGCGGCCTACGTGCGTTCGGCGTGGATCGACTTTGGTGCATTGGACGTGCAGGTGGAAGACAACCTGCTCGACCTGCTGCCCGGCGAAACCCGCGACATTGCGGTTCGCGGCCCGGTGGACCTGGCTGCCCTGCGCGAAGCGCTGAAGGTGAAGACCCTCAACGACCGTTGAGGGGTATTCCGCTTTGGTAGGTGCCAACCTTGGTTGGCACACCAGGAGCATGCCAACGAAGGTTGGCATCTACCAGAAGCGGAGTCGGGTAGGTGCGGACCGTTGGTCCGGACACCTTCCTGCTTATAGCAGTATCTGCTGGAAATTCTCGACGCGCTCGTGGCCGTTGGCGGCCTGGCCGGTGCGCGGCAGCGGGTAGTCATCCAGGCGATCGATCAGGCGGGTCTGCAGGCCGGCGTCTCGGGCGGCGTCCAGTTCCTCGACCACATCTGACAGGAACAGGATCTCGCCGGCCGGCACGCCAATGGCCTGCACGATGCGGCGGTAGCTGTCGGCCTCACGCTTGCCGCCGATTTCGGTGTCGAACCAGCCCGACACCAGCGGACTGAGGTCACCGGCATCGCTGAAGCCGAAGAACAGCTTCTGCGCCGGCACCGAGCCGGAGGAATACACGTACAGCGGCAGGCCGGAGGCGTGCCAGCCCTTCAGCACCGGCGCCACTTCCGGGTAGAAGTGCGCGGTGTAGTCGCCGCGACGGTAGCCTTCGTCCCAGATCAGGCCCTGCAGCGCCTTCAGTGCGGTGTGCTTGCGGTCCTGGTCGATCCAGCCCTGCAGCGTCTCGGCCACCAGGCTGTCCTGGCAGGCGCCGCCGATCTCGGTAGCCACCGCATCCAGCCAGCGGCGCACCTCCGGCTGCTGGCCGTGTTCGGCGACGAACGCGGGCAAGGCCTTGCGGGCATAGGGGAACAGCACGTTCTTGACGAACGAGATGCTGCTGGTGGTGCCTTCGATATCGGTCAGGATGACGCGGGGCTGCATGGATCAGGACGCCTGGGTCGGAATGTAACGGGGGAATTTCTGCGCGATGTCGGTGCCGGTGAAGTGACCGACCCAGCCATCCGGCTCGGTGAAGAAGCGGATCGCCACGAAGCTGGGCTCATCGCCCATGTCGAACCAGTGGGTGGTGCCATCGGGTACGGCGATCAGGTCGTCCTTCACGCACTCGATCTCGTAGACCTTGTCGCCCACGTGCAGGGTGAACAGGCCGGAGCCTGCGACGAAGAAGCGCACCTCGTCTTCCTTGTGGAAGTGTTCGTCGAGGAACTTCTTGCGCAGCTCGGCGCGGTTCGGGTTGTCCGGGGCGATCGAGGCCACGTCCACGCTCTTGAAGCCACGCTCGGCGACCAGTCGATCGATGTCGGCGCGGTAAGCGGCGAACACCTCATCCTGGCTGGCGCCCGGCGCGACCGGCGCGGTGGCCTGCCAGCGTTCGAAGGTGACGCCGATCTTCTGCAGTTCGGCAGCGATGACCGCGCCGTCCTGGGTGTCCAGCAGCGGCGATTCGGGGCGGGTGTCGTCGTAGATGCGCAGTCGGCTCATGGCGGCAGCTTGAACGTCTCGGGGGGAAGACAGGGTAGCAGGGTGGGCACGAGGTGCAGATTCCGGATCGGCATCTGCACCTGCGCGCGGGTTCAGCCGCGCAGCTTGCGCAGCTCCAGCTCGCAATGCAGCAGGAACTCGAAGGCTTCCATGTGCCGGCGCGCTTCGGCCATGTCGCGGCCCCAGGCATACAGGCCGTGGCCGTCGATCAGGTACCCCCACAGGTTCTGCCGGTCGAGCAGGTCATCGACCTGCTTCGAAAGCACGTTCATGTCCTGGGTGTTGGCGAACACCGGAATATCGATGGCCATCTCATGGGTGCTGTTGCCGGCGAAGGCCTTCAGCAGCTCGTAGCCTTCGACCCGGATGTGGCCCTGCGGCGCGTACAGGCGCGAGGCGATGGTCTGCACCGGCGAGTGGGTGTGCAGTACGCAGCCGATCTCGGGAAAGCGACGATACAACTGGGTGTGCAGCAGCGTCTCGGCAGACGGGCGCAGCGGACGGCCGACGGCCTGGCCGTCGAAGTCCACCACCATGATGTCGTCCTCGATCAGGCGACCCTTGTCCTTGCCGGAGACGGTGATCGCGGCGTGGCGGTCGTCCAGGCGGTGGGAGAAGTTGCTGCTGGTGGCCGGGGTCCAGCCGGCGTGGGCCAGTTCGCGGACGTTGTCGATCAGCAGCTGGGCCAGTTCGCTCAGGCGCGCGGTGTCGTAGGGGAAGGTGGGGGCGTTCATGGGGGCGATTTTACTGGATTCGGCCAACGGCTGAGCCCCTCGTGGCTGGCGTCAGAAGCAGATTCCATGGATTGGCCGGTCGGGTGGGCTGTGCAGGGGACGCCGTGAACCCATCCCTGGGGGCTTGGCCGCGGCATCCATGCCGCGGACACCCCTGCACAGCCCACCCGACCGGCCACGGACAGATTCCGTGCGGCCAGCCACGGATTGAAGAAGGAAAGGCAGAAGCGGGTCGCTTCGCTCCGCTTGCTCGGAGCGGAGCATGGCTCCGCTCTACAGCAGATTCGTCCCCGAACATTCATTTCCCGGAACGCTTCATCCACGCATGGCGTGGATCTACTGGACGCGCCAGGACGCTGTCGGGGGCGGGGAGGGGTGAGATTGCGGGGGCGTGAGCCGCATGGATGCGGCGATCGAGCATACAGGGACGTACTTGCAGCGTCCCCCGCAATCTCACCCCTCCCCGCCAAACCTTCAGACCCGCTGTTGCTGTTGCTGTTGCCCCAGCGGGTGCAGGGCCGCAGGCCCTGCAATGCAGAAAACCTTACTTCCCGCGCAGGCGGCTGTGCCTGAAGCCGTAGCAGAAGTAGATCACGAAGCCGACAAACGTCCACACGCCCATCAGCATCCAGTTGTGCATCGTCATCGCCGACAGCAGGGCAAGACAACTCAGCACGCCCAGGCTGCAGATCAGCCACGCCATCGGCATGCGGAACGGACGTGGCAGGTCCGGTTGGGTGCGGCGCAGGATCAGCACGCCCGCGCAGACTGCCGCGAACGCGATCAGCGTGCCCATCGAGGTCAGTTCACCGAGGATGTCCAGCGGGAACAGCGCCGCCAGCAGGGCGATGCCGATGCCGGTGATCACGGTGTTGATGTGCGGGGTGCGGTACTTCGGGTGGATCTTGGTGAACACCGGCGGCAGCAGGCCGTCGCGGCCCATGATCATGAAGATGCGCGGCTGGCCGATGATCATCACCAGCACCACCGAGGACAGGCCCACCAGGGCGCCTACCTCGACCACCCAGCGCAACCAGCCCAGCTGCGGATGCGCGGCCACCGCGGTCACCACCGGCTCGTCGGTGCCCAGCAGCTGGAACGGCACCAGGCCGGTCATCACTGCGGCCATCGCGATGTACAGCACGGTGCAGATCACCAGCGACAGCATCATGCCGAACGGCATGTCGCGCTGAGGGTTCTTCGACTCCTGCGCCGCCACCGACACCGCCTCGAAACCGATGTAGGCGAAGAACACCATCGCCGCGCCACGCAGCACGCCTTCCATGCCGTACTTGCCCGGGCCTTCATTGGCCGGAATGAACGGGGTCCAGTTGCTGGTGTCCACGTACTTCCAGCCCACCACGATGACCAGCACGATCAGGCCGGTCTTGAGCACGACCATCGCCATGTTCATCGCCGAGGACTTGCTGATGCCGACGTAGCACAGCCAGGTCAGCAGCAGCACCAGTGCGGCGGCGGGCAGGTTGGCGATCGCGCCGGTCGGGCGCAGCTGCGCGTCGAGTGGCGCGCTGACCAGCGCCGCCGGTAGATGGATGTCGAACTGGCTGAGCAGGCTGAGGAAGTAGCCGGTCCAGCTGACCGCGACCGCCGAGGCGGAGACGCCGTATTCGAGCACCAGCATCCAGCCGATGAACCAGGCAGAGAGTTCGCCGAAGGTGGCGTAGGTATAGGTGTAGGCGCTGCCGGAGACGGGCACCATCGAGGCGAATTCGGCATAGGCCAGCGCGCAGAAGGCGCAGCAGATCGCCGCCAGTACGAAGGACAGCATGATGGCCGGGCCGGCGTGGTTGGCGGCGGCCTGGCCGGTGATGACGAAAATGCCGCCGCCGATCACCGCGCCGATGCCGAGGGCGGTCAGGCCCCACGGGCCGAGGTGGCGGCGCAGGCTCAGGCCGTTGGCGTCTTCATGGGCGGCATGCGGGTGCTTGGTGGCCCACAGTTGCTTGAACATGTGTGGTGGTCTTGTCGAAGCGCGCCGCAACGGGCGCGCGGGGAAAACGGACGGGCCGGCGCAGGGCCGGCCCGTAGGCGGATCAGGAGGACTTGGCCAGCTTGCTGTTGCGGATGCCGTAG